>NZ_JBITIO010000009.1:0-446927 GCF_044459065.1 Nonomuraea sp. NPDC050394 | reverse complement strand
TGCAGCCCATCCAAGGCCGGCCACCTGTGCAAGGCCATCGCCGTCCTGCAGAATCGCCGAGTTGCGCCAGCAACGTGAGGATGAAAAGCGTTCACGGGAGACACCACACAGGTATCGCTGCGCACGTACGTCAAAAAGGCGGGCGACCCTACCACCTCTCAATGCATGCCGACCTCGTCTACCGGAAGTCAGTCCAGCCTGCCGGAATGGGAGAGCAATAAGAGCAGCCTCATCACCTTCCGCTCCCATCCCGGCGCCCTGGGCCCGGACTACGTAGGAACATGCACCATCAGCCCCTATATCGAGGTCGGATCCCAGATCGGAGACGAGGACTTCCCCCACTTCAGCACGGCACCAGTTGTAGCCTGCGGCACGGCATCCGACAACCCCAACGCCGTCGGTGGTTGCGTCTTTGAGACAGCCAACAAGACCATGGTGTACGACACGACGAGCGCGGCGCATTCGCCCGTGGCAAGACACATCAAGGACGCCTTCTACAATCCAGGCCCAACGGCTCCCTCGAACAGCAATAAAGCTGTTCCAGGGAACTTCATGGCACCCCGTGCCAGCGCCCAGGGAAAACCTCTCCACAGAACTATCGATCCCCGACTGCGCAGGGATATCAGGGGCCGGGTGGTCACTGTCTGTGCGACACTCCCAATCATCGTAGATACTGAATGCGATGAGTACCCATTCAACTCCTCCTATGAAGGCGGGGGTCGAGTCTGGAAAACAGCAGCGCTTACGGACAACTATTCAGTTCGTCGTGTATTCGCGAGCCAGAACGGATCCGCCGGAACCACTCTCAACTGGTTCTATTGGTGATACCGGATTCTCGATAACGACCCATTCTGGGTTATGATCACCACAGACAACGTCCCGCAATAGAGGCAAGAGTGGCGGAAGGGGCACACCCCCTTCCGCCACTCCGGGGCAGTGAATCGGTGAAAGGACCTGAATCATCCATGGCGTTCAATGTGACGACTGTCGACTCCGCCTGCTTCACAGCCGTTAAAGGATTGGATGTCGGAGCGGTATGCCGGATCCTCGGCGCGACAGAAATGGGTGAAACGAATGGTTCCCCATACAGCGGATGGGATGCCATCAACGATGCCGTGATATCCGCATGGGGAGACGGTGTCCTCGTGGCCGAACCCAGTTATGGAACGCGATGCGCTCAGCCCGAGGCCTTGGCCGCCCTCACACCCTCAGGCGGAACCGCCCTGACGGCCTGCTGGCATGATCGAGGCATCAGCCCCGCCTGGCAGGAGTGGCACAATCTCCTTGCGCTCGCCTCTGAAGGTCGACTCCTGTCGGCACTCGACCCATCAGGTGATCTTCACGTGCGGATAGGGTGGGACGAGCGTTCCCTGGATCCCTACCTTGCCGGGTCGCGCTTCGACTACGAGACCATCAGCGTCCAAAGCCCCGCAGGGCAGAGAAGAGGACGGGGAGCGGGCGGATCCATCACCGTCCCCCACTGGCGAAACGCATGTATCACCGCCCTGGAAAGATTCGCCCACGCCGAGTTCCATGACCAGCTAGTCAGGTCAACCAATCCAGAGCGCAACTTTGTTTTAAGCCATATTCTCCCCATACCGGACGGTGATTTGACCTCTTTTATGGGCCCGCGCAGGGAAGATGGCTGACACACTCAGTCTCAGCACATTGCGCCTGCGGATAACTCCATCCATCCAGGCAGGTCAGGCGGCATGCGAGTACTTGCGGAGGACTGCGCCTGCCGAAAATTGCGTCCGTGCAGTTCAAGCGGCATGTGTGTATTCGTGGAAGATTCCGCCGAGCCGGTCGTGTCGATGGATGTTCGGGTCGATGATGCGCGCAGGTGGGGGGTCGATTCGGGAACGGCGCGGAGTGGAGCTGCTTGGTCGAGGGCTTGATGAGCGCGATGCTCGTTATAGAACTTCTGTACTCACCCAGGGCGTGGCGTAGATGGTGTTCGTTCCAGATCAGGCAGCGGTCGAGAAGCTCGTGACGGCACGACTGCACCCACCGCTCCATGATCGAGTTCATCCGCGGCATCCGGATGCCGGTGAGCACGGCCTGGATACCGGCATCCGCGAGAATCTCGTCCATGAGAGCGGGGAACTTGCCGTCACGGTCTCGAATCAGGAACCGGGTCCGGCAGCCTGCATCCTCCAGATCCACGACGAGGTTCCTTATCTCCTGGGTCACCCACGCCCGGTAGGGTGAGTGGTGGTGCCAAGAACGCGGATGCGCCTGGCGGCGTGCTCGATGACGGCCAGGATGCAGTGGCGCTGTCCGTTGAGGGTGACGGCTTCGATGAAATCGCAAGCCAGGAGTGCCTCGGCTTGCGATCGTAGGAAGTCAGCCCTGGTGGTGGAAGCTCGCTCGGGTGCTGGGTCGACGCCTTCCCGTTGGAGGATCTCCCATACTGTGGACGGCGCGACTTTGAGGCCGAGTGTAGTCAGCTCCCCAAGGGCGTGGGTACCTCGAGACCACCTCACCGAGCTGGCCTCGCACGTCGGTTCACCCCCATGCCCGTGGCGGTGAACCAGCACACGCACTGGCCAGAGTCGCAGATGTCAGCCTCGTCCCCATACCGGATGACTTCCCCCGCAACGCCTACCGGGTAAGTCGCCGTGCTCGGCCCGTGCTCGTCCGTCCCGGCACCCGTGTCAGGGCCGGGCACAACCTGACACTGCGATCACCATGGACCGGGCAAAGAATCACCACCGGACACAGCCAAACACTAGACGATCTTGCTTCTAATCCGACGGTCCGTAGGTTCAAATCCTGCAGGGCGCGCTTCGATCGTTGTCTGATCCGTGGTGATGCACGCTCGCCCGCCTGCCGCGGGAAGAGCAACAGGTAGAGGCCTTTCCCTTCCTGCCCTGCCCGTGGGGTTATCACGAATGGCAGCTTGATCAAAGACCTTTATTTGCGTTGATCTGGATGATATCTCTGCGTCTGGAACATCCGTTCGAGTGGCCGTGGCGACATGGCCACTCTGCTGTGCGCAGAGGAGTGTTACGTGACACTGCTGGTGCGAAACGGGGAGACAGCACCGCACTTACCCGGCCCCAGGCATCGGAGAAGACGCCTGGCGAGGGCCGCCGCCACTGCTGTGGCTGCGATTATGGCCCTGAGCATGGCCTCAGCTCCGTCCTGGGCTGAGCAGCACGAACCTACGCCGAGTTCGGCGCCTTCAGAGCGGCGGGGCGGCAGTCCCGTGGTGGACGAGAAGATGGTGGCGGCCAAGGCGAAAGCCGTCAAGACCGGCAAACGGGTCGCCTTACCCTCGCACTACACCGAAACCATGAAGGTGTGGGCCAACACCGATGGCAAAACGCTGCATGCTGAGCTGAGTACCGAGCCGGTGCAGCTCAAAGTGTCCAGCAAGGACGGCAAGAAGTCCTGGCAGCCGGTCGACACCTCGATCGTGACCAAGTCCGACGGCACGCTGGGGGCCAAGCTGGTCAAGACTCCGCTGACCTTCGGCGGTGAGGGTGACAAGACCCTGGTCACCGCCAAGGACAAGGACGGAACCGTCGCCATCGGCTGGAACCGCAAGCTGCCCATGCCGAACGTGGACGGAAACAAGATTACTTATCGGGATGTGGTGGCAGAGGGCGCCGACCTGGTACTCACCGCCCTCCCGAACGGGTTCGCTCAGGACGTCGTGCTGCGTACGCGTCCGAAGAGCCCGATACAGATTCCGCTGACCGTTAACCTGCCCGACGGCAAGGCGTACAGCATCCGTGACGGCAAGCCACAGCTCATGTCGGCGCAGGGCGCGGCGGAGAGCAGGCCGCTGGCGGCGCAGGCCGTTGACGCCAAGGCCATCGAGTCGCCGGAACAGGGCAGGATCGGCAAGGTAGACACCTCGGTGACCACCGGCGCCTCCGGCAATACCTCGCTGGTGCTGACCCCCGACGCCGTCTTCCTGGCCGATCCGTCGGTGGCCTACCCGGTGATCGTGCCGATGAGCGGGGAGTGGATCGGCGCGGGGGACTCCTCCGACACCTTCGTCTCCAGCGTGCAGTACCCCAACTCGGCGACCCTGTTCACATGGCTTCGTGCGGGGAAGTCGGCCGATGGAGAACTGTGGCGCACCTACCTGCGCTACGTGATCAATGGCACCCATCTGGACTTCGCCACCATCCACGACGCCGACCTGCGGTTGTGGAACTACCACGCCAACGGGTGCGGCACCAGCGTGGGCGTGGGCATCGTCGCGCGCCGACTCACCTCGGCCTACCACTACTCCACCTTGACCTGGGCCAACCAGCCGTCCAGCACCGGCACCAACGCGGTGGTCAACACCGGCGGCTACAGCGCCACGTTGGCAGGCTGCTCGGGCAGCGGCGAGTTGTACTACTCGATCCAGGACATCGTGCAGCAGTGGGCCGACGGGACGTCGGACTACGGGCTGATGATCCGCGCCGCCACCGAGGGCGCCGCCGGAGCCAACTGGCGCCAATACCGTTCCGACCAGTACACCGGCGGGGACGGACGCGGTCCGGTGTTGTTCATCGACTACACGCCTGCGGATCGCGTCAGGGTGGTGTTCAACTCCAGCGGGGATCTGACGTCCTTCCCCACGTACGGCGAGGCCCTGGCGATGGAGGAGGTCCTGCTCGCCACCCCCGACAACAGCGTCCTCAGCACCGAACAGATCAGGGCGATCGAGACCCAGCGGTACGCGGAGACGGACAACACCATCCCCGAGTTGCTGCCGCTGGAGGGGGAGACTGACGAGTCTCCCACCAACCCTGACGTCGGTGACGGGGCTCCGCCGTCCGTCGTCGAAACGACGCCGGCTGATGGCGCGAGCGACGTACCGACTGACACCGCCGTTAGCGTCACCTTCAATGAGGACGTACGCGGCGCCGACCTCGTCCTGAAGGACGCCGACGGCGGTGTCGTGGCCACCACGACAGGCGAAACCGGTGAGTACGGCAACGCCACCGTCACCTTCACACCAGGTCAGCCGCTGAGGCCCGGCACCGTGTACACCGCGACCGTCAGCGGTGCGACGGACCTGTGGGACAACGCCATGTCTCCGCATTCCTGGTCGTTCACCACAACGGGACCTGACACGAGCGCGCCGACGGTGACCGGGACCGACCCGGCCAAGGACGCCGCCGACGTACCGGTCGCCACACCCGTTCGGGCCACCTTCAGCGAGCCGGTATCCGAGGCAGAGATCACCCTCAAAGACTCCCAAGGCACCACCATCACCGGCACCACGGCGATGGACAGCACCAACAAAGTCCTGACCTTCACACCACAACAACCCCTGGCCCACAGCGCCACCTACACCGCCGAAGCGACCAAAGCCAAAGACACCGCGGGCAACATCATGACCACCCCGCACGTCTGGTCCTTCACCACGGCGGCACCCGACACGACTGCACCCACGGTGACCGGGACCGACCCCGCCAACAACGCCGCCGACGTACCGGTCGCCACACCCGTTCGGGCCACCTTCAGCGAGCCGGTATCCGAGGCAGAGATCACCCTCAAAGACTCCCAAGGCACCACCATCACCGGCACCACGGCGATGGACAGCACCAACAAAGTCCTGACCTTCACACCACAACAACCCCTGGCCCACAGCGCCACCTACACCGCCGAAGCGACCAAAGCCAAAGACACCGCGGGCAACATCATGACCACCCCGCACGTCTGGTCCTTCACGACGGTCCAGGCGCCGTCGGCTCCGAAGACGATCACGTTGCCGGTGCAGACCGACACCTGGCTTGATGACCAAGGGACGGTCGGCCCTAATGGCCCCACGGTGTGGGCGGGTGCGTACGGCAGCAGCGCTCCGAGGGCCATTGAGCGGACCTATCTGAAGTTCGATACCTCGGCGCTGGCGGGTAAGGCGATCACCGAGGCCAAGCTGGAGCTGTGGAATTCGGCTTCCTTCGGTTGTGGCGCCGCCGACTCGGCTCTCAAGGCGCAGCAGGTCACCGGGGCGTGGAGTGCCGAAACCCTGAGCTGGCGCAATCAGCCGCAGACCACCACCAACGGCGAGGCGCTCGCCAAGGACCCCGGCGGATGCGTGGGCGATTCGCCGCCGAGCGATGTCGCGTGGACCTGGCCGGTGACCGACATCGTGCGGGGCTGGGCAGCGGGCCATGACAACCATGGCCTGATGGTGCGCGGGGTTGATGAATCCACCAGCGCCCCGCAGTACGACCGCGGCTTCCACGCGTCGGAAACCGAGGAGGCCGAGGCCCATCCGCCGACGTTGAAGGTGACCTACACCGACAACGCCGGTCCCACCCCGACTCCCACGACACCTCCCGGTTCGGACACGACACCGCCGACGATCCTCGCTGTGGAACCGGCCGACGGCACCGAGGACGTGCCGGCCGACGCCACGGTGAAGGTCACCTTCAGCGAGCCGGTGACCGGCGTCAACTTCGTCCTGACCGACATCGACGACGAGGTGGTTCCCGGCAGCGTCACGATGAGCGCCCGTAACACGGTGCTGACGTTCACCCCGGACGAACCGCTGGACCTCTACTACTGGGCTGAGGTCACCGCCGCCTCGGACACGGCGGGCAACGCCATCGAGGAGCCCTACGGGTGGACGTTCCTGGCCGGGTCGGTGCAACCGCGGCAACTACGTGGTACGGCCAAGGCCTCGTTGTCCATCGACAAGGTGTGGACCCGCTCCTCGAAGGCCGAGGAGGCCGTCGTACCGACCACGGCTCCGGAGCTCATGGTCAAGGTGTCCGGCCGGTTGGCGCGGCACTCCAAGGTGGAAGTCGAGGTCGAGCACGACCCCGGCGCCCGGTCGCAGGGCAAGGGCCGGATCTGGTCCGGCAGCACGGAGATCGCCACTGGGCCTGTGGGAATCGCTCGGGTGCCCGGCGGGAAGCTGAAGGACGGGTGGCGGGTGCGATGGCGTGCTCGCGCCGCGTCGGCCTTCGCGGCGTCCTCGTGGACGGAATGGCAGCCGGTCAAGATCGATCTCGGTGACTCCGGCCAGGCAGGCACTCCGAAGAAGGCGGCGGCCGCCGTACAGAACGCCGATTTCGACTATGAGCACATGAGCCTGGAAATGTGCTCGGAGGGTCGCCGTAACGCGCCCCAACCGAACGCCAGCTTCGGCTGGCAGAAGTCCTCCCGCTACAACGCCTGCTGGAGCAAGCTCATCGGCGTAGGCGACTACATCAAGAAGGGAGAGTACGTCCGGCCGCAGGTGGAGGACGGCTATCTCGTGGAGGCGACGACCGTCTACCACACCTATCTGGGGACCGCCGACGGCACGGGCGTGGTCGGCGGAACGGGCCTGACTCCGCAGACGATCTCGATGTGGACCCGGCTGGGCAATATCGTGGCGTACCTCGACGGGAAGGAGATCCCGGCCGACAAGCTCGACGAGTACCGAATCGGCCTGGTGATTAGCTCGAAGGGCGAAAGCGGCTCCACGTGCAACCTCACGCCTGCAGTCCTCAGCCAGATGAGGGCCAAGGGTTGGCAGGAGTACGCGGACGGTATCTACACGTTCCGGGACAGCATCGCCAAGTTCAAGGCCAGCGGTGACACCTTCTTCCGCTTCTACTCCGACCCCGACAGCGACCGTGTCAGCACCTGCACCCTTCGTCCCCGGCTGTACAACACCCTGGACGAGTGGGACTCGGACGGTGAGGTCGACACAACCTGGGACAAGCAGGCGATCCCGCTGTGGAACACCGGCTGCTTCGACGACATGGGCTTGGACGTGGGCAAGGTCATCGGGACGACTCGCGTCTGTGGTGGTCCCAGCCACGCGTACGCCCCGACCACCCGTTGTGACGAGCTCACCCTCGGGCAGGAGGACGAGGACCCACCGAGCACGGTGAGAGCGGCGGCGAACAACACCTATGGCGTGCACACCGGCGCCTGCATCTTCACCGTCACCCCCGTCTTCACGATGTCGAAGAGCGCGGCGACGGCGGCAGGGAAACCCATGGACGCGGTCATCGACCATATCGCCGACGCCCTAAAGACACCGGACAACAAGAACACCTGGCCCTACAAACTGGTGAACAACGTGCGCCAGGTCAAGACCATCCCGGGCAACGCCGACGTCGCGGGATCGCATCCGCTGACCCGCCTCCTGGGCAAGAAGAACGCGGATGAGAACCGGAAGAAGTTCAACTGGGAGAGGCAGGTGAACGGCCATCTGACGAAGGGTGAATGCGACCTGTACTACTGGGAGCTGAACCCGAGCCTGAAGTGGGTGCAGCACTACACCCAGGCCGGTCTGCAGTGTGACGAGTTCCCCTTCGCCAGCACGTACCAGGGAAAGGTGGGGAACGACTACTCCGTCAGACCTATCAATGGCCTGCAGAACAGGAACCACGGATGGACCTGGCTCAGAACGTTCTATTCGCGAAATAGGCTCGCCGACAAGGACCCCTTCTTGGTGAGAACCAGAAGCTGAACCCCGACCTCGGCCCTCTGTCACTCGACAGAGGGCCGAGGCGGACCGTTCTGATACGGAATAATCGTGCCCGTCCATGAAATACCGATCCGAGGGAGCGTCATGTCCGAGCCTCTACCGGCGGGCTGGTCCGGAATCGATGGGCACGGATGGGCTGACCTCGCGGCGATCCGCGCCAGGCTGGAAGCGGGCGCCGACCCCGATTCGGGTGTCTACGCCTTCGGCGGCTACGAGGGAAGGCCGTTGCACTTCGCGGCCGAATGGGGGACGCCTGAGACGGTGGCCGAGCTGGCCCGTCGCGTCGTTGACGTCGACGCCGAGTTCGACGACCGGACCGCCCTGTGGACGGCGGTGTTCACCCATCGCCTGGACAACGCCCGTGCCCTGGTCGCCGCCGGTGCGGACCCCTGGCGGCCCATGATGGCCGGGTGGTCTCCTGGACGGCTCGCGCTCGCCGGTCCGAACCCGGATCTGTTCCCGGTCCCCGCCGGGCACCCCGGCCTGACCCCGGACGAGGCCGCGACGGCGGCGCAGGCGCATCGGCTGATCGCCGCGCTGGCCGACATCGACGACTACATGGGTGTGGCGTGCGTCGCGGATCTCACCGCGGCCGAGGCTGCGCGGCGGCTGGAAGCCTGGCCGGTGGACGACACCACCATGGATCCTTGGGCCGATCCCAACGCCCACCTGGGCATCGTCGGCGTCACCGACGTACCTGGTGGATGCGTCGTCATCCAACCCTGGGGATACGTCCCCTCCACTCCCGAAGTGACCTTGCCGTTGTCCGAGGGAACCGTCTGCTACAGCCTGTTCGCCAACCCCAAGAGCGGCGACCAGGGGCTTGTCAGCCGCGATGGGGAGATCGAGGACTCCGACACACTTCCCGGCGGCGGCGACGCGGGCGGACACCTGACGGCCGACGAGATTCTCGCCGAATACCTCTACCAGGGCGAGGCCTTGGCATACATATGCGCCAAGACCGGGCTGCGCCCGCCCGACGCCCGCGCCATCGTCGGCCCGCCGGACCGGTGGTTGCGCCTGCCGGAACGAGACCGCTGAGGCCGGGCAGTCAAGCTTGTGACGATGCCATGACCGTCGCTGGCCGGGCCGGTGGCGACCTAGTGAGCTGGCTTCGAGTCGCGTGGTCACCACTTGTGTTGCTTTGTGTAGCTGGGTGGTGACTTCGGACTCGGGTGGGAGTGTGCAGAGGGTGTGGGAGACAGCAGGCTGCCACCGCTGGTGCTGACCGCGGGCGAGCGGATGAACTTGCAGGGCTGGGCGTCTCGCCGATCGACGGCACAGGAGCTGGCGTTACGAGCACGGATCGTGCTGGAGTGCGCGCGAGGTAACTCCGACCTCGCCGTCGCCGCGCGGCTGGGGATCGCGCGGGGCACGGCCACAAGTGGAGGGCCTGTGGGGCTGAAAGATAGGATTCGATGTCTGACCTGCGGATTCTTGGTAGCGTCAGCTGGCGATCTGGTATTCGTTGACGAGACCGCCGAGAACGGGCCTGCGGTGGACCCGATGGCTTGCCAGGTCGACTGGCGATGGCGGTCCGGTTTCAGCTTGGGATGGGCTTAGCTAGCCGAGGCCGGGCCCCGTTGTAGTGCTCCAGGTATCCGCTCGCAGTGTGCGTTGGCTTTCGGGGCTTGTGGCGGACTCTTTGGACGCGCAGGCCCGCATCGGCGAAGACCGTGTCGAAGGCTTCGGCGAACTGGCCGGCACGGTCGCGTATCAGGAACTTGATGTTCGTCATGTCGGTGTCCATGAGGAAGTTGCGGGCAGCCTGGGCGGTCCATTCGCCCGTGGGGTTGGCCCTCACACCAAGCAGTGGGTACGACGGCTGCAATGCTCGAGCAGGACCAGGGCGTGGATGCGGTTGAGGTTGATGGTGTCGACGTGCAGGAAGTCGACGGCGACGATGCGTTCGGCCTGTGCTGTCAGGAATTGCTTCCACGTTGGTCCGCTGCGGTGCGATGCCGGCCTGGTTAAGGATGTTCCACACGGTCGAAGCGGCGATCTTGTGACCGAGGCGGCTCAGTTCGCCGTGGATCCGCCGGTGACCCCGAGTGGGATTGTCGGCGGCCATGCGCAGCACCAGAGTCTTGACCGCAGCAGCGGTGGGCGGTCTCCCGGGACGACGCCGCCGGCTGTGGTCCCACGTGCTCGCCACGAGCTTGCGGTGTCAGGTCAGCAGGGTAGCCGGGGAGATCGAGAAGATCTTCGCCCAGCGGCGCCGGGGTATCAGAGACGAGAGCGCCGCCAACCACAGGCGATCGGCGGGCTCATAGCGCACCCGTCGGACCTGACGGCGCAGAACCGTGTTCTCGTGCCTGAGTACCAGCGATTCCGCCTCCTTGGAGACGTCACCGCGAAACAACAGCGCGGGCACAGACAGCAGACGTCGAGTGACGGCGTACACCGTGGACAAGAGCACGAACCATGATCCCAGGCAACCCGCACCAGTCGCCCACGCCCCAGGAACGCCCAACCCGACCAGGCGATGAACGCCGGAGCTGGCGGCGAATCGTGTTCTTGAGCCCCACAGGACTCAAACCGGGGCTCCTTAAGACCGGTGCGTCTGCCATTGGGCTAAAGCGGCATAAGCGCCGAAGGGCCAGGGCGCACAGAAAGGCCCTTCCCAGCCAGGAAGGGCCTTTCTCAGCAAATGAAGCCAATGTGTTTTGCCTTCACCGCTAGTCTAGCGTGCCAAATGCGCATCCGCGCATCAATCAACCTCTAAGTCGAGGACAGAAAAGGCTTACCTCTGAGTTATCCGCGCCTGCCGGCGTGTGCGAGTACAGTCGAAGCAGCGATGCCAGCGACAGGGGTTTTCTATGTACTCACAAGGTACCAAGTAACGCCTTAGGCGTGCTGCTCACGGCTAAGGCCAAGACGCTGCCCGTCAGTGCCGTCACAGCCGAAGTGTCTTGTGGTAATCCTATCTGCGGCATGGCAACGTGTCGCCATAGGTGCGCTGCTCACGATCCCCCTTGTGCTGGTCATCCTCTTGATGACCTCGGCGCTACTCATACTTCCTTTTACAGCCTCAGGTCGTACGTTCCTGCTAGAAGTTATAGAGCAATCTGGAGCTTGAGCCAAAGAGCTTGCTCGAGGTCACACCTAAGAAGAATCTTTTCGCCATCCCGTGAGCATGAAAAGTTCACAGGACGTGTACGCGCCGTGTTTCCACCTCCATCACGAACAACACGTACAGGCGTTTCCGGGAGATCGTGTCGACGTGGAAGAAGTCGCAGGCCAACAATCCCTTCGCTTGCAGCCGTAGAAATGTTCGCCAAGGGGGTGTCGAGGTTGCGTGGTGTCGGCCGGCGCCAGCGCGAACACAGGATCCGTCGCACAGTCGCTTCGCCAACCGGCACGCCGAGGCGAACCAGTTCGCCACGTACCCGCCGCTACCCCACCGTGCGTTCTCGCGGGCCAGGCGGAAGACCAGTTCCCGGATCTCCTTGCTCATCGCAGGACGACCGGCGCGATGCGGGTAGGTCCACGAGCGTTTGACCCAACACCGATGCCAGGCCAACAAGGTGCACGACGTGACAAGCCGATGAGCTCGCAGCACCAACGGCAGGAAGCGGGCCAAAGCCGCCCGATCGGCCCAGTCCGGCTTCGGTCAGACAACCTGACGCTTCAACACGGCCACCTCATGCCGGAGCATCATGATCTCGACGTCTTTGGACGCCTGCACGACCCAGCAACACCAGCCAGCCGAACACCCGAATCAAGGTCAAATACAGCAGACGAATCGGCACAAGGCCCGATCTTGCCCTACCGCCTTCGCTGGTCAATCCCGTAGATCAAGCACCACGCGACGAGTTATGAAGCGGTGCACGCTTTTCGGGACCATCGGCAGCACCAGGGGCCGCACACGGCTCTTCCCATCTCGAGCTGACTCACGAGAGCCGTGCGTGGCCTCCTTCAGAGCATGGGCCCATCAATCACCGGCTACCGCAAACATCGGCTCTCAGCCTTTCTTGAAGATCTCGAACATGGCGAAATAGTTCTCGGTGCCGTGCCCTTGAGCGATCGCGTGTTCGGCGAGTTCCTTCATCAACCGTGGCTGGTCAGAGTGGACGCCCTGCTCGACACTGGTGCGGACGATATGCTCCAGCGCGTTCAGGTTCATGTACATGGTTCCGAGGTCACCGGGGTATGCGCCCTCGTCCAGGTTCGGCGCCTGTTCGGCGAGGCTCGCAGGATCCAGCACCACGGGCATGAACCAGCCCAGCGCGAGTTCGGCGAACTCGGCGGCGGGCACGTTCGCCGAGCCGACCAGGGCGGCGCCGTGCAGGAATCCGTTCAGGGTCGCGTACATCATTTCGAGCAGTGCCGTGTTGAACAGCACCGCCAGGCCCGGATCGGCGCCAAGGTGCCGGGGATCGCCCAGGAACGCCAGGGCCGCCCGGTGCCGGTCGAAGACTTCCCGTGGACCGGCATACAGGAAGACCGATTCAGGCTGTCCGACGAGTGGCGGGGGCACCATAATCGCGCCATCGAGATAGTCGAGGTCGCGTTCGGTCGCCCAGCCCGCCGTCGCGCGAGCTTCTGCCGGCGTTCCCGAGGTGAGATTCACCAGCGTACGACCCTGAAACGCACCGCCGGCGGAGTCAAAGACCTGATACATGGTCGCGTAGTCATTGAGGCACGTGATCGTGACAGGGCTCGCGGCCACGGCCTCGGCGACAGTGGCCGCGCAGCGCGCCCCTTTGGCGACCAGAGCCTCGGCCTTCCCTGCGGTACGGTTCCAGACCGTCAGGGACTGGCCCTCACCAAGAAACGTCTCTGCCAGCGCCGACCCCATCGGTCCCAGACCGACGACGGTGACCGCAGCGCTGTCCTGTCCGGATTAATGCTGTTTTGTCATGCGAATAGGCTGGACTCTCACACCGGCGTGAGAGTCAACTCGAAGTGGCGGTTGTCACATGCGGATCGGAGAGCTGTCCCGGATCACGGGCGCCAGCGTGCGCTCGTTGCGCTACTACGAGGAACAGGGCTTGCTCCGGCCGCTACGGCGGCCCAGCGGGTATCGGGAGTTCCGGAAGGAGGACGCCGCCACGGTGCGAGGCATTCGTCTCATGCTCGCGGCCGGGCTCAGCACCACGACGATCGGCGAGGTGCTGCCCTGCATGACCGATGACGGCGAGGCGCTGACACCTTCCTGCGCCGGAATGCTCCCTGACCTGCACCGTGAACGGGAACGGCTCAGCGCTGCCGCGGCCGATCTCTTGGCTGCACGGGACAGGCTGGACGCTCTCGTCGAAGCCACCTCTCGACTAAATCCCGCCGACCCATTGGAGTGCGACACGATGCTGCCACCCGTTCGTTCGCCTGGTCCAAAGCCCAACCTGCCCCAACTATCTGATCCACCGCCTCCATCTGCCGACGCCTCAACGCCACTGACCGATCGTCTTGCACCACCAGGCCAGGACTCGCTCTCGCAGTAGATCATGCAGAGCTTTGAGGACACCCTCTGCGGCATTACCGTTGATCATGGGGTAGCTGGTTGATGCCCCGCGTACCAGAGGCACTGATCGCTGCGGAATGTTCCAGGTGGATATCTTCACTGGATGGTGAACGTCCGCGAGTTCAAGCGCGCCTGCATCACATCCGCTCGACTCACCGAGGGCAGATTGATCGAGTTCCGCCTCGCTGACGATGTGACGCCCAACTTCCATCAAGGGCTCGTCGCCTATCATGAGCACACCGTCGCCGTGGTCTGCCCGCGCGGTTTGGCAGTCCTGGCCATCTCGAAGCCCCGAACCATCGCCTTCGTAGACGGCACCAGGGAGACGGGTCCGCTGACATTCGTGGACGTTCCTACGCTCGCAACTGCCCTGGCAGAGCAACCGGGATTCGAGGTGCTCGCGGCCTCCGAACTGAATGGCCCCCTCGACGCGGCCTCCTGGCCCAGCGTCTCGGCAGCGGACATCACCTACTGGGCGCCCGTCACGCTCGGCGAAGCGCTCTTCAACTATTGGGACTGAACATCGTCCGATTCTGGCCGCCACCATCGTCAGGGTGAGACGATCAGCAGCTCCACCAGCGTTTGGGTGATCTCCTTCTCGCGCTCGTGTACCCAGCCTCCAGTGCCGTATGGGATTTGCCGGTCACCCTCAGGATCGCGTCGGACTTTTCGATCAGAGTGACGGCCGCGTCGAAGTGGCCCGCGTACACGTGTACGGCGGCGCGGTGGGTAAGGGCCTGAGGCAGGAAGTGGAGCGCGCCGATCTCGCGAGCCGCGACCGCGTACTCTGCCAGGTCGTGCAGCGTCTGGTCGGGTCGTCCCACATGTCCGTGGCCACCAGGTAGGTCAGTCAGAGCCAGCGCGGGTTGTCATCTGACCTGCGTTGGGCTTCTGGCAACACGCCTCCAGGACGCGCTTCGACCTCGAGGCCCGTGCCGAAGTCCTTGGCGAACCGGGTCACCAGCCGTCGAGCAGCGCGTCGGCCGGCCGTTCCGGAAGCGGTCCCGCGGGCGCGGTGCGGACGGTCTCGGCCACCGTACGCCCGAGGCCGAGTTCGCCCCGGCTGCCAGCGATGACGGCTGATCCGATGGCGTCGATGTAGGCTCCCCGCGCCTGACCCGCGTCGACGCGGGTCAACTGTCCGGCCGCCTCCAGCATAGGTCGCAGGGCTTCACCGCCGCATTTTGCAGCCGCAGGGGGCCGCAAGGCAATGCGGAGGGGATATCGTCCTCGATTTCTCTCCCGCTAGGAGCGTTCCAGGGCAATATGGACTTCAACAGAGAAGGGGAATCATGGCCGACGAGCGCTCCTTCATTCGAAAAACATTTCGGTCTCCCGTGTGGCAGGCGGTGGGTGCTGTATGCGCTCTTGTGGCGATC
Source organism: Nonomuraea sp. NPDC050394 (assembly GCF_044459065.1). Taxonomy (NCBI): domain Bacteria; kingdom Bacillati; phylum Actinomycetota; class Actinomycetes; order Streptosporangiales; family Streptosporangiaceae; genus Nonomuraea; species Nonomuraea sp. NPDC050394. Next base: position 431,641 of record NZ_JBITIO010000009.1, on the reverse strand, counting down.
CCGATCGCGATCATCTCGTGCCAAGCCGCGTCCTCGCCTGCTCCTCTCACCCGGATCGGCGACGGTGACTGCGCGCCCGTCGGCAATGGCAACATCATCAACTGCCCACAGGTGCAGTTACCGCCCACCCCAACTGCCCCCAGAGACGACGGGGCCGCCATTGCCACATCCGCCAACGTGGAGCTGGGCGAATTCGGCAAGGTGGCCTTCGCAGAGCCGATGGTCCTATCTCCAGCAGAACTACGGTCCCTGAACGACCAGGGCCTAGAATCCTGGCTCACAACAAGACCCGGCTATTGGGGCGCGGGTGCCAGCTACGTCAAACTGACCGTCCAAGGCCGCCGCCAGGCGAACATCACCGGCATGCGCGCGCGCATCATCAAGCGTCAGCCTCCCATCGCCGGAACGCTCTTCCGTCCAGGCTCCGGCGGAAACCAGGACAACATTCAGCTCCACATGTACCTGGACGACGCGTCGGCCGAAGCCCGAGCAGTCCGCGACAACTCGGACTACGCCTACTTCGACGAGAAGACGGTGACCCTTGAACCCGGCGAACAAGAGATCTTCACGATCGATGCGTCCGTCTCACAATCCCAAAGCGCTATTGAGTGGGCCATCGACATCACTGTGATCGAGCCAGGGCGGAAACCCACTGTCTACACAGTCGACGACCACGGCAGTCCCTTCAGAACCACCGCGGTTGCGCAACCAGAGGTTCAGTATGGGCACTGCTACTGGACACTAAACCCCGATATGCAACCTCCCTGCAAAGGTAGGAGCGCCACATACTGGGAAAGACTGGACCTGAAAGTAGATTGAACGCTTTTCATCCTCACACTGCCTGCGCAACTCGGTGATTCCGCAGGACAGCGATGGCTTTACACAGGTGTCCAGCCTTGGAAGGGCTGCAGCGTCGTGCCGGAGGATCTTCCAGCTCCACCTCTGGGCGTTCGCGTGTTCTCCGGGGCCGCGGAGCCTGGCGTCGAAGCGGTTGGCCCCGCTTCTGGGACGCGGTTTTGTTCTTGCCCTTGTACGGGGAGTGGACCGGGCCTTCGGCTCCTTGGTAGGCCTTGTCGGCCAGGGTGATGATCCCAGCGTGATCGAGTGCGCGCGGGATGCCCCAGATGCGGGCGGCGGTCAGGTCGTGAGACTTGCCCGGTAGCGCGCCTTAGGTCCACAGGATTTTCCTGCATCGTGTGGCGATGACCTGGATGTTCATGCCGTGTATGCGATGTTTGCCGGTGAGGTACGGCTGACAACGGAGAACGTTCCGGATCCAGATCTGATCAAGCAGGCGGGACGCGGGGATCGTTCACCTTGAACCTCATCGACTGACCGGGGGTTCGTAGCACGTCAATAAGCTCGGCGGCCGCGACGGCCAGTTGCCGGCGCTCGCCGTCGCCCAAATCGGCCTCACCGAGTGGCGCGCTCAGCAGTCGCAGTTGGCAGGCGCAGCGGGTGCTGACGGCGAAGACGATATCGACCAGGTCACCGACCGCAGCATCATCGGCCCCGACGGTGTCGGGATGGTACACGGTGGTCACGACCGTGAACGCTACACCGCCCGGCGAGTGTTGGCCCGGTCGGCGTGTTTACCGCCCCGCGGGCAACATCACGCAGCCAGCGAGTTTCCTGTCGTATGAATGACTCGCCCGATCAGCACGCCGACGTCGGCTAACGCCCCCACACCCCCAACGGTAGGTCGCCGTGCTCGGCCCGTGCTCGGCCGTCCCGACATCTAGGGACAGGGCGCGTCACGACCCGACACTGCAATCACCATGGACCGGGACAAAGAATCACGATCGGACACGGCTAGACACTAGACGATCTTGCTTCGAATCCGACGGTCGCAGGTTCGAATCCTGCAGGGCGCGCTTAGATCATGGCACCGACCTGCGGATACATGCGCTTGGCCGCCCGAACAGAACACAGTTCCGGCCATTCCGTGCTCCAACCGTGCTCGCCCGTACCAGTCCCGTACACACCATGATCATCATGCCGCTCATCCCTTCCGTCACATGACGAACGGCTTCGCTCCGCAGTGACGCCAGCGCAGCGAAGCCGTAGTCTCCCCCGGCCGGGGCCGTCCCCTGTTACACGCGAAACTGCCGCAGAACGCCTCGGCCCTCGTCGTCGTCGCCCAGCAACAGCGCTGCTGGTGGGACCTGCCCTAAGTGCTGCTTGTCGGGTCAGGTACGGAGCCAGCTGATCAGGGCGGGCCGGCCCTCGGCGTCTTGTTCGGCTCGGACCAAGGTCAGCGCAGCGATACAGCTTGGAGATTGTACTGACCACGATGCGCTGTGAAGTCGAGCGGAATCCGGCGTTGACCACGTTCGTAGCGAGACCGGCCCGCCGCCCGGCAGGAACCCCGTGAACGTCAGATTCCGCTCCGAATCTCTCACCGCCCGCGATTTCAGCGGATGGAATCTCCGACTACATGACATTCGCGGCTGACCAATGGACGGCGCCGCCAGGGAGGCCGCGCTGCGCCAGCCCGTACTGCAAGCTCCAGCCCCGGTCGTTGCCGAGATGCTCGGCCACACCCCCCAAGCCACGACACGCCAGGCTGCGGCAGTCAGAAGCCCCTGGAGCCGCTACGCCGCCGGTGACCACTCAAAGTGACCACCGATCTTCCCCCACAGGTGAATACAGATCACTCGATCAACGGTCTCTGCCAGTCTCGTAGGCCGGTCACGGCCAGCGATCCCGAGACCGGCAGAACGCGGGCCAGGACCGTGGTGGCCACCATCATCAGCGACGGGCCCAAGGACCTGGTCGAGATCGGCGTCGGCGACACCGGCGTGATCGTGGCCACCGCCAACCACCCGTTCTGGGACGAGGCCGGCAAGGAGTGGGTGAACGCCGGAAAGGTACGGCCGGGCACGGTCCTGCGCGCCGAGGACGGCAGCACGGTGACGGTGCGCCCAGTGCGGGCCTACGCGCAGCCCCAGCGGGTGCGCAACCTGACGGTGGCGACCGACCACACGTACTACCTGGCCGGTGCGGACGAGGACGTCCTGGTCCGCAACCGGGGCGGCAGGGGCCCGCTCGCCTGCGGCGTCAAGGCCAACGCGGACAAGCGCAGGATGCCGGAGAACCGGGCGGCGCAGGGCCACGCTCCGGTGATCCAGCCGCAGGCGTCGGTCCCGGCGCTCCATCAGCTCCCGTCGTTCGCCAAGAAGGCGCCGGGGACTCCGCCGCTGGTCAAGCTGCACAACTACGCGACGAAGGAGATGGGCAAGGACCCGGCGAAGTTCGCCGACAGCCTCGAAGGAAAGGTGGAAAAGGCGGAGAAAGACATCGGATTCTTCGAGAAGCTCGGCGAACTCCTTGGATAGCGCGTGCTAACTTGGCCGTATGAATAACTTGGTCGAGCGGCCAACTTCGCGTCGGGGTGATCGGCGGCGGGAGGAACTGGTGGCGGCGGGCATCGCCTTGCTATGCGAGGACGGCTGGCCCGCCGTCACCACCCGTGGCGTCGCCGAGCGCGCCGGCACCAACCCCGGACTGATCCACTACCACTTCGGCGGCCTCCCCGGTCTGCACGCAGCGATCGCCCGTGCGGCCGGGGAGCTTGTCATCCAGCCCCTGGTGAGCGAGCTGCTCGGCGCGGAGGATGAGCGGGCGGCGCTGGGCATGATCAGGCGGCTCCTGGGGGAGACCACGGGAGACGATCGGGCCACGCGGCTGGCGGTCGAGGTGATCGCGGGGGCGGCCCGGGATCCGGCGCTCGGGCAGGTGCTGCGTGAGCAACTGCGGGAGGCCAGGGGACAGATCTCCGGCTGGCTCGCCGGGGCGCATCCCGAGTGGGCGGACGGGCGGCGCGACGGGGTGGCGCTACTCATCACCGCGGCCGTCGACGGGCTGATGCTGCATTACCTGCTCGATCCCGAACTTCAGGTGGGCCAGGCCGTAAGCGCGGTGGAGGGGTTGTTGTCATGAGGGTTCTCATCTGCGGCGGCGGGGTCGCGGGCCTCACGCTCGCCTACTGGTTGCGGCGAGGCGGTATCGAGCCGGTCGTCGTGGAGCGCTCGCCGCGCGGGCGGCTGGGCGCGTACGAGATCAGCTTCTTCGGCACCGGTTATGACGTGGCCTCGCGGATGGGGATCGCCGACCGGCTGGCGCGGGAGCGGCTGCCGATCGACGCGATCGGCATGGTGGACGCCTCGGGCAAGGAGCGCAGGCGGCTGTCCGGGCCGTTGCTGGAGCGGGTGGTGAAGGGGCCGTACATGGCGCTCATGCACAGTACGCTCGAAGGGGCGCTGCTGGAGGCGCTCCAGGACGACGTGGAGATCCGTTTCGAGGAAAGCATCGCGGGGGTACGGCTCGGCAGAACGTTTGTCGAGGTGGAGCCGACCTCCGGTGGCCAGGAGCGCTTCGACCTGCTGATCGGCGCCGATGGCATCCATTCGGTCACCAGGGAGCTGGTCTTCGGGGCCGAGGAGCGCTTCGCCCGCCAGCTGGGCTACAAGCTGGCCTCGTACTCCGTACCCGACCGCTATCACCTGGGGCCGATCAGGGCGCACTACACCGAGCCTGGGCGGCAGATCGTGGTCCATCCGACCGATCGGCAGGGCGAGGCGGTGGCGCTGTTCATCTTCCGCAGTTCCGACGGCTCCGCCGTACCCAGGGAGAAGCGGCTGGATCTGCTCAGGAGCACCTTCGACGGGATGGGGTGGATCACCCCGGCTTTGCTGGAGGACGCGCCGGCCAGCGAGGAGATCTTCATGGACACGATGACGCAGATCGTCATGCCCTCCTGGCACCGCGGCAGGGTGGCGCTGGTGGGCGATGCCTGCGGATCGATGACCATGGTCTCCGAGCAGGGCGTCTCGATGGCCATGGGCGGGGCGTACCTGCTGGCCGAGGCGTTGCGCGACGAGCGCGACCTGGAGCGGGCCTTCGCCCGCTACGAGCGGAGGATGCGCCCGGAGGTGGCCAGACGGCAACGCAACGCGCTGGTGTTCACCAAGACGCTGATCCCGGCCACCCGGGCGGGGCTGGTGGCGCAGACCGCGGTCACGCGGGTGATCACCAGAGAGGCGTTCGCGCCGGTGTTGCGGTTGCAGCTGGGGGCTGGCACGATCCTGCCCGTGCCCGCGCAGCCGCCGCGCGGGTGGCGGCGGACGATGTGGCGGCTGCCGATCGCGCTCTACCGGGCGGGGTTCGGGTGGATGATGCCGCGCCGGGTGATGTTGCTGACGCACACGGGCCGGAGCTCTGGCGAGCCTCGCCAGGCCGTGATCGAGGTCGTGGCCCGGGACGGCCGGAGCGTGGTCGCGGCGTCGGGGTTCGGCAAGCGCGCCGACTGGTACCAGAACGTCCTGAAGACGCCTGAGGTCACGATCCAGATCGGGGCGCATGCCCGCCCGGCCGTCGCCGTACCCCTGCCGGCGGAAGAGGGCGCGGACATCATGGCGACCTACGCCGCGCGCCACCCGAGGGCGGCGCGGCGGCTGTGTGACCTGATGGGGTTCGACGATGTGCTGGACTTCCGGCAGGTCGGGCTGCGGATCCCGTTCGTGCGCTTCAGTGGGCGACGTTGACGCGGCTCGCTCAGTCCCGCCCATAAGCAGTCTTTACGGCGAAGCCGTGGTTGCCCGCCCCGCCGTAACCGCCTGGCGTCTGTCGAGTGATGGTCGTGAAGGCTCACGGACTGCTCGCCGTGACACAGGGTGGGCTGGTGCCTTCGATACCGGCGCCGCTTGACCCTGCCCCAAGGGCAGGCCTGCAGCATGTGGTGAACCGCACCCGGAGGATCACCATGAAAACGTCAAAGAGCCTGCTCGTCGGGGGCGCGCTCGCCGGTCCGTTCTTCACCGTCGCCTGGCTGGCCGGGGGTGCGCTGACCGGGCGATACGACCCTCTCAGGCATCACATCAGCATGCTCGTGCTCGGCGAGGTCGGTTGGCTGCAGACGGCCAGCTTCCTCGTCTGCGGCCTGCTCATCGTCGGCTTCTCGATCGGCCTACGCCGTAGCGTGAAGGCGTTGTGGGGGCCGCTGCTGATCGCGCTGAGCGGGGTCGGTCTGGTTGGCGCCGGCGCCTTCGCGACCGACCCCGCCAACGGCTTCCCGCCTGGGAGCCCGCCCCTGCCGCTCGAACCCACCACGAGCGGGACCCTGCACAACCTCTTCGCGGCCTTGTTCATCTTCGGCGTGCCCCTCGCCGCCGCCGGCTTCGCATGGACCTTCGCCAAGCTGACTCAACGCGCTTGGATGCTCTACTCGGCGCTGAGCTGCGCCGCGGTGTTCGTGCTGTTCCTTGCCGGGCCCACCGTGTTCGGCGGTGCCGGGCTGTTCGGGCTGCAGCAGCGCATCGGCATCACCCTCGCTCTTGTCTGGCTCACCGCGCTGGCCGTCCATACGCTGATCACGCCGCCCACGTCGAGGAGGGAACCCCGGACGTGATCACCACCGGGCAGCTCGCGGCCTACGCGGGCGTGACGGTCAAGGCCGTACGGCACTACCACCAGCGCGGCCTGCTCACAGAACCCGAACGCGACGCCTCGGGTTACCGGCGCTACACCGCACAACACGCCATCGACCTGGTCAAGATCAAGACACTCGCCCAGGCCGGCGTCCCCTTGGCACGTATCAAGGAACTCCTCGCCGCCGGCACCGACCAGGCGTTGACCGAACGCGTCAGCCAACTGCTGTGCGCCCGGGAGCGCCTGGCCCAACTGGGCGCCGGCGGGGATCGGCCGTTCGTCTCCGCACAGGTCGCCGGCTACCTGCAGCGGCTACGGGAACTCGGCATCAGCGAGCGAGCAAGGCAGATGGAACGCGATGGCTGGATCTCCCTGGAGACGGCCGCGCCGAAGGCGGCCGCCGCCTGGATCGCCGCCAAGCGTGGAATCACGGCAGGATACGCATGCCTGAAGGCGCGCCCGCACGGGGCCGGTGTGCAGTCGTTAGCGTACGTTCCCGTTCCGGCGCAGCTCGCCTGTGATCATGGTTTCGGGGATGGCTCGGCTGATGGGTGACGGTTGATCTTCGTGTTCGGAAGTCCTATTGGGGTTTGTAGTGGGAGAACGCCTCCCGTACCTCTAGAGGTGAGCAGGCCAGTGCGGTCTCGTCGGGGTCGGCGCCGGTGACGTGTGGCAGGTGGATGGCGATGTCGTAGGCGTCCAGCGCGTTCACCGGCGCGTAGAAGGCGCCGACACCACCGCGTTGCACGGTCGCGGTCCGGACGGCGTCGGCGTCGGCGGGCGACAGCCGCCGTAGGTCGGTGGCGAAGGGACCGTCGTGGCTGGCGTGCATGAGGGCGTCGAGGCTGCCCGGCTCCGGGGCGGGCATCGGCTCGAAGAGGGTGCCGGCCATGAACGCGCCGGCGTCGGAGTTGAGCATGTGGCCGGTTCCCGATGTGATGCCTATGACCAGGTAGTCCTCGCCGAGCCGGTCCGCCAGGTGCAGGCCCATCGGGGTCACGGGGTTCATGCCTGGGAGTACGGCGGGCCCGCGCTGGATGTGGGCGTTGTGGGCGGCCAGGACGATCCGGTCGTGCCTGCGCAGAATCTCTTCGACCGTGTCGGCGATCTCGGCGTCGCGGTTGTAGAGCACGCTCTCATGGTCCCCGCCGGTCATGCCGCGGATAACGGAGTCCAGGGTGAGTGCGTGCCGCATGGAGCGCAGCGCGCGCTCGTAGGCGTCGGCGGTGGTGCGTCTGACGTACTCCAGTCGCCGGCCCTTCATGCGCGCGGCGAGGCCGGCGAGGCCTGCCGTCAGCGCGTTCTTGGTCTCAACCGGAAGCCGCGCGTAGGCGGCCATGGTCGCGGACGCGACGAACGGAGACGTCGCCGAGAAGACCGCGGCCGTCTCCCGGATGGCCGGGTCGGGCGCGAAGCCGGGATCGGCCTGCGTGAGATAGGTGAGCGCGGCGTCCAAGGCGGGGGTCAGGGAGGCGTTCTGGCCCCCGAGGTCGATGCCGTAGAAGCCGACGGGGTGCTCGGCGGAGGCGTTGTACCCGCGCATCCACTCCAGGTGGGCGCCCATCTGTCGCCACAGGCCCATCAGCGAGGTCAGCCCGCCCGCCATGACCTCGCCGAGCCGATCGTCGCCGACGCTGCCGCCGATCCAGGCGTCAGCATGCCATCCCTCCGTGAAACCGGTCTCCATCGCGTACGCGCTGAAACCGTGCCGCTCGGTCAGGTAGCGCAGCAGGCGGTGGCGCAGTTCGTAGGACTCGCGGTTGTAGTGTGCGCTCTCGCCGATCGCCACCACCCGCGCGCCCCCGATCGCCTCGTCCAGCCATGCCAGGTCATCCAGTCCGGCGGCCGGATCGAGCGTGCGCAGGGGGATCACGGCCGCGTCGCTGAGCCGGGCCGGCGGTGTGGTCGTGTGCGTGGTCATCGACACCCTCCAAATAGTACCAAATTTGGGAATAGTACCATCTGCGGGATAATTGGCTTGTGGACACACTTGAGCTGATCTTGCACCCGGTACGGCTGCGCATCATGTGGGCACTGTCGGGTGGGCGCACCCGGACCACGTCCGACCTGTGCGAGAGCCTGCCCGACGTGCCCAAGACCACCCTGTACCGGCACGTCGGCCTGCTCGCCGACGCCGGACTGCTGGAAGTCGTCGGCGAGCAGCGAGTGCGAGGGATGATCGAGCGCCACTACCGCCTCCGGCACGACGCCCTTCAGATCGACCTCGACACCGCTCAGGCCATGTCGAACGAGGACCACCGTCACGGGTTCGCGGTGGCCATGGCGGCGCTGCTCGCCGAGTTCAACGCCTATCTCGATCGGCCGGGAGCCGACCCGGCCGCGGATCGGGTGGGGTATCGGCAGGGCACGTTGTGGCTCAGCCCGCAGGAGATGGAGGAGGTCGCGGGTGAGTTGCTGAAGGTGTTCAGAGCCCGGGCGGGCAACGGGCCCACACCGAGCCGCCGGCCGCATGTGATCAGCGCGATCTTCTTTCCGACGGAACAGCGCAACCAGGACGATGGGGGCTCGTGACTCAGACGATCGAACCGGCGGCCGTTCGTGCCTGGAGGCCAGCCCCGGTGCGCGACCGCGGTTGCGCTTCCCACATCGCCGGCCTGCTCGAGCCGCAAGAACATCTCCGGGCTCAGCGCGTGTGGTGCTCACAAATAGGATTCGATGTCTGACCTGCGGATTCTTGGTTGCGTCAGCTGGCGATCTGGTACTCATTGAGGAGACCGCCGAGTATGGGCCTGCAGCGGACCCAATGGCTTGCCAGATCGGCTGGCGATGGGGGTTCGGTTTCAGCTTGGGATGGGCTCAACTGTCGGAGGCCGCGGTTCAGTGGGTACGACGGCTGCGATGCTCGAGCAGGACCAGGGCGTAGATGCGTTTGAGGTTGATGGTGTCGACGTGCAGGAAGTCGACGGCGACGAGGTGTTCGGCCTGTGCTGTCGGGAATTGCTTCCACGTTGGTCCGCTGCGGTGCGATGCCGGCCTGGTTAAGGATGTTCCACACGGTCGAAGCGGCGATCTTGTGACCGAGGCGGCTCAGTTCGCCGTGGATCCGCCGGTGACCCCGAGTGGGATTGTCGGCGGCCATGCGCAGCACCAGAGCCTTGACCGCAGCAGCGGTGGGCGGTCTCCCGGGACGACGCCGCCAGCTGTGGTCCCACGAGCTTACGGCGCCTGTACCGCGCCAAAAGGCACCAACGGCGCATGAGCTCCAACAACGCGACGCCTCACACGTAGATACTGAGCATTCGCTCAAAATCTGGTTGAGTGAATGCTCAGACGAGAATGATCATTTCTTGAGCACTTCTAGGTAAGAGTAGGTGGATGAATACTCGGCACCCACAGGCTCAGTAGGCGACCCAGAGGGCGTACGATCCGGGGCTCGTCGCCCCATTCTCCGTAAAGGTCTCGCAGGAGAAGAAAAGCCACATGCCGTTCGCCACGCCAGCGTTGCCGAGGTCAAGGCATTGCTGGCCGGGGCCGGTGGTGAAGTACTGAAAACCCGTCGGGCCTCTGGGGGTTCGGTGGGATTCGTTCGACGACTGTCGCGGCACCTGGGCAGTCGCGGCATCGGCGGTCGTGGCTTGCGCAGCGTGCGCCGGCGTGGCACCGAACAGCAGCCCAGCCATAGCGAACAGCCCCAGCAACGTTGCCGGTGCGATCCGGGACCACCGCCGCACCCTGCCTACCGCGACACCCGGGACGCGACTGGTGAGCTCACTCTTCATTTAGCTGTCCTTCCATAGATCCTCCTCGGGTCTACCGCCCATACGGCCGGCCTGACACTGATTCGTACGGTCGGCACGGTTGGATGGGACCTGTTGGCCACCTACCGACCGGACCTCGCGCGGGTGCTGAAGGTCGGGTCGGCCCCGCGCATGCGAGGACGCACCGTCCCCACGCTGGACGCGTGCGGCGCTTTGAGGAGGCGATCGCCACCTGCGAGCAGGCCGCCGCCATTTTCGAGGCCTTGGTGATGGCTACAACCGGGATATCGCCCTGGCCAACGTGGCCGAAGATGTACGCCTGCGTGATGGGTGAGCGGGGGCCGCCGGACGCTTCAGGTGGTAGATCCTTGCGGTGTTGCGCGGAGTTCTTGAGGCCGGGAATGTGGTTGTAGAGGGTACCGACGGAGGTGTCTATTCTGGCCTTCTGACCAGCGGTGATGCGCTGACCCTTTGAGACCGTCATCGTTAAATGAAGGCCCTGGCCTGCCCTGCTCGATCAGCGACCCCTGTCCCGTGCGACGGCCTTCGCCAGATTGCTGCGGACCACGCGAGTCGTCGGGTGGTCGGGGCCGAGGACTCGCTCGGAGTCGGTGAGAGTGATCTCCAGCAGGGGGATGGCCCGGCCCAGGTCCCCCGCCTCCTGGTAGGCGCTGGCGAGGCTGTTGCGGGATGCCAGGGTGTCGGGGTGATCGGGGCCGAGCACTCGCTCGGAGTCGGTGAGGGTGGCCTCCAGCAGGGGGATGGCCCGGCCCAGGTCCCCCGCTGCCCGGTGGGCGTGGGCGAGGTTGTTGCGGGTGGTCAAGGTGTGGGGGTGGTCGGGGCCGAGGACCCGTTCCCGATCGGTGAGGGTGGCCTTCAGCAGGGGGGTGGCCCGGCCCAGGTCCCCCGCCTCCTGGTAGGCGTGGGCGAGGTTGTTGCGGGCGGTCAGGGTGTAGGGGTGGTCGGCGCCGAGCACTCGCTCGGAGTCGGTGAGGGCGGCCTCCAGCAGGGGGATGGCCCGGCGCAGGTCCCCCGCCGTGTAGTGCGCGCCGGCGAGGTTGTTGCGGGCGGTCAGGGTGTAGGGGTGGTCGGCGCCTAGCACTCGCTCGGAGTCGGTGAGAGTGGCCTCGAACAGGGGGATGGCCCGGCGCAGGTCCCCCGCCGTGTAGTGCGCGCCGGCGAGGTTGTTGCGGGCGGTCAGGGTGTCGGGGTGGTCGGCGCCGAGCACTCGCTCGGAGTCGGTGAGAGTGGCCTCCAGCAGGGGGATGGCCCGGGTGAGATCGGCCAGTTCCCGCAGGTAGCTGCCGCACCAGCCGCGAAGGGTCAGCAGGCCGGCGGTCACCATGTCGTGGGTGTGGGCGTGTCGGTGGAGTTCGCTGCTCTGTTCGATCAGCACCTCGACAGCGGCTCGCGCTGTCCACGTCCTTGCGCCTTTGGGGAGTGTGTTATTGAAGCTGTGGAACAGGTCGGTGGCTCTGTCGAGGACAGCGTTCAGCTTTCCTTCGTGGGCGGCGCGCTCGCGCAGCACGCGTTGCACCAGGCGGTGCATCACCACGGCGGTGCCGTCCTCGCTGAAGGTGATCAGCGAGGTGTCGGCCAGGTCGGCGAGCGCCTGTTGCAGACGCATCCGCTCGGCGCCGTCGCCGCTGCCGGCGTGCAGCACCGCCAGCGGAACGCCGGCCGGGGACAGCATCGCCAGCAGCGGCAGCAACTCGGCGGCGGATGGCAGGGTGGCCTCGGCCTGGGTGACCGACAGCAAGATCGCCTCAGCCGTACCCCGAGGGTAGGGGTCGCCGCGCTGGGCGGGCAGGTACTCGATGACGGACACCTCGCGCAGCAGCGCCAGATAGTCCGGGTAGGACAACCGCAACCGGGCGATCATCGCAGCAGCCTGGTTCAGAGCCAGCGGCAGATACCCCAGCTCCACGGCCAACTCCGCGGCCCCGTCCGCGTCGTCCACACCGGTACGGCGATGCAGGAAGGCGGCAGCTTGATCGGGGGTGAACACCTCGACCTCGACCGGTTCGAACAGGCGCAGGAAGGCGCGGTTGCGGGTGGTGACGAGCACCCGGGCGGCGCCGGTGGCCGGGCACCAGCGCCGTACCGTCTCCACCTCGGAGGCGTTGTCGAAGACCACCAGCGCCGGCCGGTCGGTGGCGGCCAGCCACGCCTTGGCCCGCGCGGCGGCGGTGACGGCGTCGTCATCGGCGTGACGCTCGCCGAGCCGCTCGGCCAGGCCGGCCAGCCCGGTGTGGATCTGCTCGGCCGCTTCGGCGGGGATCCAGGCGACCACCGGCCAGCGTTCGGCTTGGCAGGCCCAGGCGTAGGAGGCGGCCAGCATCGTCTTGCCCACCCCCGGCGTGCCGCCGACAGCGCAGATCACCGCCGCCCCACCACCGGTGCCAACCTCCGTGTCGGTGTGGCCCGTGGCCTGGTCGCCGAGCACGCCGGCTACCTGCTGCAGCAGGTGCGTGCGGGGCTGGAAGCCGGGCGGACATTGCGGGATGTCGCCCTCGACGATCTGACCCGGCGCAGGCTTGGGCGGATAGTGGTGGTGGTGCTCGGCGCCCACGACCTTGCCGTGGAAGACGTTGTCGTGGAAGTCGACGTGGTCGCCCCCGACGGGCCCGCCTACCTTTGGCCCGCCCACCCCGGCTGCGTCCGCTGTCTGGCCGTCCGTCGAGGGACTGTCTTCAGGGCTGCTCATCGCCGTCCCGGCTAGGCGGCGGGGTGTTTACCTGCTTGCCGACGACCTTGTCGTTGAAGGCGTTGTGGTGGAACTCGACGTGATCGCCGCCGTAGCTGCGCCGGTGGTCGTCGCCTTCATGGACGGTCTGCTCGCCGCCGGCCTGGTACGCCCGGCCAGGCCCGGAGACCTGCGCCCGCAACTGCACGTTCCGCGCGTTGTCGCCGGTGGCGATGATGCCAGAATTGGCGTCGGTGGTGATGATGCCGGAGTTGTCGCCGCCGATGGCGACCGACCGCTCCCCCGAGGCCGACACCCGCGCCGGCATCTCCTGCTCGGCCGTGGGCGGGACCGGCTCGGCTCGCCGCTGCCCGCGCAACGCCAGCGCGGCGACCACCAGGCCGGCCCCGCCGATGATCATGCCGGTGAACATGCTGATCACGCTGGCCCGCTGATCCAGGGATTCCAGCACGGCCGGGGGCAGGTTCAGCGGGTCGGCGAAGAACCACACCAGCCCTGCTACCAGCGAGGCCACCAGCAGCACTCCAGCGATGACCGCCACCATGCGCCACCGCCGTGAACCCGGCGCATGCCCGGCCTCGGGAGTCGTCTTCGACATGCCTCCACAGTGCACCCGAACCCGCAGCGCGGGGAGCGAAAGTAGCGAAGGCGTTACCCGTCATCCTCACACCGCGAAACGGGCATCTGCGCGGGACGATCCGGTGAACCCGACCGCGGCCTTCCCGCGGATGCCGGCCGTTCTGGTCCGGGCACGCCGGTGCCTGGGCGGTGTGCCCTGCTGTGATCATTCAGCCAGAGGTGTCTGGCCGGAGTCGTCCGTATCGCCGCGGTGGCGGGGCTTGCGCTTGACGGTGATGCCCAGGTGCCGGCGGAGGGCGGCGATGCCGACGTAGATGACCGGGATGACGGTGAGCGCGATGATGGCCGAGCCCCCAGCCTTGGCGTGCCCAGATGTCGTTGAGCACCGCCACGAGGGTGGGGACCAGCGGTGCCCAGGTGCGGATCTCAGAGGACAGGATCCCGTAGGTGGCCGCCCCAGGCCAGGTCGCCGGCGCGGGTGCGGACGGCGGCGGTCAGCAGGCCGAGGGCTTGGCGCAGGGAGCCTCGGCCCTCCCACTGGTGGGCGTCCCATTCCCAGTTCCACGGCCGGCCCTGGCCGCCGATCCGCACGGCCAGTTCCTTGACCCCGCCCGCCACGACCACAAGGGGCCGTCGCCTTGTGGTGAGCGTCGGCGTGATCCGCCAGTACGGCGAGCGAGGCTGGGTGCCGGAGTGCACCAGCATGACTGCCTCTCCGATCTGATTCCACGTAACTGATACCTACGCCGTCGAGGAGCCCTACCGGCGTGACATCAAGGGTGTCCGCAACCCCGCAGTCCGGACTGGCTCCGGCGCCGGGATCGCTGTCCTGGTCCCGTCCGCGGCGGGCACCGCGCTCGGTGATATCCACCTGGCCTACTGGTCGGCGCCGCGATTGCCCTGGCCGGTGTCGCCGTCGTCGCCCGCCAACCCCCGCGCGCCCCTGAGGAGGATCTCAGTCAGCGCGGTATGCCGAGGCCGTCAAGGACGATGCCCACCGCCCGGTCAAGGGCTTCGCCTTCACTGAGGTCCGTAGCGTAGGCGAGGGCGCGCAGGAGAAGAGAGATGTCGTCCCCGGTGACGTCGGGGCGGGCGGCGCCCGCGGCCTGCGCACGGCGGAGCGCGCCGTCGAGGGCCGCCCGGAAGGCGTCAGCCGCCTCGACGACCGGCCGGGACAGGCCCTCTCCGTCGTCGTCATGGGGAGGCAGCAGGTCCATCAGGGTCATTTTCACCGGCCCGGCAGCCGCGAGGGTCCTCATCAGTGCGGCGAGGGCTTTGCCGGGGTCCTGGCCGTGGGCGGGCCGCAGCGCCTCGGCGGTCAGCTTTTCCAGGTAGCGGCACGCGGTGGCCTCGATCAGGTCCTGCTTGGTGGCGAAGTTCCTGAAGACGGTGGCGATGCTGACCCCGGCCCGCTGGGCGACCTCGTCGGTGGAGGCGGCCGCCCCCTTCTCCGCGAACACCCGCTCGGCGGCCAGCAGGACCTTCTCCCTGTTGACGGCTCCATCGCGGCGCATGCCGTACCCCTTTTGCAAACGTAGTGGACACTACGTATGATGCGTAGTGAAGACTTCGCTTAAGCGTATGTCGTCGCGCCTGGTGCGCCAAATACGCCCCCGGATTCCCGCACCTCTCGGGCTCCGGCGCGACACAACGTCACCAAAACACTGAGGAGCACCATCCATGTCCGTAATGGACGAGAACACCACTGTCGTGATCGTGGGCTCGGGTGTCGCCGGCCTGGCCCTCGGCAACTTCCTCCTGCGTAGCGGGATCGACTGCGTCATCCTGGAGCGGCGCAGCCGCGAGTACGTCGAGCAGCGCCAGCGCGCGGGGGCCATCGACTCCAGCGCGGTGCGCATGTTCCGCGAGTGGGGCCTGGCGGACCGGGTCCTGGGCGGCGTCCCCTTCGAGCCGGTGCTGAACTTCCGCATCGACGGACAGACACGGCCCTTCAGGTACGTGACCGACGACCACGGCGACGGACGCTTCTGCCCCCAGCAGGTGCTCGTGCACAACCTCATCGACGTCTTCGTCAGCGACGGCGGCGACCTCCGCTTCGAAGCCGAGGACCTGACACTGGAGGACATCACCGGCTCCCGTCCGCGGGTCCGCTACCGCGACAGCGCGGGTGCCACCCGCACCATCAGCTGCGACTTCATCGCCGGCTGCGACGGGGACCACGGCGTCAGCCGTACGAGCATCCCCGACGGCGAGCTCACCCACCTCTCCCACGAATACGGCTACGCCTGGCTGACCGTGCTGGCCGAGGCCCCCGCCAACCACCAGTCCATGATGGCCATCCACGACCGGGGCTTCGCCGGGCAATTCGCCCGCGGCCCGCAGGCAAGCCGCTTCTACCTGCAGTGCCCGCTGGACACCTCCGCTGAGGAGTGGACGGACGACCGGATCTGGGAGGAGATCGAGACGCGTTTCGGCGAACCGGTCGCCGTGAAGGGACCGATCTCCAGCAAGACGCTGGTGCCGCTGCGCAGCGTGGTCTACGAACCGATGAGCCACGGCCGCCTGTACCTGCTCGGAGACGCCGCGCACATCGTGCCGCCCATGAGCGCGAAGGGCATGAACCTGGCCCTTCACGACGCCGGCGTGTTCGCCGCGGCCGTCCTGAAGCACGTCAAGGAGCAGGACGCAGGCCTGCTGGAGGCGTATTCCTCGACGTGCCTGAAGCACGTGTGGAACTACCAGGCCTTCGCCGCGTGGTTCACCGACCTCATGCACGACGCGGGAGACATCTCCTACCACGGCGAGTTCCGACGCCGACTGGCCCGCGCCGAGTTCGAGCGCCTGTACGACTCGCAGACCGCCAACCGGCTCTTCGGCGAGTTCCTCACCGGCCTGAACTGAGACCACGCTCTCCCGCTGATGTCGGCCCCCGCCACAGGGAGGCCGGGCTGCGCCAGCCCGTACTGCAAGCTCCAGCCCCGGTCGTTGCCGAGATGCTCGGCCACACCCCCCAAGCCACGACACGCCAGGCTGCGGCAGTCGGAAGCCCCTGGAGCCGCTACGCCGCCGGTGACCAATCAAAGTGACCACCGATCTTCCCGCACAGGTGAATACAGATCACTCGATCAACGGTCTCTGCCAGTCTCATGCCCCCGTTCGCCGGGTGGGGGTGATGACCTGGATGCGTTCGGCTCATCGGTACCTGCCACCCGTGGGCAGGCACGGTCCTTCACCTGGCCTGCCGGGCCGCGGCTCAGCTGTTCGCGCGGATGGTCTTGTTGATCCATTCGCCGTAGGCGGGCACGTTGGTGTAGAGGCCGGGACCCTGCTCGCAGGAGGGGCTCTTGGCGCCGGGGCCAGAGGTGACGCCGATGAGTTCCCAGCGGCCGCCGCGGCCGCGCTGGATCTGGGGGCCGCCGGAGTCGCCGTTGCAGGCCATGGCCCTGGGCTTCTGGCTGATCGTGCACAGGCGGGTGTCATCGGCGAAGCCGGCGCTGCACTCGGAGACCGCGCCGCGGCGGGTGTCGAGCTGGCGCAGTTTCTTGGCCATCTTCCAGTCAGCCGGGTTGGCGCTGGACTTCGTGACGCCAAAGCCGAGGATCCGGGTCGGCGTGCCGGGCTTGCCCGCCTGGTCGGCGATCTTGATGGGCTTGATGCCCACCGGGCGGTCCAGGCGGACCAGCGCGATGTCGTTCTTGTTCGGCGAGTTCTGGGCGTAGTCCGGGTGCAGGAACGCCTGCGCGATCGTGCGGACGGTTCCGCCGGACTTCCGCTGGTCGCTGCCGATGCGCACAGTCCCCTTCGGGATCGAGCCGATCTCCATGTCGAGGCAGTGCGCCGCGGTCACGACCCACTGCGGGTTGATCAGGGCCGCGCCGCAGTTGCCGTCCGTCAGACCCGCGAGAGGGGCCGTGACCGGGATGGTCGCCATGAAGGGGTAGGACTCGGTGGGCTTGGAGCCGTTGATGATCGCTCCGGCGCTCCCGGCGGTGACCGCGAGGCAGGCCACGCCGGCCAGCGCGACGACGGCGGAGCGGGAGACGATACGGCGGAACGAGGTGGTGCCAGACACGAGTGAAGCCCTTCATCGGTTGTTTGTGGTGTTATGAAGCTATATGTCTGGCTTTATCGGGGCGATCATGCCGGCAGGCCATCACACGGTAGGGATAACCCCACCCGACCAGGGCGGATGCGCTCAACGGCGTCGCGGCCGCAGCGTTCCCGCCGAGCGCGGATGCACCTACCGCAGCGCATCCAGCTCACCCCCTAAGTGCCAGGCACTGACCAACGGCTCGTTCCCTCGCGTCACCACCCCCGGCGAATTGGTCCCCGGACCGCATGACCTCGCTGAGGCCTCCAGCTAAGTTACTCATGGGTACCGCCAACGGCTGTCCGCAAGTTCCTCAACCCCGGACGTGGTCTTCGGCCTGGTCCATCTGCTGGGTGCGCAGTACCGGCCCGCGCTGGCCGACATCCCCGATCAGAAGGGCTGGCGCATCCAGGACGCCGACTACGGAAGCCTGTCCCGCTTCGCACGCGGGAGGATCGACCTGGACAAGATCAGACGGCACTGGGGCGACATCCTGCGGGTCGTGGTATCGATCTACAGCGGCGAGATCCGCGCCCACGACCTGATGCGCATGATCCAGCGCGACGGCAACCCCACCCCGCTCGATGAGGCGATCGCGCACTACGGGCGGATCTTCAAGACGCCGCACATCCTCACCTACGCCGTCGAGGAGCCCTACCGGCGCGACATCAAGGGTGTCCGTAACCTGCAGCGCGGTGGTGTGGGACTGGTGTTCCTGACTCTGCCCGGCTACACCCAGGCCTCGATCCCCCAGGCGCAGGAACGGATGATGGCCGCCTTCTGGCGCGCGCCGTCACGCTCGTACGCGTCCAAGCTCGCCCGTGCCTGGCAGGCGCGCCAGCGCGGTCAGTGACGCTCGCCGGGCAATCGTCGTCGGGCCGCGGGTTCGCTGGCCGCGACGGGGCGGGCCACGGCGTCGACACCCGCGGTCCGGGTCGCGGCGGCTACCTCGTCGGCCCCCGCAGCATCGTCGACGGCAGGCCGTACGTCCTGGCCCACCCGGCCACCCCCGCTCCGGCCCGAAGCAGTCGCTGATGCAGATTCGCTTGGTCGACCTGCCGGACGAGGTCGAGCGCGTCGGCGCCCTCATACAGAGGGGCGGGGAACACCGCTGCAGGAGAACTTCACTCAAGCTACTCCTTCCAGCGCTGCTCCCAGGTGAGGATCGGCGTCAAGCACCAGGCCAGTTGATCGCGGCTTCGGGTAGGACAAGGTCCGGAGTGCCGTGAAGCGTGTCGGTGAAACGGAGGCCGCTATCACGTTCGATGATGCTCAGGTACGCCGCCGCGAGTGTGAATTCGGCGTCTTCGCCGAGGGTCGTGGTGATGAGGTCGGAGTGGGTCGCCATGGGGCCGAGGTCAATTGTCCACTCCTCCTCGGCTTCTGGGCCTTCCAGGTGGCCTTCCGTCTCGTCGTAGCGCCAGTAGAAGGTGGCTGGCCCCGAGAGGCTCGTGCCCACATACCAATGCCGGAACCCGGGTCCGCCGAGCGGGCTGATGACGCTTCTGGTCATAGCGTTGGCGTCGTGCAGATCCACAGTGATCACTCCGTTGCCGGCCTGGTAGAAGGCGAGGTCGCCCAGGTCGTAGAGCTGTTCCGGTTGTCCGGGCGTGGCTAGCGCAGGGTCATATCCGAGTCGCTGGATGGCTTCCGCCGCGGTCAGGGTGCCGTGGTCGGGGAGGGTGAGGGTGATCTCACACGCCTCGAAGCTTTCCAGGACGGTTTCGTTGCGAGCGAGGATCTCATCATCATGCACGAGGTTCTCCTTGGGGTTGGTGCACAGAACACGAGGGTCTCCAAGTCCGGCGGGCTCGCCGCCGGAGGAGACCCTCGTGCCGTGGGTCAGCTATCTTCCATGCGGATTGAGGTGCCCTGAAGTTTCCGGACAGTCAGGAACGTAACCTGACAGTGAGTCTGGAAGAGGCAGGTACGTGACGAGGCGTCGTAGGCAGTTCTCGCCGGAGTTCAAGGAGGAAGCCGTCCGCATGGTGCTGGACGGCCCGCGCACGGTGGCCTCGGTGGCTCGCGAGTTCGACATGAACCCGACCACACTCGGCAGCTGGGTGAACATGCACAAGGCCATCCATCCCGAGCCGCAGCAGCCGCTGTCGGGCCCCGAACGGGCGCGGATGCGCGAGTTGGAGCGGGAGAACGCCGAACTGCGCGAGAAGCTGGTGTCTTTGAATCTAAGGCCGCCTTCTTCGCGGCCGAGACTCGATGACGCTCGCCACATACGAGCTGATCAAGCCGGAGAAGGCCAACCATCGCATCACGGCGATGTGCAGGCGGCTGCGGGTGTCGCGCTCCGGCTACCACGAGTGGCGCCGGCGGCCGGCCTCGGCCACCACCCAGCGGCGCGAGCACCTGGCCGCGCTGATCGAGCAGATCTTCACCGACAGCCACGAACCCCACGGCCACCGGCGCATCCACGCCGCCCTGGCCCGCCAAGGGGAGTCCTGCTCGGCGGAACTGGTCCGCGCGCTCATGCGCACGCGCAACCTCACGCCGGTGCAGGTGCGCACCTTCCGCCCGACCACGACCGAGCAGGGCGACTTTCGCGGCACCCCCGACCTGATCCGGCGCGACCTCACCACTGAACGGCCCGGAATCAAGCCGGTGGGCGATGTCACCTACATCCATACCTGGGAGGGCTTCCTGCATCTGGCCACCATCCTCGATGGCCACAACAAGCCGGTGCCGGGCTGGGCGACGGCCGATCACTACCGCACCGAGTTGGTCGCCGACGCGCTGCGCATGGCCATCGGCACGGGGCGGATCGCCGCCGACGCCATCTTCCACACCGACCGCGGCTCGAACACACCAGCCACGCCTTCGGCCGGCTCTGCACCACCTGGCAGATTCGCCGCTCGGCCGGCAACACCGGCATCCGCTACGACAACGCGATGGCCGAGTCGCTCTTCTCCGCCCTGAAGACCGAGTGGCTCAACCGCTACGTGCTCACCTCTCGGGCAAAGGCGAAACGACACGTCGTCCGCTACATCGAAGGGTTCTACAACCAGCGGCGCCCCCACTCGACGCTGGGCTACCGACCGCCCCAGGAGGTCCTTAACGAGCACGATTCATCCCAGGTAGCCACATAGGCTACGCCCACAAACTGGCTATCCGGAAAGGGCTGGGCCCCTCATGCCGCAGCGTCGCCCGGATGCCGTGCATCGTGGCCATGCTCACCGCCCACCGATACTTCACGCTGGCCCGCACCGCACGATCGGCGCTGGTGTCGGCGCTCGCTCCCATTGGCCTGCCACACTACGGACGTGAACGGAATCCTTCCCGCTGACGGGCTCGCCGCGAACCGTGCCCTCTGGGATGCCCGTGCCCAGGCACACGGCACGACCCCCAACGACCTGCTCTACGACGTCGATTCGTTCCTGGCGGGCCGGCAGACGCTCTACGGGATCGAGCTGGAGCTGGCCGGTGATGTGAGCGGCCGGGATGTGCTGCATCTGCAGTGCCACTTTGGCATGGACACACTCAACTGGGCCCGTATGGGTGCCAGGGTCACCGGTGTCGATTTCTCGTCGGCGGCTATCGTCCGGGCACGCGAGCTGGCTGAGCTCGCCGGACTCACCGCCGATTTCGTCGAGGCCGACACGCAGAACCTGCCGTCCGGCCTGGCGGGCAGGTTCGACCTTGTGATCGCCACCTACGGGGTGTTGTGCTGGATCGGGGACCTTAACGCGTGGATGCGTGGTGCGGCGATGGCGCTGCGGCCAGGTGGAAGGCTGGTGCTGGTCGACCTACATCCCGCCTTCCAGACCCTGGCCACCTACGAACCGCTCGTGGCCGACTGGCCCTACGGCGGAGGAGAGCCCCAGCGTGAGGTCGTAGCGGACACGTATGCGGACCCAGACCTGCCGATGACCGCACAGGAGGTGGTCCAGTACCCGCACTCGGTGGGCGAGATCGTCACAGCGGCTGCCGGAGCGGGACTGATCGTCGACCGGCTCGTCGAGCACACCGAGGCCGAGTTCCCCGGACGTCGCATCCTGCCCCAAGGACCCGACGGCAGCTCCCGGTTCCCCTTCGGCGACACCTACCTGCCGATCCTCTACTCGCTGCGAGCGAGATCACCCCGAACGGCCACTGAGTAGCCGCCCGCGGCATGGTGCCCGCCGGCGCCAGCTGGAGGTCGAGCACGGGCTTGGACGACGTCCGCACGTCACCCACGGTGTTCACCGACGCCATCAGAATTCACACAAAGCTCAAGGTCAGGAACATCTTGCTGACCATCGGCGGGCAGCGCGTATCGGCTGGCCACGGCGGAGGTTGAGTCACGGCTTTGTTGTGGCCTGTTGGGAGGTCAGGTCGATCCCCGGCCGAATCGGTGCCGGTACCCGGGCATGGACCACGCCTGCCTACGCCGCCTAGTTCGCAACCACGCGCCGGGCACGGAGGATCGCAAGGCGAGGCCGCGCCGTTACGTCAGCATCCTGGGGTGTAGATGACCACGTGCAGGTCGGGGTGGTCGGCAGGGGCCAGGCGGTGGTGCTCGAAGTGCCGCACCCCCGTGATCGGGTGGTCGAAGACGCGCATCCGGGAGGCGAAGCCCTCGATGTGGTGGTCCTGCCAGGCCGTACGGAAGGCTGCACTTGTCGCCAGCAGGCGCTGGATGGCCGGGGAGCCGGCGAGGTCACCGAGCCGGGGCCCGGCCTCGGCCCGGAATTCGGCGACGAAACGACGGCTTGTCACCTCCCAGTCCGGCAGCAGATCACGGATGTAGGGATCGGTGAACACCAGCCACAACAGGTTGCGTTCCTCCGGAGCGACGGTGGCCACGTTCGGATACAGGTCAAGGTACGCGGCGTTCCAGCCGGCGATCGTCCAGTCGGGCGCGATGGCGTACGCGGGAAATCCGGCGAGCGCGTCGAGCAGTCGCTGCACGTGGCCGGGAGCGGTGCGGGCCGCCGGTTCTGCGGGCTCGGTGAGTGGGGCATATCCGGCCAGGGACAGCACATAGGCATGCTCGGCGAAGGTCAGGAGCAGCGTGTGGGCGAGGGCGTCCAGGACCTGCCGGGAGGGCTGGATGTCGCGGCCCTGTTCCAGCCATGTGTACCAGGTGGCGCTGACCTGGGAGAGGGTGGAGACCTCCTCGCGGCGCAGGCCGCCACGCCGGCGGGGACCGGCCGGGGGCAGGCCGACCGCTGTCGGGTCGAGCCGGGCGCGCCTGGCACGCAGGAAGTCGCCCAGCTCCTTGCGCCGCTCCGCCGTCGTTCCCATGTACGAAGGATAGGTACTGGTAGCAGGACTACTAGCACTCGGGGCGTCTTCGCTGTACGCCGGCACGCCGCCAAGATCTGGGCATGCCACAGTTGAGATCCCGCACCGTCACCCATGGCCGGAACATGGCCGGGGCACGCGCCCTGATGCGCGCCTCCGGCGTGCCCGGAGGTGACATCGGCGTCAAGCCGGTGATCGCGGTAGCCAACAGCTTCACCGAGTTCGTCCCCGGTCACACCCATCTGCAGCCCGTAGGCCGCATCATCGGTGAGGCCATCGGCGCGGCGGGCGGTATCGCGCGGGAGTTCAACACCATCGCGATCGACGACGGCATCGCCATGGGCCACGCGGGGATGTTGTACTCGCTGCCCTCCAGAGAGCTGATCGCCGACTCCATCGAATACATGGTCCAGGCACACTGTGCCGACGCGCTGGTGTGCGTCTCCAACTGCGACAAGATCACCCCGGGGATGCTGCTGGCCGCGCTGCGGCTGAACATCCCCACGGTGTTCGTCTCGGGCGGCCCGATGGAGGGCGGCCGGGCGGTGCTGTCCGACGGCACGGTCCGTACCGGCCTGACCCTGGTCACCACCATGTCCGAGGCGGTCAACCCCGCCGTCTCCGATGCCGACATGGCGGCCATCGAGGAGGCGGCCTGCCCGACCTGCGGCTCGTGCGCCGGAATGTTCACGGCCAACTCCATGAACTGCCTTCTCGAGGCTCTTGGGCTGGCCCTGCCGGGCAACGGCACCACCCTGGCGACCCACACCGCCCGCAGAGCCCTGTACGAGCAGGCCGGGCGGACGGTCGTGGAGCTGACGGAGCGGTACTACGGCAAGGACGACGCCACCGTGCTGCCCCGGGCGATCGCCTCCCGGGCGGCGTTCGACAACGCGATGGCCCTGGACCTGGCCATGGGCGGATCCACCAACACCGTGCTGCATCTGCTCGCCGCCGCCAACGAAGCCGAGCTGGACTACGGCCTGTCCGACATCGAGGCGCGTTCGCGCGAGGTGCCGTGCCTGTGCAAGGTGGCCCCGAGCAGCGCGTACCTGATGGAGGACGTCCATCGAGCCGGCGGCGTCCCCGCCCTGCTGGGTGAGCTGCACCACGCCGGGCTGCTGCGCGAGAACGTCTGGACCGTCCACGCCGGCTCACTCGCCGAATGGTTGTCCAGCTGGGACGTCCGCGCCCCCGCTCCCTCCCCGGAGGCGTCCGGCCTCTTCCTCGCCGCTCCGGGGGGTGTCCGCTCCGCGTCCGGCTTCTCTCAGTCGGCCCGCTGGGAGTCGCTGGACCTGGACGCGGCCTCGGGCTGCATCCGCGACATCGCCCACGCCTACTCGGCCGACGGCGGGCTGGCCGTGCTGCGGGGCAATCTGGCGCCGGACGGGGCGGTGGTCAAGTCCGCCGGCGTCCCCGACGACATGACCGTGTTCACCGGCGAAGCCGTGGTCGCCGACTCCCAGGAGGAGGCGGTGGACGCGATCCTGTCCGGTCGGGTGGGCCCGGGCAGTGTGCTGGTCATCCGCTACGAGGGTCCGCGCGGCGGTCCGGGTATGCAGGAGATGCTGTATCCGACGGCCTACCTCGCGGGCCGAGGGCTCGCCCACTCCGTGGCCGTCGTCACCGACGGCCGCTTCTCGGGCGGAAGTTCCGGCTTGTCCGTCGGCCACGTCTCACCCGAGGCCGCCGCCGGAGGACTGCTTGCCCTCGTCGCCGACGGCGATCTGATCACCGTCGACATCCCGGCCCGTACTCTCCACCTTCAGGTCTCCGAGCCGGTGCTCGCTGCCCGCCGCGTCGATCGAGAGGGCTCGGGTTACCGGCCACGCCGCCCTCAGCGGCACGCTTCGACGGCTTTGCGCGCGAACGCGGCTCTGGCCCTGTCTGCCGACAAGGGCGCCGTGCGCGCCCTACCCGACGACTGACGGTTTTGGAACGGCTCCATCAGCGGCGGTCCGCCGGTGATGGCTCGCGGGGGCCGCGGTGAACGCTCGCCTTCGGGCTCGTACTCGGCAGCGCAGCGAGCGCCTCACCGACCGCGCCCCGGGCGGGGACGAAGACCAGACCTGACGAAAGCCGGGGTAACCACCCGACGATCGCGCACTACGCCGTACCTGCGTGAACTCCTACCGTCTCCTCCTGACAGACGGAAATCTTGGAAGGAAGTCCATGAACATGATGCGGAAGATCGCCGCGGTGGCCGGTGTGCTGCTGGCGGTGGGGATGCCCGCGGGGCAGGCCTCGGCGGCAGCGGTGCGGACCGGTGACCTGAACGCCGGCGCGATCGACAAGTACGTGCGCGACTATGTGGAACGAACCGGTCTGCCGGGCGCCGCGGTGGCGGTCACCAAGGGCGACCAGATCGTGCGGGTCGCGGGTTACGGCCACACCGCCAAGGGCGAGGCGATCACCAAGAGCACCCCGATGCCGCTGGCCTCGCTGTCCAAGTCGTTGACCGCCGTGGGGGTGCTGCGCCTGGTCGGCGAGGGCAAGATCGACCTGGACGCCTCGGTGCGGTCCTACCTCCCCGAGTTCACCCTGGCCGACGCCCGCGCCACGAAGATCACCGTGCGTCAGTTGCTCCAGCAGACCTCGGGGATGAGCGACCGCAGCTTCCCCGAGCTGGCGCTCGACGCGCCGGCCACGCTCAAGGACGCCGTCGGGATGCTGTCGAGCTACCCGCTCGCCGGCGACCCGGGCACCAAGATGGCCTACCACAATCCCAACTTCGCCGTCGCTGCGCGGCTGGTCGAGGTGGTGGCCGGGGTGCCGTTCGCGGACTACATGGCGCGGCGGGTGTTCGGGCCGCTCGGGATGAAGTCGACCGCGACCGTCAACTCCACCTCGGAACTCCCCGGCCAGGCCGCGGGCTACATCCGCGCCTACGGCCAGGTCCTGGAGCGTTCCCAGCCGAACTGGTTCATCAACGGCGGCGCCGGGGTCGTCAGCACCGCCGACGACCTGGGCCGCTGGCTGGTCGCCCAGAACGGCGGCGGCCGTGTCCTGACGGACGAGATCCTGAAGACCACCCACACCCCCTCCGGCGTGGCCGAAAGCACCTACGCCATGGGCTGGACCGCGGGCAAGACCCTCGGCGGAGCACCCCAGCTGCGCCACACCGGCTGGCTGCTCACCCACAATGCCGCGCAGACGCTGCTGCCCGACAGCAAGTACGGCATCGCCGTCGTCACCAACACCGGCATGGTCTCCGGCGACGACGCACTCCTGATCAGCGACGGCCTGATCGACATCCTCGAAGGCCGCGCCGACTCCGGTCAGGAACCCCTCACCATGTCAGCGGACTACTGGCTGGCCGGCCTGAGCGCGCTCGTCCTCGGCCTCGGCGTCATGGGCGTCCTGCGGTCCGGCCGCTGGGCCCACCGCCGCGAAGGCAAGGCCGTCTGGCGGGTGGGCGTGCGGCTGGTGCCGTACCTGGTGCCGATCGCGTTCTTCTTCGGCCTGGCCGACCTGTTCGGCGTCGTCATGAACCGGGCGGGAACGCTGGAGCAGATCACCTACGTGTGGCTCGCGCTCTACGTCTTCGCCGCCGCGGGCGCGCTCAGCAGCGCCGCCGTCCTCCTCTCCCGTCTCGTCCACCTCGTCCGCTCCCGCGCCGGCAAGCCGTCGAGCCAGCGGGAGAGTGTCCTCGCGAGCGTCTGAGACCTACCCGAGCTCCCACATCGAGAGATGTAGCCGTCCGGCCGAAACGCAGTTCCTTGGCCGGCGTCAGAAAGGTTCAGGTACTGGGCTTTCCATCCTGATCCCCTTGATCGTTTCAATGTGGGCATCGAGCGTTGCGCAATCGCGGATTGTTCCGGCTTTGCCGTACCAAGATCGTCGACGTGTTGCGAAATTTCGGACTACATAGGAGAAATCACATGGCCATGACCCTGGTTCTGGGCGGCACCGGCAAGACCGGGCGACGCGTCGTCAAGGATCTTCCCGTACGGATCGGGTCGCGCCGCGGCGGGCTGCCCTTCGACTGGACCGAGCAGTCGAGCTGGGGCCCTGCCCTGCAGGACGTGACATCGGCGTACGTGTCGTACTACCCCGACCTGGCGATGCCGAGGGCGTGCCCATCGAGATCGTCGAGTTGCTCGGCTATTTGTTCACCACCGTCATGAACGGCCGCAACGCTCACCTCGGCGACGGTGTGCAGCGGGCCCTGGGCCGTGCTCCCCGCGCCTTTGCCGGCTACGCCCGCCACGCCGCCGCCACCGGCATCTGGAACCCCAAGGAGGCCATGTGAAACTCCTGCAAAGCGTCATACTCCTCATCTCCGCCATCAGCACCGGCCTCATGGCCGGGCTGTTCGCGGGCTTCTCCTACTCGGTGATGCCGGGCCTGAACCGCTCCTCCGACCGCACGATGGTCGAGGCGATGCAGAACATCAACAAGGCCATCCTCAATCCGACCTTCATGTCGCTGTTCATGGGGTCGATCCCGCTCATCGCCCTGGCCGGCGTCCTGGCCTGGCAGGGGTACGGCAAGCCGGCACTGCCGTGGATCATCGCCGCGCTCGTGCTCTACCTGGTAGCGTTCCTCATCACCAGCGGCG
Organism: Nonomuraea sp. NPDC050394; assembly: GCF_044459065.1. Classification (NCBI taxonomy): domain Bacteria; kingdom Bacillati; phylum Actinomycetota; class Actinomycetes; order Streptosporangiales; family Streptosporangiaceae; genus Nonomuraea; species Nonomuraea sp. NPDC050394. The sequence goes on along the minus strand of NZ_JBITIO010000009.1, from coordinate 404,357 downwards.
TCAACGTCCCCCTCAACGACCAGCTCGCCAAGGCGGGGGACGCTCAGCATCTCGCCGCCGCACGCGAGCGGTTCGAGAGCAAGTGGGTGTTGTGGAACAACATCCGGGCTCTCGTCCACGTCGCCGCCTTCGGCTGCCTGGCCTGGGCCCTGATCGTGTCCGGCACCCAGCGCCCGTCGTCGGCGGGCCAGCCAACCGCACCGTACGAAACGCGCCAGACCTCGATCGGCTGAGCACCACGCGTTCGAGGCCCACATCCCCGTCCGGGCGTCTGGGGCTGCCAATGACCATGTCCGCGCGAGGGCGGGCAGGTCACGCAGCCGGCGGATCGGGCCGAGCGGCAGGATGGCGACATGGCGTCTGCCGTACACCGAGTGCCTCGCCCAACGTGCCACCGAGGCGAGCACTCGCGGGTTCATCTCCACGACCCGGGTCTGGCCCTTGCCACGTGCGGTGGCGGCGCTCGCGGAGTTCGGGCATGAACTCTGGGCCGGTGATGAAGGCGGGGCAGGTCAGGCTTGTGTCAGATGCTCGCTCCTCCGACCTGACCCGGCCCAACGGGCACGGCTTGCCGAGATCCGCGACAACTTGATCGCCCGAATCACCGAAGCTGAACAGGAGGGATGGCTCGGTGAGATCGAAGGACTCCAAGTCAGCCTCGCCAGCGCAGAGGAGAAGCTCGCCCAGCTCGATGCAGAGCAAGTCCGTCAACGCCAAGTGGTTGATCTCGGCATGCCCCGCTTCAGCCAGATCGCGACACGAATCAGTACGGCAAGAGGACCTTCAAGTTAGCCGAGCTCATCCACGCGGATGATCTACACCACCCCGACCCAGGCCACGGGCCACGCTCTACGGGCGGCGGGCCAGCAAATGGGTGTCGAGGAAGCCCCGCTCGGACGCTGGGTCGTGGAGCAACCGAGCAACCGTGACGAGTCCGGCCCCGGTCAGCAACTCGGCAAACTGCTCCGCCGGCCAGCCATAGGCGGGCGCCACCTTGTGGTCGAAGCGGACCGGCTCCGGTCCCTCGGTCCCGAAGAAGGACACCAGGAGCAGGCCCCCTGGCGTCAGGACACGCACCTGTTCGGCGAGCAGCGCGGGCAATTCTCCAGGTGGGGTATGGATCATCGAGTAGTGGGCCAGCACTCCGCCGAGCGCGCCGTCCTCGATCGGCAGGGCCTCCATTCGCGCTTCGTCGAACCGCAGCGTCGGATGGGCCCGCCGGGCGTGGGCGACCATAGCCGGGGAGAGGTCGAGCCCGAAGGAGTCCAGCCCCAAGCCGTGCAGCATGGCTGTCAGATGCCCGGGTCCGCACCCGACGTCGGCTGCACGCAGGTTCCCCGTGCCACGCACGAGCTCGGCGAAGGTCCCGATCATGTTCCGCGCGAACGGCTGCGTCTCCAACCGATTAGCAAACATCGACGCGTACAGCTCGACGACCCCGTCGTAGGCCGCCCTGGTCTCGTCCTGGTGCTTTAACACGGGAAGGAAACTAACACCCGCGCCATTCGCACCCGTTCTCCGGCCCCACACCGGACCTCCCCTTCAGGACTGATCGTCCCGTCACCTGATTACAGGGCACACTCTCGTTGGTTCAGAGAAGCATGCATTGGCGTGCGGACAGCTCTTCCGCAGTAGCCATTGGGCAGGGTCTGGGTCGCCATGGCGAAAGGAGTCTTGGCCCATTGCGCCTGGGCGAGTGGCCCATCAGGGTTGAGCATCACTCGCTCACCCCTGATGTTGACCTTGGTCTCCTGCTCTCAGCGGCACCGCACGGTCTGGTCGATGATCTTGGCGTAGTGGGGCCGTCAGTCGTCCACGGTGGCGGTGACAAATCCGGCCATGACGGGATCTTGGTTGAAGAAGTACTGCTCCCGCGCACGTAGCCCGCACGAGCGCAGGAACCCGGCTACCTCCTGTTGGTCGATGCCGAAGGTGAACGGCTCCTTGATCCGGTCGGTCGTCCAGCGCGCGGCGGCGGAGTAGGGGTCGCTGCTGCGCAGGATCACGGTGGTGAAGTAGTCGAAGGCCACCACGGCGCCAGGGGTGGCGATTCTTCGGAGCGTCTGCTCGACGGCCTGGCGATCCAGATACATCGTCACCGACTCCCACACGTAGTAGGCCGGTCTGCCCGGGTCGAAGCCCGCCTCGAGCAGGGTGTCGAACCAGTCGTCGTCCTTGAAGTTCGCCGGCACGAAGGTGACATGTTCCGCCTGCACCCCCGCTTTGGCCAGCGCCTCGCGTTTGACCTTCTGGGTCTGGGGGGTGTCGATCTCGAAGCATCGCACGACGGAACCTGGGGGCAGCAGGTAGCAGCGGGTGTCGAACCCGGCGCCGAGCACCACCAGCTGCTCTACGTCGGGCAGGTGCCGGGCCAGGGCCTGGTCGTGGAAGGTGGTGCGTGCCACCGCTTGATGAATCATGGGCGGCCGGCCCCGGTACGGATACCGGAAGGGCTTGGGCACGTAGCCGGTCGCCGCGTGGGCGACGATGGTCGGCATCGTCGCGCAGCGCAGGCCGAATCGGATCGGCATGGGCAGCACGTTCATCATCCGCACGCAGGGCGTATCCGGCCGTTGGCGGAGGTGGTGGAGGATCCACCGCGGATGGCACGAGGCCAGCACGGTGGCCGAGGACCCGGTGCGCCGCGCCTGACTGATCAGCGACAGGCTCCAGAGCAACGAGCCGATGACCGCCAGGGGCGAGAGAAGGACCTGGATCACCCGGAAGACGATCATTCGCAGGACGGGACCCGGGCGCTGAGGATGGCTTTCTGATCGGCTCTTCACGATGGTTGACGTCCGATCTGGGGCGCGGGGCTGTCCCGGCGAGCTCCGAGCGGGAGCAGCACGTTGGCGAGCAGGAGGATCGGCCAGGGCGAGGTGAGCAGGGCCATGGCGCCGACCAACGTCCAGACTCCCAGCATCCAGGCGATGAACGGCGGTGGCGTGACCCGGCGGCGCTCCAGCCACAGCACGAGCAGGCCGGCCACGACGAGCGGCACCCCGAAGCTGGCCACACTCAGCCAATGGGCGCTGTTGGCGGGACTCATCGCGGACAGGTCGTCCGCCCACAGTCCCCCGCTGAACCACGTCCCGGCGTGGCTCGCGGCCTTCTCCACGGTCAGGGCGCCGACCGTGTGCGCGGCTCCGAACAGGATGATCAGCCAACCAGCCCATTTGATCATTCGAACGCTCCCTTCTTCCTGCGCAAGTCGGCGGTGAGTTCCCGCCGGGCGAGCGTTGCCAGGGAGGCGATGGTCAGGTCGGACTCTTCGCGCACCGCTCCGCCGATCGTGATGGCGGGGTCGGCGGGAACGGCCGGGGCGATGCGCTCGTTGCCGGTTGCGGTCATGGTCGCGTCATCGCCGGGTGAGGGGGGTCGTGGATTCGAGGCGGGTGAGTTTGTCGGGGTTGCGGACGTAGTAGAGGCCGGTGATGCGGGCGTGGCCGACCTCGATTGCCAGGGCGCCGTCGATCTCGCCGGTTTCGAACGCGCGCCGCAACGACTCCAGAACCGCCCGGGTCTCGTCGGTGGAAGCCATGGCGCGTGGGCGGCGGGCCTCGACGTGCCGGCACTGCGAACCCGGCGCCCCAGATGGTCACCGCGCTCGGCCGCGTCGATCCGCGTCACACTGTCGACCACCAGCCGGACGCCCCCGCCCAGGATCTTTCGGTACGCGACGACCGCGTCGTGGGACCCGCCGGCCAGCTGGTGCAGGCGGATCCGCTCGACGAAGAACGGGCGCGGGTTGATCAACGTCACCTTCACCTCGTCGTACCGCGTCAGCCGATGGGCCGCCAGCACGCCGGCGTAGCCACCACCGGCCACCACCACGTCGCTCACGCTGGCCTCCTTCGCTCAGGTTTCACACCTAAGACACCGCGCGCCCCATCGACGTAACAGCTTCCTGCCTCCTCTTGACGTGGGAGGTCGAAGAGCCTCCTCCTCGCTCAGAGCCGAATAGCGCTCTCGCGGCGCCATCTCCGCCAGACAGGCGGAGGCCCGCGCCTCGCACGCAGGTGGTCGACGCCGCCGGCGAGGAGGAGTTGCGGCGGCCGCGCGAGGCGCCCCCTCCGAAGCCGTCCGCGTCCACTCCTTCCAGCGGTGGCATGATCGGCGTCGGCCATCGGCGATGTGCGGGGCGTTGTCCCAAGGCCGCCGACACGGCACCGGTCGAGGTCCGCCGGACAGTGGTAGCGGTGGACGGGCCGGGCGGTCGCGACGGCGTCATCAGGAAGGTGTCGTCGAGTACACCGCGTGGAGGGCCGCCACCACCTGCCCCTGGGTGGTGAACTGGTCGCCGAAGCGGTCCGGTCGCCAGTGGTCCAGGGGCGTGCCGCGGGTGATGTGGTCGGCCAGGGCCTTGCCGTACCCCGGGCCGTAGGTGATGCCGGCCTCGTTGTCGCCGGCGAGTACGTAGGCGCCCTCGACGCCGGGGACCGGGCCGATCAGCGCCCGGGAATCGGGGGTGTAGCAGGGGGCGCCGTGCTTGATCCTCAGCCTCGACCGCCGTGCCAGGGCCGGCATCACGGACTCGCCCGCGCCGGCGATCCGCAGGATCTCCAACACGCCATCGACCGGTAGCTCGTCCAGGCGGTCTGGGACGTCCGCGTCGATCAGCACGTCGCGGGGGAAGGTCGAGTACGTCCCGCCCCACAGCAGGCCGCCCTCGTGCTCGCGGACCCACAGCAGGGTGGCGTCGCCGGGAACCAGGCCGCTCAGGAAGAGCAGGGGGAGCGTGCCGGGGATGTCCAGCGGTTCGGTGCTCACCCGCGAGGTGACCTGCGGGGCCATCGGCAGGAAGAAGCCCAGGTCACGCGTGAGCGAGCCGCTCCAGACGCCCGCGGCGACGACCACCGCCCCGCAGGCGACGGCCCCGGTGGTCGTCTCGACCGCGCGTACCCGCCCCTTGACCGTGGAGATCGCGGTGACCGGGCGCCGGGTCTCCAGCCGGCCGCCGGCCGCGCGGAAGCGCCGTGCCAGCGCCGCCGCCACCTTCGGCGCGTGCACCTGGCCGCCGACGGTGTCCAGCAGCCCACCGTGCAGGCCGTCCGCGCGTACCGTGCCGCCGGTCAGGCGTTCGACCTCGGCGGGTGGCACCGGCCGGCCCACCTGCCCGGCCATGAGCTCGTGCCACGTCGCTTCGTCGGTGGCCACGTACACCATGCCGTCGGTCCGGTAGCCGATGCCGCCGCCCTCCTCGTGCAGGCGGGCGTAGAAGGCGCGGCCGTAGTCGGCGGCGGCGCTCTCCTGTTCGAACGGCGCCCAGTCGCCCAGGAACCCGCCCCCGGCGGCGGTGGTCCCCTCACCGACCCCGTCGCGCTCCACGAGCCAGACGTCACCGGCGCCTGCGTCGAGCAGGTGCACCGCCAACGCGAGCCCCATGACACCGCCGCCGATCACGGCGATGTCGCAACGGTCAGCCATCATCTGTTCTCCTATGTCCCGGCGCAGCTCAGCGTGCGCGCAAAGGTGAAAGGTGGGCTTCCCGGATCCAGGGAGTACGGCGAGGCTAGCCCAAGAAAGGATCTATACGCATATGGAAATTTTGACCCTCGCAGACGCGCTCCGGATCTCACCTACCCGCGCCTTGCGCACCGGACCCGCTCCGCGTTCGAGGCCGGTGAGCGGTGTTCGCGCGGCCTTCTCCATCGAAGGCTGGACGGATCTGAGAGCTTGCTGAGATCAGCGGGCGTACGGTCTCATGGACTGCATGCGAGAGGCATTACCGAGATGAGCGAGGCACGTGTCGAGAAGGCCAAGCTGTCCTATGAGCACGCTGTCTTCGTCGGTGATGACGGTGAGCTGGCAGCGGCGGAGCGGGAGCTGGACAAGGTCGAGGCCGATCTCGCTCTGGCCCGGGGGCGGATCTTGCACGCGCGGTTCCTCGACGACCGGCGCGAGGATCCGCGCGAGCTGGCGCTGTTCGAGCGTGCGACACGCATGTACCGGACGCTGGGTGACGCGGCGGGCGAGGCGGCTGCGGTGTTCTGGGAGGGCTGTTTCCACCAGATCGTACGGAGCGACCCCGGCCGCGCCCTTCCTCTCCTGGAGCACTCGTACGGCTTGGCCACGTCGGCAGGCGACCGGCACACCCAGTGGGAGGTGCTCCGGCACCTCGGGATCGCCGACCATGCCGCAGGCCGGCTCGATGCCGCACGGGAACATTTGGAGGCAGCGGTACGGCTCTGCCGGGAACTCGGACTGCCGGCCGCTGTCGCCGCCAACCAGGTAGGGCTGATCTACATCGCCGCCGCCCAAGGCCGACGAGACGACGCGGCGGCGCTGGCCGCAGAGGCGTACGACACCGCCGAGGAGTGCGGGGCCCGCCGCATCATGCAGCAGGTCGCGGAGGCGCGCATCCAGACCATGGCGCCGGACACCGATCACGGCGAGATCCACGATCAGAGCGCACCATGAGCCGCTGAAGCTTCGATGTCACAAGCCCCGGAAGCCGTTACTCGGTGAAGCGCAGGAGGGCGATCGGTCCGAAGGCGTCCGAGGAGAAGATCAGCGGCGACGGAAGCTCATCGGTGGGCCAGGCGGCATGATCCTCGTGCCCGCTCCAGGCCGCCGGGGGCGCATCCATCGTTCGGCTGATGGTGTGACCGTTAGGTCGATGCCGCCAGCTCAACCTATCGAGTGGCCGCCGGAGCGATCCGTACCGGCGCCTTCCCCGGCATTCTCGTCGGTGTCCTGGAAGGAACGGGTGCGGAGGAGGCGGGCAGATGCCGGTCATCGAGGTAAGCAACCTGCACAAACGGTATCGCGGCAAGGTCGCGGTGGAGGATGTGTCGTTCACCGTGGAGAAGGGTGAGATCTTCGGCATTCTCGGCCCCAACGGAGCGGGCAAGACCACCACCGTGGAATGTGTGGAGGGGTTGCGCAGGCCGGACGGCGGCACGGTCCGTGTGCTCGGGCTGGACCCGCAGCGTGACGACGGCCGGCTGCGCAGCAGCGTGGGGGTGCAACTGCAGGAGAGCGAGTTGCCCGAGCGGCTGAAAGTCTGGGAGGCACTGGATCTGTACGCCTCCTTCTACCGCGACCCGGTGAAACCGGCGAAACTGCTCGGGGACTGGGGGCTCACCGACAAGCGGAACACTCCGTTCGGGAAGCTGTCGGGCGGTCAGAAACAGCGGCTGTTCATCGCGCTGGCGCTGATCGGCGATCCGGAGATCGCGGTGCTCGACGAGCTCACCACCGGGCTCGACCCGCAGGCGCGCCGGGGCGCGTGGGACCTGATCGAGGAGATACGGGAGCGTGGGGTCACCGTCATCCTGGTCACCCATTTCATGGAGGAAGCCGAACGGCTCTGCGACCGGATCGCGGTGTTCTGCGACGGCAGGATCGCCGCGCTGGACAGCCCGGCCGGCCTGGTGGCGAAGGTGGGGGCCGAGCAGCGCGTCCGGTTCCGCCCCTCGGCGGCGCTGCCGGACGGGCTGCTCAGCGATCTCCCCGAGGTGACGGACGTGCTCACAGCGGGCGATCACGTGGTCGTGGCCGGCAACGGCCAGGTACTGCAGGCCGTCGTCTCCACGCTGGCCCGTCACCGGATCATTGCCGCTGACCTGCGCGTGGAGCAGGCCACCCTGGAAGACGCCTTCGTCACGCTGACCGGCCGCACGTTCGAGGTCTGAGAGAGGTGGCACAGATGCGCGCGCTGCGGAAACTGACCTTCACCGAGTTCAAGCTTTTCGTCAGGGCACCGGAATCGGTGTTCTTCGTGCCGGGCCTGCCGCTGTTGCTGGTGGTGGTGTTCGGCGTCATCCTGAACCCGGCGGGCACCCCGGAGGCGATGCGGAGTTCGTTGCTCAACTACTTCCCCGCCATGGTGCTGGTGCTGACCCTGGCCATCATGTCCATCCTGATCATGCCGTCCACCCTGGCCGGCTACCGGGAGAAGGGCATCCTGCGCCGGCTGGCCACCACACCGACGAAACCGGCGATGGTGCTGGTCGCCCAGCTGATCGTCAGCGGTGGCATGGCGCTGGCGACGTTGCTGCTCGTCACGCTGGCGGGCAACCTGACGTTCGGCTGGACGATGCCGAAGAACGTCACGGGCGTCGTGGTGGCATTCGTGCTCGGCGTGCTGGCGCTGCTGGCGCTCGGGCTGTTCGTCGCCTCGATCGCGAGAACCGGCAACGCGGCCACCGGCATCGGGCTGTTCGTCTTCTTCCCCAGCCTGTTTCTCAGCGGAGTGGCCATGCCGGCCGAATCCATGCCTCCCGGCATCGCCCGGATCAGCGAGTACACCCCGCTCGGAGCGGCCATGCATGGGCTGCGGGACTCGTGGACCGGAGCATTTCCCGCGGCGAGCCACTTGATCACCCTGGCCGTCATCACCGTGGTGTTCGGCATGATCGCAGTGAAATTGTTCCGATGGGAGTAGACGGGGGGAGTCCGATGAGACCAGACCGCTTCGTCCGGCTCGTCAGCCGGGCCACGGCCACCGACCTCCGGGATCGGTGGCTGTTCCCGGCGCTGGGCGCTGCCGGGCTGGTCGTGTCCGTGGTGTTCGGCCTGCTCGCCGAGCCGGTCGACGGCCGGCGGACGGCGGGCACGCTGGGCCTGGTCGCGCTGGCACTGGGCTGGCTCTCCCTTTCGGCGTGGCTGCTGCCCAACCGTGCCGCGTACCCCCGGCTGGTACTGGTCTTCTACGCCGGGCTGCTGGCCCTCGGCGCGCTTCTGGTGATCAGGAGCCCGGCGTTCTTCGCGTTCTCCTGGATCGGTTACCTCTACGCGTTCGCGATGTTCGCCGCGCACTGGATTCTGGTCGCCGTGTCGGTGACGGCGATCAGCCAGTACGCCACCCTGCTCACCGTCGGCGTACCGGATGACGTCCTTGTCTACATCCTGCCGATCGGGATCTTCGTACCGGTGGCCGTGGCAGGCTGGATCGCCACGGTCGAGGACGGCAGGAAGCAGCATGCCAACCTCGCGCTGGCCGAGGCCAACCGGCGGCTCGAATCCGCGCTCGCGGAGAACGCCGGTCTGCAGGACCTGCTGCTGGTACAGGCGCGCGAGGCCGGCCAGCTGGAGGAGCGGCAGCGGCTGGCCGGCGAGATCCACGACACTCTCGCCCAGGGTCTGACCGGCATCGTCACTCACGTACGGGCGGTGCGGCAGTCCGCAGGAGAACCCGAGCGGTGGCGCTTCCACCTCGACCGCGTCGAGTCACTGGCCACCGGCAGCCTCACCGAAGCCCGCCGCTCGGTGCTGGCGCTGCGGCCCGGTCAGCTGGAGAGCTCCCACTTGCCCGAGGCGGTGGCCGGCATGGCGCGGCGCTGGTCGGAGTCTCATGAGGTGCCGGTCACGGTGGAGGTCACCGGAGACACCGTGCCGCTGCGGACCGCCATCGAGATCACCCTGTTCCGGGCCGCGCAGGAGGCGCTCACCAACGTGGCCAAGCACGCGCGGGCGACCCGGGTGGGGCTCACCCTGTCCTACTTGGGTGAGGTGGTGCTGCTTGACGTGCGTGACGACGGCGTCGGCTTCGATCCCGGCGCGGTGCGGCAGCCGGGCTTCGGGTTGGAGGCCATGCGCCGGCGGCTGCATGCTGTGGGTGGCGACCTGGAGGTGGAAAGCATGACCGGAGACGGCACCGCGATCAGCGTGAGCGTCCCGCAGACAGCCGTGGAGGACCGGCCATGACCGCCGCCGGCCCGATCCGGCTGCTGATCGTGGACGACCATCCCATCGTGCGGGAGGGCCTGCGCGCGGCGTTCAGCAAGAAGCCGGACTTCACCGTCGTCGGCGAAGCAGGCGACGGTGAAGAGGCCATCGCGCGGATCGCCACGTTGCGGCCGGACGTCGTGCTGATGGACCTGCGCATGCCGAAGATGGACGGCGTCACCGCCATCCGGCGACTGCTCCAGGGCAACCGGCGGTTGCCGATCCTGGTGCTCACCACGTTCGACTCCGACGCCGACGTGCTGCCGGCCGTGGAGGCGGGCGCGGTCGGCTACCTGCTCAAGGACGCACCGACCGCGGAACTGCTCGACGCGGTGCGCGCCGCGGCCGAAGGCAAGTCGGTACTGTCGCCGTCCCTGGTCAGCAGGCTGATGAAGCAGATTCGCAGACCGGTGCCAGGTCCGCTGAGCAGGCGCGAACTGGAGGTGCTCAAACTGGTCGCGGACGGCGCGTCCAACCGGGAGGCGGCGAGCAGGCTGTTCATCAGCGAGGCCAGCATCAAGACCCATCTGGTGCACATCTTCAACAAGCTCGGGGTACGCGACCGGGCCGGCGCGGTCGGCGAGGCTTACCGCCGCGATCTGTTCGACTGACCGCCACCAGGACCCGGCGACCTGCCCCCGGCGCGTACGCGGACCGCGCAGCCCTGTCCGTACGCCACCCCGTTCACGATCCTGTCGAGCCGGTCCAGCATGACCGTCTCCACGCTGAACAAGTCGCAGACCAAGATCCCGGACGCCTGAGCCTTGAGAAACTGAGCCCCTGCCGGAGCGCTGGATCGAAGCCTGCCCTCTTCAAGATCGCCCACCCGGTGAAGTTGCTGGCCCAGGAAGAGGCTTCGTCGTTGAGTGCACCCCGCCTGATCAGAGCCTCGGCAGGCTTGGTGCCCCTCTCGGGTCCTTCATCGCTCGATGCCGAGGCAGCACGGCGTTCAGGGCGGTCATGAAAACGTGTGAGAAGCGGGTCCTTTTCCCTGTCCCGCCCGATCAGGTATGAGGTGGTGGCGGGACCCGCGAGCCGAAGAGTGCGACGATTCCGGCGTGGTGGCGCAACGAGGTGAACGCGAGACCCTCGATCAGCCCGGGAGCCGCCGGACCAGGTACTCCCACACCTGCTCCACGGCGTCCGCATGGAAGATGTGCTCGCGTTTGGAGAGTGATTCTCCGGGGTCCGACCAGGTCGGCCAGGTGCCGAAGCCCCGGGTGAGCCACTGCTGGTAGGCGGCGCGCTCCAGGATGATCGCGGCCACCGTGGCGGCCCGCAGGGTGGGGCCGACGGTGACGATGCCGTGGTTGACCAGGAAGACCGCCGAGGTCCCGGCCAGCGTGCCGGCCACCGCCCGGCCGAGCTCGCGGGTGAGGATCAGGTCGGCGGTGTCGGTGAAGCGGGGTACCCCGGGCGGCACGAAGTAGTTGGCCGCGTGACTCACCGGCAGCAGGTCCTGGCCCGCGGCGGCGAGGGCCACGGCGTAGGGCGAGTGCGTGTGCACGACGCCGCCGACGTCGGCGCGGGCCGCCATGATCTCGGTGTGGATCGGGTACTCGCTGTGCCTTGGTCCCCGCCCCTCCAGAACGTCCCCATCCGGCCCGACCAGGTGGACCCGCTCCGGGGTGATCTCCTCCATGCCCCACCCCGCGGCCTTGATCCAGACGCCACGCCCCTCGGGATCGCGGGCGGAGGCATGTCCCCAGACGAGGTCACCCTGCTCGGCGGCGCCCAGGACACGCGAGGACAGGGCGACGAGTTCGCGGATCTCGTCGCTCATCGGTGCACCAGCCCGCCGTTGACGCTGATCGTCTGCCCGGTCAGGTACGCGGAGTCGTCGCCGAGCAGAAAGGCCAGCACGCCGCTCATGTCGTCGGGACCGGCGGCCCGGTGCAGCGCCTGGGCCGCGATCATCGCTTCCCGCTGCGCGGGCGTGACCGTCTCCCTGGCCACCTCGGTGTAGACGGGCCCCGGTGACAACGTGTTGACCCGGATGCCGAACTCCCCCAGCTCGCGGGCCATCGAGTACGTCATGCCCTGCACACCGCCCTTGCCGGCGACGTAGTGCAGGTAGCCGGAACGGCCGAGCTGCACGGCGTCGGAGCCGATGTTCACCACGCTGGCCGAGGCCGAGGCCCGCAGCAGCGGCAGGAGCACGGACGTCAGCAACCAGGGCCCGCGCAGGTTGACCGCCATCAGCCGGTCCCATTCATCGTCGGTGATCTCCCAGAAGGGCTTCATGCGGATGGTGCTGAAGATCGCCGCGTTGTTGACCAGGCCGTCGACCCGGCCGTGGGCGCCGCCCAGGTGCGCGGCCAGCGCCTCGCAACTGCCCCGGTCGGCGACGTCGAGCGGGTACGCGAGTGCCTTGCCCGGGCCGCCGAGCGAGGCGGCGGTGGCTTCGGCGCCCTCGTGGTTACGGTCGGCCAGCACCACGGTGCCGCCCTCCTCGACCAGGCGGCGCGCGTAGGCGGCGCCGATGCCCTGGGCCGCGCCGGTGACAACGATGATCTTCTCGGCGAGGCTCACGCCAGGCTCCAGGTGCGATAGGAGGGTTCGTCGGCGGGGACGATCTCGGTGGACAGCAGGGTGAGGCATCCGGGGCAGAACGCCTGGCGCAGCGCGATGGGCCGGTCCACGAAGGCGGAGGGGTCGGCGTGCACCCCGGGGCCGGCCTCCACGGACGGCCGCTCCCGCCGTAGCGCGTGGCTCATCGGCGCCGCGGCGTGGTCGCCGACCCTGGCCCCGCAGTGCCTGCACACCACCGCACCGCTCTCGTCGGCACGCAGGTTGACGTCGAGGTTCACGGCTTCACTCCTTCGGGGACGTCGGGCGGGGTCAGTCCGGCCCGCTCGTATCGCAGCCGCCGCCGTAGCGACGCGGTGGCGGCCAGGTCGGCCGTGCGCTCCGGGGTGAGGGCGACGCCGTACACATCGTGGGCGGCGCGCTCCGACACCTTGCCGCCGCGCACGTCGGCGGCGACGCGTTCCGGCTCCCGGTGCAGTGGGTCACCGATGCCGCCGCCACCCTGCCAGTGGGTGAAGTACACGTCACCGGCGGCCAGATCGGTTTCCAGGTGCGGTGGCAGGGTTTCCGGCGTGCCGCCAAGGTCGGGGATCGTCTGCGGAATGCGCCCGGCGGCCAGTTGTTCGCGCACGCTGGAGCCACGGACGAGTACGTCCCACTGAGTGGCGGCCGGGTAGCCGCCCGACAGTCCGGGGGCCTGCGGCACGGACTTGCCGTTCGCCGAGACCACCAGGTGCACGCCATCGGCCGGCGAGTCATGGGGGATGAAGCAGCTGGAGGCGCCGACGCCGCCCCGCCAGCGGCCCGGCCCGCCGGAGTCGGGCTCCTCCCGCCGCCACAGGTACAGCATGGGGAAGCTGAACTCGTTGATCTCGACGTCCGCGATGCGGCCCATGGGGATGCAGTTCTCGCCTCCGGTGTCGACGCCGTCGCCGTCGATCCTGGCTCCCAGCCCGCCCGCCATCGAGTCGCAGAGCATGGTGGCGAAGCCGTTGCCGCGCTGGTCGACTCCGGCCAGCAGCGCCAGGTCGAAGGTGCCGGAGCACACGCTCATGGCCGAACGGCTCAGCTCGGGGTGCGTGCCCAGCATGGCGGCGACCGTCTCGGAGACGGCGTTCTGGGTGGCCCAGGCGGAGTTCACCGATCCCTTGCCGATGCCGGCGGGGAAGGTGCAGTTGTTGATGGTGCCCGGCTCGCTGACGATGTCGACACAGCGCATGATGCCGCCCGGCGACCACGACATGTCCGGGCAGAGCATGGTCAGCATGATGGGCAGGACGCCGCCGCGCAGCCCGGCCAGGGTGCAGTTGATGATGCCGTCGACCTGCGGGTCGGTGCCCGTGAAGTCGAATACGAGCCGGTCGTCGCGCTTGCTCATCGCGACGACGATCTTGTGGATGCCGCGGTCGCCGGCGCGGGCGCCGTCCTGGTGCGCGACCGCCGACCAGGTACCGTCGGGCAGGGCGCGCAGTTTGGCGCGCAGGCGGGTCTCGGCGTCGTTCATCATCTTCTTCATCACGGCCTTGACCGTGTCCGGACCATAGGTGCCGATCAGCGCCGTGATCCGGTCGTGCGCGACGTTGTTGGCGCCGATCTTGGCGCGCAGGTCAAGACCGACCAGCTTGGGCACGCGCGAGCGGCGGAGGTACATGTCCTCGATGTCGGAACGCAGCCGCCGCCCCTCGACAATCTTCACCGGCGGGATCGGGAGCGACTCCCAGAACACGTCATGGCCCTCGACGGACCAGCTGCCAGGCGACACCCCGCCGAGGTCCACCTGGTGGGCGACGACGCTGGTCCAGCAGAACAGCCGGCCCTCATGGAACACCGGCGCGAGCACGGTGACGTCGTTCTGGTGCAGGCCGCCGCCGACCCACGGGTCGTTGAGCAGGAACTGGTCGCCCGGGCCGATGCCGGGGTTGGCGGAGCGGTTGCGCAGTGTCCAGCGCACCGCCATGTCCAGGGCGGAACCGAGCTGCATGTTGTACAGGCCGACCTGCACGGTCTCGCCGGCCTCGTCCATGATGCCGGTGCCGAAGTCGTTGCAGTCGGTCACCACGACCGAGCCGGACATGCGCTTGACCGCCTCACCCATGTCATCGGTGATGGCGACCAGGCGGTGCCGGACGACCTCGTAGGTCAGCGCGTCGACCTGGCCCGGCGCGTCGTCGCCGATCGTGTGCAGGTCGAGCGCGCCGGAGACGTCGGCGTCGTCGAGCGGCCGTCCGGTCTGCGCGAAGCGCTCGGACCCGGCGACGGGGATGGCGGGCATCAGGAATCCTCCAAGCGGGAGCCGGTGAAGCGGATGACGAGGTTGCCGAGCCGGTCGACGGTGGCGTCGCAGCCGGGCGGCAGGGCGACCGTCGTGGTGGGCGCCTCCACGACGGCCGGCCCGCTGATCCGGTGGCCGGCGCCCAGGGCGCGGTAGTCGTAGATCGTCGCGGGCGAGCGTCCGGCGCGGATGTCGAGGAACACCTCCCGCACGCCGCTGGGTTCGGGCCGTGCGGCGGACGGTTCCGGATGGTCGGGAAGCGCGGGGGCGATGGGCAGCGCGCCGACCGCGCGTACCCGGTAGGTGATCAGCTGCAGGCCGGCGTCGGGGAAGCCGGTGCCCACGCCGTACAGGGACTCGTAGCGGGCTTCGAAGTCGGCGCCGACGCGCTCGACCTGCTCCGTGGTGAGCGTGCCGCCCGGAACGGGGGTGGTGACCTCGGCCAGTTGCATCGTGTAGCGCAGGTCGGCCTCCCGCTCGTGGACGACGCCGGAGAACGTCAGCCCCTGCTCCGACAGCCGCAGCTCCAGCTCGGCCTCGAGCGCGGCGTAGACGGCGTTGACCGTGGCGGGGTCGACGGGCATCTGCGCGGGCTGGGAACGTTCCGCGGTGAGCACGATGTCGGAGGAGGCCAGGCCGAAGGCGGAGAACACCGCGGCCGTCGAGCCGAGGGGCACCACGACCTCCTTGACGCCGAGGTCCCTGGAGTAGCTCGCGCAGTGCATCGGGCCCGCGCCGCCGAAGGCGTACAGGGTGAACTCCCTCGGGTCCTGGCCGGAGTTGACGACGACCTTGCGGACCAGGTCGGCGGTCTGCGCGTTCTGGATCGCGTAGATCGCCGCCGCGGCTTCCTCGACCGTCAGGCTCAGCGGGGTGGCCACCGCCTTGTCGATGGCCTCGCGAGCCAGCTCGATGTTGAGCTTCTTGCGCCCGCCGAGGAAGTTGTCCGGGTTGATGATGCCCAGGACCAGGTCGGCGTCGGTGACCGTGGGCTCCCAGCCGCCTTCGTCGTAGCAGGCGGGCCCGGGGCGCGCGCCGGCGCTGCGCGGGCCGACGCGCAGGTTGCCACCCGGGTCGACCCAGGCGATGGCGCCGCCGCCGGCGCCGATGGTGTGCACGTCCACCATCGGGGTGCTGATCGTGTACTGGTTGAGCACGGTACTCGTCGCGCCCACCGGCCTGCCGTCCACCACGAGCCCGACCAGGAACGTGGTGCCGCCCATGTCGGTCGAGACGACCTTGCGGGTGTCCAGGGCGGCCGCCATCCGGGCGCAGCCGACGACGCCGCCGGTGAGCACCGAGCCGATGGTGGTGATGCCGTGCGCGGGCGCGTCCTTGGCCGTCACGCATCCCCCGGAGCCCTGCATGACCAGCAGCGCCCCGGTCAGGCCGCGGCGGCGCAGCTCGGCTTCGAGCGGCGCGAGGTAGGCGCCCAGCTTGGGCCCGACCTGGGTGTTCATGATGGTGGTCACGCTGCGGGAGTACTCGCGGATGCGTGGGCTGACCTCGCTGGACAGCGCGACGTACAGGCCGGGTGCCTCCTCGTGAATCAGCTCGCGCACCCGCCGCTCGTGCGCGGGGTTGCGGAACGACCACAGGAACGACACGGCGATGGCCTCCACGCCGTCGGCCACCAGTTCGCGCACCGCCGTCCGGACGCCCTGTTCGTCCAGGGGCACGACGACGGCGCCCTTGTAGTCGACGCGGCCGTCGATCTCCTTGACGCGGTGGCGGGGCACCAGCGCCGCCGGCTTGGCGGTGCGGGCCATGTGCTGGATCTCGTCCGGGCCGAGGCCGGCGTAGCGGCCTTCGAGGTTCATGATGGTGATGGAGTCGGCGTGCCCTCGGGTGGTGAGGAAGCCGACGTCGGCCACGTCCCCGGTGACCAGCGCGTTCAGGGTCGAGGTGGTGCCGTGGACGATGTACTCGGTGTCGGCCAGGAGTTCGGCGGTGCCGATGCCGAGTTCCGCGGCCAGCTCGTCGATGGCGTTCAGGAACCCCTCGGCGAAGTCCGGCGGGGTGGACGGGGTCTTGGCGGCGGCGAGCCGGTTGTGCTGGTCGGCGGCGAAGGCGTCGGTGAACGTGCCGCCGGTGTCGATGCCTATGACGTACGGCATGGATACTCCTGAAGGTCAGAACAGGACGTTGATGGCCTTGAGCTCGGTGTAGGCAAGCAGTTCCTCGAGGCTTTCCTCCCGCCCGACACCGGAGCCCTTCACGCCGCCGAACGGCACGTTGGGAAAGTGCCGCGAGGAGCCGTTGATCCAGACGAAACCGGCCTCGAAGGCGCGGGCGACGCGGTGCGCGCGGCTGACGTCGGCGGTCCAGACGCTGGCGGTCAGCCCGTACGGCACGCCGTTGGCGATCCGCACGGCCTGCGGCTCGTCGTCGAAGGGGATGACCGACAGCAGGGGCCCGAAGACCTCCTCCTGCGCGATCCGCGCGTCCGGGCGCACCCCGGTGAACATGGTGGGGGCGACGAACAGGCCGTGGTCGAGCCCCGCGGGCCGCCCGCCGCCGGTGACCACGGTGGCGCCCTCGCGGACGGCGAGGTCGATGTAGGCCAGCGACTTGTCGTACTGGGCGCGGTTGATCATCGTGCCCTGCTCGGTGTCCTCGTCGAACGGGCTGCCGATCTTGCGGGCTTCGATGAGCCGCGCGATCCGCCCGACCAGCTCGTCGTGGACGTCCCGCTGGACCAGCAGCCGTGAGTTGGAGCCGCAGGACTGGCCGGACCACGTGAAGTTCATGCCGAAGACCGCGCCCTCGGCCGCGGCGGCCAGGTCGGCGTCGCCGAAGACGACCATCGCGTTCTTGCCGCCCAGTTCGAGGGAGACGTCCTTGACGCCGGTCTCCGCCGCCGCGCGCTGGATGGCCCGGCCGGTCGGCTCGGAGCCGATGAAGCCGATCCGGCGCACGTGGCGGTGCCGTACCAGCGCGTCGGGAACGGCCGGGCCGTCGCCGACCACGACCGACAGCACGCCCGGCGGGAAAATGCCCGCGGCCAGCTCGGCCAGGCGCAGCGCGGACAGCGGCGCGGCGTCCGGCGGCTTGAGGATGGTCGGGTTGCCCGCGACCAGCGGCGCGGCGACCTTGCAGGCGAACATCAGCGGGTGGTTGTACGGCACGATGCGCGCGACCACGCCGGCCGGTTCCCGCACGGTGACGTGCAGGCCGGTGCCGGCGGGTACCGTCGTGCCCTTCAGCTCCAGGGCGAGCCCGGCGAACAGGCGAAGCTGCGACAGGGCGGTCGTCACGTCGAGACGGGAGTTGGTGATCGGGGAGCCGGCGTCGACGGTGTCCAGCAGCGCCAGTTCCTCACCGTGCGCCTCGATCGCGTCGGCGAGTTCGAGCACCAGCTTCGCCCGCTCGGCGGCGGGAGTGTCGCGCCACGTCGAGCGGGCGTCGGCCGCGGCCCGGGCGGCCGTGTCCACGTCGCCGGCGTCGGCGTCGGGCACCCGGGCGATGACGGTCTCGGTGTAGGGGCTCACCCTGGCGTAGGTGCGGCCCCGGGCCGCGGGAGTGAGCTCGCCGGCGATCAGGAGCTTCCACTCCCGGTCCAGGAGCTCGGCGACCTTGGGTGGCAGCGCGTCAGGCATGGGTGCTCTCCTTGGGTCCGGCAGGACCGTACAACCAGTCGGTGTCGGTGAAGTCGCCCGCCTCGCGGCGGGAGAACAGGGCATTGCGCAGGTCGCGGGCGAGCCCGTCGACGTGCCAGATGTCGCCCCAGACGCGGGCGGTGCGCTGGACGCGCGCGGTGCGCGGCACACGTTCCGCGGCGTAAGCGCGCAGGGCCTTGTCGACGGCGGCGGCCTCGTCCTGGCCGGGCGGCAGGTGCCTGCCGACGGCGTCGGCCAGCGCGGCGGCGTCCTCGATGGCCTGGCAGGCGCCCTGCGCGAGGTACTGCAGCATGGGGTGGGCGGCGTCGCCGAGCAACGCGGTCCGCCCGGCGACCCAGTCGCCGATCGGCTCGCGGTCGGACATGGGCCAGCGGCGATCGCGCCAGAGCGCCGGCACGGCCGCGCGTACCTGCTCGCAGGTGACCGAGAACGCCTCGTCGAGTTCGTCGGGCAGCCCCCAGTCGGCGTGCCCGGCGGCGTAGCGCGGGCTGCGGAAGACCGCGACCTGGTTGTAGACGGTGCCGCCGCGCAGCGGATACTGCACCAGGTGCAGCCCGGGGCCGAACCACACCACGACGTCGGTCAGCGCGCTTCGCGCGCCCACCTGCTCGATCGGCACGGCGCCGCGGTAGGCCACGTAGCCGGAGCAGACGGGCTCGTCGGCGCTGAGCAGGGTTCGCAGGCCGGAGCGCAGTCCGTCGGCGGCGACCGCGAGCGCGGCTTGATAGCTGGTGCCGTCGGCGCAGGTCACGGTGACGCCGTCGGCGTTGTCGGCGACGGCGGTGACGTGCCGGTCGTTGTCGAGCAGCACGCCGTGCTCACGGCACGCCTCCAGCAGGATGTCGAGCAAGTCGCTGCGGTGCAGGACGACGTACGGCCCGCCGTACCGGCGGCGGAAGCGCTCGCCGAGGTCGAGATGGGTCAGGCGGGCACCGGTGAGGGCGTCGTTGAAGACCAGCCGCTCGGGCAGCACGCCGGCCGCGACGACCCGTTCGAGCACGCCGAGCCGGTCCAGGATGCGGGTGGCGTTGGGGGCGAGCTGCAGTCCGGCGCCGATCTCGGCGAACTCCCCGGAACGTTCCAGCACGCGCACCCGGCGGCCGGCCCGCGCGCAGGCCAGCGCGGTCGCGAGGCCGCCGATGCCGCCTCCTGCGACGAGGATCTCGTCCGATCGGTGGTGTGTCATCAATCTCCTCCTGCTACAGCCAGGCGCTCAGGGACGGGGCCCGGCCGGTGCGGCCGGTGAGCCAGGCGGCCAGGGCTGCGGCCTGGCCCGAGCCGGCGTGCCTGGCCGCCGCGTCGGCCGCGAGCGCGGCGGTGAAGTCGCCGGGCAGGTTCGCGAACGTGATCCCGGTGTCCAGGTCGACCGTGTGCACCATGACCTCGCGGGCTCGCAGCCAGGCGATCTCGGCCGCGGGCACCTCCCGGCCCTGGGCGGTGACCACGGTGCGCGCCAGCGCGTCGGCGTCCAGGCCGCCGAAGCCGGCGGCCAGGGCGGCGGCGGAGGCGTGCGCCATCTCGCGCAGGCGGGCCGGGGGCAGACGGCAGCCCTCCTCGATCTCGGCGTTCCGCCGGCCGCCGGGGTACATCGGCGTGCGCTCGCCGGTCCGCGCCCAGTGCGTGAGTCTCCGCAGCGCCTCGGCGTTGAAGTGGACGTGCGCGACGACGTGCGCGCGGCTCCAGCCGGGCAGCAGGGACGGCGCGGCGAACGCGGCGTCCGTCAGGCGGTCCACGGCGGCCAGGAACAGCCGGGTGCCTTCTGCCATCCATGTCATGGTCTGCGCACCACGTTGCTCAGCCGGCCGATCCCGGCGATCTCGGTCTCCAGGCGCGCGCCCTCGGTGAGGTAGCGGGCCGGTGTGCGCGCGTGACCCACGCCGCCGGGGGTGCCGGTGGCGAGCACGTCGCCCGGCTGCAGCGTGAGGATCGAGGAGACGTAGCCGACCAGCTCGACCGGGGAGAACACCAGGTCGGAGGTGTCGGCCCGCTGCGTCTGCGTGCCGTCCACGTGGCAGGTGAGCGTGAGGGAGGGCGCCACGTCCCCGGGCAGTTCGTCCGGGGTGACCAGGACCGGGCCGAACGGCGCGGTGGCCTCGAACGTCTTGCCCTGCAGCCACTGGGGCGAGCGATACTGCCAGTCGCGTGCCGTCACGTCGTTGAGCACGCTGAACCCGGCGATCGCCGCGGCGGCCTGTTCCGGTGTGGCCCGCCGTACCGGCGCGCCGATGACGACGGCCAGTTCGGCCTCCCAGTCGAGCGCCCCGGACTCCGGTGGCAGCTCGATGGCGTCGTCCGCGCCGAGCAGCGCCTCGGGGTACTTCGCGAACAGCGTCGGGTACCGCGGCAGGTCCCGGCCCATCTCCTTGATATGGGTGCGATAGTTCAGGCCCACACAGACGATCTTGCCTGGCCGGGGTACGACGGGTGCGTACGTGAGCCCGTCGGCGCGGCGGGCGGGACCGGGCGCCGCGGCGGCCTCTCGCCAGCCGGGGCGGCGCAGCAGTTCGCCCACGTCCGCCGCCCCGAGATCGACGTAGTCGTCACCGTCCAGCCGCACCGCACGGGTCGTGTCCCCCTCGCGGATGGTCGCCAGCCTCATCGGGCCGCCCCCTCGACCCGCACGCGGTGCTGGTGCAACCGCTCGAAGATGGGCGTGTCGCTGAAGCGGAACAGGTCGGCGCCGGAGTCCGTCGAGAGTGTCAGCGGTTGCCACGACGGGACCACGAAGAGGTCGCCGCGGGTCGCCGTCCACGCGGTGTCGCCCACCCGGACCTCCGCCTGCCCGGTGAACACCTGGAAGACCGAGGAGCCGACCTCGCGGCGGGTGGCCGTGGCGGCGCCGGGGACGAGGCGGTGGAACTCGGCCCGGATGGTCGGCATCACGTCCCCGCCGGTGGTGGGGTTGGTGAACCGCACGGCCGCGTGCCCCGGCTCCACCACGCCCGGGTGGCCCTCGCCGGCGAGGGCGAGCTGGTCGGTGAGGGCCTGGTCGGTGTGCTCCCAGCGGTAGGCGGCGATCGGGGAGCTGTCGGTACGTTCCCCTGCCGAGGAGACCGGGCGCAGCCCGGGATGGGCCCACAGGCGTTCGGCCCGCGAGCGGGCGGGGGTCTCCCGCTCGGTGACGGTGTCCGGGCCCAGCTCGAAGAACGCCGAGCCCATGTGGTGGACGAACGGGATGTCCAGTCCGTCGATCCAGGCCATCGGCGCGTCGCTGACGTTGTGATGGCCGTGGAAGCGCCAGCCGGGGGTGAGCAGGAAGTCGCCCCGCCGCATGGCGACCGGGTCGCCGTCGACGACCGTCCACACGCCCTCGCCTTCCACGACGAAGCGGAAGGCGTGCTGGGTGTGGCGGTGCACCGGGGCGTCCTCGCGCGGGCACAGGTACTGGATCGCCGCCCACAGCGTGGGCGTCGCGTAGGGCGCCCCGCCCAGCCCCGGGTTGGCCAGCGCGATCGCGCGGCGCTCTCCGCCGCGGCCGACCGGCACCAGTTCCCCGGCCCGGCCGGCCAGCGGCAGCAGGTTCTTCCAGCGCCACAGGTGGGCGCGGGCCGCGGGTGCGGGCTGCGCCGGCATCAGGTCGCCGATCTCGGTCCACAGCGGCACCAGCAGCTCGTCCTCGAAACCGCGGTACAGCGCGTCCAGCTCGGCGCTGCGCGCGGGCTGACCGGGAGCATCGGTGGCCTCGATGCGGACCGGACTCTCGATGGGTGTCATGCCTCACACTATGGGGATATTCCGCGGTAAGGGATACAGTTTTCTACTGTGAAGAATAAGCCTCCCTATGCGATCGACTCCGTGGATCACGCCCTGCTGCTCGCCCAGACCCTCCAGCAGGAGGGCCGGCTGCGGGTGACCGACGCGGCGGAACGGCTCGGCGTCTCCAACTCCACGGCCCACCGGCTGCTGGCGATGCTGGTCTACCGTGACTTCGCCGAACGCACGGCCGACCGCAAGTACGTCCCCGGCCGCATGCTCCGCCCCACCCAGCGGAGCGAGGCGCCGCTCGCCCTGCTGCGCCATGTGACGCTGCCGCACCTGCGCGCCCTGACCGACAGGCTCGGCGAGTCGACCAATCTCGTCGTGCTGGTCGGCACGGAGGTGCGCTTCGTCAGCACGATCGAGTGCACCCGGCCGCTCCGGGTGGGCGACCGGGTCGGCCAGGCGCTGCCCGCGCACCTGGCCTCGGGCGGCAAGGTACTGCTGGCCGCGACGCCGCCCGGCGAGCTCGAGGCGTTGTACGACGGCTCCGTGGAGGTCGACCTGCCCCGGCTGCGCCGCGAGCTCACGCTGGTACGCAAGCGCGGCTTCGCGGTCAACGACCAGCTCACCGAGACGGGCGTCACCGCCATCGGCGCCGGTTTGCGCGACGTGTCCGGCAGGACGGTGGCCGCGATCAGCCTGGCGATGCCGACCGTCCGGTTCGACCGCGACCGCCTCGCGGGCTGGGTCACCGAGCTGTCCACCACGGCGGCCCTCATCGAACGTGACTTCGCCGCACGTCATGAGGGGTGAGCGGCCCAGCGATTCTGGATAGCAGAATCTTATAGTCGTACTGAAGAACCGGATGCATCCTTGGACTCTCACTCCAGGAGGACAAGTGGCAACCGGAAAGCCGCGCCTGATCGACGGCCTGATGCGCTTCGGCATCATGTGGCCCAACACCCCGTCCCAGAACGTCATGTCCCGCACCGTGGCCGAGCGCAACCCCGATGTCCTCGACCTCGACGTGCACATGGAGCTGGCGAGGACCTGCGAGCGCATCGGACTCGACTTCGCCTTCTTCGCCGACAGCTACACCGTCAACGGCCCCGCGAGCATCGCGGCCGGGCACGGCGAACCGCGCCTGTACGCGCCTGTCTGGGCCGCCGTGGTGATCGCGGCGACCAGGCGCCTGGGAGTCGTGACCACCCTCCACACCCGCTACCTGCCCGTACCGGTGATCGCCCGCCTGGGCGCCAACCTCGACGCCATGAGCAAGGGCCGCTGGGGCTGGAACATGGTGCCCGGCGTCAAGCCCGCCGAGGTGACGCTGTTCGGCCTGGACGGCGAACTGCCGCACGAGCGCCGCTATGAGCAGGCCAGGCAGGCACTCGGCGCGGTCAAGGCGCTGTGGTCGTCCGGGCCGCTGTCGATGGCCGGCCCGTCGCCGGTGCAGCGGCCCCATCCGGTGATCTTCAACCCGGGAGTGTCGCCGGCGGGCCTGGATCTGATCGCCGAGGAGTGCGACTTCGGATTCTCCGCCGTGGTGGACGACCGGGCCGAGGTGCGCGGCGCCGTGGACCGCCTGGCCGGGCGGGCGGCCGCCGCGGGGCGGGCCGAGGGCGAGGTGGCGCTGGTCGGCTCGATCGGCGTGGTCCTCGGCGGCAGCGCCGCCGAGGCCGAGGACCGGCGGGCCTGGTTCGAGGCCGGCGTCGACCTGCCCGCCGCCTCGGGCTTCGCCGAGTTCTTCATGCGCGGCAGCCAGACCTACCAGAAGCTCTTCATGGGGCAGGACGCCGAGACCGTGGCGCGCAAGATCGGCTTCGGGGTGGGCAACACCGTGCTCGCCGGCACCGCCGAACAGGTCGCCGAGCAGTTCATCGAGCTGTTCCGGGCGACGGGCCTGCGCCACTTCCTGCTGCTGCCGTTCCTGTGGGCGCCGCAGGAGGTCGCGGCCTACGGTGAGATCTTCGGCCACCTGCGCAAGGCCGGCGTGTGGCTGCCGCCCGAGGAGCGGGGATGGTCGTGGTGACCGCCATGCTCCAGGTGGAGGACCTCTCGCTCAGCTTCGGCGGGCTGCGGGTTCTCGACGGGCTGAGCTTCTCGGTGCGCCCGCGCGGCATCTGCGCCCTCATCGGCCCGAACGGCGCCGGCAAGACCTCGCTGTTCAACTGCGTGAGCCGGCTGTACCGCCCGGCCGCCGGCCGTATCTTCGTGGACGGCGCGGAGATCACCTCCATCCGGCCGCACGAGGCCGTCCGCTACGGCGTGGCCAGGACGTTCCAGAACCTGGCGCTCTTTCCCACGCTCTCCGTCAGGGAGAACGTGTTGTGCGGCGCGCAGGGCCGTACCCGGTCGGGAATGCTCGCCGCGATGATCAGGACGCCCGCCACCCGGCGCGAGGAGGCGCGGCTCGGCGAGGAATGCGAGCGCGCGCTGGCGGTCACCGACCTGGGCGCGGTCGCGGACGTGCCGGCCGGGGCCCTTCCCTTCGGCGTGCAGAAACGGGTGGAGCTGGCCCGCGCGATCATGGCCGCGCCGCGCCTGCTGCTGCTCGACGAGCCCGCCAACGGGCTCGACACGGACGAGGTGGGCGCGCTCTCGCGGATGCTGCGCTCGATCGCGGCCGACCTCGGCGTCACCATCCTGCTGGTCGAGCACCACATCGGCATGGTGGTGGGCCTGTCGGACCACGTGGTGGTGCTCGATCTGGGCCGCAAGATCGCCGAAGGAACTCCCGGCGAGGTGACCGCCGACCCCGCGGTGGTCGACGCCTACCTGGGAGACGCGCTGTGACCTTGCTGGAGACCAGAGGGCTGAGCGCCGGCTACGGCAGGGGCGAAGTGCTGCGCGAGGCCGATCTCACCGTCGGCCGCGGCGAGGTGGTCGTGCTGCTCGGCGCCAACGGCGCCGGAAAGACCACCCTTCTGCGCGCCATTTCCGGAGTGATCCCCTCGCGCGGAGAGATCCTCCTGTACGGCAGGCCCGTCGCCGGCCGGCGGGCCGACGCGGTCGCCCGGCTGGGCGTCGCGCACGTGCCCCAGGGCAGGGGAACGATCGCCGAGATGACCGTGGAGGAGAACCTCCGCGTCGGCGGATACACCCGCCCCCGGGCCGAGATGCGCGCGGACCTGGACAGATGGCTTGAATTCTTCCCCCGGCTCGGCGAGCGCCGGCACCAGCCCGCGGGCAGCATGAGCGGCGGCGAGCAGCAGATGCTGGCCGTCGCCCGCGCGCTGATGTCCCGGCCGGCGCTGCTCCTGCTCGACGAGCCTTCGCTCGGTCTCGCGCCGATGGTCGCCCGCGACCTGTTCTCCGGGCTGGCCGAGCTCAACGCCGCGGACTCGCTGGCGATGCTGATCGTCGAGCAGGCCGCGCACCTGGCCCTGGGCATCGCCGCGCGGGCCTACACCCTCACCGCCGGAGTGCTGTCGGAGCCGGCCGGCGTGGGCGAGCTGGCGGACCGCGAGACTCTGCGCCGCCTCTACCTTGGAGCCGGGTGATGGACCTCCTCCTCCAGCGCGTCGTCGACGGCGCCGGCAACGGCTGCGTCTACGCCGCGCTCGCTCTGGCCATCGTGCTGGTCTTCCGTACCAGCGGCGTGGTCAACTTCGCCCAGGGCGAGATGGCGACGCTGTCCACCTACCTGGTGTGGTTCCTGCTCGCCTGGGACCTGGGCGTCTGGGCCGCGCTGCTGGTCGCGGTCATGGCCGCCTTCGTGGTGGCCGCCGTGCTCGAACGCGCGCTGATCCGGCGCCTCGACATCGGCGACCATCTGTCGATGGTGCTGGTCATGACCGGCCTGTACACCTTGTTCGGCGCGCTGGCGCTGCTGCTGTTCGGTTCGGACGGCCGCCCTCTGCCCTCCCTCTTCCCGGAGGGGTCGGTCCTGTTCGGGGGCGTGGCCCTGCCGTACGCGACCATGGGGGCCCTGACCGCGCTCGCGGCCGTGGGCGTGACGCTGGCGCTGCTGTTCCGCCACACCAAGCTGGGGCTGGGGTTGCGCGCCGTCGCGCAGAACCGTGACTCCAGCGCGCTCGCCGGGCTGCCGATCGGGCGGCTGCTGGCCGTCGGCTGGGGTCTGGCGGGCGGGCTCGGGGCGCTGTCGGGCGTGCTGGTGACCTCTCTCGGCCTGTACCTCGAACCGGGGCTCATGCTGCCGGTGCTGGTGTACGCCATGGCCTCGGCCACGCTCGGGGGGTTCGACAGCCCGGTCGGCGCGGTCGTGTGCGGCCTGCTGCTGGGCGTCTGCGAGTCGGTGGCCGTCGGCTACCTGCACTTCGTCGGAACCGAGATGACACTCGCCGTCCCCTTCGCGGTCATGCTCGCGGGCATGGTGCTGCGGCCCTCGGGCCTGTTCGGAAAGGCTTCGGTGCGCCGCGCATGACTCTCACCCTCCGCCGGCGCGCCTTCCGCGTCCTGTGCGTGCTGCTGCTGGTGGCGGCCGCGCTGATCCCGTTCCTCAACCCGCCGTACGTCGTGCAGGACTACACCCGCATCTGCGTGGTGGCGCTGCCGGCCATCGGGCTGAGCCTGCTCACCGGGTACGGCGGGCTCATCTCCCTCGGGCAGGGCGCCTTCTTCGGCATCGGCGCCTACACGACGGCGATCCTGGTCGCCGATCACGGCTGGGCCTGGTGGGCGACGGTCCCGCTCGCGCTCGTCCTCGCGTTCGCGGCCGGCATGCTGGTGGGCACGCCCGCACTGCGCATCCGCGGCGTGTACCTGGCGATCATCACGCTGGTGCTCGGGGCGCTGTTCCCCTCCGTGGTGATGCGGTTCGGCGCGCTCACCGGCGGCAACCAGGGCAAGCCGCTCAGCGCCATGGCCGCGCCGCCGTGGCTGCCGCTGGCCGGCGACCAGTTCCGCTACCTGGTCTGCCTGGGCGCGCTCGTCATCGCGCTGGTGCTGACCCGCAACCTCACCCGCGGGCAGGCAGGACGCGCTCTGGTGGCGATGCGCGACGACGAGACCGCCGCCGCGCTCATGGGCGTGGACGTGGCCCGCACCAAGCTCGCGCTCTTCGGGATTAGCGCCGCGCTGGCCGGTCTGGCGGGGTCCCTGTTCGCGGCCACCCACGGGATCGTCTCCTCCGAGACCGCCTATGTGACGCTCACCGGATCCATCCAGTTCCTGGCCGCCATCGTCATCGGCGGCGCCACCACCGCGCTGGGTCCGCTGATCGGCGCGGCCGTCACCGAACGCCTCCCCGACCTGCTCTCCGACATCGATCCCGTGCTGGCACCCGCCGTCTACGGCGCGCTGCTCGTCGCCGTCGTGCTCGTGATGCGCGACGGCCTCGCCGGGTTCGCCGGCCGTGTCTTCGACTCGATCACCCGCCCCAAGAAGGAACGCCGATGAAAATCCGCGCCGCCACCCTGGCCCTGTTGCTCGGGCTGACCGCCTGCGGCGGCCGGGGCCCGGCCCAGCAGCCCGCCGACGTCGCCAACGTCTCGGGAACCAAGGTCGAGGCCGTGGTCCGCCAGGATTCCTGCCAGGACTACGAGCCCTCCCCCGGCATCACCGACTCCACGATCAAACTGGGTTCGAGCTATCCCAACAGCGGGCCGCTGGCCTCGATCGGCGAGACCAACGTGGGCATGAACGCCTACTTCGCCCATCTCAACGAGAAGGGCGGCATCAACGGCCGCAGGATCGAGCTGATCGGCAAGGACGACCAGTACGACCCGACCAAGGCCGCCGCCAACATCAACGAGCTGCTGCAGCGCGAGCGCGTCTTCGCCATCGTCGGCGTCCAGAGCACGACCGGCGCCATGTCGGCGTGGGACACGCTGGCCCGGCAGTGCGTGCCGATCCTGGAGTCGACCATCTCCTCCGCCTCGCCGCGGGAACGGGCCGCGCATCTCAACGCCATCGACGGGCTGGTGCCGTACGCGCTGGAGGGGTACGCCCTGGGCACCTACATGGCCAGGACCCAGGGCCGCAAAAGGGTCGCGCTGATCGCCCAGGACGGTTCCTTCGGCCGGTCGGTCAGGTCGGGCATCGAGGCGGGTCTGGCAGAGCACGGCGCGGACCTGGTCGCCGCGCAGACGTTCCAGGTGACCGACCCCGCCGTGCGTTCCCAGGTCACCACGCTGAAGGCGGCCGGCGCCGACGCGCTCATCGTGGTGGCGGCCGGGACCAAGTGCCCCCAGATCTTCGACACCGTGGCCGCCTCCGGCTGGAAGCCGGCCATCGCCACCACGTTCACGTGCAGCAACACCACACTCATGAACCTGGCCAAGCCGGGCAGCGTCCACGGTGTCGTCAGCGACGCGTGGGTCAGGCAGCGCGTGCCGGGGGACGCCGAGTCCGACGCGTTCTTCGCGGCACTGAAGAAGCACGCTCCCCAGGTCAACGCCGGGTCGGAGAACGTCGCCATCGGGTGGGCCCAGGGTCAGATCATCGCCGAGATCCTCACCAGATCGGCCGCCCTGACCAGGCTCGACGTCATCAACACGGCGCTCGCGCTGAAGGACGTCAAGGTGCCCATGGCGGCCGACGGCCTGCTGCTCAACACCTCCGCGACCGACACCGCGCCCGTGGAGAGCGTCCGCATCACCGTCTACGACTCCGCCGCCGGCCGGTGGCGGCCGGCCGGCAAGGACGACCTGATCGACATGAGCGGCAAGCTCCCCCAGATCATCCGATGAAAGGAGACACCATGACCTGGCGTGACACGCTGTCGCGCAGCCGGCGCACCGTGCGCTGGCCGCAGGGGCAGTACGCGGCGGCCACCATCGGGGTCGCGCTGGAGGCGTTCGAGAACCAGTCCCAGCTCCGCCTGGCGGGCCGTCCCGGTCAGCGCGACTCCTTCTCCCTGTCCTACGGCGAGTACGGGGTCCGGGTCGGGGTCTGGCGGCTGCTCGAGCTCTTCGACGACCTGGCGGTGAAGGCGTCGTTCTCGGTGTCGGGCAGGCTGGCCCGCGACTGGCCGGACGTCGTGAAGGCGGTCGCCGACGCCGGGCACGACCTCGTGGGGCACGGCTGGGTGAACGACGTGTTCCTCAACGAGGCCGACGCCGGCGCGGAGCGCGACATCATCGTCCGCACGCTCGACGCGATCGAGAAGGCCGCGGGCACGCGCCCCACGGGCTGGGCCAGTCCGGCCAACTCCAGCACCGAACGTACCAAGCAGATCATGGTGGACAGCGGCCTGACCTGGTCGGGAGACGACGCCAGCGACGACCTGCCGTACGTGGAGCCGGTCGGGGACGGGCGGCTGGCCGTCCTGCCCAAGGCGAATCTGTCGGCCAACGACCTGATCCACTGGATCCTGCCGACCAACAGCCCGCGGGTGTTCGCCGAAGGGTTCGCCGACACCCTGGCCGTCGCCTGGGCCGAGGGCGAGGCGGGGCGGCCGCAGTGGGCGGACATGGTGCTGCACTGCCACATGGCGGGCCGGCCGGCGTTCCTGCCGACCCTGCGCCGCTGCCTGCTGGAGGCCCGGCGGCACGAGCTCGTCTGGTGGACGACCAAGGACACGCTGGCCGCGTGGACGCTCAAGAACGGCTTCGCCCGATGAGCGCCGTGCCCGGCTACGCCGAACTGCCCGCAGGATCGTGGCTGGAGGTCGCCGGCGTCCGGACCTGGCACACCACCGGGGGCGGCGGCACGCCCGTGGTCTTCGTGTACGGCGGCAGCTTCGGCACCGCCGGCTCGGCCAGCGGCGCCTACGCCTGGGCGCCCGCCTTCCACGGACTGGCCGCCGGTCACCGGGTCATCGCCTACGACAAGCCGGGCCAGGGTTTCAGCGGCAAGCCGCCCACCCCGGCCGGCTACACGATGGGGGCGGTCGTCGACCACCTGATCGCGTTCCTGGAGGCGCTCGGCCTCGGCCCGGTCCATCTGGTCGGGCACTCGCGCGGCGGTTTCGCCGCCACCAGGGCCACGCTGTTGCGGCCCGACCTGGTCACCTCGCTGACCATCGTCAACAGCGGAACCCTCAGCCCCGGCGTCGGCACCAACGAGGTGGTGCTCGGCGCGCCGCCGATGGCGCCGTCCCGGCAGAGCGTCCGCTGGGTCTACGAGCACTACATGCACGACCCGGCCGTGGTCGGCGACCTGTTCGTGGAGCAGGCGTGGAGCGTCGTGCGGAGCGCGTCCTACCAGGAGGCGCTGGCCGAGGTCCGGGCCGGCGACCTGATGGCGGAGCTGTTCCTGCCGCGGCTGGCCGAGGACAAGCTGGAGACGCTGACCTGGCTGGCCCAGGGCAGGCTGCAGCGGCCGACGCAGGTGGTGTGGGGCCGCGACGACCGGACGGCGCTGCTGAGCCGCGGGCTCGCGCTCTTCGGCGAGCTGGCGCGGTGGGAGCGCCGGACGACGTTGTCGGTAGTCGACAAGTGCGGACATTTCCCCTTCCGTGAGCATCCGGGGTGGTTTGTGGATGTCGTCGGATCCTTTCTCGAAGAGGTGGACGCCCATGTCATGTGAGATCCGGGAGCCCGGCACCGAGACCATGGCTCCGGTGCTGCTGCTGCACGGGGACAGCGTGCGGGTCTGGGACCCGATCTCCGGGGTCGTCGCCGCGGCGGGCCATCGGGTGATCGCCTGGGAAGGCACGGGAAACGGCCACCCGGACGAGGCGTCCTCGGTGCTGGCGGCCCTCGACGAGCTGGGAGTCTCCGCCTTTCACGTCGTCGGCCACGGGACGGGCGCCTTGACGGCACTCCACCTGGCCAGGACCGCACCCGCGCGCGCCCTGTCGTGCGGCGTGATCGCCGGCCATGAGGCGGCGCCCACCGGCGACGCTCCTGCCGGCGTCCGGCTCGCCTGCCCGCCGGCCGATCCGCGGCGGGCCCGCGCATGGGCCCTGGAACGGCTGTCGTACACCCCGCACCACATCGACGACGCGCTCCTGGACGCGGCCGTCCCGCCCGTGGCCGGATGCTCCGGCACGCTCGCGGCCAAGGACGCCCTGTACGCGCACGCCCGCGACCACGGTTTCCAGGTGCCCATCATGTTGATCTGGGGTTCGCACGACCCGCTCAGCGAGGTCGAGCGCGGGGTCGCGCTGTTCGACCTGCTCGCCTCCACCACGGCGCCGCTGTCGCTGCACGTGGTCAACCGGGCGGGTCACTTCGTGTTCAGGGAGCGGCCCCGCGAGGTACTGCGGCTGCTGCTGCCGTTCCTCGCCCGCTCGGAACGCCCCCGGGAGGGACGATGAGGACGGCGCTGGTGACCGGGGCGGCCGACGGGCTCGGGAAGGCCATCGCCGCCAAGCTGCTCTCCCTCGGCGACAGGGTGGCGCTTCTGGACGTCAACGCGGAACGGCTGGAGCGGACCAGGGCCGAGTTCGCCGCCGCGGGCGGGCAGGTGCTGGCACGCGTGACCGACGTCGCCGACGCCGCCCAGGTCGACGCCGCGATCGACGCCGTCGCCGCCGCCTGGGGCCCGCCGGAGGTCGCGGTGAGCAACGCCGGGATCGCGCCCAGCCAGGACCTGCTCGACATGTCGCCCGCCGACTGGCGGCGGGTGCTCGGCGTCAACCTTGACGGCACCTTCCACGTCGCCACGGCCGCGGCGCGGATGATGGCCGCGCACGGGCTGGCCGGGGCGATCTGCTGCGTGGCCAGCGGCGCGGCCTTCGCCGCCCGCCTGCGCGCCGGGCACTACTGCACCTCCAAGGCCGGCGTCGTGATGCTGGCCAAGTGCCTGGCGCTGGAGGTGGGCCGCAGGGGCATCAGGGTCAACGCGGTGGCCCCCGGGCTCATCGACCACGGTCACCGCGAGGGCCTGGGCGAGTTCGTCCCCCACGACTACGCCGCGCGGATGCGTGCCAACACCCCGCTCGACCGGGTGGGCACCGCGGCGCACGTGGCCGACGCCGTCGCGTTCCTGTGCTCCGACCAGGCCGCCTTCGTCAGCGGAGACGTGCTCATGGTGGACGGCGCCAGCGGCGCGGGAAGGTTCAACCTGCCGTGGAGCTGACCGATGTGCACGACGAGCACTTCTTCCGCCGGGTTCTGGGCCGCTACCCGACCGGGGTGGTGGCCGTGACCTCCCTCGACAGCGACGGCGAGCCGCTCGGCATGATCGTCGGCAGCTTCTCCTCGGTGTCCCTCGAACCCCGTCTGGTCTCGTTCATGGCCGCCAAGACCTCCTCCTCGTACGCCCGCCAGCGCACCCGCGACCGCTTCTGCGTCAACGTGCTCAGCGACCGTCAGGAGGACGTGTGCCGGGCGCTCGCCGTCAAGAAGGGCGTCGACAAGTTCGCCGGCGTGACCTGGCGCCCCTCGCCGCTCGGTTCGCCCGTCATCGACGGTGTCGTGGCCTGGATCGACTGCGTGGTCGTGGACGAGATCGAGGCCGGTGACCACTACATCGTCCTCGGCCGGGTCGTGGATCTGGAGGTCGCCGGCCCCGGCCTGCCGCTGATCTTCCACAACGGCGGCTACGGCAGCTTCATCCCCCGCTCCCGGGTGATCCCGGCCAGGCCCGATCTCATGGCGCACGTGGTGCTGGCGGACCTGGCCAGGCGCGTGGTCGAGCCGCTCACGCGCGAGCTGGAGATGGAGTGCGCGATCATGACCACGATCGGCGAGCACGTGGTGCGCGTCGCCGGGGTCGGGGCGCCGCCTGTGGGCGCGGCGCCCATCCAGGTCGGGCAGCGCATGCCGTTCTGGGCGCCGCTCGGGGCGCTCATGGTGGCCTGGCGCGAGCGCCGTACCCAGGAGGAGTGGGCGCGCCGCGGTGCCGGCGGCGGCGACCCGGCGGCCGTGGAGGCGCACCTGGCCGCGCTCGATCGGGTGCGCGAGCGCGGCTGGGTGGTCAGTCTCGGCACCGACGCCTACCGCGCGCTGGACGACGTGCTGGCCCACCAGCCCGACGGCCCCGCCAGGGACGCCAGAGTCCGCGAGCTCGAAGCGGCACTGGGCGGGCCACGCGCCTACTACCCGGAGTCGCTGACCGGCGAGGGAAGCTACCGGGTCCGCAACGTCTCCGCGCCGGTCTTCGGCCCCGGCGGCCAGGTCGTCCTGTACCTGTCGCTGTTCGGCTTCCCGGAGGCATGCGCCGGCAGCGACGTCGTGGCCCTGGCGGAGAGGCTGCGCGCGTGCGCCGGCGAGATCGGCGAGCTGGTGCCGAGGTGAGAAGATGGTTCTGTGACGCAGACACCGGATCCGCAGCGCGCTCTGCCGCACTACCCCATCGAGTCGGTCGACCGGGCGCTGCGCCTGCTGGCCATGCTCGGCGCCACGCGTGAGATCCGGCTGTCCGACGCCCGCGACGCGCTCGGAGTCGGGCAGTCCACGGCACACCGGCTGATGGCCATGCTCGTCTACCACGGCTTCGCCGCGCAGGATCCGCTCAGCCGCGCCTATCGTGCGGGTCCCGCGCTGGTGGAGATCGGACTGTCCGCGGTCAGGCAGCTCGACCTGCGCTCCGTCGCCCGGCCCGTCATGCAGACGCTGGCGGCGGAGACCGGCGAGACCATCCACGTGGGGCTGCTGGAGCAGGACAGGATCCGCTATCTGGACACCGTGGAGAGCTCGCACGCGCTGCGCGTGGGCGGGCGCGTTGGCCGGCTGAGCCCCGCTCACGCCACCAGCATGGGCAAGGCGATCCTGGCCCGGCTCGACGACCGGCAGGTGCTCGCCCTCTACCCGGGCAGGACCTTGGAGCGGGTGACGGACAGGACCACGGCGCGTCGCGCGGACCTGCTGGCGGAGTTGCAGGAGGTCCGCCGCACGGGCTACGCGGTCAACCTGGGCGAGAGCGAGGAGGGCGTCACCTCGGTGGGCGCGGCGATCATGCATCCGGGCGGCGGGCCGGTCGGCGGGCTCAGCATCGCCGCGCCGCTCAGCCGGATGACCAGGCAGAAACGCGAGATCCACGCCGCGCTGCTGGTCGAGGGCTGCGCCAAGATCACGGTCGCGCTGGGGTGATCCCGTTCCCGGGTGCGGACCCATCATCTGTCCAGCGGAAGTCCGCGCTCACCCGAGCATGATCGCCCCGCCGTCGGCGCTGATCGTCTGACCCGTCACGTAGCGGGACGCCGCGGACAGGAAGAAGAGCGCCGGTCCGGCGATGTCCCCGGCCTCGCCGACGCGTCCCAGCGGAACGCCGTCCAGGAAGG
Source organism: Nonomuraea sp. NPDC050394 (assembly GCF_044459065.1). NCBI lineage: Bacteria > Bacillati > Actinomycetota > Actinomycetes > Streptosporangiales > Streptosporangiaceae > Nonomuraea > Nonomuraea sp. NPDC050394. The sequence continues at coordinate 370,489 of NZ_JBITIO010000009.1, read as the reverse complement.
CACGGCGTTCCCTGTCCGGCAGGCCCTCCCAGCCGGCCCGGGTCGGGTCGGCGAGGATCAGGCCGGGCGCCACGCAGTTCACGCGGATGCCCGCGGGCCCGAGCTCGCGGGCGAGCTGCCTGGTCAGGCCGATCACACCGGCCTTCGCCGCGGCGTACGCCTGCACGCCCGTGCGCGAGGTGGTGCGGCCGGCGCCGGAGGAGATGTTGACGATGGCTCCTCCCCCGCACCGCTTCATCGCGCCCACCGCGGCGCGCGAGCAATGGAAGACCCCGTCCAGGTTCAGCGCGACGACGGCCCGCCAGGCCTCGTCCGGCACCTGGTCGATGGGGTCGCGGCGGGTACCTGGCCCGCCCGCGCAGTTGACCAGGAAGTCGAGCCGGCCCTCGGTGTCCTCGATCTCCGCGAAGGTCCCGGTGACCGCGGCGGAGTCGGTGACGTCGACGCGGCGGCGAGCCGCTCCGTCCGCGTCCGGCTCGCGCACGTCCAGCGCCCACGCGCGTGCTCCCTCGGCCACGAGCGCGGTGGTGATCGCCCGCCCGATGTCTCCTGCCGCGCCCGTGACGACGGCCACCGCGCCACTGATGCCGGTCATCGTTCCTCCTGTACGCGCCCGGTGAGGCGGCGGAAACGGCTGCCGTGGAAGACCAGCGGCGAGGTCCCGGGAAAGGAGCGCAGGGCGCGCACGTGCAGCAGGACGATGCGATGGTCGCCGGCGGGGACTTCCTCCGCCACGGCGCACTCCAGCCAGGCCGCCGCCCGGTCGATCAGCACCGCCCCGCCGGAGGTGTACGACCAGCCGACGCCGGCGAACCGGTCGCCGTCCTTGGCCGACAGGCTCCTGCAGGCGCCCTCGTGGCCTTCGGCGAACACGCTGAGCCCCAGCGCGCGCAGCCCGCGCAGCCGCGGCCAGGTGGCGGACTCGTTGGCGACGCAGATCGAGACGAGGGGCGGGGCGAGCGAGACGGAGGTGAAGGAGCTGGCGGACATGCCCGCCGGCTCGTCCCCGTCGAGCCCGCAGAGCGCGACGACGCCGCTGGGAAAGCAGCCGTAGGTCCTGCGCAGGGTCGCGGGGTCCACCTCGGTCAGCAGGCCGACCTGTTGAGCCGCGGCAGTGCGTGTGCCAGCCATCGGCCGTACACCTCCTCCTTGTCGTGTTCTGTCTCCAGGACGTACAGGGCCCTGGTGGGGCACGTGGCGCCCAGCTCGACCAGGACCGGTTTCAGCAGCAGTTCGGGGGCGAGCGCGTGGGCTTCGGTGGCCCCCACCATCAGGGGCACCGCCACGACGCCGGCGAGCCCGTCACCGGGCAGGCGATCGAGGAAGAGCTTGAGCAGGCCGCTGTAGGTGGCCTTGAAGGTGGGGCTGGCGACGACGGCTATCCGGGCCGCGCGCACCGCCGCGACCGCGGCCTCGACCCGCCGGTCACCGGCTTCGAGCAGGGCCGGACCCAGTTCGGCGAGCTCGACGCTCAGGTCCGGCGCGGCCCGGTCTCCGGCGATCCGGCGCGCGAGACGGCGGGCGGCGGCGGACGTACGGGAGCCCGGCCGGGGGTTGCCCACGACGGAGACGATCATCGGGCCGGCTCCCGCCAGCTCCGGCGCAGGACGCGCAGCACGTTGCCACCGGTGACCTTGGCGATCTCCTCGTCGCCGTACCCGTGCTTGACCAGCCAGGCGACGGCGTTGCGCAGGCTCTCGCCGGGGTTCTCCATGCCCGCGCAGTACTCCACCCGCTCAGGCACCGGGTTCTCCACCCCGATCTTGGTGAGCGGGTCCGGATCGCGCGGCGGCGCGGACCCGTCGCCGGCGCCGAACAGCGAGGCGAAGACCCGGTGCACCCCGACGTGGTCACCGAAGAGCGTGTCGGGCCCGAAGGTCACGTGGTCGATGCCCATCAGATCGACGCAGTAGGCGAAATGGTCCATCACCGACTCGATCGAGTGCCGGGGATGGGCCCGGGAGACCGTGGAGTGCGGGGCGGCCTCCACACCCAGCAGGCCGCCGGACTCGGCCAGAGCGCGCAGCACCACGTCCGGTTTCATCCGCTCGGTGGGCCACACGGCTCTGGCTCCGGCATGTGTGATCATCACGGGCGCGCCGGACGCCTCGATGGCGTCCAGGGACGTGCGGTCCCCCGCGTGGGAGAGGTCGATCGACAGGCCGAGCCGGTTCATCCGGTCGACGACCCGCCGCCCGAACCTGGTCAGGCCACCGTCGCGGTCCTCGGCCAGCCCGCCGCCGATCTGGTTGGCGCCGTTGTAGACCAGGCCGAGCTGGCGTACCCCGAAGCCGTAGAGCAGGTCGAGCCGGTCGAGCTCGTTCTCGATCGGCGTCGCCGCCTCGATGGCCAGAACCAGGGCGATCCGCCCGTTCGCCCGGCAGTCGAGGATGTCGCTCACGCTCCGGGCGATACGGACGTGGTCCTGGTGCGCCACGTCCGCCAGGCGCATGCCGACGTCGTGCACCACGTCGTCCCACTTCCAGCCGTGATGACTGGCGACGCACCCGGTCGGTCCCATCATGTTGTCGAAGATCGCGTCCACGCCGGAGGCGGCGAGCGCCCGGTAGGCGAGATGCTCGCGGCCGGAGCGGGCGTAGGCGGGCGCCTGGTCGATGTCGCGCGGATAGATCTGGGGGTGCTCGTGCAGGTTGACGATGAGGTTTTCGCGCAGGAACCGTTCGGTCCGCTCCGCCTGTTCTGGGCTCAGGCCCAGGTCGTACGGCTTCGCGCGGTCGAACTCGGTGTCCAGCTCGACGGGCGTGTAGCGCTCGCCCAGGTAGGCGAACGAGGTGTAGTCAGCGGGCATCGAGCCTCCTTCGGGTGAGATGGGCGAGCACGGTCACCGCGTCCTCGATGAGGGCGTCGTCGAAGCGTGCCCGCGGGCTGTGGTTGCCGGGAGGCGGTTCGGCCGCGTCGGCGGGCGCCGCCCCGAACAGGGCGAAGGCGCCGGGGACCACGTCGAGCACGCGGGCGTAGTCGTCGCCGGCCGGCAGCGGGTGCGGCAGCGGCGCGTAGCGGTGGGCGCCGAGCGTCTCGCACACCACGCTCTCCAGCAGGGCGACCTCGTGGGGGTCGTTGATCACCGGTGGGTAGCCCTCGCTCCAGCGCACGCCGGCCTCCAGGCCGTGCGCCTCGGCGACTCCGCGGGCGATGCGGTGCACGCCCTCCGCGACCAGCCGGGCGGCGGCGGACGAGAACGCGCGGGCGGTGCCGGTGAGGGTGACATGGTCGGGGATCACGTTGTGCGCCTCGCCGCCGTGCACGCTGCCGAAGCTGACGACGGCGGGATCGGCGGGGCCGAACCGGCGGGCCGCGAAGACCTCGACGGCGGTGACGATCTCCGCCGCCACCGGGATCGGGTCGCGCGCGAGGTGGGGGAATCCGCCGTGTCCCCCAGCTCCCCCGACGTGGACGGCGAACTCCGCGGCGGCCGCGTGGGAGGCTCCCGCACGGGTGCCGAACACCCCGTGCGGCAACGTCCCGGACAGGGCGTGCACGCCGTACGTCGCGACAGGGGGCGTGCCCGCGGCCTCGAGCAGTCCTTCGCCGAGCATGAGCGCCATGCCGTCCTGTCCCTCCTCGCCGGGCTGCCAGGCGAGGACGACGGAACCGGCAAGGCTCTGCCTGGCCGCGCACAGCGAGCGGGCGACGCCGACCAGGATCGCGCTGTGCAGATCGTGCCCGCAGGCGTGCATCGCCCCGGCGACCACCGATGAGAACGGCTCGCCGGACTCCTCGGTCAGCGGCAGCGCGTCCATGTCGGCCCGCAGCAGGACGGCGGGTCCGGGGCGGGCGCCGCGCAGTACCGCCACGATCGAGCTGAGCGCGGCGCCGTGCCGGATCTCCAGCGGGAGGCCGGCCAGGGCCTCGGTGACGCGGCGCTGGGTCGACGGCAGCCGCAGCCCGACCTCCGGCTCGCGGTGGAGCTCCCTGCGCAGCTGTCTCAGTGCCCGCACGTGAGCAGCCGCCTGCCGTTGTCCACGAAGATCGCGCGACGCTGCTCCTCGGTGAGCAGCGGGGTGGTGCGCAGTTCGGCGACGAGTTCGGCGCCCAGGCCGGTGTGCGTGAACGGCCAGTCGCTGCCGAAGACCAGACGGTCCGGTCCCGCCAGCCGGAGGATCGCGGGAAGCTGGTCCGGCGTGACGCTGCCCGCCAGGTCGTAGTAGAAGCTCTTCAGCGAGGCGAGGAAGTCGGGGATGTCCCGGCCTTCCGCGTTCGCCCGCCAGACGTTGCGCGCCACGCGCCGCGCCAGCATGGGCAGCGCCGCGCCCGCGTGCGGGACGATCAGCCGGATGCCGTCGTTGCGCGCCATCGTCCCGGAGAAGATCAGGTTGATCACGGTACGGGTGGTGTCGAAGAAATACTCGTACATCGTCCGCGACCAGCCCTCCATGACGCCGGGCACGAGCGCTCCTGGGCTGGTCGGGTGGAGGCGGACGAGCACGCGCCGCCGTGACAGCTCGGCGAAGACCGGCTCCAGCCGCGGGTCCCCGAGGTAGACCCCGTGGGTGTTGGTCAGCAGATTGATCCCGTCGGCGCCGAGCGTGTCGAGCGCGTACTCCAGTTCCGCCAGCGACCCGTCCACGTCGGGCAGGGGCAGCGTCGCGAAGAACCCGAAACGACCGGGATGATCCTGTACGGCTCGCGCCCCGCCCTCGTTGGCGACCCGGGCCGTGATCCTCCCCTCGGCGAAGTCGCCGGTGAGCTGCACGCCGGGTGTGGAGATCGACACCACGGCCTTCTCGATCCCCCACTCGTCCAGCACCTCCAGGTGCCGCCCCGCGCTCCACTCCGGCAGTCCGCCCACGTGCCCGTCCGGCCTGTCGTGCCCGGCGGCCAGCGCCCGCTCGCGGTACTCCCTCGGGACGTAGTGCACGTGCAGGTCGATCGCGCGGAGGGTGTCGCGGCCGGCGGCCAGCGCTTCGGCCAGCTCGGGCGCCGTCCAGGTGCCCATCGCATCCGTCACCAGGACCAGCCCCTTTCCGCGGGCGGCGTCCACACGCCGGCCTTCTTCAGGTGTGGGAACACCGCGCCGAGCCGGGCGACCTCATCCGGCGCCCACATCAGGTTGAGGATCATGAAGCCGCGCAGGCCGGTCTCGCGGTGGATGTGGAGAAACTGCTCCGCCACCTCCTCCGGGGTCCCGACCAGGACGCTGCTGCCGGCCGCCATGCCGATCTTGCGGGCGGCCTCGTCGAAGTCGCCGCCGCCGTAGGTGGACTGGTAGGTCTGGCTGCCGCCGAGGAAGCCCTTGGCCCAGCCGCGGGCCGCCTCCATGTCGATCGAGTCGCGGATCCACGCGTACTTGTCCTGCGCGTCCCGGTGGGTGTCGCCCAGGACCACGCCGATCGAGCCGGCCATGTTCACTTCGAGCGGCGAGCGGCCCTTCGACTCGGTGAGCGCGGACAGCCGCTCCACCGGTTCGCGTACCTTGGCCAGGTCGTCCACGACCGCGAAGAAGGCGTAGTCGCAGGACTGGGAGATGAACTCCTGCCCCGCCGGCGACACACCGGCGTTGAACAGCAGCGGCCATGGCTCCTGCACGGGGTAGGGGCCGCGCGGCGTTCCGCGGAAGCGGTAGTGCTCGCCCTCGAACGTGACCGGCTCGCCGCGGGCCGCCCACAGCGCCTTGACCGCCTCGACGGCCTCGGCGGCCATGGCGTAGCGCGCGTCGTGCTCCACCAGGTCGATGCCGAGCAGGTCGGCCTCCGAGCCCTTGGAGCCCGGCACGACGTTCCACCCCCAGCGCCCGCCGCTGAGCACGTCCAGGTTCGCGCCCAGGCGGGCGATCACGGCCGGCGGCAGGTAGCGGGTGTGGACGGTGGTGACCACGCCGACGTGCCGCGTGGCCGCCATGACGATGGGGGCGTAGATCGGCGCCGAGACGCAGGGCTCCCCGTGACCGACGCGGGCGTTGCCGGGGCCGTGGTGCGTGTAGCCGTCGGCGAAGAAGACGAAGTCCACGCCGGTGTTCTCCGCGATGCGGGCCAGCTCCGCGTGGGTGTCGGCGTCCAGCACGTCAGGGTTGCGGTCCGCCATCGCCTTCGAGGTGATGTTGGGCGTCGGCGAGTTCATCCACATCATGCCGAAGCGCAGTTGCCCGTCGGGCTTCCTGGGCTTGGCTGTCTGGCCTTTCACTGGTCTGTTCTTCCTTCCATGTCGTCGAGGAAGGCGCGGACGGTGGCGAGCCACGCCGTACGCTCCTCGATCTGCGGTGAGTGACCCGAGTGCTCGAAGATGACGAGCCGGCTGTCAGGGATGCCGTCGGCCAGTTCCCGGCCGGCTTCCACGGGGGTGATCCAGTCCGCCCGGCCGACGGTGATCAGGGTGGGGCAGCCGATCTCCCCCAGCCGGTCCCTGATGTCGTAGACGGGCATGTCCGGCCCGAACACGCGGCGGTGGGTCGCGGCGCGGAAGCGCATCGTGACCGGCTCCGCCCGCCCTGTGGCCGGGTCGTGGTCATGGGTGTAGAGAGGCTGGATGTTGAGCCACAGCCGCCTCAGGTCCGCGTCGTCGCTCACCTGGCCGGTGAACATGCGGTCCAGTTCGGCCAGGTCGACGTCCCGGCCCATCTCCTCCGCGCGGCGTCTGGCCCTGGCGCGGAAGTCATCGGTGGCCGCCGTGTCGCGGAGCAGCAGGGCCCGCACCCGATCCGGGTGACGCAGGGCGTACTGCAGGGCGATGAAGCCGCCGTAGGATCCGCCCGCCACGACGACCCGGTCCACGCCGGCCCAGGCGCGCAGCGCGTCGACGTCGGCGACCCACTGGTCGTGCGTGAGCGGCGGGACCGAGCCGCTCTCGCCGCTGCCGCGGGCGTCGAACACGATCACGCGGTAGGTGTCCGCGAGCGCGCCCCAGCCGGCCTTCGGTTCGGCCCGGGTGCTCAGGCCGGGCGCGCCGTGGTGGGCGATGATCACCGGGGCGTCGCGGTCGCCGAGGTCCTCGACCTCGAGCTCGTTGCCGTTGATCAGGAGGCGCACGTCTCGTCCTTCCTGAGCAGGAGGACCAGGAGGGCGCACACCGCCATCAGCGTCGCGCCGATCGACCAGACCGCGACGAACGCCGACTCGGCCGGCACCGGTCTCCCGCCCGCGACCAGCGTGCTGAGGATGACGCCGAAGACCGTCGCGCCGACGGAGGCGGCGGCGCTGCGCAGCAGGTTGTACATCCCGGACGTCACCCCCGCCTCCGTGGCGGGGCTGCGTGCGAGCAGCATCGACGGGATGATCGCGAAGACGATGCCGCTGCCGAACCACTCCAGGCAGGTCCCGAGCAGGAAGGCGGGGACGGAGCCGTGGGCCAGGGCGAGCTCCAGGTAGCCGGCCGCGATGACGAGGGCGCCGGCGGCGAGCGTGGCCCGGTCGCCGTAGCGGGCGGCGAGCCTGGCGGTGACGGCGGAACCCAGGGAGGCCGCGCACGAGGAGGGGAACAGCAACAGCCCGATCTGCGCGGCGCCGAGACCGAGGCCGTAGCCGAGGTCGTCGTTCAGACCCGCGTAGATCGACCGGATCGCGTTCTGCCCGAGGAGGACGAAGCCCATGAGCGCGGTGATCGCCAGCAGTGGCGCGATGGACCCTCGGCCGAGCCGTCGCAGGTCGACCAGCGGCTCACGGGTGCGCAGCGCGTACCAGCTCCAGAACGACAGGACCGCCAGACCGGCCAGCGCCCAGCTCCATTCCCGCTTGGACACCCCGAGCAGGAACGTTCCCAGCCCGAGCCCGATGAGCAGGGCGCCGGGCCAGTCAACGCGTCCCCCGGCCCTGGTGGTGGTCTCCGGCACCAGGCGGAAGGGGATGATCAGGCACAGTGCCATCAGCAGCGCGGGCACCCACAGGGTCAGCGTGAGGTCGCCGGTCCACACCAGCGTCGCGCCGCCGAGCAGCCCGCCGACGGCCGAGCCGAGCGTGAGGCTGGCCACGATGACGCCGATGCCGGCTGCGCTCTCGCCGGCGGAGCCGTCACGGACCATCGCGAAGTTCAGCGGCAGGAACGTGGTCATGGCGCCGACGAGGACGCGTCCGGCGAGGAAGAGCCCGTAGTCGGGCGCGATCGCGACGACGACCAGGCCGACGGTGGCCAGCGCCACCGCGATCTGGAGCATGCGCCGGTGGCCGTAGCGGTCGCCGAGCTTCGTCAGGATCGGCACGTAGAGCGCCGAAGCCAGCAGGTTGGCGGAAATCGCCCAGCTCAGCCCACCGGCGTCCACGCCATAGCGTTCCCCGATGGCGGGAAGGACGGGCAGGAGCCACGACTGGTCGAGGCCGTTCGCGAACTCGAGAACAGCCAGATAACGGATGGTACGGCGCGCCTGAGGTGCGGAAACGATAGGTGCCACAGCGGTCTCCTCGTGTGCTCGCCGCCATGTTTTGCGAACTAGTGCACCGTTGTCACCTAATTGACCTGTTCTGCGGCTAACATCGGCAGCATTCGTCACAGGGAGGGCAGGAATGCGGGATTCCGTCACGCTTCCGGAGCTGGACTTGAAGCTGATCCACGCCCTCCAGGTGAACGCCCGAGCGAGCTGGTCCGCGATCGCCGACGCCCTCGACGTCGACCCCGCCACCGCCGCCCGCCGCTGGGCACGGCTGGAGTCCTCCGGCGACGCCTGGGTGGCCGCCTACCCGCTGCGCGAGCCGGCCCACGCGGGCGCGATCGTCGAGGTCTGCTGTACGGCGGGGCGGGCGATGGCCGTCGCCGCCAAACTCGCCGACGACCCCCACTGCATGAACCTCGACATCACGACCGGGGCGCGCGACCTCATGCTCACCGTCACCACGAGGTCGGCCGCCCAGCTGTCGGAGTACCTCCTCCACAGGTTCGACGGCCTCGAAGGGGTGCGCACGGTCACCGGGCACCTGGCCTTCCGCGTCCACACCAACGGCGGCCACTGGCGCATGGGCGTGCTGACGCCGCGCCAGGAGCGCATGCTGGCCAAGTCCTACGCGGCCGTCCCCGCTCCGGTCGCGGGTGCGCCCGAGTGGGCCATGGCGGTCGCCCTCGGCCAGAACGGGCGCCGCGCCGTCACCGACCTGGCCGCGTCGTCCGACGTGAGCGAGGCGACGATCCGCCGCAGGCTCCCGGCGCTGCTGGGCAGCGGTCAGCTCATCCTGCGCTGTGAGGTCGCCAGGGAACGGTCGGGGTTTCCGGTGGGCGTGTGGTACTTCCTGCGGGTGGCAGCCGCCAAGGCCGATGAGGTGGGAGCCACCATCGGCCGGTTGCCGCAGGTCAGGCTGTGTGCGACCGTCGACGGCCCGGCGAACCTGATCGTCCAGGCCTGGGTGCCGTCGCGCGACCGGATCACGAACTTCGAGTCGCTGATCTGCCGCTCCCTTCCAGGCGTGGAGGTGATCGACCGCTCGGTGATGCTGCGCACCGCCAAGCGCGTCGGCCGGCTGATCGGCGAGGACGGCCGCGCCGTCGGGACCACGTCCACCGACATCCGCCTGCCGATTCCGCGCACCTCTGGATAAGACGCCCGCGGTCACGTCTCCTGCGGCGGCCCCACATCCATCCCGACCGTGGATCCAACTCGGGACCCCTCTTGGCAGCAGCCCTCGCTTCGGCCTACGTCCACGCGGATCGGTCAGCGGACGTTGTCGCCTGTCATGCGAGGTCTCCGTCCTCCGCCGGTCGCACCACGCTCCCGCGCTTACGACCGTGGGTGGAGAACAAGAATCCAATTGACGGCAGACGACCACGCCGGCTGCACGGACCAGGATTCGGAGCTGACACCGTCGCGCGGCTTGAGCCGCGAACGAAAGGAAGCACCGATCATGGGACCGAACGACGTCGAATTGACCCAGGTCTACACCCGCGAGCCGAACAAGACCATCGCGGACGTGACCTTCGCGTCCACCAACGATTTCCAGGTAGTGGTCGAGGCCGAGGCCGGGAACGCCATCTTCTCCGGCGGCGGCCAGTTCACCACCAGCATCGTCGTCCGCGACCTCACCGCCAACGACGACATCCCCTTCGCTCCCGGCAGCGTCAGCGGCCAGTTCGGCCAACAGGAGTGGTCGCGTGAGGACAATTCCTTCGTCTACGCCGTGAAGGCGAACGACCTCACCAACCGGAAGGGACACCTGTGTGAGGTGTACGCCTACCTTCTGGCCGGCATTCGCAACCACGACGCCAGCCTGGCCAAGAGCCGGATGTTCCTCATTCAGCCCTGACATGAGCTGGGCATCCAACGGACACCGTGGCCGGTGACGCCCTTCCGTGGGCGTTTCCGGTCGCTCCGCCATGAACTCACGCTCGCGAAGCGTCTTTCCACGCGCGTCGCCGGAAGGTTCTCTGAAAGCACCACCAGCGCTACCCATCAATGATCACCGGAGGTCACGATGACGGCGTCCTCTGCCGCCTGCGAAACCAGGATCCACGTCTCCGTGCAGCGAGTCGGCATGCACGATGCGCCAGGTAAGGGCCATGTCGCCGCCGGCCTGCTCGTCGGCAGGGACACCGTGCTTGTCCCCAATCCGCCCGCCGAACTCCTCGACACCGAACGTCCCCTCGAGGTCCTCGTCATCCCCACACCGCTCGATCAAGCCCAGCCGGTGGAACGCCTCGGGATCGAGGCATTGCTGGGATTCGGCGCCCAGGAAGGGAAAGAGGGCATCACCTTCGCCGTCATCCGGCTGGCCGGCAACTCCCGCTATCCATCGACCCTGCGTGCGGGCGATAGCCGCGAGGTGAACAAGGCACTCCGCAAGCGCACCGGCATGTGGAAGGAACTCCACCGTCTGGGCCTCATCGACGACGAGAACATCAAGGATGGCCCGCGCGACGACGTCTGGCAGGAGTTACCTGGCTACGACAGGAAGATGCGCGCCTATCGCACCAGGATTTACGGGGGCCGTCGCGGTGGTGACTGCGATATCTGCCAGCTCATCGTCTGGCCCTGCGAGCCTCCGGAACTGTAGGCATCATGCCTGGGAGGGTGGCAGCGCTTGCCGCTTCGATCAGAACGGGTTCGCGTCTGCAGGACGTTCTACTGGCGGTCCTGTTCTCCGCAGTAGATCTTGCCTTTTTCTCCTACCTTCTCGGCGTTCCCGCCATGGAGAATGCCGAGAAGGAGCTGGTCCCCCTGCCGGTACTCCTTCTCTATGGTTTGGCCGAGGTAGCCGCGCTGATCTTCCGGCGTCGTCATCCCGTCATCGTGTTCTGCCTGCTCTGGCTACACAGCGTGATCGCCCTGCAGATTCCCATGTCCGGATACCGGCCGACCGTCGGTCTTGTGGTGGCTCTCTATTCGGTGGCGTCGCGAAGGCAGGTCATGCCGGGCATTCTTGCGCTCTTCTCCTGTTTCGTGCCTGAAGGTATGGCCATTGCCGACGAAGTGGTGCGGAACACGGCCGGTCCACGGCAGGCGGGCGTGGCGTTGGGCAATGCCATCTTCTACACCGTCCTCAACGTCGGCATCTGGAGCATCGGGCGCTGGGTGCGGGCGAGCCGTGTGCACGCCGCGATGCTCGAACGGCGCAGGCGCGTGGCCGCCCAGGAGGCGGTAGCGGCCGAGCGTCTCAGAATCGCCCGTGAGCTGCATGACATCGTTGCTCACGGAGTTACGGTCATGGTGCTGCAGGCGGCGGGCGCCAAGCGGATCGCAGCGCGAGATCCGGCCCGTGTCCACCAAGCCCTCTCCGACATCGAGCACATCGGAGGGCAGGCCATGGGAGAGCTGCGGCGCATGCTGAGCGCCCTGCGTGACGGCGAAAGGGATGACGGTGTGGGCACGCAGCCGGACCTGTCGGACATCGATGATCTGATCGCCCATATGCAAGGAGCCGGCCTTCAGGTGGAGCTGACCCGCGTCGACCCACCCGAACCGGTCGACCGCAGCGTCGAGGTCACGGCGTACCGGATCATCCAGGAAGCCCTGACGAACGTCGCCAAATACGCTGGTCACGACTGCCCCACCACCGTCCTGCTGGGCTGGGAGAATGATCAGTTGCTGGTCGAGATCGCCAACCGGGAAAGCGGGCGGCCACGGCTGCGGGGCGGCAAGCTGTCCACCGGACACGGCCTGCTCGGCCTGCGCGAGAGGGTTCACGTGATTGGCGGCACATTCAACGCCGGCCCTCTTCCCGCCGGCGGCTTCCGCGTCCGGGCCTTGCTGCCCAACGCCCACGCACACGAGCCAGACGAACGGCCCAGAAGCGTCCCGTGATCGGGTACCCGCTCGACGCGATCCCGCCTTATGTGGACAATCACGGTAGCGGATTCGCCGCGTGCCACCTCTGGGAGACGCAGATGGCGATTCAGGTGCTCGTGTGCGACGACCAGCCGCTGATCAGAGCGGGTTTAGCCATGTTGCTCGGTGCCGAAGAAGGCATCCTGGTCGTGGGAGAAAGCGGTAACGGGCTGGAGGCTGTAGAGGCCGCTCGCTCACTGCAACCTGATGTCGTGCTCATGGACGTGCGGATGCCCGGGCTCGATGGCGTCCAGGCCACCCGGGAAATCGCCGCCGACGGATTCGCCAAGGACGCCGATCGGCCCATCAAGGTGCTCATCCTCACGATGTACAACATCGACGACGCGGTATACAGCGCACTGCGTGCGGGCGCCTCGGGCTTCCTGCTGAAGGACGCCGCCCCCCAGGAGCTGATCATGGCGGTGCGTGCGGTTGCCGCAGGCGACGGATACCTGGCGCCTTCGGTCACCCGCCGCCTGCTCAGGGACTTCGCCTCCCGCCCTGACCCCCGTATCCCCACCCCGGCGGAGATGGCCGCGTTAACCGCGCGCGAACGCGAGGTTCTCACGCACATCGCCTACGGCCTGTCCAACCAGGAGATCGCCGCCGTGCTGAGCGTCGGCGAAGCCACGGTCAAAACGCATTTCGGGCGCGTGCTTATCAAACTGGGACTGCGTGACCGTTCTCAGGCCATCGCCGCCGCGTACCACAGCGGGCTCGTCCTGCCAGGTTCGGGCCCACCATCGCCTTCATGAGGGGTCGTCCTCTGTCACGGCGAGCTTGTTCCCCATCCGGTCACGGCCCGGCGTCCGAGGTCGCGGTCCGCGAGCGAACACGTGGCCGTTCACGCCGACTCCTGAGGCCAGGCCGTGGTCTCGCGGTTGATGCCGGGCTGGGCCGTCGCTTCAGCGGTCGATGAGCTGCAGCACCGCCGTCGCGGGAGGCTCGGCGAGCATGGCGGTCGCCTCCGCCATCCCGGCCGCCATTTCCGCCATGTGCGCGTGGAAGGCGGAGGCGCTCTCCCACTCTTGGACCGAGTAGAAGGCACCCGGATCCGTCGCGTGTCCGAAGACGCGCGCGCCGAGGAAGCCCGGCTTGACCGAGGTCTCGATGGCGTGGATCAGCGCGTCACGCGCCTCCTGCTCCCGCCCGTCCTTGGCGTGGATCTCGATCAGGACGGTCACCGCGTCGTTCGTCATCATCACTCACCTTCTGTTTCCGTTTTAAGAAGTGGAATCACTTCTTAACTCCACCGTACGGCATGGCCGTAAGATGTGCGTGTGCATCTTGAGAAGACCGTCGCTCGACGACGGCGAGGCGCCCGGCTGGAGGCGGAACTGCTTGAGGCCGCGTGGGCGGAACTCATCGAACGCGGTTATGCCGACTTCACGCTGGAAGCCGTGGCGCGCCGGGCCGGCACGAGCACTCCGGTGCTCTATCGGCGGTGGGCGAACAAGCACATCCTGGTCGAGGCCGCTCTTTTGCACGCCAGTTCCGCCCGCCCTGTCGAGACCCCGGACACCGGGACGCTGCGCGGAGACCTCCTGGCGAGCATGCGGGCGGCCAACGAGACGCGCATCGATCTCATCGCCGCGATGACGGCCACCCTCGGCACCTACTTCGACGAGGCGCGGACGAACCCCGCGCGGCTTCGACAGCAGGTCCTCGCGGGCGGCCCCCCGGCCGCGGACGTGATCTTCCAGCGGGCGATCGACCGCGGCGAGGTAGACGCCGATGGCCTTACTCCCCGGATCAGATCGCTCGCCTTCGACCTGTTCCGCCACGAGGCCCTCACGACGCTGCGGCCCCTCCCCGACGAGGTCATCGAAGAGATCCTCGACGACATCGTCCTCCCCCTCGTACGGGAGGCTTGACGGCGGTTCCAGCCTGCGAAGACCTCGTCGCGGCGATGGGATGTCCGATCACGGTCCGCACGGCCACGACACCATCGGCGGAAACCCCGAATCCCGACCCTTCAAGGCTCCCCTGGCCCAAAGACAAGGGAGCGGGGAACCGGCGCCAGGGTGCGAAGGCGGGCACCTGGCCGGTCAGCCCGAACTGTGCCCGCGCCGAGGTGATCACACCGTCCGGCTGGACCGCCCGCCGTCCAGCCCCCATGAGGTGATCTTGGTCGGTGTGATCCTGATGATCTCCCGGGAGAGGCCGGGCAGGGGCGGCTCCTCGTCCGTCAACGCCACCGCCCTGCCCCGGATCTCGATGCCCCGCGGCGTCCACGGGTCGGTGGAGGCCAGATCGTCCACGACGAACGCGGCCGTGCTGCCCTGCTGAACGTTGCGGAACTTCTTCGTCGCGCCCATCGCACCCCCGCCGATCACGAGCGTGCCGCCCTCGGCGTCGACGAAGAAGTTGGTCGGGTTGTTCTGGACCTGGCCCGCGGGCGATACGGTGGCCAGCCGCCCGAGGGGCTGCGCGGCCAGGTAGTCGAGTTCGGCTTGCGTGAAAATCATGTGCTGACGCTACCGGGCCGCCATCATCGCCGGTCAGGCGCCCGCCATACCTTCGACCTGCGCGTCCACTATGACCAGACCTACCTCGTCGACGACGCCGAGAGCCCGGACGGCATACCCGACGATCACCCCGTGCACCCCGTGGGGATCATCCGCGTCGACGATGGCGGTAGCGCCTTCCTGGTCACCGGCCTCCACACCGGGACTGTCGCCTTCTCGGTGACCGTGGCCGACCACGATCCGGGAGCGGACACCGCCGGATACGAAGACATCGTCGAGATCAGCTTCGAATCCGAATCCGAGCAGGTATCCCTGCACGAGTGGGACGGAGACACGCATGGCCTGCCCGGCTTGAGCGCAGGACCGGGCTGGTACCGGCTGCGCTACCACGCCCAGAACATGGATCAGGCCGCCGACGTGGACACCTCGGACGACATCATCGACCGCTATCTCCTGCAGATCTGGCCCCAGGACGCATCCGAGCCACAGGTCGTCCAGAGCGCGAGCGAACGACTCGCCTACTGGAGCACGCCTGACTGAACGGGCCGGGTGGCCCGGTCACCCGCCGGCCTGCCCCGAGGATCATCCGTCGCCGGCCCGGGCGGTGCATTGCCCGCCCCATGCGCACCCACTCCCCCACGCCGTCGCGGGCCAGGAACTTCTGCCGGCGAGCCACGCCGCCAACTGATTGTGCCGCCGGGGGTGCCGCGCTTCACCGGCACCGCCGACCTCATCCTCACGCCGGCGACGGGCCGGTCGGTGGCCGCGACGCTGGGGCCGGCCTCGACCCTCTTTCTGGTCAACCACGGCATCGGCCCCACCCTGCGGGCCGTCACCGTGGCCGCGATCGTCCTGGAGCGCGCCGCGTGCCAGCAGTGGATCACCCGTGGTTCCGGCACCTGGCCGACCTGGTCGGACCCCGGCGAGTCGCTCGACACTGAAGCCGTCGACCGGGTGTGCTACCTGGTGCGCCGGCTCCCCGGCCGCTGAGGTCCCGGCCGCCTCGCGGCGGCCCGCGGGTCAGCCGCGACCGGCGACGCGGTCGAGCAGTTCGCCGAACAGCGTCCGCTCGCCGGGTGTGAAGCCGCCTTCCGTCTCCTCCAGCAGGGCCCGCAGGGCGACCGCGTGCCTGACCGGGTCGCGTTCGGCCGCATCGGGCTCCTGGCCGGTGATCGCGGCCAGGACGGATTCGCGCAGCGCGGCCGACGCCGGCAGGTCTCGCTCCTCGGGTGGCAGCGAGATCAGGCTGAGGGTGAGGCCCATGCAGGCCGCGTGCACGATCTGCGCGGCGCGTTCCACCGGCACGCGCAGCAGACCGGCCGCGGCGGCGCGGAGCAGTATCGCGCGCAGGATCTCCTGTGTCTGCCGTGCCGCCTCGTCGGTGGCGTGCTGGTACATCAGCCGGTAGTGCGCCGGGTGCCGCAAGCCGAACTCCACGTGCAGATCCCAGCCGGCGCGCAGGTCGTCGATCGGATCGGCGGAGAGTGGCTGGTCCTTCTTCTCGCTCAGGTAGCGGGCGAAGCCCTCGGCGGCGACCGCGTCCAGCAGCCCTTGCATGTCTCCGAACAGCCGGTAGATGGCTGGCGGCTGGACTCCGGCGGCGGCGCTGACCGAGCGGGTCGTCACCGACTCCTGGCCCCCCGCCGCGAGCAGGTCCGCCGCGGCGGCGATGATCCGCTCTCGCATGTCTTCACGCCTTGCCATGAACCGATGGTATCAGTTGAGCGCTATCAACGTTTGCATCATCGATAGCGTTTGAGTAGTATCGCTGATAGCATCTTGCCGATCTCCCCAAAGGGGACACATCATGACAAAACTCTCAGGGAAGGCTGCCATCGTCACCGGCTCGTCCAAGGGCATCGGCCGGGCGATCGCGTTGCGCCTGGCCAAGGACGGTGCGGACGTCGCCGTCAACTACCTCGGCGACGATCAGGCCGCGCAGCACACCCTTGAGGCGATCCACGCCACCGGTGTCAAGGCGATCGCCGTCAAGGCCGACGTCTCCACCGGTGCGGGCGTCACCGAGCTGTTCGAGCGCGCGCTGGCCGCGTTCGGCCGGATCGACCTCGTCGTCGCCAACGCGGGCATCGAGAAGGTCAACATCCCGGTCATCGACGTCACTGAGGAGGACCTCGACCAGCTCCTGCGGGTCAACACCAAGGGACCGTTCCTGGTCATGCAGGCCGCGGCGCGGCACCTGGCCGACGGCGGGCGGATCATCAACATCTCCTCCAGCTCCACCGTCCGCCCCCAGCCCGGACTGGGCCTGTACGGCACCAGCAAGTCGGCGCCCAACTATCTGGCCGAGGTGCTGGCATTGGAGCTCGGCCCGCGCCGGATCACCGTCAACTCGCTGCAACCGGGGCCCGTCGACGGGGCCGGCATCTTCACCGATGTCGACGACGCCGAGCCGTACAAGAAGGCCCTGCGCGACAGTGTCCCGCTCGGACGCCTCGCCACTCCCGCCGACGTCGCCGACGTGACGGCGTTCCTGGCGGGCGAGGAGTCCTTCTTCATCACCGGACAGCGCATCCTCATGAACGGCGCGTCCAGCAACTGAAACCGGTCATCCGGAGAGGAAATCGATACACGATGAGCACCACCACCATGCGCGCGGTCCAGATCACCCAGCCGGGTGCGCCCTTCTCCGTCACCGGCGTGGCCGTACCCGACCCCGGACCGGGGCAGGTACGTGTCCGCGTGCACGCCTGCGGGGTGTGTGGCGGCGACGCCATCGCGCGCTTCGGCCTGCTCGGAGTGCGGCTCCCGCGCATTCCGGGCCACGAGGTCGCCGGCGTCGTCGACGCCGTCGGCGAGGGCGTCACGAGCTGGCAGCCCGGTCAGCGCGTGGGGGTCGGCTGGCACGGCGGCCACTGCTTCACCTGCGAATTCTGCCGTCGCGGCGACTTCGTCAACTGCGAGCGGCGTGAGATCGTCGGCGTCAGTTACGACGGCGGCTACGCCGAGCATCTGATCGCCCCGCAGGCCGCGCTGGCCCGCGTCCCCGAGCAGCTCACGCTGGAGGAGGCCGCGCCGCTGATGTGCGCGGGCGTCACCACCTACAACGCGCTGCGCAACAGCGGCGCCCGCCCCGGTGACACCGTCGCCGTGCACGGCGTCGGGGGGCTTGGGCACCTGGCCCTGCAGTACGCCGACAAGATGGGCTTTCGGGTCATCGCCGTCAATCGCGGCCGCGCCAAGGAGGCCCTGGCCAGTGACCTGGGCGCGGACGACTACATCGACAGCGAGTCCGGCAGCGCGGGCGAGGCCCTGGCCAAGCTCGGCGGCGCGCAGGTCATTCTGGGCACGGTCGGTGTCGCCGCCGCGCAGGCCGATATCGCCCAGGGCCTGCGCCCCAACGGCCGCCTGCTCGTCATCGCCTCCGACCACGACCACCAGCCCATCCCGATCAGCGGCGACCTGCTGATCTTCGGCCGGCGCGAGATCACCGGCTGGTACAGCGGGCACGCCCAGGACAGCGAGGACGCCATGAACTTCGCCGCCCTCACCGGGGTCCGGCCACTCATCCAGACCTATCCGCTGGAGTCGGCCGAGGAGGCGTTCCAGTCGATGAACACGGCCCGCTTCCGCAACGTGCTGACGATCTGACACCCGTTCATGACGTGAGCGAGGTCTCGGCCAGTTCATGCCAGTCCGCCTGCCACCCGGCGTGGCAAGGTCGCCTTCGTCGGCGGCGCGTCCCGCAACCTGGGCGGACTGGCCAGTACCACCATCGGCGCCGAGGGCGCGCTGGTGGCCGTGCACTACAACAGCGACTCCTCCCGGGCCAAGGCCGAGGACGTGGTCGCGCAGATCAACGCCGGCCCAGGGGAGGCGTTCGCGGTCCAGGCCGACCTGACCGGGCCGGCCGAGGTCGAGCGGGTGTTCGACGAGGTCGTCAACCGGTTCGGAAAGCTCGACTACAGCCTCAACACCGCCGGCATGGTGCTGAAGAAGCCTCTCACGGAGATCACCGAGGAGGAGTACGACCGGATGTTCGCGGTCAACTCCAAAGCCGCGTTCTTCGTGATGCGCGAGGCCGCCCGGCGGATGGAGGACGGCGGGAAGATCATCACGTCGCTGCTGGCCGCCTACACCGGCCTGTACTCCTCCTACGCCGGCAGCAAGGCCCCGTAGAGCACTTCACCCGGGCTCTGTCCAAGGAGCTTTTCGGCCGGAACATCTCCGTGAACAACCTCGCCCCGGGACCGATGGACACCCCGTCCTTCTACCCCGCCGTGGACGACGACTCCATCGCCTACCACAAGTCCTCCGCCATGAACGGCGACCTCACCAAGATCGAGGATATCGTCCCCTGGGTCCGGCACATGCTCACCGACGGCTGGTGGGCCAACGGCCAGACCCTCTTCCTCAACGGCGGCTACACCACCCGATGACCCGGCCTGCCCCCCTCCGGCTCCGTGCCGCGACTGACCGCCACACGTTCTCGTTTCCGAGGAGATGCGCCATGCCCGCCCAGCTCACCGATCCCGCGGTGGCCGCGTTCGTCGCCGCTGTCAACGCCGGCGACAAGGACGCCTTCTTCGCTGTCCTCACCCCGGACGCCACCATGTCCGACGACGGCACCGACCGCGACCTGGCCGCGTGGGTCGAGAGGGAGATCTTCTCCTCCAACGGCCGCATGGACGTGGAGTCCGCCTCCGCGGACGGCCGGACACTGGCCGCGACCTACACCAACTCCACCTGGGGCGCCATGCGCACCCGGTGGGCCTTCACCGTCACCGGGGAGCGGATCAGCCGGTTCGAGACAGGGCAGGCCTAAGCCCCCGCTCTCGAGCAGCGGGTCCCTCCGGCCTTGCGAGACGCCGGAGACACCCGGCCGCCGGGGTGCAGCGCGCTCCCCGACCGGCGATTCCCCTCACGAAAGGAGCCGTCATGCCGCAGTCGCCGTTGTCCTTCAGCCGGTTGCCGAGGATGCCGCCCAGGGGCTCCAGCCTCCAGTTCGGGCCGAGGACGGCCTCGTTCGGCTGGGTGATGTCCAGCCGCTGGCCGGCGCTGTGGCTGCGGGTGACGATCAGTCCGGTGTCGGTGAAGCCGGTGATCCAGATTCGACGGCCCTGAGCGTAAAGAGCGGCGACGCGATGAGGTTGCGAAATACGGGCATCCGGAATTTGCCCGTGGCTGTCATCAGTTTTCCGTTGCAGACCCCTGCCTACAACTACCGCCGCTCGTACCAGAAAGCGTTCCAGGAATCAGACAACCCGGCGAACAAGATGTGAGCGATGGGCGAGGTCGGCAACACCACCGCAAGGAGAATCGCCATGGAAAGCGCCAGCAAAAGCAGCCAGCCTTTGGGAAGAGGACGTCGAGATTTAATCGGCGACTCCTTTCCATCCGTAGATGTCCCACATTCATTGCATTCTATCGGGATGGAGTGGAACGTTGCCACCTTTCTGGTCGGCCCGCTTGGGCCACACATGAGGAGTATTCTCAGTGGCTCGCGGACGACCAGGCAGGTAGGCGTTCACCTTTCTCGTGACGCAAGCGTGGTCCGGGAGGTACATCACGTGCCCGCGCCCGTTGTGGTGATAGATCGGCTTCCCGGCCAGGCGCAGCCTCGATTAACGTAGTCCCGCCGCCACCGAAGCCGCCCACGAGGCTTGGCCACAACGAAGGCGTCCGTGAAAGCGGAGCAAGCTCACTCGCAGGTTGCCCTGTGTGGGTGGGCGGCTCCAGTGGGGCGTATGAACCCCGGCCGTGGACCTTGGCATCCCCACCACGCGCGGTTGTCGACGAACTCCACGAAAGCGGCTGCCGAATGTCCTCAACCACAATCTTCAGCCCTGGCTCACTATCGCTGATGGTCACCTTTACCAGGCAGGCGGGCGCCGCGAGCTGCTCGGCACTGTTCAGAGTTGACCAGCAGGCAGGGGGATCCTGTCGTCGACCGAGCGGCCCGCGGTCGGATCAGGCCACCTTGGAGTCGGCCGCCTTCCATGTGTTGCAGGCGCCGGGCTTCCCGCTCGCGTAGCCTTGCTCAAGCCAGTACAGCCGGTTTGCGGTCTTCCCGCTGTACTTGTTCTTCAGGGCGTACTCCCAGAACAGCTTGCCCCTGGCGGTGGGCTTCCAGTCCTTCACCGCCCGGCGGAGCGCCTTCGCCGAGACGCCCACGAAGCAGTCGAGCTGCAGGTAGTAGCGACGGTTCTGCTGGTTCATCTGGGATTCCGAGGCGTCGTTCTGCATCGACCACCAGGCTTCGCCGATGCCGGTCTGGCCGGTCACCACACTGCTCCAGGCGTGGGCGATGGAGGTGAACACCGCCACGTCGCTCTTGGCCTTGATCCAGTCTTTGGCCAGCCGTACGTGGATCTCGGTCGCGCAGATCTCGGAGAAAGAGCCGTTGACGTCGAGCCCGGTGGTACAGGACCGCTTGTCGTCGGCCTCCTTGAAGGTCACCTTGACCTGCTGGAAGTCCTTGATCGCGAGCTTCCAGGCCTTGTTCAGGCAGCCGACCAGGTCGGTGACGTATTTCTTGGTCGAGGAGGCGCTCGTGCCTTTGGTCAGCGCACAGCTGGCTCCGGCTACTTTGGCCTTGTAGATCTGGTTGTGGGTGAGTTCGGGGACACCGGTGACCGGGTCGGCGTACGCAACTCCGGAGAAAAAGAGCATTGCGGTTGCGAAGCCAGTAAGGGGGCGAAGGATCACCATGCGGATCATAGGGGGATCGTCGCTGGCCGTCACGTCGTACCTCCGGCGAGCCGGGCGTGCAAACGCTCGCACGGGTGGACGAAGTGCACCCAACATCGGCTCCATAAGCTGACAGAAGTCTGGAAGAGGTAGGTACGCGAGGCGTCGCACGCAGTTCTCGCCGGAGTGCAGGAAAGAAACCATCCTGTATCGCTTCACAACTCATCGCGTGGTGCTTGATCTGCGGCTTTGACCTCCACAAGCCCCACGGCCAGGATCGCAGTTCGTGCCGGTTCGTCTCCGGTATCTGACCTTGATTCGGGTGGTTGGCTGGCTGGGGTGTAGCCAGGCGTCCAAGGATGTCGAGATCATGGTGCTTCGCCATGAGGTTGCCGTGTTGAAGCGTCAGGATGAACGCCACCTGCGATCGGTCCTGAACGAGTACGCCGACCACTGCGACGCGCACTGCCCGCACCGATCCCGCCAACGACGCCCACCCGATCGAGACGAGCACGTCCTGGTACCGCCGGAAGGTGCTCAGCGGGGCCATCAACGAGTACCACCGAGTCGCCTGACCACTCCGAAGAAGCGCCGGCTCAAACCACGTGCACGAGTTTTGAAGCGGGACAGGTGAGTGCGTCGGCGGGATGCGAGTGGCGGCCCCCCTAGCCTGCCGGCGTGACATGAAAGCAATTGTGGCCCAGGTCAGGTGTGTAGCCGGACACTCATAAAGCTAAACGAAAGCGATCTCGTCTACCTTCGCGGTACCCGTTCAAGTCACCTCGAACCTGGAAGGTGATCGTGCTCAAGACACTCACCATTACTTCTGCCGCGGTAGGAGCGGATATCGCGCTCGCGAGGACAACGTCCGTTTAAGAGCCCTCACAGAATGACCCTCCTCACCTCCTTACAGAGGTGAGGGGATGCAGGAGAGGTCCTTCTGTTAGGAGCTCTGAGCCCAGCGGGATTGGCCGGTGGGTGATCCGTTAAGCCTTCACGAGGCACCGGGGAGGGGATTCCAGGCCGGTGCTCTGAATAAGTCACGCAGGCACCGATGTAGACGAAAGGTAGAGATGGCAGACCCCAACGTCCTCGAAGCGCAACAGTGGGTGAACGCCACCTACGTCGGGAAGGCCCCTGGCTACATTCGATGCCCGCAGGACGGCCGCACCGGCTGGGGCGTCGTGTTATCCCTCACTCAGGCACTTCAGCATGAACTGGGCATCTCCCCGACGGTGCAGAACTTCGGGCCCGGCACGTTCGCCAAGGTGGCGTCCGACATCAAGCCGGACCTGGCCCAGCAGACGAACACGAACATCCTGCGCATCTACAACTACGCGTTATGGTGCAAGGGGTACTACGGCTCCTCGGACGCGGGCACCTGGGACCTCCGCGCCAAGCTCTCCATTGGCGAGCTCCTCGGCGACATGGGCCTGCCCGACACCCAGAACCCGATCGAGCCCCGCATGTGGGCGCACGTCACCAAAGCGCTCCTGCGGATGGACCAGTTCCGGCTCATACCCGGCGGCGACGGCGTCATCCGAGAGTTCCAGCAAACCCTCAACCGTGACTATGTACGGCTCGGCGTGGTACCGGCGATGGGCCTGTCGCCCTGCGACGGCAACTATGACCGCGTCACCCAGCAGTGCCTGATGATGGCCATCCAATACCGCCTCGGCCTCAACCCCGCCGACATCACCGGCTACTTCGGCGACGGCACCACGCGGGAACTGAAAAAGCACACCCTCACCACCGACAGTGCCGCCTCCCCGCTCACCTACCTGCTGCACGCGGCCTGCTACTTCAACTCCCCCGCCTACAAGGGCGCACCGTGGGGGTCCGGCGTCGAGACGTTCAACTTTCCCTGGGACAGGATCCGCTCCGTCGACAACGGCCGCAAATTCACCGCCGACACCGCAGCATGGCTCCGCCACTATCAGGAATTCATGCTGCTGCCCACCAGCGGCAATGCCACCTTCGACACCTGGGCGCAGCTGCTGATCTCCCGGGGAGACCAGAATCGGGCCGCCACCGGCTCCGACACCTCCGTCACCATCACCCCCGAACGCGCCAAAGCCCTGGTCGCCAAAGGCTACAAGGTCGTCGGCCGATACCTCGACGAGCATCTGCCGCCCGACGACCCCGACTACATCGGCAAGGCCCTGGTCCCCGGCGAACCCAAGACCATCATCGACGCCGGGCTGCGACTCATGCCGATCTTCCAGTACAACGGCTCGGTACCCGAGAACTTCACCTACCAGAAGGGCTACGACCAGGCCGGCAAAGCACACGACAAGATGGTCGAGCACCACATGCTCCAGGGTGCGTGCATCTACTTCGCCGTCGACTACGACGCCCAGGACCATGAGATCAGCCAGTTCGTCATCCCCTACTTCAACGGCGTACGCAAGGCCCTCGCCGACAAGGGCGGCTGGTACTGGTTCGGGGTGTACGGCACCCGCAACGTGTGCACGCGGGTGTCGGAGGCGACCGGGGCCAGATGGTCGTTCGTGTCCAGCATGTCGTTCGAATTCTCCGGCAACCTGGGATTCCCGATGCCGCAGAACTGGTCGTTCAGCCAGATATTCGAATTCAATCCCGCCAACGGTACGGGGTTCACCGACGGGAACATCACACCGATCGGGCTCGACAAGAACGTGTGGCGTGGCGACGGCTACGACCCGGCCGTCAAGTCCCTGCACCTCAAGGATGACCAGTACGCGGAGATCACCGCGTTCATCGGGTATGTCAAAGCCTTGGAGAACGCGTTCGCCCGCTACCGCCGCGACAACGGCGAATCATTGGCGATCGCCGACCAGCGCCAGGACCTGTGCCTGTTCTTCCGGCAGTACAAGTACGATGCGCTCCACTGGAATCAGCTCCTCGGCGCCCCCGACCCCAAACGCAACAACTATGCCGCCGGCCAGGCCGGCGCCCTCACCGAGAACAACGCCTGGCCGAAGGATCCGATCCAGGCCATCACCCTGGACATGCAGCATTGCGTCTCCAACGTGCAGGGCTACCTGAAGTCCACCAGCGGCGGCGACGAGGTCCGGATGGGGGATGCCACCGGCTGGTTCGGTGACGCGATCACCCTGTACGTCGAATGGCGCAACACCTACCAGCACCTGTCCGGGGCGGCGATGGTGAACCGCTACCTGGCCAGCACCACCCACTCCAGCGCGTGGGCACTGGACGACTACCTCTCCGACGCCGACGCCCTCAGCCTGAGTCAGCTGCTCATCGGCAATCCGGAGATGCTGTTCTCCGACGTCCTTACCCGCTACTACTCGCCCACCAATCCGAGCATCCACGCCCGCCACCGCTACCGCAACTTCTTCAAGGGACGGTTCCAAAGCGACCAGGCCACGGCACGCTCCCGCATCACCAATCAGATGCTGGGGGAGGACATGCTCGGCAACGCCATCGTGTACGCGCTGGCCAGGGAACTGATCCTCAAGGGCCAGATGCCCGACGACCTGCCCCGCGCCGAACTCGAAAGTTTCACCCACGCCATCGCCGACCGGATGCACCGCGACGCCACCGAGGAGCCCACGTGACTACCCTCACCCGCCGGACTGTCCTCATTGGCGGAGCCGTCGGCGCCGTGGCGGCACTGACCGGGCCAGCACCCACGGCTCTGGCCGCACCGGCATCCGCACGCGGTGGCAGCGCGGTCGCCCGTACCTGGAACCGCGACACCAGCCGCAACGGATGGCGCATCGACCCGCGAATCGTCCAGCCCTTCTACGTGTCCGGGGCGGCGCAGACGGTCACCCTGCATCCGGCCGCCGCGCAGGTGCTGCTGCACGTGGTGCGCCGCTGGCACTACGAGATCCAGCCGCTCGGCGACGGCTCCGGAACCACGTTGCACGGGCACACCACCGACCGGACCGTGTACGCCGACTATGAATCCAATCACCTGTCGGGGTCAGCGGTGGCGCTGCATCCGGGGGCCTTCCCGGCAGGCGGCGGCGACGGCCTCTATCCGCATCAGCAGCGCATCGTCGGCGACATTCTCGCCGACTGCGATGGCCTGGTCACCTGGGGTGGGGACCTGAAACCCGCCAAACACGGCCACTTCCACATCAACGTGCCAGCCGACAGCATCCAGCTGAAGGAACTGGCCAAGCGCCTGGGAGACCCTACCGGGGAACGCCCCTACGACCCCGCCGGAGCGCCCGCCGACCCCGCCGACCCGGCACGCCGCCAGCGGGCCGGACGAGCCCGCAGCCTCGCCCGCCGCAACGAGCACTAACGGGAGCTCCTAACTCGGTGAGTGGAGGCGTCGCCAGCAGATGAGGGCGCAGGCCAGGCCGAGGAAGGCTTGGGGGCGATCAGCGGGCGGGTCTGCACCTCGCGCACCAGGCGGCGGTAGTTGTCGGCCATAGCCGCGGTCGGCCACCACAACGTCGGGGCACTGGCGTGGGCGGGCCGCCCGGTCGCGGTCGACCTGTCGGTACGGCGTCCGCCCTGCGAGAACCACGCCCGTCCGAAGTGACGTCTGTCAAGCAGGTCCAGGGACTGCCCAAGCGCCACCGGCGTCGCACGCCAGCCCTGCGACGCGTGGTTGAGGCGATGGCGGTGGCGGCCGGCGCCGTGCAGCACCGCGAGCTGGTGCTCGTCATCACCGTCACCGTACGCTCACACACCGGCAGCACAAAGGGCCTGACCCGGCCGGAAACACAACGAGGTTGGACACCATGGAGCCCGCCCGCCCCTCCGCCCGCGGAGCCACCACCGGTCACCACCTCAAACGGTTGTCCGTCAGCCAGGCGCCCTTGGCAAAAGCGGATCGAAAGCAGTTCCCTCTACCGTCGGCTTCGCCTGAAAGGGGATCTGTATGAACCTCCGCAGAGTCGGACTGGCGCTTGCCGCCGCCATCGCCACGTCGGCGGGCGGCGCAGGCGTGGCCGCCGCTGAAGCCTCGGCCGACATCTTCGAGTGCCGCAAGACATACGTGTGCGTCACCGACGCCTACGGCCGGGAGTGCCGGTGGCAAGGCGACGACCTGGACTGGAGCAATAACTGCAACGGCTTCACCGAAATCCCGCGCAACCACGTGTTCAACGCCGGAACCGGCAGCTACTCACACATCCGGTTCTACTCACGCAAGGGCGGCTCGGGCAGCTCGTGGTGCATCAAGCCCGGGTTTGTCGGCTACGTCCCCAGAACGTGGAGCTCAGGGCCGGACAAGGGCAAGTCCGTGGAGAAGACCATCACCGGTCACCTCTGGGTCAACAACTGCTGATCGCTCCCCAGAACACGTGAAAGAGCCCGGCCTTTGCACGGCCAGAGGCCGGGGCTCCCGGCGTAACGCAGCAACAGTACGCCGAGAGTATCCTTCCTCGGTCTACGCCGGACCGGGCCGCTCGTCTCACGAAACAGACAGACGGTAGATCCTGTCGGCCCACACCCAGATTCCGCGTCCGTCGGCCGTGGGGCCGATCTGCTCCAGCGTCTCGAACCCGCGCGGTACCTTGATTCGCCGCCATGCGCCTGCGCGGAACACCAGCTCGGGCTGGTCCGCGGAGCCGAACCACACGGCGCCGGAAGCATCGATGGCCACATGCTCCAGCCGGTCCAGCTTGGCCGGCAGATCCACCTCCTGCCATTGCCCGCCGTCCCAGCGCAGAGCGAGGGTCTTGAGCGTGCTGTACACATGACCCACGCACTTGGCCGCGTGCGAGCGGATCTCGGCCGAAGCCCAGACGTCACCGCCGGCGCCGGCTGCCCAGTCGGTGATCTCCACAGCGGGTTCGGTCCACGTGGTACCGCACGATCCGGAGATGCCGCCCTTGGGGGTAGGCGGCAGCTTGTCGCCGGGAAGCGCCGTCTCCACCCATTGGCTACCCTCCCAGTGCATGGGAGTACGGCGGTCGCCGCTCAACGCCCAGACGTCGTCGCCGCCCACCGCGAGCATCTGTGACACGTTACGAGGCGTGTCCCGCCGATGCCACCTCGTGCCATCCCAGCGCCAGAGCCGCTTGCTCGCGCCCGCGACCCACACCTCATCCCCGGCGGCCACCACCGCGTCCACCAACCGGCCCGCCGACCGGATCGGTTGATCTCGCCAACGCGTCCCGGAAATCCGCCAAGCGTGAATCGCGTTGCCCCTGCCGGCGAAGGCCCAGGAGCGACTGACCTCGGCATTCTTCGCGTTCGCGAAGGCAGCCGGGGTGGCCACGGTACGCCACTTACGGCCGGTCCAGCGCATCATGCGCCACACGGGACGCTTGTCCCAGTCGAGAGCGATGGCCAGGTCGCCGTCGATTTCATGATCCTTCGTCAGGAAGGCGGGACTGTCGGATGACGTCTTGTCCCACCGCGGGACAGGAGCAACGACCAACGACAACGCGACGGCCAGATTGAGGATCATGCTCGGTATTGTGCACATAAGGCAACAGCCGCGTCAGGCGAACCGACCCCCGGCAGCGTAGGGCTGTGACCGGAAACGATCACTCAGGCTACCGGTGCGAGTGGTCGATTCGCTCTCGAACGGCCCGGCGGACGTCAGCGTGGACTTGAGGGCTTCGCGTCAGAGCCAGCCACGTTGGCAGGCGATGAGGACGGCCTGGATCCGACTGGCCACGTTGAGGGCTACGAGCATGGCGACACGCCAGCCCTCCGCTCCGGTCGTAGGGGCACTTGGTACACCGCGCACCGCCCGTCTGCGCGACGAGCGCCTCGATCTCGCGTTTCAGGGAGTACGGCAGGGCGGTGTCCGCGCCATGCCTGTTCTACCGTCGTGGAACGTTCGTGCCCCCTCGGTCACATCGCGGACGAGGGGGCACGGGTGCCGCTATCGGCTCTTGGTGCTTTTGCGCCAGGTGAAGCCGCCCGGCAGGTTCACCGATACCGTCCGGCGCCCGTCTGGACCGCGTGTGACGCGGAACAGGCGATTGCCGTAGCTGTGACCAACGCCGCGGCGGGACAGGTTGATGCGGAACGGGCCAAGCTTGATCGACTTCCGGTAACTCAGACCCATCGGATTCCTCCCAGAATCGTCAAGGGACGACAACTACCCGTAAAGCGGCTCAATATCCGCCTTGTTCGCCCTTCCGGCGATCACGCGCGCGCCGGTACGACGAGGGGAGCGTCCGACTTCGCCCGCGAGCGCAACGGCCGCCGCAACCGCTACCACCTCACCCTCGACCAGCGCTTCCGCTACCCCACGGCAGCCGACCTGCCGGTTCGCCGGCTGATCGACATGTCCTCCGGACGCGACCCGTACAACACGCCAAAGCAGCAGGATCAGCATCGGGTCAGCCTGGGTCACTGAAGGCTCCCGCCCGGTTTCGGATGAACCGGTCCCTATCGGTTACTCGTCCGCGAGCTGACCGGGCGCCCGAGCACCAGGCCCAGAGCGAGCATGCCGATGCCCAGTGCCAGGTGCAGCCAGTTGTCGGCGGTGTTGACCGGGACGAAGTTGGCCTGGCTGTCGGGGCTGATGAGCAGGCCGTAGAGCCAGAGCAGCAGGTAGATGATTCCGCCGCCGATCAGGAACGCGCGCGCGCCGGAGAAGGTGCGGGCCAGCGCGAGCCCGGCCACGCCGAAGATCAGGTGCACGATGTTGTGCAGGATGGAGACCTGGAAGATGCCCAGGAGCATGGCGTCGGAGTGGTGGCCCGCCACCTGTAGATCGTCGTAGTTGGTCGTGACGCCCGGGACGAACCCGAGGATGCCGACGAGCAGGAACACTGCGCCGACCAGGAGTGCTGCCCACTGGACGGGGCTACGTCCGCGTGTGGCGTGGTCCATGGGTGTCTGCCTCTCCGGGAGATGACGGCCGGGGCGTGTGCCCGCGGCACCTGGACAGGCCGCTACCCCCATCGCGTCGTTTATGCGTCGTTTAACGCTGTCGCTGAGGGCAGGCGTGAGGTTGTGACGTTGCTGGCGCGCATGCTCGGCGCGATCACCGTGCTCCACTCAGCCGCGATCATCGTGCGGCCCAGGCTCCTGGCCGGGCCATGCGACCTGGTCGATACGGCGGGTGAGCCACTGCCCGGCATCTCGACGCTGATCGCCGCGGTGGGCGCACGTGATCTGGCCATCGGCGCGGCCATGGTGGCCGCACCGCCCTGGGCTGGGCCACGGCTCGCGCCCTGAGCGCGCCGGTCTGGACGCGCACGACGGAAGGGGCGGCTCTATCTGGAAGATCCAGGTCGGCGGGGTACGCCGCGAGTTCGACGCCCGCATCACCGAACAGCACCCCGACGAGCGGGTGGCCTGGGAGTCGCTCGACGGCCCGCGGCACGCCGGCGTCGTCACCTTCCACCGGCTCAACGACGACCACACCCGGGTCACCTTGCAAATGGACACCGACCCCGAGGGGGTGGCCGAGAACGTGGCCGACGCCGTCGGCCTGCTGACCCACCGGGTCAAGGGCGACCTGCGGCGCTTCGGCGAGTTCATTGAAAAGCGCGGCGGCCAGACCGGCGCCTGGCGGGGCGAGGTCAACGGCCCGCACCAGAGCTGAGCTGAGCCCCTCACCTCCGGGCCTGGGCCGATACGCCGTCCGAAGCGGGCGCATCGCCCGGGCCCCTGTCCGCTCGGGCGCAGTGCCACGATAGGCAGGTGACACAGCACGTCCATCCGGCCGAGCCGACCTTTGCCGCCGGCGCGGTGGCACGTCGTCTGGGCCTGCCCGTCTCCACGCTGCGCAGCTGGAACAACCGCTACGGCATCGGGCCCAGCGATCACCAGCGCGGCCGGCACCGCCGCTACACCGAAAACGACATCGCCGCCTTGCTCATCATGCGGAGACTCGTCGCCCAGGGC
Organism: Nonomuraea sp. NPDC050394; assembly: GCF_044459065.1. NCBI lineage: Bacteria > Bacillati > Actinomycetota > Actinomycetes > Streptosporangiales > Streptosporangiaceae > Nonomuraea > Nonomuraea sp. NPDC050394. Next base: position 340,399 of record NZ_JBITIO010000009.1, on the reverse strand, counting down.
AGCCCACCGGCAGCCGCCGCACGCGCGGCCAAGGACCGGCGGCCGAACGACGTCCGCCTGGGCGGCGCGCTGGTCGAGCAGTTGGTCGGCACGGCCTACCGGCTCGACAGCCACACCACGATCACCACGATCTGCCAGGCGCTGACGACACACGGGGTGGTCGACGCCTGGCAGCACCTGTGCGTGCCCGCCCTGAACCAGGTACAGGAGCGGGTCTCCGGTCAGGGCGACTGCGTCGACGTCGAGCACCTGCTGTCCTGGTCGATCGCCACTGGCCTGCACCAGGTGGTCACCGCCGCTGCGGGAGCGCCGGTCGCGATGCTCGCCTGTACGGCCGGGGAACACCACGCGTTGCCGCTGGAGGCCCTCAACGCCGCCCTGGCCGAACGAGGAGTGCCCGCTCTCACGCTCGGCGCCGATGTACCCGGGCAGGCGCTCGCCGACGCGGCAGGCCGCGCCCGGCCGAAGGTCGTGGTGCTGTGGTCGCACTCGCCGGCCACCGCGTCGCCCAGCGCCTTGCGCATATTCGACGACGCATCGGTCATGGTCCTCGCCGCGGGGCCAGGCTGGGCCGCGACGTCTCTGCCCGGCCACGTCATCGCGGTGAACGATCTGTCACAGGCCGTCGGCCTGGTCATGGAAGGCGCCCAGAACCGCTGACCTTCACCCGCGGGTTGCGGGAGTCCGATGAGATGTTCTAGATGTCGCCGGGAGATTCGTCGGTGTGCTGGAGGCGTGCGCGGCGACGGTGGCTGGTGTCGCAGAACGGGTAGGAGCGGCTGCGCCTACAGGCGCACAACGCCACCAGGAACCGGTCGGACCTGGCCACCGAGCCGTCCTCCAGGACCACTTCGACCGGCCCCTCGATCAGCACGGGCCCGCCGGGCACCATGGTGACTCTGCGGGCCTCAAGCGGCCTGCCACCTTGTATCGCTGTCGAATGTGTCGGCACGGATGACCACCAGTTCCTCGTCGTCGTGTTCCGGCTCCAGCAGCCCCTGCAGCTGGAGGATCCCTTTGCGCGCGCGCATGACCGGCCCGAACGGCTCGCGCCGTCTGGCCACCACGGATGTCCTGAGCCCCGCCTCGCGCAGCCTGCGCAGCGAGGCGTCGACGCCGTTCAGCGCCGAGTGCACCATCAGCAGCGACCCACCGCGGGCCAGGTGGGCGGGCGCCAGCGAGCAGATCCGGTCGAGGATCGCGCGGCCATCCAGCCCCGCGTCCCACGCCCGCGCCCGGCCGTGGGCGGGCGGCGGCGCGGACCGGCCTGCCACGTACGGCGGGTTGCTCACGATGAGGTCAAATACCTGCCCGTCCAGCGGCGTGAACAGGTCACCGTGGACCACCCGTACGGCCAGCCCTCTGATCAGCGTGTTGAACCTGGCCGCCACCACCGCGCGCAGCGACCGGTCCACGGCTGTCACCCGCACGCCGGCCCGGCGCGCGGCGAGCACTGCCATCGCGCCTGTCCCCGTGCCCACGTCGAGCACCCGGGCCCCCGGCTGAAGCTCGACAAGCGCGAACGCCGCCGCCAGCAGCGCGGTGTCACCCTGTGGCCGGTACACCCCCGGCGGTCTCAGCAGAAACATCTCCCAGCCCCCTATCGCCTCTCGGACATCGGAGTCAGCAGCGAGGTGATGCCTGAGCGCCAGCGGTCCAGGACGAGCTCGCCGAAGCGTCCTTCCAGCCAGTCAGTGGCCTGCACGCCGAACACGACGTCGGCCGCCAGGCCGGGCTCCCGCTGGAGCAGGTCGCCGATGACGTCGCGGCGCAGCACCTGCTCGTGTACGGCGTCGGCCTCGATGTGCTCGGTGTAGAACAGCGGGTCGACGCCGAGGCGTACCAGAGCCTGAGCCATACGCCTCGCGCTGGGCGCGGTGGTGATCTCGGCGGCGGCGAAGTGTCCGACCAGCGCTCCGCGCAGTGTGCGATGCAGGCCGAACAGCGACATCATGTTCACGATCGCGAGCATCTCGGCGGGCGCCACCCGCAGATAGGCCCCATAGGCGGAGTCGAGCCCGAGCTCGTCCATCAGGTCGGCGAACAGCTGGGCGTGCACACGCTCGGCCCGTCCGCCGCCGAACTCGTCGAACTCCACCGCCACCAGCGCGGCCTTGGCCCTGCCCTGCAACCGGGGAATGACCCACGCGTGCGGGTCGGCCTCCTTGAGGTGGTAGATCGACCGGTGCGCCACGTACTCGCGCAGGTGCCACATCTGCCCATCGTCACGCAGGTGGTGGGAGATCCCCTTGGCGTCGACCGGCTCGACCAGCAGTTCCTCCAGCACGCCCGGCACGTCATCTCCACCGGCGACCCCGTCCCGCAGCGCGACCAGGAACATCCGCTCCAGCTCGCCACGGGTGCGCAGCAGATCGGGATCCCACTCCAGCGCGCCGCCAACGCCGCTGAAGCCGCGATAGTGCAGCTCGTAGCACAGATACAGAGCCAGTTGCAGGTCCTCACCGAGCGGATCGGCTTCCTGCACCCGCGGGGGCGGCTTGCCGAGCGTCAGCGTCGAGATCACCCCTGCCGACAGAGGTCCACGGGCAGGCGGCAGCTTCGGCTCGTTCATGCGCTCGTCCTGTCTGCCCGATCGGGATGTCCCCGGACGGTCTGCTCGCGCAGCAGCTCCAGCACCGCCCGTGTTCCGCCTTCGGCGGCATGGCGCTGGCGTGCGGCGCCCGTTCCCGCTCGCCGTACCCAGGCCACCAGCTCCTCGACCTCGGCCAGGTCGCCGCTGTCGGCGAGGGCGTCACGCACGTGGGCGAGCAGCCGGCCGAGCAGCTGTACGGCGGGAACGGCGCGCTCGGTGAGGACGTCGACTCCCGGCCCGTCGAGTCCATGCCGGGCCGCGTTCCAGACCGCCGCCGCGCATACCTGCTCGCTCGCTCTCGGCGCTTCGCGACCGGCGGCCAGAGCGGCTTCCGCCGTGCTGACCAAGGCCCTGGTCAGGGCCGCTTGCAGCATCGTCTCGTCGACCGTTGCCGCCGCGTCGGCCGCGCGGACCTCCACCGTCGCCAGCCCGACGCCCGGCCTGGCCAGCCAGAACGACATCGCCTCGTCCACCAGCACCCCGCAGTCGACGAGCCTGCTCACCTGCCGGTCGTAGGCGGCTGCCGAGTCGAACCACGGCGGCACCCCGAAACCGGGAAAACGGGACTGCTGGACGATCCGCCAGCTCGCATAACCCGAATCACGTCCCCGATCGAAGGGAGAGTTGGCCGACAGCGCCACCAGCGTCGGCAACCAGGGACGCAGGTGATTCATCACCGCCACGGCCCTCTCACGATCAGGGACGCCGACGTGCACATGGCAGCCGGCACTCTGATAGTCGGCGATCACCCCGGCATACATCTGCCCGATCCGGGCGAAGCGCTCGCCCTCCGACAGCACGGGCGCGGTACCGGCCAGCACCGGAGTACCCACCGAGACCAGCTCCAACTGCTCGTCCCGGGCGGCGGCGTCCAGCACCATACGGGCCCGGTGCACCTGGGTCCGCAGCTCGCGGAGCGTCGAGCAGATCCCGGTGGCCGCCTCGACCTGCGTCTGGAACAGTTCCCCGTGCAGGCCGCCGCCGCTAGGGCGCCAGGGATGCCCCCCGGCCGCCGCGAGAACCTTGCTCGCCAGCGCCGCAGGCTCACCCGAGCCCGACTCCAGGAGCAGGAACTCCTCCTCCACCCCCATGGTCGTCGCCATCCCGCCCCCGATCAGCACCGTAGAGGTGGCCTTGAAACCCCCTTGAGCTGCGGCGCAGTTGTCCATACCCCTGCCCAGGCGCGCGCTCATCATGACCGAACCTCGTTCATAGGCGGACGGTCCGACATGCCCGCAGGAGGGTCCGGAGCTGCTGGGCCAGCGCCTCCGGGTCGTTGACGGTGACGGTCAGCCCGGGGTGACGCACGAGTCCTGTCGGCTCGCCGCCGCGTACCGGCTGATGGAAGGTGACGCAGAGCCCACGCCGGGTGTTGGTGCCGAAGCTCAGCCCCCGGTCGGCGAGCGAAAGGTGCGGTCCAATGATTTTGAGCGCGGTGTACGGTCCCGTGACCTGCGCCGCGCGTACGTTGCGCAGGTCAGTGATCAGCTTCCAGGGCCCGAACCGCACCCGCAGGACCCTCTCGGTCACGATCAGCCCGCAGTTGCCGGGCCGGATGCCCAGCAGCGAGAGCGGACGTCGATAGCGCGGGTCGAAGTCGAAACCGAAGCGCGCCTGTGAAGTACGTGGCATGAAGTCCAGCTGCCCTCACCACTGACTCCGTAACGACGCACAAACGACGCATAGTCTCCGCGTCCGTCCGGGAACGGAGGTGCCTGGTGCCCGAATCGCGCACCAGGGCGGCGTCTTGCGCCCAGGTGGGCGGGCTGCGTCGGGCGCAGATCAGCCGGTCGGGGGGTGGGGGTCGGAGCCGGGGGTGATGGTGCGCTTGTCGCGGACCTTGCCGTCGGCGCCGTGGATGACCAGCTCACCGCCGCCGCTGTTGTGAACGATCTCGCGGGCACGTTCGATCGCTTCGTCCTGCGTGGCGAACACCTCGCTCGCTTGCGTGGCGCCGGGCGCCAGCACCTGCCAGCCGTCCGCGTGCGGCAATACCTGACGGTCACTCATCTGCTTCTCCTGTCTTCTTGTACGGCGGTCACTGAGGGGGCGCGGGGATGGGGTGGGCTACCTCACCCGCCACCGCGGCCGACGCGACGGCGGGTGAGGTAGCCGGCTTCGTGCGGGTCGTTGACGATCGTTTGCACGGTGCGTTCGGTGGTAGCCGTGTCCCGGGATTGCGGGCGATTTCCAGCAGCACGCGGGCGTGGTCGCTCGCTACTGCGGGCCGCCGTCCGGCTCCTGCTGCTCCTTGGTGGAGATCGACCCAGACGTAGGGGCATCGGCACGCGGGAGCGGCTGTTCAGGGTCGGTGGCCAGGTCGCCGCTCTCCGCGCGGGTCAGCGCGGCGATCGCCTGGTCCCGGCTGTAGCTACCCGGCCGCCAGGACAGAACCCATCGGCCGCGGGGTTCGGCTTTCGCCACCTGCTTGCAGCTGTCGCTGGTGATCCACTCACTGTCGAACTGCAGTGTCATCGTCCTTCGCCCCTCGGCGGTCACCTGCGTACGCCGCGCCTGCCGTACAGGCTGACGGTGAGGATGACGCCGACGGCGGCGACGGCGATCTGGAGCAGCAGCTCGATCCAGTCGATGCCGCCTGTCGCGGCGACGCCGAACGCGCCTGCGATGGCGGTGCCGATGAAGGCGGCGACGATGCCGACCACGATGGTCAGCCAGATGGGGATGTGCTGCTTGCCCGGGACGACCAGGCGGCCGAGCGCTCCGATGATGGCGCCGATCACGATCGCGGTGATGATGCCGGTGATGGTCATGTGCTGCTCCTTGCGAGTCGGGAGGTGAAGCCGATCACCGACTGCCCGACATCGACCGCCCCACACCTGCCGCGGAGTTCCGATGGGAGGAGTGTTCCGCCGGGATGGACGTAGGGCTTCGGTCCTCACCCCTGCCGAGTGAGGACCGAAGCCCTACGTCGGCAAGCTTGCACGCTGGATCAGGGGGGTTGGCCGCACCGAGTACGCGCCCGGCAGCCACTGCGGAGCCCGCGCGTCCGCCACGCCCGGTCCGTCGTCCGCGGGCACTGCGCCGAGATCGGCGTGCCCTGCCACGAGACTGGGTACCGGCAGATGCTCTGGTACCCGCACGCCGCGCCCGACCGCGATCGTCGATGGACGCCGACGATCGCGATCAGCCCGATTCCCTGGGATGGGGCGCTCAGCGCAGCAGCTTGTCGAGGCGGATGGGCAGGTCGCGGATCCGGATGCCGGTGGCGTGGTGCACCGCGTTGGCGATGGCCGCCGCGGTGCCGACGATGCCGATCTCGCCGATGCCCTTGGTGCCCATCGGGTTGAGGTGCGGATCGTCCTCCTCGACCCAGACCGCCTCGATGTCGCGCACGTCCGCGCACGCCGCCACGTGGTACTGGGCGAGGTCGCGGTTGAGGTAGTCGCCGAACTCCCTGTCCATGAGGCTCTCCTCGAACAACGCGGTCGACAGGCCCATCGTCATGCCGCCGATGAACTGCGAGCGCGCGGTCTTCGGGTTGACGATCCTTCCCGCCGCGAACACGCCGAGCAGCCGCAGGACCCTGGTTTCTCCCGTGTCGACGTCCACGCCGACCTCGGCGAACTGGGCGCCGAAGGCGTGGCGGGAGAAGCGCTCCTGCGCGCCGATCTCCTCCTTGGTGTCGGCGGTGGCCTCCAGACCGCCGCCGCTCCCGGAGACCTGCTCCCGCAGCGCCTCGCAGGCCCGTACGACGGCGGTGCCCCAGGAGGCGGTGCCCATCGACCCGCCCGCGATGGAGGCGGGGGGCATGGCGCTGTCACCGATCTCCACCGTCACCCTGTCGGGTGAGGTGCGCAGGGCGTCGGCGGCGATCTGGGTGAGCACCGTGCGGGCGCCCGTGCCGATGTCCGTGGCGGCGATCCTGACGGTGTAGCGGCCATCGGGCTCCAGGCGGGCGCTCGCCTGGGAGGGGCTGCGATAGGCCGGGTAGGTGGAGGCGGCCACGCCGGTCCCGATCAGGGTCTGGCCCACGAGCCTGGCGCCCGGCGTGGGGTCGCGGTCGGCCCAGCCGAACCGCCGCGCTCCCTCACGCAGGCAGGCCACCAGGTTCCTGGAGCTGAACGGCTCGCCGCTCTCCGGATCGGCGTCGGGCTCGTTGCGGACGCGCAGCTCGACGGGGTCGATCCCGCAGGCGATGGCCAGCTCGTCCATGGCCGACTCCAGCGCGAACATGCCGGGGGCCTCTCCCGGCGCGCGCATCCAGCTCGGGGTGGGGACGTCGAGCTTGACCACCCTGTGGGTGGTCCTCCGGTTGGGCGCGGCGTACATGATCCGGGTGGGCACCGTGGTCTGCTCGACGAACTCGCGGATGGTGGAGCACTGCTCGATCGCCTCGTGCACGATCGCGGTCAGCCGGCCGTCCGCGTCGGCGCCGAGCCGTACGCGCTGGATCGTCGGAGTGCGGTAGCCCGTCACGGCGAACATCTGCTGACGGGGTACGGCGAGCTTGACCGGGCGGTTGACGTGCTTGGCGGCCAGAGCTGCGAGCACGACCGGGGCAAGGGGCAGGCCCTTGGACCCGAACCCGCCTCCGACGTGGGGGGCGATGACCCTGACGTTCGCCGGCGGCATGGCGAACAGCGCCGCCAGCGTGGCGCGTACCGCCGAGGCCCCCTGGGTCGAGTCGTACAAGGTCAGCCCGTCGGCGTCCCATCGGGCGACGGTCGCGTGCGGTTCCATCGGGTTGTTGTGCTCGGCGGGCGTGCTGTAGATCGCGTCGACCCGGATCGGCGCCGCCTCCATGGCCGCGTCGGGGTCGCCGTGCTCGCTGTCGGTGGGGTAGCCGGCGTTGACCTTCTCGGGCCGGTACAGCCCCGGATGGTCGGCGCGCAGCTCGGTGTCGTGCGGTTCGCTCGCGTAGTCGACCGCCAGTGACCTGGCCGCCTCTCCCGCCGCCTGCAGGGTCTCGGCCACCGCGACGGCGACGTATTGGCCCCGGTAGGCGACCCGTGCGGACTGCAGCACCGACAGCTCGGCGTTGTCGGCGGGCGCCACCCTGGGCGCGTTGCGGTGCCAGATGATCGCGATCACGCCGGGGATGGTGAGCGCCGCCCGCACGTCTATCGCGCGCACCTCGCCGCGGGCGATGGACGCCTGCACGGGCACCGCGTAGGTCAGCTCGTCGGGAGAGTGCTCGTAGGCGTAGCGGGCGCGGCCCGTCACCTTCTCCATGCCCTCGACCCTGTCGAGGGGCGTGCCGACGTACTTCCTGGCCGTGGTGGTCATGACGCCAGCTCGCTGAGAACGCGGACGAGGACGTTGCGGACGAGCGGCACCTTGAAGGCGTTGTCCGGCAGCGGACGGGCGCCCGCCAGCTCGGCGTCGGCCGCTCTGGTGAACTCCTCGGCGGTGGCGGGCACGCCACGCAACGCCGACTCGGCCAGCGTGGCCCGCCAGGGCACGTGGGCGACGCCGCCCAGCGCGATGCGGCAGTCGCGCACGATCCCGTCGGTCAGGTCGAGCGCCACCGCGACCGACACCACGGCGAACGCGAACGACGCCCGGTCGCGTACCTTGCGATAGCGCGAGCGGGCGGCGTACGGCAACGCGGGCAGCTCGACCGCGGTGATCAGGTCACCGGGTTCCAGCACGGTGTCGCGCTCGGGATCGTCGCCCGGCAGCCGGTGAAGCCCTGGCATCGGCAGGGTACGCGTCCCTGCGACGCCCTCGACGTGCACGCTGGCGCCGAGCGCGGCCAGGGCGACGGCCATGTCCGAAGGATGGGTCGCCACGCAGCTGCCGGAGTGCCCGAAGATGGCCAGGTTGCGGTGGTCGCCCTCGCGGGCGGGGCAGCCCGAGCCGGGCCGGTGCTTGTTGCACGGCTTGGCGATGTCCTGGAAGTAGGAGCAGCGGGTGCGCTGCAGGAGGTTGCCGCCGACGGTGGCCATGTTGCGGATCTGACCGGAGGCGCCCGCCAGCAGCGCCTGCGCGAGCATCGGGTAGCGACGGCGTACCACGGGATGGGCGGCCAGGTCGCTGTTGCGCGCCGCCGCGCCGATCAGCAGGCCGCCGCCGGAGCTCTCCTCGATGGCGTCCGACGTGGCACGGGTGATGTCCACCAGCACGGCGGGTGTGGCCACGCCCAGCCGCATCAGATCCACCAGGTTCGTGCCGCCACCGAGGTACATGGCCTCGGACCGCCCGCTCAGCGCGTCGACCGCCGACCGCGCGTCGACCGGCCGCTGGTAGTCGAAGGGTTTCACCGCGCCACCTCCCCGATCGCGGCGACGATGTTGACGTAGGCGCCGCAGCGGCACAGGTTCCCGCTCATTCGCTCGCGGATCTCCTCCTCGTCGAGGGCGGGCTCGGCGCGCACGTCCCCCGTGACCACGCTCGGCCAGCCCGCGGCGGCCTCGGCCAGCATGCCGACGGCGGAGCACAGCTGTCCCGGCGTGCAGTAGCCGCATTGGAAGGCGTCGTGGGTGATGAAAGCGGTCTGAAGCGGATGCGGCGTATCCCCTTCGGCCAGCCCCTCGACCGTGGTGATCTCTCTGTCGTCCAGGGTCACCGTGAGCGTCAGGCACGACTTGACGCGCCGGCCGTCCACCAGCACGGTGCACGCGCCGCACTGACCGTGGTCGCAGCCCTTCTTCGCGCCGGTCAGATCCAGGCGTTCCCTGAGCGTGTCCAGCAACGTCTCGCGAGTGTCCACGACCACGGGGTGGCCATCGCCGTTGACCGACAGCCGCATGTCCATCATGACCGGAACGTCGTGTCCTGAAGCAATCACGGGCGCTTCCTACCCGCCCGTCCGCGCGCGCATCCTGACTCGCCGGACGATTTCCACGCAGCGGACTCATTCATGGCTCGCGCGTTGGCGGCGCGTCCGGCGGCAAGCTGGTCTCGCGGTGGCCTTGACCAGGCAGGATTGGCGGGGCTGCATCGGGTAGGTGCCCACGTATGACTCAGTTCGGGTACACGATGATGTGTGAGCAGACGTCCGCCAGGCAACTGGTCAAGGACGTCGCCACGGCCGAGGAGACCGGCTTCGACTACGCGGTCATCTCCGACCACTACTTTCCCTGGCTGGAGGAGATGGGGCACTCGCCGTACGCCTGGTCGATCCTGGGCGCGGCCGCGCAGGTCACTCAGAATCTGCCGCTCATGACCTACGTGACCTGCCCGATCATGCGTTATCACCCGGCGGTCGTCGCCCAGAAGGCGGCCACCATGGCGGAGCTGTCCCAGGGCCGTTTCACGCTCGGCCTGGGCGCGGGTGAGAACCTCAACGAGCACGTGATCGGCCGGGGCTGGCCATCGGCCGACACGCGGCACGCGATGTTCGCCGAAGCGCTGCGGATTATCCGTGACCTTCTGGACGGCGGTTATGTCACCCGCCGTGGCGAATTCTTCTCCGTCGACTCCGCCAAGCTGTATGACCGGCCCGAGGCGGGTGTGCCGCTGGCGATCGCGGCCTCGGGGCCGCGCTCGCTGGGTCTGGCCGGCGAGTACGGCGACGCGTTGGTGGCGGTTGATCCGGACGCGGAGCTGGTCGGCGGGTTCGCCCGGCAGGGCAAGCCGGTCTACGGCCAGCTGCCGATCTGCTTCGATTCTGACCGGGATGCCGCCGTCGAGCGGGCACACCGGCTGTGGCGCTGGTCGGTGGCGGGCTGGAAGGTGATGGCCGAACTGCCCGGCCCGCTGAACTTCGCCGCCTACGCCGGCAGCGTCCGCCCCGAGGACGTGGCGGCGAACGTGCCGTGCGGACCGGATGTCGAGGCGGTCGTGAAGGCGGTGCGCGCCTATACCGAGGCGGGGTTCACGCACGTCGCACTGGTCCAGATCGGCGCCGAGCACCAGGACGCCTTCCTGGACTGGTCGGCCAAGGACCTGCTGCCCGCGCTCCGGGAACGACTGTGATACGGAGCCATGCCCTAATCCGGTGATTCGTTCAGCTCGACCGGTGGCAATGGGTGCACCGCGGGTCCCTGCAGGACGGCGCCGTCGACGTCGAAGCGTGAGCCGTGACAGGGGCACTCCCACGAGCGTTCGGCCTCGTTGAAGGCCACGACGCAGCGCAGGTGAGTGCAGATGGCCGAGACCGCGTGGAGAGCACCGTCGTCGTCGCGATAGACGGCGCGGTGTTCGCCGCCGGTCCTGATCACGGTTCCGCGTCCGCGCGGCAGTTCGGTCAGTTCGCCGCCGTGGGGTACGGCCAGCCGATCGCCGACGAAGTGCCGGACGACAGCGGTCTGCGCCTTCACCGCCGGACCTGCTTCACGCAGCGGATGCAGGCGGCGGGGATCGTAGATCTGCGACCACGGGGACTCTCCCCCGGTGATCAGAGCGGTGAGCAGCAGGCCGGCCATGACGCCGTTGCTCATGCCCCAGCCACCGAACCCGGTGGCGACGTAGGCGTGCCTGGCCCCGAGGTGGAGCGGGCCGACGAAGGGCAGTCCGTCGGTGGTGCTGTTGTCCTGGGCCGCCCACCAGTGCGTCACCGTGTCGGTCGCGAACCGCTCCGTCATCCAGGAGCGGAGCCGGTCCAGGCGTTCGGTCACCCGGCCCGCCCCCGGTGTGAAGGTCTCGCCGGTGACGATGAGCAGCCGCTGCCCGTCGCCGTACGGGGCGGTGCGGACGGAACGGGTGCTCTGCTCAGTGGTGATGAACATGGCGCCCGGGTCGCTCCCGGCCGGGATCGGCGCGGCGACGACCAGTTCGCGATGAGGCCGCAGGCGGGCGAACAGCACAGCCCGGTCGAAGATCGGATAGTGCGTGGCGACGATCACGTCGGCCGCCGTGACGACCTGCCCGCTCTCGGTGGTGACCTGGCAGGGTTCGCCCTCCTTCAGATCGACCACGCGCGTGCCCTCGAAGACGAGCGCGCCTTCCGCGGCCATGGCCTCGGTGAGGGCGAGGAGGTAGGCGCGGGGGTGGAACTGTGCCTGGTTCTCCACCCGTACGGCGCCGGCGATCGGGAAGGGCAGCGTGCTGTTGGTCACGAAGGAGGCCGGCAGTCCGGCCCGGGCGGCGGCCTCGGCTTCGGCGCGCAGCAGGCCGAGGTCGCCGGCCGACTCGGCGTAGGTGAGCGCGGGCACCCGCTCCAGGTCACAGTCGATGCCCAGGGCGGTCGCGGTGGCGGCGAGATGGTCGATGGCCTGCTGCTGGGACTCGGCGTAGAGGGCCGCCGTCTTCGTCCCCGCCGAGGAGGCGAGGCCGGCGTAGATCATGGTGTGCTGGGCCGACAGTTTGGCCGTGGTGTGGCCGCTCACCCCGGCCGCGATCCGCCCGGCCTCCAGCACGGCGACGCTGCGTCCGGCCTTCACGAGTTCCCAGGCCGCGCTCAGTCCCGCGATGCCCGCCCCCACCACCACGACGTCAACGCGGAGATCCTGCTCCAGGGCGGGGTAGGAGTGCCCCGGCGCGGTCCGCATCCAGTACGACTGTGCGCTCATGCCCGGCCCCTGCCCTGGTGGGCGGTGGATAGACCTTGGGTACGTCTGCCGAGGTCCCGACCGGTCGGCCGCGTATGTCGCTCATACCCGGGTAGCACCATCCGCGTCACGATCAGGAGGAACTATGTCACAGAACGTAATCGACCTCATCAAGGCGGACCACCGCGATGTGGAGGTGATCTTCGAGAAGCTGAAGCGGCAGCCGGAGAACCGTCCCGCGCTGGTGGCCGAGCTGGCCGCCAAGTTCGTCGCGCACGCGCGGGCGGAGGAGACGAAGGTCTATACCGCGCTGGCCAAGGCCAAGCCGTCGGAGCGCGGTGAGGTCCACCACGGCGTCGAGGAGCACCACGAGGCCGAGGAACTGCTGGCCAAGCTGATGGACGCCAACCCCGACAAGCCGGAGTTCCTCAGCGCCCTGGAGGACCTGATCAAGGCGGTCAGCCATCACGTCGAGGAGGAGGAGAACGAGATCCTCCCGGCCATGGCCAAGTCCATCCCCGCCGACAAGCTCGTCAAGCTGGGCCGTGTCTTCAGCCAGGCCAAGGCCGATGAACTGGCGACGCCGCCCAAGCCCGTCGGGCGTACCAAACAGGAACTGCTGGACCAGGCGAAGGAGAAGGGCGTCACCGGCTACAGCTCCATGACCAAGGACGAACTGATCGCCGCGCTCAGCGCCTGACAGCACGCCACCCACAGGGGGGAACGTTTCCATGCCGAAAAAGAAGACCAAGGCGGCAGACCGCGACGCGGAAGGAAAGATCCCGGGGCGGCCGGGCGCCGAGGCGCCGAGCCTCGCCGAACCCGTGGAGCCGCGCGATCCGCTACCCCCCAAGCCGGACCAGCGCGGACCCGGTTCGTTCACGTCCACGGGGCAGCCGTCCGGCGGGACGGCGCAGATCCGTGCTCAGGGCGGGGAGTTCCTGACGACGGCCACGGGCACGCGGCTGCCCGACACCGACCACTCGCTCAAGGCCGGGCCGCGCGGACCGACCTTGCTGCGCGATCACCACCTGCGCGAGAAGATCACGCATTTCGACCACGAGCGCATCCCCGAGCGGGTCGTGCACGCGCGCGGCGCCGCAGCGCACGGGATCTTCCGCGGGTATGGCACCGCCGCCTCGCTCACCCGGGCCGCCTTCCTGGCCAAGGACGTCGAGACCCCGGTCTTCGTGCGGTTCTCCACCGTGCTGGGTTCCCGCGGCTCTGCCGACACGGTCCGTGACACTCGGGGCTTCGCGACGAAGTTCTACACCTCCGAAGGGGTCTTCGACCTGGTCGGCAACAACATTCCCGTGTTCTTCATCCAGGACGGGATCAAGTTCCCCGACGTCATCCACGCGGGCAAGCCACATCCGGACCGGGAGATCCCGCAGGCCCAGAGCGCGCACGACACGTTCTGGGACTTCGTCTCGCTGCACACCGAGGCCACCCATCACACCATCTGGAACATGTCGGATCGCGGCATCCCGCGCTCGTACCGGATGATGGAGGGCTTCGGCGTCCACACCTTCCGCCTGGTCGCCGAGGACGGCGGCACGGTCCTGGTGAAGTTCCACTGGAAGCCGAAGGCGGGCGTGCACTCCCTGGTGTGGGAGGAGGCGCAGCTCTTGGGCGGCCTCGATCCCGACTTCCACCGGCGGGACCTGGCCGACGCCATCGAGGCGGGCGTTTTGCCCGAGTGGGAGCTGGGGGTGCAGGTCTTCCCGGACACCGAGGAGCAGACGTTCGAGGGCATCGACCTGCTCGACCCGACGAAGATCGTGCCGGAAGAGCTGGCGCCGGTGCAGCCGATCGGGCTGATGACGCTCAACGCCAACCCGGTCAACTACTTCGCCGAGACGGAGCAGGTCGCCTTCCACGTCGGTCATCTGGTGCCGGGCATCGACGTGACGGACGACCCGCTGCTGGCGGGGCGGCTGTTCTCCTACCTGGACACGCAGATCACCCGGCTCGGCGGGCCGAACTTCGATCAGTTGCCCATCAACCGGCCGCACGCGCCGGTCAACGACATGCTGCGCGACGGCATGCACCAGAGCGCGGTGCACGCCGGGGCGGCGCCGTACCGGCCGAACTCGCTCGACGGCGGCTGCCCGTTCCACGCGCCCGGCGGCTACATCGAGGCGCCCGTTCCGGTGGAGGCTGGGCCGCGCGGGCGGCTCGCGCCCGCCTCCTTCGACGACCACTTCACCCAGCCGCGCCTGTTCTGGCTGAGCCTGTCGCCGGCGGAGCGGGAGCACGTGATCGCCGCCTACACCTTCGAGCTGAGCAAGGTGTACGAGCAGGTGGTCAAGGAGCGGCAGCTCATGGTGCTGGCCAGGATCGATCCGGTGCTCTGCCGGGAGGTGGCGGCCGGGCTCGGCCTGCCGGTGCCGGACGGTGCGCCGGAAGCGGGCCCGCAGCCCAGCCCGGCGCTGTCGCAGGTGGGCCAGAGCTGGCCGACGGCGGGCCGGGTCATCGGCATCGTGGCCGGTCCCGACCTCGACGCGGTCCGGACGGTACGGCAGGCGGTGTTCGACGGCGGCATGGTGCCGCTCGTGATCGCGCCGGCCGGCGGCGTACTGCCGGGGCCGGGCGAACCGGTGGCCGTGCAGCGTACGTTCGCGGCTGCCAGGTCGGTGGAGTTCGACGCGATCATCGTCGCCGGGGCGCCGTCGCCCGCCGCCGACGCCCGGGGTGCCCGCGACGCCAAGGCGGGCGTGAACTGCGGCCAGCTCGATCCGCGGGTCGTGATGCTACTCGGCGAGGCGTACCGGCACGCCAAGCCGATCGGCGGCTGGGGCGGGGCGCGGGAGGTGTTCGACGCCGCCGCGATCCCGGCCTCGGCGCCGGGTGTGGTGTCCGCCGGCGAGGCGGACGACGTCCTTGAGAAGGTGACCGGGCTGCTGGCCAGGCACCGGGTCTGGGAGCGCTTCCCCAGCACGCTCGAGTAGCGGGTGAGCCGCTTGTCCGTCATCGCAGGTCGAGCCGGGTCATGACGTTTGGCCAGGCTCGCTGCGGGGAGCCGAAGGGAATGGCAGTCAACGACAGCACGCCGCCGCCCCAGGAACAGCGCTATCCCGGCGCCAGCGACCGGATGACTCCGAACCCGCGCGACGAGATGCGCGACTACGCCGGGCGGGACCTGCTCGCGGGCAAGCGGGCGCTCATCACCGGAGGCGATTCCGGCATCGGCCGTGCGGTCGCCGTCGCCTTCGCCAAGGAGGGCGCCGACGTCGCCATCGCCTACCTGTCGGAGGACCAGGACGCCGCCCACACCCGATCCCTGGTCGAGAAGGCCGGACGGCGGTGCGTCCCGCTGGCCGGAGATCTCGGCGAGGCCACCCACTGCCGGTACGTCGTCGAACAGGCCGTTGCCGAGCTCGGCGGTCTGGACATCCTGGTGAACAACGTCGCGTACCAGGCGCCGGTGTCGTCTCTGGACGAGCTGACCGACGAACAATGGCAGCGCACCTTCGAGGTCAACATCCACAGCTACTACCGGGTGACCAAGGCGGCGCTGCCGTACCTGGGAGAAGGGGCGGCGATCATCAACACCTCCTCGGTCAACGGCCTGCGCGGCAACAAGACGCTCCTCGACTACTCGGCCACCAAGGGCGCGGTCAACGCCTTCACCCAGGCGATGGCGCAGAACCTCCTGGAACGCGGCATCCGGGTGAACGCGGTGGCGCCCGGCCCGGTATGGACGCCGCTCATCCCCGCCACCTTCCCGCGGGAGCGGGTCGAGGACTTCGGCGAGCAGGCGCCGATGGGCCGTCCGGCCCAGCCCGACGAGATCGCGCCCTCGTACGTGTTCTTCGCCGCCGCCCGGCTGTCGTCCTACTACAGCGGCGAGATCCTCGCCCCGATCGGCGGCGAGACCCTCCCCGGATGAGCGTCGTCCCCGTGCGGGCAGGGAGAAACGTATGGTTATCAACCAGCCGGTCCGCACCTGGGCCACCTTGCCGATCTTCGTGGCGCTCGGCCTGCTGATCGTGGCCACCATCGTGCTGTTCTGGCGCATCCGCCGCGTGGCGGCGCTGTACCTGCTGTGGGTGAGCTACGCCGGCAGCTCAACCCTCCTGAGGTACGGCCGAAGCCGTCGTGCCAGCGCGGCCGGGCCGGCCACGGTGACGGTCGGGCCGGGATGGCGCACGAGCCCGAGCCTCACCGCCCGCTGCCCAGCTCTGGCGTCAGTCGTTCGTGGGCGGCGGTACGCCATTCGGTCAGCAGGACCGTGGCGTCGTCGCCGAGCCGGCCGTGATGGTAGTCGAGAATGTTCATGATGAGGCGCCGGAGGGTTTCCGGCACGGGCAGGTTGCCGCTGTGGTGACGGATGATGAAGTCCACGAACTGTGCCAGCCCGAACTCACGGCCGTTCGGCGCGCCGGCTTCGGTGATGCCGTCGGTGTAGAGCAGCAGCCGGTCGCCGGGTTCGAGCTGCTCGCGGCACAGGGTGACGGGCCCGCCCAGGTTCATGCCCATGGGATGGGCGGGCGGGCAGGTCAAGGTGGTGCTCCACCGGCCGCCGCGGATGAGCACCGGCGGCGGATGGCCCCGGTTGATCCAGCTGAGCATGCCGGTCCGCAGGTCGAGGTCGGCCATGACGGCGGTGACATAGCGGGTGGTGCGCCCGAACTGTCCGATCAACACCTTTTCGACTTCCGCGCTGTTGGCGGCCAGGTCCATGTCCTGGCGGCGATGGTTGCGGCAGGAGGCCATGGCCAGGCCGGCGGTCAGGGCCGCCGACTGGTCGTGGCCTTCGGCGTCGAAGACGGCCAGATGCAGGGTGTCGCCGTGGAAGGCGTAGTCGAAGCAGTCTCCGCCGATCTCGTAGGCGGGTTCCATCACCGCGCTGACGGTCACCCGCGGGGTGGCGCAGGTCAGCGACGGAGCCAGCCGCCACTGCATCTCGGCGGCGACGTTCATCGGCCGCGAGCGCACCAGCCGCGAGTAGGTGTCGCTGCTGGTGCGCTGGCTGACCAGCAACAACGCCAGCAGCGAAGCCAGATGACGGCCGGCCGGAGGGGGCGCGCTCCCGTCGCCGGGCAGCCGGAGCACGCCGAGCCGTTCGGTGCCGTCCAGAAGGGGGAGCCACCACAGCTGCCCTCCGTCCTCGCCTCGCTGCGACAGGGGCCGCACTTCCTGGAAGGCTCGGCCGGCCAGCGTGGTGTCGACACGCAACTCGCCGTCGCCGGCCAGCGGACGCAGCACGTTCTGCTGCAGGTCGGCCACATAGATCGCCACATGGGCGAGACCGGCCTGAGCCGCGTGCCGGGTCACCAGCCCGGGAAGATCGTCCAGGATCGCCAGGTGGCTGGCATCCAGCAGACCTTCCAGCATCCGCTCCACCCCGCTCGTCACCGCACTCACCCCTCCCCTCTCCCCCGGTCCTCAGGGCGCGAGATGCCTAAGGACCCTGGTCAGCGTCAGTCCGTAGCCGTTCGGGTACGCCGTCCACGGCGATCACCCGGTAACCCGGCCGTCTCGCCCACCGTGCCAGGTGACGGCTTTCACGGTTGTCTCCTTCGCGTAGAAGCGCTGCTCAGCCATGCTGCGCTACCCGGATGAGGGCCGCTAAACGTGACCGGCCCCGGCATCACCTCCATCCTCGGCCCGACCCGGCGGCCTGCCCGATCGGCGGCCGGACAAGACCACCTGGCGGGCCCGTCGACGTGCGAGGCGATGATCTGCGCCCGCATCTCGAAGGTGCCGACGCGTCGCCACATGGAAGGCGAACACCACCCTTGGCACCCTGCACGTCATCCGTCGGCGCGTACTCGCCCGGCCCCAAGGACCGGCGCGGACGCCGACACCCTGCCGCTGGCGGCCGATACCGGCGGCCCGGCCAGGACGCGCGAGTTCAGCACCGGAGTCGGCCAGCGCCTTGACCATCTGTTTTGTCCGCCGCCTCGGGGGCAAGCGGCAGAGATGACGACTTCACGCGCATCCTTCCTCGACCAGACGCTCAACCTGCTGGCCGGCGGATACGCCTGGCTGCCGGGGCTGTGGCGACGCGGGGACGGCAGGATGGTGCGCACGCGGATCCTCGGACGTCGTACCGTCGCGCTGCGCGGACCCGGGGCGGTGCGGTTCTTCTACGACGAGCGCCACATGATGCGGCACGGGGCGCTCCCCGAACCGGTCCAGGCCACGCTCACCGGAAAGGGGACCGTGCACGGTCTCGACGGGGCGGCACATCGGACGCGCAAGCACCTGTTCATGTCCGTGCTCGCCGATCCCGGCCGGGTCACCGCACTCGCCGAGGAGGTTGGCGCGCGCTGGGACCGCCGGCTGCGCGACCGGCCCGCGCATTCGCGTGTCGTGGTGTTCGACGAGGCGGCCAAGGCCATCACCGAGGGCGTGTGCGATTGGGCCGGCACCCCGGTGGACGCCACCGACGCCCTGGCCGCCGACATGGTGGCGCTCGTCGACGGGTTCGGCGGTCTCGGCCCGCGGCATTGGAAGGCCCGGCTGGCGCGGGCACGGCGCGAGAAGTGGCTGGCGGGCCTGCTCGCCGAGCCGGACGCGCTGCCCTCGGGATCGGTGGCCGAGCTTGTCGCGCGCCATCGCGACGAGGACGGGCGGATCCTCGATCCGGGCATCGCCGCGACCGAGCTGCTCAACATCATCAGGCCCACGGTCGCGGTCGCCTGGTACGTCGCCTTCGCGGCCCATGCCCTGCACCGCTGGCCGGACAATCGTGCGCGCCTGCGCGCCGACCCCGCCTACGCCGACGCCTTCGCCCAGGAGGTCCGGCGCTTCTACCCCATCGCCCCCTTCGTCGGGGCGTTCGCCGTCAAGGACCTGACCTGGCTGGGCGAGCAGATCCCCGAAGGCACGCTGGTGCTGCTCGACCTTCACGGCCAAAACCACGACGGAGAGCTGTGGGAGCGCCCCTACTCCTTCGATCCCGGCAGGTTCACCGGCGCCTCCGTCGGACGTGACGATCTCGTGCCCCAGGGTGGTGGCGATCCGCACACCGGTCACCGTTGCCCCGGCGAGGCCGTCACCGTGGCGGTCCTGCGCACGCTGGCCGTACGGCTGGCGCGGCTGGACTACACGGTGCCGCGCCAGGACCTGACCATCTCACTGCGCAGGGTTCCGACCCGGCCCCGCAGTGGCTTCGTCATCACCGACGTACGCGAACAAGACGAAGCGCGGCGCAAGGGTGAGGCCGCGACATCCGGCGATACGGTGCGGCCGGCGAGAGGCCGGCGATGAAGGTGGACGGCAGGGCGATGTCGTCGACCAGACGCTGCACCGGCAGGTAGGCGTCGGCCGGTAGCCCCATCACTGTGGCCTATGCGCTGGACATTCATCGGGCGCGCTTCCGTCGGGCGCGGATCGCCCGTGTCAGAGCGGCTGTGGCCGTGCCGGCGGCCGTTGCCATGAGCAGGGCAAGAACCATCGCGCCCATCGCGAAGGTGACCTCAGGGCCTGGCAGGCGCTGCCATAGCCGTTGCCGGACGCGGTGCGCTCTCTTCTCGTCCCGGCCGAGGGAGGCGACGCTCCCGGCGATGACCGTCGCGGTTTCGGTGGCGGCCTGGCGCTCGAGCGCCTGCGCGGATGAGGCAGGACTGTCTGGCGGCGGCCGCTCGTCGTGAGCGCTCATCATGTACTCCTCCATGGGACCGCCACCGCATATGATCCTGGCGGGCTTTCTTCAGAGCGCCGCCGCAGACCAAGCCGGACGCGGGTCGGGCGTATGGCCCGCGCCCGCGGTTGGCCGTCTTATCGTGATCTAGGCCAGTTAAGGCCCGTGTCGGTTTAGAACGTCCCGAATGACCAGGTAGCGGGGGCGTAGGGCTTGTGGTCGGCGAACAGCTCCAGCGCGGTCTTCTGTACGTTGACAACGGCGATGGAGCCATCTGAAGCGGTGTGCTGGGCGGCTTGGTCAAGCGTCGTTTCGTCGGCGCCGAGCGCCCGCAGCAGAGACCGGTACTCCCGGTCGGTGAGCCAGCCGTCGTCGTCGGTGTCGGCCGCCGAGACCAGCGCCCTCACCCAGGGTTGCACCGCCTGCTGAAATCCTGCCGCGGCGAGGAAGAACTCGTCCTGGTTGATCTTGCCGTCGCGGTCACCGTCAGCGTTCGCGGCCACTTGCCGCCAGAACGTCCCGGCCGCAGCCTTGAGGGCCTTGGCCTGGGGCGAGGTCGCCGCCAGGCCGTAGGCGTCCATGGCCCGCTCGGTCACCGTGTCGACGTCGGCCTGCGTGATCACGCCGTCCTTGTCATGATCGAATCCGGCGAGTCGTGCCTGCACTTTGCGCTGGAAGAAGTCGTTGTCCATGTGCGTGTCCCCCTTGAGCTGCTTGGATATGCGCTACGGGCCCTGCCCGCCGTCGGGTAAAGCAACGCCCCCGCCCAGGGACAGGGCCGACCCATAGCAGCGGACATGCGGTCAGCAGGACGCACTCGCCCGAGCTCACCGCGGAGCGATCACACGTCGTCATCTCCGCGGCCCAGCGAAGGCGGGTCCATGATGGCCGTCCGCGTGCGCTTTCCAAAGAAGCTGCTGGAGGGTGGCTCCGGACGGCTTCTCTGGGACGATCACCCGGCTGTGGAAGGGTATGGCGTCGTGCTTGACCGGTCTCGGATGCTCGTCGCCGAATGGGTGAGCGTTGATCGGGTAGGTCGTGCGCTATGCCGAGTTCGCAGGGGTTTGGGGACGGGTTGCTGGGCGGCCGCTACCGACTGCAGGCCGAACTCGGCCGAGGCGGCATGGGCAGGGTCTGGCGCGGCCACGACGAACTGCTCGATCGCCCGGTCGCGGTCAAGGAAGTCACCCTGGACCGGCGGCCGCCAAGCGAACGCGCCGCGCTGCTGAGCCGTACCATGAGCGAGGCCCGGCTGGCGGCCAGGTTGTCGCACCCGCACATCGCCGCCGTGTACGACGTGGTCGAGGCCGACGGGCGGCCATGGATCGTGCTCCAGCTGGTTCCCGCCCCCACGCTGGCCGACGTGCTGGCCGAACGAGGGCCGCTGCCGCCCGCCGACGTCGCCAGGATCGGCCTCCAGGTGCTGGAGGCGTTACAGGCGGCACACGCCGCGGGCATCGTGCATCGCGACGTCAAACCGGCCAACATCCTCCTGGCCGACACCGGCCGGCACGCGGTGCTGACCGACTTCGGCCTGGCCACCACCCTGGAGCAGCCGGCCCACGGCGGCCTCACCCAGGCCGACATCGTGGTCGGCACCCCCGCCTACATCTCCCCGGAACGCGCCCGCGGCGCCGCCCCGACCGCCGGTAGCGACCTGTGGTCGCTGGGCGTCACCTTGTTCACCGCGGTCGAGGGCCGCTGCCCGTTCGAACAGGGCAGTGCCCTGGCGACCATCAGCGCCGTCCTCACCGCGGATCCGGCCCCCTTCGTACGCGCCGGTCCGCTGGCGCCCCTCCTGACCGGCTTGCTGGCCAAGGACCCGGCCCGCCGTACCGCCGTCGATGACGCCCGCCGGCTCCTGCGGCACATCACCGCCTCGCCCGCCATCGCGGCGCCACCCGCGCCCAAGCCCACCCCGTCGCGGGCCCATCCGGCCGTTCGCGGGTCTCGGATCCCGTACGGCCGGCCCGCGGCGGCGGCGGTGACCGCCCTGATCGCCGGGATGCTGGCGGTCGTCTATTGGCCAGGCGCGCCGAAGGACGCTCCCGCCACCGAACGTCCCTTCGCCGAAACGCCTGCCACGACGGTGTCCGCCTCGCCCGGCGCGGTCCTGGAGCTGAGGCCCGCGTCCACCAGACGGGGCACTCCAGCCACCTGGCGCCAGACCGAAGGGTCCGCCCCGGCTGCAGCGGAGTCCATGCCTCCGGGACAGGCAAAGAAGACCACCGGCAAAAGCGGCAAGGTCAAAAGCGGGCGCAAGCTCCGCTCGTTCGGCAAAGGCCACAAGTGACCGGACTGTGGCTCAGCGCGCCAGGCGCGGGTCCATATGCCTCGTGAATGCGGTGACAGGGGGATCGTGTGAGTGAGCGTTGGGGGGTACGGCTGGCGGGGGCGGCGCGGCGGGAGTTGCGCCATGTGCGTCAGCAGGTGACCGGGCTGGGCGAGCGGAATTCCTCCCAGCGTCTGGAACTGCGGCAGATCGCCAAGGCGACCGCGGCCGCGGTGCTGGCGTGGTTGATCGCTGATCGGTTGCTGGCGCGGGAGACGGTGTGGTTCGCTCCGGCCACCGCGGTGATCATGGTTCACGCGACCGTGTATCGCACGGTGACCAACGGGCTGCGGCGGGTCGGCGCGGTGGCCGCCGGGGTCTTCCTGGCCGGCAGCATCGGCCATCTGCTCGGCCTGAACGCACTCAGCCTGCTCCTGGTCGTGCCACCCGCGTTGATCGCGGCGCGCTGGAATCGGATGGGACGGCACGGTTCGGACGTGGCCACCACGGCCGTGCTGATGTTGTCGTTCGGCGCCGCCTCCCAGGAGCGCTATCTGGCCGGCTACGTGATGGCGACCGCAGCCGGGGCGTTATGCGGAGCGGGGGTGAACGCGCTGATCTGGCCGCCGCTGTATCTGCGCCGTCCTTTCCGGGCGCTGCGCGGGCAGAGCCAGGAGGTCGCGGCCCTGCTGGAGAGCATGGCGGCGGGCTTGAAGGAGCGTTGTGACCTGTCACGTCTACCGAAGTGGGAGAAGCGGGCCGCCGAACTGGATGTCCACCTTGTCCAAACCCGGGAGGCGATCACCGACGGGGTCGAAAGCCGCCGCTACAACCTGCGCCGCTCACGCCACCCTGCCGAGGGGGATCATGCGACGTTGCTGAGCGCGATGAGCCAGGCCGGCGTACACGTGCACGCCATCGTGCGCGCACTGGCCCACATCGAGCAGCAGCCGGGCGTGGACACCGCCACCGGCTGGATCAGCGTGCACTTCGCCCGCGACTACGCCGAACTGCTGGACACGCTGGCGGCCGCACTGGTCCGGGTCGTCCCGCCCGCGCCCGACGACCGCGAAACCGCCCAGCTGCTCTCGCGCGCTCGCGAGAAGATCGAAGCCATCCATCGGCAGATGACCACGGAGATCCGCGCCGGCGAGGTGGAGCGCCCGCAGGGCTGGGCCGCCAGCGGCAGCCTGCTCACCGACGCCGAGCGCATCCTCGCCCTGCTGACCCGCCTCACCACACCCGCCGCGGCCACCGAAACACCGCCGGCCCACCCGGCGCAAGGCAGCCGCGCCGCCAGCTGAAACAGCGGTCGCCGGCCCGAAGCATGGGACACCGACCCGACCCACAAGCCGCCACGCCCGGGTGAGCGCTCCGTGCCGGAAGGCGACGGCGTGGACCTCCAGGCCGTGGTGCGCCGGCTGGATCGGCTTGCGGGGTTCTTCAGCCGAGGAGGAAGGTGCGGGCCTGGTCTGCGACGGGTTCGGGGCCATCCAGAAGGCGGAGTGGTCGTGGTCGGCGAGTGTCAGGACGGTCACGTCCGGCAGGATGGCGGCCAGCGCTTGGGCGCCGGTGCGGATGAAGGGCTCGCCGTTACCGCCGACGGCGACCGCGATGGGCGCCTTGATCGACCAGCGGCCGGTGGGTAGTGGCTTGCCGTCCTGGAGGCGTTCCGCTCGATGGTTGCCACGGAGTACGACAATGCCTCCGAGCCCTTGAACATGGCGTCTCTGGCGCAACGCGTGCGCAGCTCTCTGCGTGAACCGATCAGGGCGACCGACTGGTTCGGCTTCGGCGGTTTCACCCCGGCGGTGAGAAGCCTGCACTTACCCAACCTGCGTATCTCACCGCACCACCTGTGGCACGAGGAGCGCCATGAAGCCCCCGAGCTCACGGCCGCTCCTGCGGAGTACGTCACTCTTCCGGAACCCGTCGAGCGCTTGAACGAGTTCATGAACCTGCCCCGGATGCCGGAGGGCTGCTGGCCGGTCTTGCGAGCAGTCGAGGCATCAGGGGTCACGGGTCGTCGTCGGCCCCGCCGCTGTGAAGTCCAGCAGCAGTTTGCCGATCGTCTCGGGCGCTTCCAGCATGGGTAGGTGCCCGACGCCGGGTAGCAGTTCGACCCGCGTGCCCGGGACCGCGTCGTATCGGTGCGCCGACGACGGTTCCCAACGGGGGTCGGCGGCACCGAAGATCACCTGTACGGGGATCCCGAGGGCGGCGAGCCGCTCGGGCACGCTCCGTTCGGCGATGTAGGCGGTGTTCTGGCGCAGCACGGTTCTCATCACGCGGTAGGTGATGCCTCGCACATCGGCGACCACGTCGTCCGGGAGGTCCACGGGGCGAACGGCTGTCGCGCTGATCCCCTTGCGGATCATCGCGTCCGAACGCCTCGGCCACATGAGCGGGCCCAGCGGCGGGGCCAGCAGCACCCGAAGGATGAACGGCTGCCGCAGGAGCGCATCCGGGCTCGGGCCACTACTGATCAACGCGAGCGAGCCCACGAGGTCGCGACGCTGCTCGGCCAGCGCGGTGGCGACGTAGCCACCGCTGGAGTGCCCGGCCACGGCGACGTGACGCAGCCCGAGGTCGTCCAGCAGCGCCGCCACCTGACCCGCCTGCGCGGGCACGTCGTACGACGGCGCGGGCGGCGACTGGCCGCAACCCGGGAGGTCGACCCGGATGACGTGGTGGTGAGCGGCCAGCGCCGGGACCGCCGGACCCCAGAAACCGCCCGAGGCCCCCGACCCGTGGATGAGCAACAACGGCGGCGCCTGCCGCGGGCCGTCATGGACCACGTGCATCCCATGCGAACGTTCAATGTCGTATGCACTCATGCGGAGACTATGCACAGGCGGCCCACCGCCAGTCTTGGACAAATGTTCCCGCGCGGTCGATGACCGGCAGCCGTCGCCGTAGCGGCCGTACCGGAGCGCCCCAGGCCGGAAACACGGGCCCGGCGGGCTCGTTCCCGCGCGGCGGGGGCCATGGAGGTGTTCCAGAAGCCGGCGTGCAGTTCGTCGTGGCTACCTTCCTCCACGATCAGGCCCCCGTCCAGAAGGACGATGCGGTCGGTCCGCATCCGATGCGCCATCATCACCATCGTCCGCGCGATCGAGACACGCCGGCGCTCACCACCTGACAGCAGTGCGCCGCCATCGGATGTGCCCGCGCCTGGCACCGACGGCTGACCCGGAAGGCGATCGGCTGGCTGCTGGAGGCGTTGCCGCCGGGCTACCGCGCCCACCGCGCCGTGCTCGCCGCCCACCCCTGCTGCTGGCCCGCTCCGCGTACGAGCACACCGTCCGCGCGCGTGACGCCATACGAGAGAGCTACTGTGGCGCGGCCGTCGACCTGCGTGACCAGATCTCGCCCGAAGGGATCACCGCCGTGCTGGCCCGCCTGGCCGCGCTGCTGGTCATCCGCCAACTGCGCGAGGACCCGCAGAAGGGTGAGGGCTATGTGATCGGCTCCAAAGGTCACCTGGGTCCAGCTCAGCGAACGGTGACAAGACGCCCGGGGTGCGGCTCACCCGTCGGCCGCGCGTTCGGCCGCGAGCTCCCGAGCTACCTCCAGCCCATCGCTCGCCGCCACAAGGCGTTCTCCAGAGGAGACCCGCACTTCCCGTTCCAGAATGGAGATGGCCTCCGGCGCGTACTCACCCACCTTGCCCAGCAGCACAGTCAGAAATCTGAAGGTCTCTCCATCGGCCGCCGCGGCCGCGGGACCGATCATGGGCAGGCTCGCGATCACCGTTTGCCGGCAATAGCTCTCCAGGTCCGTCTCGGACCCATCCACGAGCACCTGCTTGCCGTACCCCGCTCCGCCGAAGATGCAGTTGAGCATGAGCCAGCCGTACTCGGAAACGGATCCGTGAACGCCCAGCTCCTCAAGAATTCGGTCCGCGACCGGGGCAGCGGCCGTCTCAAGGTCGCCTTGGTTCACGACAGCCGAGTAGAGGCCATCAAAAGCCCTATCGCGCTGGGCCTCTGTTTCTCCGGCAAGCAGCCTCTCCAGGGTTGCCGGGATCTCCTCCGAGCCCCCCGAAGACGTTCGTACCGTCGACCAATCCCATGCCATCAATCCCTGCCCTCCCACTCCCCGCCGGGAGCAAGCTCGACATCCAGCGGGGACCGGCTCGTGTCATCGTGGCCCTGACAGCGGACCACGCAGACGCGAGCTGGGTTCCGCATGTCCGGATCCATCGGATGTCCGTAACGTATACCCCCCCGCCAGGAGCCTTGCTCCACGAGCTCGCCCCCGCGCTGACGGTACGCTCGCGCCAGCCGGCCGAACACCGCGACCTGTCGCTGCGCGGCGGCCCAAGCGGGCACGCCAGCACCACCGCGCCTTTATCACCGAGCACGCCGATCACCTGCGCGAGGTCGGCCGCGCCTGGCCCCCGTAGGCGACCTGCAGCAGCGTGCCGATGCCGCGGCGGCCGCGCTGTGGCGGGCATCGGCGCAGGCCCGCCACGACGTCGAGCGCGCCCGCCCGAACGCCCGCTCGGCCCCGACAACGAGGCCGGCACCCCTGACGTCCAGGACGTCCTGGACGTCAGGGGTGGTGGGGGGACGTCCAAGATGTCTCCGAGGACGTCCTCCCCCGCCACCACCCCGAAAGCCGGGGTGGCAGGGCGGGAGTTCGATGACAGTGATCTGGGTGGTGAAGTCTGTCGAGGTCCAGCCTCGGATGTGAGGCGCCTTGAGTCAGGTTCCGGCCGCGGGGTCCCAGCTCCTGGTGTGAAGCGCAAGGCCGCCAACGTTCGCGGGCCGGAACCCCAGTCCATGGAGTTCGGGATCGTCGACCGCGGTGACCACGCGCAGGGCGCCGGCCTCGGCTACCTCGCAGATCACGACACGCACCAGCGCATCGCGCACCTCTGATGGGACGCCCGGCTGGACGTGCACCAGGTCGAGACGGGCGATGGTACGTCGCTTGTCCTCCCAGGACGCGGCGGCCTGACCGACAAAAGGTTCCCCGCGGGCGTTGTCGACATAGGCATGAAGCCAGCAGGCAAGCCTGGCCTCGACGATCAGCTGCCTGGGAACGGTGACATCCATCCCGGCCCGAGCCAGCCAGGCGCCGGCCTCGTACACAGGCGGAGAAGCCGATCCGAGAAGGGAATAGGCCCTTTCGAGGTCATCAGGCGAGGCCGAGAGCTCAAGGTCGTTGAGTGGAACGGCATTGATGAAGAACCCGGCGCGCCAGACGTCTGTGTCATCGCGAACGTCCAACAGGACGTACCCGTATCGGATCGTTCGGCGGCTTCGGCGAACCAGCCCGGTGTCGAGTTCCAGCCCAAGACGGAAGGCGAAGTCAACGGCCCATCCATCCGGCGAGGTCACCGGCAGGCCGGTGTACGAACCGCCGCTCCACGGACTCGCTGACCCCCTCGGGAACTCGACCTTGATGGCGTAAGTGTTCGGATCTCGACGCCAACGGAAGATCACCAGCATGCCGTCGGACTCTGCCCTGACATCGACACCGGAGCACCCCTCCAGCACGGCGCCCGCAGGTTGCAAGCGTGTCCTGACCGCTTCGAGGACCTCCTTCCGGGACCACTCAATTGTCACATGTCCAGACTCCCACGCCCTTCTCCCTTGTCGGATCGGGACATGTCACTGAAGATCGTGGAGCTTCCCTGTCGAAAGGCCTTCACAGGCACTGAGGGCCGTGCTCACCGAACGGCTGCGTGTGGAGTTGGCGGCCGACCGGGCCGGTCAGGCCGGTCGATCTGGACCATGTTCGCGCCGCCTTCGACGGGTTGCCCGAACGTGACCGCGAGGTGTTGGCGCTGGGGTGCTGGGAGGGCCAGACCAGCCAGCGGATCGCCAAAGCTTTGGGATGTGTACGGCCATTGCCGCCCGGACCCGGCTGCATCGGGCGCGCATGCGGATGGCGGCGGCGTTGGAGCGGCAGGCGTCCTTGGCAGTCGCGCTCGGCGGGACCCCACGGCCAGGGCGGCAAGAAAACCTGAGACGTGGGTGGCCAGGGATGGCCGAGGCCGGATCGGACGCAGCCATCTGGGCGGGATGGCGGCCGTCTTGATCAGCCCGGGGCGTCAAGCCGAACTCCAGGAGCCCGAAGCTTGGGTGCGGGCTCCATTTTGACGCCGTTCGCGCTGGCAGGACTGTCCGGCACGGGTACCCGTGCCGGACAGTCCTGCCAGATGACGAGAAATCTCGACCGACTCATCGCCACGTCGCCAACTGGCAGGCTCAGCTGGACGCGTCGGGCCTGGAGAAGGGCGGTGTCCCGAGGACGGTCACCGAGTCGAGGAACTTCACCCGTGCCGAGTTGAAGGCTTCAAGCGTCCAGGTACGGCTCGGCGTCAGGACGTTGAACAACGCCGATCCCGACCGGAAGACCACCACGTCGTCCAGCTGCTGGCTCACACGGCCTTCGCAGTCGGCCGGCACGACCACTTTCCAGGTGATCCGCCACTGGTTCAGCGCGGGGGTTGGCGCCGCGGTGACCGAGCCGGTGGTGCGCAGCACGCAGAAGACGTCGGACGGGATCGTCGCCGCCCCTGCCGGGCCCATCAGGCTCAGGGCGAGCAGCCAGGTCATGGGCATGTGTCCGGCCAATCCGCGATGGAGATCCGCACGAGGGATCCCGGCGAGACCTGCGTCCCGCCGACGGGGGTCTGGCTGAGTACCGTGCCCGGAGTCGCGTTGCAGAACGGGTCGATCTTGATGGAGGCGGTCAGGGTCAGTCCCCTGGAGGTGATGGCCTGCCGCGCGGCGGCCGTGTCGAGCCCCACCACGTTCGGCACCGTGACCTGTTGCGGCGGGACGGTCACCTCACGGAACACGTTGAACTTCGTGGCCGTGCCGTAGGCGCCGCGCAGGAAGAAGGCCCTGGTGGCGAAGACCTGGACGGTCTTGCTGCCGACCTTGCCCACTGGGGATCCGTCAAGCGTCACCTTGTAGTTGCTCAGGGTGCACAGCGGATTGTCCGTGGTCACCGAGACGTTCCAGCTGACCGTGACGCTCTGGCCGGCGGCGACGGTGGTCGGCGAGACGGAGAAGGAGTTGAGAACGATCGAGTCGATACAGGGGATGGGATCGGGGCCGGGGTTGTCCGGATCCTTGTCCGGTGGAAGGGCGCCGGCCGGCCCGGCCAGGCCGAAGGTCAGCATGATCGCGACGATCCCGAACAGGGTCGTCCACCATGAGCGAGGCATCCATTTCTCCTTTGGTCGGTTACTCCCAAGGCGGGACATCCGGTTCCCTCGCGTTCCGTTCCGTTCCAAGTGGCGGACTGTATGACGGCGAAACGGGGCCGACGCGAGGTGTCGGGATCAGAAGATTCCTACTGCCAAAGCCGAGCGCATCGGCCGTGCTGCTGGTACTGGTCGGAGGCGGTGGCCTGACAGCCGGGTGCGCGGTGGTCACGAGTCTCGATGAGGGAGGTGCGCCGCTCCTCCTCGTTCTCGCTCGGTCGCGAGCATGAGCGCTCGCGTCGGTTCCAACGGAAATCGCAGGTAGCCTGGCATGGCGGGCGTGTTGACCTGGCAGAACGCCGCGCGAAGCGCCAGAACCCCCTGCCCGCGCCTCTCGACCGACTGGAGACCTGTGTTCAAGGCAACCGGCAGACGATCAGTGGTGCTCGCCACCCTCATGGCCACCGGGCTCGCACTGACCACCGCGACGACGGCAGCGGCGAGCACCGGCCGTCCCGCGATCATCGGTGGAAAGGCCGCGACGGAGACCTACTCGTTCATGGTCTCCTTCCAGCTGCGGAAACTACCGGAGCACCACTGCGGCGGTTCCCTCATCGCCCCGGACTGGGTCGTCACCGCCGCCCATTGCAAGGGACTCATGAAGGCCGGCAAGACACAGGTGCGGGTCGGCTCATTGGAACGTGACACGGGCGGAGCGCTCACCAGCGTCAAGCGCGTCATCACCCATCCCAACCAGGACAAGCCCGGTATGCGCGGGGAACCCAAGGACGACATCCTGCTGGTCCAGCTGGATCGGCCGGTAGACCTTGAGCCCATACGCATCGCCGACGGCCCGGGCCGGGTGGGCGAGCCGAGCCGTGTCATCGGCTGGGGCATGACCTGCGACGACCCCGACGATCCGCTCTGCTCGAACGGTCCACGGCTGCTGCAGGAACTCGACACCGTACGCGTACGCGACTCCCGGTGCTCTTCCCTCAACCGCGGCGAGGAGCTGTGCACCGGTGAGCTCAACGGGCGTGCTGCCAGCGCCTGCAACGGCGACTCAGGTGGTCCGCAGATCCGCAAGGTTGGCGGCCGGTGGGAGCTGGTCGGAGCCACCTCGCGCGACGGCGACGACATGGAGGACCGCATGAACGGCGACGCCGGCTGCTCCACCAACCCCAGGGGCGGGCCAGGAGTCGGCATCTGGACCGACGTGACCCACTACCGTTCCTGGATCACCGACACCATCAGGGCATACGGCGCCTCCTGTCATCTGCCGGACCATTGCGGTCAGAGGCGATGGCCCAGGTGTACTCGGTCATGAACTCGGCTGCCGAGGTGGACGGGCCCGATCGTGTGTGGCAAGGGCTTCGCCGGAGTCGGCCTCGAACGCCACACAGCCCGGATCAGCCATCATCCTCAAGGATCTAGCGTCCGGCCTCCGGCGGGCGGTTGCCGGGCCGCCAACCCAGGGCGTACAACTCCATGACGGGTCCGAACTCGGTGGGGTCGCGGCGCGGACCCGCGATCAGCCAGCTCGCCACGAAGAATCCGATCGCGGTCAGGACGGCGCCCAGGCCGACGGCGTTCATCAAGAACGCGGCAACCGCCACCGCGGCCAAGGGGCCCATCAGCGCGCCGCAGGCGATTCTCCAGCTGCGCTTCCTCCTGCACCGACGGCAGCGCGGCACCTGGACGGTGATCGTCCGCCAGGTTATCCGGGTCTGGTAATAGTCGCTCGCGCGGTTGACGTCACCATGCATGGGCAGGTGCAGCGCGCATGGCTCGTCGGCGTCCTGCCCGCAGAAGAAGCAGGAGGCGTAGGAGAGGTTGTCCGCGATGATGTCGACGTTCTCCTGCACGCGTTCACGGACCGATTCCGAGTCCGCCAGGGCGAGGGCGTGCTGGAGGAGGTCCAGAGATCGCCGGTGGTCCTTGGCCGTGTTCACGTAGGCGACGACGCAGCCGAGAACCGTCAGCGCCATGTCGTCACCGGCCTCCCGCACCACCCGGTGATCGTCGGGCAGTACGCTTCCCGCCACTCTGAGAAGGGGCTTGGCCTCGTCGAGGAACCGATCGGCCAGCTCGTCCCCACGTTCAGGGGTCGCTCTGACGGCCTGCCCCACGTTTTTGCACAGCGTCTTGATCCTGGACGTCTCGTGCCCCAAGGCGCCGTGCAAGGCCTCGTCGACCAGCCCGGTCGAGAATCCGGACGCCCGCATGCCGGTGATGTGCCCGCGTGAGTCCTTGAGCCGCCCGTCCTGTGCGGCCGCGACCGCCAGTTGGGCGTTGATCGCCAGCAGGGCGGCGGGCAGATCCTCGCGCATCCGGCCGACCACGCCCGCCGTCAGCCGTGGATCGTCGAGCTCGTTGGCGCGTACCCGCATCAGCTCCCAGAAGGAGTCGTCGGCGATCACCTCGCCCCAGCACTTGTACGCCCGCTTCCACAGCCTGATGGCGTCGGTGTCCAGCTTGTCCGTGTCGAGTGCCCAGACGTGTGACAACACCGCGATGTTGTGCACCGCGATGGTCCTGGCCGGCTGCTTCGTCGTGCGCTCCCACACGCGGAGCGCGTCGTGCGGCTCGCCCTTGAGCAGGGCGGCCATGGCGTCGTCGATCTCGCCATCGGCCATCGGCCACAGCCAGAAGAGCTCGTCCACCAGCCGCGACACCGGATCCTTCAGCCGCTGTGCGGCTCGTTGCCGCGTGTCCTCGTCAGGGGGCCGGGCGGGCGGCAGTATCCCCTCGCTCGCGCCGGACCTGCCGAGACGCTCCATGAGGCGCATCTTCTCCGCCTGCCTCCGGATGTCGCGTGTCGTCGCGCGCACCGGCAGCCCGGTGATCCGGAAGGCGTTCTCCCGGTACAGGTCCGGCCGCAGTCCCAGGAGCGTCATCCGGCGGCTCCGGAGATGCGCAGGGTGACCGTACGGTTTCGCGCGCCGTCGCGGTACGGCGGCATGACCCCGCCCAGGGACGACAGCGCGAACCTTGTCGTGGGGATCCGCGCCGTGGTGCGGAGGATCTCGCGCACGTAGGTAGCCCTGGCCAGGCCGAGGTCGGCGTTGCTGACGTGGTCGCCGCCCGGCAGGAGCGCGTCGCGGTCCGTGTGGCCGACGACGGCCACCTCTATCCCGGTGGCGTACGGGCGCAGACGTCTGCCCAGATCGCCGAGCACGGCCCGGCCGCGGCGAGTCAGCTCGGTGCCCTGGCTGAACAGGGCCTCCTTGAAGACGATGGAGATCTCCCCCGGTGACCGCCTCACCCGGATCCCCGGAACGTCGAGTCTCATGCGGGCCAGCACGTCGGGCTTCTCCGGCGGCGAGGTCGTCACGACCGTCAGCGGGGCCGCGGGCATCGCAGGCCCGGCGGTTTCCAGGCGGATATCGACGAGCAGGACGAGCACCGCGCCTGTGACCAGCACCGCGCACGTGGCGAGCAGACCCTTGCCGAGCCTGCGCCGCCGCGCGGCGGGACGCATGGCCGCGATCCGCCGCCGTCCGGCGGCGATCTCCGCCCCGCCGGGAGCCAGCCGCTCCGCCTCTGCCCAGCACTGGTCCGCCCGGTCGAGATCGCCCTGCTGAGCGTAGACGCGAGCCAGCAGGTCCAGCACGGTCACGCTGGGCTCCCCCTGGAGATCTTCCAGCAGTTCCGCGGCCTCTGCGCGGCGGCCGCTCCGCGCCAGGGCCCTGGCCTGGGCCAGGACCAGCTCGCGGGTGACGGATAGGGCCATGGTCACCTGCTTCATGACCCACGTACGACGGTGCTGGACAGATCGAGCGGCGGCGGCGCGGGCAGCATGCTCTCCAGTTCGCGGTTCACGTCGCGCACCGTCCTCATGTCGCCTCGCTCCATCGCCTTCCTCCCGGTCTCGATGAGCTGAGCGGCCTCGTGCCTGTCCCGCATATCCGGCAGCAGGCCCCTGAGATGCTCGAACCGGATGCGAGGGAGCTCGTCCGTCCTCTCCAGCACTTCCGCCGCCAGCCCGTAGGCGTCGGCGACACATCTCCTGACCAGGTCGGCGTCATGAGCGTTGATCGCCTCCCGCGTCGCGGACTCGAGCGTGGTCAGGGTCCGCTGGTCGTTCACGTCGCCCATGCCCAGCACGATGTCCCGGACGCCGCCCATCGTCTCCTTCGCCTCCTGGACCAGCTTGGGCCACTCCACCATCTCCTCCACCTCGTCGATGGCGACCTGGAGATCGAGCAGACGCCTGCCGCACTCGGTGGCGGCGTCCGGATCGGCGCGGGCCGCATCGACCAGCCGGTCGAGGTCCTTGGCGGTCCCCTCCGCGTCGATCCTGGCGACCAGTGTCCCGGCCCTGACGTCGCCGAGGTCCCTGGCTTCCGTGCGCAGTTCGTGCAGCCGGTGCCTTTCCGCACGTACCTTCTTGTTCAGCTCGTCGTGCGTGGGAGTCGTCTCGGTTCGCAGGTTGACGACGTGCTCGAACTCCTCATCAAGGAGCGGAATGTACGCACGGGCGACGACCAGCCGGGATTCGTCGACCACCACGGAGAACTCCACCTCGCTGCCCGCCGGCACGTCACGGGTGACCTGGCCAGGGTCGATCTCCAACCGGCCGACCCGCCGGTTGCGGTCGGCGCGCGAGTACTCGCCCTCCACGATCGGGATGCGGATGTAGCCTTCGCGCCGGCTGTTGCTGAGTGTGATCGTGGTACGCAGCGTGTGCCTGCGCCGTGCCGGGAGCGGCGTCCCCCTCGGGAGCAGCCAGGCCACATCGTGGTCCTCCAGCCATACACCGATCGCGTTGGTGAGCGTGGGCTGGGAGTCGACGGCTCCGACCGTGTAGGTCAGCTGGTCGGGGCTCACCTCGCGCCGGGTTCCCGAGCCGTCGGTGAGCTCGACGCGGAAGGTGTTGGCCCGCCCGCGCTCGGCCCACAGCGTGGCGGTGAAGGTCCCGTCGGCGTCCAGCGTGATCTTGCCGCTCCGCCACTCCGGCCGGGCCTCCGCGTTGACCAGTTCGATCGCGAACCCCGCCGTGTCAGCTCCTGACACCCGGCCTCCGATGAGCGGCTCGGTATCCGCCCCCACCGGTTCGTAGGCCAGAGCCACCACGTACTCGCCGGCGGGCGGGACGGCCAGTGTCGCCATGGCGTCCAGGCGTTGGGTTCCGGCGAAGATGGCGGCGCCCGTGGCCACGGCCGTGATGGGATCCCTGCTGTGGTCGAGCGGGATCCCAAGCCCCTGCCGGGGGTCGGCAAGCCGTTCCCTGAGGTAAGGCGACAGTGTGGGACCGCCCACCAGCAGGACCTTCTCGATGTCAGCCGCGCCGAGCCCGCGCTCCTCCAGGGCCTTCTTGCAGAGATTCACCGAGCGCACGATGAGCGGCTCGGTGAGCCGCACCAGTTCCGCCCGCTCCAGGTCGTAGAAGAAGTCGACGTCGTCGCCACGGTCGTCCTTCAGCAAGAGGGAGATCGACGCGGACTCGCTGCGCGACACCTCGATCTTGGCCTCTTCCGCGGCCCGCTTGAGCTGACTGATGGTCGCGAGCGACCGCGGGTTGCCCCGGCTGAGATCGGCGAACCGGTACTCCCTCGTCAGGGCCGGGATGAACAGCTCCTCGACGATCTTCCAGTCGATCAGCTTCCCGCCGAGGGTGTTGTCGCCCCGGTGGTTGACGACGGTCAACTCGCCGTCCCTGAGGTTGACCACGGCCGCGTCGAACGTCCCGCCTCCCAGGTCGTACACCAGCCAGAAGGCGTTGTCGGCCGTACTCTGGAACCCGTACGCCAGCGCGGCCGCGGTGGGCTCCTGCAGCAGCGGCGCGTGCTCCAGCCCGGCGAGCCTGGCGGCCTGCTTGGTCGCCTCGCAAGCACTGAGCTGGAAGGCCGCCGGCACCGTGATGACCGCCGCCCGCAGATCCTCGCCGGTCCGCTGCGCTACGTCGCCCTTGAGCGACTTCAGTACTTCAGCGGACATCTCCTCCGGCGTCATCGACCGGCCGCCGTCGGCGAAGACCTTGGGCTGGTCGGTCATGCCCATCCTGGCCTTGAACTCGACGCAGGTGTTCTCGTGATCCAGCTCGCTGCGCTTCTTGGCGACGTCGCCGACGTGGAGCCGTTCCGCGCGGTCGATCCAGATGGCCGACGGGGTGATCTCTGATTGGCGGTTGTTCTTGACCACCTCGACGCCCACGCCGTTCAGCACGGCGATCGAGCTGTTGGTGGTACCGAGGTCGATCCCGTAGCCGATCGTGGTCCTGGTCACGGGGTGACCTCCTTCGCGACGGGGTCGGGGGTACCCACGATCACCTCTCCTCTCTGGATCACATGATCGTTCAGGTAAACGCTCGGCCGGATGGTCTCCACCACCCGGTCACGGTCGAGACCGGGCGCGGGCTGGTAGGACAGCACCTCGATCGCGAGCCCCGGGTCGAATGGGTCGTTCACGTGCTCCTGGACCTTGATGCCGGCCTGGGTGAAGGAATCCCAGGCCATCTCCAGGTAGCGCGTCACGGCCCGCGTCTCCCCCGGAAGTCGCCGTACCCGGCGATCGAGCCGCCAGAGACTCGTCACCACCTCGGCCACCGAGTGCCCGGAAAGGGCGTCGTCCGGAGTCTCCGTGGGCCGATCCGTCCCCAGACGCTCGAACGCCACCAGGGCGTCGTCGGGCCAGGCCGCGGCATGGATGCGGAATTCCCTCGGATGACGTAACTGCCGTACTTGCGCCGTTATGGAACTCAGCAGTGCCACGTCCGCGCGTTCCTTCCCGTTGGATCGCCACCGATCGGCACAACGTAGCGCCACTCACTCGGGAGGGGTCCCGGCCTGCCCTCCCCCACAACGGACGCGTAGCGAACCGGTTCCGCGTGATCTCGATCACCCAACGTGCGGCAACTGCCGCTTCACGACCTGGTGGGGGTGACGGTGAAGTACGGCGCGAGGTCAAGCTCGTCCGGAGACTCCAGCAGCCTTCGCAGCAGCCTGCCGTCGAACGCCACCACGCGAACTTCGTCGTGGGCGCCGTTGTCGTTCTCCCAGCAGTACAGATGCGACTCGTCGAACCAGCCGAGCACCTTGTCGCAGTCGGAGGAGAACCTGCGTACCTGCTTGCCGGTGCTGGCGTCCCAGAGACAGTGATCGCTGTCGTCGTCACCCGGGCAGGCGGTCACGAAGGTCTTGCCCGAGGGTGAGAAGAGGTCGACGGTGCCGGACGCCAGCGGCCCCACTCCAGGTAGGTCACGGGTGTGTTTGCCGGCAGCGTCGAAGAAGCGCAGCCCCTTGTCCTTGCCATCGACGATGACGACGCCCTGTTCGGCGCCGTCCCAGCCGAAGTTGTTGTCGCCGAGCGAGGCGTCCGCCACCCTGACCACCCGGACCTTGCTCTGGAACAGGTCGTTCCTGTCCACGTCGACGATGGCGAACCCCAAGGTGACCCAGCGTTCCTTGTCCCGCTTGTCGGTGATCTTCTTGTTGAGGTTCAGGAGGATCTTCAAGCCGTCCTTCGACCAGGCGCGGATGCTGGTGTCCTGCGGTTTGGGCAGGGTTTTGATCCGGAAACTCGAGTCTGTCCGCCGGTCGGTGAGAAGGATCGAGTCGTAGCCGTCCGCGGTGTAGTCGTCCGGCCTTCCCGCGAGATAGCGGCCGTTGGGGGACACCAGCGACTCTATGTTGCCCGCATACCTGTCGAACTTCCCCCGCAGCGACTGCCTGGCATAGTTGACGTCCTTGTCGAGCTTCTTGTCGTAGACGTCGTACGCGGTCAGTGCGATGGGGTCGGACGGGCTCTCCTGGAGCGTGATCGGCCCGCCGGGCAACGTGGTCGGCGAGGGTGTCGCGCGCTGCGACGCGGTCGCGGACCGCGCGGCGGTC
The DNA here is from genome assembly GCF_044459065.1 of Nonomuraea sp. NPDC050394. NCBI lineage: Bacteria > Bacillati > Actinomycetota > Actinomycetes > Streptosporangiales > Streptosporangiaceae > Nonomuraea > Nonomuraea sp. NPDC050394. Next base: position 303,545 of record NZ_JBITIO010000009.1, on the reverse strand, counting down.
GGCGAGGCGGCGGGCGTACTCGTCCGCAGCCAGCCGGGCAGCGCTACCGCGGTCACCACCGCGGCCGTGGCGATCAGAGCCGCGGCGGCGAGGATCGGCCCGCGTGCGGTCCCGCCACGGCCGGCGGGTGTGGCGGGGTCCCGAGTGGCCTGCCTGGCTCCCGCCACGAGCGGGTCGGTGCCGGGCTCCGGATTCCGGAGCAGGTGCGTGATGACGTCCATGGCCGTCGGCCGGCTTCCCGGTTCCCTGGCCAGGCACCGCTGCACCAGTTCGGCCAGCCGTCCGTCGAGCGAGCCCAGTTCGGGTCGATCGCTGAGCACCCGGTGCATCACGGCAGGTGTTCCGTCATTGCCGAACGGCGCCTGCCCGCAGGAGGCGAAGACCATCGTGCCGGCCCAGGAGAACAGGTCGGCCGACGATCCGAGTCCGAGCCCCATGATCTGCTCGGGCGCCATATACGCCGGTGTCCCGATCTGCGTGCTGCTTGTCATGGTGGCCGGGCCGAGCGTGCGCGCGATGCCGAAGTCGATCACGCGCGGGCCGCCGGCGCCCATGATGACGTTGCCGGGTTTGAAGTCCCGGTGCACCACGCCGGCTTCGTGGATCGCGGCGAGCGCGGTGGCGGTGCCGATGGCCAGCCGCTCCAGGTCGCCGCTGGTGAGCGGGCCGTCCTCCCTGACGGTCCGCTCCAGCGAGCGGCCCTCGACATACTCGCTGATGATGTACGGCCGGCCGCCCTCGACACCCGTGCTGAGCACGGCCGCGGTACAGAACGTCGCCACCCGCTGGGAGAGTGCCGCCTCCTGCATGAAGCGCGCCACGCTCTCCTCGTCCAACCGGTGCAGCCATTTGACGGCCACATGCGCGCCCATGGGCGTCCTGGCAAGAAAGACGACGCCCTGCCCGCCTTGGCCTAACCTGCCGAGGAGTCTCAGGCCACCCAATTTCTCAGGGTCGCCGGGTGCCAACGGCGTGAAATGAGCCATGCGGTCATTGTGTTGCCAAGGAGCTGATCTACCGCAACCTTACTGAGCGGCGACCGCCCTCGAACTTCCCTCTGTCAGCGATGCCGGGCTCGTGGAAAGATCGGGGCATGGCGTCGATGAAACGCGGCCCCCTCAGCAAGGTGGAACTTCTGCCGGCGGAGCCCGGCGGCATCATCGGCCAGCTGCCTCCCGCCGTACCGGGCACCCTGTACGTCCAGGGAGCCCAAGGCGGGATCCGCGTCGCGCCGGACGCCGGCATCGATGTGGTGTTCGGGCGTTGCGAGCCGGACGTGCACGTGTGCGTGGGGCCCGACGACCCCTACGTCAGCCGGCAGCACGGCATCATCATTTACGAGAACGCGCGATGGGTCCTGTGCAACGTCGGCAACCTGCCCATCCGCCTTCCCGGTGAGCGTCTGGTGCTCACCGGGCACCGCGTGCCGCTGCCGGTGGCGTACACACCGCTGTTCATCGTTGCTCCCCGGCAAGACCACTTACTTGAAGTACGCATCGTCAGGACGGCATCAAGCCCGGCGCCGCAGGTCCGCCAGGAGACCGACACCCGCAGCCCGAGCGGATGGCCCCTGAGTCCCGTCGAGCGCCTGGTCCTGGTCTGCCTGGGTCAGCGATACCTCCGGCCCGAGCCATGGCCGCAGCCACTGACCTGGGCCCAGGTCGCCGACGAGCTCAGCCACCTCCGCCCCGCGGAACAGTGGACCACCAAACGAGCCGCCCACATCGTCGCCCAAACGCGCCAGCGGCTCAGCGCCAACGTGCCCGGACTCCTGGAAGAGGAGATCCCGCCGCCTCTGGGCAACACCCTCAACCACAACCTGATCACCGCGCTGCTGGTCTCCGGCACGATCGGCCCATCCGACCTCCTGCTCCTCGACGAATCCTGTGCCGCGTCAGAAGGCGCTTGAGCTGCGATAACCCGAGGGTCCATGGTCCTCGATCGTCGTTCGGGTAACCCCGGGTCAGGAACCACCGCTCGACCTGGTGCTGACCGCCCAACGCCGCGAACGCGCCCAGATCCGCAGCATGTTCCGGTCACCGCGCCAGACGGTGACGTTGTCGCGGCGCGAGCCGTACAGGATGACCGGCGGAGCGCTTCGGCCGCGATGGTCCGTGAGCATCGCTATGTGGAGGCTCTCAGGGGTTCGAGGGCGGCCAGGACGAGGTCGAGGCCGAAGATGAACTCCTCCGCCGGGTCGTAGCCGGCAGCGGCGAGCGCCGCGGCGGACTCGTTGAGGTAGGGGAACTCGTCAGGAGGAAGCTGGGGCAGGAAGACGTCCTCGGCCACGTCCGTGAACTCATCGCCGGTGTCGAACGGCAGGCTGGCTTCCTGCAAGGCGAAACCGTAGACGTAGCTGTCGAGCAACCAGTTGGCGTGCGTCGCCATCAGGACCGAGAAGCCGGCCCTCCGCAGGCAGGCGGTGACCGCTTCGCGGTGGCGGAGGTTCGCGGGCCCCGGCGATGCCCGCGACTCCATCAGGCTGATCGCCCATGGGTGGCGGGCGAGAACCTGTCGGGCGGATACCGCCCGCCGTCGCATCGCCGCCTGCCAGTCGGTGTCTTCGGGCGGGAGCTCGATCTCCTCGAACACGATGTCGATCATGGCGTCCAGCAGTTCCTCCCTGTTGGCCACGTAGTAGTAGAGCGACATCGCGCCCGCGCTGAGCGCGTTCGCCAGCCGGCGCATGCTGAGCCCGTCGACCCCCTCGCGGTCGGCGAGCCGGATCGCCTCGGCCACCACCCGCTGCTTGCTCAGCCCCGCGTCTGAAGTGACCTGACGTCGTTCCCTTGCAGGCACGGTTCTCCTCGCTCTCGAACGGCTTGACATTCGTACAGCGTACTACCATAGTACGGCGTACGAAGTACGGTGTACGAAACAGCGAGAGTCGCAGCTCGGACGTGAAGGAGGCTTCGGTGGGAATCGAACCGCGATCGAATGCCGGAGCACGCCTGGCGCCGGGGGCGAGTCCGGCCGGGGCGGCGACGATGCGGGCCGCCGTCAGTGCTCGAGGTGTCCGGGATCGGGCTGCCGCCGCCCGGTCGAAGGGATGTGCTCGTCCAGGTGGGCGGCTACTTCGTGATGACCGGTGTGCCGTACGTGCGCCTTGCGTTCGGGCTCCTCCGGCAGGCCAGACGGTGCTGGTCACGGGAACGTCGGGTGGCGTGGGCTCCTTCGCGAAACGCCAGAACCTGCTCACGACCGGGCAGATCTCGCCCGTCATCGACCGCACGCACGCCCTCAGCCGGCCACACCCGAGGGAAGGTCGTCGTCACCGTCTGACGACCGGACCGACGAGAACGACCCAACCCGTGCGTACGCACGCCCAGACCTGCCGCCACACCGGCGGAGGGACCGTCCTCTCGAAAGAAGAACCGATGACCATACAAACCAAAGCCCCGAACCAGCTCGACAACCCGCCGATCCCCGTGCGGGCCAAGCTCGCCGCCGCATGGACCAGCTTCATGTTCCTCTACATCTACGTCGACTACTTCCACCTCTACAAGCCTGGCACCGTCAACAAGATCCTGGCTGGCGTCGTCTTCGAGTTCGACATCAGCCCGACGTTGTTGACCATGATGCTCGCGTCCGTGGCGATCCCGGCCGTGATGGTGATGCTCTCCATGACGCTGCCCGCCCGGGTGAACCGCGCCACGAACCTCGTCGTCGCATCGATCTACATCCCCTACTCGGTGGTCAACGCGCTTGGGGAGTCCTGGGACTGGGCCTCCTTCTACGGCCTCTCCATCGGAATCGAGGTGCTACTCCTGGCCTTCGTCCTGCGCTCCGCCTGGACATGGCCTCGAATCCCCGCCGTCCCAGCCAGCCCCGCGACGACCGGCCTTCGAGTGTAGGTATCCGTGTAAAGCCCTACGGCGTGAAACCCGCCGCCTCGGACACCGGGCCGACCGTGACCAGCGCAGTCTCGGCATACGCAGAGAACCTGCTCACAAACGGTCCGGTGTCCGCGTCGCCGACACCCGTGATCCGTTCCACCCGACCCGGTGGCTCGCTCTTCATGATCCGGTAGCGCGACAGCGGCGCCGCGCCCGGCGCGTCGACAGCCGCGGCCAGTGAAGATCCCGCCCGATGTCGCCGGCATCTGCTACAGGCCGTGCTCCACCGATCGGCTGACCCTAGGCGGGGCCGTTCATATGCACGGGGAGGCACTGACCCTCACGTGGGCCCCGTCGCGCGTCGCCCTAGCGGTGAAGCATTGGATGCGGCCCCCGGGCCAGGAGATGAAGACCTCCCTGACCAGGCCGTTGTCCGGCGCTCCGTTGAGCGGCGTGCAACCGGTGGCGAAAACGCGCTGCTGCGGGCTGGGCTCCGTCTCCAGCGTGGCGCAGGAGTAGCCGGGTTGGGCCGCTTGGGCGGGCGACGGGGAGAACGCCAGTCCCGCGAAGGCGGGGAGCACGGCTAACACGGCCAGACGGGGTAGACGTCCCCCGGGTTTCCTGAAGGTCATGATCAAACGTAAACACGCCCGATGGGCCTTCACAAGACGATTCATCGCCAACTCTCGGCGGCGGAAGCCTGGACGGCGACCTCTGCGAAGGATGGCCACAGCGGCTTCAATCGAGAGTGACCCTTTGAGTCTGCGGCAGACTACGCAGGTGATCGTCATGCAGCCCGTCCTGGAGGTCTACTCCTACGACGGCTTTGCGCTCTGGCCCGTCGCCGAGGTCGAGTCGTATGGCTACCTCCCGCTCAACGGCGACCTAAGCCCAGCCGAGGTCGGAACTGCCGTGATGCGGATCGCCGAGTGCAACAACGTCGATCCGACAGACAGCGATCCTCCTCGTCCCGCAGACTCGATTGAGGCGTTCTTGCACGGGCTCCTCACCATGGACGACCTCTTCGCCTCCGGCGGCCTGCGCGTGACGGACACCACCAGCGGAGTCGTGCTGCTCCCCGGATGCTGCAGCGGCCTAGAGGAATGGCGCGACTGGTTCCTGGCCATCGACGGCGCGGTCGTCTCCTTCGGCCACGATCCATCCCCGCTGGTTGAACGCACCGGCGACCTCGTCCGCATGACCCTCGACGCCGAGCAGGCCGGCAGCCCGATCATCGAGGCACCCGCCGCGGAACTACGTCATCAACTCAACCACGCCGAAACCGACCTGACCCACTTCCGGAACCTGGTCTCCACCTGGGCCGAGCGGCAACTGCCAGATCACTCCACCTCGATCGTCACTGCCGTCACCCGCGCCTTGGACCTGCCACCCATGCCATAGACGACACCCGATTCCTGGACGCACTACGCAGCCACGTCGCCGAAGGTCCGCGGTGTCCGACGGGACGCTCCACGTGCGGAGCGACGTACAGGTAGATGGTGGGGGATGTCGAGAACGTACGGCTGGCTCCGACTCTTCCCGAAGGCGCCGGGCGGAGAGCGCCTCGGACAGCAGAGGAGCGAGTCATGCGAAAGATCATTTACTGGGTCCACGTGTCCATCGACGGTCATGTCGCGGGGCCCAAGGGAGCGTTCGACTGGCCGACCCCGGGACCGGAGCTGTTCGGGTACTCCGAAGCGATGAACGAGCAGGTCGACACCCTCATGTACGGGCGCGTGGTGTGGGACATGATGACCGCCTACTGGTCGACGGCCGATGCCGACCCCGAGACGACCAACGATCATGCGCGGGCGTTCGCCCTTCTGGCGGCGGACCCCGAAAGTCGTGGTCTCCCGCACGCTCGACAAGGCCGGCTGGGACGCCCGCGTGATCGGAAAGAACCTCGCCGAGGAGGTCGCGGAGCTGAAGCGCCGACCCGGCAAGGACATCCTGCTGACCGGCGGCGCACAGGTCGCGGCCTCCCTGACCGAGCTTGGCCTGCTCGACGACTACCGCATCGTCGTGCACCCTGTCGTCCTCGGCGGCGGCCCACGGCTGTTCTGGGAGCCGAAGGACCGCATCGACATGACGCTCGTCGACTCGCGGACCTTCGACACCAAGACCGTTCTCCTTCGCTACCTACGCCAGAGGTGACCACGGCCCGACCAAACTCGGCCAACCATTCACCCGCCGGCCCATACGCAACCTCGCCGTCTACCTGCGCCCAGCCTTGAGCACGCCGAAGCTAAGCCCTCGGACGGCCCCGGCAGGCCATGTGAAGACCCCCTCGACGACTTCGGCTCGTTCGGGGTTGCCGGCACGGAAGTAGCGAGCGGAGCCCGGTCAGGCCGGCCGGGAGCGGGTGACCGGGGGCTTTAGAAGAACTGCTGGATCTGCGGCGTGTCGAAGGTGCGCATCACGTTGAAGCGAGAGTCCAGAAGCCTGATCTTGCCGAACATCTCGTCCCGGTCGTTGAGGTCCTCATCGAGCCAGAGCCGGGGAACGGTGGTCACGAAGTCGGCGCTGAGCCCGCTCTCCTCCGAGGCGCCCACACTGGTGACGGGAACGCTGAGGAGGAACTCGGGGCTGGAGTCGGCGCCGAACAGCGCTCCGGAGAACGGCTCGCCGGGCGCGTTGATGATCTGCTGGGCGCCCGCCAGGCCGATGCGGAAGTCGATGCCGAGACGGACCTCGTAGAACCCGAAGCCAAGGCTGGTGATCGTCACGCACACGTTCTGCTGGACCTGACCCGTGCAGGCCTGCGCGGCTACGGTGGCGGCGGACGCGGGCTGCGCCCCGACCAAGACGAGGGCGGCGATGGGGGCCATGGCGATGCCCAGCACCTTGAGCAGGCCACGTTTCAGACTGCTGCCAGTGACCATGAAGGTCTCCTTGTGATCTTGGACGCCGTCGTTCGGTTGGACGGCGTTGACAATCAGAAGGCGTTCCAGCCCGTGCCCTTCCAGTGGAACAGCCCCGGGCGGTGGTGGAGCATGACCCTGCCGTCGGGTGTGCTGTACATCAGCGCCGCGTAGCCCCCTGGCGGGCTGCCGTTGTGGTTGAGGACGGTGCCGCAGGTCGGGCCCAGGTCCTGCACGAACACGCCGAGGCCGTAGCGGCCGTAGAGGGGGTCGCTCTTCGGGTACGGCTTGCGCATCTCGGCCAGCAGATCGGCGGGCAGGAGCTTGCCGCTGTTCAGCGCGTCGCTGTCTCCGGCGCCGCCGGGATCCGAGTCACTCCTCGCGATGGCTCATGTCGGGAAAGAGGGCGGCCAGGGTCGGGCTGTCGGGACGGTACAGGTCCAGCGGGTCGGCACGTATCGCCGCGTCGAGCGCGCGGGCGTCGTCACCGATCAGGATGCGCCACGTGCCGGCGCGTACGCCATCAAGGATGACGGTCGCGGCGTCGGCGGCCGACAGCGGCGCGAGGTCGCGAAACCACTCACCCATGCTCTTGACCGCGGCCCGAACCTCCTCATCACTCAATCGGTCGGCGGGAACGCCCGCGACGGCGGCGGCGAGCACGCGGGTGTCCGCGAGTTCCTCGGCGGTCATGTCGTCAGGCTCGGAGTGGCCGTGGATCCGGCGGGAGTTGATCACGATCTCCGTGCCGACGTGCCCGGGCATCACCAGCGCGACCCGTACGTGCGGCGCGTTGATCCGCAGGTCCGTCAGCATCGCCTCGGAGAAGCCCTTCACGGCGAACTTGGCGGCACTGTACGCGCTCATCGGCACACCGGGGCCCGCCGCCCAGAAGCCGTTGACACTGCTGGTGTTGACCAGGCACCCCTCGTCACTGGCGATCAGGAGCGGCATGAACGCACGCGTGCAGTTGTACACCCCGCCCCAGCAGACGGCGAACGTACGCTCCCACTCGGCTCGCGAGCTGGTGACGAAGCTGGTGCCGCCGCCGATGCCGGCGTTGTTGAACAGCAGGTTGATGTGGCCGGTCCGGTGCCGCTCGACCACCTCGTCGCGGAACCTCGTCACCTGAGCCTCGTCCGACACGTCGCAGGCATGGGTGGTGACCCGCACCCCGGCTTTGGCGGCCCGCTCGGCGGTGACGGCCAGCCCGGCCTCGTCGACGTCGCACGCGGCGACCGAACAGCCTTCGGCGGCCAACTGAACGACCAGTTCGCGTCCCATCCCGGCGCCGCCCCCGGTGACGACGGCCATCCTTCCCATGAACGATCTCATCGCTCAACCCTCCCCGTCGCTGACCACCCTCGCACGGACCGGGGAGGCCATCAACGCCTGCCGGGGAAGGGGAAGCGGACGGTGACGTCCAGGCCGCCCGCCGGACGGGCCGTGGTGGAGACCGAGCCGTCGTGCGCGGCCGCGATGCCGTACACGATGGACAGACCGAGGCCGAGGCCCGCGTCACCGCGGGTACGGACGCCCTCCCCGCGCACGAACGGCTCCCGCCAGCGCTCCACCTGGCCTTGCGTCAGGAGCGGGCCGGTGTTGGAGACGCGCGCGAACGGTCGCCCGCCCTCGACCCCGGTGACCACCTCGACCCGGCCGCCCGCGTGGTTGTAGTGGACGGCGTTGTCGATCAGGTTGCCGACCATGCGTTCCAGCAGCACGGGATCGCCCGTCATCCGGGCGGGCCGCAGCACGCGCCGCACCGCGAGGTCCCGGGCCTCCCCCGCGACCCCGGCGAGAACGCCGGTCACGATGTCGGCGAGATCCACGTCGCGTCCGATGATCCGGCCGCTCTGGGCGCCGGCCAGGGTCAGCAGCCCGTCGAGGATGCGCCGGCTCTGATCCACGGCCGCGCTGACGTCCCGCGTCATCGCGAGCAACTCCGACGTGCCCGGCCGGTCATCGAGGGTGACGTCGATGGCGGTACGCATGGTGGCCAGAGGGGTGCGTAGCTCGTGGGCGGCGTTGGCGGTGAACATCCGCTGGCTGTCCAGGGCCCGGTCGCGCTCGGCCAGCCCGGTCTGGATACGGTCGAGCATCCCGTTGATGGTGCGGGCCAGGACGGCCAGTTCGTCGGCCGGCGTGGTGACCGGCACCCGTTCGGAGAGGTTCTCCGCGGACAGACGGCGGGCGGTCGCCGAAATCGTGCGGATCGGCCGGAGCACCCGCCCGGCCACGAACCAGCCCAGCGCGGCGGCCAGCCCGGTCACCACCGCGAGCGAGATCAACGCCTGGTTCAGGAACTCGGAGTACGTGGCCGCCTCCAGCCGTCCGGCGATCGTCCAGAGCCGTTGCCGCGCCATCGCGGCATAGCCGGGGTCGGCGGAGGTACCGACGACGTCGAGCGACAGACGGCGCCCCAGGTTGCGGCTCATCAGGAAGTACGTCAGCCCGGTCAGGACGACGCCGGCCGCCAGGACCAGCAGGGTGTAGAGAGCGGCGAGCCGGAAGCGGGCGGTCATGCCCCGATCCGGTATCCGGCGCCGGTCACGGTCTCGACGAGCGGCGGATCGCCGAGCTTGCGGCGCAGCGTGCCGACGGTGATCCGGACCGCGTTGGTGAACGGGTCCGCGTGCTCGTCCCACACCTTGTCCAGCAGCGTCTCGGCGCTGACCACGTCGCCACCGGCGGTCAACAGCAGTTCGAGCACGCCGAACTCCTTCGGCGTCAACGCCAGCGACCGGCCGGCGCGTTCGGCGCTGCGCCGTGCCGGGTCCAGGACGACGTCGGCGGCGCGCAGCACCGGCGGACGGGCCGGGGAACTGCGCCGGACCAGCGCGCCGACCCGGGCGATCAGCTCGGAGAAGGCGAACGGCTTGCCCAGGTAGTCGTCGGCGCCCAGAACGAGCCCGTCCACCCGGTCGGCGACCTCGGCGGAGGCGGTGAGCATGAGGATCCGCGCCCTGCCCTGCCCGGCCAGCTTCCTGCACACCGCGTCGCCGTGCACCAGAGGCAGGTCCCGGTCCAGGACCACCACGTCGTACGGCGTGGCCGCGCACTTGTCCAGCGCGGCCCTGCCGTCGTAGGCCACGTCGACGGCGAAGCCGTGCTTGCGCAGCCCGGCCGCGATGTACTTGGCCAGGGGCCGCTCGTCCTCGGCCAACAGAACCCGCATCCGGGCATTGTCCCGGTCTCGCCATATGGATCACGTATGGTCCCGCCATCGCCTGCCCATCGGCGCCGGTCGGTAGAAAGGGCGGCCACATCACCGGCAGACGGCGAAGGGCATGCGATGGCGTACGACAGGCGTGGATTTCTGCGGACGGCGGGACTGGCTGTCACGGCTGGAGCTGTGCTGCCGCCTCTGGGGCCCGCGGCCGCCGCGGCGGGCACCCCCAGCGCGGACCAGCTCTTCAAAGCCGGGAAGTTCGACCAGGCCGACCGCGCCTACGCGCGGCTGCTGCGCGGGAATCCCGGCGATGCCCGGGCCTTGGCGCAGCGCGGGTACATCGCGCTGCTGTCCAACCGATTCGACAGCGCTGAGCGGTTTCTGAACCGGGCGCTCCGGCTGGCTCCTGACGACGTCCCCGCGAAGCAGCGGCTCGCGGAGTGCTACGTGCGCCAGGACCGGCTCTCCCGCGCGATACCCCTGCTGCGCGGCACCGGCAGCAAGCGTGACGAGGCGTTCGCCAGCCAGTACGCGAGCCTCACCGGAACTCCCTGGCAGGTGCACGGCGCGCAGAGCACCCGGCTGCCCTGGTACGCCATCGACCCGCTCCCGTTCGTCGAGGCTTCGGTGAACGGCGGGCGGTCCAGGCTCTTCCTCGTCGACACCTACGCGACCGCCGGCCTGACCCGGGAAGTGGCCGAGGAACTGGGCCTTCGCGCGGCTGCCGAGCTGACGGCGCACGTCGGCAGCCACCCCGTCACCCTCTACCTGGGCGTCCTGGAGTCGCTGCGGATGGGCGGCATCGAACTGCGCAACATCCCGATCCAATGGACCGGCGAGGACGCACCGGACATGCCCCGCCCACCGGACGGCACGCGCCCGGCGGGCGCGATCGGCACGACGCTCTTCTACCACTTCCTGACCACCATGGACTATCGGGCCAAGAGCCTGGTGCTGCGGCGCAAGAACGGCACCCGCGTCTTCCAGGCCGAGGCACGAAAGCGCGGATACGACCGGGTGCCACTGTGGCTGGCCGGCGACCACTTCCCCTGCACGCTGGGCAGCCTGCGCGACTACGGGCCGCGGATCGTCACCCTCGACACCGGCGGGTTCGGCCCAGGCGTCGGCACGACCGTGGAGATCGCCGAACGCGCGGGCCTCAAGGTGGACTATGACCACCCAACGGACGACACGCGCACCCGCTTCCCCATCAAACCCGACCGGATCAGCCTCGGCAACACCGTCCGGCACGACGCGGCCGGCATCGCCGAACCGCCCTCCATGGGTCCGGGCCCCGGTCAGTCCCGCCCGTTCGGATTCGACGTCATCGCCAACTACAGCCACGACTTCCTCAGGAAGTTCGCCATCACCTTCGACTACACGCACATGGACCTCTACGTCCGCGGCACCTGACGCGGGACTTTCAAGCACGCGTGAAAGACGTCGAACTGGCCAGGTGACGTTTTCTAGCGTGGACCGTGAACGCTTCATTGATCAGCGCGGCTGCCACGGCGTTCGTGGGCGAGCGGCGCAGCGACTACGTGATTCATCGAGCCGAGGAGAAGATCATGCAACCGCACCTGGTGAAGTACTTGGCCGCGCTCCTGACCGGCCTCAGCCTGACCCTGGCACCCGCGCTTCCCAACTCGGCGCAGGGTAGCGACACGAGCGCCACACAGGCCCTGATCTCGGAGGAGAACGTGGGGTGATTCTCCACCCGGAAGGCCGCACTCACACACTGACCGACGTCTATCAAAGGCGTATATCCCGTTCACCGATCCTTCCCTGGGACAATGACCGTGGTCAATGACCGCATCCAGGTCAAGGATCACGGCACCACGTACTGCGGCGGCACGAACGGGAATCTGCACGCGTTCGCCAGACGCTGATCAGCCGAAAGTACGCCTGATTGGCGGCCGATAGGACGTCTACCAGGGAGCCTCAGGCGCGATGTCCGGCGCGGCTCGGCTCGCCAAGATCGATGGCATGAGGAGTCGTACCATCCCGGCCGCGCTGCTGGCGCTCAGTGCCGTTCCGATCGTCGCGGGCGCGATGCGCATGACCGAGCTGTCCGTGGGGGCGGCGATCACGCCGGACAACGCGCGCTTCTTCGCCGCGCCGCTTCCGGTGAGCCTGCACATCGCGGGCGCGACCGTCTATACCGTCGTCGGCGCCTTCCAGTTCGCGCCCGGTCTGCGGCGCAGCCGTCCCGGCTGGCATCGCGCCGCTGGGCGGGTGCTGGTGCCTGCGGGGCTGGTGGCGGCGCTCGCCGGGATGTGGATGACGCTGTTCAGCCCGCTGCCCGAGACCGACGGCACGCTGCTGGGCGTCTTTCGCGTGATCTTCGGTACGGCCATGGCCGCCTCGCTGGTCCTCGGTCTGCTCGCGATCCGGCGCCGTGACATCGCCGCCCACCGGGCCTGGATGATGCGCGCGTACGCGATCGCCCTGGGCGCGGGCACGCAGGCGTTCACACTGCTGCCGTGGTTCTTGGTCGCCGGCACGCCTGGTCAGCTTCCCAAGGCGTTGCTGATGGCCGCGGGCTGGCTGATCAATCTGGCGGTCGCCGAGTGGGTCATCCACAGGTCCTAGACGCGGTTGGTCTCGTAGGCCCATATGGCGATCTCGACGCGGTTGCGGGCGCCGAGCTTGGCCATGAGGCTGGCGATGTGCGACTTGACCGTGCTGAGCGAAATGTGCAGCTCGTCGGCGATCTCGCCGTTGGTACGTCCGCGCGCCACGGTCAGCAAGATCTGCTCCTCGCGCTCGGTCAGCGTCTCGGTCGGCCGTACGGGCGGAGAGACGGGCCCGGTGCGGGAGAAGACGCCGAGCAGCCGCGCGGTGACGCTGGGCGCGATCAGCGCGTCGCCGCTGGCGGCGGCGTGGACGGCCTGCGAGAGCAGGGCCGCGCCCGCGTTCTTGAGCAGGAAGCCCTTGGCCCCGGCGCGCAGCGCGGCGTAGACGTACTCGTCGAGGTCGAAGGTGGTGATGACGACCACGGCCAGCGGGTCGGCGACGTCGGGCCCGGCCAGGGAGCGGGTGGCCTGGATGCCGTCGAGGCCGGGCATGCGGATGTCGAACAGGCAGACGTCGGGACGCAGGCGGCGGGCCAGCTCGACCGCGCGCCTGCCGTCGCCCGCCTGGCCGATGACCTCGATGCCGGGCTGGGCGTCGAGGATCATGGTGAGTCCGGTGAGAACGATCTCCTGGTCGTCGGCGACGAGCACCCGCACGCTCACGACCGCCTCCCCGCCCGCGGGAGGACGGCGGTGACCGTCCACCCGCGCTCGGGGCCGGGACCGGCCTGGCAGGTGCCGCCGAGCAGCTCGGCACGTTCGATCATGCCGATGATGCCGTAACCGGAGCCGGGCCTGGGAGCGGCCGGGGGTGATCCGTCGTCGGTCACGCTCAGCCGTACGCAGTCCTCCTCCGCGCTGACGCTCACCTCGATCAGGCCGACGTGGCGCGCGTGCCGCCTGGCGTTGGTGACCGACTCCTGCGCCAGCCGGTAGAGCGCCGCCCCGACCGACGTCGGCAGTTCGCCGAGGTCGCCGGGGAGATGAACCTTCACAGCCGGTACGGCGGAGCCCTGCGTGGCCAGCTCCGCGAGATCGGCGACCCCGCGTCCGGGCGCCAGTTCGGGCGGCTGGTTCTGGCGCAGCACACGGACCATGCTGTTCATCTCGGCCAGCGCCAGAGCCGCCTCCTCCTCGATCACCTTCAGCGCCTCGGTCGCCGCGTCGGGCCGCGACGCGGAGGTGGCCAACCCGGCCTGCGCGCGGATCGCCATGGCCGAGACGTGATGGGCCACGGTGTCGTGCAGGTCGCGGGCGAGCTGGGCGCGTTCGAGCAGCTTGACCTGGTCCAGCTCACGCGAGCGGGCTCTGGCCCGGTAGCGCAGGGCGATGCCGAGCGTGGTGGCCGCCGACATCACGGCGAACGACCCGACCACGTCGGAAGGCTCCATGCGGCCGAAGGCCGTCGAAAGCCCGGTCGCCGTGATCATGGCGGCCAGACCGATCGCGATCTCGCGCCCCGATCCCCAGCGGGCCAGCGCGTAGACGAGGATCAGCACGTAGACCAGGGAGTAGGCCTCCGAGGACGCGCCACCGGTCAGCAGCGGCGCGAGCGCCGTGGCGGCGAAGACGATCAGGAGCATCCGCAGCGGATGCGTCCGTCGCCACAGCAGCGTGGGCAGCAGGACGAGGGTGAGCGTCACGGCGACGACCCGGTGGGGCAGGTCGGGGCGGAGGACGCCTTCAAGCAGCGCGACCGGCACGAGCACGCCCACGAGCACCCAGTCACGCGGCACCCGCACGGGCGGATCGGGAGGACGCGGTTCATTCCACAGGGAACGAATGACGGCGTGCACGGCCTTATGGTACGACTTGCCCGCTCAGCCGAGATCCCCGTACCGCTCCATAACTCGTCGCGTGGTGCTTGACATGCGGGTTTGACCAGTGAACGGGGTCGGGCTTGCGTCGGTTCGTCTGCTGTATCTGGCCTTGATCCGGGAGGTTGGCGGGCTGGAGGTGAGACGTCCAAGGATGTCGAGATCATGGTGCTCCGGCCTGAGGTGGCGGTGTTGAAGCGCCAGATCGTCCGGCCAAAGCCGGACTGGGCCGATCGGGCGCTCCTGGCGGCGTTGGCCCGCTTTCTACCGGTGTGGCATCGCCGGCTGATCAAACCCGCGTGAACCTACCCCAGCCAATCCGGCCGTCCCGCGATGCGCAAGGAGGTCAATCTGAACGTGAGACTGATTCGCGAATCGGGCTTATTTGGTCATCAGAATCTCACGTTAAGGCACGATCCGCAGTTGTCTCTTTCGTGCAGTTTGACATTTCAATGCTCACCTGGGCGGATTGTGTAGCCAGTGAGACAAGTTCCTAGGGGACAACCAGAGCAAATCGGGAACGCCGGTGCGCTGACGGGCGTTATCGTGTCGGGGAATAGTCACCCCTGGCGATACTCAGGCACGATTGGAGAAGGTTAATGCCGCGCCTGCCGAAGGCTGTAGTCGCTGTCCTCATAATAACGTTCTTAGCCAGCCTTGCCATCGCCTGCTACATGGAACTATATTATCTAGATTTTCTGCAGAAGCATCCTGTGATGGTCAATTTTCTCTCGGGTGTCATTGGATATTCCTTTCTCGGCGGATGCGTGGTCGTTGGAATAAACTGGTACACGGACGTTCATCGATCCTCGCGACAAGAGAAGGCCTACTGTTTTGTTACCGGCTCGATGATGGGCCTTCTTCGAGAAGTCCCCGAGGAGTTTTGGATGACGGCTTCCAAGGTTCAGTTAGGCCGGTTCACAGCAGCCATCGATCTGAGAGGAGATGGACACGAAAATCTCACCAGTGCGCTCCGATGGCATGCACAGAATCGCGCGCTGCCCCGGAAGTACATGACAGCCCCCCGCGATTTCTATGGCCGTGTCGAATCGATGCTTGATGCCTGCAAATCGCTGGAAAGGCGAGCGGGCATCGCAGGAGACCGAGAGCTGGGACACGCGCTCAAAAGAGCCAAATATTGCATGGATGCCGCCACGTCTCACGGCCACGCGACCATGGCTTACAACAAATGGGCGGTTAACATAACCAGCTACATGGTTGAGTATGTAGGGCTACTTCTCAGCAAACCGCAGATGGATACAATCAAGGCAGAGGTTGACGAACGGGCATACTGGAAAATCTACGCGTGGCACTAGACATCGACTGGCCCTCAACCAAATTGCTGGCAAAAAAGCTATTTATCCAGCTGAGGTATTCTCAGCGTGTTGTTCCTGCTCATGCGTGGATGCCTTTCACCAGAGCGGGGGGCATCCGGTGGTCACCGTCGAGCGGGCCGTAAGAGATCAGCCGACCTCGTAAATGCGGGACTTGAGCAGATCCTTGGCGTCCTCAAGGCGCATGCCGAGGTCCAGCCAGATACGATCGCGCCTGTCTGGCCCGTCGAGCCCGGTGGCCACCCACGTGTACACACCGACGAGGACCTCGAACTCCCCGCTCGGCGGCGATACCGACAACGCGAACTCCACCGCCAGCCCCGCCCGCACCACAACCATGCGTTCGGCGCTTTCGGGATCCCTCCTGCCACCGGTGAGGAACTCCGGCTCACGAAGAACCTTCATCCACTGAACGACGCATCCAGTCACCTGCTCCCGCAGCGTCTCCTCCACCGATCTCCGTACCTCAGCAGCAGGATCCTCCCCAGCCCACCCCAGCCAGTGATCCGCCTCGCTCAACGCACGAAAGTCATCAGTAATCGGCCCATGCCCAGGATTGGCCGCGTACTCTCCAGTCGGCCGCCCGTCGTCCCCAACCTTCCAGCACCCGACGATCGCCTCCGGCGGCACATACCCTGAGGCATCTCGAATCTGCCGATGGTCGATCGCGTAAACGTTCCCACCGGGATGCGACGACGCCTGCTCCAGAATCTCCTGCGGCACTTCCCGCCGCTCCCACTTCTCCATCGCGCCCTCTCCTCCACGGGCCCCAGCCACAGAGATCCCACCAGACCGGGCAACCCACGTCCAGGGCCAGCTCGCGCCCTGCTGGACTGCCTTCCAGCCCGCCAGATGGGCCATGGGACCGTTCAGCGGAGTTCGAGTGCCAACCTCCAGCCCGGCCATGACCCGGATGCCGGGCAGGATGACCGTGGTGAGCGCCAGGCCGCCGAAGGGCGATCAAAAGGGGCCTGTACTGCACGCCGTTCGCCCTCGACGCCCTTGAGATAGGGAGGGTCGGCGGCTTGCGCCTCAGGCCTGTCGATTTCGGAGAGGCTTGAGCGTCATGGTGGGTGAAGGAGGTCGATGATGAAGTTTGTTTTGTTGCTCTTCGACCCGGAGGGTTACTGGGACAGGGTCTCGCCGGAGGAGATGGGCGCGGCGGTGGCCGAGCATGTGGCGTTCGCCGATTACCTGCGGGAGGAGGGTGTGGCGTTCTCCGGGGAGGCGGTCAAGCCCTCCAAGGAGGCTTGGTCATTGCGGCCCTCGCAGCAGGGGCCGATCTCCCGGCGCGGGCCGATGGTGGAGTTGCGGCAGGACCTGGCCGGCTTCTACGTCATCGAGTGCGCATCAGCGCAGGAGGCCGAGGAGATCGCGCGGCGCTGCCCGCTGGGGGCGGGCATCGAGATCCGGCCCATCTGGGACGCGCCTGGCTGACCGCCTTTGGCAGGCTCGGAGAACACGTCGCGGCAGCCCGGCGTCACCTGCTGGACAGCCAAGTGATCTCCTCCTACCCCGATTTCGGCTTCACCCCTAGATGTCCGGCAGGGCGGCGATCTCTACTTCCCCTCATCTCGGGCGCGTTCTTGGCCGGGGCGCCCCAGCCGGGGGCGAGCCGGTAACGGTTCGGCGGCCACGAGCAGCGCGCACCGGCACGGCACGATGCCCGGGGTGGGTGGCCGGTGCGCCGGGCGGGACGGCCGGCACGGGTGAACGCGCCCCGGCCATCAGCTGGTCCGGGGCTCTGTTCCCGCCTCGGCCGCACGCGCGCGGCCGCCCCGCTCGGCGGCCGCGCGCGAGCGGCGTACCCGATCAGAGATCCAGCGCGGCCTCTAGGTCGTCGATGGCCGCCAGGGGCTGGGCGAGTTGGTCGCGTTCCGCCTCGGTCAGGGTGAGGGCGCGCGCCCTGGCCAGGGCGTGTCCGGCGGCCGCGTGGTCCTTGGCGCGGACGGCGAGCTCGGCCCGGTAGGCCAGCGCTTCCAGCAGCTCGGCCGCCGACGCGGTGTCCTTGTCCCGCTCCAGGGCGCCGTCCAGGACCTCGGCCGCCCGCTCGTGCTTGCCGTGGGAGTCGCCCATCACGACCGCCCGGTTCAGCGAGGTGGTGAGCCTGCTCGTGGCCTCCTTCTGCTCCGGGAGAGGGCGGGCGGTCATGAAGCGGATCCAGTTGCCGCCGGGGTCGATGACGGCGAAGCCGGAGCGGTTGCCGTCGTTCTTGCGCCTGCGCGGCCGGGTCATCCGGGGGATGCCGGAGACCAGGAGTTTGCCGTGCGCCGCGCGCATGCCCGCGGCGAACGCCTCGAACAGCTCTCCGGTGTCCGGCACGACGATCACGCAGGTTCCGTAGGAGTCTTCGGGCTTGAACGCCTCCGGCATGCCGAAGAAGCCCAGCTGGAGGTCCTCGCGCTTGAGCAGCACGTACGGGTTCGGCCGGACCTGGTAGTAGATCCGGTGGAAGCCGAGCATCGTGTAGAAGTCGGCCATCTCGTCGATGGAGCGGCAGGGAAGCAGCGGTATGGCGATCTCGTTGGCCATCGGGGGAACTCCTGTTCGTCGGCCATGGTGAACGCGCCCTCTTCCAGGCGGCGGATCATCGGGTCGGTCCGTTGGGCGTCGGTGGTGCTGGGCCACAGGGACGGCACCTCGCCGACCGGGCCCCCGGTCGCCAGATCCGCGCCCTCGGGCAGGTGCGCGGTGATGCTCGCGCATGGCGCGGGCCCGCCGGCGCAGCAACTCCAGGCCCGCTTCCGGGGAAGGTCCTCGATGAGGCGCCTGGCCCGCGTGGATCCAGTAGCCGTCGGTGCGCCCAGGACCAGCAGCCGTACCGGCTTCATCGAAACCTCTCGATCTTCACTAGCCAAATTTGTCTAGCTGCTACCCGGGAGCTTACCGCACCAACGTGGAGGAATCGGCGTAGCGGCCTTCGTGATCGCCCTCCTCGACAACCCGGCCGCCGGGCAGGAAGGCAATGCGGCCCTACCCGAACGCAGCCAAGGGACGCCGTACCGCCCGCGCCGTACCATCGAGGAGCCACTCAGCCGAGCGGGATCCCGGCCACCCGTCGGGAAGCCGGCGGTGACGGGCATCGTGGCCATGAAGGTGGATCCGAGAGCCATGCCCGTGGGGCTGGAGCATGGCCATCGTGACGCTGTGTGAGCGTTTTCGGCGTACACCTCCCGCTGCGGAGGCGAGTACGCGTCAACGTGCCCAGCCCGATGGGTGATGCTCCCCCACGACGCCGAAGTTCTGGGGGATTCGGGGAAGTTCAGTGCAGAATCGAGAACGCGCCGGATGACGTCGCCACGGAGAGCACGGGCGGACAACGCACTGGGGTTGTCCGCCCACGCGACTTGAGCGGTGGCCTCAGCCGACCGGTAGCCCGTTGATCGGCAGTCCTCGGGTCAGCCCGGCGAGCAGGGTGCCGGGCATGCTGTGGCCCTCGCCGGGCGGCGCCGGCGCGGCTTGGGCGGGAGAGGCCAGAAACAGCCCCGCGGCGGCAACAGGGATCAGGACCAGGTAACGCATCGTGCTCCTTCACAGGTCAGCATGGACCCCTGCATCCTGGGCCACGACCTGGGCGATCGCCATGCGCCTAGCGCGACCTTGACCAACACCAGACTGGCGGCCGCCCCTTGCCCGACACTCCTACGTCTCCGTCGTCGTGATGTCGGACGGCCGGGCGGTGCGGCGTTCCAGCACCTCGATCGAAGCCAGGTAGCCCGCCCCGGTCACCCGCGCTCGCACCAGGTCCCCGTCGGCGACGCCGGCCAGCTGGCCGGCGAGCGCGCGAACCGCCCGCACGCGCCGCGGCCCGTGGTCGATGGCCAGATAACGCAGTTCGCCGGTGATCTCGGCCGCGTGGAGTCTGATCACCCGGCCCTCCAGCGTCCGGCGCGGCGTGGCGTTCCTTGCCCGGTTCTTCCACACCGCCTTGGTGACCAGCCCGATCGGCAGGATCACGATCAGCATGAACACGACGGTGACGAGTCCGCCGCCGGCGATCATGATCATCGAGATGACGAACGGCGCCGGGTCGTCGGGAGCCAGGGTACGCAGGCCGTACCAGATGCTCACCCCCAGAGCGCTCCCCACCCAGATGCAGAAGATCAGGGAGAGCAGCAGCCAGGTGATCACCTTGCTCTGGCCGGGGTACGTGACCCGGACCCGGTGCCAGAGCCCCCCGTGGTCGGACCAGGCGTGCTCCTGATCGCGCGGGAGCAGTACCGGAAGGCTGGCCAGCGCGGCGCGGGTGAGACCGAACGCGGCGGCGTAGGCGAGTCGCCTGCCCCAGATCGTCACCGCGGCCGACGGCAGGCTGTCCACGTGCGCGATCCCGCGCAGGTGGGCGCGCACGCCCAGCCAATGTCCGGCGGCGGCCCGGCCGCGCCTGGTCAGCCGCTCGCCGCCCAGGCGCTTGTCGAAGGCTGTCGTCGCGGCCAACCCGATCAGGAGGAGGTGCGGCGTGAGCGCGCCCACCGGCCTGGGCATCAACGTCAGGTCGGCCAGCACGCCCCACAGGAGCGCGGCGAGCAGCCCGGTGATCGACATACCGGTGCCGGGGCCGCCCGCCTTCCCGGTCAGGCCCAGCGTACGCGCCTCCGCGATCACGCTCTTCTCGAAGTCGTCCTGCCATCGCCCCAGGTCGCGGCTGCCCTCGGCGATCGCCTCCGTGGCGACCACGCCGGTGCCGCCCAGCGTGGTGAGATGGTCCAGGACCATCATCTCGTACGGCTTGAGCCCGCCCTTGGCACGATCCCGGCGCAGCCGTACCAGACAGAGACCGGGCCCTACCTCCTCGATACCGACATGACCCCGCGCCGCCAGATCCAGCACCGTGGCCGCCGCCGCCTCGTGGGTGAGCGTGCCGTTCTCGGTGATCAGGTCGACCACGGCGGGCGAGAGCCCCTCGAACTCCGGCGCCGCCACGCCCCGGCCCACGCGTGGTCCCTTGGCGGCACGGATGCGCCAGATGACCTGGAGCAGCCACAGCAGGGTGAAGGCGGCCGCTGCGATCGCGAGCGCCGGAGTCAGCGTGACGAACTCCCTCTCCCCCGGCACACTCAGAACCTGACCTCGACCGGCCCGCGTTCGGGGTCGGTGGTGCGGAAGTATTCGCGTTCCCGGTGCCCGGTCAGCCCGGCCACGAGGTTGGACGGGATCGTGTGCAGGGCGTTGTTGTAGGCGAGCACGGCGTCGTTGTAGTACTGCCGGGCGTAGGCGATGCGGTTCTCGCCGGTGGCCAGTTCCTCCTGCAATGCGGCGAAGTTCTCGCTGGCCCGCAGTTGGGGGTACGCCTCCGCGATCGCCATGACGCCGCCGATGGCCGCGCTCAGCGTGGACTCGGCCCGCGCCCGTCGCTCCGGACCGGCCGGCTGCACGGCCGCGCTTCTGGCCGCGAGCACCGCCTCCAGCGTCTGGCGTTCGTGCGCGGCGTAGCCCTGGACCGTGCGCACGAGGTTGGGGATGAGGTCGTGGCGGCGTTTGAGCTGCACGTCGATCTGCGACCAGGCGTTGTCGACGGCGTTGCGCTTGACCACGAGGCTGTTGTAGATCAGGACGACCAGGAGCACGCTCAGCAGGAGCAGGGCGAGCACGGTCAGGAAGAGGGTCACCCTCTTCGTTTACCGTTGGTCGCTTGCAAGCGGCATGACGATTTCATAATCAGGCGACCGGCAAGCTTTCACTCCGAAAGCCCATGACGGGCCGCACCAGCCGAGAAAGATCGCTCGACGCGCAACATTTTCCGGCGTCGCGCAGTCAAAGCAGAACATGATGAAGACGATGACTGCGGCCTCGCTGCTTGCCGGTTCCCTGCTGATCTCCGGTGCCACCGTGGCGCACGCCCAGACAAGGCCGACGCTGGGCCCCTACGGATACGGCAGCGTCAAGCTCGGCATGACACTCAAGCAGGCCAAGACGACGGGCGCCGTCGTCAACAAGTTGCCGGGCAACGGCGGCTGCTCCGGCTGGGACCTGAAGAGCTTCCCGACCCCCAAGGACTCGGTGGGCATCTACATCTCGCCGAAGGTGGGACTGGCCGCCATCTTCGCCGCCAAGGGCATGAGGACCCCGGAAGGCATCAGGATCGGCTCCACCACCAAGCAGGTGAAGGCGGCCTACCCACGCGCCAAGAAGGACGCCCATGGCTTCTACGTGACCGCGGTGCCCGGCAACAAGAAGGCGTACTACAGCTTCACCCTCACGCGCGGCAAGGTCACCGAGTACGGCATCGCGCTCAACAAGCAGGACTGTTTCAACTAGGAGCTGCTTCCGGATCAGGTTCGGAGCCAGATGAACACCCTGGCCAGGGTGAGGGTGCCGAGCACCGGCGTGGCCGCCCTGGCTAGGCGTCGTCGACGGAGAGCAATCCCCGCCGGAAGGCGACCGCCACGGCGGCGGCCCGGTCGTTGACTCCGAGCTTGGCGTAGATGTGCAGCACATGGCTCTTGACCGTCGCCTCGCTGATGAACAGCCGCGCGGCCGTCCGCCGGCGCGGGATCACATGTACGTGGCAGTGGCCGGCCGGTGCGGCGCCCAGCGCCACCGCGGTGATCAGGGCCGAGACGAACCGCCTGCTCATGGCACAGCGAGGAACGTAATGGAACGCCCCAAGGGTGATGAAACCTCCCCGAAGGGACACCTGATGAGAACACTCCGCTGGGTGAGCGCCGTGGCCGCCACCGCCTGCCTGGGTACCGCCCTGCTCACCGGCAGCGCCACCGCTCAGAGCACTGCCGCGTCCCCGGTCTGCGTCACCAACCACGGCGTACGATTCTGCGAGATGCCGGACATCGTCGGCCTCGGCATCGGCCAGGCCCGCTCCACGCTGGCCGCCTTCGGCTTCTCCTTCGGGATCCAGCGCTCCACGATCGACCACGTCTGCAACAACATCGGCCTGATCGCCCGGCAGAGCCCGCGCACGTCCGTCGGCTCCAACCCGCTGGTCCTCTACCCGGCCGGCACCGCGGTCGACGTCTGGATCTGGCAGCGCCCGCCCCACCCCTGCCCCTGAACGTCGCCACCCGCCGGCCGGTGCGAGAGGCGCTCGGCACGCCGACATCGCCGCCAGCTCGCCGACGACCAGGCGTTGCGCTGCCCATCTGATCTCCGGCGCGCGTCAACCACCCATGAGCGCGTCCAGCGCGACACCGGCACCGTCCTACACGCGATCGACCCCACCTGAGCTGTCCTGGTGCCGGCTGGTCAGCGCCCGGAAGCGGAGAAGAGCGTCGCGTAGAACGGGTGGGCGCGGAACTGGCGGGGCTGGTGCCTGGACTCCGCTTCCGCCTCGTGGGTCCCGTTCCTGGTCGTCAGGCGGACGGTCGCGAAGTAGTCAGGGTGGATGCCGTCGTCGCTGAGGGTCCGGGTGAAGCGTACGTTCAGCCGGTCGCCCCGTTCGACGGGAATGGGCTGGGCGAAGATCGGCAGGTAGACGGGATTCCAGCCCAGGTCCTGCGCCAGGGCGTCGATGGGCTCGTCGTCGGCGTGTCCCCACAAGCGGATCCACAACAGGAGCCCGTCGATGCGTCCTTGGCGCTCCACGAGCACCTCGGCCGTCTCCTCCGCGCTCGCGTCGAGTTCGGTGCCGAAGTCGAGTGTCTCCACGGGCGCCGACTCGGTGAGCAGATCCTCCGGACGGACTCCGCGCAGGGCCATCCGTATGTCGCAGGGGCGGCCGATCACGTCCAGGGTCCGCTCCACGTAATGCAGGGCGATGGGGTCGAGGGCCGGTGCGGGCATCAGGTCGCGCATGCATATCGCACCGGCCAGGGTGACGCAGCGCGCAGGGATGATCATGCCGGAGTCCTTCAGGTGCCGGTGGCGTGCGTCGCTGATCACAGCGGCCGCCCCCTCCGAACCACCGATGCAACCGATGACCTCCGCGACACAGACGTCGACCCGATCCCGGAGGTCGATGTCAGTCGACCAGCCCTCCACGAGTTCGATGCGGTCGCCGGCCCCCAGCCTGGTGAGCTTCCTCCGGACCTTCAGCGCCGTGTCTTCCTGGCCTTCGATCGCGACCACCCGCCTGGCGCCACTTTGGAGGGCCTGGCGAGCCCAGAGAAGGTCACGCCCAGTGCCAAGATCCAGTACGGAGCATCCTGGCGCCAGCCGGTTGAGAGCCTTTCGAAAGGGCTCATTTCCCTTCTCGTCATTTGTCATGAAGTGATAGAGGACATCGTCGTAGACCGGATATTCCCCCATCGAGGGAATCAGGCTCAGGCGACCACGTTTCCCACGGTTGACGAGGACGGACGTCCCCGGATGTGACGCCAGTGGGGCGTAGCGGGGTCGCATTCTGATACCGGCAAGTTTGGCAAGCATGCCGGAAACTCCGGCACCTCGGACAGCGGCGCGCAGGATTCTCGCCGTCGCACGGATCACCTGGTCCTCCTTGGGGGATGACACTGTGCCGTTCCGGGGAAGAGATTTACCGAACCACTTATCCGCTCAACACGAGTGTTCGTCAGATAAATAACGAACGCGTCTCATTGTGCGGCAGACCAGCGCACCCGCTGACCACTCCGTGGGCAGAGCGGCCACGGCGGCGTATACCGGGTCCCGCCGGGGCACGGCGAGGATGCCTCTTCGATGGCGGCGGTGAGTACCATCTCCGGCGGCAGGCCTGTGGGTGGTCGGCAGGTCGAAGGAGCTCTCAAGGATCGGGATTCGGCATGCGTAACCACGAGGTCGTCACCGAGACGTTCGATTACGACGGTGGCCGGCACGTCACGGTGTACATCCCGCCGGATCCGCCCGAGGCGGTCGTGTTCGCCGGTGACGGTCAGCTGATCTCGCAGTGGGGCGGAGTCCTTGAGGCGGCCGACGTGCCGTCCACGATGATCGTCGGTGTCCACCGCCCGGCCGATGAGACGCTGCGGCTCCACGAGTACTCACCGGGCTTTGACCAGGAGCGGTTCGCGGCACACGAGCAGTTCTTCGTTGAGGACGTCCGCCGGTGGACGCGGTCGCGATTCGGAGTCGTGCTCCCCGCCGAACGCAGCGCGGTGTTCGGCGTGTCGGCGGGTGGCGAGCTGGCGCTGGCGATGGGGCTTCGGCATCCGGACGTCTACGGTGCGGTCCTCTGCGCCTCGCCGGGCGCGGGTTTCCGGCCGCCCGGCGTGATGCCGAGTTCGGTACCGCGCGCGTACCTCGTCGCCGGCACGCTGGAGCCGTTCTTCCTCGAGAACGCGACCCGGTGGGCGGTCGCGCTGCGCGATGCGGGCGGGGACGTGGTCATGACGGAGCGGGCCGGGCCGCACGGCGGCGCGTTCTGGCGTGAGGAGTTCCCGCTGATGGTGGCATGGGCGTTCGGCCCGTGAGCGGCGCGGCCTCGCACCCGCTCGTCCCGGCGTGCGCCTGCCGCCTCGGCCGGGGCGATGACCCGCCCGTAGGGCGCCGATCATGCGGCTCGGCGGTGCTCGCTGTTCCGTGGCGCCGCCGGCCCGAGCATGCTCTGGCCGGCTAGTTGACGGTGACGAAGCCGGTGCCGGGGCGGTAGTTGGGCGACTGGTGCCTGAAGTAGGTGTTGTACACCTCGCAGTAGCGCCCGCCCCTGGCCAGCAGCGTGGAGTGATCGCCCTGCTCCACGATCCGGCCGTGGTCGAGCACGATGATCCTGTCCACGTGCTCGATCGTCGACAACCGGTGCGCGATCACGATGGAGGTACGGCCGGCCAGCACGGTGTCGAGCCCGTCCTGGATCTGCGCCTCGGTCAGCGGGTCGACGCTGGCTGTCGCTTCGTCCAGGACGACGATCGCGGGGTTCTGGATGAGGAGCCTGGCCAGGGCCACGAGCTGGCGCTGGCCCATGGACAGGGATCTGCCGTGCTCGCCGACGTCGGTGGCCAGGCCGTCAGGTAGCGCCTCGATCCAGTCGCCGCCTCCCACGCCGATGGCCGCCTCCAGCACCTCATCGTCCGTCGCCTCCGGGCGCGGATAGCGGATGTTGTCGGCGACCGTACCGCTGAACAGGAACGGCAGCTGCGGCACCGCGCCAATCTGCCGGCGGTACGCGGGGAGGTCGAGGGTCCTGATGTCGCGGCCGTCGATGAGGAGGGTGCCGCCCTGGAACTCGTAGAAGCGGGTGATGAGCTTACTCAGCGTGGACTTGCCCGCCCCCGTGTGGCCGACCAGCGCCACGGTCTGCCCAGCCTCGATCGTGAGGTTGAAGTCCCGAAGGACGGGGACCTCGGCGGAGTAGCCGAAGCTCACGTCATTGAACTCGATCCGCCCCGCCAGCCTGCCGACCGGCAGCGCGCCGGTCTGCACCACTCGCGCGGGCGCGTCGATCAGCGCGAACACCCGCTCGGCCGCTGTCAGACCCTGCTGGAACTGCGACCAGAAGGCGGCGATCGAGGTCAGCGGGAACCAGAAGAACGCGATGGCCTGAAGGAACAGATACCAGTCACCGGCCGACAACCCACCGTCCACCACCGACCTGCCGCCGACCAGGACCAGTCCCACCTCCGCCAGTCCGGCGATGAGGAACAGCAGCGGAAAGATGCTGCCGAAGACGAAGCCCTGCCGCAGATTCACCGCGTAGCTCTGCTCGTTGATCGGGCGGAACTCGTCGTAGACCCGCTGCTCCTGGCGGAAGTTCTTGGCGACGGCGATCCCGCCCATGGTCTCGTTGAGGTTGGCGTTGACCCGGCTCATCGAGCGCTGCGCCCGGCGCGTGGTGGTGCGCGCGATCCGCCGGAACTGCAGCGCGCACAGGATCACGATCGGCGCGATGACCAGCGTCAGCAGGGCGAGCGGAACGCTCCGCGTGAACAGCAGCCCGGTGACGAAGCCGACGACGAGCACCTGGCTGAGCAGGTCCATGCTGAGACCGACCACGTTGGCGAAGTCGTCGGTGTCGGAGGTGACCCGGCTGACGATCCGCCCGGACGGGTTCTCGTCGTAGAACGACATGTCCCGCTCCAGGACCGCGTCGAAGGCGTCCTCGCGCAGGCTGAGCACCACGTCGCCGGTGGCCTTGGCGTTGAACCACTGCCGGACGAAGCTGAACGCCCAGCCGAGGGCGCCCGCGAGCAGAATGCCTCCGGCCAGTGCCCAGATGTCGCCGCCCGCGACGATCTTGTCAATGCCCGAACTGATCATCAGGGGTACGGCCGCCTGTGCCGCGGAGCCGAGCACGACCATCAGGGCGACCAGGAGCATCGCCCATCGCTTGGGCCAGAAATAGCGGAGAATGCGGCGGAGCAGGGCGCGGTCGCTGTAGGCGCGGTCGTAGTCTTCGGCCTCCAGGCCGTCCATCAGGAAACCCATCTAGACGGGCACCTCCACCTCGCCGTAGTGGGAGAAGATCCGGCGATAGAGCGGGCTACGGCCGAGCAGCTCGTCGTGGGTGCCGAAGTCGACCGCCTCGCCGCGCCGGAGCAGCAGGACCTTGTCGGCCCAGCGGATCTGGGCGAGCCGGTGTGTGATCAGCAGCGTGGTCCGGCCGGACTGGATGCGTTCGATCGCCTGCTGGATCAGGTCTTCGGTGCCGGAGTCGATGGCGCTGGTCGAGTCGTCGAGAATCAGGATGGCCGGGTCGGTGAGCAGGGCTCGGGCGATGGCCAGGCGCTGGCGCTGGCCGCCGGACAGCGTGACGCCGCGCTCGCCGATCACGGTGTCGTAGCCCTCGTCGAGCTCGGCGATGAACTCCGCGGCCTGCGCGTCGGCCGCCGCGGCTTCGATGGCCTCGCGGCCGGCCTGCTGGCCCAGGCCGAAGGCGATGTTCTCGGCCACCGGACGGGAGAACAGCACGATGTCCTGCTCGATGGTGGAGATCTGGGAGCGCAGCGAGTCGAGGTTCCAGTCGCGCACGTCCACGCCGTCGATCTGGATCTTCCCGGAGTCGACGTCGAAGGTCCTGGAGACGAGCTTGGTCAGCGTGCTCTTGCCCGAGCCGGTTTCGCCGACGATGGCCACCGTTTCGCCGCGCCGTACCGTGAAGGACAGGTTTTTCAGGACCTGTGCGCCCTCATAACCGAACGAGACGTTCTCGAACACGACCTCGCCGCGCATCGGAGCCGTGTGGCCGTCCGCGTGCTGGTCGAGCTCCGTGTCGGCGTTCATGATCTCCAGGATGCGGCGCGCCCCGACCAAGCCCAGCTGGACCAGTGAGAACGTGAACGTCGACACGTTCGTCGGGAAGTGCAGCAGGCCCATCAGGCCCATGAACGCGATCAGCTGGCCGAGGGTGAGGTCACCTGTGGAGTGCAGGTGGACGCCGTGCCACAGGGCCCCCGCCATGGCCACGGCGAGCAGCAGGGTCGGCAGGTAGCGGGCGCGGACCAGGCCCTCGCGGACGAACAGGTCGCGGTAGCCGCGGGCGTTGCGCCGGAACTTGATCCGCTCGCCGCTTTCCTGCGCGGTCACCTTGATGACCTCCATGCCGCGCACGGCCTCGTTCAGCCCGGCGTTCAGGGTGCCGAACTGCTCGCGCATCCCGGTCGCGACCGGGTTGAGCTGCCGCATGTAGTGCCACAGCGCGAGGCCGAAGGCGACCATGAAGATCGCGGGCACGAGCAGCAGCCGCGGGTCGATGAACGCTATGAACACCAGCGGGATGACGGCCTGGGCGCCGGAGTCGACGATCATGTCGAGGCCGGGCGCGACCAGCATGCGCAGTTGCCTGATGTCGTTGGCCGCGCGGGCCATCAGGTCGCCGACGCGCTGGCGGTTGTGGAAGGTCTGGCTCTTGCCGAGCAGGCTCACGTACAGCTCGTCGCGGGTGTCGCGGTTGAGCCGGTTGGCGAGCAGCTCGCTGCTCAGGCGCGCGCAGAAGTCGAGCAGGCCGCGCAGCGCGACGACGCCGAGCAGCACCAGGGCGATCGGGAGCACGTCCTGCCGGGCGAGTACGGCGTCGAAGGCGTCACCGACCAGGCCGGGGATGGCCGCGTTGAGCACCACCATCGCGACCGCCCCGAGCACGGAGCCGGTCAGGTAAAGCGGCTGGCGGCGCAGGTGCGACCAGATCCAGCGGGCCGGACCCCGTCGATCATGACTCACGCCGGGGACCGTGAACTCCGCCCGTATTGTCACGATCTTCCTTTCGCCGAGCACGCCGGCGACCGTTGTATCAAATTCGACCGACAGTTCGGTATCGGTTATCCGGGCGCCCAGCGCACGTGGCCGGCCCTCGGATGGCCGGGCGCGTTCACGCCGTCTCAGGGAGTGGAGTCAACGCGGCGAGCATGGCCGGAACGTCGACGTAGACCTGGTAGGACGTGATCAGGCCGTCCCGGAGTTGCCAGACGTGCACTTCCGGTACGCGAAACGGCGTGCCGTGAGCGATCACCGTGCCGTGGCTGTGGCCGAACTGCACGACGTGATCGCCTGCGTCGTACAGGGCCTCGATGTCGAGGGCGGGGCCGACGTGGCTGAGAAGCGTGCCGAGGAAGGCGAGGAAGCCGTCGGGCCCCTGGCGTCGTCCGCCCCACGGCAGCAGGTCACTCTGCCGCATCACGAACTCGGGGTGGATGGCGGCGCGGATGGTCTCCAGGTCCCGGCCGGCGAAGGCCGCGTACAGGCCCTGCACGATCTTCAGGTTGGCGGTGCCTTCGTACGACATGGTGTCGGTCCTTCGGTTGGGCTGCTCGGATGAGAACCAGCGTCGGCCGTCGCGAAGGCGAGCACCACGGACACCGCTCACACACTCGCCACTGTGTGGGCGTCACGTGACCCGGTCGCCAGTTCGACGACCTGGGCCACGCTGAGCAACCGGCCACGGCGGCGAAGTCGAGTACAGCGGTCAACCCCCAGCGCGGACATGACGTCCGCCTGGCAGCGATCGCTCAGTTCCTGCCACACATGGAAAACCTGGGCGCCCACCTCGTGGGCGAGCTCGTCGACGGCGCCATAGAGCAGGGCCGCCCGGGTGTGGTCGCCCTGGAGCGCGGCGGCGTCCGCGAGATGGGTGAGCTGGTGAGCCATGCCCCAGGTGTCCTGCAGTTCGCCGAAGATGCGTACCGAGCGATCGAGCAGCTTCGCCGCCCGCGCGTGGTCGCCGAGGACGGCGGCGACCCGGCCCTGGATACCCAGCGCGACGGCGATCGGCCACTGCGCGCCACGGGCCTCGATGTCCGGCAGCTGCGCGGCCAGCAATGCGTCGGCCTCCGTCATGGAACCGCCGGCTATGGCGACGTGCGCGTAACCGATCGCCACGCACGACAGCGCGTGAACGTCGCTGTGCCCGTCCAGTGCCGCGGAGGCTGACGCGAGCAGTTCCGCGGCCGGCTCCGGCCGGCCCCGATATACCTCGGCATGCGCCCAGGACAACAAGATCCACGCCAGTTCGGCGTCCGCGGCGGCGTCGCGGGCCGAGCCGGCGGCGGCCTCGAACCACCTGGCGGCCTCGTCGTGGTGCCCGCGCGGAAGAAGCGACCACCCGGCGATGTACTGCAGCCTGGCACGGACCGCCGGCTCCGTCCCCGGGCCAAGGGCCGTGCGTGCCCAGTGCAGCGGATCGCGCAGGTGACCGCGGACCACCCAGTACAGCCATGATCCGGCGCAGGCGGCGGCGACCTCGGACAGCGCGCCGCCGGCGAGCAGGTGCCGCATGGCGGCGCGCAGGTTCTCGTGGTCGGATGCGAGCTCGTCCAGGGCCTCGGCCGTCCTGGGGTCCCACAGGAGAGGTGCGATGGTGGTCATGCGGTCGCAGAAGTACCTGGCGTGCCGCTCGCGTAGCCTGTCCGCCTCGCCCGGGGCGGACAGGTGCTCAAGGACGACGGCCCGGATCGTCTCCAGCATCCGGAACCGGGGCTCGCCGCTCGCCGTGTCCCGCACGATCAGGCTGTTGTCCAGCAACGTGGCGTGCAGGTCGAGTGCCTCGGTCTCCGAGAGCTCGCCGACGGCCATCGCCGCGGGCAGCGTCCAGCCTCCGGAGAATCCGGCGAGGTGACGCAGCAGTGTGCGCGCCGCCTCGTCGAGGAGGTCGTAGCTCCAGCGCACGGTGTCGCGCAGCGTCCGCTGGTGTGCGGGTACGTCCCGCGGGCCGCCGGCCGTACCGAGGACCAGAGCGTCGAGGTGCGCGAGAAGCCGCACCGGCGTGAGCAGCCGCGTCCGGGCCGCCACCAGCTCGATGGCCAGCGGGAGGTGGTCCAGACGCGCGCACAGCTCGGCCACGACGCTCCGGTCGCCGTCGTCGAGGGGGTGACCGCTCGCCTGGGCCGCCCGCGCGGCGAACAGGGCACCGCTCTCCCCCGCCGTGAGGAGAGGAACGGGATGCACGTGCTCGCCGTGAATGCGCAGCGGTGCGCGGCTGGTCACCAGGACCACGATCGCGGTAGCCGCGATCATCAGCGCCGCCGCCTCCCCCGCCGCGTCCGGCACGTGCTCGGCGTTGTCGAGGACGAGAAGCGCGCGTCTGGCGCGCAGGTGACCGGCGAGCACCTCCCGCACGTCGCGGGGACCGAGCTCCCGCAGGCCGACCGCGTGCGCGATCGCGGGCAGCACATCCGAGCCCTCCTGGAGAGCGGCGAGCGGAACGAAGATCACCCCGTCGGCGAACCGCGCCTCGATCCGCTCCGACACCGCGAGCGCGAGCCGCGTCTTGCCGACCCCGCCAGGGCCGGTCAGCGTCACCACGCGTTCCGTCGACAGCCTGCGCAGCACGAGGTCGATCTGCGGCTCGCGACCGAGGATGGGAGACGCGGCAGCCGGAAGCCGCGGCCGGAACACCGGCGCGGAGAGAGCTCCCTCCCACGCCGCCCGCTCGACGGCAGTGATCCCGAGCGCGGCCGCGAGCGCGTCCCTGGTGTGGCGGTAGGGCCGTGACCGGACGCCGCGCTCCAGCGCGCTCACCGCGTTCGTGCTGATCCCGGCGCGTTCCGCCAGTTGCTCCTGCGTGAGACCCGCACGTTCGCGCAGACGCCGGAGCATTGGTCCGAACGGCTCCGCGCTGTCGGCATCCATGACGCCCACGGTATCTCCGGGCGACATGACGTTCCGGGGCGCGTGCGTAAAAGTGCGTATTCGAGCACGGCGACGGTACGGCAGGCTGGCGACGGAGCCTGACCTGCGACTCTTGGAGCGGACATGCACATCCGGCACACGATCACCGGCCTGGCACTGACGCTGACGGCATCCACGGCGGCACCTGCCGCCGCGCTCGCACCCTCCCCCATGGGACAAGCAGTGATCATGGCGGACGGCTGCAACCACAGCACCTGTATCGAAGCGGGACCCAACAGCGCGAGGACCGGCATGGTCAAGGCATCATGGCGGTGGAATCGCTGCTGGCCTCGGTCCCATTTCCACTTCCGGGGCCCCGGCTTCGACTTCAACACCCGTGAACTGCGGAACTGCACAGGCAGGCCACCCACGGAAACTCGCTGGTTCGGGCCGTTCAAGCGAGGAAAATACTGCGTGGAAGGATGGTTCAGGGACGGATTCGGCGCCTGGCACTCCATAGGACTGCCTTGCGTCACCATTTAGCAGCCCTGGCGATGCCGTCGTCGGGTGGGTCATGCGTGATCAGATGACCGGCTCTCTTCCTTGGGTGGTCGGATGACCTTCGAGGCGAGCCATTCGGCGGCCTGGTCCATCTGGTAGTACAGCCGCGGCGGGACGAGTGGGAGCACCGGCGAGTGCCGCTGGCCGAGCAGGGCGCACATCTGCGACGGCGGCAGGCTGATGTAGCGCGAGAGGTTCTCGTACCACCGGGCGCTGTAGTGGGCCGCTCTCTGGGTGAACCGGATCGAGGACATGCGTTCCCGCTCGTATCGGGCGAGCGCGGACTGGAGTTGGGTCTCGCTGTGGAGCGCTTGGACCAGGAAGGCGGCGTCGCCCAGGGCGAGGGCGGTGCCCGCGCCGATGGAGTAGTGCGTGGTGTGCGCGGCGTCTCCGAGCAGGACGAGGTTGTCGCGGTACCACGTCCGGTTGGTCAGGGTACGGAAGTTCAGCCAGTGCGCCTTGCCGTCGGGGCCGGACCGGCCGATCAGCGGGTGCCCTTCCAGGAGGTTGGTGAAGAGCTTCTCCAGGATGGCCAGGCTGTGGGCCTCGTTCGCCCGGTCGAGCCCGAGTCCCTTCCAGGTCGCGGGGGCGCACTCGATGACGCAGGTGCTGTGCTCATTGCCGAATCCGTAGCCGTAGCACCAGATCCAGCCGTGTTCGGTGTCCACGAAGGCGAAGGTGAAGGCGTCGAAGATCTTGGTGGTGCCGAGCCATATGTACAGGTTGCGGCCGACGGCGACCTTGGTGCCGAAGTGGTCGGCGTGGCGCTCGCGCAGCGCGCTGGTGACTCCGTCGCAGCCGGCGACGAGGTCGGCGTCGGCGAGGTCGTCCTCGCCGGTGATCTCGCGCTCGTACTCGATCCGCACGCCGAGGGATCGGGCCCGCTCGGCGAGGATGGCGAGCAGTTCGCGGCGGCCGATGCCGTAGCCCTCGTCGCTCTGCTCCAGCTCCACTGTCGTGCGGTCGTGGACGTGCACGACCCAGTTGTCCCAGCGGACGGAGTTCGCGCTGATGGTGCTCGCGGACTCGGGGTCGGCGCGGTGGAGACTGTTGAGTAGTTCGTCCCAGTACGTTACGCCCCAGCCGTACGTCGAGCCGGCCGGGTTGCGTTCGTAGATGGTGATCTCATGGGACGGGTCCGCCCGCTTCATCAGGATCGAGAAGTACAGACTGGCGGGTCCGCCACCGACGCAGGCGACCTTCACAGCAGCTCCCAATGTAACTCAAGGTAGTCGATATGCGACAAAGAGTAATCAGAGGGTGTACGGCGGAGCGATCCCATCCAGCTGAGGTACCGGTCACGAAACGACCAAAAGGCTTCAGCGTTCGTGGCCGAGCGGCTGTCACGGTGTCGGGGTGCCCGCCTGAAGAGCCGTGAGGGCGACGGCGATGGAGGGCCGCCGGGCGGTGCCGTTGCGGACGGCGGCGAAGACGCGGCGGCGTGCCGCCGGGTTGTGGAGCGGCCTGATCGTGGCGCCGGCGAGGTTGCAGGACAGCGCGAGTTCGGGGACGAGCGCGACGCCGAGCCCGGCGGCCACGAGCGCGAAGACCGAGGGGTGGGTGTAGGCGTGTGAGCCCAGGACGGGTTCGAATCCCGCTCCGGCGCACAGCCGTTGTAGCTCGTCGAGGCAGGTCAGCCCGTCGGGTGGGGCGATCCAGCGCTCATCGGCCAGTTCGGCCAGATCGAGGTCCGTCCGGGCGGCGAGCGGATGACCGGGCGGCAGGGCGAGGTGGAGCGCCTCGGTGCGCAGTTCGACGCGGTGCAGGGCGGGGTCGGCTCGGCGCGGTACGAGGTCGTATTCGTGGGCGACCGCCAGGTCGAGGTCGCCGGCTCGGAGACGGGCGAGGCTCTGTTCCGGTTCGAGTTCGTCCAGCCGCACCCGGACCGCGGGAAACGAGGTGAGCAGTTGCCTCAGGCCGGTGGCGACGAGGGTGGCGGCGGCGGTCGGGAAGGCGCCGATGCGCAGGGTGCCGCCGTAGCCGCCCTCCATCGCGGCCAGATCGGCGGCGGCGGCTTCGAGCTGGCTGAGGATCGTCTCGGTATGGGCGACGAGGGTGAGCGCGGCTTCGGTCAGGGTGACGTGGCGTCCGTTGCGCTCCAGCAGCTGGGCGCCGGCCTCCCGTTCGAGCGCCGCCAGTTGCTGGGAGACGGCCGGCGGTGTCAGGTGCAGGGCGCGGGCCGCGGCGGCGATGGTGCCG
The DNA here is from genome assembly GCF_044459065.1 of Nonomuraea sp. NPDC050394. Lineage (NCBI taxonomy): Bacteria > Bacillati > Actinomycetota > Actinomycetes > Streptosporangiales > Streptosporangiaceae > Nonomuraea > Nonomuraea sp. NPDC050394. Next base: position 269,304 of record NZ_JBITIO010000009.1, on the reverse strand, counting down.
TGCCGGGCGAGCTCACGGAGCACACGAAGGCGGCGCACCTCCAAAGTCATAAAGCTCAGCTTACGGTCGAGCGAAGAAAGAGCAACTTGTGCTTTCGTTAAACCGCTCCAGAGACTGTTGCCATGATTGATCTGCGCAGCGACACCGTGACCAGGCCCACCGCCGGAATGCGCGCGGCGATCGCCGCCGCGCAGGTGGGTGACGAGCAGCGAGGCGAGGACCCGACCGTCAACCGGCTGCTCGAACGGGTGTGCGCGCTGCTGGGCAAGCAGGCCGCGCTCTTCCTGCCCGGCGGCACCATGTGCAACCACATCGCCATCGCGGCGCACACCAGGCCAGGCGACGCGATCCTGGCACACCGCGACGCGCACATCCTGCGCGCGGAAAGCGCCGGCGCCGTGATGCTGGCCCGGGTACAGACCGAGGCGCTCGACGGCGACCGGGGCCGCTTCACGGCGGAGCAGGTACGGCGCGCCGCCACTACCGGGTCGCTGTACGAGCCGGCCACGCGGCTGCTGTGCGTGGAGCAGACCCACAACTTCGCCGGTGGGGCGGTCTGGCCGCTGAACGAGCTGGCCGAGGTATGCGCCGCCGCGCACGAGCACGGCCTGGCCGTGCACATGGACGGTGCCCGCCTGCTCAACGCCGTCGCCGCCACCGGCGTGCCCGCCCATGAGTTCGCCGCGCACGTCGATTCGGTATGGATCTGCTTCACCAAAGGGCTGGGCGCGCCCATCGGCGCGGTGCTGGCAGGCCGCGAACGCTTCATCTCCGCGTCCCGCCGCCTCAAGCACATCTGCGGCGGAGCGCTGCGCCAGGCCGGGATCGCGGCGGCCGGCTGCCTGTACGCGCTCGACCACCACGTCCGGCGGCTCGCCGACGACCACGTGCTGGCCCGCCGGTTCGCCGAGGGCCTGCGCAAGATGGAGCCGGTACGCCTGCACACCCCGCGACCCGACAGCAACATGGTCTTCTTCGAGCTGAACGGCTGGGCCCACGACGCCTTCCTGGACAAGCTCGCAAGCCGCCAGATCCTCCTCGGGCCGGTCGGCGACCGGCTGCGCGCGGTCACCCACCTCGACGTCGGCGCCGATGACGTCGACCGAGCCCTCCAAGCGATCGAGGACATCCTGAACGGCCCGCCAGATCCGCCCGGCGGCGTTCGAGCCGGAGCCGCCTGATCCGCGCGGCCACGCTCTCCTCCCGGCCGTTTGAAGCTCTGTGCAGGAATTTCGCGACATCTGCGCACGGACCTTCCCTGCGCCGATCACGCGCCGATATCCATGACCGGCCACGTCAAAGCAGTCGGCTCACGACTCTCCCGTCACCGTTTCCGCATCCCCGCGAAAGGCCGACACCCATGTCATCCGCCTGGACCACCCGCTCCGAGGCCCCGCAGGACATTCCCGCGATCCGCGAAGTCGCCCTCGGCGCCTTCCCCACCGCGCTGGAAGCCGACCTGGTCGAAGCCCTGCGCCGCGACCCGGCGTGGTCACCCGGCCTGTCCATCGTCGCGCGGACCACCGACGGAACCATCGCCGGATACGCACTGCTCACCCGCTGCCACGTCGGCGCCACCCCAGCCCTGGCATTGGGCCATGCGCCGTGGCACCGCCGTTCCAGAAGCAGGGAGCCGGCTCGGCGGCCATCCTCGCGGCACGCGGCAACGGCGCGAATCTCATCCTCGTTCCCGGGCATCCCGAGCACTACCCGCGCTTCGGTTTCACCCCCGAATCCGCCCGTCCCTCGAGGTCCCCGACGAGGCGATGATGGCGCTCGTCTTCGACGACACGCTCCCCGTGACCACCGGCACCATCGTCTACCCGGCCTCGGATGGCGAATCCCCGCGACGCGCGAGGGGTCAGCGGGTGCGTTGGGTGATGAGGACTTCGAGGCCGTCGAGGAGGCGTTGGAGGCCGAATTCGCGGCTCTGGTCGGGGGTGGGGTTTCCGGCGGAGGCGATGGCGGCGTTCAGGGCGGGGAAGCGGTCGGTGAAGGTGGGGTTGAGCTGGTGCCGGCCGTGCCAGGGTTGGGTGCCTGCGGAGGTTGTTGACTGGGTGTTGCGGACGTGGCCGCTGAGCAGGAGGACCGCGTCCATTTGCTCGCTTCCGGTCAGGCCGGTATCGGTCAGGGCGGCGACCGCGGTCTCGGTCCAGCCGGTTTCTTGGGGGCCCATGATGCGTTCGCCGGTGGTGGCGGCGGGTAGCCAGGGGTGGCGGTCCCAGGTGGCCCATAGCCGGTGGGCCCAGTGGTGGAGCTTGCCGCGCCAGCCGCCGGGGATGGCGTCCAGGCCGGGTGGCTGTCCAACGGCTTGTTCGATCATGACGGCGATCAGTTCGGCTCTGGCGCTGACGTAGCGATACAGCGCCATCTTGGTGAAGCCGAGTTCGCCGGCGACGCGCTGCATGGACAGCGCGGCGAGCCCCTCGGCGTCGGCGATTCTGATCGCGGCGGTGGCGATGTCTTCGAGGGTGAACGCGGGTTTGGGTCCCCGGTTCGGTGGTTGTCGCACCCCCCAGAGCAGCTCGATGGTGCTGTCCACGTGCGGCCCTCCAGAAACGCTTGTTACCGGCCTCGATCTGTGTCTAGCATACACAGCATCCCCCGGACACTGTTTGTGGAGTGTCCCTGCCACACACATCCGCCCCACCACCCGGAACGCGAGAAGGGCGAGCCCATGCTGAAACAGGCCGCGCAGGATGTGCTGGTCCACCAGAGCGCGTTGCTCCAGAACAACACCGTGGTCGTACGCGGCCGCACCGGCGTGTTGCTCGTCGACCCCGGGATCACCGGCGCCGAAATGGCCTGCCTGGCCGACGACCTGTCCGACCTGAGCCAGCCCGTGGTGGCAGGCTTCGCCACCCACCCGGACTGGGATCACGTGCTCTGGCACCCCCACCTCGGCCAAGCGCCCCGCTACGGTACGGCCCGCTGCGCCGCCTTCCTGCACAACCAGCTGTCACAGGCGGACTGGAAGACCCGGACCGCCGAAGGACTGCCGCCGGAAATCGCCGACGACATACCCCTGGACCTCTACGGCCTCATCACCGCCCTGCCCGCCCGGACGACACAGATCCCCTGGCACGGCCCGGACGTCCAGATCATCGAGCACCCGGCCCATGCCCCCGGCCACGCGGCACTGTTCGTCAAGGAAGCCGGCGTCCTCATCGCCGGCGACATGCTCTCCGATCTCTTCATCCCCATGCTCGACGACTTCAACGGCACCCAGGACCCGATCGAGGACTACCTGGTAGGGCTACAACTACTGGAAGAACTGGCCGACGACACCCACGTCCTCATCCCCGGCCACGGATCCATCGGCGGCCCCGGCCAGACACGCGCCCGCATCAACCAAGATCGGGCCTACCTCCACGCCCTGCGCGACGGCCGCGAACCCAGCGACCCAAGGATCGGCCCATCAGTCCAACCCGGCTGGGAATGGGTCAACGACATCCACGCAGGACAAGCCCAGAGAATCCGGCGCGACGCGACACCCGGCTAGCGAGATTCGCCCTCTGGGGCCCCGCTCCGGGTCGCGGCCGATGCCGCCGACGGTCGCGGCCAGATTGTCCTGGACGCCCGTCGGATCGGCCTCGCGGTGTGAGGTTCAGTCGTCCCGTGCCGCCGCTCGCTCGATGGCCGCCCTCACCACGCCGAAGATCGCTCCCTGCAGCGCGGCGGCCACCAGCACCTCCCCCCAGCCGTAGCGGGTCGAGTCCGCCTCGGGCGGTTCGTCCTTTCCGGAGGCGAGCTTCCACGCGTGCTTGAACACCGTGCCGGCGATCAGACCGCCGAGCACACCGCCGGCGATCCTGACCGGCTTCGCGATGACCTGTTTCATGAGGGTCTCGCTTACCCAGCCAGATCAGGCCCAGTCGGCCCGGCCGTACCGGATTTCCCTCGCGACGAAATACCGGGCAGGGCGGATCAGCACCGGCCGGGCCCGGCCGACCAGGCATTGCGCACGATCAGCCCTCACCCATTCGGCCTTGGCGGGCGGCGACGTGCGGACGGAAGTCGAGCGGAGGGTCGCCAGCCCAGACCTTGGCGAAATGCGGAGATGTGAAGAAATGAGAGGTTAGCGGGGAAATATCCACGCCTACCGGTGACGCATGCCTCTGGGCGGCGCGAGGCGGCCTTCCTAGCGTGTGGGGCGAAACCGCAGCATACCTAGGAGGCAACACCGTGCCACTCATCCGGCGCGCCGCCGTCGCCGCCCTGGCCGCGGCGGCCCTCACCGCCTCGCCGCTCCTCGCCGGAACCGCCCACGCCGCGGGCACCCACACCTGCTTCAGCGGCACGTTCACGAACGACGGCCACATATCGGCCAACCCCTGCGACGGCTGGGGCGGCGCCGACGTCATCGTCGTGCTCCGGTTCGGCCGGGACGCGGGCACCTACCGCTGCCACACCGCATTCTCCTGGAACGGCTTCCTCGGAGCCGACGGCTGCCGACCGGAGGCGACGCCATGAAGACGCTGATCGCGGCCCTCGCCGCCGCCACCATCTCGGCGGGAGCGCCCACACCGCCGCCCGCCGAACGCGCCTACGTGTGCGACCGGGGCATCTACTACTTCAACCCCCTGGCCAGCACCATGAACATCTTGGCGAGCGGATGCACCGGCCCGTCGGGAACCGGGCCCGCCACCATCACCCTGCTGTCCGGAGTGATGTCCCCACCGGCGACCTTCTCCTGCCGGATGGCCGCGATGCTCGACGGGCAGGTGATCGGCAGCGGCTGCTGAGCCGTATCAGGGCGCCGCCGTGGGCACGCGCCCCACCACGCCGGCAGGGCTCGGTTTCCTCCCCGCGCTCCTGGTCCCCCATCCCGTGACCGCGGTCGCCGGCCTGATGGCGGTGGGGCTCGGATTCTCGCCCGTCATCCCGGCGGCGCTCCGGGCGAGCTCCAAGATCCCGGGAATCGCGCCGGGACCCGCCCTGGCCACGGTCTCCGGCCTCACGTGGGGCGCCATGATGTGCGGGCCGCCGCTGGCCGGCGGGCCGGCCGCGGTGTCCGGCGGCGGCGGCGCGCTGGGTCTCGTGGTCGCGTTCGCGGTCGTGGTCATCATCTGTTTCGCGTACGCGCTGCGCCTCGGCGCGGTCGAGATCGCCGCGTGGCCCACAGGACCGTTGACTGCCTGTCATCCGCGATGCCCGGGACGGCGAATAGTCCCGGGAGGTGCTCATGCGGGGATGGCCGTTCGTCGGACGGGACGAAGAACTGGAAACGATCCGGTCGTGCTTCGACCGGGAGGAGGCGATCGGCGTCGTCATCTCGGGCGAGGCCGGCATCGGCAAGACCCGGCTGGCACGGGAGGTCCTCGGGAGGCTGGAGTCGCGGGGATGCCACGTCGAATGGGTGGCGGCGACCGGAGCGCTGGCGTCGATCCCGTTCGGCGCGGTGGCCAACCTGCTGCCGAACGGCTGGCTGCCCGGTGAGCAGGGGGTGTCGGTCCTGGCGGCGACGGCCACGCGCCTGCGCCGGTACGGCGAGACCCGGCGGGTGATCATCGGCGTGGACGACGCCCACCTGCTCGACGCCGGATCGGCGGCCCTGATCGGCTATCTCGCCGCGCACCGGCTGGCGTTCGTGGTGATGACGTGCCGTTCCGGGGAGGGCAACGAGACGATCACCACGTTGTGGAAGGACGGCATGGCGCCCTGGCTCGAACTGCCCGCCATGCCGCCGTCCGCCGTGGACCACCTGGTCGACCACACCCTCTCGGCCGACGTGGACGGCGTGACCAGGGTCAGGCTGCACACCATGGCCGCGGGCAATCCCCTGGCGCTGCGCGAGCTGCTGTCGACCGCCATCGCCGACCGGGCCCTGCGCCCGCGGCACGGGGTGTGGCACTTCACCGGCGACTACCACCCCACGGGAGCCATGCGCCGCCTGCTCGCCCACCGGCTGCTTCCCATGGCGCCCCGGATCCGCCTGGTGCTGGAACTGCTGGCGTGCGGTGAGCCGCTCCCCCTGCCTCTGCTGGCCCAGCTCGCGGAGCCGGCGGCGATCGATGAGGCGCACACGCACGGGCTGACCGTCTTCGAGCGCGAGGGCAAGCGCACGCAGGTACGGCTCACGCACCCGCTCTACGGCGAGGTAGTGCGCGCCGGCCTGCCCGCCGGCCGGGCCCGCCAGCTCTGGTGGCGGCTGGCGCACGCCCTGCTGGAGTCCCCGCTGCGCCGCCGGGACGACCTGCTGCGGGCCGCGATCTGGCAGGTCGAGGGCGGAGCGGTGGTGCGCGCGGACGTCGTGCGGCGCGGGGCCCGCCAGGCCATCGACCGCGCCGACCTCGCGCTCGCCGAACGGCTCGCGCGGGCGGCCCGGGACGCCGAGCCGTCCGTGGAGGCCGACGCCCTGCTCGCCGAGGTATTGGAATACCGGGGCCGCAGCGCCGAGGCGGCGGCGGTCCTGCCGGAGGAGCCGCCGTCCGGCGATGACGAGCTGCTCCGGTGGGCACTGGTCCGGGCCGAGACCACGTACTGGGGTGACGGCGACGCCGTGGCCGCCGAGCGGGTGCTGGACCATCTGACCGACCGGCCGGGAGAGGATCTGGCACTGGGGATCCGCTCGTGGATCCTGCTGCACGACGGGCGCTGCGGCGCCGTACTGGAGATCGCGGAACGGCTGCTCGCGACGGACAGGGCGAGCGCGCAGGCGGTCATCTGGGCCACCGCGGCCGCCACGGCGGCCGCGGGCTTTCTCGGGCGCGCCCCCGTGGTCACCGGCTACTACGAGCGTGGCCTATCCGTGGGTACGGCGCGCCGGGCCGAGCTGCCGTGGGGCGTGGTCGAACTCGACATCGCCCGCTGCCTGGCGTCCCTGGCGATGGGCGAGGCGCACGAGGCGTGGAAGGTCGCCGACGAGGGGTACCGCCAGGTGTTGTCCGGCGACAGCCCGCTCATGTCGGTCGGCTACATCGGCTTCCGCGGCCTGGTGGAATGCGGCCAGGGCAAGCCGGTCAGCGCCGGCCGGTCGCTGCGCGAGGCGATCACCTGCCTGGAGGGCAAGGACACGCTGCGGCTCACCCGCACGTTCATGGCGGGGCTGGCCACCGCGTGTGCCGTGGGCGGTGAAGCGGCCGACGCGCGTACCTGGATGGAACGCGCCGACCTGGCCGCCAACGACGCCAACCGGGTGTACGCCCCCTGGATGACGCTGGGCAACGCCTGGACCCTGGCCGCCGAGGACCGCCTGACCGACGCCGCGATCGTCGCGCGCTACGCCGCCGATCAGGCCCTCGGCCTGGGACTTCCCACCGTCGAGGCGCTCGCGCGCTACGACGTGGTACGGCTCGGCGGCGACGGCCAGTGCCGCCGGCTGGAAGAGCTGGACGCGGCGCTGCGCACCCCGATGAGCCACGCCCTGGCCACCTCGGCCCGCGGGCTGCGGAAGGGGGACGGCGAAATGCTCTCCTCGGCCGTGGACGCCTTCGACCGGCTGGGCCAGCACCTGCTCGCCGCCGAGGTCGCGACGTGCACGGCCAGGATCCACCGGGAGTCCGGACTGGCCAGCAAGGCGGCGCTGGCGCGCGAGCGGGCCGCGGGCCTGCGCGCCCGCTGCGAGGGCGCCGTCACGCCGTTGCTCAACCACGAGCAGATCCTGCGGGTGCTCAGCCGCCGCGAACGCGAGGTCGCCCTGCTGGCCGTGCGCCTCAGCAGCCGGGCCATCGCGGCGCAGCTGGGCCTGTCGGTGGCGACCGTCAACAACACCTTGGCCCGCGCCTACACCAAGCTCGGCATCTCCGGCCGGGCCCAGCTCGCCGCCCTGCTGGCGATCTCCCCGGCGGAGGAGCCGGCATGACGGTCACACGCCCTTCAGAACCCGATCGAGTGCCTCCCGGCCTTTGGGTCCCCAGTGCGGCTTGCCGCCGGGAAGGCCCCGATCTCCGTTCTGCCCCATGAGCATCAGGAAGAGGCTCTTCATCGCGGCCAGCCCGCGGGCGCGCCGGATCGCCGCCTCGTCCGCACGCGCGTAGGTCTCGAAGAACCGTGCGGCCGTGCCCGCGGGTAGCAGCACCCATGCGGCGGCGAGGTCCCACGCCGGATCGCCGGCGAACAAGTCACCGAAGTCGACGATGCCCGAGAGCGTTCCGTCCGAGACGACGACGTTCGCGGGATGGAGGTCGCCGTGCACCCACACCGGCGGGCCCTCCCACGCGCCGGCCGCGACGGCGTCGGCCCAGACGTCCCGGACGTCGGCGACGTCGCCGGGGTCAACGGCCCGGAGGAAGTGCTCGAAGCCGCCCGTGCAGTCCTTGGGATGGGCACCGCGGTCCGTGGCGATCATCGCCGCCTCGGCGGGCGCCTCCACGTGGAGCGCCCGGAGGAAGGTCGCCAGTGTGTCGGCCGCGTGCGCGCCGCGGCTGATCGAGCCGTGGTCCAGCGGCTCGCCGGGAACCCACGTCATCACGGTCCAGTGTTTGGGGAAGCGCTCTGACGGTTCGCCGGACCGCACCGGGGCCGGCACCGGGAGCGGCAGGCGCGGGGCCAGCACGGGTAGCCACCGCCGCTCCTTGAGCTGAAGCTCAGGGGTGGGGTCCATGCGCTGCATCCGCACGGCCAGCTTGTCCCCGAGGCGCCACATCTGGTTTCCCCAGCCGCCCGCCACCTCACGGATGGCCAGCCCCGCGAGGTCCGGATGTTGCTCCCGCAGCAGGTCGCGGACCAGGTCCGCGGTGATCTCAATCTCGGTGCCGGTCATGCCAAGCCACGGTACCGAGACGCGGGATCCCCATCGGTCACCGGACGGTGCGGTCCTGGATGCGGCGGGCGACGGTGAGCACGATCGGTGCCGTGAGCCAGCACAGGTACGCGACGGTGCCCGTGGTCAGGAACGCGACGGGAATGGAGACCGCGAACACCGCGGCCAGGCAGATGCCGCGCACCAGGCTCTGGGCGAACACCCGGGGCGGGACGTCCTCGTGGTACAGGTGTGCCCGCCGGATCTCCCTGATGATCAGTGCGAACGACGCGGAGGCCAGGACCTGGACGATCGCGTACAGGCTGAACCGGGGCGGGAAGGCGCCGTCGGCGGTGAGCACCCGGGTCGCGAACGGCATCAGGACCTGCATGAACAGCCACACCAGGGTGAGGCTGGTCAGGCGGCCGTTCAGCGAACGGACATGTCTGAAGATCTCGTGGTGGGCGCGCCAGTGGGCGGAGATCACGACGAAGCTGAGCGCGAAGGCCAGGTACTCGTTGCCGTGGGCCGACACCGAACTCAGCATCGCCTCGGTGGTGTCGCCGGTGGGGACGGGGAGATCCAGCGCCAGCAGGGTGAGTGCGATCGCGATCACCGCGTCGACGAACGTGGTGAGCCGCTCCGCGGCGACCGCTCGCACCTCGCCGGTCTCGTTGTCCATGACCTCATTCTTACCTTGTTAACATTAACCAGTCAACATTCGGGTACGGTGAGGTGGTGGATGACGGACTCGCAGATCTGCTGCACCGCGTGGTCATGCTGCTGGGCGAGGCCGCCCGGCGGCGCACCGATGGGCGTGGCGGTGTGACGTACAGCCAGATACGACTTCTGGGGACGTTGGAGGACATCGAGCCGGTGACGCAGCATCGGCTCGCGCAGGCGCTGTCGGTGTCCGACCCGGCGATCAGCCGGGCGCTGCGACCGCTCGAAGCGGATGGCCTGGTGCGGATCACCATCGACCCCGAACACGCGCGGCGGCGGCTGGTCCGCCTCACTGACGCCGGCCGGGAAGCCTTCCACACGGCCGGGAAGCCGCTCTACGACGAGCTACGCGCCGGGCTCGTCGCGGCCGGCTTCCCCTACGAACGTTATCTCGAAGACACCCTTCGGCTGGCCGAGCTCCTCGCGGCCGACTGACCGCGCCACGCCATCCAAACGCCGCCGCTCAGCTCCGCCGGACCGGATCGGCCGGCTCGCCGCAGAACACCTCGTTGACGAGCCTCTGCCGGGCCTTCCCCACCGCTGCCGCGATGGACAGGTCGGCGTCGTCAACCCAGTTCAGTACGGCGATCAGGGTCTTGCCGCCGTCGGGCGTGCCGTACATCAGCGTCATGGAGCCGACCGTGCCGCCGTTGTGGGTGATGACGGTGCCGCCGCGGTCCGTCTTCTGGACGAACACGCCCAGCCCGTAGTCCATGTCCGGCAGGCCCGTGGCGCGCGCAGTGCACATCTCGGCCAGCAGCCAGGGCGGCAGGAGCCTTCCGCCCAGCAGCGCGGAGATGAACGTGTGGAGATCCTGGCTGGTCGAGATCATGTCACCGCCCGTGGAGACCCAGGAGGGGTTGTGGCGGGTGACGTCGATCGTCTGCCGCCGGCCGTCCTCCTCGTGGCGGTAGTAGATGCGGGCGTGCGGCTCGGGGATCTCCGGCGAGGCGTCCGGCACCACGGTGCCCGACAGCCCGAGCGGCTCCAGGATCCGTTGGCGCATCTCCTCGGCCAGCGCGCGGCCGGTGAGCTTCTCGATCAGCAGCCGGGCCAGCACGTAGTTGGTGTTGGAGTAGCTCCATCCCGTCCCCGGCTCGAAGCGGGCCGGCTTGGACAGCGCCAGCCGTACCAGCTCCTCCGGCTTGTAGGTCTTGAACCGGTTGTCCACCCACTCCTTGCCCGTGGTGCCGTAGGGCACGGGGATGCCCGGCGCGATCGATCCGTCGTCGTACACCTCGCCGGTGAAGTTGAACAGCCCGCTGGTGTGCTGCAAGAGCATCCGCACCGTGATCCGCCGGTCCAGCCCGAACTCGGGCAGGTAGCCGGCCGCCGGGGCGTCCAGCTCGATCCTGCCCTCGGCCACCAGTTGCAGCACCAGGGTCGCGGTGAAGGTCTTGGTGTTGCTGCCGATCCGGACATGCCCGTTGACCGGCGGCTTCGCGGTCCCGCCCAGCTCCGCCACCCCGGCGCTGCCGGCCCACTCGCCCCGCTCATCGTGCACGCGCAGCGACACCCCGACGAAACCGGCATCGACGACTTCCTCGATCGTCTTCCGCAGCTCCGGGCGATCCCGCCCTGCCGCGGTTTCCGGTACGGCCCCGCGGTCCGCGCCGGCGGCGTCGAGGGCTTCGGTGACCTTGCGGACCATCTCGGCCGTGGCGGGGCTCGGCCGGTCCTGCCGCGTCCGGGCGGTCTCGACCGCGATCAGCACGGTGGCGCGGAAGTTGCCGGCCTCGGCCGGATCCCGCCGCTTCAGGAGGTTCATGGCCGAGGTCAGGGCCGGCAGCACGCGGTCGGCGATCTCGGCCACGGACCTGCCGGCCAGATCCTTGCTCCCGGGGTGGTCGGCGAGCACATGCCCGATCAGGCCGGTGGCAGAGCCCAGCGCGATACTGCCTGCGGTGGCGATCTTGTGAGGTTTCCCGGCGGCACCGGCGGCGGCCACCAGCGTCACGGCGCCGTACGCGGCGATCCGCAGGGTGCTCTTGTCCTGATCGGAAAGGATGATGGTCATGGTGGTTTGCCCTTCGAGGTCGTCATGTCCTGGTCGGCGTCGCGCCACCGAGCCTTCACCCTGACCCAAGGTCAACCTCAACGGTGATCTGGCTCACAGCGGCCCGCTGTCCAGACCTGTTCCGTGGACGGGGCGGCGACTGGTGGGGAGGTGTGACCACCGGCCGCGACCTCGCCTCGTGTGTGGCGGGCCGGCCGGTGAGCCGTTCCAGCCCGGGTTTCTGTCCGGATCGCCCGCGGATATGGTTTCTGGCATGTCCGGACGCTGGCCGCTGCTCGTCGCCCTCAGTTTCTGCGCCTTACTCGTGTCCGTCTACGCGACGATGGCGATCGCGATCATGCCGATCGTCATCGCTGATCTTGCGGCGCCCTCCGCGATCATGCAGGTGGGGATCTACGGCTATCTGCTCGCGTTCCTGGGCGTGCTGGTCCCGGCGCCCCGCCGCCAGACGGTGCTGCTGACCGTGTCGATGGCCCTGGGCCTGGTCGTCTTCGGCCTGGCTACCGTGCTGTGCGCGCTCACCCCCATGCCGAGCCTGCTGATCGGCGGCCATGCGCTGCAGGCGCTGGCCGGTGCGGCCGTACTGTGGGCCGGGACCGGCCTCCTCAGGACCGCGTTCCCCGGGCCCGAACTGTGGAAGGCGATCCCGATTCCCGCCGCGGCGATCCTGGTGGGCCTCGGAGCGGGACTGCTCATCGGGATGATCGTCGCCGAGCTCATGTCATGGCGCGCGAGTTTCCTGATGGGCCTTCCTCTGGTCGCGGTGGCCCTGGTGGCCGTGCTGATTCTCGCGATCAGGCTGGCGTCAGCCGTACCGGATCGCCGGTTGCCCCGGCCTTAGAGGTCCTAACAAAATGATCTAGAGCCGTGTCTCCTGCCCCCTGGTTTCGCCGTCTGCGTATCCGCTGGGAAGTCCGCGACGACATCCACGAAGCGTTTATCGCGAGACAGTCGGGCCTCCGCCTGTCCTGCCGCGCTCACCACGACGCCGCCCAGCGCGGAACGAGCATGTGCCCGGCGGTACTTCAGCGCCGTCCGCTGTCCCTGCTGAGGGTCGCGGGCGCTCGAGCGTGGTCAGGGCGAGGGACGCACGGATACAGCCCGGCGCCCCGAAACGAGCCTCAACGACCTGAATGGTTCGGCACGGGAGTCCCTAAGAGTCGGACATCGGGTGAATACATGTCCTGCTTTCTGGAGCTGTTCGCCGGCTCGAAGCCGTCGCTGAAGGTGGCCAGCGACCGTTGCGTCGACGACCCGGAAGAATCTTCTGCGTCAAAATCGACATAAGCGCCTATTTCGCGAAATCTCCGGTAAGCCCACAGCATTCCCTGCTACCGTCACCGGCGTCCAAGTCCCATTCCATCGCGACCAAGGGGTTCCGTGTGGACTCGTTCCCGGCCAGAGTTGCCAGATACGAACGCGTCGACCGCGGTCAGGACACCTATGGCGAGGGCAGCAGGCTGGAGCAGGCCATCGCCTACTACGTCGACCACCTGCTCGAAGAGAGTGTCGCCCGCGCGCTGACTCACGGAGGCCGCCGCCCCAGGCGGCAGGTCGATCTCCTGATCAGCCTGTCCGGCTTTTCGCCGTTAACGACAATTCTCACCTTTGAGATCCTGCGCCCGAAAAGGCTGCTGATTCTTTCTTCCAGCGACGCCGTGGACTGCATCAACGTGATCAACAAGCATGTCTACGAGCGACGGAAGATGAAATACAGCGACGCTACTTACCGCGTCTGCGCTCCCACCGATCCACTGGAGATCTACCGCATCGTCAAGAGCGAGCTGGACAGGTTCCAGGAGCCCGGCATCGACCCACCGTACGCGCTCATCGATATCACCGGCGGACGCAAGGTCATGAGCGCCGCCGCCGCGCTGGCCGCGTGGCAGCTCCAGCTCGACCTCTGCTACGTGGACAGCACCTACGATCCAGTGGCCCGCCGTGCTATACCGGGATCCGATCGGTTTCTGCTCCTCGACAACCCCACCTCGCTCTTCGGCGAGCAGGCGATGCACGCGGCACTGGAGACCTTCAAAACGGGCGCCTTCGGCGAGGCGGCGCGACGTTACGGTGAGCTGTCCGTCAGCGTGGCAGAACCGGCGAAGGCGCGGTTCATGAAGGGGCTCGCAGACCTCTATCGCGCCTGGTGCGACCTGGACCTGACCGAACTCGCCACCTGCGTGGACGCGGTCGAGGCGCTGCTGGACCAGAGCCGCAACCTGCTCAGCGCCGAGACCGTCACCCGGATCGAGGGGCAGCTCGAGTTTCTCACCCGGCTGCGCAAGGGCGACGGGCAGGCTCTGCTGGTCTGCTTCTTCGTGCTCGGCCAGCACTATCGGGAGGTCGGCAGGCACGACTTCGCCGCACTGCTGTTCTACCGGACCATCGAAGGCAGCCTGGCGAACCGGCTGGCCTCGCTGGCGTCTGGCTTCTCCTGCAAGTCGCCTGACTATCACCTGCTGACCGCGGACGTGTCCGGGCTCGACGAGGCGTGCCGCGAGGTGCTCGGCGGCATCGGGCGCGCGCCTTTGGGCAGTGCGCTTCCGCCGGTCATCGGGCTCATCTCGGCGGCCGTGATCCTGACCGCGCTCGACGATCCGGTAGTTGGGAAGGCGGGGCTGAAGGGCGCCAAGGCACTGTCCAACCTCGACACGCTGGTGACCGCGCGTAACAGGTCGGTGCTGGCCCACGGCGACCAGCCCGTCACGGACAAGCAGAGCAGGCTGCTGGAGGCGAAGGCCAGGTTGCTGCTGCGCGCCTACTGGGCTCTGAACGGGCCCGAGGGTGACGTGGAGCAGCTGTGCGAGAGCCTCAGATTCCTCAGAAACGACCATTGATGCCGAGAGAACCGATGCTCGACGTCCTGGCCGAGTGGAGCGAAGACCTCGAAGAGCAGCGCAGCAGGGCCGCCGGTCAGTTCGGGCCCATCGTCCTCAGCCATTACCCGAGCCTGGCCGTGGATCCCCATCTGGTTGCGGCCGACCTCAGATCCGGCGCCTTTCTGACCGGTCGTGCCACGGGCAACAGGTTCACGCTCATCGGCCGCGGCTACACCATCGAGCTGATCAACCGCCCGGGCGCCAAGGAGCGCAAGCCGATGGCCGTGATCGCGCAGGTGCGGGAGACGGAGCGCATGCTGCCGATCGAGGGATGGTTCCGCGCCGAGTTCGAGCTCCGGCTCGTGTACGCCGAAGCCGTGTGTGACCTGCGCGAACTGTGGCGGGTTCTCGGCGCGAACGGCCCGACCCGCCGAACCTCCGACAAAGGGGCGGGACTGCGCCCCTACGCGCAGTTGCTCGCCCGCCGCTACGGGGCGCTTCGCGAACTGCAGCAACTGCTGAAGACGCGCGCCGAGCACAACATCGTCACGGCGCGCTGTACCGTGCGTGAGACCCTGCCCGGCCGCCCTGCGCGGCTGCTGGTGCGCGTTCACGGTCGGGCAGCGGAGTTCGAGGACGCGCAGGTGAGCGTGGAGGCGGGCGACCTGCGCTGGGAGACCAAGGTGACAGATGTGCACGGCGACACCGCCGTCATCGACGCGCCCGCCGCCGAGACCCCGGCCGAGCTGACGCTGAGCAAGACCTCCCGGTTCACCATGCACCAGAACGTCCTGGCACTGCGCAGCCTGATGAACGGCGACACCCACGGCGAATGGGCCCGCCTTGCCGCGCTCATGGTCCAGTCGGACTCCCTGGAAGCAGGCCCCAAGCACCGGCCCGAGCAGTTCTTCGCTGACGCGGAGGGACTCAGCCTCAATCCCGAGCAATGTGCCGCGGTGAGCGGCGCGATCTCCACACCGCACGTGTTCTGCGTTCAGGGCCCGCCAGGCACCGGCAAGACCTCGGTGATCTGCGAGATCATCCGACAGCTCGTCAGCCGCGGCGAGCGGGTGTTGCTCCTGGCTCCCAGCCACGTGGCGGTCGACGAGGCGCTGCGCCGCGTCGGCGACAAGCCGGGCGTCCGTGCGCTGCGGCTGAGCTGGAGCGAGGGCAAGGTCGACGAGGATCTGCGGAGGTTCCTGCCCGACCGGCTGTCCGCGCAGATCAAGGTGGGTGTACGGCGGGCCGCAAGCAGCCGAGCGGCCGCCTGGTCTGCCGAGTCCGACCGGATCGAGCGATGCCTGACGGCGATCCAGGTGTCGGGTGAGGGCGAGCAACAGGTGCGGTCACTGGAGTCCGCCATCGAGACGGCCGAGGCCGAACTCGTCGCCGCCGACGGGCGGATGAGCATCCTCATGTCTGCCCACACCCCCAACGTGACGCGGTTACGTGAACTCCAGGAGGAACAAGCCGAAGAGTCGGCGATAGCGGCCGAGACGCGAGTGGCGCTCCAGACGCAGATCGCCGAGGCCCGCGAGGCGCTCAAGGACTTCGAACCCGCCCTCGGTCGGCTACGCGGCATCGCCCGGTCGGCCGAGCTGGTTCAGGAACGGCTGACTCGCGCCAGGGCCGACAAGACGACCGCCGATCGAGAAGACGTCGAGATGTCGAACCGGCTCGCCCCGTTCGACGGACGCATCGCGGTGACCAGGGACCGCATCGCGGAGGTCAACGCCAACCTGGCCCATGCCAAGTACTGGGCGGAAACCTTCCGGGCCCACCTCGACCAGATCCGTCCAAGGGGGGTGGCGGACTTCTTCAAGCAGCCCGATCCCCAGGTGGCCGATCTGAAGATGCGTCTCAAGAACGCGGAGCAGTCCTGGGCGGCGTGGTACGACAAACTCGTCCCCTTGCAGCACGAGCTGGCCCGGCACGAGCACGCGCGTGCCTATTACCTGCCCGCGCAGCTACGGGCCGAGGCCAGAGCCATGGAGATCGGGGCATTCATCGACGCCACCACCGGCCATCTGAACCGGCTGGCGGAACAGTGGCGAGCGGGCGTCGCCGGGATAGGCGGAGATCCGGCCAGCCGGCTCGAAAGCGGCATGATCATCCCCACGATCGAGGCGCTGCGCAACGGCGCCCCGCCACTTGGGTGGATGGCCGGATCCGGGCCTGATCGCCTCGTGCGATCGATCAGGCAGGCCCAGACCCGCTTGACCGACCTCGACAACCTCCCTGCCCTCCAGGCCCGCGTCGCCGCCGCGTTAGCGCAGGCCGAGGCCGAGATCCGGGAGCGATCGCAGGAGCATCGCGCGTTGATCGGCCGGATCACACAGCGGCTCGCCGACATGAGAGATCAGCTCGGGAGGCAGCACGCGATCATCGAGGAAGCCACCCAGCTTCTGGAGATGGAGGGGCCTGACCTCCATGCCGACGAGCTGAGGAATCGCCAGGTGCTCCTGCCGTACCTCCAAAGGCTGGAACGACGCTGGTGCGAGCTGACCGGCGAACTCAGCGACGACCAGATCGGCGACGGCATCGACGCGGCCTACACCCGCTGGGCGAACCTGATCTGCGCCACCACTGCAGGGATCGCCGGGCGCGGCAGCGACGTGGTGCGCGACGCTGACTTCGACACCATGATCCTCGATGAGGCCAGCAGGGTCACCGACACCGAGTTCCTCATCGGCGCGGTCAGGGCCCGCCGGTGGGTTCTGGTCGGCGACGA
The DNA here is from genome assembly GCF_044459065.1 of Nonomuraea sp. NPDC050394. Classification (NCBI taxonomy): domain Bacteria; kingdom Bacillati; phylum Actinomycetota; class Actinomycetes; order Streptosporangiales; family Streptosporangiaceae; genus Nonomuraea; species Nonomuraea sp. NPDC050394. The sequence goes on along the minus strand of NZ_JBITIO010000009.1, from coordinate 252,331 downwards.
GAAGCAATTGCCGCCGCACGTGGACAACGAAGACGAGCGGTTCCTGCACGCCCTCGTGGCACTGGACAGGTGGGAACGCGACCAGGCCGCCTCCCTTGAAGAATCCGTGCGGCATCTCGCTGCCGTCTGGCAGGACGAAGAGGAACTGCGCCGGGTCAGGATCGACGACGTCGTCGAGTACGCGCGTTCGCTCCACGGTTCCGGACAGTGGGCCGAGTTGTACCGCAAGACGTTCAGGAGCGCGAGGCGCGCAGCCAAGAACACCCTTGGCGGTGCGACCGACGACGACGCCGACCGCCTCGTGCTGCGCAACGTGCGTGACTTCTTCGTGCGCAGCCTCTTCGAACGCTCGGTGGCGCGATATCCCCACCTCACCGAGCCGCTGGTGACCCAGCGCAGGATGGTCGACCCGATCGCCAAACTGGTCAGAGACTCCGTGTACGGCGGAGCCTACGCCTCACCCTCCGCCGAGGATCTGGCCGAACGCGGAGTACGACCGCTGACCACCTCGACCTTCTCCGCCCCCGTGGTCTTCCTGGACACTAGCGCCCAAGGCGATGGCGCGCTGTCGGAGCAGGTCAGTACGGGCTTCGTCAACCGCCTGGAAGCGCAGTGGATCGTGCGCGCGTGCCTCGAGTATGAGAACCACCTGCGCCGTTCCGACCCGCACGGGCCGCGGACCACGGTCAGCGTGCTCAGCTTCTACAAGGCCCAGGCGGACCTCATCTGGAGAGAGCTCGGCGGGCCTGGCTATCGAAGGTTCCGCCGCCTGGAGATCAGGCTGGTCTCGTCGATCGACCGCAGTCAGGGGCAGGAGAGCGATCTGGTCCTGATCAGCTTCACCCGGGCCGTCCCGAACGCGGGCTCGGGGTCCGCGTTGTGGCTGCAGGATCTGCGCCGCGTCAACGTGGCCTGCACGCGGGCCCACCGGGCGCTCGTGCTGGTCGGCCACCGCAAGTCGCTCAGCCGTCTCGGCGCCACCAGCGCGCGGACCTTCTACCAGGGCTTGTTCGAGCTGGTCGATTCCCCCAGCGCCGATTATCAACTCATCAAGGACCTGACGTGAGCGGCGCGTACACGGTCGAGTGGGCCGACCACGTCGAAGAACCGGCCCACGATGTCCTCGCGGTGGTGCTGGAAGCCCTCGTACCCATGATCTTCTGGCCAAGGGTGGCGATCCGCCGGGCTATCGACGAGGAGTTGTCCGCGGTGGAGACGTTTCTCCTTGAGGCCGCCGTCAGCCTGGGCTGGCTGACGGCCGAGGTGGTCGAGGAGATCACCGATCTTCCGGCGGACGTGATCACGGCCGTCACCGATGGGCTCGCGGAGTTCGGCCTGCTGACCAGGACCGGGACGACGCTCTACCCGGTGGACGACGAGATCGCGCAAACGCTGGGGCGCGAGACGTTGCGGCGCCATGCCTGGGACACCTGCTCGGTCCTCTACCTGCCGCACACCCACGAGGCGGTCGCCTTCGGCGTGCCCGCGCGCGGACGCCGCCGCCGTAGCCCGCCCCCGGCGTACCTGGCAAGCCCCGGCGATCGGGTGTCCGCTCCGGTGGGCCCCGATATGATGGGGATCGATCCCGCCACGCTGCTCAGCGAACTTCTGGTCCGCGGGCGCATCGCCCGGCTGCCCGAGGACGTGATCGGGATCGGGCCCTTCCCCGAGGATGAGCCCGTCCCCGAGAGCTGCCCCGTCTACCGGGTGGAAGGCGTGGTTCGCACGAGCACGCCTCGCGTCGACCTGTACGTCCTGACCGGTGATCAGCGGGCTCGCCTCGACCTCAGCGGCGCCGAGACCTTGGCCGGGCACTGGCTGCGGCTGGCCGGGTTCCTGGAGGATCAGGGCGGGCCCGCTCGCGCGGCCGAGGCACTCGGTTGTGACGCCGGGGACCTGGTCGTCGAAGACGGACGGGCGCTGCTCAATGCCCGAGCAGCGACGGCGGTGGGCGACCGGCTCAGCCTCGCGACCTCGGGTGGGTTCCACGTCACGGACCGCCAGACGGTGATCTCGGTGCCCATCGACCTTAGGCCCGCAGACCTGGAGGCGGCCATTCTCTTCGCCCTGGACCGGGCGGCGGCGAACATGCGGGGCGCGGGGCCCGAGCAGGCGGGCGAGATCCTGGCGCGGGCCTGCCGCGAACACGATCTGCCGGAGGACGCCCTGCCGCTGGCCGCGCTCGCGGACCGGCTGTGGGGGCTGGCCCAGTACGACCTGGTCTACATGCTGCGCGCGCCGAGGGATTTCGCCTATGACTGATCACATCAACGCGGGAGAGGTACGCCTCGGGGGCGGGTTCTTTCTCGCCAGACCCGGGTGGCGGGCGACGCCGTACACCGAAGAGGACGACACGGCGTCCTACAGCCACCTGGTCACCTATCGGAAGTCACCTCGGACCCTGCGCACCGCGCTGCTCGACCTGATCGGGTCGGCACGCCGCAAAGTCTTCGTGGCCAGCTTCTTCCTCGGCGACCAGGAACTGACCGAGGAGCTGCGCCAGGCCGCGGAACGCCTACGCGGGGGTGTCTACGTGATCTCCGCGATCGACGAGAACAGCCTCTCCCGAGGGTTGAAAGGCCTCGAAGACGAGGCCGGCAAGGACGCGGCTGAGGGCAAACGGTTCGACGAGTTGTGCCGGGCTGGAATCTACGTGCGCGGACACGAGAACTGCCACGCCAAGTTCGCCGTGGCCGACGACGAGATCGCGCTGGTCTCCACCGCGAACTTCACCACCCGGGCACTGGACGTTACGGGCGAGGCCGGCGTTCTGATCCGCGACCGGGCCCAAGCCGTACGGCTGGGCCGGCTGTTCGCCCGGCTCTGGCACACCGGGTGTACCTGGGAGATCCCCTCTGTGCCACCCGATGGGATCTATACGGCGGCGCGCCGCTCTTCCCAGCCTTGGCAAGCGGAGGTGCCGCAACCGGGCGACGGCGTCGGCGCGGGCATCATCTGGACCGATGACGACGAGCAGCACGTGCTGCGGCATCTGCTGTCGATCATCGACGGCGCGCGGTCGGAACTGCTCCTGGCCACCTGGAACCTCAACACGGTGACCCAGGACCCCACCCTGCTCATCGAGCCCATCAGCAAGGCGGTCGCGCGCGGGGTGCGCACGCGCCTGCTGGTGCGCACGTTCAACGACCGGCCGGCGCACCGGGCGGAGGCGCTCGCGCTGGCCGATGCGGGGGTCGAGGTGTGCGGCGACCGGGAGACGCACGTGAAGGGCGCCTTCGCCGACGAGGACGCGGGAGCGCTGTTCTCCGCCAACTTCGACGCCGTCCATGGACTGACCAGCGGCGTCGAGATCGGCTGCCGCCTTGACGGCACGCCCGCACTGGCCCTGGCCAAGGGTTTCATCCGGCACATGATGGATTGCGCCGACTCGGAGTTTGTGGCCGAAGCCCGCCAGTGTGACCTGCACGACCGGCTGCTCGGCCGTTGGCACACCGGCTGGCCGCTGGGGGAGCAGGTGAACGTGCTGGCAGACGAGGAGTGCTGGGCGGCGCTGGTCAAGGAGAGCGAGCAGGGCCCGCTCCTCTACGCGGGCCGGCCCGAGGAGGTCAGGCTCTTCGCGGGCCGGACGACATGGACCCTCTCCGACAACCGTCTGACGAGGTCGGCGGAACAAGGGCAGAGCGCGGGCGCGTTGCTGGATCAATGGCTCCAGCGGAAGGGAGAGGGCCCCCGTGGATTCTGCCCGGCCGTCCTGACCCGTGTCGGCTGACCTTTCCCGCCCCAAGCCACCTCGACATCACCCTGAAAACGCTGACCACCCGCCGCGCCCGCTGGACGTGGAGGCGGATATGTGGTCGGGACGCCGAGCCATTGCCGGTGCGGGAGCGAGTGATCGGCGTTGTCGTCGGCCGGCTCGGCCCGAGCGGCGTGCCTGACCGCCGATGAGACCGGTTTCGTGAAGTAGGACACCTGTTTGGCTGGCGCGCAGCGGTCATACAGCGGCACCGCGGGGCCGGATCGAGGGTTGCCAGATCGGCGTGTTGCCGGCCTACCTCTCTTCACGCGGCCGGGCCTCGATGGCATCGTCTGCCGAGCCCATGTCGCAGGCCCGATCGGTGGTGACGGCTGGCTCGCCGTGAGGCGGCGGGGCCGGCCAGGCTCCTGTGGCGAGCAGATGCTCGCCGCTCCTGTACGCAGGGATGCCGAAGCCGCTCCCACCGGCGCGCCGGTTGGGGGCAAGGCTCCCGATCCTTCACCGCTGACGATGCGCGTGCTCGACCTCTCCCGAGCGGCGGTTGACTCCTCGCAGATCAGAGCGCTAAAGGGGGGCGCAGACCGGCTCATCTCCGGTCGATCGAGGGCGGGCCGGCAGTAAGCACCATCTGATCACCGACGCCGGAGGCATCCCGCTTGCGGTGATCCTGACCGGCGCCAACCGCAACGACGTCACCCAACTGCGCCCGCTGCTGGAGGCCATCCCCAAGGTGCGCGGCAAGCGTGGCCGGCCCCCCGTCAGCGCCCCGACGTCGTCCTGGCCGTCCCTTTGCCCTGCTCCACGCCTTCCGACGCCTGCGCATTCGCTGGGAGGTCCGCGCGGACATCCACGAGGCCTTTCTCAAGCTGGCCTGCGCACTTATCTGCTGGCGACGCTTAGCCTCATTACGTTAGGCGCTCTAAGCCCATAGCCCGGAGCCGGCGCGCAACGGGGTCGGGCACGTACGGGCGTCACCCTCAGCGGCCGCGCGGAAGATCATCCGGACCTGGCCGCTCGGCGAAGGCGCGAGATGCCCCCGGGACGTGTCAACAGGCGATACCGTCTCACCGGCACTTAGAAGGGCGCCGCGGAGGGGCGGTCCCTCGCGCGATCGTAGATGGCGCGGAGCCAAGGCTGACGGACCTGGGGCAGTCGCGCCAAGGTGTGGACAAAGATGCCCCAGTCTGGCCGGAACGGACCGATCGGCAGCAGGGGCCGTGGATCGTCGCGGTAGACAATTTCGGGGATCGCGCGCCCTCTGGCAGCAGGAGCGCGCTCACGGGGGGCTGCCAAGTAGGTCCACACCTCGGCATCGAGTGAGACCACGTCCCCAGCGCCAGATGGCTGCCAGGTCTCGCCGGTGTGGGGATGCCGAGGGGCCAGAGCGATGGCTTCGGCAACGACGGGCAGGCCCGGTCCGGCCAAGGTCAGATGCTTGGAGGGCGATCGCTGAGGAAGTAGGACGTCAAGCGGCCGACGGAAGAGCTCGGCGAGGAGGCCCTCGGCAACAGTGACCCGGGTACCGGCCGAAACCGCCAGCACATGGGCCAGGGCCGCGCCGACCGCGGCAGCCCACCGCGGGCTCCAGAAACCTTCCGGCTCCACCGGCGGAGTGCCCGGCCAGCGTTCCCGCAGATGCTCCCAGCCGACGCTGTCAGGGACGAGATCTTGTCCTGGCAGTGCGCGCACGCAGCGTGGGTCCAGCCACACGGCTTGCCAGCGCCCGCAGTCATCGATGCGGGTGGCCACCTCGGTACCGCATTGCACGCAGGCCAGGTTCGGGCCGCCGCGCCCGTCCGGCCCGCAGCATCCGCCGTCACAACGCTCGGGGATCAGTACGGTTCCACGGATATCGCCCGGCGGGATAACGATCGCGTCCCGTGGACCGTGGGACAGTGCGTAGACCGGCGCGTACAGGCCGCGGGCCTGCACTTCTTCTGAAGTGTTCTCGGCCCACGGTCGCCACGGCGGGCCGAAGGGCTCGGGGTCGACGGCGTAGGTGCCGGGTTCCATGAGGACGCCGATGAGGTCATGGCCGTAGTTCTGGCCGGCGTGGACGGGGAGCGCGACCGGTGACACCGGCGCTGTCAGGACGGCATCGCACCCTGCGCAGGCGAAGATCGTCATGCGTTTCCGTGTACCCTCCGGACGCGATCTGTCGTGATAAGCAGAACGCACGACGCCCTCGATGCGATCTGCTTGAAGGTGTTCGAGGAGAAGACCGGCGGCCGGCCCGCGGTGGCTACAGGCGCTTTCGCACATCCGCTCAAGGCCATGCAGGTCAGCGACCCGGGTCGACGGCCCTTGGTACCTGGATCGGGTGCAGGGTGGCCCTCTGAAATCGGCATCCGGCCGGGAGTCTTAGGTCGCTGCTCGCCGTACCAGCTGAATGCCCGTTACCCCCAGCCACCCGATGATCAGCAGCCGGGACAGCGCCGTGATCATCTGGGCGACCAGCGTGGAGAGGTCGAAGCTGGAGATCTCAACGAGCAGGTAGAGGGCCACTTCCAGGGAGAGCAGCGCACCGCCCAGTGCCCCGAGCACGGCCGCCACCGCGCTCAGCCGCCACGTCAGCAGCGCGGTCGCCGCGAGCAGCAAGCCCACCAGAATCGCCGGTACGAAGGCCAGCAGGAGCAGGGGCATGTGGTCCTCGCTGCCCAGCACGGTGGCCCACAGCAAGAAGACGAGACCCAGCGGAAGCGTCAGCATCGTGGTGATCGTCGCGCCGATGTTGTGCGGCCGCAGGGCGAGGCCGATCACGGGCATGAACAGGACCATGCCCCCCATGGCGAACAGGCGCGCGGGGGCCCAGCCCAGAACCTCTCCGAGCAGGGGCAGGATCAGCAGTCCGATGCAGATCAGCGCCGCGATCGCCATCGGCAGGCTCGCCGCGCCCTTCTGCGGCGTCCGCTGTCCGGGAGCGGTCGGCGCGTACGGGCCTTGTCCATGAGGGGCCGGACCGTACGGGCCCTGCCGGTGAAGGCCCGGGGCGTGTGCGAGAGGGCCCGGGCCATACGAGCCCGCTCTGCGGCCGCTCGCCGCGTGCATGGCCGGCGCATTCGGGCCTGACCCTGGCGCGTAGGGTCCCGGGTTGGGCGTCCCGTCCCACACCAGGGTCCTGGCCACCTCGCGAGGCCCCTCGGCGGGCGCGCTGCCGATCCACGCCGTCGCGGGCATGCCGCGCCCGGTCAGCCGCGCAAGCAGTTCCTCCGCGCTGGGCCGTACCAGAGGGTCCTTGGCCAGGCAGCGAGCCACCAGCGCCCGCAATCCCTCCGGCACGCCGGACAAGTCCGGCTCAGAGGTGAGGATCGCGTGCATCACGGCGGGCATCGTGTCCCCGCGGAACGCGACCCGCCCCGTCGCCGCGTAGATCATCGTGCTGGCCCAGCTGAACATGTCCGCCGCCGCGCCAGCCGTACCGGCGAACTGTTCCGGCGCCATGAACGCGGGAGTCCCCATGACGCTGCTGGTGGCGGTCTGTTCGAGTGCCCGCGAGATCCCGAAGTCGATCACCACGGGCCCCTCGGGACCCATGATCACATTGTTCGGCTTGAAGTCCCGGTGCACGACTCCCACGTGGTGAATGGCCGCCAGCGCGGTCAGGGTCGCGACCGCGAGCCGCTCAAGGCCACTGCCGGACCGCACTCCCTGCTCACGCACCAACTCCTCCAGCGAGGGGCCGGGGACGAACTCACTCACGATGTACGGCCTGGCCTCGGCCACCCCCACGGCCAGCACCCGCGCGGTACAGAACGGCGCCACCCTCCGCGCGGTCTCCGCCTCCCGGGTGAACCGTCTGAGCGCGTCCGCTTCCCCCGTGAAGGTGGTGTGCAGCAGTTTCACCGCCACCTTGCCACCCGTGGGGTCCTCACCCAGGTACACCGACCCCTGGCCACCGCGGCCGAGCACCTCGCTCAGCACGTAGTCCTCGATCTGCCGCGGGTCCGAAGGCGTCATACGATGCACAGAAGGACCATAGCGGCCATCTCCCCCGGCCGAATCTGCCCGGTCGGGGAGGTGGCGGCTGGGGCCGTGGTGGGGGTGGGCCGGGTGAGGGTGGCGCGCCGGGTGCGGGTGGTGATGGCGTGGCGGTGAGCTGGGCGATGGGGTGGTTCATTGCGATCTCCTCACGCCCGTGGTGATGGGCCTGCTAACGCCGGTATAGGCGTGATGAGATGTGTCCGCCCGGCTGGTTCGGTGTTGTCGCAGCACAACGGCGGACAGGGCCGGACGTCCGCCGAGGATCATGGGCCGGGATGGGAAGGGGCCGTGGGCGGTGGCGACTTGGGGTCCGCTGCGCGGTGAGTACGTGCAGGTGCGGGAGCTGGCCGCGACGTTGCGGGCGATCGCCGACCAGCGGGGGCAGACGGTGCGCGGGCTGGCGCAGAAGATCCCGCACAGCCGTAGCGTCATCTCCGCCAACCTCAACGGCTCACGCCGGCCGGGCTGGCCGTTCGTCGAGGCGTTCCTGGTCGCGTGTGCGGGCCGCGATGGGCAGGCCCTGGATGTGTTACGGGCCAAGGTGCGGCCGCTGTGGGAGGCGGCCGATCCTGACCGGGCGACGTTGCTGCCGGTGCCGGTGGAGACGGTGGCCGAGGAACACGCGGGCCAGGTGGTGCCGGCCGAGGTCCGCCAATGGGTGGCGCTGCTGGCCGAGGTCGCGGGCCGTCAGCAGGTGCTGGCCCGGGCGCAGCTGGCGGTGAGCCGGCATCAGGCGTTGAGCACCGGCCTGCTGCAGATGCTCCAGCAACTCGCGGACGCGGTCGCCGAGCTCACCCAGGAACGCGACACGCTGCGGGGCGAGCGCGACAGCCTGCTGGCCGAACGCCGCCAGCACACCGACCTGGAAGGCGACCTGAACCGCATCCGCCACGAGCTGCAAGATACCCAGCGCCGGCTGGAGGCGGCCGAACAGCTGTATGAGCAGACCAGCCGCCGCCTGGACCAGAGCGAACGCCAGCGCGCCCAGGCCGAACGGCTCAAGGACCAGGCCCTGCAGCAGGTCCAGACGCTGCTGCGCACCCTGGACGCGCCGCCGTCACTGACCCGAGGCGTCCCATCCCCACCCGAGCCCGGGCAGGCGCGGGAGAAGCTGATGGACTCCTTCGACCAGCAAGCAGGCAACGAGATCCTGTCCCGGCTCGATGACGTCCTGGCCGACGAGGCGGCGGGCCTGAGCGGGTTACGCCGCGATCTGGCCGACACCTCCACCTCCGCCGCCACCACGGTCTCCGGTGGCGGCGACCGCGATGACCCGCATGCTTCCGCGCCTGCCGTCCGGCTGTCCGGCCGGGACATCCCGGCCGGCGACCAAGACGCGCGCCGGGACGTCCCGGCCGGTGACCAAGACGCGCCGGACACCGCGCTGACCTGGCCGGACAGTATCTGGACAGCGCCCGCCGGTGGGCCGGCCCACCGGGTCGTCATGGTCGGCTTCACCCCCCAGTTCGGACTCCTCATCGTGGCCGTCATCGTCGTGGCCGCCATCATCACCGGCGTCATCGTCGCCTGGCAGCTGTATGACCCGGACCGCCTGACCCGCACCACCAACCCCGTCACCGCGCTCGCCTTCAGTCCCGACGGCAAGCTCCTGGCCATCGCCACCGATGGCAACACGATCCAGCTGTGGGATCCCCAAACCCGCCTCCAGGTCGGCACCGAGCTGTCCGGTCACGCCTACGGTGTGAACGCGCTGGCCTTCAGCCCGGACGGCAAGCTCCTGGCCAGCGCCGGCGATGACCAGACCGTACGGCTATGGAACCCGGCCACCGGCCGGCCCGTCGGCGACCCTCTGACCGGCCACACCGGCATCGTCACCACGCTGGCCTTTAGCCCGGACGGCAAGCTCCTGGCCAGCGCCGGCGGCTACAACTCCAACACCGCCGAAGCCGACGACACCACCGTGCGGCTATGGGACCCCGCGAACGGTCAGCCTGTCGGCGACCCGCTGACCGGCCATACCGCCAGCGCGCAGGCGCTGGCCTTCAGCCCGGACGGCAAGCTCCTGGCCAGCGGCAGCGGCGACAACCCCTACAGCTCCCGAGACACCACTACGCGCTTCTGGGATCTGGTCACCCGCGAACCCGGTGGAGTCCCTCTCGTTGGCCATTCGCTGCCCGTCTTCGCGCTGGCCTTCAGCCCCGACGGCAAGCTCCTGGCCAGCGCCGGCGACGCCGGCCGGGAGGCCTCCATACGGTTGTGGGATCCTGTCGGCCGACAACCCGTCGGAGCACCCCTGAAGGGTCACACCGGCGTTGTGGAAGACCTGGCCTTCAGCCCGGATGGCAAGCTCCTGGCCAGCGCCGGCGATGACTCGCTACGACTGTGGGACCCAGGCACCCGCCACCAACTGGCTCTCCTCGCTCACTCCCAGATCAGCAGCGTGGACGCCCTGGCCTTCAGCCCCGACCGGAAGACCCTCGCCTACGGCGGCTACAGCAACTACGAAGGCCACCGCGGCCTGGTCCGGCTCGTCGACGTCTCTTCCTGGCGCGACCTGTCGTAGCCCGGCACCGGTGGACACAGCGACGCGGGGCCGGTGTGGTCAGAACATCATCGTGATCAGGTCGGCGAACAACTCCTGTTCGTCGATCTTGAGCCCTCGGTTCGTGAACCACGTGGCCATGTTGTGGCAGTCGCGCATCAGGAAGTCCATGCCCTTCGGGTTGCCGACGATGTCGACGACCTGGGGAAGGTCGATCATCACGATCCGCTCCGCCTGCGCGAGGACGTTGAATGGCGAGAGGTCGCCGTGCGCGAGGCCCGCGCGGGCCAGTTCACGCATGCCGTCGCGGAGTTGCTCGAAGTACACGCCGAGCAGTTCCTTCGACGGCCGGACCTGGGCGAGCCGGGGCGCGGCACCGCCCTCGCCGTCGTCGATGAACTCCATCAGCAGCTCGGTGCCGTCCACCTGCACGGGATACGGGACCGGGACGCCGGCGGTCCACAGCCGGTTGAGGGCGTCCCATTCGGCGTACGCCCACTGACCGGCCGCGACGCTGCGGCCGTGCGAGGTCTTCTTCGCCATCGCCCGGCCGTCGCGGCTGTTGCGGGTACGGCGGCCTTCGACGTAGGACGTACTGCGGTGGAAGGACCGGTGTTCCTCCGTGCGGTACCGTTTCGCGGCCAGCAGCGAGGACTTCGCCGGATTGTCCCCGATGGCTTCGACGGCCCGTTCGAGCAGGAAGACGTCGGCTTCCTTGCCGGTTTTGAGTATGCCGAGCTCGGTGTCGATGGCGGCCTGTTCCGTCACGACCCACGAGGGGCGTGGTTCCGGGCCGCGCGAACCGCGCTCGACGTCCAGCCAGGTGGACCACCGCTGACCGCGGCCCAGCGTCTCGTCGACGGCATGGAAGGTGAAGGCGAAGGCGTCGGCCGGAACCGGCTGGTGATTGAGGTCAGAGAGTTCGTACTCGGAAGACAACTGCTGTGCTCCTGAACAAAGAGGTGGGGCTGGTGCGGACATGCCGCAGCACGGTGATGGCCATCCGTCAGCCCTCCTTAGTCCAGGCAGCGCTCTCCGCCGCTCGATCAACACAGCTTGCCCGTCCGTCGCGGACCCCGCAACGCATTTACCGGGGCCCCCTCGGAGCCCTCAGAAGGCAGGTGCTCAGGAACGGAGGTCGGGATCGTCGTAGGTCAGCACCGCGAACCCGTCGCAGGAGTTGACGCACACGGCATAGATCCTCGTGGCGCCGGCCGGCGGCTGGTAGTGGCTGACGGATTCCTGGGGCTTCACCTCCAGGTCATGGAGTACGGTTCCCGATGCGTCGAGCGATCCGATGAACAAGGGGCAGGTTCCGGAGTTGGAGATCGTGTCCAGGCCGCCGCGATTGAGATCCAGGTCGGTCTTGATCGTGACCGCGTTGTCTCTGGTGCCAGGACAGGTGAGTTCTACGGTGAACATGGCTGAACGCTCCAGGGTTGGTGCTGGGGGGTTCATTCGCGGCGTGGCCGCATGGTGCGGCCCGCACCGCGCCCCGATGGGTTGATCCTAAGCATCGGTCGCGGCCGTAGCCGATGAACGTGCCCGGAGGGAACGGATCTTGCCCACTGATGACCAGACCCATGCCGTCCGCCAGTCAGCGGACGACGGTGGTCGCGTCAGGGAGCTCAGCAGGTGGCGGGTGAGGTCGCTCGGACGCGGGGCTACCTGCCGGGGCTGGTGACGGCGAGTGAGACGTGCAGGGCGGTGGCGGCCAGGCGGGCCCGGCCGCCGCCGCGTCGTGCCGCCAGTCCGTTCGCCAGAGGCGGGAGAAGGTGATGATCGCCGCGGGCCACGGCCTTCGCGACGGCCAGAGCCGCGGCGGGGTGGGAGTCCAGGATGCTGTGAGCCAGGCTGTCGAACGGCACCAGAACGCCGTCCGGGACCAGGTCGCCGATCCGCTCGGCGACGGACCGGACCGAGCGCAGGTCGCGGGCACCGGACAGCACGGCCACCGGCCAGGTGAAGCCCGGCAGGGCCGCGGGAACGTCGATGGGCTCGCCGGCGAACGCCGGGTAGCGGCCGGCGATTCCGGCGTAGGCGATCGCCGGATCGAGCGGGCGCCCGTCCGGTTTCTGCGCGTACGCCTCGCGGAAGTAGATCACTCCGGCCAGGTCGAACTCCATGAAGTACGGGCGCACCCGGGTGAGCTCTGCCGTGATCAGGGCGGCCAGCCGGTTCCACAGCCGCCGCCGTCCCTTGGCCATGGCGGCCAGTAGCTTGCTCAGCAGCGGCACTCCACCGATCTCATAGACCAGGGGCACCACGGTGCCGGCCTCCTCGGCGAGGGCCGGCCCGGACGCCACCAGCCTGCGCAGCGTCGCGGCCACGCCGGCCGTACCCGGCTCCGCGCCGTCCCACAGCAGTCGCCGAAGGTGGTCGCGGCAGGTGTCGAAGTCGGTGACCGAGGCATAGGTCGAGTCCAGCACCATGGAGGCCACCCGGCCGGGGTGGGTGGCACCGAGTACCTGGGCGAGATGGCCGCCGTACGAGGTGCCGTACACCACGGCCCGCTCCACCTCGCACGCGTCCAGCACCGCCACCAGATCCTCGACGGCCGCGGTGATGGTGAGGGCCGGCCACGGCAGGTCCACGCCGTCACGGTCGCGGCGGGAGAACCCGACACCGCGGTGCTCGACCATGATGACGTCGAAGCCGCCCGCGGCCGCCATCCGCCGCAGGCGGCGGTAGGGCAGAACCGAGGCCAGGCCGGGGCCGCCCGGGATCACCAGAAGCGGCGTCGCGCCAGGCTTGCCCGCCCGGACGTAGGCGAGGTCGAAACCCGGACGGCCGATACGGCGGACGCCGTACCGTCGATCGCCGATTCTCTTCATGCCGCCACGCTAGGCATTGTCGTCGCGTCAAGGTCAAACACCGCTGATGGGCGGCCGACACGGTGTGGATACATGGGGTGCCCAGGATGGCCGGAGTGCGCCTGACGGCGTACCTCGCGTGCCACGGGGCGCGCGGGCTGGACCACGGAAGGGTGCGACGATGCTCAGCACTCGTCATCTCTCACGTGCCGCGCTGACGCTGGCCGCGACCGTGTGCCTGACCGGCCTGCCGCCTGTGGCCGGTACGGCGGGCGCGGCGACGGAGCCTTTGGCATGGAAGAGATGCGCCACGACGGCCAAGGACTGGCCCGTCGCGAACGACCCCGGGACCGAATGCGCGTTGCTGACGGTGCCGATGGACCATGCGAACCCGCGGGGCCGTACGATCAAGATCGCGGTGAGCAGGCTCAAGGCCACCGACCCCGGCAGGCGCCGCGGCGTGCTGGTGATCAGCCCCGGCGGCCCCGGCATCTCCAACATCACCGCCTCGGCGACGTATGCGGCCAACGGCCTAGGCACGCTGGCCACCGACCACGACCTCATCGGGTTCGACCCCAGAGGCGTGGGCTACAGCGACAAGATCAATTGCGAGGAGGGCTCCCCCGGCGAGCCGCCGCCCGGCGCGTCCGCCAAGGCCAAGGCGAAGGCCGCCTTCAGCCGGATGGCCGCCTCCAACAAGCGGTGCGCCGCGATGGATCCCGACTTCGTCCGGCAGTTGACCACATCGAACATCGCCCGTGACGTCGATGCGATCCGGGCGGCGCTCGACGCGCCGAAGATCAGTTTCTATGGGGTGTCGTACGGCACCGCCGTGGGCTTGACCTACCGCTCGATGTTCGACGACCGGGTGGACCGGATGTGGGTGGACTCGGTGATGCCGCCCGTCATGGACCTCGCCGCCATGGACGCCGTCACCGACGCGGTCGGCGAGAGGTCCTTCGAGCGGTTCCTGACCTGGCTGGCCGGGCGCGACGCCGAGTACCACTTCGGGACGGACGCCGCCGCGGTCCGCACGACGATCTTCGCCCTCCGTGACCGGCTCGACCGCGAGCCGGTGGTGGACGGCAAGGACACCCGGCTGGACGGCGAGTGGGTCAGCGGGCTGCTCGGCGTGGGCGCCGGCGGCTGGGCCGCCTCGGCCAGGGATCTGGCCACCGTCCGGGAGGGCGGCATCCCGCGATCGGCGCGGCCGGACCCGGCCGCCGGGCAGGTGTACGGCTTCGACGACGCGCCCTTGGGCATGAACACCACCCAGTACAACGCGATCTTCTGCAACGAGGGAACCGGCGGGCGCGACTTCGAACAGGTGTGGGCCGACGCCGAGGCTCGCCGGCAACGCTTCCCGGGCGCCGGCGGCAGAATCGAGTTCGGCGGCTGGTGCGCGGGATGGCCGTGGCCCGCACGCCCGTGGCAGCCGGTCAAGGGGAGCAGCCCGCTGCAACTGTCCGGCCACGTCGGCGAATCCGTCACGCCGTACGCCTGGGCGGTGGACGCCGCGAAGGCCGCCGGCGGAACCCTGCTGACGATCCAGGACGACATACACGGCTCGCTGAGCCGGCTGCCCTGCGCCGCGAAGGCGATCGACTTCTTCCGTACCGGCCGCACCAGCGGGGGCTCCTGCCCCGGCATGCAATGAACGGACCTGACATGCGCAGACTTCAACGAATCACCGCGGCGCTGACCGTCACCCTTCTGAGCCTGTCGCTGGTGACGCACCCGGCGCAGGCCGCGACCGAGGACCTGGCCGGAAGCGTCAACGTCAACGGCTGCTCGGGAGCGCTGGTACGGCTGCCGGCCTCCACCCCCGCCGACCCGGCGCTCATCCTGACGAACGGGCACTGCTACGAGGGCGCGTGGCCCGTACCCGACGAGGTTCTGGTGGACCGGCCCTCCCACCGCCTGGTCGAGGTGCTCGACGCCACCGGCAGACCCGCGGCCGCCCTGCACGCCGCCAAAGCGCTCTATGTGACCATGACCGGCACCGACGTCGCGCTGTACCAGCTCGGCACGACCTACCGGCAACTGGAGCGGGACCACCGCATCCGCCCCCTCACGATCTCGGCGCGGCGCCCGGAGCCGGGCAGGGAGGTCCGGGTGGTCTCCGGCAGCCTGAAGAAGGTCTACTCGTGCGCCATCGACCGGCTCGCGTACCGTGTGCTGGAGTCGGGCTACATGACCAAGGACGTCCTGCGCTACACGACGGCCTGCAAGACCGGCCCCGGCACCTCGGGCTCCCCGGTCCTCGACGCGGCGAGCGGCGAGGTCGTCGGGATCAACAACACCAGCAACCGCGACGGGGGCAGGTGCACGCTGAACAACCCGTGTGAGATGAACCGCGACGGCGTCATCACCGCGAAGAAGGCGACCGCCTACGGTACCCAGACGTACTGGCTCACCACGTGCGTCGCGCCGGGAAACAAGATCGACCTGAACCGGCCCGGCTGCCTGCTGCCCAGACCGGGACGATGATCCGAGGGGGCGGGCCCGCCGCCGGTCGGCGGGCCCGCCCCCTCGTCAGTCGCTCGGCCTGTCGGCGTGCGCGGGCACGGCCGGCTCGGTGGTCCTGCGGCTGTCGCGCCTGGACTTGACCAGGCTGGCCACCGTTGTGACGGCGAGGACGGTGACGATGACTCCCAGCGATATCCAGTTGTTGATCTCAGGAACCCAGGTGACGTGTTCGCCGCCGTTGATGAACGGCAGCTCATTCTCGTGCAGCGCGTGCAGGACGAGTTTCGCGCCGATGAACGCGAGGATGACGGCGAGGCCGTACGTGAGATAGACGAGTTTCTCCACGAGGCCGCCGAGCAGGAAGTACAACTGCCTGAGCCCCATCAGCGCGAACGCGTTGGCGGCGAAGACCAGGTAGGCGTCCTGGGTGATGCCGAAGATCGCGGGGATCGAGTCGACCGCGAAGACCAGGTCCGCACCGCCGATGGCGATGATGACGATGAACATCGGGGTCAGCAGGCGGCGGCCGTCCTGTTTGATGGTCAGCCGTGAGCCGTGGTAGTCGTCGGTGACGGGGAACAACTTGCGCACCAGCCGGACGACGCCGCCGTTGGGGTCGTACTCGTCGTCGTCCTTGCTGTCGAAGGCGAACTTCCACGCGGTGTAGATGAGAATGCCGCCGAAGAGCCAGAACACCCAGCTGAAACGTTGTACGGCCTGCGCGCCCACAGCGATGAAGACACCACGCATGACCAGCGCCATCACGATCCCGATGAGCAGGACGCGATGCTGGTGGATGGCGGGGACGGCGAAGTTCGCCATGATGAGCATGAAGATGAACAGGTTGTCCACGCTCAGCGTGTACTCGGTGATGTAGCCGGTGATGTAGGAAGCCGCGTGGTCGTCGCCGCCGAAGATCCACACGGCCGCGCCGAAGGCGACGGCACAGCCGATGTAAAAGGCGATCCACCGCGCCGACTCGGCGATCGTGACCTTGTGGGGTCTCCTGTTGACGATGATCAGATCGAGCAGGATCAGCCCGAGCAGGGCGGCGATGGTGGCCGCCCACAGCCAGGCGGGCACGGGCAAGGGTGGGGGCATGAAAGCTCCTCCGACTTGGCGTTGGCACGTCCGTCGGAGGTCTTCTCCGCCCGCGAGTTCGCGGACCGACCGCGCCGGGCCCCGGGGGCGGGTCCGTGATGACGACGCGGCCGCGAAGGAGTACTCCCCTCCACTTCGCCTGCGATCTTACATACCGAATGCAGCTGTCCGACATCCCCCTCTCACCGACCGAGACGTTGGGTACGCGATCGAGCCCGCGCGCTCCGATGCGCTGGTGGCCGCGTGCGCGCCTATGCCAGGCCCAGGACGTCGAGCGACAGCCCCGTCAGCTCGCCGGCCAGGTGCGCGCGCGAACGGGCCCTGGTGCTCAAGGACAGATCGTTGACCAGGGTCATCGCACTCTGGACGAGCACCCTGGCCTCGTCCTGGGTCAGCTCGGGGCGTTGGGCGGACAGCAGGCCGACCCATTCGAGGATGTAGTCGTGCTGGGCGCGGCGCATGGCGCGGAGCTGTTCACCGGGCAGGTGCATGACCTCGGTGACCAGCATCGCGTTCAGCTCGCTGTGCGCCAGGGTGTTGTCCACGTAGGAACGCAGCACCGCCTCCAGGGCCTCGCGCGGGCCGGAGCTGGACGTCAGCGCCTGGGCCAGCGCCAGTTGCAGGCCGTCGTTGGCCCGGTTGAGCGCGGTGATGAGGATCTCGGCCTTGCTGCCGAAGTGGTTGTACACGCTGGGTCCGGCGATTCCCGCCGCCGCGCCGATGTCCTCCATGCCGACCGCCTGGTAGCCGCGCTCGTGGAACAGCGTGGTCGCCGCGGCGAGCAGCGTCTCCCTGCGCGAGGTGCGGGCCAGCCCCGCGTTCTTCCTCACCGCGCCCGGCCCCGCCGGGCTCAGCCGGGAGGTGTGGCGCAGCGCCTGCCCGATCTCCGCCATCAGGCTCTCGTAGCGTGCCCTGGGCAGCTCGACGGCGTGGTAGGAGGGGCTGGACAGTGCGCTCAGCACCGCCCAGGCCAGCAGGTCCGCCTCGTCCTGTGGCCGGTCGAGCAGTCCGGCGACGCGCTGGTGGATCGCCCGCTGATGCTCGCGCACCCCGACGGCCTGGGCGGCGGACAGGTGCCTGGCCTCCCGCCGCCACAACACGCCGAGCTGGCGGTGGTCGAGCACGTAGCGGGCGAGCGTGCCCACGACCTCGTCCGGCGTGGCCTCGGCCAGGGCGGATTCGAGCCGGGCCAGCCCGTCGAGTACGACCTGGCCGAGGAGTTCCCGCTTGCCACGGAAATGGCGGTAGAGCGCGCCCGCGGTGATCCCGACGGTCTTGGCGATCTCGTCCATGCCGGTGGCGTGGAAGCCGGACCGATGGAAGTGATCGAGAGCCGCGGTGAGGATCTGCTGCTTGCGGTCGCGCGGGCGCCGCCTGGTCGTGGTCATCGCGCCGATTGTCTCAGGTGACCGCCCTGTCGGCGCCTTCCCAGTACGGCCGGCGCAGCTCCCGCTTGAGGATCTTGCCGGCCGGGGAGAGGGGCAGTTCGCTGACGAACTCGGCGCTGCGCGGAGCCTTGTACCCGGCGATCAGGTTCTTGGCGTGCGCCCGGAGGTCTTCGGCGCTTGCCGTACAGCCGGATCTGAGTACCACGACGGCGTGCACGCGCTCGCCCCATTCGGGGTCGGGCACGCCGATCACGGCGCAGGCGGCGACGGAGGGATGCTGGGCGAGGGCGTTCTCCACCTCGGCGGAGTAGACGTTCTCCCCGCCCGAGACGATCATGTCTTTGAGCCGGTCGACGATGTAGACGTATCCGTCCTCGTCCATGTAGGCGCCGTCGCCGGTATGCATCCATCCGTCGCGCAACGCCTGGGCGGTCTCTTGAGGTTTGTCCCAGTAGCCGAGCATGACGTGGCCGCCGCGCACCACCACCTCGCCGACCGTGCCGCGGGGCACCTCCCGGCCCTCGGGGTCGACGATGCGGACTTCGGCGTGCGGGGCCGCCCGGCCGCCGGAGCGCAGCTTGGTCCCGTCGCGGTGGTCGGCGGCGGTGAGGAGCGTGGCCACGGGCGACAGTTCGGTCATGCCGAAGGCCTGGACGAACCCGGCGCCGGGGAAGGCGTTCATGGCCCGCGTGAGCAGGGACGCGGGGATGGGCGAGGCGCCGTACAGGACGGTCCTGAAGTCGGACAGGTCGTGCTCGTCCAGCGCGGGGTGGTCGACGACCAGCTGGATCATCGCCGGAACGAGTACGCCGCTGTCGGCGCGGTGGGTCTCGATCGCCTGCATGACGGCCACGGGCTCGAACATGGGGATGATGACGTGGGTGCCGCCGACGAGGCTCTGCGCGGTCCACGCGGACAGGGCGGCCAGGTGGAACATCGGCGCGGCGTGCAGGAGCCGCCCGCCGGGGACGGTGAAGCTGCCGCCCGCCTGGCTGCCCAGCGCCGAAGTGATCATGTTGGCGTGGCTGAGCATGACGCCCTTGGGGAAGCCGGTGGTGCCGCCGGTGTAGAAGATCCCGGCCAGTGTGTCGCCGCCCGTACGCGAGTCCTCGATCGGCTGGTGGGTGGTGAGCAGGTCCTCGTAGGCGAGCATGCCGTCCGGGGCGGGCCGCTCGCCGCAGTGGATGACGACGTCGAGTACGTCGGCGAACATGGGCGCCACGGCGGCGAACGCGTCGTCCACCAGGAGCACCCGCGAGTCCGACTCCTCCAGCGAGTAGCGGATCTCCGGCGGCGCCCAGCGGATGTTCACCGGGTTCACCACAGCGCCGATCCACCATGTGGCCAGCAGGTATTCGTGGAAACGGTCGGAGTTGAGCGCGAGCATCGCCACCCGGTCACCCGCCGCGACGCCGAGCGCGCGCAACGCGGCCGCCAGCCTGGCGACGCGGTCCGCCGACTCGCGCACGGTCCGGGTCCTGTCGCCGAAGACGGTATAGGGGCTGCCGGGACGTTGCTGAAGGGCCCGATGCAGCCCTTGGGTCAGGTACATGTCGTGCTCCTACAGGGATCTGGCGATGAGTTCCTTCATGACCTCGTTCGCGCCGCCGTAGATCTTCTGGACGCGCGCGTCGGCGTACATGCGCGCGATCGGGTACTCGCGCATGTAGCCGTATCCCCCGAACAGCTGCAGGCATCGGTCGACGACCTGGCACTCCACCTCTGTGAGCCACCACTTGGCCATGGAGGCGGTGGTGGCGTCGAGCTCGCCGCGCAGGTGCAGTTCGACACAGGAGTCGGCGAACACCCGGCCCACCCTGGTCAGGGTGGCGCATTCTGCCAGCTCGAAGCGGGTGTTCTGCATCGCCATCAGCGACTGGCCGAACGCCTGCCGCTCCTTCACGTAGGCGACGGTCTCCTCCAGTGCCCGCTCGGCGACGGTCACGGCGACCACACCGATGATCAGTCTCTCCTGCGGCAACTGCTGCATGAGGTGGCCGAGACCGCGCCCCTCGACGCCCAGGAGGTTCGCCGCGGGCACCCTGACCTCGTCGAAGAACAGCTCGGAGGTGTCCGCGGCGGGCATGCCGATCTTGTCGAGCACTCGTCCGCGCCTGAAGCCGTGCTCCACGACGACCAAGGAGATGCCGTTGCCGGTCTGGGCCACCACGATGACCAGGTCGGCGCAGCCGCCGTTGGAGATGAAGGTCTTGGACCCGGTGACCACGTAGTCGTCGCCGTCGCGCACCGCCTTCGTGCGGATGCCGCGCAGGTCGGAGCCGGCGTCCGGCTCGGTCATCGCCACCGCGCCCACGACCTCGCCCGTGGCCATGGGCGGCAGCCAGCGCCGCTTCTGCTCCTCGGTGCCGTAGGCCAGGATGTAGTGCGCGACGATGCCGCTGTGCACCGCGTTGCCCCAGCCCGAGTCGCCGATCCTGGCCTGCTCCTGTAGCACCGCCAGGTCGTCGGCGAAGGTGCCGCCGCCTCCGCCGTACTCCTCGGGGATCGAGCAGCACAGCAGCCCGGCCTCGCCCGCCTTGCGCCAGAAGTCGCGGTCGACGTGATGCTGGGCCTCCCAGCGTTCCAGGTGCGGCACGGCCTCGGCCTTGAGGAAGGCGCGTGCCGTCTCGCGCAGCAGGCCGTTACTCATATCCGCCGCCGCAGACAAGGACCTGCCCGCTGACGTAGTCGGATTCGGGCAGGCAGAGCAGGAACACCGAGCCCGCCGCCTCTTCGGGCGTGCCGCCGCGGCCGAGCGGGATCATCAGCTTCATCGTCGCCAGCAGGTTCGCGTTCACCCCGACCTTGATCTCCTGGCCCTCGACCTCGATCGAGGAGTCCTGGGTCAGCCTGGTCTCGATGAGGCCGAACGCCACCGCGTTGACGTTCACCCGGTAGCGGCCCCACTCCTTGGCCATGGTCTTGGTCAGGCCGACCACGCCCGCCTTGGCGGCCGCGTAGTTGGCCTGGCCGGCGTTGCCGCCCAGGCCCGCGATCGAGGAGATGTTCACCACCTTGCGGTGGTGCTCGACGGGATGGGCCTTCAGGTACGGCTGCGCCGCCCGGAGAATCCGGAACGGCGCCTTCAGATGGACGTCGAGGATGGCGTCCCACTGGTCGTCGGTCATCTTCTGCACGACGTTGTCCCAGGTGTAGCCGGCGTTGTTGACGATGATGTCGAGGGCGCCGAACGACTCGGCGCAGGTGTCCACCATCCGCTCGCCGAAGCCGGGCTCGGTGACGCTGCCGGGGCAGGCGACCGCCGCCCCGCCGGCCGCCTTGATCGCCGCCACCGTCTCCTCGGCGGGCTCGGCGTCCAGGTCGTTGACCACGACCGACGCGCCTTCCGCGGCCAGCTTCAACGCGATCGCGCGGCCGATGCCCCGGCCAGATCCGGTGACGATGGCGGCTTTGCCGTTCAGCTTCACAGTGCTCCTTCGATGATCGCCTGGCCTTTGAGCGTGAGGGCGCCGTCGGCCAGGGTGACGGTCAGGTCGAGGTGGGTCAGCCCGTCTTCGGCACCGGTCACGGTGGCCTCGCAGACGGGCCTGCCGTACAGGGGTGTGATGGCGGTGAAGCGCACCGCGTAGGAGCGGATGCGCTCCTGGGGAACCAGGCCGGTCAGCAGCCGTCCGAGGTAGGCCATCGAGAGCATGCCGTGGGCGAAGACGTCGGGCGCGCCCGCGCCGCGTGCGACGTCCAGGTCGATGTGCATCGGGTTGTGGTCGCCTGAGGCACCCGCGTACAGCGCCAGCGTCGTCCGGCTGATCGCCGGGAGTTCGAGCCTCATGAGGTCACCACGATCGTGTTCGTCAGGTCGGCGATCGGCTCGCCGTCGCGCGTCACCGTGGTGGTCCTGACCAGGAAGCGCAACGCGCCGCCCTTTTTCGTGTAGTCGCCGGTGAGCGCGCCGTCGAAGGTCAGCGTGTCGCCCGCGTATGCCATGGCGTGGTAGGTGAAGCCCTGCTCGCCGTGGAGTACCTTGCGCAGGTCGATGCCCAGCTCGGTCAGGAAGGCGAAGGTGTCGTCCCGGCACTCCATCTCCAGGCAGAACAGGAACGTCGGCGGCACCGGCAGGTCGGGGTGCCCGGCCTTCACGGCCGTCTCGACGTCGGTGTAGAGCGGGTCGCTCTGGCCGGTGGCCTTGGCGAAGAAGCGCAGCCTGCCGCGCTCGACCTCGACGGTGCTCATGTCAGCTTCTCGTAGAGCGAGACGACGCAGGCGCCGCCGAGGCCCAGGTTGTGCTGCAGCGCCAGCCGTACCCCGTCGACCTGGCGCGCGCCGGCCTGTCCCCGCAGTTGCCAGACCAGCTCGGCGCACTGCGCGAGACCTGTCGCGCCCAGGGGGTGTCCCTTGGACAGCAACCCGCCGCTGGGGTTGGTGACCACACGCCCGCCGTAGGTGTTGTCGCCGTCCATGACGAACCGCTCGGCGGTGCCCTCGGGGGTCAGCCCCAGCGCCTCGTAGGTGATGAGTTCGTTGGCGGTGAAGCAGTCGTGCAGCTCGACGACCCCGACGTCCTCGGGACCGACGCCGGCGCTCTCGTAGACGGAGCGCGCGGCGTTCGCGGTCATGTCGTAGCCGACGACCTTCATCATGTCGCCCTCGCCGAACGTGCTGGGGGTGTCGGTCGTCAGCGCCTGCGCCCTGATCGCGACGTCCGGGACGAGTCCGTGACGCCGGGCGAAGTCATCTGAGCACAGTACGGCCGCCGCCGCCCCGCAGGTGGGTGGGCAGCACTGAAGCCTGGTCAGCGGCCCGTAGATGTGCGGGGAGGCCATCACCTCCTCCTCGGTGAGCGGGTCGCGGAAGACGGCGTAGGGGTTGTGCGCGGCGTGCCTGCGGGCCTTGACCGAGATCTTCGCGAACGTCTCGGGGCGGGTGCCGTACCGCTCGGCGTAGGTACGGCCGGCGCCGCCGAAGTACTGGGCGGCGAAGGGCGCCTTCTCGTCGGCACCCTGGATGCCGGCCATGGTGGCGGCGCTGCGCGACATCGGCTGGGGGCGGTCGTCCCACACCGTTCGCAGCGCGCCCTTGCGCATCTGCTCGAAGCCGAGAGCCAGCACGCATTCGACCTCGCCGCCGGCCACCGCCTGCCTGGCCAGCCAGAGCGCGGAGGAGCCGGTCGAGCAGTTGTTGTTGACGTTGATGATCGGGATGCCGCTCTGGCCCAGGCCGTAGAGCGCGGCCTGCCCGCTGGTGGAATCGCCGTAGACGTAGCCGACGTAGGCCTGCTGGACCTGGTCGTAGCCGATCCCCGCATCGGCGAGAGCGGCCCTGGCCGCCTTCTCCCCCATGACGTCGTACGGCTCGCTCGCTCCGGGTGTGGTGAATGGGATCATCCCCACACCGAGCACACTGACTCGCATCGCTCTCCTCCAGACACTAATCACCATTTACTTTTTGGCAAGCATGGCTCTGTGTCAAGAGGTTATGGTGACCAGATGGCCTATCAGTGATTTACGAACCGGATGTGCTCGCGGGCCGGACCCCCTGGCGGGCTCCGCTCACCGGCGGGGCCGGCCGTCTCAACCCGGTCCTTGGCCCGCACCGGTGCCTCGGGGCCGGTCCCGGCCGGGACGGGCCTCCTTCCGCTTGAGCACTGTCTGCTCGCGGCGGGCGCCGGGGGCCGAGCGGGGTCCTGTGGAGACGTGCTCACCGTTCGTGCGAGGCTTTGCCGGTTGACGCTCCCGCGGCCGGATGGCCAGGTCGGTGACGTGGCCGTTGTCGCTGGTGGCGGCCAGGGCGGCGGCGAAGAGGATGAGCTGGTTGACGACCTTGAGAAACAGCAGCATGCCGACCGCGCCCGCGACCACCTGATAGGCGGGGTTGGCCGCGGTGAGATTGAGGAAGAACTGGCCGAGGGACTTGAGGATCTCCACGCCGATGGTGATCAGCAGCGCCGGGCCGGCGAGGCGGCGCAGCCGTACCCGCAGCCGGGGTGGGGCGCTGAGCAGCGCGATGGCCAGCAGGGTGTTCACGCCGACGCCGAGCATGAAGGCGGCGCCGTCCAGCAGCCAGCGGGCGGGGAAGGCGTCGACCCCGACGGTGCGCATGGCCAGCCAGGTCAGCAGTGTCTTGGCGCCGAAGGCGAGGGTGAGCGAGACGGCGAGCAGGAGGCCGAGACCGGCCAGGACGCCCAGGTCGATCAGCTGGCGCAACCAGAAGCCGCCCGGATACTCCGGCACCCGCCAGATGGCCCTGCTCGCCGAGCGCAGGGTGTCCATCCAGAACAGGCCGGCCAGGACCAGGCCGACGAGGGCGAGCAGGCCCGCCGTACCTCTCGCGTTCAGCAGCGCCTGGACGTCGAGGCGGGGGAAGTTTCCCGCCAGGTAGTCCTGCACGGCCTCCAGGACCGCCGGGTCGTCCAGGACGTGCCCGAGGATGGCGAAACCCAGCAGGGCCAGGGCGAAGGTGGCGAAGAAGGCGTAGTAGGTGAGGGCGGCGGAGAGACGTCCGCCGTCGGTCTCGTCGTAGCGCACCACCGCGCGAACCAGGTGATCCAGCCAGCCGTGCCGGCGACGGGCGCCCGCCCACCATGCCGCGAGCCCCTTGCCCCACCTACCGGCTGCCATCCTGACGCACTACCCCGTGCGGGGCGCGTCATGGGCCGTGCGATGGCGTCATCCGGGGCGGGACGACGGCCGCCGCCATCACCGTCGAGGAAGAACGGTGATGGCGGCGGGGGCGGGAGGGCGGGTTCACATCTTGTAACCGGAGGCGAGGGCGATGACGCCCACCACGGTCATCAGCAACGCCGAGCCGGGGTGCATGGCGATCGAGACGCGGATGTCCTTCTCCTTCCAGGCGAGCCAGACGCCCGGGTAGAGGAAGACGAGCTTCGACAGGACCGTCCAAGGGGCCCAGAAGTGGTACACGGAGAAGAAGAAGGTGTTGAAGTACGGGGCCCACTTGCCGAGCTGCGGGAGACGGGGCAGCAGGAAGCCGCGGAAGTAGTACTCCTCGATCAGGGGCAGGGTGAAGCCGGTGAACGGCGCGCAGATGAGCAGCGTGGTGAGCACGAGGTCCGGCGAGTAGCCCTGGAGGTAGGTGGTGCCGTCGGGGCCGGCGCCCTGGTAGTTCACCCAGGTGAAGAACCAGTCGTAGACGAGGTTGTCCAGCGGGGTCAGCGAGAGCGAGACCACGGTCATCCACACGAGGCACGCGGCTCCGAGCCAGAAGACCTTACGGCGCGAGAGTGGCCTGTCGTGGTAGCGGACGACATCCTTCATCGTGAAGCGGCCGGTCCGCTTCTTGCCCAGCCACAGCAGGAACAACTGGAGCGGGAAGAGCACGACCGCGAGGGCGATGGCCCAGGCCATGAAGATCGGGTAACCCGCCGCCCGGACCAGGGGGGCGGCGGCGAACGCGTACACGGCGACGATGAACGCGCCGGGAACCAGGTGCAGGGCGATGGAGAACGGGACGGAGTGACGGTCGGCGAGGAGCTTCGCGACGAAGCCTTTCGTTTCGGCCGGGGGCCGCGTTGATGTGTTCATGCCGGGAAGTCTGGCTCCGCGACCCGACACGGACCTGACATCGCTCTGACACGGCTACCGGTCACCGTGCAAGGGGCGGATCACGGAGTGAGCCATGCCCGGCGCAGGGCGTCGGACAGGTCTCCCGCCCGGGGATGGCGCAGGACCAGCGCGGGTTTGACGCTCCGCCCGGTACGGCGTTCGAGTTCGGCGGCGAGCCGCGTGGCCAGGAGGGAGTGGCCGCCCAGCCGGAAGAAGTCGCTGTCCCGCTGGATCGGCCCGGCGGCCAGGGTGGCGCGGAAGGCGGCGAAGACCGTCCTTTCCACCTCGTCGCCGGGCGCCTGCGCCACCGTCGCCTCGGCCCGGCCCGCGCGGACGTGGTCCTCGGCCAGCAGCCGCTTGCGGACCTTGCCGTTGGGTGTGACGGGCAGTTCATCGAGCACCACGATGTCCACCGGCACGTGACTGCCCGGCAGCCGCCGCGCGCAGTGGTCGCGCAGCCCGGCCACCGGTTCGCCGGGCGCCTCCAGGACGACCGCCGCCGCGACGGCCAGGCCGAGCGCGGCGTGCGGCACACCGAACACGGCCACCTCCCGCACGGCCGGATGGGTGCGCAGCGCGGCCTCGACGGTCGCGGAGGCGATGTTCAGGCCGCCGGAGACGATGACGTCGTCGGCTCGTTCCACGAAGTACACGAGGGCGTCGTCGCCGAGCCGGCACAGGTCGCCGGTCGCGATCCAGCCGTCGGCCAGGTAGCGCGTGCCCGTCTCGGCGGTGCCCGGCGGCTCCAGGTAGTTCAGCGCCGGGCCGGTGTCGCGCAGCCAGAGCTCCCCCACCTGCCCGGGGGCCACGTCGTGGCCCGTGCCGTCCACCACGCGCGCGTCCCGGCCCAGCCGGCCGAGCGCGGGCGGGTGGCCGGGCAGGCACCGGTGCTGAAGCCCGGCGCCTCCCTCGGCGATCGTGTAGACGTTGAAGATCTCCGCCCGCGGGAACACCTCGGCGAGGCCGTCCACGGTGGGCTGGTCCAGCGGAGCCGAGGACGACACCACCGACCGGATCCGCGCCGGTGCGCGTCCCTGCCCGCGCAGCGCGGCCACGGCGAGCCGCGCGGTGGTCGGCACCAGGCTCATGGCGCTCACCCGATGCCCGTCGATCAGCGCGGCCAGCCGTTCCGGCGCGAACGGCTGGCCGAGCACCACGTGCACGCCGTTGATCAGGCAGCTCTTGAGCACGGACTGCGCCGCGTTCGTGCCGATCGCCACGGAGGTGAACAGGGCGTTGAGCTGGGCCGCCGGTACTTCGCCGTCCTGCTGCCAGTCGTCGGTGAGGGAGCTGTGGCTGCTCAGCACGGCCTTGGCCGCGCCCGTGGTGCCGGACGTGAGGATCACCGCCGCCGGATCGGTCTGCGCGCGGGGCGTCGTCTCCGGCGACGGTGGCGTGGCGGTCAGGTCGGCGGCGTTCGCCAGCCATCCGCCGAAGGCCGCCCCCCGGGGTTCTTCCCCGGCGACCAGGCCGGCCGCGCCCACCTGGGCGGCGGTGGACGACAGGTGCGCCGGGGGAACGGGGGCGCGTACCGGGACGGCCACCCCGCCCGCCGCCAGCACGCCCATGAAGCAGGTGACGAAACGGAGCCAGTCGCCGTCCTCGAAGGCGAGCACCACCCGCTCTCCCGGCCGCGCTCCGCGGGCGGAAAGACCCGCCGCGACCCTCCGCGCACCCAGATGCCAGCTCAGGTAGTCGAGTGTGCCCACCCCGTCGACGGTGAACGCCGGCGCCGCCGGGTGGGCGGCCGCCCTCCGGGCGAGGACGTCATGCAGTAACCCGGGCAACTGTGGTCCCTCCCCGCGCATGGCGTACCGGCCGATCGTCTCACCATACGCACCGCAAGTCGCCGTGATCAGACCACCCAATTGGGATAAATGTTCATCATTGACGCTATTACCGCTATTTCTAAGAATCAGCCTCGAAATTCGCACCGATAGGAGGTACGAAATGGGGCACAGCGACCTACCACGTGACAGCTGTGGTGGCGTGCGCCGGTGCGGCGGCAATCTTCTCGTCGCCAACGCCGTGCAGCCGAAAGAATCGGCCGTCCGCCGCAATGTCCGGGCGGTGTCCGAGTTCTGGTCAACGTTCCGGGCATCCCGCAAGATGCTGAACAAGAGCCGGTAACTGTTCCTTGCGATCAGAAACCAGCATGACTGGAGGGGTTTCGGACGCACTGTCCGAGCCCCTCTACTTGCGGCCGGAGGACGGCGCGCTCGACAGTGATCCGCTGCGCCTGGTCACCTCGGCGAAACGGTTCTCACTGGAGCGGCTGGCGCTGCTTCTGGACGGGCTGCCGTTCGAGGCGGAGTTCCCGCCCGAGAGCCCCTGGGAGGGCGTGGTACGGCACCGCCCGCCTCTCGACCTTCCCCCGCTGGGCTCCACCGACGACGCGGCACTGGGCGAGGAGTTCGCCGCGGCCGTCTCGCGCTGCCTCGGTGACGCGGAGTCCGCCGTGGTCCTGCTCTCGGGCGGCATGGACTCGTGGGCCGTCTTCGCGCACGCCTGGCGCCAGACGCGGCGGGAGGGACGGCGGCTGAGCGCGGTCGTATGGAACCTGCGCGACCAGTTCGGAAAGGCCACCGCCTCCCTCGTCCACCGCCAGCTCCGGGCCGTGGACATCTCCTGCGACCTGCACGTCCTGCCCGCCGAGTGGCACGCGCTGCCCGAGCCTCGGTGGTCGCCGCTCGGCCCACGCCACGACTACTACACGCGCCTGCACCAGGCCACCGTGGATCACGCCGCGGACATCGGGGCGAGCGTCCTGCTCAGCGGCCAGGGCGGCGACGAGGTGCTCGGCGCCTGGAACCACCTGTCCGCCTCGCTGGCACGCGGGCGCAGGTGGCGGGACCTGCGCAGCTACCTCACGAGCTTCGGCCAGGCCGACTCCCTGGTGGAGGTGGCGGGCGAGGCGGCCGCGATCGCGGCGCGGCGGCTGCCGCCGCACCTCTCCTTCCAGCTCTACGTGGCGACCGCGCTGCGCGACGTCGTCAACAGCGGGCGCCCATCGGTGCTCACGGACCGCTACCGGAAGTCGGTCCAGGGCTGGACCGAGGGCTGGCTGGCGGACAGGTTCGAGTCGTTCCGGGAGGCCGGCGGCGACTGGACGACGGCCAGCCTGCGTGACTCCATCTTCCCCTGGGCCTACGACGCGCATCCGCTCGGCGCTCCGATCCGGCAGCGCTCCCCGTTCGTGGACGAGCGGTTCGTGCGCTACGCCTTCGGGCTGCCGCCGGCCACCCGGTTCCGGGCCGAGGGACCGTACCCGTACCAGTGGTACAAGGCGCTGCACCTGCGGCTGCTGCCCGCCGCGCTGCGCCCGATGCTGCCGGGATACAAGCAGAGCTACTCCGACGCCTTCCGGCGCTACGTGCTCGACGTGCTGCCCGAGCGACCGCCGCTGATCGAGGAACTGGGACTGATCCGGCCCATGGACCGGCTCGACCTGGAACGGGTCCATCCGCGGCTGCCCATCGTGGTGCGCAACGTGGAGCGGTGGGTGGCCGGCGCGCTGGAAGCCGGCGCCGAGCCGGTGAGCGCCCCCTAGCATGAACGGCGCGGCACGCAGGTGGTTCGGCGCGGAACCTGCCGTCAACCTCGCCCTGTCCCCCGACGGCCGGGCGGTGAGCTGGCAGAGCGAGCGCAGGCCGGGCCTGTTCGTCTGGCGCCGGGAACACGGCGTGCGCACGCTCCGGCCCGGTCGCGCCCGGATCGTGGACCACGCGTGGCTGCCCGGAAGCGGCGCGCTGGTCGCGGTCGTGGCGGGCCGTACCGAACGGGTGATCGTCCACGACGAGGCCATCGGACGGACGGCCGACGTCACGCCGGAGGACCTCGACCGGATCCACGTCGTGGACCGCGACCAGCCGCGGCGGCGGAGCCTGCTGCTCGGCGGCACCGGCGCGGACGGGCGGCCGGCCTGGCACGTCCTGTCCTCGCCCGGCGGGCCGGCACGTCGTGTGCCCGCGCCCGGCACGGCCGGGCGCCTGTTCAGCGACGCCGGTGACCGGCCGTGCGCGGCCACCGCCCGCACCGAAGACGGCTCGCTCGTCGTGTACGCGGCGCAGGCGGACACCTGGCATGAGGTGTGGCGATCCCGGCCACCCGGCTCCCTGGTCACCCACCCCGTCGACGTCACCGCGGACGGGCTGGGCCTCTACCTGTCCGGCCCCTGCCGCGACGGTTTCCTCGGCGTACGCCTGCTCGACCTGCGTACCGGCAGGACGCGGACCGTCCTGGAGGACGGCGAGCACGACCTCGACGTCGTGCTGCATCCGGCGACGCGCGCCCCGCAGCTGGCGCTGGTGTCGGGAGCCCGCCAGGAGCTCCGGGCGCTCGTACCTGAGCTCGCCGCCGGCCTGTCCGCCTTCACCTCCCGTCATCCGGGCGAGCTCGAACTTCTGGGCCTGACCAGGGACAACACCGTCTGGCTCGTACAGGTCGACGACGGCGAGTCCGCGCCCCGGCACCTGCTGTGGGACCGCGGCGACGGCACCGCGCACCCCGTCACCCCGGAGCTCCCGAAGCCGCGCCTCACGCGCAGGGCGAACCGGCGGGCGCTCGCGCCCACCACCACCGTGGCCGTTCCCGCCCGCGACGGCCTCGTGCTCGACGGCTACCTGGTCACTCCGGCCGGCGGCGCACCGCCGTACCCCGGTGTGCTGCTTGTGCACGGCGGCCCGTGGTCGCGCGACGCGTGGGGCCTGTCCGCGCAGGCCCAGTGGCTGGCCGAGCTGGGGTACGCGTCCCTGCGCGTCAACTTCCGCGGCTCGGAGGGGTACGGCACGCGCTTCCTGGACCTCGGCCGTGCCGACTGGGGCGGCGCGATGCACGACGACCTGGAGGACACGCTGCGCTGGGCCGTCGCGGAAGGGCACCTCGACCCGGACCGGGTGGCCATCATGGGCCAGTCGTACGGCGGGTACGCGGCGCTCATGGCCGCGACCGCCCGGCCGAAGGCGTTCGCGCTGGCCGTGGCCATCTGCGCGCCCACCGACCTGGTGGCCTTCCTGCGGCACGTGAAGGCGTCGTCGCACCACGAGCGGGCGCATTTCCTGCACCGCGTGGGCGACCCGGACGACGACGCCGGCCGCCTGCGCGCCCGCTCGCCCCTCACCCACGCCGCCGGCTGTCATACGCCGGTGCTGCTGGTGCACGGCCGGGACGACCCGCTGGTCCCCCGCACCCACGCGACCACCATGGCCGCCGCGCTCGCCGGGCATCGCCATCCCCACCACTGCCTATTGCTCTCCGGCGAGGGCCACGGCATCACCAGCCCCGCCAACCGGATCCGGCTCGCCCGCGTGGTCGGCCGCCAGCTCGCGTTCCACCTCGCAGGGAGGCCCACATGACCAGCCCTCAGGACACGCACCTGACACCGCCGCGGGCCGCGGCCGGGGAGCGTCCGACCTTCCGCTACGTCGCCGCCCCCGACAGGCTCGCGCCGTTCGTGACCGGCCCGGCCTACCGGGAGACCGGCTCGGAACGCGCCGCGAGCCCCTCCACCGGCGCCTACTCCCTGGCCGCGCTGGCGACCTGGTTCACCTGGCCGGCGCTGAGCACCGACCTGTTTCCCGCCGCGCCGTGGGCCGGTCTCGAACGCGTACGGCACGCGCCGCCCCGTCCCCGTGGCCATGCCCGCCCAGGCGAGCTGCGCGACCGGCTCGAAGCCGCGGTCGAGCGGGCGATCGGCGACCGGGAGCACGTGGCGGTCGCCACCTCGGGCGGGCTCGACTCCGCCGCGCTGCTGGCCGTCACCGCCCGGCTCTGCCGCCGTACCGGCCGCCGGTTGCTGACCGTCACCATGGACATCCCGGACGACCGGGGGCGCCGCCCCAAGGTGGTCGTGGACCGGCTGCTGGACTTCCTCGGGCTGCGCTGCCTCCACCTGCGCGTGGGCACGGCCCCCCGCCGGTGGCCGGAGCCGGACTGGTGCGAGCACGGCCCGCGCTTCGACGGCTTTCCCCGGCTGCACCGCGGGATGGCCGAGCTCGCCGCCGACGCGGGAGCGCAGGTCCTGCTCCACGGCAGCGGCGCCGACCAGCTGCTGGAGGCGCCCGGATACATGGCCGCGCGCCTGGCCGGCCGGGGCGCCTTCGGCGATCTGGCCGCCTACCTCAAGGACGCCGCGGCCGGCGGCGGGCCTCCCCTGCGTGAGCTGACGGCCGTCCTCGCCGGCGGGCTGCACCGGGGGATCTCCTCCGCCCTCTACTGGCCGACGGCCTGGCCGCAGCGGACACGTGAACCCGGCTCCGCCCTGCTGACCGAGGAGGTCCACGAGGCGGCCTGCGCCTGGGAGCGCGACTACCGGCGGGAGTCGGCGAGGATCGCCGCCGAGGCGGGCATGTCCTGGGCGGAGGCGCTGATGATCCACCGCACCTTCCCGTACGACGTCGTGGTACCGGCCACCGAACTGCCCGAGGCCGCTCCCTTCTACGACCCGGCCTTCGCCGAGTACGCCCTGCACCTGCCCGCGGCCGCCCGCTACTCCTCGGCCTACGAGAGCGAGTACCTGCGCAGGAAACACCTGGTCACGGACTTGCTCCCGGACGGGATCGGCTCCGTGCTGCCGCCGTACCGGCAGCGTGGCTCGCGGTCGTACGCCCGGTACTGGCGGCTGACGCGCGTGGAACCGTCGCTGGCCGTGGAGCGTGGGCTGCTGCGGCCGGACTGGCGCACGCGGTGCGGGGACACGTTCGAGGTGGCCACGGCCAGCGCGGTCGAACTGTGGCTGCGCGGCGCGGAGGAGCGCGGGGCACACGCGGCCGGGATCGGGGCGACGGCGTGACCGCCCAGCCTGTCCCGGGCGTTCCGGTGAGCGCTGTGGGCAGGATCGACGTGGGCGCGCTGGCGCTGTACCTGTCGCGTCCGTCGCTGGCGCTGGGGGTCTACCCCGCCTCACCGTGGCTGGACGCCGACACGAACGAGCAGGGCTCCACCGATGACGACCTGCCCGGCAAGGCCAATCCCGGTGCGGCCGATCCGCGTGGGCTGGGTGAGCGGCTCGTGGAGGCCGTCCGGCGGGCGGTCGGGTCACATCGGACGGTGGCTGTCCTGCATGACGGGAGCCTGGGCGCGACGGCGTTGCTGGCGGCGGCGGACACGGCCGGGCGCGTGGTGGGGGCCGAGGTGACAGTTGTGGTGGCCGACCATCCCGACCCACGGGGCGCGAGCGTGTCCGTGCAGGCTCAGCAGGCCATCGCGCTCTTGGGCGGGCGCCACCGGTTCCTTCTGGCGGAAGCAGACCGGCTGCTCGACCGGCGCGATCGCGCGGGGTGGAACCCTGTCGCGCCCGACCTCGGGCGGACGCCGCTGGTGCGGGCGGCCGAGGCCAGGGCGGCGCGGCTCGGGGCGACGGTGATCCTCACCCCGGACGGCGCTGAAGAGCTGCTGCGATCCGGGCCCACCGGGCTCGCGGATCTGCGGACCGCCGGTCGTGGGCTGGCCGATCGGTGGCAGGTGGAGGGCGTCGCCGCAGCGCTCGCGGACGCCACCTCCGTGCTGGGACGGGGCGCGGCTGCCCGGCGGCTGCGCGCCCGCCTCCAGGTGACCCAGGAGCCGTTCGCGCAGGTGCTGGGCGGGGCGCCGCGTGTCCTCGCGCCGGACCTGCGCGCCCATGTGGAGGCGTGGACGGCCGGTTGGGTCAGCCGGCTGGCCGAAGACCTGGCCGGCGATCCCGACCCGGCCCGCGCTTACGTGCGGGCCCGCCTGGCACGCTTCGCCGGCCCATATCCGGCCTCGGTGGCCGCCGCGGCACCGGTCCCGCGCGCGGCGCCGTTCCTCGATCCCGGCTTCACCGCGTGGGCGCTGCGGCTGCCCCCGAGCGCCCGCTACGACGCCCGCCGGCCAACGCCCCACCTGCGACGCAACAGATTGCTGATCTCGCTCGTCCCGCCTGCCGCCCACGGCGCGCTCCCCGCCACGTCCCCTCCCCCGCCGTCCGGCGCGATCCCCGCCCCACCCCTTCCCCCGGCCTCCGGCGTGATCCCCGGCGCGGCCGGCGAGTACCCGCTGTGCCGCGGGCTCGGGCTGCTGGCTCCGGGAGAGGACATTCCGGCGGACGTCGGGACCAGGCTGACGATCCTGGAGGAGTGGCTGTCGGGGTACGGGCGGGTCAGCCCAGGCCGAAACGGCGGTTGAACGCCTCGCCGAACGGGCTCACGAAGCGGCGCCGTACGGCCCCGCCCAGGGCGGAGCGCAGCCGCATGCCGGGTGCGGGCCCGGTGCGCCCGGTGGTGGGCTGCCAGAAGAACGTCACCGACGAGGTGGTGCCCGGCCCTTCGACGAGGTGCCCCCAGTAGAGAGGGATGTAGAGCGCCTCACCCGCCCGTACGGTGCACCGCAGCGGCGAGCCCGGCCCCTCCGACACGGCGGAGAAGTCGATACGGCTGAAGTTGAACCGGTAGGAGTACCACGGATGGAAGTTCAGGTACCGATGGTCCTCCGGCGGATACAACAGCACGTCCTTGGCCCCGCTCACCTGGCACAGCAGGGCCTGTTCGCTGCTGTGGTAGTGCAGCGCGGTCACCGTGTCGCGGCCCAGGAAGAACGCCAGCCCCAGCTCCGGCGCCCCGGTCAGGCAGCCGGGAACCGAGAGGTCATCCGCCAGCTCCGGCAGCAGGTCCAGCAGCGGCGCCTGGGCGAGGTAGCAGCGCTCCGCCTCCCCGGGTGAGGTGAGGATGTCGAGGTAGCGGTCCATGCGCAGGTAGGACTGCACCCAGCTGCCGTAGTAGGAGCCGGACGGGTAGAACTCGACGGGCACCCGCGTCGCTCCGACCCGCTCGCGGAAGTAGCCGGGGTTCCAGCGGTCCAGGGCCGGCCAGCCGTCCAGGGCGCCTTCGAGGAGGACCGGCCGGCGGGCCCGTTCGAGCTCTCGCACGTCACCGATGTCAGCGGCCCGGCGCCGGGGCACCTCGGCCGCGCGGATCGTCCTCCCGGCGGGCAGGCCGTCCCCCTGCCTCTCGCTGTCACCGTTCACTGCCCTGGACTCCTTTCGCCTGTCACCGTGGGCCGCTCCCGACGGCGGGTGCCCGTCGCCCACGACGAGTTCCCCCCAGTTCTCCGTCTGCTCGAACGGCCACGCCGGCGTCGAGGGTGGGCCGGCTCCCGACCTGAGCCACCGTCCCATCTCGGCCAGCAGCCGCTCGGCGTCCAGCCTCTTCTGGTCAAGGGCGCCCCCGGGCAGCCACGCGCGCAGCCGGTCGAGGTGCGCCGCGGCCTCGGAACCGGCGGCGAGGTCGAGGAGCGCCGTCCAGTCCCGGTCGGGGTAGTACATGTCCTTCGCCCGCGCCGCCAGCGCCGCGGCGACGTCCGCGTCGAGGATCTCCTCCCGTACGGCCGCCGCCAGCGTCGCCCTGATGTTGACCATGGGTTCGGACATCGGGCGGTATCCACCCTGCGCCGGGGCGTGCAGCACCGCCACCTCGTCGTCGTCGGTCAGCAGGCCCAGGCGGTACTGCTCCGCCACCTCGCCCACCGGGATCATGCCGAACGCGGCCAGTTCGGCGGCCCGCAGCGCGCCCATGCTCGCCGCGCCGTACACCCTGATGCCGAGCGAGAGGGCGTAGAGGATCTCCTTGTGCCAGACGGCGGGGACGCGCTCGAAGTACCCGTCCACGATCCCGATGGCGGCGGGGCGCTCGCGGGCGGCGCGGTAGACGCTGCCGAGCTCGGCGGGCGGGCGGTAGTCGGCGGGCAGGATGCGCGCGGCCTCCTCGACCGGCAGCGTGGGCCCCAGGAACACCACCGGCGGACGCCGGTCCGCGGGCCTCACTCTTCCCATGGCCGCCACCGCAGTCCGGGCACGACCGCCTTGACCACCGGCACACCCAGATCCTCGATCGTCAGGTCGACCACCACGGCCGAGGTCGCACCCGTGGCCTCCAGCCTGGCCACCAGCCAGTCCAGGTCTTCGTTGGTCGTCGGGTGGTCGACGTCGGGCGTCCCGGCGTAGTCGTGCGCGGGCCGGTCGGCGGTCGCGTCGCCGACGGCGCGCCGCTGCTCCGGGTCGAAGTACCAGGTCTGCCGCTCGCGGCCGATGTCGTCGCGCGACCCCACGATCACCGTCGCTCTGGCCTGCGCCGCCTCGGTGAGGGCGCGCGACAGCGCGATGGCCCGGCGCGGATGGCAGCCGGAGCCCTGCGTCTGGGGCAGCGGGTGGTACCAGGGCGTGTCGGTCTCCACGGCCAGGCAGTTGAAGACGGGCGCCCCGGCCTCCGAGGTCAGGTCCCAGATCAGCACGTCGATCCCGGCCTGGCGGAAACGTTCGAGCAGAGCCCGGCAGCCGCTGTCGGTGATCGACTCCGGCCGCACCATCCGCCGGGCGGCGAACATGTCACCGGCATCCTGCGCGGCGACGATGGCGTCACGTTCGACGAGCTCGCACAGGGCGTGGACGGCGGCCTCGATGAGGCTGTTGCCGGAGGCCAGGCCGTTGGAGCCGTTCTGCACGGAGTGGTCGCCCGGCGCGATCGGCACCCGCCAGTCGCAGTGCACCGCCTCGTACGGCACCCAGACCGGCTCACGTTTCATCAGGTCCCAGCCGCGTATCCAGCGCATCGCGCGGTCCGGGTCGTACCCGCTGCAGGGGCAGCGGACGAGGGTCATCGGGTCGAGTACGGCCTCGCCGCGGCCGGCCAGCGCGCGGAAGCTGTCGTAGCGGAGCGGGAGGTGGTGGGTCTCGGCGTGCCACAGCTCGAGCGACTCCATGATCGCGGAGACCTTCGCGGCTTCGGCCGTGACGCCCTTGCCCTGGGAGACGGCCAGGCTGCGCGAGGCGGGACGGATCGCGCACCAGACCGGGATCCCGATCCGGTCCATTCCGGTCACGTTCGCGACGCGGGTGATTCCGGCGGCGGCCATGGCGGGCGACACCCGTTCGAGGGTCGCGGCCGGGCTCACCGCCCGATCCGTGCCGTCGCGGTACTCCTTGCGGATCGGCCGCGCCCATTCGGCGGCCCAACGGCCGGATAATTCCCTGACAAAGGAATGAGAAATGAGTTTCCCCTTATTGCCGCATCCCGGTGGACGGTGTTGTGCGCGCGATCTTTGATCTATGCTGCCGACCGATAACCAAAGAGACAAGTGTGCGATAGGGGATATGAGTGCCCACGCGGACGTTTCATGACATTCCCCCGTCAAATGACGGCAGGTTCGAGGGTCGTCCGAGTGACGTGGCCGTGCTGGGCATACCCGTCGACTCCGGCACCGGCGGGCGGCCGGGCGCGCGCTTCGGCCCCGCGGCCATCCGCGACGCGTCCACGCTCATCTCCGGCAACCTCTACCACGTCGGCCTGGAGACCGAGATCTTCGAGCACCTGCGGATCGTCGACGTCGGCGACGTGCCCGTCACCCCCGGCCAGCACGACCGCAACCTGGACGCCGCGGAGAAGTGGGTGCGGGAGCTCATGTCCGTGACGGAGCAGGTGGTCGTGCTCGGCGGCGACCACTCCGTGCTGCTTCCGGTACTGCGGGCCGTGGCCGGCAAGCACGGCCCGGTGAGCTTCGTGCACTGGGACGCGCACGCCGACACCTGGGACGGCGGCCCGGAACGCCTGCTCACCCACGCCACGGCGGTCCGGCGCGTCATCGAGGAAGGCCTGACCAACCAGGTGTTCCAGATCGGGCTGCGCGGCTACGGCCCGTCCAGGGAGACCTTCGCCTGGGCCGGGGAGAACGGCGTCGAGCACTGGACCATGATGGACGTGGAGGAGACCGGGCTCACGGACATCATCCAGCAGGTGATCTCCACGATCACCGGCAAGGTCTACGTCTCCATCGACATCGACGTGCTGGACCCCTCGTACGCGCCCGGCACCGGCACCCCCGAGCCCGGCGGGCTGACCAGCAGGGAACTGCTCGCCGGCATCCGCGACCTGGTGCTCAACACCGACGTCGTCGGCATGGACGTCGTGGAGGTCGCGCCGCCGTACGACCACGCCGACGTCACCGCGCTGGTGGCCAACCGCTGCGTGCTGGAGTTCCTGGCCGGTACGGCCCGCCGCAAGGTGGCCGGTTAGCCGGACCGGGCGGCGTACTCGGCGCACAGCCGCGCGTAGCTGCCGCCGCGGGAGAGCAGTTCCTCGTGGGAGCCGTGCTCGACCAGGACCCCGTCGTCCAGCACGAGCACGCGGTCCGCGGTCTGCGCCGTCTCCAGCCGATGGGTGATCAGCAGGACGGTCCGCCTGCCGCGCTCGGCGCGCAGCCGCTGGATCAGGGCGGCCTCGGCCTGGACGTCGAGCGCAGCGGTGGGCTCGTCCAGCACCCAGACGGGCGCGTCGCGGTAGAGGACACGCGCCAGCGCCAGGCGTTGCCACTGGCCGCCGGACAGGTCGCGGGCGCCGGGGAACATCCGGCCGACGAGGTTGTCGGCGCCGTGCGGCAGCCGCGCGACGAGCCCGTCCAGGCCACCGGCCCGCAGCGCGAAGTCGAGCCGGTCATGGTCGAGCGGCCGGTCCGCCCGTCCGAGACGGACCGATTCGGCCACCGTGAACTCGTAGCGCCCGTACTCCTGGTAGAGCACGCCGATCAGCTCCCGCAGCCGGGCCGGATCCAGCTCCGCCAGGTCGGCCCCGTCGACCAGGATGCGCCCGCCGACGGGGCCGAGCAGCCCGAGCAGGAGCTTGACGAGCGTGGACTTGCCCGCCCCGTTGCGCCCCACCAGCACGGTGAACTCGCCGGGCCGGAGCGTGAACGACACCTCGCGCAGCACCGGCGGCCCGCCCGCGTAGGCGTACCCGACGCCCTGGAACTCGACCGCCGGCACGTGCTCCACGACCGCGGGCGCGGCCTCGGACGGCCGATCGGCGGGCAGGGCGGGACCGTACGCCAGCGCGACGAAGTCGGAGAGGTAGGCGGCGTGCTCCTCGATGTCCACCGCGATCGTGAACAGGTCCACCGTGCTGCTCACGAGGGTGTTGAAGGCGGTGAAGACCAGGAACAGCTCGGCCACCGTCAGCGCCCCCGACTGTGCCTGACCGGCGGCGAGGTAGTAGGCCACGACCAGGCAGACGGCGCTCAGCACTCCCGCGACCAGCCCGCGCCACACGCTGTGGCGGCTGGCCGTGACGACGGCCCGCAGCGCGCGGCGGCTGACGTCGTCGTGCATCCGCGTGAACGGCGCGGCCAGCCCGTAGCTGCGCACGTCCTTGGCCAGGTCGTAGCGGACGAGCAACTCGGTGAGGTAGTCGCGGCGGCGCTCCAGTTCGGTGGTGCCGCGTCGCGCGAGATAGATGGCCCTGGCCTCCAGCCGCCGCTGCACCAGCAGCGGCACGCCCGCCAGCAGGGCCAGGCCGATGAGCCGGACGTCCAGGACGGCCAGT
Organism: Nonomuraea sp. NPDC050394; assembly: GCF_044459065.1. Classification (NCBI taxonomy): domain Bacteria; kingdom Bacillati; phylum Actinomycetota; class Actinomycetes; order Streptosporangiales; family Streptosporangiaceae; genus Nonomuraea; species Nonomuraea sp. NPDC050394. Next base: position 213,519 of record NZ_JBITIO010000009.1, on the reverse strand, counting down.
ACGCCCACCATGCCGGCCAGCGAGACGATCTGGCCGCAGAACTCGATGAGGATCCCGGCGATGGCGGCCGGTCGCCAGGTCACTCCGTCATGTGCCCGCGCGACCGCGTCGTACCAGGCCGGATCGTCGAAGCGCTCCAGCGGCGCGAAGCCCGTGACCCGCAGCAGACGCTGCTCGGCGGTGATGCCGACCAGCTCGGTCAGCTCCTCGCGGCGCACGGACATCAACGCGCCGAGCGCCACCCGCGCCGCGGTCAGCCCGCCGAGCACCAGGATCCACGTCGTCGCCCGGCCGTCCTGGCCCTGCGAGAACGCCTCGACGATCTCGCGCACGATGAGAAGGAGAGCCGCGGGCAACGTGGACACGACCGTGGACAGCAGCAGAACGAGGATCAGGAGCCTGGGTGAAGCCTCGAAGCAGAGCCGGATCGCCACCCTGGCCGCGCCGGCCCCGCCCTCTTTCCCGGGCCGGCGGGTTGACGTCACCTCCGACCGGACTCCACGTCGAGCAACCGGGAGGCCGGGTGCGGAAGGAGCTCGTGCCAGCTCTCCTGCCGGTCGGGCAGCAGGAAGTCCACCTGCCGCACCCGCAGCGGCACCCGCAGCCAGCGCCGCTGGGCCCAGCCGGTCGCCAGTTCCTCCCAGCCCGGCACGCGCGGGTAGTGGTGCGGGCGCAGTGAGGCGAAGCAGACCGCCTCGCGCGCCGACTGGTAGCGGTACTCCACGGCACCGCGCAGGTACGGCGAGCGGTTCTCGTCCACGGCCCGCGTCGCCAGCGCGTGCAGCACGACCACGTCGCCCGGCCCCAGGTCGGGGGCCCGCCACCAGTCGCCCTCGCCCGGCCCGACCTCGGCTTCGACCCCTCCGGTGTCCAGCACGGTGAGCGGCCGCACCCCGGGCACGGAGCGCTCCCTCAGCACGCGCAACGAGCCACCGTCGGCGGGGAACGGGGTGAACGGGACCCAGGCGGTCAGCACGTCCGGGGTGCCCTGGACGTAGGTGTGCTCCTGGTGCGGCGGCACCCAGAAGCCGGGGTGCACGAGGCTGACCTGGCGCCGCGTGTGGTTCAGCAGGTGCTTGCCGAGGATGGCCCGCATCACCCCGACCACTTCCGGCGCGTGCGCGAGTTCGTGCATCAGCTCGACCCGCTGCAGGTCCTGGTACATGCGCCACCAGCGGGGGCTGCCGTCGCGGCGGTTGGCCGCCGGGCGCGGCTCGGTGTCGTCGCCGTCCTCGTCCAGCCACTCGTGGCGGTAGAGCACCCCGGTGAACCGGGCGCGCAACTCGGCGAGCCGCGTCTCCGGCAGGAGGCCCCTGAACAGGAGCATGCCGTGCTCCCGCAGGCGCCGCCGTAGCGCGCCGGGATCGCCGGCGATCGGGGTGGAGTCCTCGGCGACCACTGTGACGCCGTCGTTCTGCAGGCTCATCATGCTCCCCAGGCGTTTCGCGGATGAATGCTCACTCGTAGTGGTTGAACACCACGGCGTCCTGCAGCCACGCGCCGCGCGCCCGCCAGAACGCCATGCCGTCCTTCCAGGTCGGGTTGACCTCGGCGCGGAACATTCGCGCCCGGCGCCGCCGGAACTCCGCGATCGCCGCCTCGACGAGCGCGGACCCGATGCCGCGGCGCCGGCTCTCCTGGCGGACGTAGAACTCGCGGACGGAGCCGATACGGAAGTCGTTGACGGACTGGGTGTGGATCTCCCCGGTCAGGAATCCCTCCAGTTCGTGCCCGGTGCCGGCCACCAGGCAGAACGACAGCTCGTCGGTGAGCGCGGCCCGAAGCAGATCCCTGGTGCCCTCAAGCGGGTCACGGGTGAACGCCTCCACCTCCGCCACCTCGGGCCGCGCCGGAACGGCCACGCCGGGCCCCCAGCGATCGTAGGAGAGCAGGGGCACGTGCTCACCGGCGTTCAGGCCCCACAGCACCAGCACCTCTTCGACGTCCCGCTCGGTGATCAGACGGACCTCGTACGGCACATGCCCTCCCTGGGCGAGCGGACGGGACGGCGCGGTGCTCACTCCGCCCCGCCTTCTGACAGGGCGCCGACCGGGTGGCCGACGTACTCGGCGGCCACCTCGACGGCCAGCGCCTCCACCTCGCCGCGTACCTCCGCTTCCAGCAGGACCGACGGATCGGCGCGCAGCCATGACGCGGCCAGCAGCAGCCACAACATCGGGCGTGCCGTGCGGGTCGTGTTCGTGGTGCCCCGATGCCACAGGCGCACGTCGCGCACCAGCACGTCACCGGCGCGCATCGCGACGCGCTCGGGTGGCCGTGCCCGCCGCCGCTCCTCCAGCAGTTCCTCGCGTACGCACAGCGAGCCGGGACGGTAGACGTCCTGGGAGGCCAGTTCGTGGGTGCCCGGCCAGACCTCGATGCTGCCGTTGTCCGGGCCGGTGTCCACCAGGGCGATGTTGACGGCCAGCATGAACGGCGGGTGCGGGGCCACGCTCCGCGGCCACAGCGGCTCCCAGTCGGCGTGGACCGGCTGCGGCCGGGAGCCGGGCAGCACGGTGTGCCCGTGGTAGCTGAGCACGCGGGGCGCCGCCAGCGGCTCGCGGCACAGGGCGAGCACGGCCGGATGGCCGAGGAACGCCGCCACGTGCCCGTCGCCGCCGCCGGGTGGCCGGTGCCGCATGTGGCCGTCGTCGTAGGCCATGAGGACGTCGTGGTGGTCCACCAGCAGAGGGACCTCCGCGAGCATGCGCTCACCGACCTCGCGGGCCATGCCGGCCAGGCCCGTACCGGTGAGCAGCACGGCGCCGTCGGCGGCGAGGGCCCCGGCCGCGGCGGGCAGCCACGTGGCCTGGCCGGGCGAGACGTCGAAGGACCGCACGGGCGGGGACGGTGCCATAGGACCTCCGGCTCCGGAGACGGGCAGGATGTTATCAACGGGCTTGGCGGACATGTCAATGATCTCCATCCGGGGGCGGGGCGGCGTCCCAGTGACGTTCGGCCGGGCCGTCCCCACCGGCCGCGCGGGCGTGTGCGAGCAGCCGGTCCGGCCAGTCGTCGTCCCAGAGCATGGGGTGCTGTGACCGGTACGCGGCGGCGGCCTCGATCTTGCGCCGCCAGTCGTCGCCCGTCAGGCGCTCGACGGCCGCCGGGCGGTGAGCGGGTTGTTCGAGTGCGTAGGGAAGGTCCTCGTACCAGCGCGCCCGCGGCCCGTCCGCGGCGTCTCGCAGGGCCGCCGCGCAGCCGTGTGCCGTCAGCACGTGGTCGAGGTGAGCGCCCACCGCCGCGGGCGCGTGCACCTCGTCCGGCGCCAGCCGGGAGATCCACCCGCCCAGCTCGGCGGCGACCGCCTTCACCAGCACGAGGTCGTCCGGCCCCGGCGGCGAGAACAGGTCGTCCCCCACGGCGCAGCGGGGCGACCCGCCGGGTCCGCGCCGGTACAGCGCCTCCGGGAAGTCCAGGTGCACCGGCTCGGCGCCCAGGACCGCGCATGCCCGCAGGTCCTCTTCACGGCGCAGCCGCATGCCGTCGGCGGCCGAGTCGCCGATCGCGGGGCAGGCCGCACGCCACCAGGTGTGGTACTGCTCGGCGTACGGCGGCATCGGATCGCCCGCGCACCCGGCGAACACCGTCACCACCACGACCCGCACCCCTTGGGAGCTCAGCGCGGCGATCGTGCCGCCGCACGACAGCACGGCGTCGTCGAGATGCGCCGACACGACGAGTGCCGTGCGGGTCATCGGACCACCTCCGCCAGCCGCGACCGCAGCAGGCGGTAGCGGCTCTCCCAGGTCAGCTCGCGCCCGCGGCCTAGCGCCCGCCGCCTCAGCTCGGCCCGCAGGCCCGGCTCGCGGACAAGGCGCCCGAGTTGCCGGGCGAGGTCGCCGGGCCGCCGGTAGTCGAAGTAGCGCACCGCGTCCCGCCCCACCTCGGGCACTCCACCGCGCGCGCTCGCCAGGCAGGCCAGGCCGCTGGCCAGGCCCTCGGTGAGGACGAGGGGGCTGGCGTCCTCACACAGCGAGGGCACGCACAGCACGTCGGCCGCGCGGTACACCTGTCCGATGACGGCGCGGTCCACGAACGGCGAGAACTCCACCCGGTCCCCCAGCAGGGAGGCGCGGTGCTTCACCTGCCGCTCGTAGCGGTCCGGGGCCGAGGAGGCGTGCAGTTCGGCGTTGCCCACGATCCGCAGCCGGAATCCGGCGCCGGCGCGCGCCAGCTCCACACACGCGTTGATCAGCGCCATCGGCCCCTTCTCCGGGGCGAGCCGGCCGGTGAAGAGCACGACCGGCGCCGCGCCCTCCGGCCGCGGGCCGGGATGGAACCTGGCCGGGTCGTGCCCGTTGTGCACGACCGCGACGGCTGCCGGCGGCAGGCCCGTCCCGTCGAGGAAGCGTTCGGCCACGAACCGGCTCACGCACACCACCAGGTCCGCCTCGGCCACCACCCGCGCCCGCTCGGCCGCCGGGAACGAACGGAACATGTCGGCGTGCAGGTACAGGCACACCCGCGCCCGCGGCCGCATCCGCCGCAGCTCCGGGACGGCGGCGACCGCGTTGTGCAGCACGACCGGTCCGTCGAAGCCGGCCGGCAGCGCCTCAAGCGCCGGCCGGAAGAACCTGGCGTAGTGGGCACGGCGCTCGCCCCGCCCGGCCGACTCGTCGTCTTGGCGCCGCTCGTGCTCCTCCAGCGTCTCACCGGGGCTGTGGTAGATCAGCAGCCGCGCCTCCCGCGCCGTGTGCTCCTCGCCGCGGTCGGCGACGATCACCGTGGCGCCGCCGTGCCGGGTGTGCTCGCGGGTGAGCTCGGCGGCGACCGTGCCGAGCGACCCGCCGCTGGCCGGCGAATAGGCCTCGCCGGGCGGGAGCACGTGTGCCCAGGTCTCGCCCATCAACGCTCCCTGGCCACGAGGGCGAGCTGGGAGCTGATGGCCACCAGGCGCTCGTTGTTGATCATCAGGGGCGCGGACAGCAGGTCGCGCAGGAGCCGGGCCACGGAGAAGGGGCCATCCTCGGAGTAGCCGGCCATGCCGCACGCCCGCATGGCCGCCAGCGCGACGTCCACCGCGACCTGCGACATGGCCAGTTTGAGAGCGTTGACCCGGAGGGTGAAGGCGACGGTCGGCTCCGCCGCCCCGCTCATGACGTCCTGCGTGTCCCTGGCCGCGGCGTCGAGCTGCGCCTCCAGGCCCGCGAGCCGCCAGCGCATCTCGGCCAGGCTCGCGCTCGGCGGCCCGGCGGCCTCCCCGCGTGCCCTCGCGTGGCGCACGGCCCGGTCGGCGGCCTCGGCGGCCAGCCCGTACCAGACTCCGGACCACAGCACGTGGGACAGCGGGGTCATGACCCGGGCGACGAGATCGCCGAACGGCACCGGCAGGATCCGCCACTCCTCGAACTCGGCGCGGACCCGCAGCGCCGGGCTGCACGTCCCGCGCATGCCGAGGGGGTTCCATCCGCCCAGGACCTCCAGGCGCGTACGCGCGGAGTCTGCGAGCACCGCGACCTGGTCACTGGGCGGTGAGCCGGGGCCCCGGCGGGCGCTGACGAGCAGGGCGTCGGCCTCGACGCCGTACGAGACGGTGGTGGCGCGCTTGTCCAGGCGGGCGCCGGCGCCGGCGCGTTCGACGGCGCAGGAGCTGGTGCGCAGGGCGCCGCCGATGCCCGCCTCGCTGGTGGCGGAGGCGATGAGGAGCTGGTCGCGTACCACCCTGGTCACGGCATCGCGCAGTTCCGGCGCCTGCTCGCCGGACGGCAGCGCCTGCTCGCCGGACGGCAGCGCCTGTTCGCCGGCCCGCAGCGCCTGTTCGCCGGCCAGCAGGCAGGCGAGCTGCACCTGGTGCATCGCCCAGATCATGGCGGTGGCGCCGCAGCCGCGCGACAGGGCCGCGGCCATGCCGGCCAGCGCGGGCACGTCCACGCCGAGACCCCCGCGCTCCACCGGGGCCGCGGCGGCGAGCAGGCCGTGCGCGCGCAGGGCCGACAGCGCCTCCTTGGGAAAGCGCGCGTCGCTGTCGACCGCGTCCGCGTGCTCGGCCAGTACCCCGTCGGCCAGTTCCCGGCAGGTCTTCCGCGCGTCTCCGGTCATGGGCGATCTTCCTCCCGCGTCAGGCCCATGACCGCGTCCGTGATGACGGCCAGCGACCGGAACGTCTCCCGGGTGAGCATCTCGTCGGGGAACTCGACGCGGAACTCGTCCTCCACGGCGACCATGACGCCCACCATGGCGAGCGACTCCATCCCCAGCTCCCACAGGTCGGCCCCGGCGTCGACGGACTCGATGACGCCGGGCAGCAGGTCCTTTCTGACCAGCAGGTCGCGCACGCGGCGCTCCACGTGCGTTCGCTCGTCGCCGTGTACGGCTCTCGCAGGCACCGCGTTCATCCTCTCGGTCCGGTCTGCACAACAGTCGCGAAGGACACCCCGGCCGGGCGGCCGGCGTCGAGCCCCACGGGCCCCATCTCCCCGGAGATGCGGGCGAGGACGGCTCCGGTGGAGCTCAGCACGCCCCACTCGGCGGGGTCGAGCAGCCCCCAGCGCAGCATCGCCCCCACGATCAGCGGGTCGTGCGGCACCCACACCCCGTCGTTCTCGATCTCCGCCCAGTAGTGCAGGACGGAGAACGGCGGCGAGATGATCACACCCTGGGCGAGGCGGATCGGCAGGCCGCGGCGGTGGCCCTCCCGCACCAGGTAGAGCGAGCCGCCCGTGCAGTCCGCGATGCCGGTGCGCCCGACGAAGTCCGGGTCGAGGCCGACCGTCATGGGCAGGCGTACGAACCGGACGCGGCCGAACTCCTCCAGCAGTTCGGCGGCGCGCGGCGCCGGCGCGGGCCAGGAGGCCGGCAGGTCGAAGTGCGCGACGGCCGAGCCTTCGGGGCACGGGGCCCATCCGGTCGGCAGCAGGACGTGGAAGTCGCAGTCCCGGTGCTCGCCCGGTTCGTGCGCGCACTCCGGCACGTACTCGATCTCGGCGCGCGTGGCCGTACCGGCGCGCAGGCCTTTCGCCCATGAGGGCGGGCCGAACGTCCACAGGGAACGGACGCCCAGGTCCAGCGAGACGTTGAGCAGGTCGAAGTGGTCGAAGCCGCTCGGGCTGCCGAGCCCGGCGGCGAGCATGGCCCGCAGGACGTCGGGGGGCAGGCCGTATTCGCGCTCGGCCGAGCTCCACGGCACCTCCGGGTTCCGGGCTTCGTCCGGGATCAGCCGCAGTGACCGCAGCGTCCCGTCGGGCACGCTCACGCCGTCGCCTCCCTTCGGGGCGGGGCGATCCCGGTCAGCGCGCCGACCTCGTCCGGGCGGATCTCGCCGAACGCCGACTCGACCAGCAGCCGCTCGATGCCGGACAGCACGTCCCGCAGGGCGGCGGCGTCCAGGTGGCGGGCGTCGGCGTGCAGGGTCAGCCGCAGCATCTCGGGGGTGTCCTCGGCGTACAGCGCGAACTTCTCCTGCTCCACCGCGGGCTCCGGCCGGATGAGGCTGTCGCGCAGCGCCTGCCGCACGGCCGCCTCGTCGGCGGAGCCGGTCAGCCGGCGGTCCGGGCGGGTCTCCTCGCGCATGTCGTTGAACACGCACGACAGGTCGAGCCGTACGCCGCGTTCCTCCTCGGCCGAGCGGATGATGCGGCGCAGCTCCCGCTTGTCGTACAGGCTGTTGCGGTAGGCGCGTAGCGAGGCCGTCCAGGCCCGGGTGACGACGTCGCCGAAGCTCTCCCCGCGCAGGTCCAGCGTGACGAGCGCGCCCTGGATCATGCAGGCGACCGCGCGCCGTTCCCGCTCCTGGACGCGGTTGGCGCAGATGAGCTGGACGGCGCAGACCGGCATCCCGGTGTACGCGCCGAGCACCAGCCCCGTGGCCCCGAGCAGGATCGCCGTCCCGCTGACGTCGTGGCGCTCGGCCTGGAGGTTCAGCGCGAGATCGGCGGCCCTGGAGAAGAGGACCGCCGCGTGGTAGGAGGGCGGGCCGGGCGCGGCGGCCACGGGGAACATCGTGGGCGGCACCGTGGCCAGCCTGGCGCGCCAGTGGTCCAGCGCGCCCGCGAGCCGCCGGCCGCCCTCATCGGAGCGTTCGTGGCGGGCCTGCTCCAGCGGCTGCCGGGCGTCGGGCGGCGCGGGCCGTTCCAGTCCTTTGGCACGGGCTTCGACCATCGTGGCCAGGTCGGTGACGAGGTTGCGTACGCCGGTGCCGTCGGCGGCCGTGTGCGCGACGCTCAGCAGGACGGCCAGCGGCTCACCCGCGCGGTGGAAGACCGTGGGGCGTAACGGCAGTTCCGCGGACAGGTCCCACGGTAACCGCTCCACCGCCTGGCGGCGCCCGGCGAGCGCCGCCCACAACCCCTCGCCGCCGGCCCCGAGGTCGGCCAGGTCCACCGGCAGCCGGCCCGCGCCGGTCACCGTCTGCGTCAGCCGGCCGCCGGCGTCCTCGGTCAGGAACGTGCGCAGCGACTCGTGCCGGCACATCAGCGCGCCCAGTTCGTCCAGCACGTCCTCGACGGTGAGCCCGGACGGTATCTCCACCTCGCCGGACGGGTTGAAGAACGCCTCGCTCGGATCCTTGTCGGTGATGTCCAGCCACATGGACACCTGCCCGCAGGTGGCGGGTCCCGATCCGGTGCTCTGCCGGGTGAACGCGACCGATCGTCGTTCCACTACTGCCCCCTTGCCTGCGAGCGGGAGTGCGGCGGGCCCTCCGCCTGGTCGTCGAGGCGTTCACGTACGTCGTGGGCGAAGTCGATCCAGATCTCCGCGCACTGCAGCGCCAGGTCGGCCACGATCGGAGCCAGGTGCGAGGGGACCGCGTCGAGCAGGTTCGGCCGCATGTCCTTGGCCGTCACGTGGATGTGCATCCAGCGGAGCAGGTGCCTGCCCGCCTCGGAAAGCCGTAGCGAGGGGTCACGCTGAATGGACTGCAGCCGCATGACCACATCGGTGGTCCGGTGCTCAGGGCGGCGGCGTTTGGTGGTGTGCGCGGTGTCTGTGGTGTGGGCGGCGTCGGCGTGCCGTTCCGCGGTCTGTGCCGCCAGGGGGTCCTCACCGCGCCGGATCCGCTGACGTACGGCGTGCGCGGTGCCGACCGAGACCGCCGCGTCCTGCGCGATCTTCCGCAGGGAGGCGTCGGGGTTGGCGGCGATCACGAGGGCCGCGCGCACCCGGCCCTCCTCGGCGTTCAGCGGGCGGCGGCGGCCGTCCTTGCCGACGCGGGCGTTCAACTGTGGAAAATCCACGGTCGAGCACCGGCGCAGTCCGCTCACCGTCTTCGCCGACAGCCCCGTGACCTCGGCGATCGACCGGTCGGACATGCCCGGGTGGGATTCGATGATGCGGAGCGCCGCCGCGCGCCGGTCCTGCAATGACAGCGGCAGGCCGTGGGTGGCGTTGGCCCGTACCGCGGCCAGGAAGACCGCTTCCTCGCTCCCTTCGAAGAATCGCGCGTCGATCATCTGCCGGCCGTTGAGTATGGCGGCGCCGAGGCGGTGCATCCCGTCGATCACGCGCATGGTCTCGCGGTGGACGAGGATGGGGGGAAGCTCGGTCTCGACGGCGGCCAGCCGGCGGACGTGTTCCTCGTCCACTCCGAGGAGACGCGGCGAGTCTCCCCTTTTCAGAAGCTTGATATGCAGCGCGTATACCTGGCGCGTGTCGTCGTTGTCGCGTTCCGATTCAGCTCCCACGTTACTCCCGGTGTGTGAGACGGCCACCGGTGCTAGCCCACGACGGTGTGGACGACGGCTTGCAAGGGCCATATAAGAGCACACAAGATCGCACTCAGTCCATAACCCCAACTGCGGTCGATCCCTTTCCCGGAAATTCCCGCATATTGCTACATATTTGAACCACTGCTATCTGTCAGCTTTTGTGACGCATTGTAATAGTGAGCTGTTTGACGTGATCGCCGGGTTCGTTGCTAACCTGTGACCCTTGCGAAGATCACGCACTCCGGGGGGCGGGTGAGCGCTGTGCGGGACGCCTCGGCCGTCTATCGCTCGGCCGACGTGTGCGTCATCGGCAGCGGTCCCGGCGGGGCCGTCACGGCTCACTTACTGGCCCGGCGCGGCCTGCGGGTGCTGCTGCTGGAAGAGGGCGACAGGGTCGGCCCCGGGGCGACGCTCGAAGCCCTCGAACCCGGATGGGAGCCCGCGCTCGCCCGGGTGGGACGACGCCGCCCGGCTCTCGTCGGGCGCCCGTGGTCCGCGCGGGCTCTGGGTGGCGGGATGGGCCTGTTCGCCGGCATCGGATTCCGGCTGAGGCACGTCGACTTCGACGCCCGCGAGCACGTCGCCGACGACGCCCTCGATCCCCGCTGGCCCATCGCCTACGCCGACCTGCGCGAGCACTACGACGAGATGGAACGCCTGCTGGGCGTGGCCAGGACTCGCGGCGCCGACCCGCTCGAACCCGACGGCGCCCCCGCCGCGCTGCCGCCGCACGCCTACAGCCCGCCCGGCCGCCTGCTCGCCGGCGCCGGCCGCCACCTGGGCCTGCGCCCTTTTCCGACGCCCCTGCTCATCAACTCGGCCGAGTACCGCGGCCGCCCCGCCTGCCATCGCTGCGGACCCTGCAACGAACACGCCTGCCCCACCGGCGCGAAGGCGGACGTGGTCGCCACCCTGCTGGACCCGGCCGTCGAGGAGGGCTCGCTCGTGGTGGCGACGGGAAGCAGGGCGCTGCGCGTCCGCGCCTCCGCCTGCGACCGGGTGAGCGCGGTCGAATGGCTCGACCAGCGCGCCGAGGTCCGGCACACGACCCGTGCGAGGTGCGTGGTACTGGCCGCGAACGCCGTACAGTCCTCGGCGCTTCTCCTGCGCTCGCCCTCGCGCTGGTCCCCTGCGGGCCTCGGCAATCGCCACGACGCCGTGGGACGCGGTCTCTGCTTCAAGGTCAGCGGGTACGCGGCCGGCACCGTCGCCACGCCGACCCGGAGCGCCCAGAACGCCGGCGGGCCGTTCTCCACCGTGTCCTTCTCCGACCACTACCTCGACGACGCCTGCCCGAAGGGCCTGGGCGGCATCCTGTACGAGGCCAGCCCCGCCGAACGCGCTCCCCGCGACGGAAAGCTGCCGCTGCGCGTGCACTACCTCGCCGCCGACCAGCCCATGTGGCGCAATCGCGTACGCCTGTCCAAAAGGAAGAACGGACTCGGCGCACCACAGCTGATGATGGAATACGCGACACATCCCTTGGACGCGGCACGGCTCCGCTACCTCGCGGAAAAGGCGAAGAGACTTCTCTCGCAGGCCGGCGCGGCCGATATCCGGCTCGAAGAATCCGGATACGAACGCGGCAGCCGCCACCTGCACGGCGGATGCCGGGCGGGCGACGACCCCAGGACCTCCGTGGTCGACGCCGACGGCAGGATCCACGACCAGGACAACGTCTACGTGGTGGACGGCGGGTTCTTCCCCTACCCCGGCGGCGTGAATCCGACCTTCACCATCTTGGCGAACGCCTCCCGGATCGCCCGGCGGATCGCCCGGGACCTCGCGACGGCCACCATCTGATTCGAGGGAGAACCCATGGCCAGAACGACTGCCACCTCCATCGCCCCGGACGGGCGGGCGAGCGCGCTGGCGTTGCCCGGCTCGGGACCGGCCTTCGAGCGGGCCTCCGGCACGCGGGTGTGGGACACGCAGGGCCGCTGCCACGTGGACCTGTCGTCGTGCAGCGGCGCCGCGCCGCTCGGCGCCGGGTACCGCCCGGTGGTGGACGCGGCGGTCGCGGAGATGCACCGCGCGGGCATCCTGCCGGAGGCGACCTCACCGCTGCGCGAGGAGGTGGCCCGCCGGATCACCGGGATCTTCCCGTGCGCGCGGGCCGTCGAGTTCTTCCGGACCGGGTCCTGCGCGACGACCGCCGCCGTCCGCCTGGCGCGGCTGCACACCGGCGCCCGTACCGTGCTCACCTCCGGCTACCACGGATGGCACGACTGGCAACTGCAGTACCGCCCCGCGATGGGGCTGGCCGACCGCGACCCCGACACCGCTGACTTCGGCTACGACCTGGACCTGCTCGAACGGCTGGCGCACCGGCGCGGCGACCTGGCCGCGGTGATCGTGACACCCGAGGTGAACGTCTTCCCGCCCGCGTTCGCCCGCGAGATCGAGCGCATCGCCCGCGCCCACGGCGGCCTGGTCATCGTGGACGAGGTCATGACCGGCTTCCGCTACGCCTGGGGCGGCTACCACGCCGCGGCGGGGCTGACCCCCGACCTGATCACGCTGAGCAAGGGCCTGGCCAACGGGTTCGCGCTCTCCGCCGTCGCCGGGGACTCGGAGGTCATGGAGGCGGCCCGCCGTACACACCTGGGCAACACCTACCAGAGGGAGACCACGCCCTTCGCCGCGGCGCTGGCGACGCTGGACGCGAGTGCCGGCGGGGCCGTGGTCGAGGCGATGCGGGCGGCGGGCGAGCGGCTCATGCGCGGGCTGGACGGCCTGTTCGACGAGGCGTCCGTGGCGGCGTGGGCGCGTGCCTGGCCGACCATGTTCGACGTCGTCTTCGCCGATCCGGACCTGGGACAGCGCTTCTTCGCCTCGCTGCGGGACAGCGGCTACCCGATGGCGTACGGCCAGCGGTTCATGCCCTCGGCGGCGCTGACGGACGTCGACATCTCCGGCTTCCTGGACGCGGCCGCCCGCGCGCTGCCCCGCACGGGCACGGGGGCACGCGGAGACGGCACGGAGGCGGCCGTCCGCTACGCCGGCGAGCACTTCGCCGCCACGCGCGCGACGGTCGAGCGCTGGTGGCGCTCCGCGGCTTGATCGCAGATAGCTCCGCAGCTTGATCGCGCATAGCTCCACGGCTTGATCGCGCATACCCGCGAGCCCCGTTAGGGTTCCGCTGTGGACGAGGAGCAGAACGTACGTGACCTGGCGGCGGCGACCGGCCTGGACCCGAGGCGCGCCGCCGAGGTGCTGACCGTGCTGGGCGACGGCTCGTGGTGGGCACTTCCCGATCTGGTGCGACGGACGGCCGTCTCCAGGCGCTCGATCGAGGCCATGCTCCGCGAAGTGGGCCCGGAACGCTCCGGCGACCGCTACCGCCTGTCCCCCGATCGTGTGCGTGACCTGCTCGGCGCCGGTGACCCTCCCGTCAGCGCCGCCGGGCCCGTCGACCATCTCCTGCCCGGCCACGCGGACGTGGTGGAGCGGATGGGGAAGCTGATCGCGGGGGCGCCGCGGGCACGGCAGGCGCTCGACCACGTCTCCGCCACCCCGGAGACCGTGGTGCGGCGGGCGCTGCTGCTCGGGGCGCGATCCTGGCCGCCCGGGACGCGCGTGCTGTGCGTCGGCGACCACGACCTGACCTCGCTCGCCATCGCCTCCCTGTATCCCGGGGTGGACGTCGCGGTGGCCGACATCGACGAGCGCATCCTGGCCTACATCGACCGGTGCGCGGCCGAGCTCGGCCTGTCGGTGCGTACACGGTGGGCCGACCTGCGGCTGAGCCTGCCGTCCTCTCTCCATGGGTACGCCGACGTGACCGTGACGGACCCGCCCTACACCCCGGAGGGCATCGGCCTGTTCGTCGCCCGGTGTGTGGAGGGGCTCCGGGATCCGGAGCAGGGGCGGGTGATGCTGGCGTACGGGGCGAGTGAGCGCACGCCGATGCTCGCCCTGAAGGTGCAGACCTCCCTGCACGACCTCAACATGGCCTACGAGGCCATGTATCCCGATCTCAATCGCTATTTCGGGGCGGAAGCCATCGGGTCGGCCGCCGACCTCTACATCCTGCGCCCCACCACGAAGACCAAGCCCGCCGTGGCCGCCCGGGTGGAGCGGTTCGCCGCCGCCATCTACACGCACGGGCCGCAGTCGGTGGAGAGCAAGGCCGGCGCCGGTGACGAGCGCTTGCTCAAGCAGGCCGGCGGCTTCGCCCCGGATCTGCTGGTGGGCGACTGGCCCGCCGGTTTCCTGCCGCAGACGCCGCGGGTGCGCCTGGCGACCTGGCTGGCCAAGCCGTACGCGGCCGCGCCGGAGCGGGTGGCCGTCGCCGTACCCGCCGGTTTGGAGACGGCGCTGCCCCGCCTGCTGCTCGCGGCCAGGGCGGGCCAGGTCCGCGCCTTCCCCGCCGAGCCCCCGGGCGACGTGACGGAGACCGCCGCGCTGCTGTCGCCGGTCTACACGATCACCGTCCAGGACACCGCCATCGACGCGGTACGGCGTCCGCCCGCCGACGACCCCGCCGGGCTTCTGCTGCGCCGGCTTCTCGACCGGGCCCACGGCAAACTCATCAACACCTGGCGGGAAGGGCTGATCCGTGCCCATGACGGGCTGACCAAGCGGCAGGCCCGCGACCTCGTCCTGCGGATCGCTCCCTGGGCCGACGAGGTCACCGCGCTTGAGCTCCCGCTCCACCGCCTGGCCGAACTGGGCGAGGCCGTCCGCACGACCCTGCGCGAGGCGGCCGAGGCAGCCGAGGCGACCTGACCAGGCCGCACGTCCTCCGCCCGCGACCACGGCCTCAGCGCGGCCTACGGCGTCAGCGCGGCTTTGGCGTCAGGGCGGCTTTGGCGTCAGGGCGGCTTTGGCGTCAGGGCGGCGGCCACCGGGGCGGGCCAGCGCTCCGGATCGGGGCCGTGGATGTGTCGCAGGGCCAGCAGCAGCCGCTCCAGGCCGACGCCGACGCAGGCGGTGTGGGCGGGCGCACCGTCGGCGGCCCGGATGCCGAACGCCGCTCCGAAGTGCTCCTTGTGGTAGTTCACCGACATCACCGCCTGACGGACGCCCGTCGCGACGTCGGCCGCGAGCTCCCACTTGAGCCCGTCGGCCTGTTGCGCGGCGGCCAGCAGCTTCCCCGTCCGTCCCCAGAACGGGTCGTTCGCCGGGCGGGTCACCGGCCGCAGGCCCAGGGCCTCCAGCCAGCGGGTGAGCCGGTCGAGGCGGTCATCGCGCCAGGTCAGGCACTGCTCGGGTGTGCCCAGCAGGACCGTCTCGTACATGCGGAAGGACCTGAGCCGGCCGGGCTCCGTCGTGGCCTCCTGGCGAAAGCAGTCGGCGACCACGCTCAGTTCCTCCGGCCCGGCGAGTGTGCGGCCCTCGTAGCGCGGATACACGTGGTGGCAGGCCGCCGGTGTCAGCACCAGGTCCGTGGCGGCGCCGTCCCGGCTGACCGCGGCGAGCAGATGGGGGAAGGACGCGGCGTAACCCGCCCGCTCCGCCACCGCGGCGGCGAGGACGGGCGGTGCCCGCAGGTGGCGCGCCCGCTCCCCCGCGCACAACCGCCGCAGGGCGCGTACCAAGGTCGCGAGCAGGTCGTCGGCTGCCCCGTCGACGAGGATCACCCCGGGCGCCGGGGTCGGTTCCGCGCTCACGGACCGGCCAGCGCGGTGCCGCAGACCACGATGGGGAACTCCGCGCCGTCTCCGTCCTCTTCCAGCGGGCCGCTCTCCTCGGCGGCCAGGCCGTACAGGAAGGCCGTGGCGCCGCGCAGCCCGCCGTACCCGCGGCACTGTACGGAGCCGGGCCCGAACACCTCGGCCAGCAGGTCGCGCAGCCCCGCCGGGGTGAACCTCCACCGGTCGGCCATGAGCGCGTCGTCCACCGGATCGGTACGGCTGATCCCCGGCACCGTCACCAGCAGGCTGCCGCCGGGTACCAGGCTGCGCCGCACGTTGACCAGCGCCGCGCGGGGATCGCGCACGTACTGGAGGGTCTGGATGAGCAGGACGCAGCGATAGCGCGCGGCGGGCAGGGACCCGTGCTCCGCCAGGTCGGCGACGAGCGTGGCGTCCTCGTTGTCCGGGTCGATGTCCACGACGTCGGTCCGCGCCGAGTCGCCCGCGAACCGCCGGGCGTAGACGTTCTCCCCGACCTCCAGGAGCGGCGGGCGGATCAGGTGGGCGGCGGCGGTCAGGAAGGCGTCGATGTGGCGGCGGTCGATGGGGGTGCCACGGTCGTAGCCGAAGCAGTCGCTGAAGGGCCCGGCCCGGTCCAGAACTCCCCACGACGGCGGCCCGAGGTCATCCATCCCGCGCTCCCCTCGGTCACGATCATGCGGGGAGCAGCATCGCACCCGCCCCCGAAACCGGGCAAGAACCACGTGAACGGCACATGCGCCGGACGGTTCAGGCCACGAGCAGGCGGAGGCCGAGATCGGCCGCGTCGAGGCCGGCGAAGTCGCCGTTGCGCTCGGCCCACCGGCCGGAGCCGAGGTCCTCGCCGAGGCTTCGCACCGCCCGCCGCTCGGCCCGCGGCCCGACCTTCGTCCACACCGACATCGCCCGGCGCACGTGATCCTCCAGGTACGCCCCCGGCCGGCGCCAGTACGCCTCGAAGAGGCCGTCGGCGCAGTCCCACGGGATGGGCACCGGCTCGGCGCGGGCGCCGATCGCGCCGGCCATCCCGGCCAGCGAGGGAAACTCCGCGAGGACTCCGGCGAACTCCGGCAGGTAGTCGCGGGTCAGCCAGAACCGGTCCTGCCAGCCCGGCTCGTCGGTGTCGAACGTGAGCACCACCACGCGACGGGCCACGCGCCGCATCTCGCGCAGCCCCGCCATCGGGTCCCCCCAGTGGTGAACGGTGGAGACGGCCATCGCGGCGTCGAAGGACTGGTCCTCGAACGGCAGGTTCTCCGCGGCGGCGGCCACGCACGGCGCCGACCCGGCGGGCCGCTGCGCCCGCATGACCGCCGACGGCTCCGCCGCGGTCACGTCGCGATCGGCGGGCTCGTAGGAGCCGGTGCCCGCGCCGACGTTCAGCACCGTCCCGGCGTCACCGAGCGCGTCCCAGATCTGCGCGGCGATCCGCGGGTCGGTCCGCCGCGTCGCGGTGTAGGCGCCGCCGATCGCGTCGTACAGCCGTGCGCCGAGCACCTCCAACTGTTCCTCCGGTGTCACCTTCAGTCCCTTCGCCCGTGCCTCGAGTTCCCTGTCGATGGCCGCCACCATGGCGTCGGCGCGATCGCGCCGCTCCAGCAGCAGGCCACGCAGCCGGCGCAGGTGCGCGACCGCGTCGGTGGACGGGTCGCCGGCCAGTTCCGCGACCTCCCGCAGCCCGAAGCCCAGCCGCCGGTAGGCCAGCACCTCCCGCAGCCGCTCCACGTCCGCCGCCGAATAGGCCCGGTACCCGGCCGAGGTCCGCGCCGACGGCCGGACGAGGCCGATCTCGTCGTAGTGATGCAGCGTGCGGACGCTCACGCCGGCCAGCCCGGCCACGTGCCCCACGGTCCAGTGATCCTCCACGGCATCGACTATGCCGCCTCACGCCGCGTGAGGGTCAACCGGCGGCCGGAAGCCGGTCCTGACCGCCGGTGGCACCGGTCATCGGCGCGCGTACCCCGGCTCCGTGGGCGTGAATTCGGGCAGGGTGAGGGCCGAATGGGCCGGTCGTGGCTCAGGCGTGGGGATGGCGCTGAGCTTGCGGAGCCTGTCGTTGCGCTGCTCCAGGGCCTCCGCCGTGGTCGGGAAGAGTGTGGCGCCGCCCTCGCCGACCAGTCCCTGGTTCATGGTCACGAACTCACGGGTGCCGTGCTCGTAGGCGGCTAGGCCCGCGGCGTGGTCCCGGCCGGCGAGAGAACCGGCGAGCATGTACGCGCCGACGAGCGCGAGGCTGGTGCCCTGCCCGGTAAGGAAGGAGGGCGCGTACGCGGCGTCGCCCACCAGCGCGACCCTGCCGCTGGACCAGCTGGGCATGCGGATCTGGCTGACGGCGTCGAAGAACACGTCGTCCGCCTCGCGCATGGCGGCCAGCATGCCCGGTACCTCCCATCCCGCGTCGGCGAAGACGGAGGCGACCAGGTTCCGCTGCGCCTCCGGGTCCGGGAACGCGTCGAACGGCGGTTCCGGCCGGGCGAAGTTCAGGAAGGCGTGCACGTCGTCGTTGTCCCCCACGGCGTAGAGGGCCGCGGCCCTGCCCGGGGTGTTCCACATCACGGTCTCGTGGGCGAGCCCGAAGGTGTTGCGCATGGTGAACACGGCGAAGCAGTAGCCGAGGTAGCGGTGAAAGCGCTCTTCCGGCCCGAACAGCATCTCCCGCGTGCGTGAGTGCATGCCCTCCGCGCCGACCACGATGTCGAACGTACGGCTGCCGCCCCCGCGGAAGGTGACGTCGACCCCGTCGCCGGACTGGTCGAGGGTGTCGATGGAGTCGTTGAACAGGAACTCCACGTCATCACGGACCGCCGCGTAGAGAGCGTTGGTCAGATCCCCGCGCCGCACCTCCAGGTCCTTGCCCGCGACACCGCCGGTGACGGCGTGCGGATGGATCGAGGCCACCTCACCGCCGTCCCCGTCGAGGAAGGTCAGCCGGCGCAGGTCGATGTGGGCGTCCCGCAGCCGCGGCAGGATCCCCATCCTTCGGACGACCTCCAGCGCGGTGCCACGCACGTCGATGGGGTAACCGCCGGCACGGAGCGTGCCCGCCTTCTCCACCACCGTGACCGCGTATCCGTGGCGGTTCAGCCAGAACGCGAGGGCGGGCCCCGCGATGCTCGCCCCCGATATCAGGACCTTGCGCCTCAGATCAGTGCGGTTCATTCCTTGACTCCTTTGCTCATGGTACGGACGGCAAGCAGGGACAGCGCCGTGACGACGCCGGCGATGACGAAGCCGGTGACGTAGGCCGATTCGGCGGGGACACTCGACCCGGCGGCGGTCCCGGCGGTGAGGAAGGCACCGCTGACCTGCGCGCCCGTGGCGAAGCCGATCACGCGGGTCACCAGGACCAGGCTGGTGGCGGTGCCGGTGTTGCCGTGATCGACGGAGGTGGCGGTCTTGACGACCATCGCCGTGATGCAGACACCGCTGGCCAGGGCGATCAGCGCCTTGCCGACGACGAGGTGCCAGACCTCGCTGTGCAGGAACGCCAGGGTGAGCAGCGTCGCCGCCATGACGCCGACGCCGGCGCTGACCACGACACTCGCCCCGAATCGCCGCGCCACGACGCCGCCCAGCGGCCCGCTGATCGCCGCCGCGATGGCGCCGGGCAACAGGTACCGCCCGATGTCGGTGGAACTGGCCGCGAAGCCGTATCCGTCGGCGGACAGCGAGAACAGCTGCGGAACGAGGAACATCGACACCGCGGTACCCACGCAGACCGCGAATGTGATCACGTAGGAGCTCCATATCGCGGGCTTGGTGAGCAGCCGCAGATCGACCATCGGCGCGGGCGAGCGGCGTTCAACGTAGATCCATCCGGCCACGAGGACGGCCAGGAGCACGACGACGGCGCCGAGCACGAGCGGCCGGCTGCCGATCTCGGGTGCCATCGAGAGCCCGAGCATGAGCGTCAGGAGAACACCGCTCAGGAGAACCAGTCCTGGCCAGTCGATCCTGGCGTCCGACCGGGCGGGCGGATCGTGCGGCATCAGCTTGTGGACGAACAGGGTCGTCACGACGACCGCGAACGTCGGAATCGCGAACATCCAGTGCCGGGACAGCCCTTCCGCGATGGGTCCGGCGATCAGCGTGCCCAGCATGCCGCCGCCGATGAACAACCCGCTGACCACCCCGATGGCCACCTGGGACTCTCCCTGCGAGAGGTACTTGCGTACCAGGATGATCGAGAGGGGCAGCGTGCCCACCATCGCGCCCTGCAGTACCTGACCGAGCAGCAGCACCG
Source organism: Nonomuraea sp. NPDC050394 (assembly GCF_044459065.1). Lineage (NCBI taxonomy): Bacteria > Bacillati > Actinomycetota > Actinomycetes > Streptosporangiales > Streptosporangiaceae > Nonomuraea > Nonomuraea sp. NPDC050394. The sequence goes on along the minus strand of NZ_JBITIO010000009.1, from coordinate 194,011 downwards.
CCATGTTCGGCGCCAGCGAGGACACCAGGCCTCCGGCCGAGACCACCGCCATCAGCCGGACCAGGACCCATTTCCCGCCGTAGCGGTCGCCGAGATTGCCCGCGACGGGCGCGACGAGAGCACCCGTGATGAGCATCGCGGTGCTGAGCAGCGCGCCTTGGGTGGGATTGATGGACAGTTCGCGTTGCAGCAGCGGGAGCGTCGGTGCCACCACCGACTCAAGGACACCGGTGACGGCTGCCAGCATGCCGAGGGCCACGACGGCGGCCTTCCCCATGCGGATCGGGGGAGCCAGGGGTGTGGTCATGGAAGGTCCTTTCCTCGTTTCCGGGCGAGTAGGAGGTCGGCGGCGCGCGTAACGCCGCCGCCTCGCCGGGAGTACTCACGCCGCGAGCGCGAAGTACGAAGCCCGCCGCGAGCACACCCGCCGCCGCGCGGCGGGCGTGCCGGTGCGGGCCCAAGGGTCTTCGGGAGCCGGGCTTCGCGATGGCCAGGATCGATCCCGCGAAGGGCGGCAACCTCGGCAGCGACCGGCGTCGTGCGGGCCGCCGCCGATGTCGAGGGCGAAGCCGCCGGGCAGCCGGTGGCCGATCGCGACGGCCGATCGCGCGGGCGCGCGGGCCGTCGATGGCGCGGTGGTCAGGTCGTGGATCTTGGCGGTGGGCTTCGCGGGATCTTCATCACAGGTCTCCGAGGGCGATGGCGCGAACGCGGTCAGGGTGTGGTGCCGAGCATGGGTACGGGGCGGTCAGGGCGGGTGCCGGACATGGATACGGGTGGTCAGGTGTGGTGCCGGACATGGGATTGGGGCGGGTGCCGAGCGTGGGTATGGGCGGTCAGGGTGACGTACCGGGCGGGGCGTACGCGTGGCCGAGGCCGGTCACGGTCAGCACGACGAGCGCCGCCACCGCCACCGCGAGCCCTTCGTGCACCAGGCACAGCGCCGCGCCGGTCACCGCTCCGACGATCATGAGGGTGACGGCCGCGCCCCGGCGCAGTGCCCCTTGACCGCGGGCCGCCCCCAGCCGTGAGTCCGCTGCCAGGCCGGTCAGCGTGGAGGTGACGACCACGGTGGTGACGTCCTTCACCCCCAGGTGGCGCGCCGTCGCCGCCTGCACCCCCATGGCAAGGGCGAGCGAGGCCGCCATCGACGCGCGGGCGGCGGGGCTGCCCGTCCCGATGACGGACAGGCCGACCGCCGTGGCGGCCAGAACCAGCCCGACACCTCCCAGCAGACCGGTGCACCTGCCGCTCCAGCCCGGGGCGGCGGTACGCAGCACCCGCCCGGCCACGGCCGCGCCGGCGACGAAGGACACCAGCGCCACGATCGGACCGAGCACGGGCAGCCCCGTCCCGCCGATGGCCGCCATGCCGAGGATGACCACGTTGCCGGTCATGTTGCCCGCGAACACCTGGTCCAGGCGCAGGTACCCGACAGCGTCGACGACGCCCGTCGCGAAGGTGAGGGCGAGCATCAGGCCCAGCGTCGTGACCCGCCATCGCAAAAGCCGGCCGCGCATGCCCGCACGGGCAGGGTCACGGGTGGTGACACGAGTGCGGGTGGTGGCGTGGGTGTGGGTGTGGGTGTGGGTGTGGGTGTGGATGGTGGCGTGGGTGCGGGTGGTGGCGTGGGTGTGGGTGGTGGCCGTGGCGCTGGTGCCGGTGCTGGCGCTAGGGCGGATGTTGGCATTGGTGCTGGTGCCGCAGGCGATGTCGCTCATGGCCTTGCCGCGTGATCCCGGGCGCCGCGCGGGTTCGCCGCCGCGAACGCGGTCACACCCTGCTCCGGTACGGGCCACGCGTACACGCTGAAGGATCTCTGCGGTGTGCGGCGGAGAGCGTCGGTCGGTGGCGGTTGACCGGACATGTCGTTCACATCTCGTCCTATGGCCGGTGGTGGGCGGCGTGGTGGGCGGCGAGGACGTCGCCGCCGAAGTCACTCTCCGGATCCCGCCACACGGCGTGGGCGTGGTTGACGCCGCGGTGGATGTTGGTCCACTCGACGAGCAGCCGCGGGCCCTGCAGGCGGTAGTAGTGCGGCTCGCCCGCCGTGGTCGAGCCGGCCCAGGCGAGGTGCACGGCGTCCAGCGCCGCCGGGTCGTCGTAGCGGGGCAGCGGGGACAGCTCGCCGGGGACGCGGTCGAGGTAGGTGCCGAGCAGGGCGCGCAGAAGTTCCCGCTGCGTGGCGTCCAGCTCGGCGCCCGGCACGCCCTTGGGCGCCGGGGTGAGGGCCAGCGCCTGCCGGTCCGTACCGTAGAGGCCGGTGGCCGGGTTCCCGGCACCGTCCGGGGTGTGCCCGCCGGGGCGCCAGAGTTCGCTGCGCCTCACCACGCGGTCGCCGATCCGGTCGCTGTTGCCCGCCACGATGTCGTTGGGGGCGCGTCCCAGCAGCACCGCGCGGGCGGCGGACTCGGGGCGCAGGGAGCGGACCAGCTCGCGGGCCAGGTCCTCGGCCGTTCCCAATGGGCGCAGCGTCGCGCCGCCCAGCAGTGGCGACGCGGCCGGGTCGGCGCCCAGGAAACACGGGGTGGTGGCGGCGACGCGCCCGTCCACCACGAGGTAGTTGAGCGAGACGTGATGGCCGCCGAACCGCCATCCCCACGGCCGCCGCCCGCCGGGCTCGCCGAAGACCCTCAGGTAGTACATGCCGGGGTCGCGGGAACGTTCCCGTCCCCAGTACACCGAGAAGCCCTCGACGCGGTCGAGCACGTTCTCCAGGCCGAGCACGGTGGCGACGGTGGTGTACCCGGCTTCGGACAGCCCGCTCGCGACCAGCCGCATCACCAGCCGGTGCTGGGCGGGGCGCTGCTGGTGGAAGGTGAGGCCGCCGTGATCGGTGGGCGTGTAGTACCAGCGGGTGCGTTCGGCGTCGGCCGAGCCGTCGGCGCCCGGCGGCGGTCCGGCCGCGATCGCGAGCTGGTCCGCGTTCAGGGACGCCAGCCACGCCTGGGCCGCCTCGGCCATCCGGTTCGCGACCTCGCGGCCGGCGTCGATCACCGCTGCCCCCGCTCAACCTGTGCCGGCCCGAACGCCGCGAGGGACGCCGCGCCGCGCACGTGCGGAGCCCGTCCGGCGGTGCTCGCCTCTGCCACCCGGGCTCGCCGGACGCGGGCGGAAGTGGTGCCGTTCACGCCGCCGTCACCTTGAGGAACTCGCGTACCCAGCGGGCGATCGGGTCCGCGAACTCCATCGTGATCGCGTGCCGCCCGCCCTCGATCGAACGCAGTTCGGCGTCGGGGATCCGCTGCTCCATCAGAACGGCGCCGGCGTAGGGGGCCAGCTGGTCCGCCGTACCGTGCACGATCAGGGTGGGTGCGGCGATCTCCCCGAGGCGCTCGCGTACCTCGTGCTGCCGGGCGACGGCGTGGCGGCGGGCGCTCTGTTCGGGGTCGCGGACGGTGAGCGTCTGGGCGGCCCGGGTGCGCAGGTCGGCCTGGCCTTCGGGGGTGAGGAAGAAGCCGGAGACCGCGTTCTGCCGGTCGTCGTGGGACATGGCCAGCAGCTCGTCCACCGCCTCGACGCACATCGCGTAGCTCGGCGTGGTGGCGACCAGGGTGAGGGATGCGACCCGCTCAGGGTGCCGGAGCGCGACGTGCTGCGCGACGGCGCCGCCGAAGGAGGTGCCCAACAGGTGCGCGCGCTGGAGCCCCAGCGCGTCCAGCAGGGCGACGAGGTCATCGGCGAGGTCGCCCAGCGTGTACGGAACCGGCGGGTTCACGGTGATCCCCGAATCGCGTTGATCGTAGGAGATCGCCCGGATTCCCGCGCCGAGGTGCGTGCGGAGTGTCGCGAACTGGGTCCGGTCGCTCTCTCCGCCATGAACGAGCACGAGCGGCACACCGCTGCCGCCATCGATGTATCCGACTTCGAGCTCACCCGCGCGTATGGAGGTGGCGGGTTCGCGCTTTACCTGATGAGTGGCCACTGGTGGCCCCCTTCGTCGACACGATATGTAGACACTTATCTGATTTGAGATGAGCGTATCACTTCACTGCTTGTTTAGGGAGGCCCGCATCCCATGATGAGAGCTGCCCGGCTTCATGATGCGCGCAGGGCACGGCAGACACCGCGGCGGAGTCCGGGTGATGTGACGTGGGCTCGGTGGCGCTGCCGGCGATCGCTGTCGGCGCGCCCTTCCAAAACCGGCCCGTTGGTACGGCGGCGCCCTACCGGCCCGTTGGTACTGCGGCGCCCTGCCGACCCCTCGGCATGGCGGCGCCCGCGACGCCCGCCAGGCGAACAGCCGAATTCATCCGATCCGGGGCGATGCCCCCGGCGATCAGCCCGCGCGCGCCCACCCGCGCAACGCGCCGCGGTAGGCCTCGGTCAGCCGGGTGATGACCTCCCGGCGGGACAGATCCGTCTCCTGCAGCAGATCCTGGATTTCCCGCGGGTCGTACATCATGTTGTTAAGGAACAGGGCGTACTCGATTATGTCGTCCGGGAGGCCGATGTCGGCGAGCAGCCCGCGCACCGGCTCGGCCCAGGCGTCACGCAGGGCGGTGATGATCTCGTTCCCGTTGTGGAGCCGCTCCAGGTAGCCCCGCCGGGATCGGATCTGCACCAGCGCCGGGCCGTGCTCGGCGAGCAGGTCCACCCATTTGTCCACGACGGAGTCGAACAGCGGCTGCCCTTCCGCGGCCGAGGCCGCGGTGAAGTCGCGGAGTTCCTCGACGACGCTGAGCACATAGGCCGCGAGCACGTCGTCCACGGTGGAGTAGTAGCGGTAGGCGGTGGCCGGGCCGATCTCCGCCCGGGACGCGACGGCCTGCATGGTGAGCTGGTCGGGAGCTTCCCGGGCGAGCTCTCCGACGGCCTCGAGGAGGCGCCGGCGGTTGCGGCGGGTGTCGCTACGCAGTTTGCCCTCCCCACGTGGGGCGTCCTGCTGATCGGTCACAGGCCTCCTCCGCCCTCATCGAAGTGCAGGCGAAGGATATCCCGTCCGGGTGGCCCCCGTTCGACCGCCCGGACCCGCGGGGACCGGCCGCGTCAGGATCTCGCACCGCCCAGATGACCGACGACGCGGGCCAGCCCGGTCCGCAGGTCGTCCTCGGAGGCCGCGAACGAGATCCGTACGTGCCCCTCGCCCGAAGGCCCGTACTCGGCGCCGGCCCGGACCATCACCTTCCGCTCGGCGAGTTCGCGGGCGACCACCTCGGAGGGCAGGCCGGCGTCGTAGCGGAGGAACCCGTAGAACGCCCCCTCGGGCGGAGCCAGGTGCAGGCCGGGAACGCCGGACAGGTACGCGACCACGAGCTCGCGGCGCCGCCGGTACCTGTCGACCATGGCATCGACGACGCCGTCCGGCAGGTCGAGGGCGGCGAGTGCCGCGTACTGGACCGCCGTGTTCAACGAGCCGTCGCAGGTCCGGTGCACGCGCGCCGCCGCGTCCACCGCCTCGCGCGGCCCGGCCAGGTACCCCACCCGCCACCCGGTCATCGCGTACGTCTTGGAGAACGTCTGCACGTAGACCGTCCGGTCCCGCAGCGATTCGATCTCCAGCGCCGAGGTGAACACGTGCCCCGGATAGACCAGCCGGTGGTACGCCTCGTCGCTGACGACCAGGACGTCGGAGCCGTCGAGGATCTCCCCGAGTGCCTTGAGCTCCTGCTCGCCGTGCACGATGCCGGTCGGGTTCGAGGGATTCGAGAAGATCATCATCGTGGCGCCGGGAAGCGCCGCGGCCAGCGCGTCGAGGTCCCAATGCAGGTCCGGGGCGAGCGGGACGTAGTCCACGGTGCCTCCGGCGAGGACGACCAGGTCGGCGTAGAGCGAGTAGGCGGGCTCCGGGATGACCACGCGGTCGCCGGGGCCGACCATCGCGAGCACGACGGCCGCCAGGGCCGCGGTGGCGCCGTGGGTGATCACGACGTCGTCGGCGGTCCAGGTCCGGCCGGGACGCGCCGGCAGCCCGGAGGCGAGCGCGGCACGCAGTTCCCGCAGGCCTTTCTGGTCGGCGTAGTGGGTGTGTCCCCCGCGCAGGGCGGCCACGGCGGCCTCGACCACCGGCGCCGGCGTCGGGAAGTCCGGCTCACCCATGGCGAGGGAGACGGCTCCCGGCGGTGCCGGGGCGAGGGCCGGGCGCCGCGAGAGCCGGCGCAGTTCCTCCATCCGGAAGGCGGTCACCGGGCCACCGCCGCACGCGCGGAGCGCACGGCCAGGATGCGCTGCCGGAGCGCCTCCTCCTTCTCGACGATCCCGTCGATCGCGGCCACGACCCCCTTCACCCGGTCCCGCGGGACGATGACGACGCCGTCGGCGTCACCGACGAGCACGTCGCCCGCCGCCACCACCACGCCGCCGACCGCCACCGGGGCTCCGATGGCGCCAGGGCCGTTCTTGAAGGGCCCGGCGGGGGTGATCGCCCGCGCGTACACGGGCAGGCCCATCTCCGACAGCGTCTGGACGTCGCGGACGGCGCCGTCGACCACCGCGCCGACGACTCCGGCGTTGACCATGATCTCGCCGATGAGGCCGCCGATCAGCGCACGGGTCATGTCCCCGTGCCCGTTGACGACCAGGACGTCGCCTGGCCGGGCCTCGTCGAGCGCCCGGTGGATGGCCAGGTTGTCACCCGAGCGGACGTCGACCGGCAGGGCGTTCCCGAGGAGCGCGGCGCGCTCGGTGAACAGCCGGATGCCGCCGTCCATGACGGTCATCCGCTGCAGTGCGTCGCCGACGTCGGCGGCCGGCACCTCACCCAGCCGGCGGGTCTCCTCCGCCGTCACCCGGTCCCAGCCCGGGGCGATGAACACGCTGTCCGTCGCCGCAGCAATGAACATGATAGTTGCTCCATTCTCAAATGAGATACTGTTCTCAGATGAGATGACCATAACGCCTCAGACGTCCGCCTACAATGACGCGGGCTCGACGAACCCCATCGATCCGCCGCAGCCGAAAGGATCCAGTGTGTTCACCACCCGGCCCGAACTGGCGGGAAGTTTCGGAATGGTCGCCAGCACCCACTGGCTGGCCTCCGCCACAGGCATGAGCGTGCTCGAAGGCGGCGGCAACGCGTTCGACGCGGCGGTCGCGGCCGGATTCGTCCTTCAGGTGGCCGAACCACACCTCAACGGGCCGGCCGGCGAGGTGCCGATCCTGCTCTGGGACGAGTCCGCGCGGAAGGTGTCCGTCGTCTGCGGCCAGGGCGTCGCTCCCGGCTCGGCGAGCATCGACCGCCTCACCGGCCTCGGCGTCGAGGTCATGCCGGGCACCGGCCTGCTCGCCGCCACGGTGCCCGGGGCGTTCGGCGGCTGGATGCTCATGCTGGAGCGCTGGGGCACCTGGTCGGTCGCCGAGGTGCTCGAACCCGCGATCCACTACGCGGAGCACGGCGTGCCCGTCCTGGATCGCATCGCGGCCACCATCGAGACGGTCGAGCAGCTGTTCACCGGCGACTGGCCGACCTCCGCGGCGACGTGGCTGCCCGGTGGGAAGGTGCCCGCGCCCGGGTCGCGGCTGACGAACCCCGTGCTCGCCGCCACCTATCGCCGCATCGTCGCCGAGGCCGTCGGCAGCACCAGGGAGGCGCAGATCGCCCATGCCTGCGACGCCTGGTACCGCGGCTTCGTCGCCGAGGCGATCGCCGAGTTCAGCACCACGACCGCGTGGCGTGACAGCTCGGGCGAGGTGCACGGCGGGCTGCTCACCGGCGACGACCTCGCCTCGTGGTCGGCGACCGTGGAGGAGCCGCTGAGGTTCGACTATCACGGCCACACGGTGTGCAAGACCGGGCCGTGGGGTCAGGGTCCGGCCTTCCTTCAGCAGCTCGCGTTGCTGTCCGGCTACGACCTGACCGCGATGGGCCACCTGAGCGCCGACTACATCCACACGGTGATCGAGTGCGCCAAACTGGCCTTCGCCGACCGCGAGGCATGGTACGGCGACACGCCGGACGTCCCCATGGGCGACCTGCTCGGCGACGCCTACAACGCCGAGCGCCGCCGCCTCGTCGGCACGGAAGCCTCCTTCGACCTACGTCCGGGCTCGCCGGGCGGCCGCAAACCGCGGCTCCCCGACTACCCGGGGCCGGTGGGCCCGCCGGGTGCCCGCGGCGTGGGCGAACCGACGGTCGGCGCCGACGGCCGGGTACGCGGGGACACCTGCCACGTGGACGTCGTCGACCGGTACGGCAACATGGTCTCCGCCACCCCGAGCGGCGGCTGGCTGCAGAGCTCTCCCACGATTCCGTCCCTGGGCTTCTGCCTGGGCACGCGCGCGCAGATGTTCTGGCTCCAGGAGGGCCTGCCCAACTCCCTGCGTCCCGGCATCCGGCCCCGCACCACCCTGTCCCCGTCGTTCGCCCTGCGCGAGGGCAGGCCCTGGATGGCCTTCGGCACCCCGGGCGGCGACCAGCAGGATCAGTGGAGCGTGAACTTCTTCCTCGCCCTCGTCCACGGCGGCGGACTGAACCTGCAGGAGGCCATCGACGCCCCGATGTTCCACACGGAACACTTCCCCAGCTCCTTCTACCCGCGCGCGTCCCGCCCCGGCGTCATGCACGTCGAGGACAGGATCGCCCCCGGCGTCGTGGCGGAGCTCCGCCGCCGCGGTCACGAGGTGGAGACGCAGGACGGGTGGTCACTCGGCAGGCTCAGCGCGGTGTCCCGCGACGGCACGTTCCTCCGCGCGGCGGCCAATCCCCGCGGCGCCCAGGGCTACGCGGCCGGCCGCTGACGGCACGACGAACCTCCGGTCGGTCAGTGAAGGGTCGGTGTTTGGCCTGGGTCGTACCAACGCGGCGTTGCCTGGGCGGTATCTGGGTTTGGGTTGTGGGCGGTGGTCACCAGATCGGTACCACCCCGGACAACACCAAGGGAGAAAGCATGACATTCATGCGGGCGGCGGCACGGTTGACGTCCATCGGGCTGGTCGGTGCCGCCATCGGCGTGCTGCCCGCACTGCCCGCGCCCGCCGAGGCGCACGGGACGGTGGCGGCCGCCTGTGACCCGGCCAGGCTGGTGGCGAAGGCCAAGAAGGCCGGCAAGAAGGTCACCATGAAGAACGCGAAGAAGCGGTGCGCGGTCCTGGACGGCCGGGCCAAGGCGCACACCCCGGGCCCCGCGAACAAGCCGGGTTCCATCCAGGTCACCGACCTGCTGAACGGCCTGATCAAGCAACGCTGACCGGCTACCAGCTCAGCACCTTCGACCGCGCCGATGGGGCCGTTGGCCGGTTGGCCAGGATCCGTACGCCCAGCGGGACCAGCGCCACGCAGAGCAGGGCGGCGACCAGGACGTCGGGGATCGAGGCGCTCTTCAGCACGCCCATCCACGTGCCTCCGGCCAGGAGCAGCATCACCGCGCGGGCCGTGCCGAGGAGCCCGGAACGCCAGGCGGCGACGGCCAGCAGGAGCGAGCCCGCGTACTGGCCGACCGAGGCCCAGACCGGCACGCGCCACGGCCCATAGGAGATGTCCACGTATTCTTTCATGATCGCGTTCGTGGCCTGGTCCAGCCCGATGACCTCGGTGAGCTGGAAGGCGGTCTGGTCGGCGCCGGCGAAGTACAGGCGGGCGAAGAGGCCGGCGGCCAGCAGCGTGGCACCCCAGAAGGCGAGGCCGCCGCCCACCCGCTGGGCCATGGCGACGAAGGCGGGGAAGAGCAGCAGCGCCCCCAGTGCGAAGACCGCGTAGGCGAGGGCGAACAGGGCGGGTTCGGCGGTGTACGCCAGCAGCTGGCCGTAGGCGGCGAACGGCTGTGCCTCGGCCCATTCCTGCTGCCGAGGGGTGAGGGCGGTAACCGTGGCGAGGTGGCGCAGCAGCAGTCCCGCGCACAGGACCACCGGTCCCAGGACGAGCGTCACCCCGCCGATCCACCGCCCGGGAAAGTACGTGTTCATGGAGGGCGAGTCTGGCAACGGGGAGCCGGGCGGATCATCCGCCGTTCGTCAACCGCCACCCCTGCCGAAAGTCAGGGTGTAACAACGGGATCTCTGCGGACATTGACCCAGTCATGAACACGTTAGGCAGATCAGCGCTGGCCGCCCTCCTGGCGGCGACGATCGGCTCGGCCCCGGCCGCCGCGGCGGAGGCGACGGCCCCGCGGGCGAACGCGGTGACCCTGATCACCGGCGACCGGGTCGTGCTCGCCGGGCAGGGGCATCGCGTGGAGCCGGGGCCCGGCAGGCAGGTCGGCTTCCTGAAGCAGGTGCGCGGGGGCCACCTGTACGTGATCCCATCCGACGCCATGCCGCTGGTCGCCCAGGGCGTGCTGGACCGCCGGTTGTTCGACGTCACCCAGCTCCTGGCCTGGCGGTACGGCGACGCCGACACCCCCGACATCCCCATCATCGAGCAGGGCCTCAGCGAACCCCTGGGCTCCGCACAGGTACGGCGGCTGCCCAGCCTGGGCATGAACGCGGCCCGTGTGCCCAAGGCGCAGGCCGCACAGGCCTGGCGGCGGCTCACCGGATCTCGCACGCCGGCGGCGGGCCGTACCAAAGTGTGGCTGGACGGCCGCAGGCCGTTCACGCTGGACGAGAGCGTCAAGCAGATCGGCGCGCCCCAAGCGTGGCAGCAGGGCATGACGGGCAAGGGCGTCACCGTCGCGGTCCTCGACTCCGGCTACGACGCCGGGCACCCGGCCTTCAAGGATGCGGTGGTGCAGGAGCGGAACTTCAGCAACGAACCCGACATGCGCGACAACCTCGGTCACGGCACCCACGTCTCCTCGATCGTGCTCGGCCGGGGCGAGAAGTACCGGGGCGTGGCGCCCGAGGCGAGCCTGGCCATGGGGAAGGTGGGCGGGCCCGCGGGACCGACCGACTCGGCCATCCTCGCCGGCATGGAGTGGGCGGCGGTCGAGGTCAAGGCCAAGGTCGTCAACATGAGCTTCGGCGCTCCCGACGGCCCGGAGCTGGATCCGCTGGAGCAGGCGGTCAACACGCTGTCGGAGCGGACCGGCACGCTGTTCGTCGCGGGGGCGGGAAACGCGGCGCCCCACGGCAGGGTGGGCAGTCCGGGCAGCGCCGAAGCGGCTCTCACCGTGGGCGCGGTGGACAGACAGGGCCGGATGGCCGACTTCTCCAGTCCCGGGCCGCGGGTGAACGACCACGCGATCAAACCCGACGTGACCGCGCCGGGAGTGGACATCGTGGCCGCCGCCATCGGTGGCGGCCACCGGGCGATGAGCGGCACGTCGATGGCCGCCCCGCACGTGGCGGGCGCGGCGGCGATCCTGGCCCAGCGCCACCCGGAGTGGACGGGAGCGCAGCTCAAGGCCGCGCTGACCGGCAGCGCCGCCCCCGTCCCCGAAGCGACGCCCTACCAGCAGGGAGCGGGGACGATCGATCTGGTACGCGCGCTGCGGCAGCAGGTCGTACCCCGTCAGGCGAACCTGTGGGCGAGCTTCCCCTGGGACGGCACCGGCGGGCGGACGGCGACCAGGACGATCACCTACGCCAACTCCGGCGACAGCCCGCTCACCCTCGACCTGACGGCGGACGGCGAGGTGCTGAAGCTGCCGTCCGGCCAGGTCACGGTCCCGGCCCGGGGCGAGGCGTCCGTCACGCTCACCATCGACGCCGGCGGAAAGGCCGCGGGCGACTACCCGGGAACGGTCACCGCCAGGTCGGGCGAGACGGTGATCCGCACCCTGGCCGGCGCGTACGTCGAGCCGGAGTCCTACGACGTGACCATCACCGCCATCGGCAGGCAGGGCCTGCCCACCGACCCCTTCTCCAGCGAGGTCTACGACGCCAGGACCGGGGCCGTCCACGTTCCGGCCTTCCGGGACGGCGTGGCCAAGATCCGGCTGCCCGAAGGCGACTGGAATCTGTACGCGTTCATCTGGCAGCGGGTCGAGGGCAAGACGGTCCTGACGGTCGCCGACAGCCCGCTGAAGGTGGACGGCGGCGACCGGCGGGTCACCGTGGACGCCCGCCGCGGCAAGGCGGTGAAGGTCACCCTCGACGATCCGGGCGCCCGGCTCCAGCCGGTGTTCGGTCTGGGGCTGGACCACGGCAAGTGGAGCTCGTGGGGATTCATGGGCGGCATGGACCTCAACTCCGAGGTCTTCGTCGTACCGGCCCCGTCGCCCGGTCTGGTCTACAGCCTGGCGACCACCTGGCTCAGCGAGCACGTCTACACCCTGGTGGACCGTCGCAGCGGCGGCCTGCCCGATGATCCCGCGTATCACGCCAGGCAGAGGGATCTGGCCAAGGTCACCGCCACCTACCGCGCCGCCGCGGCGCAGGCCACGGGCACACCCCTGGTCGGGCTGCACGGCCTAAGCCTGGACTCGCCGGTCGGCGAGATCGCCCTGCCCGGCACGCTCACCCACTACCGCACACCCGGGCTGGCCTACGACAGCGGGCTCGAGTCCGGCACGTCGCTCATGTTCGACGGCGGGAAGCTCATGAAGCGCGGGCACACCCGTGAGGTGTGGAACGCGGCGGTCACCGGGCCGTCGTTCCTGTCGCCGGGCGGCAGCCGTACCGGGGACGGCTTGAGTTTCTCCGCGCTGGGGATGTTCGCCGACGGCGGCAGGGACAGAACGGGCACGGACCTCGCCGCCACCGGCGCCGCCACGCTCGCCAAGGACGGCCAGGTGCTGGCCAGGGCCGATCTCGCGGGCTGCGACGTCCATGAACCACAAGGCTGCGGGCTGCGCGCTGACCTGCCCTCCGGGCCCGGCCGCTACACGCTGACCGCGTCGATGCGCAGGGAGGTTCCGCACTCCGCGCTGTCCACCGGAGTGGAGTCGGTGTGGTCGTTCCGCTCCGCGACCACGAGCGGAGAGCGGGCGCTGCCGCTCATGGCGGTCCGCTACAGCCCCGAGGGGCTCGACGCGTCCAACCGCGCCAAGCCGGGCGGCGTGACCGGCCTGCCGCTGCGGATCGAGCGCAATCCCGGTTCGGCGCGGGCGGCGGTGACGTCGGTCCGGCTGGAGATGTCCGTCGACGACGGCGCGAACTGGCGTCCTGTCCCGGTCGGCCGCAGCGGCCGGGACTGGCACGCCGTGCTGGCGAACCCGGCCGCGCCCGGCTTCGTCTCCCTGCGCGCCGCCGTGACCGACAGCGCGGGCGACACCGTGCGGCAGACCATCCTGCGCGCGTACGCCGTCGGCTGACCCTCCTCCTGGGCGGCCCGGTAGGTGCTCGTCGCCGACCGGGCCGCTCCTCGGCATCAGGCCCCGGGGCCGCCGCCGTAGCTGATCTCGTTGCCTTCCGGGTCCCGGTAGATCACCTTGACCACGCCGCCGCCGAACTCCTCTCGCCCCGCGGGCTCGATGCCCCGCCCGGCGAGCGCGGCCACCCGCGCGTCCAGGTCCTCGACGTACGAGAACACCAGGGCGTTTCCCGCCCGTTTCGGATCCTGCACGATGTAGACGTACCGATGCTCGGCCACCTCCCACACCGCCTCGATCTCGTTGGGCAGGAACGACGGCCGCGCACCGAAGAACCGCTCGTACCACGGCAGCGCCGCGCCGTAGTCGGTGACGGGGATGCCGGCGAACAGGTCCAGCGCCATGATGTCCTCCGCAGATGGTCGGCAGGTCGCCGGTACTGACCCCGGCAGCGTCGCAGACTCATCGGTGAGCGCGCGTTTCCCCTTGACCTTGACGCCGGCGTGAAGGTTCTAGCGTCGCCGCATGAATACGCAAGGGAGCGGCCCGCGGCTGCCGTTGTGGCTGCTGAGCCTTTTCCTCCTCGCTTTCTCCTTCGGCACCGACGACCTGATCATCGCCGGCATCCTCCCGGACATCGCCCGCGACCTGGACGTGTCGGTCGCGATGAGCGGTCAGCTCGTCACGGTGTTCGCGCTGACCTACGCGCTGGGCGCGCCGGTCGCCGCCCTCCTGACCTCCCGGCTGGCGCGGCGGCCGGTGCTCGTCGCGGCCGCCGCCGTGTTCGTCCTGGCCAACCTCGCCGCCGCCGTCGCCCCCTCCTACGGCCTGCTGATGGTGGCACGGATCGTCTCGGGGCTGGCCGCCGCGACCGCCTCGCCCGCCGCCTTCGCCGTCGCGGCGACGGCGGCCCCCGAAGGCCGCCAGGGCCGCTTCCTCGCGGTCGTCGGGGCCGGGCTGACGACGTCGCTGGTGGCCGGGGTACCGGCCGGCACCTGGATCGCCGGCGAGCTGGGCTGGCGGGCCACGATGGTCTACGTCGCCGCGATCGCCCTGCTCGCCGGACTCGGGCTGCTGCTGTCCCTGCCCGCCCTGCCGGGCACAGGAGCGTCCCGTCTCAAGGACCGGCTGGCGCCGCTACGCCGTCCCGGCACCGCCGCGGCGCTCCTGGCGATGATCCCCAGCGGCGCCGGCGGCATGATGTCCTACGTCTACATCACCGAGATCGTCGGCCGGATAGGCGGCATCCGCGGCCCCGCCGTCGCCCCGCTCATCACCGCCGTGGGCCTGGCCGGCATCGTCGGCGCGTTCGCCGGCGGCCGCCTGGTCGACGCGCTGGGTGCCCTGCGCGCGCTGGTGATCCTCCTGCTCGGTGTGTTCGCCGCGCCGTTGCTCATGGTCGTCCTGGGGCTCGCCGGCGGGCCGTACCCGCTCCCCCTCGTCACGGTGCTCGTGATCCTGTACGGCCTCGCCACCTGGGGAATCGCACCGGCCACTCAGGCCTGGCTGCTGGAGCGGGCCGACGGCCCCGGCGCCGCCAACGAGCTGATCGCGCTCAACAACAGCGCCATGTTCCTCGGCTTCTCCCTGGCCGGCGGGATCGGCGGCCTGGCTCTGGAGACGTTCGGCCCGCTGGCCGTGCCCGCGACCGCCGCGGGATGTGTGCTGGTGTCGCTGGCGTTGTTCTGGAGAGCGTTCACGTCCGGCGGAAGAAGGGTGGACCGGTGATGCGGATCGGCGAGGTGGCGCGCTGCGCCGGGGTGTCCACCCGGGCGCTGCGCTACTACGAGGAGCAGGGCCTGATCACCGCGGAGCGCGATCACAACGGCTACCGGAGGTACGACGGCGACGCCGTCCTGCTCGTGCGCGACATCGCCCGCCTGCTGCACGCCGGGCTGAGCTCGGAGGACGTGCTGCGGTTCGTCCACTGCCTGGGCACCGGCGAACCCGATCCGCCCAAGGACTGCGTGTCCCTGATCCGGACCTACTCCGAGCGTCTCGGAGCGCTGGACGAGCGCATCGCCGCCATGACCGGCGTGCGCGATCGCCTGGCCGCCGAGATCGACCGCCTGGTCGAGATGATGGGCGACCAGAGGTGATCAGGTGGGGAGGGACGCGAGCCAGCCGGTGAGGATGCGGTTGACCTCGTCGCGGCGCTCCTGCTGAATCCAGTGGCCGCACCCGTCGAGGATGTGGGAGCCCATCAGACCGGGCAGCGTGACGGGGTAGGCCTGGATCGCCTCGCTCAGCCAGGTGGTGGAGGCGTCCTGGGCCCCGCCGGCGAACAGGGACGGCTGGGTGATGGGCCGGCCGGAATGGGCGGCGAGGTCCTCCCAGTCCCGGTCCAGGTTGCGGTAGCGGTTGAGCGCCCCGGTCAGGCCGGTCCGCTCGAACTCCGCGGCGTACCGGTCGAGGTCGTCCTCGCCGAGCCAGGCGGGCAGCGGCCCGGCCGGGAAGCGGTCGCGCAATCTCCCGCCGCGGCTCACGAAGTGCGGGTCCGGGGCGCCGGGCGCGGGCATGGTGCCGGCGGACAGGGCGGCGTAGAAGCCCGCCAGCCAGCCGCGGACATCTGGTTCGATCTCCGCCTCGGCCCTGCCGGGCTCCTGGAAGTAGGACACGTAGAACTCGTCGTCGCCGCCCATCCCGGCGAAGACCTCGCTGGGCCGCGGGCCGCCGGGCGGCGTATAGGGAACGCTCAGCAGGGCGACCGCGCCGAAGACGTCCGGCCGGGTGAGGGCGGAGGTCGCGGCGATGCTCGCGCCCCAGTCGTGCCCGACGATCACCGCGCGGTCCGCGCCGAGCGCTTCCACGACGGCGACGTTGTCCTCGACCAGCTCGAGCATCCGGTACGCGGACACCTCCACCGGCTTGGAGGAGCGCCCGTAACCGCGGACGTCGACGGCCACGGCACGGTATCCGGCCGCGGCCAGCGCCGGCAGCTGATGGCGCCAGGAGTACCAGAACTCCGGGAACCCGTGCACCAAGAGCACCAGCGGACCGGCACCCTGCTCCACGAGATGCGTCCTGCCCGCCGGAGACGAAACCAGCCGGTGTGTGAGCCTCGACATACGTTCTCCGTTCCTGTCGGCGTCAGCATGAGACCTCGGCGGAGATCACCGCAAATACCTTTGCCACTACGGCAAAGCAGGGTCATGAATGCCTGTTCGTTTGGATCACCCAAGGAGCCCGGCGGAATTTGTGAGCCGGTCTGTGCCGCTGCCCATGCCCCGCCGGTCAGGATGGCCCGGTCCCGTGACAAGGCGTGAGGTGGAGCAGAAGCGTGATGACGAATGACAACAAGGTTGCGGACGGCTGGCTGCTCAGTGCGGCCTCGCTCGCGGCCGACGCCGCCGAGCGTGCCGGAGTGACGATCGACCTGGCCTCCTCCCAGGCCGACTGCGAGGCCGCGAGCCGGCTCTTCGATCGCGTCTGGAACCAGCGGGAGAACAGCCTGCTCATCCCCGGCGCGCTGATCGCTCTCGCCCACAGCGGCAACTACGTCGCCGTGGCGCGGGCCGGTGACCGGGTGGTGGGCGCCGCGGCCGGCTTCTTCGGGCCGCCGTGGGCGCGTACCTTGCACAGTCACCTCGCCGGTGTCCTGCCCGAGCTGCGGGGGCGTGGGGCGGGGAACGCCCTGAAGCTGCACCAGCGCCACTGGGCGCTGAGCGTGGGAGCCACGAACATCACGTGGACCTTCGACCCCCTCGTGGCCCGCAACGCCTACCTGAACGTGCATCGCCTGGGCGCGCGCATCGACCGCTACTTCGAGAACTTCTACGGCGACATGGGCGACACGCTCAACGGTCACGACGACTCGGACCGGGCGCTGGCGAACTGGAACCTGCTGCGTCCGTACCCGCACCCCGCGGCCGGCATGGGCAAGGAGCCGCACTACCTGCTCCGCCTGGACGGCGACCGCCCGCTGCTGGACAGCCCCGGCTCGGGAGCCGAGCTGCTGGCGCTGCAGATCCCGGCGGACATCGAGACCCTGCGGCACACGAACCCGGGCGCCGCCAGCGCGTGGCGGGCCGGCCTGCGCAAGGCGATGACGTGGGCGCTCTCCGACGGCTGGGCGGTCGTGGACGTCCGCCGGGACGGCTGCTACCTGCTGGAGCGTCCGTTGGCGGGCTCCGGCGGATAGAGATGTAGCTGGAGCTGCAGCGTGAACCTCGCCGCCGGGTCGTCCAGCGAGAACTCCCCGATCTCGGACATCCGCTTGAGCCGGTACCGGAAGGTGTTCTGGTGGACGTGGGTCGCCGCGGAGGCGGCCATCACGTCGCCATGGGCGTCCAGCCAGGCGCGCAACGTCTCCACCATGAACGTCGAGTCCCGGGTCTCGTCGTAGGCGAGCAGCCGCGCGTAGGCGCCGAACGGCCCGCGTCTCGAGCTCGCGGCGAGGTCGCGCAGCTCCATCATGAGCGCCTCCACCTCGATGTCGCACGCGCGGGCCACCCGGTCGGCCCAGGGCGCCGACGACGGCTCGGGCGGACGCCGTCCCAGCACCCGCAGCGCACGGTCCGCGTCCGCCCGTGACAGCTCCAGTTCGGCGGCCTCGTGCACGACTCTGCCGATGCCCACGACGGCGCCCTCGGCGCCGCGTCCGATGAAGCTCCGGCAGGTGAGTTCGAGGCTGACCTCGGTGTCCTCGCGCCGGGACGGCACGAGCGCGTAGACGGTGTCGTCCAGGAGCGCCACGGCCGTGTCGGCCCAGGTCCCGGCCAGGTGGACCTGGAACGAGACCGCCAGCCGCTGCAGCTTGGTGACGTGTGCGGCGGCCGCGGTGTACGCGCCGTCGGCCGGTTCGTTCAGCGTCAGCGCGACGACGATCAGCGAATGCCCGGCCAGGCGCAGCCGGTCCAGTGCGGAACGGGCCTCGGGGCCGCCGGTGAGAGCGGTGGCCACGAGGTCGGTCCGCAGCCGCCTGGCCCCGTCGGCGCCGGCCCGCAGCTGGAGCATGTGCAGGGCCACGAGCCGGGAGGCGTCGAGCAGCAGGTCGTCCTTCTCGGTGGTGAGCGGCTTGTCGACGACGCCCCAGATCGAGCCGAGGATCTCGTCACCGGCGCGGACGGCGACCGCGACCCGGCCCCGGGTGACGCGGCCGTCGGGGAGGTCGAGGGGCGGCAGGAACACCGGGCGCACGGACTCGCGGATCGCGCGCAGCGCCCCGCGCTCCTCGTCGAAGACCCAGTAGGGCTCGGGTGTCCGGCGTCCCAGGATCACCTCGACTCGGATCGGGTCGGTCTCCCCCTGGTGGTCGGAGTAGGCCAGCACGACGGAGTTGCGGTCCTCGATGGTGACGTGGGCGCCGATGAGATCGCTGATGGCGCCCGCCATACCGAAGAGATCGCCGACCTCGCGCCCGCCCAGATCGCGGACCTTCGGGTGCTGGGGCGACTGCAGGGCCGTCCCGAGCACCGCGATCACCTGCTGCCAGGACACGCCCGCCGGCAGGCCGAGCACGACCATGCCCTCGTCGGGAAGCAGGTCGTCGACGGCGAGCCCGCGCTCGCGCGGCTGCCGGATGAGCACCGCGGCGGCGGCGTGCAGGCAGGCCAGCCGGACCAGCGAGCGGACGTCGTCCTGCGCCGTGACGCCGACGCCGAGCACGATCGCCCCCACGGGGATCGGCGGCGGGTCGTCCGCGTCGTGGACGACGACGCCGCCGACGGGCGCCAGGTAGCGGGGCGTGCCCGCGAGCGTCGCCAGCAGCATCGGTCCCAGGTGCTGCAGGACCCTGCCCAGGGTCGGTCCGCGGCCGGCGGGCTCACCGTGGGAGGAGCGTCCGTCCTCGGTGGGGTTCGGTGTGTTTCCCACTGTTCACCTGCCTGTCGTTCCCGTGGTGGTCCGCCCATGGTAAGCACGTCCACCAGCGCGGATCTCGGTGGAAACGACGAGAGCGGCCCGCCGGATTCGTGCGCCCGGCCGACAGGCCGGTCAGTGAGGGCATCCGTCGGCGCCGTATCGCGCGCGCATCAAGGCGGCGGCCTCGGCGTGGTGCGAGGGGTTCGCCGCCTCCAGGCCGGCGATGGTGCCCAGGCGGTCGCCCGGCGAACGGTTCTGACCGATCTTCAGTTTCACCTCCAGCCGATCGATCGGCATCACGAACGCCTGCAGCTCTCCTAGGAGTTCCTCGGTGCGGTGCCGCGCCCAGCCGTCGGGCCGCCACCTGTCCAGGCCGTCGGTACGCGCCCCTTCGTGCGCCGCGACCAGCGCCATCAGGTGTTGCCTGACCAGCTTCGGGTCATCGAGCGGCCGGGCGGTTCCCGCCGCCTCGACCGCGCCGAAGTTGTAGGTCGGCAGGCCCGGCTGGTCGTACCACGCCGGGCTCACGTACGCGACGGGCCCGGTAAAGGCGACGCGTAGTTCGGTGCCGTGGCGGAGCGCGTCGGCCACGGGGTCCGCGGCCGACACGTGCCCGACCAGAGTCCCGTGCCGGCCCTGGTCCCGGCGGAGCTCCACCGGCACGAACGACAGCCGGACGTCCGGGTCGAGCGCGATGACGACCGCGAACGGCCAGCGTTCCATCAGGTCGTGGGCCTGCCCGGTGTCGGCCTTGAAGTCGGGGTTCACGTACACGGCGCGCTGGTCCTGGTACGGGCCGCCGGGATGACCAGCGGCGTTCCGGTCTCGGGGTCGTCGATGATGGAGCAGGGAAGCTGGTAGACCTTCTCGATCAGCTCCGGGGTGACGATGTCCTTGGGCGACCCGCTGGCCACCACCGACCCGTCGCGCATGGCGATCAGGTGGGTGGCGTACCGCGCGGCGAGGTTGAGCTCGTGCAGCACCACCACGATCGTGCGCTCCCCGCTCTCCTGCAGTTCGGCGCAGAGGTCGAGCACCTCGACCTGGTGGGTGATGTCGAGGTAGGTCGTCGGCTCGTCGAGCAGCAGCAGCGGAGTCTCCTGAGCGAGGGCCATGGCCAGCCACACGCGCTGGCGCTGCCCGCCGGAGAGCTCGTCGACGTAGCGGGTCGCGAGATCGCCGGTGTTCGTCCGTTCGAGCGCGTTGGTCACGGCCACGTCGTCGTCGGCCGACCACTGGCGCAGGAACTTCTGGTGCGGGAAGCGGCCGCGGGCCACGAGGTCGGCCACGGTGATGCCGTCGGGGGCGATCGAGGTCTGCGGGAGGAGCCCGAGCCGGCGCGCGACCTCCTTCGACGGGTACTTCGATATGTCCTCCCCGTCGAGTACGACGCTGCCGCTCTCCGGTGGCAGGAGCCGCGCGAGCGCGCGCAACAGGGTGGACTTCCCGCAGGCGTTCGGGCCGACGATCATCGTGAGCGAACCGTCGGGGATGTCGATCGACAGGTTCTCGGCGACGACCCGCTCGCCGTACCTCAGAGACAGGTTGTGGGCGCGCAGGCGATTGCCGTGGAGCGCGTCGGGCGCGGGCGGGTTCTCTATCTTCATGGGCACTCCAGGTCAGAGTCGGGAGGCACGGCTCTGCTGGTACAGCAGCCAGGCCAGGTACGTACCGCCGATACAAAGGGTCGGGATGCCGACCGGCATCTGGGAGTCCGGCCAGACGCGCTGGGCGGCGAGATCGCTCACGATCAGGATCAGGGCCCCCATCAGGGCCGCGGGCACGATGGACACCGAGCCGCCGGTCAGGCGGCGCATGATCTGCGGTGCGGCCAGCGCGACGAACGCGATCGGCCCAGCGGTCGCGACGGCGCCCGCGCACAGCACCGTTCCGATCAGCAGCAACCGCAGGCGGGTCGGCTTGACGCGGACGCCGAGCCCCTGCGCGAGATCGTCGCCCATCTCCAGGAGGCGCATCTGGTTCCCGATCGCGAGCACCGGGACGATCATCAGGCAGACGGTCAGCCCGATGATCTGGACCTGCTGCCAGTCGGCCCCGTTGAGGCTGCCCACCAGCCAGGTGTACGCGCTCTCTGCGTCCTGCAGCCGGGCACGCAGCAGCAGGTAGGAGATGAGGCTGTCGAGCAGCGCGGTGGCGGCGATGCCGACCAGGATCAGGCGGAACCCCTGGATGCCGCGGCGATGGGCGAGCCCGTAGACGGTGGCCGCGGTGGCGAAGCCGCCGATGAGGGCGCCGGCCATGCCGGAGCCTTCCTGGCCGCCGAAGACGAGCACCGTGGCCACGGCGCCCGCGGAGGCGCCCATGGTGAAACCCATGATCTCGGGGCTGCCCAGGGGGTTGCGGGTCACCGACTGGAAGATCGCGCCGCTGGCTCCCAGGGCGAGTCCGACCAGCCCTGCGGTGAGCAGCCGGGGAAGCCGGAGGTCGAAGATCACGAACTCCTGGGCGGCGCCCCGGTTGCCGGTCAGCGTCGCCAGTACCTCGCCCGGGGACATCGGGTAGTCGCCGACGCCCAGCTGCACCAGGGCGAAGCCGAGGGCGGCCAGCACGACCGCGGCACTCGCGAGCACGGCGCGCGGACTCCACAGGACCGACCATCCGCGCCAGGACAACCGCGCGGCCGTGTGCCGGGCCGCCTGCTCGCGGCGGGCCGTCTTCATGGCGCTCACAGTCCGGCCATCCGGCGCCGGCGGATCAGGTAGACGAACACGGGTGCGCCGACGATGGCGGTGACCAGTGCCGTGGGCAGCTCGCCCGGCCGGGCGATCAGGCGCCCTGCCAGGTCGGCGGCCACCATGAGGATCGGCCCGGCGAGCAGGCAGTAGGGCAGCAGCCAGCGATGGTCGGGGCCGGTGAAGGTGCGGACCATGTGCGGCACGACCAGGCCGACGAACGAGATCGGCCCGGCCGCCGCCGTGGCGGCGCCGCACAGCAGCGTCGTGGCGACGACTCCCAGCAGGCGGGTACGCCCCACGTTGGCCCCCAGCCCCTTCGCCGCGTCCTCACCGAGGGCCAGCGCGTTGAGTGAGGAGACCAGGAACAGCGTCAGCACGATGCCGACGATGATGAACGGCGCCACCTGGATCACCACCGGGGCCGTGCGGCCGGACAACGTTCCGACGCTCCAGGCCCGGAACCCGTTGAACACCGTCGAGGACAGCAGGACGATCGCGGAGATCACTCCCGTGAGCGCCGCGGTGATGGCCGCGCCGGCGAGGGCGAGCCGGGCCGGGCTGGCTCCCGCCGTGCCCGCGGAGCCGAGGGTGTAGACCGCGACCGTCGCGACGCTGGCTCCGATGAGGGCGAACCAGACGTAGCCGGTGAGCGAGGCGACCCCGAGGTGGGCCATCGCGATCACCACGCCCAGGGCGGCGCCGGCGTTGACGCCGAGCAGGCCGGGCTCGGCCAGTGGATTGCGGCTCAGCGCCTGCATCAGCGCGCCGGCTACCGCCAGGGCGGCGCCGACCAGGACCGCGAGGATCGTCCGTGGCAACCGTACGCCGCGCACGATGACGTCGGCGTCGGTGCCGCCCACGGTCAGTGACTGCCAGACGTCGGCGAACGGGACGTTCTCGGCGCCCAGGGCCAGGCTCGCCGCCATGAGAAGGAGCAGGATCGCGGCCGCGACCCCGAGTCCGAGCGTCAGCCGCCGCTGACCGGCCCGCGCCACGGCGGGTGCCGGGAGCGTCTGGGTGCTCAACGGACCCGCTCCAGTTCGCACCAGTGGGTGAGGCAGTTGCCCACCCGGTCCCCGCTCTCGCCGTGCTTGACCGCCCTGGCGGACCCCACCAGGCGGTCGTCGCCGACGTCGAGGGCGAGTTCGAGCCATGGGCTGGCCCGCAGGGCGTCGGGGGTGGGAAGTTGCGTCTCGGCCGCGAGCATCACGTCGTAGGATTCGTCCTCCTCGACGCGGGCCGGCGTCCGGCCCTCGCCCGCCACCTCGATCCAGGCCGTCCCGTCGCCGGACATCCCCATCAGCAGAGGTATCGGGCCGGTGGGTGTCTCCACCTGGCCGGCCCACTCGCCGATCGGCAGGGGCGAGGCCGCCCTCGGGGCGTCTTCCGGTCCGATGCGGCTCACCAGGCCTTCGAGGAGGATCTCGCACGCCGTACGGGCCTGGGCGAAGGATCCGGTGCGGTTGACGACCGCGGCGGCGCTCACCCCCAGTTCCGGGAGTACGGCCAGCGACGCGCCCACCCCGCACATGTCTCCGGCGTGGGCCAGCACCTCGACGCCGCCGGAGTAGCGGACGTTCCATCCCAGGCCGTAGCGCTCCGTGGACGGCTGCGGCTCCCCCAGTCCCGGCGTGCGCACCGCCGCGGCGGAACCCGGCGCCAGCACCGCCGACCCGTAGGTGTGGGTCAGCCCGAACCTGGCCAGGTCGGCCGCCGACAACCAGGCCATGCTCGCGGCCGGGTGGCTGGTGGTGATCGTCGGGTAGGGAACATGCCGCTCGGCCGTGTACGGCACCGCCGCGTCCGCCCCTCCGGCACCGGGACCGTAGGCGCCGGAACTCAGCCCGAGCGGCCCGAACAGATACCGCTCCAGCAGTTCGCCCAGCGGATGGCCGGTAGCCGCGACCAGCCACGGCTCCAGCACGCCGTATCCCAGGTTGGCGTACTCGAAGCGGGTGCCCGGCTCGTGGATCAGGACGCCGTACCGGTCGACGGCCCGCTCGATGCCCAGGGGCTCTTCGTCGTAGGCGAAGTCCCAGTACCGCCCGAACCCGGCGGTGTGGTTCAGCGCCTGGCGTGCGGTCGGCCGGCCGCCGCGGCCCGGCCGCTGCCGGTCGAGCCAGGGCAGCCGGTCGGCCAGCGGCTCGTCGAGATCGATGAGCCCGCGCTCGGCGAGCATGACGCACAGGGTCGCGACGACGGGCTTGGTGACCGAGGCCAGCAGGTACGGCGTGCCGCCGGTGGCCGGCCGCCCCCGGAGGTCGGCCATCCCGAAGCCGCGGGCCTCCACCCGGTCACCCTGGGCGATCGCGAGCGAGACCGACGGCAGCCGGTGCCGGGCCATCAGGTCCTCGATCCGGTCGGCGACCTGGTCGAGGCTCGGTATGAGCGTGCTGTCGGTCATCGTTCGTAGCTCCAGGTGTCCACGGTGAACTTGCGTAGAAGGTCCGGATCGGGCGTGGCGCCGATGCCGGGTTCGGAGGGGACCAGTACGTGCCCGTCCGCCTCAAGCGTGACGGGGGCGGTGAGGTCGGTCGCGTAGAAGCGGTCCGAGGCCGAGGTGTCGCCGGGGAGGGTGAACCCCGGGAGCGCGGCGAGGGCGATGTTGGCCCGCCTGCCGAGGCCGCTCTCCAGCATGCCGCCGCACCACACGGCCACCCCGTGGGCCTGGGCCAGGTCGTGGATCCGCTTGGCCTCCAGGTAGCCGCCGACGCGTCCCGGCTTGACGTTGATGATGCTCGCGGCGCCCATCGAGATCGCCGCCGCGGCCGAGCGGGCCGAGACCACGGACTCGTCCAGGCACAGCGGCGTCGTCAGCATCTCGGCCAGCCGCGCGTGCTGATAGAGGTCGTCGTGGTGCAGGGGCTGCTCGATGAGCAGCAGCCCGAACTCGTCGAGCCGGCGCAGGAGCGGGGCGTCGGCCAGGTCGTAGGCCGCGTTGGCGTCGACCTGCAGAGGCAGGTCGTCGCCGAACTTCTTCCTGACCGCCCGGACCGGCTCCACGTCCCAGCCGGGCTGGATCTTGAGCTTGATCCGCCGGTACCCCTCGTCGACGAACCCGCCCACGACGTCCAGCAGCGCCGCCACCGACGGCTGGATGCCGACCGAGACACCGGCGGGAATCCTCGTCCTGGTGGCGCCGAAGTACTGGGCGAGCGGCACCCCGCGCCGACGGAGCACGAGGTCGAGGACCGCCAGCTCCAGTGCCGCCTTCGCCATGGGATGGCCGACCACGCCGCGCAGCGCCGGCGCCACCTCCTCCGCGGTGCGGACCTGCGCCGCGAGCAGGCGGGGCAGCAGGAACGAACGCATGACGTCCACGGCGCCGCGGCTGTGCTCGCTGGAGTAGGTCGGCTCCCGCTCCGCCACGCACTCGCCCCAGCCCTCGGCCCCTCCTCCCGCGATCCGGACCAGGACGAGCTCGCGCTCGGTGCTGACGCCGTTCGACGTCTGGAACGGCGCGCGGAGCGGCAGCCGCACGGTGCGTATCTCGATGGCTTCGATCATGCGTTCCTCCTGTGTTCTCTGGTCCGGCCGTCAGGAGGAGAAGTTCTCGACCTTGGTGCCCGTGTTCCCGTCGATGGCCGCCTTGATCTGCGGGATGACGTGCTCGATGGCGTACGGCAGGCTCAGCACCGTGCCCCAGTCCATCGACCAGAACGCGGAGTCGACCTTCATCCCGGTCGACCAGAGGGAACGCCCCTCCTTGGTGGACTTCAGCCGGGAGACGACCGGGTTCTTCTTCAGCGCCTCCACCTGGCCTCCGTCGGTCGTCCACAGCACGAGGTCGGCCCCTCCGATCAGGGAGAGCTTCTCGGAGGAGATGTCCGCGCTGTAGGCGGTGCCCACCAGGGCGTCCAGTTCGGGCAGGCTCTTGAAGCCGAGGTTGGTGAAGAACTTGGAGCGGGGGGTGGCGGGACCGATCACCTTGAACGTGTCCCCCCAGCACTCGGCGATCGCCACGGTCAGGCCGGCGAAGCCCGGGTTGGCCGCGACGGCGGCCTTCATCTGGCCCGTGATGCCGTCCACCAGCGTCTTGCCCTTGTCCTCCCTGCCCAGGGCGGTCGCGAGCATCTGGGTCTGCTGCTCCAGCGGGGCGTTCCAGTCGGTGAACCCCTTCGGCTGCGCCACCACCGGGCAGATCGAGCTGAGCTTGTCGTACTCCTTCTTCGTCATGCCGCCCATCACCCCGGTGATCAGGTCCGGCTTCAGCGCGAGGATCTTCTCGATGGAGTACTCCTCGAAGTCGAGGAAGTCCGGGTTCTTGGGGAAGGCGTCCTTGTTCCACGGGTGCAGCGGCGAGTACCAGTCGCCGCTGAACACCCCGACGGCCACGGGCGGCACGCCGAGCGCGACGAGGACGTCGATGTCGGTCTGGCCCAGAGCGACGATCCGCTTCGGGTCCTTGGGAACCGTGGTCTTGCCGTACGCGTGCTCGATCACCTTGTCGGCGCTGCCGGTGGCTGCGGCCGGCGCCGGCTTGCCGTCCTCCTTCGCGCAGCCCGGCACCGCGAGGGCCATGCCCAGCGCTCCGAGCCCGGTCAAGAAGCCACGCCGTCCGAAACTCTTCTGTGAGGTGGCGCGCGAAGCGCTGCCTGCCGTAGGCCTGATCATGCCGGACCACTCCTCCACGTTCTGGAACCCGGTCTGGGGTGCGGCATACCTTAGGTCGGCACATCGCCGCACTTCGTCAGTGATCCCGACGAACTCTGCGCCGCCGATCCGTGCGTACGGCAGACGCCGTTGACGGCCTCCTCGCGCCCGTCGAGCCGGTCGGGCGGGAGGTTCGCCCGTTTCGCCGAAGGTCACCAGCTCCGGTGGACCAGTTCACCGGCGACCACCGTGGCCTCGACGGGCATGGCGGCCAGGTCCTCGGCGTCGAGGGCGCGCGGGTCCGCCGCGAGGACGACGATGTCGGCGGGCACGCCGGGGGCCAGGCGGTCGTGGCGGGTCGAGGCGCGCAGGGCCTGCTCGACGGAGATCCGCTGCTCCGCGTGCCACGGCTGCTGACCGCGGCCGGCCCGGGACACGGCCGACGCCATCGAGACCCACGGATCCAGCGGCGCCACCGGCGCGTCCGACCCGAACAGGACCCGGGCGCCGGCCGACAGGAGTGACGCCAGCGGGAAGGCCCGCTCGGTACGCCCCTGCCAGTGCCGGTCGGCCACGTCCCGGTCGTCGATGACATGGCGCGGCTGGACACTCGCCGCCACCCCGAGCCGGGCGAAACGATCCAGATCCCGGGTGCTCAGGAGCTGCGCGTGCTCGATCGTCCCGCGGGCGCCGGTCGTCTCGAACGTGTCGAGGGCGAGCGTGTTGGCACGATCGCCGATCGCGTGGACGGCGGACGCGATGCCGGCCGCGTGTGCCCGGCCGACCAGGTCACGCAGCTCGCCGGCCTCCACCGCCTGCAGGCCGAAGGCGTCCTCCCCGTCGAGACCGGGAAACGCGTCGTGGCACCACGCGGTACGCGTGTTCAGCGAACCGTCCACCACGATCTTGAACGACCCCATCTCGACCAGGCCCCGGGTGCCGGGCAGCACGTCACCGGTGGCCAGCCCGCGCCGGATCGCGTCGTCGAGGTGGTCGGTGTACACCCCGCACGCCACCCGCATCGTCACCCCCGATCGGGCCCGGCGCTCCCAGCTGTCCAGGTTCGGCCGGCGCTCGAACTCGACGATCCCCACGGTTCCGCGTGCGTGCGCCCGGCGGACCGACTCGGCCACGAGCGCGTCAAGATGCTCGACGGGAAGGTCGTTGAGCCTGGCCACGAGCTCGTAGCAGTCCTGCTCACGAACCAGACCGTCCGAGCGGAGTGACGGCGCCCACCGGCGCAGCGCCTCGGTGTTGAGCCAGGCGCAGTGGATGTCGTGGCTGATCAGGACGACCGGAACGGGCCCGCTGCGGGCGTCGAGCAGTTCCGCGGTGGGCAGGTCGGGCCAGGTCCCGTCCTGGAAACCGGTGCCGACCAGCGTGGCGCCCGGATCCAGCGGCCGCTCGGCCAGCCGGGTGCGCACGAGCGCCGCGCACTCGGCCGCCGACCGGGCCGACGAGACGTCCAGGCGGCTCTCGCGCAGGGCCCACATGTCGAAGTGCACATGATGGTCCCACAGGCCGGGCATCACCACCCGGCCGTCCAGGTCGACGGCCGCGCCGTTGTTCCGAACGGTCCCGGTGGGGTGGATGGCGTGGACCAGGTCGTCCTGCAGCACGATGTCCATCAGCTGCCCGTCACCGTCGGGGAACGGACCCGCGAGACGGGCGCGGGTGAGAGTGAGCGTGCGGGATGTCGCGGTGGGCTTCGAAATCATGTGCACACTGTCCAGGGCCCGCCTGACGGGGACACCGGGCCATCGCACGGATTTGGCCGCGGCGCATCGTCGCGGCCAACGAAAAGCCGGCGTCGCCCCCGCCACCTGCCCCGGCGTCCGTCATCCGGCGTCCGGCGTCCGGCTTCGGCTCAGGCGCGATCCGGCGTGGCCGCCAGGTCGCGGTTGAGCCTGCCGTAGAGGAACGCGAAGGCGGCGGCCAGCGCGCCCGCCCCCGCGGCGACGCCGAAGACCCACTGGTAGCCGTGTTCCCCGGGCAGCGAGGCCAGGATGGCGGCGATCACGGCGCCGGCCGTGCTGCCGCCCGCGATGCGTACCAGCGCGTTGATCCCGGCCGCGACCGCGGTCTGCTCGGGCCGGACGTGCTCGACCGCCATCGTGCCCAGCGCGGCGTAGCTGACGCCCAGCCCTATGCCCATGAGCGAGGTGGCGACCAGGATGTCGGCGGGGCCGGTGTGCGCGAAGACGAGCCACAGGCCCGCCGCGCCGGCGATCGCCGAACCCGTCCCGACCAGCGAGGCGGCGGCGAAGCGGCGCATGAGCCGGCCCGCGAACAGCGAGATCACCAGCATGAACAAGGTGCTGGGCAGCAGGTAGAGACCGACCTGCAGGACGCTGGCGCGCAGCGCGGGTCCCTGCACGAAGCCGGAGATGCCGGTCATGCTCATGAAGAAGCCGAACCCGAGCAGCATCGAGGCCACGGTCGCGCCGACGGTGCCGCGGTGGACCAGCATCGCCATCTGCACCAGCGGCTCGGCCACCCGGCGCTCGACCAGCACCCAGACGACGGCCACCACGGCCGCCAGCGCGAACACGCCGAGCGTCGCCGCCGAGGTCCAGCCCCACGTGCCGCCCTGGCTGATCGCCAGCAGGAGCGCCACCAGCCAGACGATCATCAGTGCGGCGCCGGCCAGGTCGGGACGGCCGCCGCCGGCTGGCGCGGTGTCGCGTACCAGGAAGAAGACGAAGACCGAGCCGATCACCGACAGCGCGGTCGTCACCCAGAAGAGCATGTGGTAGTCACCGGCGACCAGGCCCGCCAAAAGCATGCCGCCACCCGCGCCGAACCCCATGGTCGCGCTGAGCACGCCGATGCCGGTGGCGAGCTGGTTGCGGGGCAGTACGTCACGGACCACGCCGATCGCCAGCGGGACCAGGGCGGCGACGAACCCCTGGAGCACGCGGCCCACGATCAACCAGGGCAAGGTGGTGGCGACCGCGGCGATGACCGAGCCGACGATGAGCAGGGCCAGCGCGCCGAGGATCACGCGGCGCTTGCCGTACATGTCGCCGAATCGCGACAACAGCGGTGTCGCGACCGCGCTGACGAGCAAGCTGATCGTGAGTGTCCAGCTCACGGCGGTCAACGAGGCGTTCAGCTCGCGCTGGAGGATGGGAAGCAACGGGACGACCGCGGTGTTCTGGACGGCGGCCACGGAGGCGGCGAACGCCAGCACCACTACTCCTGGCCATGGGTTCCTGGTGGGTGTCATGCGCCCGGCGGTCGCGGCGACTGTCACCATGACGGCTCCTTAGGTAACTTGGGTAAGTAACTGAGAAGCGATAATACATACGTAAGTTAGGTAAGCAAACAGATGGACCAGGAGCTCGCTTCCACCGTCGCCGCCTTCCGCAGGGTCGTGTCGACGCTCAAGCGCGCCAAGACCCACGACACGATGGGCACCGTCGCCGGCATGCGGGTCGATCAGCCGGACGCGCAAGTCCTGATCCACCTGCTCGACTCCGGCGAGCCGCGGCGCGTCGGCGCGATCGCGCAGGCCCTGCACGTGGAGAGCCCGCACGTCACCAGAACCGTCACCAAGCTCGAACGGCAGGGCCTGCTCGAACGTGTGCGCGACCCCGACGACGGCCGGGCCTGGCGCATCTGGCTGACTCCGCAGGGCACCGACGTGGCCCAGGTCTGCATGCGGATCAACCTCGAGCTCTTCGAGACCGCCATGGCGGCCTGGGACCCGCAGGACCGCGCCGACCTCACGCGCCTGCTCGGCAAGCTCTCCACCGAGATGACGGCGATCCTTGAGGAACGCCTGCGAAGCTAGAGCGGCAGATCCACCTTCGTCGCCCCGATCCGCTCGATGCGCTCGGTGCCCCAGCGTCCCAACGGGCCCAGGGCGGCGTTGAGCGAGAGGCCGTCCTCGGTCAGGGAGTACTCGACCTTCGGCGGCACCTCGCGATACACCTCACGACGCACGAGCCCGTCTTCCTCCATCTCGCGCAGATGCTGGATCAGCATCTTCTCGCTGACGCCGGGCAGCCCGCGCCGGAGCTCGGCGAAGCGGCGGGTCCCGTAGTTGTTCAGCTCCCAGAGGATCAGCGACTTCCACTTCCCCGAGACCACGTCCATCGCCGCGTCGATGCCGCAGAAGTACGGGCCCCGTCGTGCCGATGTCGCCATCCGCCCTCCTCAGACGTACTTACCTGTGGGTGGGTACCCCACTAAATAGTCGGTACTGGTCAACTCTAACGGTGGTGGAAAGGATGGGCCCCGACCGACGAACTCGAAGGGGGACCCAAGATGACGGACCACGTCCAGGTGAGCGTTCTCGGGCTGGGGGCGATGGGCGGCGCTCTCGCGGGCGCCCTGGTGAAGGCCGGGCACCCGACCACCGTGTGGAACCGCTCCCCCGGCAGGGCGGACGACCTCGTGGCCCTCGGCGCGCGGAACGCCGGCAGCGCCGGTGAGGCGGTCCTCGCCGGCCGGTTGGTGATCGCGTGCCTGCTGGACCACGAGTCGGTCCACGAAGTGCTCGATCCGATCGCCGGTGAGCTGGCCGGCCGTACCTTGGTCAATGTGACCACGACGTCGCCGGCCCAGTCGCGCGAGCTGGCAGAGTGGGCGGCCCGTGCCGGGGTCGCGTACCTGGACGGCGGGATCATGGCCGTGCCCGCCATGATCGGCGGGCCCGGGTCCTCGATTCTCTACAGCGGTCCCGCCGAGGTCTTCGAGCAGTACAAGCCGCTGCTGGATCTGTGGGGAACGAGCACCTACTTCGGGCAGGACGCCGGGCTGGCGTCTCTGTACGACCTCGCCCTGCTCGCGGGCATGTACGTGATGTTCGCCGGATTCCTGCACGGCGCCGCCATGGTCGCGCCGGCCGGGGTGACGGCGGGCGAGTTCGCCTCCATGGCCGCGCCTTGGCTGTCCGCCATGACCGGCTCCTTCCAGGGGTTCGCCGCGGTCGTCGACGGCGGCGACTACACCGTGGCCGGGCAGCAGAGCCTGGAGTTCTCCAACCTCAGCGACCTCGTGGCCGCCAGCGCCGAGCAGGGTGTCAGCACCGAGGTGATCGGCATGGTCCAGACGCTCGTCCGCCGCCAGATCGACGCGGGCCACGGCCAGGAGGGCTTCGCCAGGATCATCGAGAGCATCAGGAATTCTCCGGAGGACGTGTAGAGGACGCGCGGGCGGCTCCGACCCTCCTGTGAAAGCGCACCGGAATCGCAGGAGGTAAGCACGATGAGCAAGGTCATCTCCGACATGTCGATGTCGCTCGACGGCTACGTGGCCGGGCCGCACCAGAGCATGGACAACCCGTTCGGCGAGGGCGTGGGCGACCGTCTGCACCAGTGGATGTTCGAGGAGGCCGAGCGCCACGCCAAGGTGATCGAGGGCGTCACCGCCGCAGGGGCGTTCATCATGGGCCGCAACATGTTCGGCCCCGGCCGCGGCGCCTGGGACCTGGACTGGAAGGGCTGGTGGGGCGACGAGCCGCCGTACCACGCGCCGGTCTTCGTCCTGACCCACCACCCGCGCGAGCCGCTGACGATGAGGGGCGGCACGAGCTACGTCTTCGTCACCGACGGGATCGAATCGGCCCTGGCCCAGGCGCGCGCGGCCGCCGGAGACCGGGACGTCGCGATCGCCGGCGGCGCCGAGACCGTGAACCGGTACCTGGCGGCGGGGCTCATCGACGAGCTGCGCCTGCACGTCGCGCCCCTGACCCTCGGCCGGGGCGAGCGGCTGCTGCACGGCGTCGGGGAGCACGCACTCGAACCCGTCGGCGCGCCCTGGGGCACCGGCCTCGTCACCCACCTGACGTACCAGGTGGTCAGGCCGTCAGCCTGACGGGACGTCAGTACTGGTTCGTCCTGGCGTCCAGGGCGAGCCCCTCGTCGATCGCCGCCACGGGGACGTCCTTGAGGTTCATCTGGTCCTTGGCGATCTGCCCGAGCGTGGGCAGGCTCTTGCGGTCCGGCCAGGTCTCCGGCTTCCAGAGCGAGGAGCGCAGGAACGCCTTGGCACAGTGCATGTACAGCTCTTCGACCTCGATCAGTACGGCCAGCCGCGGCCGTTTCCCCTGCACGACCAGGTCGTCGAAGAACGGCGCGTCGGCCACCAGCGAGGCGCGCCCGTTGACCCGGAGCGTCTCGTTCATCCCCGGCACGATGAACAACAGCCCGGCATGGGGGTTGCGCAGCATGTTGCGGAAGCTGTCGAGCCGGTGGTTGCCGGGCCGGTCGGCGAGGACGAGACGGTGGTCGTCGAGTACCAGCACCGAGCCCGCGGGGTCGCCGCGGGGCGAGACGTCACACGTGCCGTCGGTGTTCGAGGTGGCCAGCAGCACGAACGGCGAGTGCGCGATGATCGTGCGCGCGTGCTCGTCGATGCGGGCGATGTCCTTGTCCCAGATGACCTGAGGCGGTTCCTTGACGATCTCCCGGAGCTCGGCATCGGTCGTCACCACACGCATCTCAGAGGAGCTCATCTCCCGAGAATAAGGTAAGCCTCATCTACCTAGCGAGGGCGGGCGCAGGAGGTCGCGGTCCAGTCGCCGGAGCGCGTGGACCTGGGGCCGACCTCCCGCACCTCCGTGCCGGCCGGGTGCGGGTGAAACCATCCGCTCAGAACCTGAACTGCTCCTTGAGCGTCGCCAGGGTGGAGAGGAAGCCGTCCAGCTGGTCCTCGGTGTGGCCGTCACTGATGATCAGGCGGAGCAGGGCCTTGTTGCGCTTGACGGCCGGATAGACGAAGACGGGTACGAGGTAGCCGTGGTCCAGGAACGCCTGCCGCAGTTCCACGGCGACGTCGTCGTCGTTGACCGGGACCGAGACGATGTACGTGCTCGTCTCGCTGGTCTCACAGCCGATGTCGGCCAGCCGCCGGCGGAACGCGGTCACCTTGGCCAGGTAGGAGTCGACGATGTCGGGATCGTGGCTCAGGCGGCGGATGATCTCCCGGGCGGTCACGGCGGTGGGCGGCTGCATGGCGGCGGTGAACATCGAGGTTCCCGACAGGAGCTCGAAGGACTGCACCGCCGCCGACGGCCCGGCTATCGCCCCGCCCTCCAGGCCCACCGCCTTGGAGAAGGACATCATCACGAAGTCCGCCCGCTCGCGCATGTGCTGGTACTCGGTGGCGAAGGGGCGGTGGGCGGGGCCGTAGATCATGAAGCCGTTGGCGTCGTCGACGAAGCTGATGGCGTTGTGTTTCTCGCACAGGTCCAGGAGCGCGGGGATGGGGCCCATGGTGCCGTCCGCCGAGTAGACGCTCTCCATGACGACGACCACCTTGCCGCCGCCGACCTTGGTGAGGACACGGTCGAGGTGCTCCGGGTCGTTGTGGCGGAAGAAGAAGACACGTTTGCCGTAGCCCAGGCCCTCCACCGCCTTCCACAGGCTCCAGTGGGAGTCCCGGTCGAGGACGAACACCGAGTCGGAGTTGTTCATGCGGACGCCGGCGCCGAGGTCGATGTCCTGGCTCATGGCGTGGACGAAACCCACGTTGGCCAGCAGGCCGGTGGCGAAGGTGAGGGCGCGTTCCTTGCCGGTCGCCTGGCTGACGTCCTGCTCCAGTTCCAGGTGGGCGCGGCAGACGCCCTGGGTCATGCGGGAACCGCCGGTGGTCAGGCCGTACTGGTGGGCACCTTCCGCGAAGCACTGCCGCAGGTCGGTGCGCTGGTGCATGTTCAGGAGGTTGATGCTGGCGAGGTTGGTCAGCGTGCGGCCGTTCTGCGTGATGCTGGGGCCGGTGATGCCGTCCACGATCGCGGGCTCACCGATCAGGCCCGATCCCTCTTCGAGTACCTGGGTGAAGGTCTCGAAGCCCCACTTGTCCACGGCGCCGGAGCTGGTCATGCCTTTTCTCCTAGGTTCGGGGCGATTCGGGGATGTCTGCGGAGCACGACCACGATGACCAGCCCGGTGATCATCAGGAGTGCCGCGGACACGATGACGGTCAGGTGCAGACTGGCGACGAACGTCTCCCGGGCGGACTCGACTATCTGGGGGTACGCGCTGCGCAGGGCGAGGGCCGAATCCCTGACCACGCCCGCGTGCGGAAACCAGGCGGCGAAGGCGGCGGACATGACACTGCCCAGGACGGCGATCCCGAGCCCGCCGCCGAGCTCGTAGGAGGTC
This sequence comes from Nonomuraea sp. NPDC050394, assembly GCF_044459065.1. Lineage (NCBI taxonomy): Bacteria > Bacillati > Actinomycetota > Actinomycetes > Streptosporangiales > Streptosporangiaceae > Nonomuraea > Nonomuraea sp. NPDC050394. Next base: position 159,739 of record NZ_JBITIO010000009.1, on the reverse strand, counting down.
TCCTCGACGGCCGCCGCCTGCCCGGCGTGTTCGGTGGCGACGGCGTTCATCATCGCGTTGGACGCCGCGGTCAGTGCCACGGACAGCGAGAATCCCATCGCGGCGAAGCAGACGCCGATCAGCCACGGCTGGTCGGTGGTGGTCAGCGTCACCAAGGGGATCAGTGCCACCGAGGTGCCCACCAGCCCGGCCGCGACCAGTGGCGGCGCGCCGAAACGGGCGACGAGAGGGCCGCCGGCCAGGCTGCCGAGCACGCTGGTCACGCTCATCGGCAGGATGCGCAGGGCGGCCGACAGCGGGCCGAGACCCACGACCAGTTGCAGGTACTGGGTGAAGAACAGCTCCAGCCCGACCAGCACGAGGAACGTGACCAGGATGGACACGGCCGCCGTGGAAAAGGCGGGGTTGGCGAACAGCCGTACTTCGAGCAACGGCTCGTCGGCGCGCAGTTGCCTGCGCACGAACCACAGCAGCAGTACGGCGGCGCCGGCCCAGCTCGCCAGGGCCGGCGGCGCGAACAACGACTCGTGCCCCGCCGTCTTGATGCCGAAGGCGAGGCTGAGCACCCCGCCCGTGGCCAGAAGGGCGCCGAGCGCGTCCCAGCGTCCCGAGTCGGCGCGCGGCGACTCCGGCACCAGGAGCAGGGTCAGGGGGATCGCGGCGAGCATGACCGGGACGTTGATCAGGAACACCGCGCCCCACCAGGTCCATTCGACGAGCGCGCCGCCGACGAGCGGGCCGATGATGGCGCCTCCGGCGGCGACGGCGCTCCACACGCCGAGTGCCGTCGCGCGCGGCTTCGGATCGGTGAACACCTGCCTGATCATCGAGAGCGTGGACGGCATGATCATCGCGCCGCCCAGCCCGAGGATCGCGCGGGCCGTGATGAGGATCGCGACGTTCGGGGCGAACGCCGCCGCGAGCGAGGCGAGTCCGAACACCGCGTATCCCCACAGCAGCATCGCCCGCCGGCCGTACCGGTCACCGAGGGCGGCGAACGGGAGCAGCAGGGGCGCGCAGACCAGCGAGTAGACGTCGGCGATCCACAGCACCTGCGCCGCGCTCGGGCCGAGTTCGGCCGAGAGCATCGGCAGCGCCGTGTAGAGCACCGTGATGTCGATGACGACGATGAACAGGCTGGCGCACAGAATCGTCAGCACGACCCACGGGTTCTGCGAACCCTTCATGTTGTCCTATTCCCGGAAGGTGTACGAGGCGAGAGTGTCGAAGGCCCGCGTGGGCAGGATCCATCGGGCCATGGCGAGCACTCGCGCGTCCCAGCCGACCAGGTAGCGGCTGCGCGGCCGCGCCGAGGTCAGGGCGTGGACGATGGCCTCGCTCACCCGCGTGGGATGGGCGGCCAGCTTCAGCATGCGGTCCTGGTCGACCCGTGCCCGCTCGACCGATCGGGCCCAGGCCGGGTAGTACAGGCGCAGCTGGTCGGCGTGCACCTTGTCCGGCAGAGACTCGAACGCGCGCAGCGAGCGTGGCCAGAGGGCCGTGCGTACCGCGCCCGGGTTGACGAGCACCACCTGGATGCCCCACCGGCGCAGCTCCATGCGCAGCGCGTTCGACGACGCCTCCAGGGCGTACTTGGCCGCGCAGCTCGCGCCGATGCTGGGGAAGACGCACAGCCCGTTGATGCTGCTGATGTTGACCACGCGGCCGCCGTTCGTCCGGAGGTGGGGCGTGAACGCCCTGGTCACGGCCAGCGGGCCCAGGTAGTTGACCTCCAGTTCGTGCCGGACGAACTCCATGGGCAGGATCTCGAGCGGGCCGTGGTACTCGGCGGTCGCCGCGTTGACCACGCCGACCAGGCGCCGCCCCGGCCCCGGCACCTTCGCCGCCGCCTCCTCGACGGAATCGGGCGAGGTGACGTCGAGGTGGATCACCTCGATCCCCTCCGGGCTGTCGGCGAAGGTCTCGGTGACGGCCCGCTCGGGGTCGCGTACCCCGGCGAAGACGTGGAACCCCTTGGCCGCCAGCGCCCGTGCGGTGACCGAGCCGATCCCGCCGGCCGCGCCGGTGATCAACACGGTACGGCCGTCGGTCATGCGGGGAAGTACGACCGGAGCGGGCCGTCACGCCGGACGTCGAGCGTCGCGCAGTGGAAGGACCCGGCGAAGGCGTAGTAGGACTCGAACGAGCAGGGCACAGGCGTGAAACCCCACTCCTTGAACGCCTGGATCATGGGCTCCTGGTTGCGTTCGACGACCACGCGGCGCTCGTCGAGCATGAGGACGTTCATGTTGACCCAGCCGCTGACCACGCCGATCGGGTTGGAGTCGGTGTGGACCGGCTCCGGCGCCACGAGCACGTCCCAGTCCCGCAGGACCGGCGGGAGACTGGCCAGGTCGAGAAACTCGGGGTTGACCAGCACCTTTCCGGGGGCCAGCGGCATGAACGTGGTGTCGATGTGCATGGCCTGCGGGCAGCGGGACTCCAGCACGTGGATGCGGTAGTCGTCGCCGAGGTGGCGGCGCAGCCAGTCGATGCCGGCCTGGTTGGTGACGTGGCTGCGCTGGCAGAAGATGTCGCGGCCGGCCCGGACGAAGTCGGCGGCGTCGAAGGTCGGCTCGAACTCGGTGGTGACGAACCCGATCGGCTCGCCCGGCTCGGGCACGCGGTAGTCGTCGTCATACAGGTCGTCGAGCAACTGCGGGCGGGGCGCGGCCGTCCACCGGGCGCCGGCCGCGGAGTATTCCTTCAGAAGCCGCCGGTAGGGCCAGGTCTCGAACTGCCGCCCGCGGTCGGCCATCGGCGCCTCGATGATCTCGTCGCCGATGACCAGGAAGACGTCACGGGGGTTGGCCGCGCAGAATCCGGTCCCGACCTGCCAGGACGGGGTGGAGAATCCGGCGGCGAAGTCGATGGGGTCGGGCCGGCGCACCCGTACGCCGGCCGTCTGGAGGATGTCGACGAACTGTTCCAGGTCCTCCTTGGCGGGCTCGATCATCTCGGGCGGGTAGGGGGTGCCGTCCGCCCCGCTGACCTCCTCGATCGTTTCCCACGACCCCGGCGGCACGGTGACCTTGTTGATCACGTTCCAGTCGGGCAGCATCGCGCCGTCCACCACACCGACGACGACCTCTTCCAGAGGGTCCCACTCGTTGTGCGAACTTACGGGTCCAGACATCGTTGCCCTTTCCGATAGCGATTTCACGGCGTCCACTTGCGGACCACCAGGGCCGCGTTGTGACCGCCGAATCCGAAGGAGTTGCTCAGCGCGGCGCCCACGTCCATGCGGCGCACGTGGTTCGGGACGTAGTCGAGGTCCTCGTCCTCGGGCGCGTCGCAGTTGAACGTGGGCGGCACGAGCCCGGTCGCGATCGCCTTGACGGTGGCGATGAGCTCGGCGGTGCCGGCGGCGCCGATCATGTGACCGGTCAGCGCCTTGATGGAGCTGATCGGCGGCACCCGGGCGCCGAAGACGGTGCGGATCGCCAGGCTCTCGATCCTGTCGTTGAGCACCGTCCCGGTGCCGTGCGCGTTGATGTAGTCGACGCCGTCCGGTTCGAGGCCGGCGTCTTGCAGCGCGAGCCGCATCACCGTCGCCGCGCCCAGCCCCTCGGGATGCGGCGCGGTGGGATGGAAGGCGTCGGTGGTGGCGGCGTAGCCGGCGACCTCCGCCTGGATCGCCGCGCCCCTTCGCAGGGCGTGCTCGGCCTCCTCCAGGACGACCACCGCGGCGCCGGAACCCACGACGAAGCCGTCGCGGTCCCGGTCGAAGGGGCGGCAGGCGCGCTCCGGCTCGTCGTTGCGCCGCGACAGCGCTCCGGTGATGCCGGTGGTCGCCATGTCGAACGCGGTGATCGAGTCGTCGCAGCCGCCGGCGATCGCCACGTCCGCCCGGCCGGTCCTGATCCACATGGCCGCCTCGCCGACGCTCATGGTGCCGGTGGCGCAGGCCGTACTCATGGAGCCCGAAGGTCCCGCGGCGCCGAAGCGCAGGGCGATCTCCGCCGACGGGCTGTCGGCGGACAGCGCCGCCGCCGCGTACGGCGGCACGCCGCGGGGACCACGCTCGGTGAAGCGGCTGTAGAGCGACTGCTGCAGCCAGCTGCTTCCGTACCCGGAGCTGACCAGGACGCCCAGCCGGGGGTTGAGGTCCCCGCCCTGCGCCAGCTTGGCGTCGTCGGCCGCCTGGACCGCCGCCGCCAGGCCGTACCGCGCGAAGGTGTCGAGCCTGCGGCTCACCTTGTGCGGCATGTACTCCAGAGGGTCGAAGTCGCGGACCTGCGCGGCGATCGTGGTGCTGAGTCCGGCCGGGTCGAACGCGTCGATCGTCGCTATGCCACTGCGGCCCTGGAGCAGGCTGGACCAGAACGTGTCCACGTCCCGGCCGACGGGAGAGATGACGCCCGCGCCGGTGATGACCACGCGTCGGGGATGGCGGATCGGCATGGGCAGGCTGCCTTTCGCGTTCAGTCGAGTCGTGGCGTGGTCAGGTGCTCGGCGACCACCTGGGAGAGGAGCGCGGGCCCGGTCCAGCGCTTGCCGTACCGCATGACGTAGCCCGCCATGACACCGTGCCCGCCGAACGGCTGGTTGCCGTTGTCGACGTCGATCAGCGTGCTGTTCACGGCCACGGTGTGCCGTTTGCGCAGGGTGTCGACGAGGTCGGGCTCGCCGTCGTACACCATGGCGCCCATCGCCCGTTCGGCGAAGAAGGGTGAGTCGATGTGCTGGCTTACCTGCTGCGCCGTGGAGTAGCCGATGACGTTGAAGATCGGGGCGAAGAACTCCACGATGGGCACGCGCGGGGCCCAGTCCCGTACCAGGACGGTGGGTTCGACGCGTTTGGTCCGGAAGTCGATGGCGCCTCCGGCGACGATGCGCTCGTGGTTGCGGCGCAGGTAGTCGGCGGAGGCCTCCACCGCGGTGTCGTACCAGAGGCTTCCGTAGTCGGCTTCCGGGTCGCGGTTGCTGCCGTACTTGGCCGCCGTCACCGCCTGGGTGAGGCCGTCGATGAAGCTGTCCTTGACGGAGTCGTGGACGTAGAGGACATCGGGTCCGTAGCAGTCCTGGCCCGAGTTGAGCAGACGCACCCGCATGGCATCGCGTACGGCCCGGCCGACCTGAGCGTCCGGCCCCACGATGAACGGGTTGACCCCCTGCCCGAAGAAGACGAAGAGCTGTTCGTCGCGCAGGGTGGCACGGACCTGTTCGGCGTTCTTGTAGGTGCCGGTGAAGATGACGACGTCGGCGACGGCCACCTGGCCGGTGACGAACTCCCGCTGGCTGGCCTCGACCACCTCGATCGGCAGGTTGTGCACGGGTGCCAGGAGGGCGTGCAGCCGGTGGAGCTGGCCGGCGATCACGCTCGCCGGACGGGCGGTCAGCCGTTCGGTGAACAGCGCGGGCACCAGGAGATAGAGGACGTAGCTGTAGAGAAGGACGTTCGACGGCATGAACGCGGCCAGGCGGCGGACTCTGGCCGGTCCGTGGGTGAGGACCTCCTCGACCGCTCCGGCCAGGGTGGCGCGGGAGGCTTCGATCTCGTCCATGACCGACCGGTGCAGCGAGATCTCGGTCAGGATGTCGATGATCGGCTGCGGATCGTCCCGCAGCATCTCTTCCACGGCACGAAGGCCCCGCACCCGTTCCTCGGGCGGCATCATGGGCGACGTCCCCGCCGGCACCCGGACGCCGCCGGTGGCGGTCAGCCGCCGCAACGCCGCCATGTCGGGTTTGCCGCGGGCGGTGACCGGGATCCGGTCGAGCACGATGACCTGGTTGGGGCCTTCGTGGGCGGGAAGCTGCGCGGTGAGCCTGGCCCGCCAGTCCGCGGGCTGCGGTTCACCGGTGTCGGCGACGAAGAAGACGAGCCGGCAGCCGAGCCGCTCGTCCTCCACCGGGACGACCGCGACCGGACGCCCCAGTACGGCCGCCGCCCGGCGTTCCACGGCCTCCGGATAGATGGTGTGCCCGAGGCGGTGGACGGCGAACTTGCGGCCGACCACGTAGAGGTTGCCCTCGGCGTCCATGTGGCCCAGGTCGTTGGTGCGCAGCTCGGTCAGGGGCGCCGCCTCCTCCTCCAGAGGCAGGTAGCCCTCCATCAGGTCGGCGGAGCGTACGACGACCTCGCCCATCTGGCCGGCGCTTAGCTCCTTGCCGTCGTCGTCGAGGATCGTCACGTCCACCCCGGCCAGCGGGCGGCCGCAGCCGTTGGGGTTGTCCGGCGTGGCCAGCGCGATGTTGCCCGCCTCCGTGCTGCCGTAGCCGTCCAGCAGCGGCTGGCCGACTTCGGTGAGGAACCTGTCGGAGAGCGTCGGGTCCAGGGGCGCGCCGCCTACACACCACATGCGGACACGGGACAGATCGGCCAGCAGTTCCGGGCGGCGCTCCGCGAGGTTCAGGATCGTGTGGTACGTCGAGGGCGTCGCGTCCACGGACGTGGCACCCGCGTCGGCACCCGCCCGCAGGGCGCGGTCGAGCCGGCTGTACGGGGTGATGAGCAGCGAGCAGTCGCTCATCAACCAGATCAGGACCAGCGAGATCCCGTATTGGTGGGAGAAGGGGAGGAGCGGCAGGAGCACGTCCTCGGGCGTGTAGGCCATGCGGGCGGCGGTCCGCTCGGTGTTCGCGATGATCGAGCGGCCGGAGCGCACGATGCCCTTGGGGTGCCCGGTCGAACCGGAGGACCACGCGATCAGCGCGTCGCGGCGGCCGGTCCAGGGCTTGAGGTCGAGGGACCGCACGGGCGGGTCGTCCACCGTTGAGACCAGCCGGCCGAGTTCGATGGTTCGCATACCGGCCGGTGGCAGTGTGGCGTCATCTGTCAGCGCGATGTTCGTTCCCGAGACGGCGGCCATCCGCTCGAGTTCACCGCGAGTTTGATGCGCGTCCACAATCACGATGGAAATGTCTAGGTTGACGAGAGCGAAGAATCCTACGACAAAGTCCGGCGAGTTCCGCGCGACCAGGAGAATGCGATCCCCCGGTGCTATGCCGTCCCGTGCGAGCCCCTGCGAGACGGCGGCTGCGATGCTCGCCACCCGTTCATTCGTTATTGCCGATCCATCGGAGATCAGCATCAGCATCACCTACCGAGGACTTTCCTACGTGACGCTGGATAACGGGTCAACGTCGCTCTTTCCGGTCATCCGACCTCCAGACTTCGGCGGTTGACCGCGCGATACCTCCTAGTCATGCAAGGTATTTGCACCTGCATACTCACCTCATGCATCGGGTCACCCACCGTCCGTCAGGACAGAGACAGAGCTCCTACCAGCGATTATGAGAAGTCTAGAAATTGATCTGGCCGGATTGTCCGGCATCTGGACAGGGATAACGGCCAGTCCGAAAAGGATCATCGACCATCCTTGACGCTTACAAGTGTTCCGACGTATAACCTCATTCGGCATAACTTCCATCGAGAGGTTGGGTAATGACTGAAACTCGCGAAGACATATACGGCGAGGTCAGCGCCATCATCCAGGAAGTAACAGGAATGCAAGCGGCAGATGTATCGCCGAAGAAATCCATCGTCGATGACCTCGATATCGACTCGCTGTCGTTGGTCGAGATCGGGGTGGCGGTCGAGGACAAGTTCGCGGTCGAGATCACGGACGCGGAGATGCCGAAAATAGTGACGGTCGAGGACCTGATCGACCACATCGAGCAGGCGATGGCGGCCCGGGATTGAACGGGATACTGACCGGAAAGCGACTGCTCATCACGGGTGTTCTCACTCCCTCGTCCATCGCATTCCATGTGGCCAGGCTGGCACTGGAGAATGGCGCGGAAGTCGTTCTCACGGCCTTTCCCCGGGTAAGCCTCGTCGAGCGCCTCGTGCGCCGGCTTCCGGGTCCGGCGCCGGTCGTCGGCCTCGACGTCACCGATCCTGAACAGCTCGCCGACCTCGCCGACCGCGTCGGCGAGCATTTCGGCGAGCTCGACGGCGTGCTCCACTCGATCGCCTACGCGCCGCCCGCCGCCCTGGGCGGCAACTTCACCACCACCACCTGGCCGGACGTCGCCACCACGCTGCGGACCTCGACCTACTCCCTCCACAGCCTGTCGATCGCGCTCCTGCCCCTGCTGCGCAAGCCTGGCTCGTCGATCGTCGGGCTCGACTTCGACTCCTCGGTGAGCTGGTCCGAGTACGACTGGATGGGCGTGGCCAAGAGCGGGCTCGAATCGTGCGCCCGCTACCTCGCGTACTACCTCGGCCCCCGGGGCATCCGGGTGAACCTGGTCGCGGCCGGCCCGATCAGGACCGTGGCCGCCGCGGAGTTCAGCAAGGAGCCCGGCGACGACTTCTACGCCAAGTGGCAGACCAGGGCCCCGCTGGGCTGGGAGGCCGACGCCGATCCCGTGGCACGGGCCTGCGTGGCGCTGTTCTCCGACTGGTTCCCCGCCACGACCGGGGAGATCCTGCACGTGGACGGCGGCGCGCATGCCGTCGGCTGAGCCGGGGACGGCCATGTGGCGCCACATCGCCACCACGCTCGCGCACGCCGGATGCGACCTGGTGACCGGTGTGCCCTCCGACGAACCCGCTCTGCTCGACGCCGCCCTCGCCGTGCCCGGACTCAAGGCGGTGCCGGTGCGCGACCAGCGGGCCGGCGCCTGCCTGGCGGCGGGGCACGCGCTGGTGTCCGGCAGCCCGGCCGTACTCGCGACCAACTCCGGCCCTTCGCTGCCCAATGCCATGGCGGGCCTGCTGGAGGCGGCGTCGCTGCACGCGCCCGTCGTCGTGGTGACCACGCGGATCCCCAGGGCCGGCCTGGGCAGGGGCGGCTTCCAGCAGGTGGACCAGCGTGCGGTCAGCGCCGCCGTGGCCAAGTGGTACGTGCTGGCCGAGGACGTGGACCAGCTCGACTGGGCCCTGCGGCAGGCCGTACACCGTGCGATCAACGGCGCGCCCGGGGTCGTGGTCGTCGAGCTGGCCGAGGAGGCGCTCCAGGGCGAGCCACCGCGAAACGCCGCGCCGGCGGCTCCCCCGCGGCGGCTGCGTTCGGCTCCCGCCGGCGAGGATCTCGACCGGGCGGTGGACGTGATGGCGGGCGCCACCGCGCCGGTGATCATCGCGGGCGGCGGCGCGAAGGCGGCCGGCGCCGGCGCGCCCCTGCGGGCGCTGGCCGAGACCTGGGGCGCGGCCGTGTTCGCCACCGCCGCCGGGCGGGGCGTGCTCGACGAGGACCACCCGCGCTACTGCGGGCTCGCCGGGCTCTACGCCGCCGCTCCCGCCGCCGGACTGCTCGACGACGCCGACGTGATCCTGGCATTGGGCACCCGCCTGGAGGAGACCGTACGCACGGGCTGGAGCCAGTCCGGGCAGCGCCTGATCCACGTGGACGCCGATCCCGACGCCTTCGACCTCGCCGTCCGCCCCGAGATCGCGCTGGCCGGCGACGCCGCACTCACCGCGCGCCTGCTCGCCGACGGCCTCACGGCGCACCCGTCGCCGGCCTGGTCGGAGCGCATCGCCGCGGTGAAGACCGAACTCCCCCACACCGGCTCCTTCGCCGCGTCGGCCCTGCGCGCGCTCCGGTCCAGGTTCGGGCGCGACCTCGTGCTCGTCCAGGAGAACGGCCTGCACGACATGTGGAGCTACCACTACCCCCTGCTGTCGCTGTCCGAGCGGGCCAAGGTGGTGGCGCCGGGCGAGCAGACCATGATGGGCTTCGGCGTCGCCGCGTCGCTGGGCGCCGCGCTCGCCGAGCCGTCGCTGCCCACCGTCGTGATCTGCGGCGACGGCGCGATGACGATGAGCATGAACGCGCTGCCGGTCGCCGCCGAGCAGGGGCGCGGAATCGTCTTCGTCGTCTTCGAGAACGGCGGCTTCGGCTGGCCGCGCTACGTCCGCGCCCTGGCCGGATCCGACACCCGCATCACCCGGTTCGCCGGCGGCGAGCCTCCCTACGAGGCGGTCATCCGCGCGCTCGGCGGCTGGACCACCCGCTGCCGGACGACCGGCGACCTCGACCCCGCGCTGGAGGAAGCCGCCAAACACGCCAAGAACGGCGCGCTCGCGCTGGTCGCCGTCCCCGTCTCCGACACCGACATCCCTCCTGGCGTGCTTCGCGCGTACGGCGGCGCCCCAGAGTCCCCAGACAAGGCTGACGACCATGACGCGTGACATCTACACCTGGCGGGGAGGCTCGGTCGGCATCGCGGTCGGCGGCAACCCCGGCCTCTGGCCGTCCGTCGGCGAGTATCCCTTCTACGACCGGATCCTGTACTACGTCATGACCCACGACCACCTCAGGAACGCCGCGCTCGGCCACGCGCTCCGGGCGGTGGCGGCGGGCCGCCGGGTCATCGACATCGGGACGGGCCGCGACCTCAACTGGGCCCTGGAGGCCGCCGGCCACGGGGCCAAGCACGTGTACGCGATCGAGGCCAACCCGGAGAGCCACACCATGGCGGCCGGGAGGGGGGCGGCCTCGCCGTACGCCGACATCATCGAGGTCGTGCACGGCACCTCCTTCGACGTGCGGCCGGCGGAGCGGGCGGAGGTGTGCGTCGCCGAGCTCATCGGGTCGATCGCCAGCTCGGAGGGCATGCTCGCGGCCATGGCCGACGCGCACGCGCGCCTGCTCACCCATGACGGCGTGGTCGTGCCCGCCGCCTGTGACACCTTGGTCGGGGCGGTGTCGTCGCGGGAGTTGTTCCCCGGCGGTCCGGCCTTTTCGCGGAAGGCGCTGCCGTACCTCAGGAAGATCTTCGATCTTTACGAGCGCCCCTTCGACGTGCGGCTGTCGGTGGCCGATGCGGGGCCGGACGTCCTGCTGTCCACGACCGGGGCGGTGGAGAAGCTCCGGTTCGACGGGTCCGCTCCGCTGGAGGACACCTCGCGCGTGAGTCTGACGATCGAGCGCGACGGGTCCGTGGACGGGTTGTTGTGCTGGATCGGGCTGGAAGCGGGCGCGGGCGCCAGGCGGCTGGACTCGCTGCGGGACAAGACGAACTGGATGCCGGTGTACCTGCCGGTGTTCGACTCCGTCGTGCCCGTGCGGCGGGGGGACGAGCTCACGGTGGAGTTCGAGCGCAGGACGAGCGACGACGGTGTGCATCCCGACTACCACGTACGCGGGACGCTGGTCACGGCCGCCGGGGTGACCAGCGGGTCGATCCTGTCCGGGCACCACGAGCCGCAACTCGGGTCGAAGCCGATCTACCGCCGGTTGCTGGAGCACTAGCCCGACTTATTCCTTGACACGAATATTCGCCATGGTGAATACTCAAGGCCATGGACGCACTCCTCACCGCACTGGCCGACCCGGCCCGCTGGCGGCTCGTCACCCTGTTGGCCGAGCGGCCCCGCTCGGTCGGCGTCCTCGCCCAGCTCGCCGACGCGCGCCAGCCGCAGACGACCAAACATCTGCAGACCCTGGAACGCGCCGGCGTCGTCACCTCCCACCGCAGCGGCCAGCGCCGCGTCTACGCACTTCAGCCGGGCCCCCTGCGGGACCTGGCGGCCGCGATCACCCGGCTGGCCGAGACCGCGGAACAACGCGGCGGCCTCCGCGAGACCTTCGACCGCTACGAGCGCAGCCTCGACGCGGAGCGGCTCGCGGCGGACGAGGCGGGGTGGGCCGACGACCGCTCGTTCCGGTTCCGGCGCGCGCTGCCCGGATCACCTGAGCTGGTCTGGCGTCATCTGACGGAAACCTCCCTGCTCGCCCACTGGTGGACACCCGACGACCTGCGCGTCTCGGAGCTCGTCTTCGAGGCGCGGCCGGGCGGCCGGATCATCCAGGAGTACCGCGACGTCGAGGACGCCGACGGCTCCGACCTGGTGGTCGGACGCGCCGAGGGAGTCGTCGACGAGGTACGCCCCCGCGAGCGCCTCACCTACCGCAACTCCCCGCTGCTACCCGGCGGCGGAACCGCCTTCACCGCCCACGTCGACCTCGGGCTCCGGCCCACCGACACGGGCACGGAACTCGACGTCCACTGGCGGATCACCGACAGCACCGTCGACTCCGCCGACTTCATCGCCGGCATCGAGATCGGCTTCGGCCAGAGCCTCGACAAGCTGACCGCGGCCATCGCCGCCGACACAAGGAGCACGAAATGACCAGCCGCAAAGTCACCGCCAACATCTCCCTCACCCTCGACGGCCGCTACCACGGCGCCGGCGGGCCCGGCGACTTCGGGGCGTTCGTCCCGTACGTGACCAGCGACGTCGCCCGCGACCACATGAACCTCATGTGGGAGAACGCCACGACGGCGGTGCTCGGCCGGGTCAACGCCGAAGGCTTCATCGGCTACTGGTCCACGGTCGCCGAGGACGACAACGCCGACCCGCGTGACCGCGGCTACGCCAAATGGCTGGTCAACACCGAGAAGGTGGTCTTCTCCACCACCCTGACCGAAGCCCCGTGGGAGCGCACGCGCATGGTGAACGCCCCCGTCGCCGACGTCGTCACCGAACTCAAGGCCACCGGCGAGGGCGACATCCTGGCCAACACCAGCCCCACCATCATCAAGGCGCTGCTGTCGGCCGACCTGCTCGACCGGCTGTACCTCATGATCTTCCCCGAGATCGTCGGCGGCGGGCAGCGCCTGTTCGAGGACGGCCTGCCGGCCACGAAGTGGACGCTCACCCACCAGGTGACCGGCCGGCTCGGCGAGATGGCCATGGTGTACGACAGGGTCCGCTGACCGCTCGATCGGGCGCCTCAGCCCGGAGGCGTCTCGTCGGTCCAGCCCAGCCGCCTGACCACGTACGACGTCATCTCATCCTGTACGGCCAGCAGCTCTCCGGTGTCCCGGTCGATGATGATCCGCTGCTCGCCGTACTCCACCGCGACCCCGGCGCGGCCCTCGGCGTCAGTGACCCCGTCGGCGACCCGGACGCCCGGCAGCCCCGTGAGCAGCCGGTAGAGCGCCGCCCTCGTGCCCGGGGTGCTCTCGGCGTCGAGAAGCATCCACTTGGCCGAGGCCCAGAGCCAGCTCTCCTGGCTGTCGGCCCCGTCGGACGGGAACTCCTTGAGCATCTCGGCCTTGAGCGCGCCCGCCTCGGTGGGCAGGCTGGTGACGGGCGTCAGGGCCAAGGGGATGAAATAGGTCCTGCCGATATCGCAGCCGTCGCTGCCCTGGCAGAGCGCGGGCGAACCGTCGTCCTTCCACGCCTGTTCGTCGGCGGGGGTGAGCGGCTTGGTCGTGACCTGGCCGCGGTCGGTGTGCCGGCGTCCCTCCCTGTTCGCCCACAGCACCTCCTCGATCCGGTGCTCGACGGTGTAGCCGGCGGCGGTCCTGGTCCGCGAGTAGCGCAGCAGGTCCCGCCGCCACCAGGCACCCTCTCCGGGGGGATTCGCGGCCAGCCGGTCGGCCGCCGTGCCGAGCACCGTGGCCGGGTCCGGCACGAGCGCCGCCGTCCCGGTCTGGGGGCCGCCCAGCATGGGCGCCACCACGAAGCCGCCGGCCAGCACCACGCTGACCGCCGCGGCCGCGAGCGCCATCCTGGACCAGGCAGGCATGCCGCGGCGTCGCGGGCCGCCGAGCATCCGCGCGCGGACCGCCATCGCCCTGGCCGGGTCGGCGGGCGGCACGTCCGGCATCACCTCGTCGATGAGCTGGAACTCCTTCATCACACCTCAACTCCCAAAGCGTCACGCAGCTTGTTCCTGGCCCGGCTCAGCCGGGAGGCGACGGTGCCGTTGGCGACGCCGAGCGCCGCGGCCACCTCGTCGTAGGTCAGCTCGCCGTAGGCGACGAGCAGCACCACGTCGCGTTCCCCGCGCGACAGCCCGGCCAGCGCGGCCGAGAGCTTCTGCACGGTCACCCCGGCGGCGAGCCGGTCCACGACGCGTTGTTCGTGGCCGTCGTCGCCGGGGGACGGGCCGGATCTGGCCAGCGCGCGGTAGCGCCGGAGCTCGGCCCGCCGGTGTTTGCCGATGAGGTTGGTGGCTATGCCGTACAGCCAAGGTCTGATGCCGCCTTTGGCGGCGTCGAAGCTGTCGCGGCGGCGGAAGGCGATCAGAAACGTCTCCGCGGCGAGGTCCTCGGCGATGTCGAGGTCGAGGCGGCGGCCGACGTAGCGGCGTATCTCCTCGTAGTGCGCGTCGAAGACGGTGGCGAACCGCTCAGGATCGGCGACCGCGCCGTCGAGTGACAGGGTCATACGGCGTTCTCTCTTGCCGGGAAGTCTGGACACCTGTGATTGCCCGCTCCCGGCGGGGCCTTCCATCAGATTTCGAGTACGGCGGCGAGCAGCGCGGTGAGGGCGTCCGCGTCGAGCCGGTGGCGGGCCCCTTCCGGCGTGGAGACGTTCACCCCGACCCAGTGCGAGCGCGGCCGCGTCGCCGCGAACTCCGCCGCGACGGGGTGCGCGCAGAGCAGCAGGTCAGGTCGCCCACTCAGACGGTGTACGGCCTGCCGCGCGGTCACCGGCCGCTCCCTGCGCCAGATCACCTGCGAGCCGGTCGAGCGCCAGGCGTTGACCGCGCCGACCTCCACGAAGGCCGTTTCGGCTCGCGCTTCGGCACCCAGCAGGGCGGCGAGGCCGGCGGCGACGGAACCGGGGCCGGACCCGAGACGCCCAACGGCATGGACCGCCTCGTCCACCTCCGGCAGCGGCCAGCGGACTCCGGCGAACGCCTGCCCCGGCCACAGCACCTCGACGGCGACGGACTCGCGCGCCCGGCCCGCGACCTCGTGGACCGCGTCCGCGCGCGGGTGCCGTCCGGGCACGACGAGCGCCGTCTCCCAGTTTCCGTCGGCGGCGATCTGCACGACCGGCGCCGACGTGACCCGGATCAGGCCCGCTGCCACCACCATCGCCTCATTCTGCCTGAACGGCATGATCCCACGCGTCCGGCGAGATCATGAGCTCAAGGGCAGGGCGTCCGCGTCCGGGCAGGAGTACAAGGCGGAGATCTCGGTCGGCGACGCCGGGAAGATCGACTATCTCCTGATCACGGGCTGAGGCCGGGTGCGGCCGATGGCCGCACCCGGCGGGGTTCAGCGGACGGCGTCCAGGGCGTCGACGATGCCGGAGCCGTAGAAGCCGTTACGGGCCCGGCCGCCTTCGCACAGGTGCGTGGCGGTCACCGTGGTGCCGTTGGGCAGGTGGCGGGTGTAGGTGAAGGCCGGCGGCGTCGGGCACGAGGTCCTGGTCGCGGAGGCCTTGAGTACGGATTCGACGACGGACGGGCTCAGGGTCTTGCCGCCGTGCCTCGGGTCGCGGTGGCCGAACCTGCTGACGATCAGCGCGGCGACGCCCGCTGCGCGCGGGGAGGCCATCGAGGTGCCCTGGAGGTACTGGTAGTAGGCACAGGTGCCGCGCTGGCAGTCCCGGACCACGTAGTCGACGTTGGGTGAGCCGTCGGGGTTGAGTTCGCCGTTGTCCCTGGCGAGCTGCTCGGGGTAGGCCGACAGCGTCGCCTTGGTGACGTCGCGGGTGTTGGCCGCGGTGTCGTAGACGTCGCCGCCGGGGGCGGACACGTCGACGAATCCGTTGCCGTAGCTGGAGAAGTACGACTTGCGCTTGCTGATGCCCGTGGACGAGACGCTGATCACGTTGCGTCCCTCGCCGGGCATGGAGATGCAGCTCGGCGGGATGGTCCGCTCGTACGGCGCCTCGCCGGGCTCGCTGGCGAAGTCGGGGCTGCTCGCGTCCACGTAAGTCTTGGTGTAGTCGGCGGCCTGGTTGCCCGCCGCCGCCACCAGCGTGACGCCGCGCCGGTGCGCGTAGTCGAGAGCCCGCTGCGCCGCCTTGATGATCACTGCCTGCTCGGCCCGGTCTGCGGGGGAATCGGCGGCGTTGTCCGTGCAGTTGAACAGCCACGGGTCGATGTAGTAGCTCATGTTCACCACGTCGATGCCGTGGTCGCCGGCGTACGTCAGCGCGTCCACGCTGGGCTGCAGGAAGAAGTACCCGGAGTCCTGGCCGGCCCGCAGGTTGACCAGCGTCACCTTGGGCGCCACGCCCGCGATGCCCAGCCGGTTGATCGGCGAGCCGATCGAGGACGCCACGTGGGTGCCGTGGCCGTTCTCGTCCACGTTCGCGGCGTCCTCGCACGAACCGTCGGCCTCATCCGCGCACGGGCCGTCGATCGGCGCGCCGTTGGCGTCGGCCGGGATGTCGGTGGTGAAGTTCCTGCTCAGCGAGTTGCTGAAGTTGGGCGCGATGTCCGGGTGCGTACCGTCCACGCCGGTGTCCAGAATGGCCACGACCACGTCGCGTCCGCCCTGGTTGTACCGGTGCGAACCGTCGGCGGTCGCGTGCATCTGCTTCATGTCCCACTGCAGCTCGGCCAGCGGCTCGGCGCCCGGCCTCGGCCTTCCGGCCGTCGGGCCCGCCTTGCCGCGCCCGGCGTCGTGCCCTTCCTTTTCGACCGTGTCGGTACGGCGTGCCGTACCCCCGGCCCGTGCGCTGGGTGGCGCCTGCCCGATCGTGCGGTTGCGGGCGACGCCCTCGATCGCCCCGTCCGACGCCAGCGCGGCGGCGAAGTCGGCGCGGCTGGTCGTGACGGTGGCCAGGCCGACCGCGGTGTTCTCCTTGACGACGACGCCGCCCGCTGCCTCGATGGCCTGGCGGGCGCCGGTGGCGCCGTCCTTGTAGAGCACCACGTACTCGGCTTCTGGTCCTTGCCGCTGTGCCTGTACCGGTGCCGACATGGCGGCACCGACAAGTAAGGCCGCGGCGGAGACCATGATGACGCGTTTCACGCGTACCTCCAGTAGGGACGTTAAGAGCTCGCCCGCCACTGTGAAGGGATTTGCCGGTTTCGACCACCTTTGATGAGATCCGTGACCCGAGCGTGACCAACGCCGGTCGGAGTGAGTCAGGGGTGCAGGTGGGACCAGCTGGCCTCATGGCCCCAGAGGGAGGCGGGGTCGACGTAGTGGCGCAGGAGGTCGTTCAGCTCGGCGTCGCCGCGGCCGTTCAGCTCCTCCGAGGCGATCTTCCTGGCCACCCCGGCCAGGAAGTCGGCGATCTGGATACGCGCGTCGAGCCGGGACTCGGTCAGGCGCAGACCGGCCAGCCGGGCGCGGGAGGCCAGGCGGGGATCGTTGAAGACGCCCTTCAGCTCGACGATCCGCTCCTCCGACAACGTGGTCTGGCGGTCGTGAACGACCTCGACGGGACGACCCGACGAGCTCCAGGCCACGACGGCCTGGATGATGGCGGGAATCAGCGGGTCGAGGACGGGGATCGTACGGGGGTCCTCTGCCAGCCGTTCCAGGAAGGCGTTCATGTTCCTTCGGGTCGCGGCGAGCGGGCCGGTCAGTTCCGGGGCACGCAGGTCGTTCAGGCGGTCGTAGAAGGTCTGCGCGGGTACGCGGGCGCGCATGACGTCGTTGAAGGACTCCAGGAACGCCGTCCAACCGGCCAGGGCGGGGCCGGTGCGGTAGAGGGCCACTGTCTCAAAACTGCGGTAGAAGCCGAGGCTGGGGCTGTAGGGCTCGTCCAGCAGGTCGACGATTCTGCTCACGATGAAGAAGCGTTTCTCCACCAGGTAGACGCGGGCGGTGCCGTAGATGGGGCCGGACGGGCCCAGGAGCCAGATGAGAGCCGACCGGTGCTTGCCGCGCAGCAGGTGGTTGGCCTTGTACTCGGTGGCAGGTGAGCGGATGCGGTCGCGAAGCACGCGGATGACGTCGTCGGCCGCCTCGATCTCCATCGACACGCTGGCATGCGCGAACACGTCGGTGATCGCGGCGGTCAGGTTCTCCCCCTCCGCACCGGACTCGTCACACGCGATTTCAAGATCTTGACCGGTCACCATAAGGGCTCCATCGTTGCCCGTGCCTCGAACCAGGCGCAACGGGTTTCGTGCTGTGTCTCAAAACTAGAGGTGGCGGTAGAGGGTGGCTCGTGAGACACCCAGGATCCGGGCGATCTCCGACACGGGGGTGTCGCCGTTCCGGCGGAGGCGGCGGGCTTCGGCGATCATCTCCTCACTCATCCTCCGAGGCCGGCCCCCCGCCCTCCCGTCACCCACCCCTTCCCCGCCGCCCTCACCCGCCCCTTTCCCGTCACCCTCGCCCACCCTCTTCGTGCCGCCCTCGCCCACCCTCTCTCTGCCGCCCTCGCCCACCCCGACAGAACCCCCTTCCTCTCCGGCCAACGCCCCCTCCGCTCCACCCACAGCCCGCTGCCCTCCACCCACAGCCCGCTGCCCTCCACCCGCAGACCACCGACCTCCACCCGCAGCCCGCTGCCCTCCACCCGCCGGCCGCCCTTCTCCGGCTGCAGGCCGCCCTTCTCCGGCTCCAGGCCGCTCCCCTCCGGCCAAAGACTCCCCATCTCCGCCCGCAGACCACCGCCTTCTGGCCGCAGGCCGCTCCCCTCCGGCCGTTGGTCGCCGCTCTTCGGCCGCTGGTCGCTCCTCGCCGGCCGTTGGTCGCTCCTCCTCGGTCGAGGGGCTTGTGCCTTCTCGCCCAGGCCGCCTCCCGTCTCGCGAAAGTCCCCTTCCATCCCGTGCAGAGCTCCTGCCGCCCGAAGGGCCGGTGGCTGCGGGAGGTTGCGCCTCTGCGGGAAGTTCCGGGGTGTCGGTGAGGAGGCGGCGGGCGCCGTTCAGGATGTGGTGACGCAGTTCGTCTGTGGGTACGTCGGCGAGCAGGATCACCGGGTCGCTGAGCAGCGCCACCACCTGGATCGCGCGCACCCGTTCGCCCAGGTCGGGGCTGGGACCGGCGACCATCTCGTTGGCGCGGTTCATCACCGTGAACCACCGCTCGAACACCTCCGGCGGCAGTGCCGGCATGTTGGCGACGACGGTGCTCAGCACGTCCCGGTGCCGCAGGTACACCTCCAGCAGCGTCTCGACCGTCCCCCACCCGCCGCCGCCCTCCCGCGCCACCCGCTCCACGGCCGCGTCGGTGTCGTCGATGAGCGGTTGGGCGAGGGTGGCGAGGATGTCGGCCTTCGTGCGGAAGTGGTACAGAACGGCGGTCTTGGTCAGCCCCAGCGCTTCGGCGATCTCCCGGACCGAGGTGTTCTGACTGCCCTGGCGCGCGAACAGTTCCCCTGCCGCGGCGAGGATCCTGTCCCTGGTGTCGATCACACCGCGCATCCTACCCCTTGCCTGACCATTGGTCAGGGAGCTATGGTCGCAACTGACCAATGGTCAGAGACGGAGAATCATGAACATCCTCATCTCGGGGGCGGGTATCGCGGGCTCCACGCTGGCGTACTGGCTGGCGCGGCACGGCATGAACGCCACCGTCGTCGAACGGTCGGCGGGACAGCGTTCGAGCGGCAGCCCGGTGGACGTCCGGGGGCAGGCGGTCGAGGTGGCCGAGCGGATGGGCGTGCTGCCCCGGCTGCGGGAGGCCGCCACACAGGTGAACAGGGTGTCGTTCGTGGACGCCGCCGGTCGGCGCGTGGGCGGCATGCGCGTCGGGCGGCCGGGTGGTGGGGAGGTCGAGCTGCGCCGTACCGACCTCGCCGGGATTTTGACGGAGGCCGCCCGCGACCACGCCGAGTTCGTCTACGGCGACTCGATCGCGAGCCTCACGCAGGACGGCGGTGGCGTGGACGTCGAGTTCGACGGTGGCACGCGGCGGCGGTTCGACCTGGTGGTGGGCGCCGACGGCCTGCACTCCAACGTGCGGCGGCTGGCATTCGGCCCGGAATCCCGGTTCGTACGGCATCTGGGGCTCTACGTCGCGACACTCCCCTTCACCGGGCGGGTGTCCGATCCGAGCGAGGTCGTCATGTACAACGCCCCCGGCCGCTCCGCCACCCTCCATCCCTCGAACGGCGAGGCCGTCGCGGCCTTCATCTTCCACGCGCCCACGTTGCCCGGCTTCGACCACCGCGACACCGGACAGCACCGGCGCCTGCTGTACACCGCCTACCGCGAGCCCGCCTGGCGCCTGCCCGAGCTCATGGAACAGGTGGCGGCCACGGACGACCTGTTCTTCGACGCGGTCAGCCGGGTCCGCCTGGACACCTGGACGGCGGGACGGGTGACGCTGGTGGGCGACGCGGCGTCATCGGTGTCCCTGTTCGGCGACGGATCCACCTTGGCCATGTCCGCCGCGTACACGCTGGCAGAAGAACTGGCAGCCGACCCCACCACCGCCCTGACCCGCTACGAACACCGCCACCGCACCCTGGCCGACCCTCGCCGCCGCCACGTCACGATGGTCTCCCGCCTCCTGATCCCCAAGACGCGCTACGGCCTGACCACCCGCAACCTCCTAACCCGCCTCCTCCCCACCCCCTAACCCCGCGCCCTTAGCCCGCGCCCCAACCCCGCGCCCTAAGCCCGCCCCGCGTGTGCTTACCGAACGCAGCGCCACCCAAGGCGAGGCTGTGCCCGAAGCAACCTTCCGGATGCCGAACCACGCGCAGGCGGTGTCCACGAGTCGCGCCCCTGGAACACTCCGCGCCCCCCGAACACGCACGCATGCCCGCAGCACGTGGCCGCAGCCCGCATGCCCGAAAGCCGCATGCCCGGAGGCCGTGTTGACCGAGCTCGCGTGTCCCCCCGAAGGCGCGGCGAACCGTCGGGCGGGTGGACCCCTGATCGTGTAGAAGGTCGCAGGAGGTTCAGGGTGTTTTGTGCGGGTCAGGACTTCATGAGGCTGGTGGGCAGGACGCCGCCTGTTCCGGTGTCGAGGGCTGTCTTGGCCTGCCGTACCGCCTCAAGGACGTTGCCCGCGGCGCTGGGCGAGTCCTCCACGATCATCCGCACCTCCACCTCCACCGGCGACCCGCCGAACCCCTCCCCCTCAAGCCGGATGTAGGCGACCTTGCGATCCTCCAGAAACGGGATGTACGCGGCCGACACATGCGCGGACGCCCCCGCGCCCGTCACCTTCGTCGCGCGTTTGCCGGACAGCCGGGCAGGGTCCTGGAGGTTGAGGAAGTCGGCGTTGCCCCCACCGAGCAGTTGGTAGGCATCGTGGAGCGCGACGCCGCCGGAGGTCAGGGCGTCCACGAGGGCACGGTGTACGAGCGTGGCGCCGAACGAGCTCTTCAGATCGTCGCCGATCAGCGGAAGCCCGGCAGCGGCGAACCGTTCGGCCCAGGCGGGGTCACGGGCGATCACGGCGGGCATGCAGTTGACGAAGGCGCATCCGGCCAGCAGCGCCGCCCGCGCGTACAGCTCGGTGGTGCGTTGCGCGCCGACCGGGAGGAAGTTGACGAGCACGTCAGTACCACGCAACGCCGCGACGACATCGTCCAGAACGGCCTCGCCACGCGCGTCGGGAACCCCGGCCACGGCGTCCCCGGCGAGCAGCCCCTCTTCCCCGGCCATGAACCCCTCGGCGACCACCACCCCGGTCGGCGGCACCTCCGCGAAGGCGCGGGCGTTGTTGGGCGGCGCCCAGATGGCATCCGCAAGGTCCAGCCCGACCTTCGCAGGATTCACATCAAATGCCACGCTGAACGAAATATCCGGCCAGTCATAGAAGACCGCACCCTGTACCAGCGAGGACGCGCAGTTCCCCACCCCAACCAACCCGACGTTTATCACGAAACCAGAGCATGTCAGATCAACCCGCTACGCCGCGCCACCGCCGCCGCCTCCACCCGTGACGACACCGCCAGCTTGGCCATGATGTTCGAGACATGCACCCCCGACGTACGTGCCGAGATGAACAACCGCTCCGCGATCTGCCGGTTGCTCAACCCCTCCGCCACCAGCCCCAGCACCTCCAGCTCCCGCGCCGTCAGCCCGTGCCCCGCACCGTCGAGATCCACCCGCCCCGCCGCCGCGACGGCCTCCACCTCCCGCCGCAACGGCCCAGCCCCCAGCCGCACCGCGATCTCCCCCGCCTCCCGCAACGCCTCCCCCACGCGAGACCGCCCCGCCTGCCCCTGCCGCGCCTCCCCGCCGTCTTCCCGCCGTCCACGCACCGCCCGCGCCTCCCCGCCGTCCCCCCGCCTTCCACGCGCCGCCCGTACCTCCCCGCTGTTCCCCTGCCTTCCAGGCGCCGCCCGCACCTCCCCGCCGTCCACCCGCGCCTCGGGCGTGTCCCGCCGCTGACCGTTCTGCGCCGCACGCAGCAAAGCCCGCCCCAGCATGTACGGCTGGCCGACCGACCGCCAAGCGCCCACGGCCTCCTCCCACGACCCCCCGAGCTCCGCCTCGAACGTCGCCCGGTGCGCCCTCTGCACCCGTCCCACCGTGGCCACGCCGTCCGGCGGCCGGGTCAGCGCCCCGGCCCGAGCCGCGATCACGAGCAACGGCCAGGCGTACCGTCGGCTGAGCGTCAGGTCGTGCGCCTCCAGCACATGCCCGACCAGGCGGCGCACCCGGAGCTGGTCCCCGGCGGCCTCGGCCAGGCGGCATTCGAGCAGGTCGGGTTCCAGGCACGAGTCGTACCCACGCGAACGCCCCAGCATCAGCGGCCGGGCCTCGTCCACAACGGCGGCGGCCTCGTCGAGCGCACCCTCCCAGACCGCGACCGTGCCCAGCACCATGAGCAGCCAGGCGCGGTAGATGGGCGGCGGGTCCAGGGCCAGCGCGACCCCGATCACCTCCCGCGCCTCTCGCCAGCGGCCGAGCGAAGACAGCGGCTCGGCGAGGTTGGCGGCCAGCAGCGCCCCTCGTGACCTGGCCATCCCGGCTTTCTCGGCCCGCTCGATCCCCGCCCTGGCCACAGCCTCGGCCCTGGCGTGCTCCCCTGCCGCTTCCAGTACGTCCGCTTCGCTGGCGTAGGCCATGAGCACGCCATCCTCATCCACCACCCCCACTCCGGCCCCGAGACCCGGGACACGCCCAGAACCCCCGGAAGCCAAGGACCCGGACGACCAGACGGACGGGGACGCGGAGGGCGAGGCGGTCGGAGGCGCGGAGGACGGCGCGGAGGACTGCGCGGAGGGCGGGCCGAGCGGGGCGGGAGGGAGCATGGAAGACGCCGCGGAGGACGGCGCGGACGGCGGACCGAGAGGGGCAGCGGGGAACGGGGCGGGAGAGGGCATGGAGAACGGTGCGGAGGATGTGCGGGCCTGGGTGTAGAGGGTGGTGGCGGTGGTCAGGTCGCCGTCCAGCGCGGTCAGGGCTGCGAGGGTGGTGAGGGAGCGGGTGTCGCCCAGGCGGAGTGCCTGCTCGGCGTGCCTTCTGGCCTCGGCGTCCTGGCCGTTCCAGGCCAAGGTGGTGGCCAGGGCGCCGAGGAGGCGGGCGTCGTCGGGCGCCAGCCGTACCGCCTCGCGAAGGTCGGACAGGCCGTCTTCGCCGAGCTGATCGCGGACGGTCACCCGGAGTTCCAGCAGTCGCGCCCGCCGTGTGCCGGTGACCTCGGACAAGGCCGACGTGGTCAGGTCCTCGGCCCGTCGTGCCTCGCCGGCGTGCAGGGCGTCGCGAGCGGCCAGCTCCAGCACCCGGGCATGGTCGAGGCCGGGTGGAGGCTCGGCCGAGGACCACAGGTCGAGCATCAGGTCCCAGCGCCGTCCCGCCACCGCCGCCGCGAACGCCCGCTCCGGCTCCCCCGCCGCCCGCCAATGCTCCGCCGCCCCGGCAGCCGCACCAAAAACCACCCCGGAAGCCGTTCCAAAAGCAGCCTCAGAAGCCGCTCCGTGACCAGGGCCGACCCCCGGCAGCCCCTCAAGGGCGGTGGCGACCCGGGCGTGCAACCGCTTACGCTCCCCCGGCAACAACTCGTCGTACGCCGCGTCCCGTATCAACGCGTGCCGGAACCGGTACCCGTCACCATCCACCAGCAACAACCGCGCCCGCACCAAGGGCCGCAACGCCTCGTCCAGCGCCAGTTCCCCCATCCCGGCCGCCGCCAGCAACACGAGATGATCAACCCGCCGCCCGGCCACGGCCGCCACCCGAAGCACCTCACGGCAGGGCGGGGGAAGCTTGTCGGCCGCCCCCAGCAGCACGTCACGCAGCGAGTCCGGCACAGCGGTGCCGCAGTCGGCGAGGGCCTCGGCGAACAGCGGGTTCCCCTCGCTCCTGGCCATGATCACGTCGAGTCCCGCGCCCGGCCGTGACCCGATCAGCCGCGCCACCTCATCCCGCCCCAAAGGCGGCAACCACAGCGTCCGCACCCCGGGCAGCCGCACGACGGTCCGCGAGGTGGCGACCACCATCACCCCGCCTCGGGTCAGATTCCGCAGAAGAAAGGCGAGCAGATCAAGGCTGGCCTGATCAGCCCAGTGGAGGTCCTCGAGGACGAGCACCAGCGGCCCGCCCTTCTCCACCACCTGCAGCGCCTCCTCGAACAACCGCGCCCGCCCGAGGTCGACGGCAGGCACCCCCAGTTCAGGCAGCAACCGAGCCAGCTCTCCCGGCCCGAAGGGCGCGCCATGTTCCCTGACCAGCCGCCGCAGCACCGGCACGAACACCGAGTACGGCAGCCCACCGGGATCCCCACCACCCGTCACCACGCGGGCATCCACCCGTCCGGCGAACTCGGTGGCCAGCCGTGTCTTCCCCATCCCCGCCTCGGCGACGACGAGAACGGCGGACGGCGTCTGGGCCCAGGCCTCGGCGAGCGCCGCCAGTTCCGCATCCCTGCCTACGAACACGTACGCAGCTTAAAGAGTCATCTACGCATCCTGCCGGATCCGCGACAAAGGCCAGGCTGGCACCGTCACCCCCATGAACCGCCTCATGCTCGCATCAGCCACCGGCCTCCTGGGCTTCTACCTGCTGTTCTCCGCCGTCCCCGCCTACCTGGGCGACGGCATGTCGGCCGGCCTGGCCACCGGCGCGCTCATGCTGGGCACCGTTCTGCTGGAACTCGCCGTCCCCTGGCTCCTCAGCCGGTACGGCTACCGCCGTGTCCTGTCCGCCGGCCTGCTCCTCCTGGGCCCGCCCTCGTTCGCCCTGCCGATCCACGAACTGGTCCTGCCGATCTCCCTGCTCCGCGGCGCCGGCCTGGGCATCGTCGTGGTGGCGGGCACCGCGCTGGTGGCCGAGCTGGTCCCGGCAGAACGCCGCAGCGAGGGCCTCGGCCTGTACGGCGTGGCCGTGGGCGTCCCTTCGATCGTCGGCCTGCCCCTGGGCCTGTGGGCCGGCGACCACCTGGGCTTCGTGCCCATCTTCGTCGTGGCCGGCCTGGTCCCGCTGGCGGGCCTGGCCGCGGCGAGGGGGCTACCGGACCTGAGGCCGGTCGCCCGGCAACACCGGAAGAGCGGCGGCCTGGCGGCGCCGATCGCCGTCTTCGGCGTCATCGCGCTGGCCGCGGGTGTGGCCATCACCTTCCTGCCCCTGGCCACCTCCCCGAAGCTCGCCTCGGCGGCGCTGCTGGCGCAGTCGATCCTGACCCCCGCCGCCCGCTGGTGGGCGGGCCGCCACGCGGGGACGCGCTGGCTGGCTCCGTCGGTTCTGGCCGCCGCCGCGGGCATCGGCCTGCTGTTCTGGTCGGCGGAGCCGGTGGCGGTGGTGGCGGGGATGGCGTTGTTCGGCGCCGGGTTCGGGGTGGCGCAGAACCTGACGCTGACGCTGATGTTCGAGCGCGGCGAGGCAGGACGGGTGAGCGCGCTGTGGAACCTCGCCTTCGACGCCGGCATGGGCGTGGGCGCCCTGGGCCTGGGTGTGGTGATGGGCATGACCGGCTACCCGCTGGGTTTCGCGCTGGTGGCCGTGGTGGTTCTGGCGGTTCTTCCGTTGACCGGGAACCGCAAGCCTTCTATGGTTCGTTAGTGGAGTAATGAACCATAGAAGCAGGTGTCCATGTTCGACGACCGGAGCCCCATCTACCGGCAGATCGCGGAGCGCATCAAAGCCGATGTGCTGAGCGAGGCGTTGAAGGGCGACGAGCAGGTGATGTCGACCAACCAGTACGCCGCCTTCTACCGGATCAACCCGGCCACCGCCGCCAAGGCGTTCCAGCAGCTCGTCGACGAAGGCGTGCTCTACAAAAAGCGAGGTATCGGCATGTTCGTCAGCCCGGACGCCCGGGACGCGCTGAGGGCCGGCCGGAGGGAGGGCTTCTTCACCGACGTCGTCGACCCCATGGTGAAGGAGGCCAAGGCCATTGGCATCTCCCTCGATGACGTGATCGAGCGGATCAAGGGGGAAATGTGAGGATCGAAGCCCGGGACCTGGTGCTGCGCTATGGCGAGGTCACCGCGCTCGACCGGCTGACGTTCGAGCTGGAGGGCGGCAAGATCTACGGCCTGCTGGGCCGTAACGGCTCCGGCAAGACGAGCCTGATGTCCGTGCTGTCCGCCTTCCGCAAGCAGTCGGCGGGCACCGTGTTGCTGGACGGCGCCCCGGTGTGGGAGAACGCCGCCGTGACCGGCGCCGTCAGCCTGATCCGCGACGCCGGCGAGAGCGTCGATCTCGGCACCGCCGCCGACGCGCTCTACTTCGCCGAGTGGCTCCGCCCCACCTGGGACGCCGCTTATGCCAAGGAGCTGATGGAGCTGTTCGAGCTGCGGCCGAAGGACAACGTCAAGGCCATGTCCAAGGGTCAGCGCTCGGCGATGGGCGTGGTGGTCGGGCTGGCCTCGCGGGCGCCGCTGACCATGTTCGACGAGTCGTACCTGGGCATGGACGCGCCCTCCCGGCAGGCCTTCTACGACGCGCTGCTGGCCGACTACATGGCCCACCCGCGCACGATCATCCTGTCCACCCACCTCATCGAGGAGGTGAGCCCGCTGTTCGAGGAGGTCGTCATCATCGACCGCGGGCGCCTCATCGTGCACGAGGAGACCGAGGTCCTGCTGGCCCGCGGCCACGCGGTCACCGGCGCGGCCGCCGCCGTGGACGAGTTCGTGACCGGCCTGACCGTCCTCGGCGAGAAGGTGCTCGGGCCCACGAAGTCCGCGATGGTCTACGGCGAGCTCGACGCCGCCCACCGGCGCAAGGCCGCGGAGGCGGGGCTCGCGCTCGGGCCGATCGCCATGCAGGAGCTGTTCATCCACCTGACCGGAGGTCCCAAGTGAGGTTCCCCACGCGGCTGCTGGCCGCCAACCTGTGGGTCGCCTTCTTCGTCTGGCTCGCCTACCTCGCGATCGTGATCGTGATCACCCTGGCCATCCACTTCTTCGGAAACCTCACGCAGAGCGTGTGGGAGCAGGCCACCCAGCTGCCACGCTGGATGGTCCTGTTCGTCGGAGTGGCGATGGTGCGCCAGTTCCTTCCGCTGTTCATCGCCAACGGGCAGACCAGGCGGCAGTTCGGCTTCCAGGCGGCGATCACCACGGCGCTCTACACACCGTTCGCGGCCCTGCTGATGAGCGCCGGCTACCTGGTCGAACGGCTGCTCTACACGATCATCGGCCGGCCGCAGACGCTGGAGCGGGCGCACCTGTTCGCCGATCCGACACAGGCGCCGCTGGTCTTCGTGGAGTACACCGTGGAGTTCATGGCCTGGATAGCCGCGGGCATGTTCGTGGGCGCCGGCTTCTACCGCTGGCAGGCGGGCGGCCTGCTGACGATCCCGGTGGGCGTCGGGCTGGTCGTGCTCGGGCTGAGCGCCGTCGGCAACCGGTTCGGGGTGCCGCTCAGCGCGTTCTCCATCGGCTTCGAGCTGTCGGCGGGACCACTGGTCGCGCTGGTGATGGGCCTGGGGACGTTCGCGCTCGGGCTGCTGCTGACCTGGTCGGTGATCAGGGACACACCACTGAGGAACGGGGGTTAGTCATGGCGGTGTTAACCGTCGAGGGACTGCGCAAGAGCTATCGCGATCTGGTGGCCGTGGACGGGCTCGGCTTCGCCGTACGGGAAGGGGAGACCTACGGCCTGCTCGGGCCGAACGGCGCGGGCAAGAGCACGGCGATCTCCATGATCGTCGGCATCCTCTCCCCCGACGCGGGCAGCGTGAGCGCGCCGCCCAAGGCGCGCGTCGGCTACGTCCCGCAGGAGCTGGCCGTCTATCCGGACCTGACCGCGCGGGAGAACCTCCGCTTCTTCAGCGGCATGTACGGCATGCGCCGCGCGGAAGCCAAGTCCAGAACCGCCGAGATCCTGCGGCTGGTCGGCCTGTCCGACCGGGCGGACGAGGCGGTCGCCAAGTACTCGGGCGGCATGCAGCGCCGCCTCAACATCGCCGTCGGCCTGCTCAACCGCCCCAGTCTGCTCGTCCTCGACGAGCCCACGGCCGGTGTCGACCCGCAGAGCCGCAACGCCATCCTCGACAGCGTCCAGCGGATGACCGGCGAGGGCCTCGCGGTCCTGTACACCACGCACTACATGGAGGAGGCCCAGCGCCTCTGCGACCGCGTCGGCATCATCGACCACGGCCGCCTGCTGGCCGAAGGCACCCCCGCCGAGCTGGGCGAACCCGACCTGGAAGCGGCCTTCCTGCGCCTGACCGGCCGCGAGCTGAGGGACTGACATGCTGCGAATCCTGCTCAAGGACCTGCGCCGCCGCTCGCGCGACAGCATGCTGCTGGTCTTCGGGGTGGTGCTCCCGCTGGGCATGGCGTTCGTGTTCGGCGTGGCCCTGTCCGGCGGCTCCCAGCCACCCGGCCGGTACGGCGTGGCGGGCCCGTCGGCCGCCGAGTTCACCCAGCGCACCGGCCTGCCGGACCTCAGGCCCGTCGCCGGCGCCGCGCAGGCCAGGCACCTGGCCGAGACGAACGAGCTCGACGCCGTCTTCGTGGTCTCCCCCACCGGAATCGAGGTCGTCGGCAGCGTGGACGCGCCGCTGGCCGTCCAGGTGGCCAGGGAGGTGGCCGAGTCGTACGCGCTGCCGGGCGCCCAGAACGTCCAGGTGACGCAGGACACGACGCTCGGCACCCGCGAGCTCGACACGCGCACCTACCACGCGGCGGGCGCGGCGATGTTCTTCGCGTTCTTCGCGGTGATGCTCAGCGTCACCGGCGTGTTCGAGGAGCGCCGCAACGGCACGCTGGCGCGGCTGCTGTCGATGCCGGTGCCGCGCGCCTCGATCCTGACGGCCAAGCTGCTGGTCGGCGTCATCGTCGGCCTGGCCGGAATGGCGCTGCTGGTGGCCGCGACGACCCTGCTGCTCGGCGTGCGCTGGGGACCGCCCGCCGGGGTGGCCGCGCTGGTCGCGGCGGGCGTGCTGGCCGCTACCGGCCTGATGACCGCCCTGGCCTCCTTCGCCCGCACGGCCGAGCAGGCCGCCAACTGGCAGTCCACGGCGGCCACGGTGCTCGGGCTGCTCGGTGGCTCGTTCTTCCCGGTGGCGCCGGAGCTGAGCATGTTCACCCCCCATCACTGGTTCCTGGAAGGGCTGGCCGAGCTGCGGGGCGGCGCCTCGATCCTGCCCGCGCTGGCCGTCCTGCTCGCCGTCGCCGCGCTCAGCTTCCCCGTGGCGGCGTTCCGTGTCGGAAGGATGGTGGCGCCGTGAAGGTCGCGTTGATGGCCGGGCTCAACCTGCGCCGGATGTTCAAGGACCGCACCAACATCTTCTTCGTGCTCATCGCCCCCTTCCTGCTCATCCTGGTGCTCGGCCAGCTCTACGGCGGCGGCCAGCAGCTCAGGCTCGGCGTCGTGGCCGGGCCGGGAGCCCCGTCGGAGCGGCTGGCGGGCGCCTTGGCCTCGGGCAGCCGGGTCACGGTCGAACGGCTGGGCGACGAGGGCACGCTGCGCGAGGCGGTCGAACGCGGGCGGCTGCACGCGGGCCTGGTCATCCCGGCCTCCTACGACAGCGGCGGCGGGACGGTTCACCACCTGGTCCGGGCGAGCGACATCAAAAGCCACGACACCGGCACCTGGATCCGCTCGATCGTCCGCCAGGAGTCCGCGCGCGGGCAGCCGTCGCTGCCGGTGCGGGTCACCACGGCGGGCACCACGCCGTTCCCCGAGGGGCTGAACGCCTACGCCATCGCGGCGCCCGGCCTGCTGCTCATGTTCACCTTCCTGACCTCGCTGACCGCGGCGCTGGGGCTGGTGGAGTCGCGGGCGATCGGGGTGACCGCGCGGCTGTCGGCGGGGCCCACGCGGCTGCGTACGATCATCGCCGGTGAGGCGGCGGGGCGGATCGCGATCGCGCTGTTCCAGGCGGTGCTGATCATGCTGGGGTCGATGGCGCTGTTCGGGGTCTCGTGGGGCGATCCGGTGGGGGCGCTGGCGGTGCTGCTGGTCTTCTCGCTGGTCGGCGGTGGGGCGGGCATGCTGCTGGGCGCCGCGTTCCGCACGCCGGGGCCGCCGATCTCGCTGGCCATGGTGTTCGGGCTCGGGCTGCCGACGCTGGGCGGCGCGACGATCCCGCTGGAGTCGTTCTCCGAGCCGATGCGGACGCTCGCCTACCTCACCCCGCACGCGTGGGGCTATGACGCCTTCGCCCGCCTCGTCCGGCACGGCGACGGCCTCACGGGCGTGCTGCCGCAGCTCGCCGTGCTCGGCACCCTTGCCGTCGTCCTGTTCGCCCTGGGCACGTGGCGGCTGCGGCGGGCGCTCAGCGGGTGAGCTCGACGCCGACGGTGATCTCGTTGCCGAGCTTGTGCCCGAGCATGAGGTCGAGCTCGTCGCCGCTCCAGAAGCGGCCCGGGTCGTACCAGTTGGGCCGCTTGCCGCCCGGCAGCAGGCCCATCTCCTCGTAGGTCACCGCCACCACCTCGGCGCAGTAGGCGCTTTCGAGCGTGCGGTCCTTAGCCCGGCCGCGCAACTGGGGGACGCGGCCGCGGGCCCAGCGTCCGGCCAGGCGGGCGGTGGACGGGAACGGCGTGCCGTCCAGCCTGGCCACCGTACGCAGGGCGGCGTCCTCCATCTCGGGCGTGGCCTGCGGCTCAAGCTGGCGCAGCCAGGCCCGCTGGCCGTAGCGGTCGGCCCAGACCGTCACCGCGTCGCGCAGGTCGTGCAGCTGCACGCCGCGGTGATGGGTGCCCGACCACAGGTCGAGCAGCGACTTGCCCAGCTCCGCGTGCCACATCATCGGCGGCATGTCCTCGGCCACGATCGCCATTCCGACATGGTTGACCGGGCTGTTGGTCATCGTCTGGATGGCGCGGTCGGGAACCGAGCGCCCGCGGAAGATCCACAGATCTCCCGTCCTGGTGACGTTCACAGCCTCATCGAGAGTCAGCACATTGTTAGCCTAAGCACATGCGCTGGTGGAAATGGCTCGGACTTGCCGGAATCGCGGGAGTCGCGGCGACCGGAGTGGTGATCGCGCGGGACGAGCGGCGCCGCCGCGCCTACACGCCCGACGAGATCAGGACGCGCCTGCGCGAGCGGGTGGAGACGGAGTCCGCTCAGGCCGACGGCCGCAGGTCGTAGACGAAGACCACGTCCGGATAGGCCGGGTTGTCGTCGTACCCGGCGACGCCGCCCAGGTAGGCCCGCTGGTAGTTGACGACCCAGGGGAAGGCCGCCACCGCCCGCTCGTCCAGCAGCCTGCCGGTGAGCTGCCTGAAGCTCTTCTGGGCCGCCGGCCGGTCGCTGACGTTGAGCACCGGCAGCATGTCGATCATGCTGTCGGCCGCGGCGTCCTTGAGATAGGTCAGGTTGAAGACCGGCGGGGTGCCGCTGCGGAAGACGTTGCCGAACCACGAGTAGCCGTCGGCGTAGTCGGGCCACCAGTACATGACGAAGATGTCCTGACCCCGCTTCTTGCCCCGGTCCCACTGGGCGATCCAGGGCATCGGCCGGGCGTCGAGCGTGACGTTGAGCGTGCGCAGCGTCTCGGTCAGCCGCCGCGCGAGCGTGGCCTGGTCGGCGTCGCCCTCGGCGTAGGTGAGCGTGAGCTTGAGCGGCCTGCCGCCGGGCCCGTAGCCGGCCCGCCGCAGCAGCTGCGCGCTCATGGCGAGGTCCTGACGGGGTATCCGCCCGCGCTGATGTCCGGGCAGCCCTTCCGGCACGATCCCGCTCGCCGGTACGGCGGAGCCGTCCAGTGCCCTGATCAGCCCCCGGTAGTCGACCGCCTTCTGCACCGCCTTGCGGAGCCGGACGTCGCGCAGCGGCCCGTGGGCGGTGTTGAACAGCAGCATCGCGGTCTGCAGTGACGGCATGGAGGCGGTCCGCACGCCGGGTGTCCTGGTGGCCCGCGCGTACAGCCGGGGGCTGAGCCGGTTGACGAAGCTGACCTCGCCGCGCTGGAGCAGCTCCCAGCGGCGGCGCGGGTCGGGCACGACGCGGTACTTGACGGTCCGGTAGTGCGGGCGGTCCCATCCGCCCCAGTAGCCGTCGAAGGCCTTGAGCGTGAGCTCGTTCTCCTCGCCCTTGCGCCAGCTCGCGATCGTGTAGGGGCCGGAGCCGGCGTCGGTCTTGCCGTCCTTCACCCGGTCAACGACGGCGGTGTCGTAGATGTAGGCGGCGTAGGCGGCCGAGGCGGTCAGGTCCAGCGGGGCGGCGTACTTGAGCTGGAAGGTCACGGTCAGCGGGCCCGGGGCCTGGATCGACTCGACCGCGTCCCAGATGTAGGAGGCGCCGGCGCCGGATTTCATCGTCCGCTCGACGGCGGCCTTGACCGCGGCGCCGTCGAGGGCTCTGCCGCTGTGGAACTTCACGCCGGGGCGCAGGGTGAACGTCCAGGTCTTGCCGTCGGAGCTGGCGTTCCAGGCGGTGGCCAGGCGGGGGCCGGCCTTCTTGGTGACCGGGTTCCAGACGGTCAGGGTCTCGTAGATGTTCTGCAGGGCGATGATCTCGTTGGAGTACGAGGTCGCCGGGTCCCATTCGGTGACGACGTCCAGGTTCT
Source organism: Nonomuraea sp. NPDC050394 (assembly GCF_044459065.1). NCBI lineage: Bacteria > Bacillati > Actinomycetota > Actinomycetes > Streptosporangiales > Streptosporangiaceae > Nonomuraea > Nonomuraea sp. NPDC050394. The sequence continues at coordinate 127,309 of NZ_JBITIO010000009.1, read as the reverse complement.
GGGCGTAGACGAAGGCGGCTTCGCCGGGGGGCGCCTGCCGTACCGGAGGAGGGGGCGCCGAGCACGCCGCGATGGTGAGTGCCAGCGCGGCCGCTGCGAGACGACGGCGCATGCATCTCCCCTGTGACCGATGTTGCGCCTGAAACTACTGCAAGTTGACGCCCCGGATGCCCGAAAGTCCTGAAAAATAGGGAATTCTGGTGATCGGATTGCTATCCTCAAGGCTTGTCCCGTCCGGGGTTTCCAGTTGGGGACCGGCCGGAGTGAGGTGTCAATGACCCGCAGCAGAACGATCCGCATGAAGATCGTCGGTCTGCTGCTGGTTCCGCTCATGTCGATGGTGGTGTTGTGGGGCGTGATCGCCGCGGTGACCGCGGGCGAGAGCCTGGAGCTCAGGGAGTACACCACGTTGTGGTCCAACCTGCGCCATCCCGCCTATCGCCTGATCGGTGAGATCCAGCGCGAACGGCTGGCCTCGACGCGCCTGCTGCGCTCCGGCGGCAGCATGGAGCGTTCGTCGGCCAACGCCCAGCGCGCCCGCACCGACCAGGCGGCCGAGGAGTTCAAGGTCCAGACGGCCAAGTCGAAGGACGCCTCCCCCTCGATCAGCTCCCAGGTCGACCAGGTCCTCATCCAGCTTGGCCGGCTCGACGCGCTCAGGGGCGAGATCGACGCCGGTCTCACCGCGCGCGTACACGCCATCGAGACCTACAGCGCCATGATCGACTCGCTGTTCGGCCTGCACCGGCGGGTCGCCTTCGTCGACGACATCCCGATCTACGAGCAGTCGCGCATCGTGATCGACCTCGGCTACGCCAAGGAACTGCTCACCAGGGAGCAGGCCGTCGCCTCCGGCCCGACCACCGCGCAGGAGCGCCGGATCTTCACCCAGCTCGTCGGCAACCGGCGCTTCCTCGTCGACCAGTCCGTCGCCGAGCTCGACCCGGCCATGCGCGACGCGCAGGTGGCCCTGCTCACCTCGCCGCTCTACCAGCGCATGCGGGTGATGGAGGACCAGATCATCGCCGGGCGTACCCCGGAGGGCTGGGTCACCACCACCGAGTCGCTGGCGAAGTCCTTCCAGGACTTCCAGATGACCGCCTCGCAGATGCTCACCGCGCGCGCCGCCCCCGTGGCCGACTCGGTGCTGCTGCGCGCGGTCATCCTGGGCGGCACCGGCCTCGCGCTCGTGATCGTGTCCATCGTGATCTCGATGCGCGCGGGAAACCGGCTGTCCAAGGAACTGGTCACGCTCCGGCTGGCCGCGCTGGAAGTGGCGCAGGACCGGCTGCCCCAGGTCGTCGAGAAGCTGCGCAAGGGCGAGCAGATCGACGTGCCCGAGGTGAAGGTCGCCAGCACCACGACCGAGATCGACGACGTCGGCCAGGCCTTCTCCACCGTGCAGAGCACCGCCGTCGAGGCCGCCGTCGGCCAGGCGCAACTGCGCGAGGGCGTCGGCCACGTCTTCCGCAACCTGGCCAGGCGCAGCCAGACGCTCCTGCACCGCCAGCGCATCCAGCTGGAGGGCATGCAGCACAAGGCCACGGAGCCGGACGCGCTGGACGACCTGTTCCGCCTCGACCACCTCACCACCCGGATGCGCCGCCACGCGGAGGGGCTGATCATCCTGTCCGGCGCGACGCCCGGCCGCGGCTGGAGCAAGCCGGTGCCGCTGCACGACGTGGCACGCGGCGCCACCGCCGAGGTGGAGGACTACCAGCGGGTGGCGGTCGAGCCGATGCCCAGCCACGCGCTGGCCGGGCCGCTCGTCGGCGACGTCATCCACCTGATCGCCGAGCTCATCGAGAACGCCACGGTGTACTCGCCCCCGCACACCCCGGTCATGGTGCGCGGCGAGGCCGCCGCCCGGGGCTTCGCCATCGAGGTGGAGGACCGGGGGCTCGGCATGAGCCCCGAGGAGCTGGCCGACCTGAACACGCGCCTGGCCAGCCCGCCCGAATTCGACCTTGCCGACAGCGACAGGCTCGGCCTGTTCGTCGTCGCCCGCCTGGCCGCCAGGCATGACATCCGCGTGACGTTGCGCGGTTCACCATATGGAGGGACCACCGCCATCGTGCTGATCCCGGCAGAGCATGTGACGCAGCAGAGCGAGACGCCGGCCGAGCCCACCGCCCGCCCCATCAAGGTGGTGCGCGGTGAGTGACGAGCGCTGGCTCGACGAGGACGCCGGGCCGATCGTGCCCGCGTACCTCCTCACCCGCGGGCGTACCGTCCCCGCGAGCGAGGCCATCGACCTGATCGCGGTGATCATCACCGCCGGGGGCCTCACCCCGCCGATGGGCCTCGGCCCCGAGCACCTGATCATCATGCAGAAGTGCACCAAGCCCACCCGGCTCGTGGACGTGGCCGCCGAGCTGAACCTGCCCATCGGCGTCGTCCGGGTCCTGGTCGGCGACCTGCACGCCCAGCAGCTCGTCCAGGTCGAGCACCCGCCGCCCGCGCCCGACAAGCGGGTCCTGCTGGAGGTGATCAGCGGCCTGAAGGCCTTGTGAGCGGCGTTATGGTCCTGTGAGCACCTCTTCCGCACGGTGGCAGGCCACCGTGCGGCCCTCCCCCACCTCACGCGTCTCCGGCGCGCGCTCGCATTCCGGTACGGCCAGCGGGCAGCGCGACCGGAACGGGCACCCCGTCTCGGCAGGCGGCGCGCTGGTGCCCGCCTGGGGCGGCTGCCCGCCCAGCGTGGGCACGGCGTCCCTGAGCGCCCTGGTGTAGGGGTGGGCCGGAGCGGCCAGCAGTTCCGCGGTCGGTCCCGACTCGACCACCCGTCCGGCGAACAGCACGTGGCTGGTCCTGCACAGCCTGCCCACGACGGCGAGGTTGTGGGTGATCAGCAGGCGTTCGGTGTCCAGCCCGGCCAGCAGGTCGAGCACCTTGGCCTGCACGGTGACGTCCAGGGCGCTGGTGGGCTCGTCGAGGATGAGCAGCTTCGGGCCGACGGCCAGGGCGCGGGCGATAACGACGCGCTGGCGCTGGCCGCCGGACAGCTCGTGGGGGCGGCGCACGGCCAGGGCGGGGTCGAGGCCGACCTGCTCCATGAGCTCGCCGACGCGGTCCCGGCCGGGCAGCCCCTCGGCGATCGAGGCGCCCACGCGTCTGCGGGGGTTGAGCGACTCGGCCTGGAAGACCGGCTGGACATCGCGCCGGAAGGCCCTCATGTCAGCTTTTCTCAGGTCTTGCCCGGCGTACCAGATGGTGCCTTTCCGCGGCTTCAGGAGGCCGAGGAAGGCGCGGGCGAGCGTGGTCTTGCCGGAGCCGCTCTCGCCGATCAGGCCGACGCCGCCGCCGGTCACCTCCAGGGTGACGTCGTGGACGACTGACTGCCGTCCATACCCCAGCGTGAGGTCTTGCGCGCGCAGGATCGTCACGGCGTGGCCTCCAGCAGGTCGCGGGTGTAGGGGTGGGAGGGGTCGGCCAGGACCCGCGTGGCCGGGCCCGACTCCACGACCTCGCCGTCCTTCATGACCAGCACCCGGTCGGCGATGGTGCTGACCAGGGCCAGGTCGTGGGAGACGAGCAGGATGGCCAGGTCGCGCTCGCTCTGCAGACGGCGCAGGACCGTGATCACCTCGGCCTGGACGGTGACGTCCAGGGCGCTGGTGGGCTCGTCGGCCAGGACGACCTCCGCGCCCAGGGCGATGGCCAGCGCGATGGCGAAGCGCTGGGCCTGGCCGCCGGAGATCTCGTGCGGGTAGCGGCGCAGGATCTCCGGGTCCAGCATGACCGACCGGACCGCCGCCACCGGGTCGGCGGTGACGCCGTGGAGCTTCAGCGCGCGGCGCATCAGCGTGCCCAGGCGGGTGGTCGGGCTGAGCGCGGCCTGCGGCGACTGCATGACCAGGGCCGCGCGGGCGCCTCTGATCGCGCGCAGCTCGCGCGGCGAGGCCGTGCGCACGTCCAGGCCGCAGACCTTGATGCTGCCCGAGACGTCGGCGTTCTCGGTGAGGCCCAGCAGCGACATCAGCGTCGTCGACTTGCCCGAGCCGCTCTCCCCCACGATCGCCACGCACTCGCCCGCTGCCACGTCGAGTTCGGGGACGCGGGCGACGGTCCGCGCGCCGTAGCGGACCTCCAGGTCACGTACCTCGATCATCGCACCACCCTTCTCGGGTCCAAGGCGTTGCGCAGTCCTTCGCCCAGCACGTTGAAGGCGAAGGCGGTCAGCACGATCGCCAGGCCGGGGAAGGTGACCACCCACCAGTTCGTGGTGAACAGGGTCTGGCCCTGCTCGACCATCAGGCCCCACTCCGCGGTCGGCTCGTGGGCGCCGAGGCCCAGGTAGGACAGGGCGGCGGCGGTCAGGATCACGCCACCGGCGTCGAGCGAGACCTGGACGAGCACGGGGGTCAGCGAGTTCGGCAGTACGTGACGCGCCACGATCAGCGGCGCGGGCACGCCGAGGCACCGGGCGGCGTCCACGTACGGGCGGTTGGCCACGGAGGCGGCGACCGAGGCGGCCAGCCGCGCGTACCAGGGCCACCAGGTGACCGCGATCGCCACGATCACCGTGGTGACGCTCGGCTGGAGCACCACGGCCAGCGCCAGCGACAGCAGCAGCGCGGGGAAGGCCAGGAAGATGTCGGTGATCCGCATGATCACGTCGCGCAGCCAGCCGCCCGCGTACCCCGCGATCATGCCCAGGGTGACGCCGACCAGCGCGGAGGCGGCCAGCACGGCCACGGCGATGCCCAGCGAGGTGCGCCCGCCGTACAGCACGCGCGTGAACACGTCGCGGCCCACCTGGTCGGTGCCGAACCAGTGCTCGCCGCTCGGCGGCAGCAGCGCCTCCAGCGGCTTGGGTTCGTCCACCGGGTACGGCGCCAGCCACGGCGCGAAGAGCGCGGCCAGCACGACCAGGGCGATGAGCACGGCCCCGGCGGCGGCGAACCGGTCGGGCAGCCGGGGCAGCGTCCTGCGCGGTTCGGGGGCCTTCATCGGGCCCTCGCCCTCGGGTCCACGACGCCCTGCAGGAGGTCGACGGCCAGGTTGCTCAGCACGTACACGATCGCGATCATCAGCGTGATCCCGGCGATGGCCGGGGTGTCAAGCGAGCGGATCGAGTCGACCGCGTAGCGGCCGAGGCCGGGCCAGTTGAAGACCGCCTCGACCAGGAAGCCGTTGACCATGGCGTAGGCGAAGACCAGGGCGATCAGCGACAGCACCGGGTTGAGCGCGGCCCGCAGCGCGAACCTGGTGAGGATCTTGGACTCGGAGAAGCCGAGGGCGCGCTCCAGCCTGGCGTGGTCCTGGCCCGCCTCCTCGATCAGCGCCGCGCGGGTGAGCTGGGCGATCACGCCGGCCGGGTAGGCCGCCACCACGAGGGCGGGCAGGACGAGGTGCTGCAGCGTGCTGGTGAAGATGGGCCAGTTGCCGGTGATGAGCGCGTCCACGATCGTGATGTTGGTCCAGAGGGTGAGGGGGCTGGTGCTGTCCAGGCTCCCGTCGTACTCACCGGCCACGGGGAACCAGCCGAGGTTGCTGGCGAAGACCGTCTGTACGGCCAGGGCCAGCCAGAAGACGGGGACGGAGACGGCCAGCATGGAGCCGACGCGTACCCCCAGGTCCGGAAATCTCGTCTTGTAGCGGGCGGCGAGCACGCCGATCGGGATGCCCAGCGCGATGGCCAGGATCAGCGCCGTCCCCACCAGCTCCAGCGAGGCGGGGAAGGCCGTCATCAGGTCCTCGCGGACCGGGCGCCTGGTGTGCAGGCTGGTGCCCCAGTCGCCGGTCACCAGGTCGCGCACGTAGTTCCACAGCTGGACCGGCACCGGGTCGTCCAGCCCGAAGCGTGCCCGCGCCGCCGCCAGTTCCTCCGGCGAGGCCTTCGGCCCCGCGAAGGCCACCGCCGGATCGCCCGGCACCAGCCGCATGATCACGAAGGTGAGCGTGACCACGCCGGCCACGACCAGGAGAGCCTGGCCGAGCCGGCGGAGCAGGTAACGCCACATCAGCGTGACAGGTTGTAGAAGAACACCACGTTCGGGTAGGCCGGGTTGTCGACGTAGCCCTTCACGTCGGCGGTGAGCGCGCGCTGGTAGGTCTGCACGTACGGCACCGCCACCGCGGCCTTCTCCTCGATGATCTTCTTCTGCAGCTCGGAGTAGACCTGGTCGGCCTTGAGCTGGTCGGTGGCGGTCAGCTCGGGCAGCGAGTCGATCGCCTTGTCGATCCCGGCGTCCTTCAGGTACGACAGGTTGAACTCAGGCTGGTCCTTGCTGCGGAAGACGTTGAGGAACCAGCTGTAGGCGTCGGCGTAGTCCGGGTACCAGTACATGACGAAGATGTCCTGGCCCTTCTTCTTGCCCTGGTCCCACTGCGCCTCCCAGGCCATCGGCTTGGCCTCGACGGCGACGTTGACGTTCTTCAGCGCCGAGCTCAGCAGCGTGACCAGGAGCTTTTGGTCGTCGTCGCCCTGGGCGTAGGTCAGTTTGAGCTTCAGCTCCTCGTTGTCGGGACCATAGCCGGCCGACTGCAGCAGTTCCTGCGCCTTGGCCAGGTCCTGCTTGGGCTCCATGCCGGAGACGTGGCCGAGCAGCCCCTGCGGAACCAGGCCGCTGCTCTTGACGCCCGCGCCCTTGAGCGCCGCGGCCAGGCCGTCGTAGTCGATGGCCAGCTGCAGCGCCTGCCGTACCGCGGCGGACTTGGCCGGGCCCGACTCGGTGTTGAACAACACCAGCAGGTTCTGGAACGACGGCGTCTGCTTCACCTGGACGCCCTCCGTCATCCCGGCCTGCTCGAACAGCTGCGGGTTGAGGCGCTGCACGAAGTTGACCTCGCCGCGCTGCAGCAGCTGCCAGGCGGTGGTGAGCTGCGGGGTGACCCGGAAGGCGACCTTCTTGTACTGGTCGGGCTTCCATCCGCCCCAGTAGCCCTCGTACGCCTTCAGCGTGAGCTCGGTCTCCTTGCCCTTCTGCCACTGGTCGATCGTGTACGGGCCGGTGCCGCCGTCCTTCTTGCCGTCCTTGTCGACGCCGTCCACGTCGTAGATGTAGGCGGCGTACCCGGCGGAGGCGACGAGGTCGAGCGGGGTGGCGTACTTGAGCGTGAACTTCAGCGTGGCCGGGTCGACGGCCTCGATGGTGTCGACGGCGCTCCAGATGTAGGCGGGACCGCCGTTCATCTTGATCGTGCGCTCGATGGCCTTCTTGGCCGCCTCGGCGTCCATGGGCTTGCCGGAGTGGAACTTCACGCCCTGACGGAGCTTGAAGGTCCACTCCTTGCCGTCCTTGGCCGACGTCCACTCGGTCGCGAGGCGCGGCTCCGGCTTCTTCGTCTCGGCGTTGTACCTGGTCAGGCCCTCGTAGATGTTGGACATGGCGACGATCTCGTTGGAGTACGAGGTGGCCGGGTCCCAGTCGGTGACCACGCCCAGGTTGGGCGAGTAGACGAAGGTGGCGTCGTTCTGCTTGGGCGCGGCCCCGCCGGTGGCGGCGGCCGACTCGCCGGGCCCCGGCGTCCCGCCGGCTCCGCGCACCTGTCCGCCGGCGCAGGCGGAGGCGGTCAGAGCGACGGCGCCGGCGACCCCGGCGACGGCGAGTCGCTTGTGCCAGTGCATATATGGGGTCCTTTCAATGGGTTTTGTCCGGCTTCAGCCGCGGCAAGATCGTAGCGACGAACGTCCGCCGTTGGGCGTCAATTCGATAGCGGACCTGCGGCCTTTACATGAAGGCGCACCGCCGGCTCCGCCAGATAGCTCAACGGAACCTCGTGCACATCCACCAGTTCAACACGTGCGGGATCCGCCCCCGCCTGTACGGCTTTCGCCGCCGCCTCCTCCTTGGCGCGCTCGATGGCCCGCGCGCGACCGGCGCCCGCCGGCACGATCGTGTCCACCCGGCCGCTGGCCAGCGCGATCGCGGCACCGACGGCGTTGGCCACCTCGGCGTGTCCGGGCCTGATCACCTGGCTGACGCCGGGGATCCGCCCGGCCAGCAGGAACGCGCCGCCGCCCACCGCGACCAGCGGGCGGTCGGCCCGGCCCAGTGACATGCGGTCCACGGCGTCGGCCACCATCTCGTCGGCGAGTACCAGGCTATCTGCCAGCATCTCCGCCGCACCCGCGTGCTCGTCCAGCGCCGCACGCCACTCGCGCGGCGCATCGGCCATGCGCCCGGCCCATACGCCCGCATCGGTCATGGTGGGCACCGTACCGCCGAAGACCAGCGCGGACTCCGCCAGCCGATACCCCACCGAGTCCGGGCCGATCGCTCCGGGACGCAACCGGGTCCCGCCGCCCATCGCGATGGCCAGGATGTCGGGCATGCGGAAGTTGGTGAGCACGCCGCCGATCTCGACCGCCGCGGCCGACTCCCGGGGGAATCCGCCCATGAGCACGCCCAGGTCGGTGGAGGTGCCGCCGACGTCGGCCACGATCGCGTCCTTCACCCCCGACAGGAACGCCGCGCCGCGCAGCGAGTTGGCCGGTCCTGAGCCGATCGTGGAGACGGGCAGGCGGGCGGCGTACTCCACCGTCATCAGCGTGCCGTCGTTCTGCGCCAGGTACGGCCGCGCCGTCAGGCCCCGCTCGGCCAGGGCCTCCACCAGCGCCCGGGTGACCGCGGCGGCCACGCCGTACAGGGCGGCGTTGAGCACGGTCGCGTTCTCGCGCTCCAGCAGCCCGAGCGAGCCGATCTCGTGGCTGAGGCTGACCGGCAGGCCGTACTCGCGCTCGACGAGTTCGCCGACGAGGCGCTCGTGCTCGGCGTCCGCCGGGCTGAACACACCCGACACCGCCACCGCGCCGGCCTTGACGCCGTCCAGGAAGCGGCGGACGGCGTCCAGGTCGAGCGGGCTGATCGGGCGGCCGTCCACGTAGTGGCCGCCGGGCAGGATCGCCTCGCCGGCCGAGACCGCGGCGCGCAGGTCGGCGGGCCAGTCCGACAGCGGCGGCACGGACGTGGTCGCGGGCGCGCCCAGCCGCACGACCGCCACCCGGCCGAGGTTGCGGCGCTCCAGGATCGCGTTGGTGGCGTGGGTGGTGCCCAGCATGACCCTGCCGATCCGGTCCGCCGGGCCGGTGCTGGCCAGTTCGGTCAGGACGGCGTCCAGGGCGGCGCGCAGGCCGCCGGTCACGTCGGCCGTGGTGGCGCGCTTGGCCTTGGCCACCACCCGGTCGGCGGCGTCGAGCACCACCGCGTCCGTGTTGGTGCCGCCGACGTCGATCCCGATGCGCAACGTCATGCGAGCTCCTCCACGGGCACGTAGTCGAGGTCGTAGCCGAACGCGGCCGGGCCGGCGGTCTCCAGGCCCTTCTCGGTCCGCCAGAGCGGGTCGCAGGCCCAGGCGAGCACGGTGACGCGCTGGCCGTAGCGCAGCGACTCGGTCTGGACGGCGATCGCGGTCTCGGTGTCCACGACCGTGATCAGGTCGGGGACGATCGCGCGGACCCTGCCGTCCTCCAGCGCGACCAGGTTCTCGTTCTGGAGTTCCAGGGTGAGCGTGCGGCCGCGGTCGGCGCCGGTGCCCTCGATCACGGCCGAACCTCTGACGAAGCCGCCCGAGGTGCGGCGTTCGACGTCGGTGAGCTTGCCGGTGACCAGGCGGCGCGCGCCCAGTTCGTCCTGAAGGGCGCGGAGCGGGTCGGCGGTGTGCTCGGTGGCCCTGCCCACGGCCATCGCGCGGGTGACCGTACCCTCGATGACCGCGCCGCGCGCCTGCCCCGCGGTCAGCACGTAGTCGGCCATCAGCGCGCTCGATCCGGCGGCCACGCAGACGGCGCGGGCCAGGCGTTCCGACCACAGGCCGTCCACGGGCCTGATGGTCACGATGTTCCCCGCCACGTCCGACATGATCACCAGGTCGGCCGGGAGCCCGGCGACGTACATGGAGACCATCTGGACCTCGGGAAACGCCCTGCCCATACCGTCGGCGTCGAGCAGGGGCAGCCCGAGCTGGGCCGCCCACGCGACCGGCGCCACCCCGTTGCCGCCGCCGATCTCCGAGGACATCACCGCGGCCGGAGCGCGGCCGAAGATGCGCTCCACCTCCTCGGCGATGCGCTTCGGCTCGTCCACGCTGTGGATCATCTCGTGGCTGACCGTCGGCGCGCCGATCCCGGACAGCGGGAGGATCAGGGCGTCCTCCGGCAGGTCGGCGAGCCCGATGAGCGGAACCCCGCCATACGCCTGGATCGCCCGCCGCGCAGCTAACGAACCGGTGCGCACGTCTCCGCCGCCTCCGGTGCCCAGCACCGCGCAGCCCCTCGCGAGAGCGGGGATGTCATCCTCTTTGATCAGCACACAAGCCACCGTAGTGGTCGTTTATCACTTACCCCCGCGAACCCCCGTTCGTGCCCACATGACCAATCCCGGCTGCGAACCTGGTGGAGACCGGATTAATCCCGTTGCCTCGCACACCCCCTTCACGACATCCTCGTCACATCGCCCGAAAGGACCCGTCATGAACACCCTCCGAATGCGTGACCGCCGTAGCGGCATGTCCTGGGCTTAGGAACGTACGACTCGTGCCCCGGGACATGGTTCCCGGGGCATTCGCATGTCCGGACGGGTGGGGGCGCTGGTGTGCCCGGCGGTTTCATAAGCCGCTCCAGGCGGGTTCGATCCCCGCACCCGTCACGCCTTCGTGGCGCAGTGGAGAGCGCGCCTGCTTGCGGAGCAGGAGGTCGCTGGTTCGATTCCAGCCGAAGGCACGAGAACATCAGAGCATGCGCATTTCAGTGGCGGCCGACAGCCTCGACGGAGTGGCCGGGACGGTGGTGGCCGAGCTGCGCGCTCGCGGCCACGAAGTGATCACCCATGGCGCGCTCGACGACGACGGGCGCACCGACTGGGCGTGGGCCTGCGAGTCGGCCGCCCGCGACGTCGCGGAGGGGCGCGCAGAACAGGCCGTCGTCTGCTGCTGGACCGGCACGGGCGCGTCCATCGCGGCCAACAAGGTCCCCGGCGTACGCGCGGCCCTGTGCGCCGACGCCTATACCGCCGACGGCGCGCGCACCTGGAACGACGCCAACGTGCTCGCCCTGAGCCTCCGGCTGACGTCGGCGGCGCTGCTCACCGAGATCCTGGACGCGTGGTTCGCGGGCACGCCGAGCACCGACGCGGACGACGTGGCCAACGTGGCGCGCCTGGACGAGATCAGGTGACGTTCGAGGAGGTGGCCGGGGAGGTTCACGCGGCGATCTCGGCCGGTGAGCTCTCCGGCGATCGGGTGGTGGAGCTGGCCGTCGCGCTGGAGGGGCTTGGCGTGGCCGTACCGGCTGACCTGGATCTTCACGCTCTCCTCACCGGCTTCGCGCGCCTGGACCGGTCCGTGCGGACGGTGCAGCGCGACCTCGACGCGACCGCGGTCCCCGGGCGGCTGCGCGTGTGCGCGCCCGCGTGGGGGGACGGGTGGCTGCGTGTGGAGTACGGCGGGCAGGCCTCGTCCACCGGCTTCGACCCGCGCCAGTGCGCCGACCCGCTGGCGGAGGTGGCCGACCTCGCCCAGGAGATCATCGTCGAGCAGCTCTGGACGACCTGGCCGCTCTGCCCCGGGCACGGCTTGGGACTGCACGTGAACAACACCCCCGAATGGGTCTGTACAGGGGCGAAACGCCACGTGGTCGCGCCCGTGGGAAGGCTCGGCGGGGGCTGAGTTTCGTCGGTCCCCGGGTCTATGGTTCTGCCATGACCGCGACACTCCTGCGCGGCGGCCACCCCTGGGGGCATGGGGCGCCGGCCGACATCCTGGTGGGCGACGGCCTGATCCAGCAGGTCGGCCCCGCGCTCGACGCCCCCGCCGCCCGCGTCGTCGACGTCACCGGCCAGCTCGTGCTGCCCGGCCTCGTCGAGTCACACTGCCACCTCGACAAGACGCTCTACGGCGGGCCGTGGGTGCCCCACTCCGCCGACGACACCCTCGCCGGGCGGATCGGCAACGACCTGGCCAGGCGGGCCGAGCTGGGCGTGCCCAGCGTGGAGCGGATCGAGCGGCTGCTGCGGCGGATGAGCGCCTGCGGCACCACCCACGCCCGCACCCACACCGACATCGACCCCGGGGTGGGCCTGCGCGGCGTCGAGGCGGTGCGCGAGGCGGCCGGCCGCGTCCCGGTCACCGTGCAGCAGGTCGCCTTCCCCCAGCACGGCGTGCTCACCAACCCCGGCACCGCCGAACTGCTCGAAGCGGCGCTGAAGAGCGGAGTGGAGGCGGTCGGCGGGCTCGACCCCGCGGGCATCGACCGCGACCCGGTGCGCCACCTCGACCTGATCTTCGGTCTGGCCGAGCGCTATGGCGCCCACCTCGACATCCACCTCCACGACGGCGGCACGCTCGGCGCCTGGGAGCTGGAGCTCATCACCGAGCGCACCAAGGCGCTGGGGCTGGGCGGCCGGGTCACGGTCAGCCACGCCTACGCGCTGGGCCAGATCGACGAGGCCCACCAGGGCCGCCTGGCCGAGGGCTTCGCCGACGCGGGCGTGGCGCTGGCCACCGGCGCCGTCTACAGCTTCCCGGTGCCACCGGTGAAGAAGATGCGGGCGGCCGGGGTGGTCATCGCCTGCGGCCACGACGGCATCCGCGACCTGTGGGGGCCCTACGGCTCCGGCGACATGCTGGAGCGGGCGATGCACCTGGCCTACCGCAGCACCTTCCGCTCCGATCCCGACATCGAGCTCGCGCTGGAGGCGGCGACCTACGGCGGCGCGCGGGCGCTCGGCCTCACCGGCTACGGCCTGGCCGCGGGCGACCGGGCCGACCTCGTCGTGGTGCCGGCAGGCGGCGCGGCCGAGGCAGTGGTGACCCATCCGTCCCGCTCTCTGGTCATGAAAGACGGCGCGGTCCTGCACAATTGACCGGCGGGGACCATCGAAAGGCAGGCAAGTGCTCTCTATTCACCAGCGGATCGCGGAAGAACTCGGGGTGCGCGAAGGGCAGGTTCAGGCGGCCGTCGACTTGCTCGACGGCGGCGCCACCGTGCCGTTCATCGCCCGCTACCGCAAGGAGGTCACGGGCACCCTCGACGACGCGCAACTGCGCACGCTCGAAGAACGGCTGCGCTACCTGCGCGAGCTGGAAGAGCGGCGCGCGGCCATCCTGGAGTCGATCGAGTCGCAGGGCAAGCTCGACGACGAGCTCAGGGCGCAGATCATGGCCGCCGACACCAAGGCCCGCCTGGAGGACATCTACCTGCCCTACAAGCCCAAGCGGCGCACCAAGGCGCAGATCGCCCGGGAGCTGGGGCTGGAGCCGCTGGCCGACCAGCTGCTCGCCGACCCCTCGCTGAGCCCGCTGGCCGTGGCCGAGGGCTTCCTCACCGAGGGCGTGGCCGACGCCGCCGCCGCGCTCGAAGGCGCGCGCGCCATCCTCATCGAGCGCTTCGCCGAGGACGCCGACCTCATCGGCGAGCTGCGCGAGCAGCTGTGGAGCCGCGGGCAGCTCTCGGCCAAGGTACGCGAGGGCAAGGAGGAGGCGGGGGCCAAGTTCTCCGACTACTTCGACTTCGCCGAGCCGTTCACCAAGCTGCCCTCCCACCGGATCCTGGCGATGTTCCGCGGGGAGAAGGAGGAGATCCTCTCCCTCACGCTGGAGCCCGACGAGGGCACCGACTACGAGCCGCGCATCGCCGCCCGCTTCGGCATCGCCGACCAGGGGCGGCCCGCCGACCAGTGGCTGGGCGAGACCGTGCGCTGGGCCTGGCGCACCCGCATCCTCGTCCACCTGGGCCTCGACCTGCGCATGCGCATGTGGCAGGAGGCCGAGGAGGAGGCCGTTCGCGTCTTCGCCACCAACCTGCGCGACCTGCTGCTGGCCGCGCCCGCCGGCACCCGCGCCACCATGGGCCTCGACCCCGGCCTGCGCACCGGCGTGAAGGTCGCGGTCGTCGACGCCACCGGCAAGGTCGTCGAGACCGCCACCATCTACCCCCACGAGCCCAAGCGGCAGTGGGACCAGTCGCTGGCCGCCCTCGGCGCGCTGGCCCAGCGCCACAACGTCGAGCTGATCGCCATCGGCAACGGCACCGCCTCGCGCGAGACCGACAAGCTCGCCGGGGAGCTGGTCAAGCACATGCCGGGCATCACCAAGATCGTGGTCTCGGAGGCGGGGGCGTCGGTCTACTCGGCTTCGCCGTACGCCTCGCAGGAGCTTCCCGAACTCGACGTCTCGCTGCGCGGCGCGGTCTCGATCGCGCGTCGTCTGCAGGACCCGCTGGCCGAGCTGGTCAAGATCGACCCCAAGTCCATCGGCGTCGGCCAGTACCAGCACGACCTGTCGGAGACCAAGCTCTCCCGCTCGCTCGACGCGGTCGTCGAGGACTGCGTGAACGCGGTGGGCGTCGACGTCAACACCGCCTCGGCGCCGCTGCTGACCCGCGTGTCCGGCATCGGCTCCACCCTGGCCGACAACATCGTCCAGCACCGCGACACCAACGGCCCCTTCCGCACCCGCACCGCGTTGAAGGACGTGGCGCGGCTGGGCCCGAAGGCGTTCGAACAGTGCGCCGGCTTCCTGCGCATCGCCGGCGGCGACGACCCGCTCGACTCCTCCAGCGTTCACCCCGAGTCCTACCCGGTGGTGCGCCGCATGCTCGGCGCGATCGAGGGCGACCTGAAGACGCTGATCGGCAACACCGCGACCCTGCGTTCCCTGAAGCCGCACGACTACGTCGACGACACCTTCGGCCTGCCGACCGTCACCGACATCCTGCGCGAACTGGAGAAGCCCGGCCGCGACCCGCGCCCCGCCTTCAAGACGGCGACGTTCAAGGAGGGCGTGGAGAAACTGTCCGACCTGACGCCGGGCATGATCCTGGAGGGCGTCGTCACCAACGTGGCCGCCTTCGGCGCCTTCGTCGACGTCGGCGTCCACCAGGACGGGCTCGTACACGTCTCGGCCATGTCCCGCACCTTCGTCAAGGACCCGCGCGACGTGGCCAAGCCGGGTGACATCGTCCGCGTCAAGGTCCTTGACGTGGACATCCCCCGCAAGCGCATCTCCCTGACCCTGCGCCTGGAAGACGACGCCGAGACCGACTCCCGCCCCCGGGGCCCCCGAACCGACCGCCCCCGAGGCGGAGCCGGCCAGCCCGGTTCCAGCCAGGGCGGCCCCGGCCGGCGCAGCTCAGGCGGCCCCGGCCAGGGCGGTCCGGGCCAGGGCGGTCCGGGTCAGGGCGGTCCGGGCCAGGGCGCTTCCGGCAGGGGCGCTTCCGGCCAGGAGGCTTCCGGCACGGGCGGTCCTGGGCAGGGCGGCGAGGGCAGAGGCGGCCGTGGCGACGCCAGGACGGGCGGCTCCCGTGGCGGATCGCGTGGCGACGGCAGGGCCGGTTCCGGCCGGGGCGACGGCCAGGGCGGCACCGGCCGGGGCGGCGACAATCGCGGTGGCGAAGGCCGCGGCGGTGATGGCCGGGGTCGTGACGGCAGGGGCGGTGACGGCCGCGGCGGTCGCGACGACGCGCGCGGCCAGGGCGGTAACCGCGACGGCCAGCGTGGCGGCAACCAGCGTGGCGGTCGCGACGGCGGCCGCCGTCCGGCCCCGTCGGGCGCGATGGCCGAAGCCCTCCGCAAGGCGGGCCTGACCGGCGACGACCCCCGCTGACCCAACCCGGTCACACACCCGCTGCCAGACACCTCATGCCGCCCGGGACCCAAGTCCGGGCGGCATGAACCGTCTCCGCACCCTTTCGGACAGTCGCGCCACCCAGATCCGTCGCCGCGGCCAGGCCAGGCACCACAAGCCAGCCCGCCCGCCCCGCCCGCTCAGCTGGCCCGCTCAGCCCTCCGGGCCTTCCCGCCTACCTGGGCGCCTCGCCCACAGTGCCGTGGGTCAAGCGCATCGGTCCGGCGCGGCAGGTCGCCGAGGCAGGGACGGTGCGCAGCGCCACCGCGCGCAGGGGCCGGGGGGTGGTCCTGTGGGTGCGTGGGGTGGGTGGGCAGGCGATACGGTCGAGGGATGACGACGAGTGACCGGTATGGGGTGGCCATCGCGCAGGCGGGCGATCTGCTGAGGTGGCGGTCGCCGCTGCGGGCCGAGTTGTGGGCCAGCCGGTTGGTCGCCGAGTTCGATGAGGACGGCGGTGACGAGGAGGCGTTCGGCGAGCTGCTGGAAGGTGTTTCCGGGGCGGAGGCGGCTCTTGTGGCCGCGGCGCTCAGTGCGGTGGGTACTCCTGTGCGGGCTGCCGACCCGGGGCCGGAGTGGCTGGGCCGGATGGGTGAGGTCACGTGCGAGTCCGCCTGGTACGGCAAGGCCGACCCCTACGGCGAGCAGGTCCTGGCGGCGCTCACATTCCGGTACCGGAACGGCAAGGAGCCCCACACCGTCGTGGTCGCCATCGACCAGGTCAGCGGCGGCATCGCGGTGGACGCCGCAGTCGAGGAGCCCAAGTTCCTGGACGACCTGGGCCTGAGCCCGGCCGACCCGGCGCTGGTCGCGGGACGCGTCCTGGAGTCCTTCTCGTTGCTGGACATGCTGCTCGGCGCCCCGGTGGCCGACACCCTCCCCCCGCTGCGCGCCTTCACCCTCGCCCGCACCCGCACCATCCCGGCCCACCCCACCACAACCCAAGCGGCCAACACCCAGACCCGGCCAACCCACGCCCCGGCCCAACCAGACCACACCCACACCGGGTCAACCGAAGACCCGGCGCGGCCACACCACACCCGACCCCAGCCGACCGGCAACCCGTCCCAAGCGGCCGAGACCCAAGCGGCTGGCAACCCACCCCACACGCGGCCGACCGCACCCCAAACGCCGCCGGCAGAAGCCCCGGCGCAACCGGGCCACGCGCCGTCCCGGCCCGCCGGCCTGGCACAGCCCGCCGGGCCGGCCGCAGCACCGGTGGGCGGTGGTTTCGAGGTGCCTGATCTGGCGGAGTTCTCCGAGCTGGCCGGCGTGCCCGGGGCGGCGGAGGCGTATCGGGTGCTGGTGGAGTTCGTGGGGGATCGGGGCTTGTGGTGGAGTCCGGCGCGGGTATCGGCCTTCCTGACGGTGTGGCTGCCCAGGGAGGCGACTCTCAGCCGGGAGGCGACGGACGCGATGCCCGCGGTGGTGCGGGCATGGACGCGACGGGTCGCCGACGAACCGGCGATCCATGCGCGGATCGACGCGGACGCCCCCGGGCTCCCGGCGCGGATGGCCGACGAGTCGCTGGCCGGCCTGCGCAAGACGCTGGCGCAGCAGCGACAGCCGGAGGAGTGACGTCTCACACAAGGTCGTGTGGACGGAGTTCTCATGTCGTACGGCTATGCTGCACGTTGACGTTTCCACGGCCCGGATGCGGGCGACCAGAGGGAGATCTACACGATGTACAAGGAGTTCGCTGCTGAGGCCGTGGTCTGGGTTGTCCCGATCGTCGTGCTGATCGGTCTCGCTCTGATGATCACCGCCTAGGTCCACGAACCACGGTGAGGGGTCGAACCGGGTTCGACCCCTTTTTCGCGTGCTGATGGCACGGTCCAGTGCTACAGCAGGTCAGCCGTACCACTCGTAGTGGACGACGGTGTTGACGCGGGTGTCCCAGCGGATCCGGCCGTCCAGGTACCGGTCCCACATGCGGTTGAGCTTCGCGCCGCGGACCGTGCAGGACGCCCAGCGGACGCCGCGTGGCCGGATCTGGCCCACGTGGTCACGGCACAGGCCCATGTAGCGGCCGTTCACGCGCAGCTTGGCGCGCAGGTTCACGTCGTAGAGGCGCTTGGAGGAAATGTTCTTGATGCGCACCCGGATCCGGCAGGTGTCCTTGCACCGTCCCCAGTAGATCTTGGTGCGGATGAGCTGTTTCCTTGCGGCTTCCATGGTGGCGATGGTGGTGGTGGACGAGGCGTTCGCGGCGGAGGGTGCGGCGATCACCAAGGCCGTGGCGGCCGTGGTGATCGCTAAGGCTCCGGCGAGACGTCTGAGCATTCTGCCCCCAGAACTATCTGGATGGCCGCTTCCCCCTGTTTGAAGCGGCCTCAGTTACCTTGATTAACCATCAGGCGTTCTGGACAGTCAATCCACACATAGCGGGCGTGTTATGACGCCCACGCGAGTAACGGCTCGCACTGGCGGAGTCGTTTCAGGGCTTGTTTCTCCAGTTGCCGAATGCGCTCCCTGGTCAGCCCGAGCCGGGATCCTATTTCGGTATAAGTCTGTTTGCGGGCGCCGGCCAGGCCGTACCGGAATCTCAGGATGAACGCCTCGCGCGGCGGGAGAGTCGTGAACACGACCTCGAACTCCTCGCTCAACGCCCGCCACTCCATGAGCTCCGCCGCGTTGAACCCGTCCTCGTCGAGGATGAGGTCGCCCATGCTCGTGTCGCCGCCCTCCCCCACGGGCAGGTCGAGGCTGACCGTTTCCCGGGCGAGCCGGCGCAGTCCGGTGATCTCGTCGAGTGAGCGTCCCGACGCCTCCGCCAGTTCCGTGTCGTACGGCGGGCGGCCCAGGTCGATCGCCAACCGCCGCTCTATCCGGAAAAATCGGGAAACGTTCTCGGCCACGTGAATCGGCAAACGGACGGTACGGCTCTTGTCGTGAATGCCACGCTCGATCGCCTGCCGGATCCACCACATCCCATAGGTGGAGAACTTGTACCCGCGCCGGTAGTCGAACTTCTCCACCGCCCTGATCAGCCCGAGGCTGCCCTCCTGGATGATGTCGAGCAGCGGCAGCCCGCGGTGCGCGTACTTCTTGGCCGTCGACACCACCAGCCGCAGATTCGCCCGGATCAGCCGGTCCTTGGCGTCCTCGCCGTCCGCGCGGAGCTGCCGCAGGTCAGCGCAGTCGGCGCCGCCCGCGAGCAGATGGCCGGCGTACAGGCCGGCTTCGATGCGTTTGGCCAGATCGACCTCGTCCGCGGCCGACAGCAGCGGCGTCCTGCCGATCTGGCGCAGGTACATGCCCAGCAGGTCGGGCTCTTCCGATGACATGCACCGGCGACTACCCGGTAAACGGCGGCGAATTCCCGTCGTCGCTGAGTTCGGCGATGGCCAGCTCCGCCGTGGTGCGGATGTCGAAGAACTTGTCGAGCGCGGTGATCGCGAACAGGTGCTTGCAGCGGCCGTTGAGCCCGGCGAGCAGCAGCCGCCCGCCGGAGGCCGTGACGGCCTTGTGCAGGTAGACCAGGACGGACAGACCCGAGGAGTCGCAGACGCTCACCGCCTGCATGTCGATGACGAGCATGGGTGGCTGGGTGAGGTCGAGGGCCTTGGTGACGCGGTCGCGCACCTCGGCCGCGGAGCCGAAGTCGAAGTCCCCCGTGAGCCTTGCGATGACACAGGGCCCCTGAAGGCCCAGGCTGATCGACAGGGCTTGCTCCGAAGTCACCCAGCTCCACCTACCTGCGTCGGTCTTCCGGTCCCACCACTTTACGAGAAGTGGCGTCTCGGGTTGAGCACCAGCATCTGCTCGATCTGCTCATCGGTCACACCCGAGGCGCGCAGGGCGGGCAGCACGTCGTCGTGGATGTGATCGTAGCGCCACTTGGGCGCCGCCGTCGCGAGGGCCTCGTCCCACATCCCCCCGAAATAGTCCATGAAGCAGGCCGCGTCATGGCTCAGCACCATCCGATCGGAGTAGCCCCTCTCGCACAGCGTCGCGATCGTGGCCACCCGCTGGGCCGTGGGGTTGTAGAGCTCCAGGCC
Source organism: Nonomuraea sp. NPDC050394 (assembly GCF_044459065.1). Classification (NCBI taxonomy): domain Bacteria; kingdom Bacillati; phylum Actinomycetota; class Actinomycetes; order Streptosporangiales; family Streptosporangiaceae; genus Nonomuraea; species Nonomuraea sp. NPDC050394. Next base: position 107,741 of record NZ_JBITIO010000009.1, on the reverse strand, counting down.
GAACCGGTCCATCCCCAGCGTCGCCCCGGTGTCGGCCAGCCGCATCAGGTAGTCGAGATCGTTGGTGTCCCCGGCGTGTCCCACGACCACCTTGGTCAGGTCCACGCCCTCCTTGGCGAACATGTCGAGCGCGACCGGCCCCGACTGCGTGAACGAGTTGGTGTGCACGGTGATCGGCGCCCCGGTCCGCGTGTGCGCCCGCGCGACCGCCCGGCAGATCCGCTCGACGCCGGGCGTGAGCCCGTCCTGCTCGACCACGCACTTGAGGAACGCCGCCTTGACCCCGGTGTCGGAGATGCCCACGGTCAGGTCGCGCACGAAGTCGTCGATCATCGGGTCCGGCATGTCGAGCACCAGCCCGGGACCCCGGTGCTCGTACTGGTGCGGCAGCTCGTGGTAGCTGTAGATCCCGGTCGCGGCGATGATGTTCAGCTCCGGTAGGGCTGCCGCGATCCGCTGGATCCGTGGGATGTAACGCCCGAGCCCCCACACCGTGGGATCGACGATGGTCCGGACCCCCTTGGCGGCCAGCGCGCCGAGTTTCCGCACCGCGTCCTCGACCCGGAACTCCTCGTCCCACCAGCCACCCTTGCCGTAGTTGTCCAGGTGTTCCGTGGAGACGACGAACACGTGCTCGTGCATGAGTGTCTGGCCGAGTTCCTCGACGTCGACGGGACCGCGGACGGTGCTGACGGTGGGCATCCCGAACCTCCATACCGGCTGGTCTGATCGCGCCACCGTAAGTCGCCCGCGTGGCGTGGTCAACGCCCCGCGGCCGGGCGGTGCCGCAGGAACCACAGCACGGCGCCGAAGGCGAACACGGCCAGACCGGTGACCACGGCCGGCCAGGGCAGCGTGAACGCGAGGACCAGGCAGAGCCCGAGGCCCGCGACCGGAACCGCCCGGCGCGGGGCACCCTCGTCTCTGGTGAGGGTCAGGGCGGCGGCGTTGGCGATCGCGTAGTAGACCAGGACGCCGAAGGAGGAGAACGCGATGGCGCCGCGCAGGTCCGCCAGCAGCAACAGGATGATCACCGTCACGCCCACGGCCAGCTCGGCGCGGTGGGGCACCTGCCGGGCCGGGTGGATCGCGTCGAGGAACGCCGGCAGGTCACGGTTGCGTGCCATCGCCAGGACGGTGCGCGAGACGCCCAGCACCAGCGCCAGCAGGGCGCCCAGCGTGGCCACGGCGGCGCCGGCCGAGACGACGGGGACCAGCCAGGCGACGTCCGCGGTCCTGGCAACGTCGGCCAGCGGGGCCCGCGACAGCCCGAGGCGCTCCGGACCGAGCGCGTGGAGGGCGGCCAGCGCCACCAGCGCGTAGACGGCGAGCGTGATGGCCAGGGCGACCCCGACGGCGCGCGGGATCGTGCGGGCCGGGTCGCGCACCTCCTCCCCCAGCGTGGCGACGCGCGCGTAGCCGGCGAAGGCGAAGAAGAGCAGCCCTGCCCCCTGCAGCACGCCCAGGAAGCTCCAGGAGCCCTCACCGGAGACGGCCACGGCGACCATGCTGATCTCCGGCTCCGGCTCGGGCGGGAGTCCGAGCCAGCCGGGTGTCGCGAGCGGATCCGGCATGCCGTTCGCCGTCGGGTCTGTCAGCGAGAACGGCGGCGCCGGACCAGACAGCAGCCCGGCGGCGATGACCATGGCCAGCACCGCCAGCACGAAGGCGATCATGAGCCGGGCGGCACCCGCCGAGCGCCGCACACCGAGCAGGTTGAGCGCGGTCACGCCCACGACCGCGCCGATCGCCAGCGGCTGGGCCAGGGCCGGGGCCACGTAGGCGCCGAACGTCAGCGCCATCGCGGCGCAGGAGGCGGTCTTGCCGACGGTGAAGCCCCAGCCGGCCAGATAGCCCCAGAAGGGGCTCAGCCGGCGCCTGCCATAGACGTAGGTGCCGCCGGACTCGGGGTAGAGGGCGGCCAGCCGGGCCGAGGAGGTCGCGTTGCAGTAGGCGACGACCGCGGCGAGGGCGAGGGCCGCGAACAGCCACGAGCCGGCCGCCTGGACCGCGGGCGAGAACGCCACGAACACGCCCGCGCCGATCATCGCGCTCAGCCCGATCACCACCGCGTCGGTGGTGCCGAGCCTGCGCGCGAGCCGTTCGGCCACCGCTCCCCCTAGATCTGTCCGAGAAGGAGACTCTGCACCATCGGACCGACACTTCGGTGAACGGACGGTGAACCGGCCGGGCTACTCCTCCCGCTCCGGCGCCGGGACGACCAGCACGGGCCGGCTCGCGTGGTGCAGCACCCGGTCGGAGGTGCTGCCGAGCAGAAGGGACTTCACCCCGCCGAGCCCCCGGGTGCCGGTGACGATGAGGGTGGCGTCGAGTTCGTCGGCCACGTCCACGATCGTCGACCACACGGCCACGCCGTCCAGCTCACACCTGGCCGTGGCCTCGAACCCGGCCTTCCTGGCCAGCTCGGCCCCCTGCTCGGACAGCTTCCGCATGGCGTCACCGACCGCCTGGTCCTCGGCGGCGGAGAACTCGGGGGCCATGACCATGCCCACGGAGGCGCGGGCGGCGCTCATGGCGAGGCGTTCCCAGACGGTGAGCACGACGGCGCTCTCACTCTTGAGCAACCGGCCGGCGAAGGAGATCGCCTCCTTGGCGTCGTCCGAACCGTCGTACGCGATCAGAATCGTCATTTCGGCCATCCCAAAGTAGGAGTCACTGATCTCCTCCTGCCCCGATTCATGCCCGGGAATCGGGTAGCCCTTCCGGTATGACAGTGACCAGATTCCAGGACCTGCCCCTGGCCGACCGCGGCAGGGAGTGGGACTCCGCCGCCGCCGACAAGCGCGTACGCGAGTGGGCGGGGATCGACGACAAGCCCAACGACGCCTACAAACGCGCCTTCGTCTGGTACGACGGCGACGACGCCGGCGAGTTCGGCGCGTACAAGCTGCCGATCGCCGACGTCGTCAACGGTGAGCTGAAGGCGGTGCCGCGGGCGGTGATGTCCGCCGGAGGGATACTCGACGGCGCGAGAGGCGGTGTGAAGCTCCCCCGGGACGAGATCGGCCGGGTGCGCGACCACCTCGCCAAGTACTACGCCAAGATGGACGAGCGCGCGCCCTGGGAGCGCTGACGGCGGCGTCCCTTGGCCAGCATCGAGAACCCGATCAGGGCCAGCACCGCCAGCTCCGACACCACGACCACCCGCTGGGTGAGCCCGGCGGGGATGTCGGCGTTGTCCAGCGGGATGCCGAACATGCGCACCACGTAGGGCACGACCACCAGAAGCAGGGCGCCAAGCGCGACGCCGCACAGGACCTTCATGGCCGGGGCGTACCGGATGCGGGCCCTGACCAGCAGCATGCCCGCGAGCGGCATGGCCAGGAAGGCGGCGAAAGCGGCGTACCTGTGGATGCCGCCCGACAGCGACAGCGGGACCCCGGGACGGTCGGTCGGGAAGGCGCCGATGAGGAACATGCAGGTCCCCCAGGCCACCAGCAGCCAGACGACCCGCCGGTCGGTGCCGGAACGGCGCAGCGCCTCGGCGATGAGCGCCGAGCCGAGCGCGAACAGGGTCAGCGAGGCGGGCAACAGCCAGCCGCCCGATGCCCAGGCGTATTCGCTGATCACGCTGTGGAACGGGTCGAGCCCAGCCTCGGCGTGCAAGGTGAGCATGGCGCCGCTTCCGGTGCCGATGGCCGCGAATCCGCTGACGAGCAATCCCTTCATGCCTCAAAGTTCGTGGAATACGGCTTTCGCGAGTATCCGAGATCGACCCTAAGGAGCCCTGATCGGCCCCCTACTACCTTGGTCGGGGCTCCCCCCGAAGGACCCCTCTGACCTGGGCGGAGACAGACCCTGGTAGGGCCTGCCTCCTCAGGGTCGGGCCCGTCTGCGCCACCGGCCGGCCTCGGTGAGGACCACCAGCGCCGCGCACACCACGGCCATCACCGGAACCGGCTGCGGGGTCAGCGGCGCCAGCAGGACCAGCGCGGCCGCGGCCAGGAAGGCGGCCGTGTCGGCTCCGCCGTAGCGGTGCGGGCGCAGGTGCAGCAGCCAGACCATGAACAGGAACAGGGCGACCGGCACCGCGACCGCGTATCCGGCGGCGACGGCCGGGATGTGGGCCTTGCCGGTCAGATGGTCCAGGCTGACCTCGATGCCCGAGCTCAGCGCGCCGATGCCGGCGAAGATCAGGTAGTGGCCGTAGCCCCACGGGATGGCGCGCCGGTTGGAGGTGAGCAGGTCGGCGGTCGGCGGGGCGAAGTAGATCCACCACAGCGAGAAGACGATCACCAGCGCGGAGACCGCCAGCACGATCAGCCCGGCCTGGATCCCGTGCTCGCTGCCGGCCTCCTGTACCGCGATGGTCGCGGCGAGCACGTTCTCGCCCATCATGATCAGCGTGAAGAGCCCGTAGCGCTCGGCGATGTGGTGAGGGTGCCAAGGTGTACGGCCGGCCGCCTCCGCCCACACCGGCACCGCCAGCTCGGCCAGGGCGCACACGACGAACCCGGCCAGGCGCCACTCCTGCGGCACGAACAGCAGCACGATCCACGCCACCTGCGCCGCGCAGATCCCCGACGCGTACCGCAACGCGGTGCGCCGTCCCTCCGGGTGCCCGGCCGCGGCGCGCAGCCACTGCGAGGCCATGGCGAGCCGCATGATCACGTACCCGAGCACGAACAGGCTGAGGTCGCCGTCCTGGAAGGCCCTCGGCACGCCCGCGGCCAGCACCAGCACGCCCGACATCTGCACGAGCGTGGTGATCCGGTACCACCAGTCGTCCACGTCGTACGCCGAGGCGAACCAGGTGTAGTTCATCCACGCCCACCAGACGGCGAAGAAGCACGTCAGGTAGCCGCTCAGCCCCTGAGCCAGGTGCCCCTCGGACAGCGCGTGGTGCAGCTGGCTCCCGGCGAAGGAGACGGCGACCACGAAGCACAGGTCGAAGAGGAGCTCCAGCGGGGTCGCCACGCGGTGCGACTCGCCGGTGTCGCGCGGGCGCATCGGGCGCAGGCCGTTCATGAGTCGGGTCTACCCAGGCCAGGACAGGATCAGGTCACGGCGAAGTATGCGCGCACCACAGTGCCGCCCGCCCACGTGTGGACCCTGACCAGATCGCTGAGCAGGTTGACGATGAGCAGCCCGCGCGAGCCCGCCATGCGCGGGTCGACCGGGCGGCGGCCGGCCAGCGGGTCGGTGATGTGGCCGGCGTCGCTGACCTCGCACACCAGGTGGCCGTTCTCGGTCCAGATGCGGACCAGGCCGGAGCCGCCGCCGTGGTCGAGACTGTTGGCGCCGAGCTCGGCGATCACCAGCCGCACGTCGTCGAGGCGGGTTCCGGTGAAGCCGGCCAGCGCGGCCTGGGAGGCGGCCAGCGCGCGGGCGGCGCCCAGGTTGGTGCTGTCGAAGCGGAGCGAGATCGGCTCGATCGGCTCGGGGAAGGGCCGGTTGTGCCAGGTGATGACCAGCTCGGGCGCGTAGGCGTCGCTGTGGCGCTCGCCGCCGGTCTCGCGCACCACCGGGTGGGTGCGCTCGGCCTCGCTCAAGACGTCGGGCGCGAGCCGTTCCGCGTCGTAGGGGCACAGGATCGTGGCCTGGCGGCCGACGAAGGCGTAGTTGATCAGCGCCTCGTGCTGGGCGCAGGCGGGGTACTCGACGGAGGAGCGTCCCGGCCAGATGGGCTCGCCGACGATCCGCACCCGCTCGCCCTGGTGACGGTCGGCGAAGTCGGTCAGCACCGCGGGGATGATCCGGCCGGGGTTGCGGCCGGCGTCGGCCATGTCCACGAGCATGATCCGCTCGGCGTCCGCGGCCAGGGCGGGGACGAGGACGGCCAGCCGTTCCGCGGGGACGGCGACCGCCACCGGCTCCATGCTCGCCAGCCCTTCGCGCACGAACGAGGTGATGGCAGCGACGTACTCCCGGTCGCCCCGATAGAAGAGGGCCGGGTGCGCGAACGGGTCCGCCAGCATCAAGGCACACGTTACTCCGAGCTGATGACTTCAAGGCCTCCCGATGGGTATCTCTCCGGTGTGAAGAGAATCCAGATCGTGCGGCGCCCCCACCTCCCGCGCCGGCCGCTTCCCCTCGATCTGCGCACGCCCTCGGGAAGGAAGCTCCCGTTCTGAGGACTGCGAACCTATGCTCGAACCATGTCGGAATTGCACGTGCGCGTCGCCGACGAGGATCGGGATCGCACCGCCCAGCAGTTGCAACACGCCTTCGCCGAGGGCCGCCTCACCCCCGCCGAGCTGGACGAACGCCTGAGTCTTGTCTTCTCCGGCCGGACCTACGGCGACCTGCTCGCGGTCGTCTCGGATCTGCCCGCGCCGCACATCGCCGAGGAGACCGTCCACCTGGAGACGAAGAACGGCCACGTGAAGCGCTCCGGTGACTGGGACGTGCCGCGCCACCTGCGCGTCACGTCCAAGTACGGCAGCGTCGACCTCGACTTCTCCGAGGCGGTCCTGTCGCATCCGGTGGTGGACATCGTGTTCGATCTCACGTACGGCTCCGCCGGCGTCGTGCTGCCGCCCGGCGCCTCGGCCAACGTGGACGAGTTCACCAACCAGTGGGGCTCGACCTCCTCCGACGTCCCCAGCCGGCCGCGTCCCGGCGTACCGCACATCAGGATCAGCGGCGAGAGCAAGTACGGCGCGCTGCGCGTGCGCTATCCGCGCAAGCGATGGTTCACCCACTGATGGAAGGCGGAGATGTGGTGCTCGCTGGGCACCAGCACGCCGCCCGCGCGGTAGGCGCGTGAGGACATGCCGGGCTGGGTCCGTTCGCAGGCGTCGAAGTCCTGCGCGTTGACCCGGTGGAAGAGCTCGACGGAGTGCGTCAGGTCGGCGCCCGCGGCCACCACGTCGGGATGGTAGAGCCAGTCGCACTCCACGACCGTGCGGTCGGCGGCCAGCGGGAACATCCTGTGCATGATCACGTGGTCCGGCACGAGGTTGATGAAGACCTGCGGCTTGACGGTGATCGCGTAGTAGCGCCGGTCCTGCTCGTCGGAGACGCCGGGCAGCTTGCCGAAGCCCGCCCTGCCGTCGACGGTGAACCCCTCGACGCGCTCGGCGAACTCCGCGCCGTGGCCGACGTAGTACTGGGCCGCGTAACCCCCGGCGAACTCGGGCAGCACCGCGGTCAGCTCCGGGTGGATGGTGGCGCAGTGGTAGCACTCCATGAAGTTCTCGACGATGAGCTTCCAGTTCGCCTGTACGTCGTAGACGATGCGGCGGCCGAGTGCCAGCTTGTCGACGTGGTAGTGCTCGATCGCGGCGGGGTCGCCGAGCCGTTCCGTGGCGGCGCCGGTGACCGTCTCCTCGAAGGAGGGCGGGTCATCGGCCAGGCAGAGCCAGGCGTAGCCGAGCCATTCGCGCAGGTGGACGGGGATCAGGCCGTACTCGACCCGGTCGATGTCCGGCATCTTGACCAGGTTGGGCGCGGCCACGAGCCGGCCGTCGAGGTCGTAGGACCAGGCGTGGTAGACGCAGCGGATGGTCCGCTTGACCTCGCCTTCCGGCTCGGCGCACAGCTGCGCGCCCCGGTGCCGGCAGACGTTGAGGAAGGCGCGTAAGACGCCGTCGCGGCTGCGTAGGACGATCACGCTCTCCCTGCCGATCCTGACGGTCCTGAAGGCGCCGGGTCGCGGGAGTTCGTCGGTCCTGACCGCGCAGAACCAGAGGTGTTCGAAGATCTTCTCTTGTTCCTCGCGGAAGATCTCGGGGTCGGTGTAGGAGCGGCCGGGAAGGGTGGAGACCAGACTCGACATGTTCACCCGCTTGTTGCGTATTACGCGACGAGTTGCTCTATATGCGACATCGTCGGGTCGGGTTCGCGAGCCTGTCAATAGGTGATCCGCCGGCGCAGGCGGGAGAGCAGCGGATAGAGCAGGCCGAGGCCGATCAGGACCAGCGCGAAGGTCAGGATCCACTCGTTGGAGCCGCCCTCGGTGTAGACCTGCGCGGGGCGGCCCACGTCGACGGCTCTGAGGGCCTGGCCCCTGGCCATGGTGTCGCGGGCGCTGCCGTACAGGGAGACCTCGCGCGCGCCCGAGGCGGTGGCGAACCGCCCGTACCACGCGCAGGCCTCGTGGCCGCCCGGATGCGTCACGCACGACAGACGGCTCGCCGTGAACGTGCCCCAGGTTCCCTCGGCCCGCGCGGCGCGCACGACGGGCCCGAGGTTGGGGACGGCGAGCGCCAGCAGCAGCACGGCGGTCACCGTCGCCACGACGACGGTGAAACGGCTGTTCACGCCCGCGCGCACGAGCAGGACATGCGCGCCCGCTCCTCCTTGTTCGGCCGGGCGTGCAGGATCATGGCGATCACCATCGGGGCGAAGACCACCGTGTTGTAGAACAGGTGCAGCTCCACGCGGGGGAATAGGAGCTGCGCCACGCTCGTCTGCACCGGCCGGCCCGCCAGGAACCAGCCCGACTGCACCTGGATGAGCAGCAGCAGGTGCTCGACGTGGTGCCAGATCTGGATGCCGAGGGCGATGTTCCACCACAGCCGGGCGCGCCCGGTGAAGCCCCTGCGCAGCACCCAGAGCGCCACGAGCATGATCAGCGCGTAGCCGTAGTGCAGCGCCTCCGAGGTGACGAGCCAGGGGAAGAACTGCCCCAGCACTCCCCTGGCCTCGGGCACGGGCCAGCCCAGCACCCAGATCTGCACCGCCTGCACGATGTGCTCGGCCCAGTGCGCGAGCACGACCAGCAGGAACACGTTCAGCGCGGTCCGGTGACGGGGACCGTTGAGCGTGCCGGTCAGGCCCGTGGACATCGGTATGGCGGTCATCATCCCTCCATCGCGTGGACAGCCGCACCTGTTGTACGGCCCGCCCCCGCGTCAGGGATTCAGTCCTCCGGAGTGATCTTCGTCGGATCCACCTTGGTGACCCGGCCCACGAAGATCCAGTTGATGCCCCAGAGGATGGCGCCCAGCACGATGAGGGCCGCCGCGCGCACGTAGATGTCCACCGACCTGCCGGTCAGCGGCAGCGCCAGGAACAGGCAGACCACGGCCCCGAGCACCGGCGCCCAGGTCGGGGCCCGGTAGTGGTCGTGGCCGACGTTCTCCTTGCGCAGGATCAGCACGCAGATGTTGACCAGCGCGAACACCAGCAGCAACAACAGCACGGTGGTGTCGGCCAGCGGCGCCACGTCGCCCGTCGAGACCAGGATCGCCGCGATGGCGATCGTGAACACGATGGCGATCCACGGAGTGGACCGGGTCGGGTGAACCGTGCCGAAGAACGGGGGGATGATGCGCTGGCGGGCCATGCCGTACACGAGCCTGGAGGCCATCAGCATGTTGATCAGCGCGGTGTTGCCGACGGCGAGCAGCGCGATCAGCGCGAAGAGCTTGGGCGGGAAGGCCAGTCCCGCGACCTTCACCACCTCCAGCAGCGGGCCCGAGGACTCCATCAGCGTCTTGGTGTCGACGAGCATGGTCGCCGTGAACGCCACCGCCATGTAGATCACCGCGGCCACGATCAGGCCCCCGAACAGGGCGCGGGGGAAGTCCTTCTGCGGGTTCTTGGCCTCCTCGGCCAGGTTGACCGAGTCCTCGAAGCCGAGCAGGGCGTAGAAGGCCAGCGCGGTGCCGCCGAGAATGCCGAGGAAGGCGCCGTTGGCCGGGTGGAACTCGATCGCCCTGGCGGGTTCGCCGTCCCCGGTGAAGAGGGCGAAGATGCCGATGGCCACGATTACCAGCAGGCCGAACGCCTCGATGATGGTCAGGGCCACGTTCACCTTGACGGATTCCGAAATTCCGGCGAAGTTCACCAGAGCCACCAGGCCCAGGAAGATGAACGCGCCGACGAGCACCGGCAGCGTCACGAACTCGGCCAGGTAGCGGCCGCCGAAGGCCCTGGCCGCCGCGCTCGCCGAGGTGATGCCGCTCATCATCACGGTGAACGCCACGATGAAGGTGACGAACGGGATGCCGAATGCCTTGTTGACATACAGCGCCGCTCCGGCCGCCTGCGGGTACTTACCGACCAGTTCGGCGTAGGCCGTCGCGGTCAGCGCGGCGAGGACGAACGCCACCAGGAACGGCAGCCACAGCGCCCCTCCGACATGCCCGGCGACCTTCCCGACCAGCGCGTATATGCCCGCGCCGAGAATGTCGCCGACGACGAACAGCAGCAGGACCCGGCGGCCGATGACCCGCTTCAGCGAGTGTTGTTCTACCTGACCAGTGCTCATGACCTTGGACTACCCAGGTCTGTCACCGCTGATGTTGGCAATGTGCAAGCGAGATTCAAGGAATGGTCCATAATGTCCCTTCGTCTCTACACCTACGAAGGGCACAACCATGACTTCCTCCCGCCGTCGCATCGCCATCACGATCGCGACGCTGACTCTTGCCGGACTGACCACCGCCTGCGGTGGCCTGGGCAACGCGGTCGACTGCGCCAGCATGAGCGCCGACCTCAACAAGATCACCCAGGAGTTCACCACCTCGATGACCAGCGCGGGCACGGACATCAAGGCGATCGAGACCGCGAGTTCCGACGCGGCCGGCAAGATCAAGACCCTGGCCGGCAAGCACGACGGCGACCTCGCCAGCGCGCTGAACGACCTGGCCGCCGTCTTCGAGGGCATCAAGGTCGACGAGAAGAACCCGGCCTCCGCCACCGAGGCCCTGGGCAAGATCCCCGACATTCAGGCGAAGGTCCAGAAGGCCTGCGGCTGACCTTTGAGCCCACGGCCGCCGCTCCGCCTGTGGGGGGCAGCGCGGCGCGGCGGCCGTGCCGCACAAGCACTACTCTTGCTGTCCGTGACGGCGGAGACCATGACGGCGGAAACCGTGACGACACCCGGCCGCCGCCTTCCGCGGCACCGCTACCGGATCGGGCTGATCGCCCTGGTGGCAGCGGCGGCGTACTCCGTGATCGGGCTGGTGAAGCTGGTCACGTTCAGGGCGAGTACCTACGATCTGGTCATCGTCGACTAGGCGGTGCGCAACTACTCGCGTTTCCGCCCGCCGTACATCCCCGTCGTGGGCGGCTGGCACGACCGGGGCATGGACTACCTCCAGATCGTCGACCACTTCTCGCCGATCTACGCGCTGCTGGCGCCGTTCTACTGGATCCACGACGGGCCCGGCTCGCTGATCGTCGCGCAGGCGCTGCTGTTCGCCGCGGCGATCCCTTTCCTGTGGCTGTACACCCGGCGCGTGCTCGGGATCGGGCCCGCGTACCTGGTCTCCATCGCGTACGCGCTGTCGTGGCCCGTGGCCCAGGCGATCGCGTTCGACGCGCACGAGGTCATGTTCGTGCCGGTGCTGACCGCCATCATGATCGAGCGCTACCAGGCGGGACGGTTCCTGCCCGCTTTCCTGGCGATGTTCGGGCTCCTCCTGGTCAAGGAGGACATGGGGCTGATGGTGATGGGGTTCGGCCTCTACCTGTTCGTCACCGGCGACCGCTTCCGCGGCATCTGCTGCGCGGTGATCGGCGCGGCCGGGGTCATGCTCACCCGCGGCGCGATCATCCCCATGCTCGGCGGCGACACCTCCGACTTCTGGGCCTACAACCACCTGGGGCCCGACCTGCCCGGCGCGCTGCTCGGCATCCTGCGCGACCCGCTCGGGACGCTGCTGCTGCCCTTCAGCGCCGAGGCCAAGGTCGACACGCTGTTCCTGCTGGTCTGGCCGACGCTGCTGCTGTGCCTGCTGTCGCCGTTGTCGCTGATCGCGCTGCCGCACGTGCTGGAGCGGATGCTGTCGGACCGGGAGCTGTGGTGGCAGGCCGACTTCCAGTACAGCGCGTTCACGGTGATCATCCTGTTCTGCGCGGGGGTGGATGGTCTCGCCCGGCTGCAGCGGTGGCTGGGGCGCAAGGACCTCGCGCTGGTGTGGTCGGCGGCGGTGCTGGTGGTCGCGGTCACCCTCGTGCCCCGGTTCGCCCTCGACCAGCTCTACCACCCCGACTTCTACAAGGGCGACCAGACCAAGATCGTGGCGGCTCGGGAGGCGGTGGCGAAGATCCCGGACGGGGTGGTGGTCGAGGCGGCCAACAGCTTCGGGCCGGCGTTGACCGGGCGTACGACGGTGCTGCTGTGGACGGCCGAATCGCACGACGCGCCTTGGGTGATCGCGGACACGACCCGCTGGGAGTTCCCCTTCGGCTCGGCCGACGACCAACGCGCCCAGGTCGACGCCCTCCTCTCCCGTGGCTACACAAGCGTCTTCGCCCGCGACGGCGTTGTCGTTCTCCGCCGCTGATCTTCTGGCGGGTGGTCTCTCGCGACGTGCGCCTCTTTTGCGGTTACGGCAAGCCGCCCCCACGCCACCCGCCGACGACGGCGGGCGCCGATCGTGGGGGTCGCTTCTCACGCCGGACGTGGTCCCCGCCGTCACGGCACCCGTGCGGAAACTGTCGGTGGTGTCCGGCACACTCCTGCCCATGAGGCTGGGAAAGATCGTGCTGACCGGTGCCGCCGGGCAGGTGGGAGCGGCGATCCGGGACGCGCTGCGGGCGCGGGCCGAGCGGCTGGTGCTGGTCGACCGGGTGCCCCTGGACGCGCGGGCGGGCAACGAGGAGGTCGTCACCACCGAGCTCGACGGCCTCGGCACGGTCCTGGAGGTGGTCAGAGGCGCCGACGTGGTCGTCCACCTGTCCGGCATCCCCGACGAGGCGCCCCTGCCGGACCTGCTCCAAGCGAACGTGCTCGGCACCCACCACGTCTTCGAAGCCGCCAGGCTGACCGGGGTCCCGCGGGTCGTGCTGGCCGGCAGCAACCGCCTGACCGGCCACTATCCCGCCACGCGGACGCTCACCCCCGATCTCGTGCCCCGCCCCGACGGCCTCTACGGCGTCTCCAAGGCCGCGGTCGAGGCCCTGGCCCACCTTTACGCGGACAAGTTCGGCCTCCAGATCGTCAGCCTGCGGATCGGCAGCCTCGAACCCGAACCCGAGGACGCCCGCCACCTGGCCACCTGGCTCAGCCCGCGCGACTGCGCCGGCTACTTCGCCGCCGCCCTCACCACCCCGGTCACCGGCTTCGTGGCCGGCTACGCGGTCTCGGCCAACGCCCGCCGCTTCTGGGAACTTCCCGGCCTCGGCTACACCCCGCTGGACAACGCCGAAGCCTTCGCCGCCCGCTTCCCCGGCGCCGACGCCTTCTTCGTTGACGACATGCCCCAGGGCGGTTCGTTCGCCGCGCCCGCCTACACCCTCCCCCACCTGCGGTAACCCACTCACTGGAGGCATGCGGCCGGCTGGACCGGGACCTCGATCGCGCTGGCGGAGAGCAGCGCCTCGTCGGGCGGGCGGCAGATCACGAGTCAGCCGATGGCCTGCTTGTACGCCTGGTCGAAGCCCTCCAGGACCGACTTCCAGGAGCCGGCCGCGGGCTCCGTCGCGCGATTGTGGGCGGCGATCGACTCGCGGAGCTTCGTGTCGGTGGTCAGGCGGGCGACGCAGCGGGCCAGGTCCGGTTCGTCGCGGGCCAGCAGGCCCTCCTCGCCGTGCCGGACGAAGTCGGCGACCCCGCTGCGTTCACGGGCGATCACCGGCAGCCCCGCGGCCCTCGCCTCCAGGGCGGCGATGCCGAAGGACTCCAAGGGCGCGGGCGCCACGAACATGTCGGCCGAGGCCAGCAGCCTGGCGATCTCTTCGCGGCTCTGGCGGCCGGGAAGCGTCACCCAGCTCGTCATGTCGTGCTGGGTGAGGTAGCGGTCCATCGAGCCTCTCGCCGGGCCGTCGCCGACGATCGTGGCGCGCATCGCGATGCCGGACGGGACTCGGGCGCGGGCCGTGTTCAGGGCCTTCAGGAGCCGCACCGGGTGTTTGCGTGGTGCCAGCCTGCCCACCGCCACGATGTGGACGCCGTCCCTGCCCCCCTCGTCAGAGGGCAGCTCCGACGGGCGCCAGCCGGTCAGGTCCAGGCCGTTGGAGACCACGTGGACCGGTACCCCCCGGCCGGCGACCCGGCGGATCGGGACGGCGGCCGCACTGCTCACGGTGGTGGCGACCACGCCCCAGCGGTGCCACTCGTACACGAGGCGGAGCAGGCGGTAGACGGCGCGGGTGCCCGGGTCCCACATGCTGTGGACGGTCACCACCACGGGCAGTCCGGCCCGTACGGCCGCGCGTACCCCCATCCAGGCGAACGGCGAGACCGCCCCCGTGTGCACGTGCACGACATCGGGACGGGAGGAGGTGAGCAGGCGGGTGACATGTCCCACGCCGCGCGGGTGTACGGGCAGGTCGAAGGGCATTCTGGCGACGATCCTGCGCACGCCGTCGAGGGGTTCGCCGCGGGTGGCCGTGGCCACCTCGACCTCGTGGCCCGCCTCCCGCTGCTGGCGTACGAGGTCGGCCACCTGGACCTCGATCCCTCCGAGCCGCGGCAGGTAACAGTCACTCACGTGAAAGATCCGCACCTCTCCCAGACTAATCTGGGCCCTGTGCCAACAAAGCCACGCACAGCTGTGTTCTTCCACGCCCACCCCGATGACGAGGCCCTGCTGACGGCGGGCACCATGGCGATGCTCGCGGCCGAGGGGCACCGGGTGGTGCTGGTGGTGGCCACGGCGGGCGAGCGCGGCCTGGCGGAGATGGATCCTGGCGACGAGCTGGGCGAGACGCGGCTCCAGGAGCTCTACACCTCGGCCGCGCTGCTGGGCTGCGCCCGGGTGGAGTGTCTGGGCTACGGCGACTCGGGGCTGAGCCCCAAGGGCGGCGTCGCGGAGGAGCGGCCGGACAACGCCTTCATCGACGCCGACACCGACCAGGCGGCCAGGCAGCTGGCCGAGATCCTCAAGGACGAGGCCGCCGACCTGCTGGCGATCTACGATCCGGCCGGCGGGTACGGGCATCCGGACCACGTCCAGGTGCACCGGGTGGGCAGGCGCGCGGCGGAGATGGCGGGAACGGAGATCGTCCTGGAGGCGACGGTGAACCGCGATCCGTTGCTCAAGGCGCTCAAGCTGGCGGGGAAGGTCTACCGGTTTCCGCCGGAGTTCGATCCCCGGACGTTCGAGAGCGCCTACACTGCGGGCGATCAGATCACCCATCGGGTGAACGTCAGGAAGTACACCAAGCAGAAGCGGGCGTCGATGGAGGCGCACGTCTCACAGGCCAGCGGCGGCGACAGCGACCGTACTCTGGCAGTGATGCTGAAGATCCCCGGCCCCCTCTACCGCCTGGTGTTCGGGACCGAGTGGTTCGTCCGCAGGGACGTCCCTCCGGGCACCCGGCTCACCCACCCCTTCGAGCAGGTGTGATGAAGAACAAGTGGCTGCAGGTCACTCTGTCCGTGCTCTCCCTTGCTCTGGCGGTCCTGCTGGTGGTCTACCTGCCGCAGATCGTGCAGGCGCTGACCGGCAAGCCGGTCTCGTGGCGGGAGATCGGCGCGGAGTTCGGCCAGCTCGGCCCCGGCACGATCGCGCTGATGGCCGGGCTGTGGCTGCTGAGCCTGCTGGCCTACACGTTCGTGCTGACCAACTCGCAGCCCGGCCTCAGCAACCTGCAGGGCCTCACGCTCAACGCCGCGGGCAGCGCGGTCAGCAACCTGCTGCCGTTCGGCGGCGCCGCGGGCGTGGCGCTGACGTTCGCCATGTGCAAGGGCTGGGGGTTCGGCTACCGGTCGATCGTGGTGATGACGCTGGTCAGCGGCGTGTGGAACACGCTGTTCCGGTTCATCCTGCCCGCGGTCGGGATCATCGCGCTGCTGATGGCGGGCGAGGTGGTCAACACGACCGTGGAACGGGCGGGATGGGCGGGCGCGATCTCGATCCTGGTGCTCGTGGTCGTGGTGGCGGCGGCGCTGTACTGGGACCGCGCGGCGGTGCTCCTGGGCAAGGTGCTCGACGGGCTGGGCAGGCCGTTCAAGAAGGAGATCGCGCCGTCGTTCCACAAGCTGCGGGCCGACACCGCGGGGATCGTCAGGACGCGCTGGCCCGGGCTGTCGCTCGCGATGATCGCGTTCCTGGCGCTCCAGTGGGGGATCATGGTGGTCTGCATGCAGGCCACCGGCGCGTATCCCGGGCTGGCGCAGTCGATCGCGGTCTTCGCGCTGTCGCGGGTGCTCACCGCCGCGCTGATCACGCCGAGCGGCGCCGGGATCATGGAAGGCGGGGTGGTGCTCCTGCTCGTCTCCTTCGGCATCCCCACGGCTCCCGCGACCGCGACCGCACTGTTGTTCGGCTTCTGGACTTACACTATCGAGATCCCGTTCGGCGGCCTGGCCCTGGGCGCGTGGGCGCTCCTGCGCCGGCGCGACAGCCGCAACGGTGCCGCGAAATCCCCGTCCGAGAGCATGAAGGCCCCGCAGTGACCCTTCCAAACCCCTCAAAGACCTTGTGCGTGATTCGGAAGCGCGCATAGCGTGGCGGCTGACATGGTGGCGTTTCGAGTTCTGGGGCCAGTCGAGGCGTACGAAAACGACGAACTCGACCTCGGCGGGTTGCGGCAGCGAGCCGTCCTCGCCCGATTGCTCGTGGCCAGGGGTCAGGTCGTTCCGGTCGACACCCTGCTCTACGACCTGTGGGCGGACGACACCGCCAAGGGCGCCCAGTCGGGCCTGCAGGTCTACATCTCCCGCCTGCGCCGCGTGCTGGAACCCGGCCGTCCGCGCGGGGGTCCCAACCGGCTGCTGGTGACGGTCGCCTCCGGGTACGCGCTGCGCGTCGCGCCCGACCAGGTCGACGCGCTCCGCTTCGAGCAGCTGGTACGCAGCGCCGGAGAGCGCCTGGAGGGCGATGACCCCCAGTCGGCCAGGACCTTCCTGGAGAAGGCGCTCGGGCTGTGGCGCGGCACGCCGTACTCCGACTTCGCCGACCAGACGTGGGCGGAGGCCGAGGTGAACCGGCTGACCGAGCTGCGGCTGGTGGCGCGCGAGCGCCACGCCGACACCGGGCTGCGCCTCGGGCTCAACGCCGAGACCGTGCCCGACCTGGAGGCGATGACCACCGAGCACCCGCTGCGCGAGGAGGGGTGGCGGCTGCTGTCGCTGGGCCTTTACCGCAGCGGCCGGCAGGGCGACGCGCTGGCCGCGCTGCGCCGTGCCCGCGGCATCCTGGCCGACGAGCTCGGCATCGACCCCGGTCCCGCGCTGCGCAAGCTGGAGTCCGACATCCTCGCCCAGGCGCCCGGCCTGGAGCTGGTCCCGTCGGCCCGCCCGTCCCGCCCGGCGCAGCCGGTCAACGACACCTGGCCGCCGCGTCCCGCCGCGCCCGTGGAGCCGCCGCCGCTGGAGCCGGAGCCGTTCGTCGGCCGCGACGCCGAGCTGACCAGGCTGACGCAGGCCGCCGCCCGCACGGGCCGCTTCCAGGTGGCGATCGTCACCGGTGTGGCGGGGGCCGGCAAGACCACGCTGCTGAGCCAGCTGGAGAGCAAGCTCGCCACCGACGGCTGGATCACCTCCTCCGGCGCCTGCCCCGACTCCACCGCCACCCCGCCCGGCTGGGCCTGGGTGGAGATCCTGCGCACGCTGGTCGGCGTGACCGGCGCCGGCGAGTACGCGCAGTTGCTCGCGCCCCTGCTCGACGACGCCGACCCCGATCCCGACGACGACGAGCTGTCCGGCGGCTTCCGCCTGCACCGCGCGGTCGGCGGCTACCTGGCCGGAGTGGCCCGCCGCTCCCCCGTGCTGCTCACCCTGGAAGACCTCCACTGGGCCGACGACCAGACGCTGGCGCTGCTGCGCGCGCTGCCGAGCCTGCTGGCCACCAGCCGGGTCATGCTCGTGGTCACCTGCAGGGAGAGTGAGCTGGACGACGGGCAGTCCGACGTGCTGGCCGCGCTGGCCAGGCTCGGCCCGGTCCGGGTGGGGCTGTCCGGGCTCGACCCGAAGGCGGTGGCCGAGCTGGTGCGGGCCACCTGCGTACGCGAGATCGACGAGGACGCGGTCGAGTCGATCGTCGAACGCACCGGCGGCAACCCGTTCTTCGTGCGCGAGACCGTGCGCCTGCTCGACTCCGAGGCCGCGGCGGCCGGTGAGACGACGACCACCGCGGTGCTGTCGAGGGTGCCGTCCGGCGTGCGGGACGTGCTGCGGCGGCGCATCTCGCGGCTGCCGGCCGAGGCGCAGCAGATCCTGCTGCAGGCGGCGGCGATCGGCCGCGACGTGGACATCGACGTGCTCATCGGCGTGGCCGGGGCCGAGGAGCCGGTGGTCGAGGCGGTCGAGGCGGCGCTGCTGGCCGGGCTCGTCACCGAGCCGGGCCCCGGCATGCTGCGCTTCGACCACGACCTGGTGCGCGACACGATCTACTCCGACGCCTCGCGGCTGCGCCGTACCCGGTTGCACGCGGCCGTCGCGAAGGAGATCGAGGAGCGCAACCCGGCGGACGTGGCGGCGCTGGCCCACCACTACTTCCTCGCCGACGCCGCGGAGAAGGCGGTCCACTACGCCGGGCTGGCGGCCGAGCAGGCCGAGCGGCGCTTCGCGCACCGCGAGGCGGCGCGGCTGTGGGAGCAGGCGATCGCGGCCTTCGAGCGCACCGGCGGCGACACCAAAGAACGTCTGCAGCTGATGCTGCGCCAGATCAAGGCCCTCGCGGTCTGCGGCGACATGACCGCGGCCAGGCTGCTGCGCCGCCAGGCGATGGACCTGGCGCTGCCGCTGCAGGACCTGGAGATCACCGCACGGGTGGCGGCGTCGCTGGCGGTGCCGCACAAGGGCATGGCGCGCGACTTCACCCGCACCGCGTGGGAGATCGTCGACGTCACCGAGAAGGCGCTCATAGAGCTGCCCGAGGGTGAGCAGACGCTGCGGGCGAGCCTGCTGACCACGCTGGCGCTGGAGCTGGAGGGCTCCTCCTCGCCCGAGCGGGGCCGTCAGGCGTCGCTGGAGGCGCTCGAACTGGCCCGGCAGAGCGGCGACCCGGCCCTGATCGCGGCGGCGCTGAGCGGGCGGCTGCGCCAGTCCTACGACATCCCCGCCGTCGACACGCGCGAGAGCATCGGCCGTGAGCTGCTGGAGGTGGCGCAGCGCTCCGGCCAGATGGCCACGCAGGCGCTGGCCCACCTGGTGCTGCTGGAGTGCGCGGCGGCGCGCGGCGAGTTCGCGGCGGCCGACCAGCACGCGGCGGCGGCCGAGAAGCTGTCGAAGCAGTACGACCTGTCGGCCCCCGCCGCCGTCTGCGCCTGGTACTCCGGGCAGCGGCTGATGATCGCCGGCGACTACGCGGGCGCCGAGCGCGCCTACCGCGACGCGGCCAGGATGACCGCGCGGGTCGGCATGCTCGAAGGCCGCCAGGACCTGCCGCTGATCACCACGTTCTGCCTGCGCCTGGTCGACGGGCGGGCGGCCGAGACGGTCGAGCTGCTGAGCGAGAAGCACCTGGGCGGCTCCAAGTGGACGCTCGACCCCTACGCGCTCGCGCTGGCCTCGGCCGGGCACATCTCCGACGCCAAGGCGGTGGCGGCCACGCGCCCGCCGGTGCGGCCCGACTTCCTGTACGAGCTGGCGATGACCTGGCGGGCCCTGGCCGGGATGCTGCTCGACGACCGCGCGCGGATGGTCGACTGCTACGACAAGCTCAAGCCGTTCGCCGACCGCGTCGCCGGCGCGGGCACGGGCGTCGTGGCGCTCTGGCCCGTCGCGCTGACGCTGGGAGATCTCGCGGTACGGCTCGGCCAGCCCGACGCCGCCCTCGACCACTACCGCAAGGCGCTGGAGGTGGCCGAGCGGGTCGGCGTGGCACGCTGGGTGGAGGCGGCGCGGCGTTCGGTCAGCAACTCACTTGGAAACGGTCGCTCTTGATCGTCTTCTGGCCCTGCACGGCGAACTCGACCCGGTACCAGCCGGGGTTGTCGGCGACCCTGGCCTGCCAGGAGACCGTGCGCCGGGCGGCGCCGAACCCGGAGTGGTCGACCAGGTAGACGCTCCACCGCTTGGTGTACGGGCTCCAGCGTGACAGCTGCCAGCGGTAGAGCACGGTCTGCGCGGGATCGGGGTTGATCACGACGGTCCTGGCCAGGTAGACGCGGTCGCAGCCCTGCCCGCCGGACCTGGCGGAGACGGAGATGGCGCCGGGCGCGACGGCGGCGGGCTGTGAGGTGATCGGCACCTCGCGGGCCTGCAGCGTGATCGCCTGCTGGGGCCGCGGGGCCGACCTGGCCGCGTCGTAGGCGGTGACGCCCGCGTACGCGCCCGTGGCGGCCAAGGCGGCGACGAACAGCTTGACGGCGTTGGCCGATCCGGCGGTGAGCGCCGCTGTGGTTGCCTTGCTCATGGTCACCACTCCTTCGTTCTCACCCTCAGGTGTACGCGCGGGGGGTTGAGGGTTGCTTGTCGCGCACTTGCAATCGGGGAAGACTGGCGAGGTGACACGGGCTCGGGGGATCAAATAAGGTAAGCCTGGCCTTATATTCGCTTGGTGGGGTGATGTCTGGAATGCGGTACCTTGCTGGCATCCCTGATCCCACGAGAGCGTCGTTCTTCGGCCTGCCGTACTGGGTCATCGTGCTGGTGGGGGCGATCGCGCTCTTCGGCGCCTTCCAGGCCTACTACTGGATCGGGCACAAGCTCGGCGAGAAGCTCTACGACTCCCGGATCGGCCGGCGGCTGCCGCGCGCGCAGATCGCCCGGGTCGAGAGGGTCGTGGAGAAGTGGGGGGCGCTGGCCGTCTACGGGTGCTTCTGGGTGCCCGTGCTGCGCCACACGCTGCCGTGGGTCGCGGGCGTGCTGCGCATCTCCTACCCCTGGTACGTCGTGGCCAGCGCGCTGGGGTGTCTCACCTGGGTGCCGGTGACGTCGTTCGCGCTGTACGGGGTGATCTGGGGCTGGTTCCAGCTCGCCACCCACTCCCCGATCACGGCGGTGGTCGTGGCGGTGGTGGCGGTGGCGGTGATCGTGTTCCTGGTCGTCAGGCGCAGGCGGCGCAAGGCGGACAAGGCCCTGGCCGCCTGACGGCCCCGGGCTTTCAGACGGCGGCGAGCGACTGGTCGTCGATCTCGGCCGTGGCCGCGTTCCTGCGGACGGACTCGATGCCGTTCACGCAGGCCGCCTTGGTCGTGTAGCCCTCGCTGACGGCGATCGTCTGGCCATTGCCGGCGACCAGCTTGAAGCGGTATTCGTCCCGCTTGTCCTTGGAAATGACGAATTTCCCAGCCATGATGAACCCCCCGGATTGCCCGATGTAACGATCATTTACCCCCATCTAGCTGTTGTTTTCCCGCCATGGAGTCAAGTTCGGCAAACGGAACTTAGATCACCTGTCACCATGGCTGACATGCATATTGGGGGAATCTTCGCTTCTGCCGCGGTGGCCGTACTGGTGGGTCTGACGTCGGCTTCCGCGCACGCGAGCGCGAAGCCCGACGTCGGCGCCAAGCAGGCCTACGTCGTCGACTCGGCCGGAACGATCCACTACGGCAAGCGCCAGACCAAGCGGGTCCCGGTGGCCAGCCTGGTCAAGGTGATGACCGCCTACGTGGTGCTGCGCGAGGCCAAGCTGACCGACACCGTCACGATCACCGCCGCCGACGTACGGCACGCCGCCGTGAACGGCGCCACCACGGCCGCCCTGCGCAAGGGCGAGCGGCTGACGGTCCGCGACCTGCTCTATGGCCTCATGCTGCCCTCCGGCGCCGACGCGTCCAACGCGCTGGCCAGGATCTACGGGCCGGGCAAGAAGGCCTTCATCGCCAAGATGAACGCCACCGCGCGCGGCCTGGGCCTGGCCGACACCCGCTACACCAACGCCGACGGCCTGCCGGCTCCGGCGAACGGCGGCTACTCCACCGCCGCCGACCAGGTCAAGCTCGCCCAGATCGCGCTGAAGAACCCCGTCTTCACCCAGGTCGCCTCCGCCAAGGTGCACAAGGTCGCCAAGTCCGGCGCGCACCGCGCCCACACCTGGCGCAACACCAACAAGCTGCTGGAGCGCACCGACGGCGTGCTCGGCGTCAAGACCGGCTACACCCGCGCGGCCGGGTTCTGCCTGGTCTTCGCCGCGGAGCGCGACGGCAGGCAGGTGGTCGGCGTGCTGCTCGGCGACACGAACGAGCGCCGGTTCACGCAGGCGGAGGAACTGCTCGACTACGCCGGGGAGCAGATCAGCGCGGGTTAGGCGTCCTGCGCATCAGACCATGGCAGGCGATGGCCGCCGCCGCGACCACGTTCAGAGAGTCGACCCCGGCCGCCATCGCCTGCGCGCTCATCGGGATGCAGACCGCCTCGTCGGCCTCGCGCAGCCAGCGCGAGGACAGGCCGTCGCCCTCCGAGCCGAGCAGCAGCGCCACCCGATCGCCCATCTTCACCGCGTCCAGCGGGACCGCCGACTGGTCGGGCGTCAGCGCCAGCGACCGGAACCCCAGCTCACGGAGCCTGGCCAGCCCGTCGAACCAGTTGCCCATCCGCGCGTACGGGATCGAGAACACCGACCCCATCGAGACCTTGACCGAACGACGGTAGAGCGGATCGGCGCACCGGGGTGACAGCACGATCGCGTCCACCCCGAGCGCCGCCGCGCACCGGAAGATCGCGCCGATGTTGGAGTGGTCGACCAGATCCTCCAGCACCACGACGCGCGAGGCGCCGGCGAGCACCTCCTCCACCGGCGGCAGCGGCAGGCGCTCCATGGAGGCCAGCGCGCCCCGGTGCACGGGGAAACCGGCGACACCCGTCATGATCTCGTCGCTCACGACGTAGACCAGCGCGTCGCCGAGCACGTCGGCCAGCGACGGCAGCCACCGCTCGGTGGTCAGCACCGACCGCACCGGATACCCGGCGCCGACCGCCCGCCTGATCACCTTCTCGCCCTCGGCCAGGAACAACCCGCGCTCGGCCTCCAGGCTCTTGCGCAGCCCGACGTCACGCAGACCGGTGTAGTCGGCCAGCCGGGGGTCGGCCGCGTCGCTCACGTACTCAAGCACCTTCAGATGGTACGCACCCCGCGCCGCCTGACCTGCCAGACGATCGAGTAGCCGGTGAGCACGAGACCGAGCCCGATCAGTGTGCCCGCGCCGATCCTGGTGAACAGGCTGGCCAGGCTGCCGTGGTCGGGGTGGTCGAGGAACGGCCAGAGCGCCCCGCCCGCCACGACGCCCGCGGCGCAGGCCCACAGGACGGCCCGCCGTACCGGCTGGGGGGTGTGCAGATGGTCCGGTACGGCGACCGCCGCCATCCTGGACAGCCCGCGCACCGCCCACCACGCGACGATGGCCAGCCCGGCGGCCGAGGACAGGTACTGCAGCACGCGGAAGACGGTGGTCACGCCGAGCACCCGCGCGTCGAAGAAGCTCCAGCCCCACACGTCCACGCTGTAGGAGTGGGTGAAGGAGTCCCAGAACACGTGCGTGGCCGCGCCGAGGAGCGCTCCAAAGACGATGGGCGGCAGGCGGTAGGACGGCTTGAGTGTCGCGGCCCGCCCGCTCAGCGCCGGGGGCAGCAGCGCGATCAGCGGCTCCCTGAACACCCGGTGGAAGACGAACACGAGCACGACCACGGAGAGCAGGTCGAGGGTGAGGATGCCCTGCCAGGAGTGCCAGTCCGCGTAGTCCGGCAGAAACGGCAGGAAGATCGGCAGGTCGGGCACCATCGCCCCGAGGGCCAGCGCCCACGGGTCCAGCCAGGCGCGCAGCCGGGCGCTTGAGATCAGCGGCAGCACGGCGGCCACGTGAGCGGGGGTGAACGGCACCGGGACACCCTACCCGGCGAATCTTGACCTTTCTTTGCGGAAATCCCCTAAGGTGACTTTGAGTAGTGGGTATGTTACGGATCGCTGTCGGCGGCCGGACGTGGGATCTCGGGGGTTAAGGTGCCTGACCAGCTGGTTCATGCGCATCCGGCCGCGTCAGTCGACTGGTTGCGCGACGCGCGCAGGGCCCGCCTGCTCAGCCTGGTCACACTGGCATGGCTGGCGGCGGAGAGCTCGCTCGGACTGGCGGCGGGGTTCTCCGCGCACTCGGTGGCGCTGATCGGCTGGGGGCTGTCGGCCCTGGTCGAGGCGGGCGCCAGCCTGATCGTGCTGTGGCGCTTCACCGGCTCGCGCACGCTGTCGCCCTCGGCCGAGCACACCGCGCGCCGCGCGATCGCGGTGAGCTTCTGGGTGCTCGCCCCCTACCTGGTGGTGCACGTGGCCCACGACCTCGACGCCGGCCACCGGGCCGCGCCCAGCGTCCTCGGCATCGCGGTGACCGCGGTGAGCCTGGTCACGATGCCGGTTCTGGCGGCGCTCAAACGGCGCCTGGCCCGGCGGCTGGGCTCCGGCGCGACCGCGGGCGAGGCGGCGCAGAACCTCATCTGCGCGGTGATGGCCGCGGGGGTTCTGCTCGGGCTCTGGGCCAACACGCTGGGCTGGTGGTGGGTGGATCCGGCCGTCGCTCTGGTGCTGGCGGCGGTCGCCGTACGCGAAGGAGTGCGCGCGTGGCGCGGTCACGCATGCTGCCACTGACGCACACGCTGGGTCATCATCACACCAAAAGACCTGTTTTGTTGCGCCAAGCCCACCGAGTATCGTTCCCGGAGTATTAAAGGAGCATCTACCGCCAGGATCTCCGAAAGGTCTCGACACACCGAAGAGGACATCGTGGGGCGACATCGCACAGACGAACTCGATGACGGGTATCGAGGCCAGGATCCGGGCCCGCGCCGGCGCAGCCGTGGCAGCGGGCGTGGCAAGGTACTGGTCCCGCTGGCAGGTGCGGTGGCGCTCGCGGTGCTCCTGGGCGTGGCCGCGTTCGTCATCTTCAACCGCGACCACGACTGCTCCGGCGGCAAACTGCCGCTGAACGTGGTGGCCGCCCCCGACATCCAGCCCGCGCTGCAGAAGATCGCCGGCGAGTACAACAAGTCGCTGCAGTCGATCGACAGCAAATGCGTCGAGGTGAAGGTCACCAAGGAGAACCCGTTCAAGGCGGCCAACAACATGGCCTCCGGCAAGCTGACCCCCGACGTGTGGATCGCCGACTCCAGCCTGATGGTCTCCGAGGTACGCGCCACCACGGCGGGCGCGGCGATGCCGGAGCCGTCGGGATCCGTGGCCAGGTCCCCGATCGTGCTGGCGGCGGCCAAGTCGATGGCCGGCAAGCTCTCCGGCAGCCTGCAGCCGAGCTGGGCCGGGATGATCTCGGCCGCGAACGTGGCCAACCCCGACGGCCCCGGCCGCAAGGTCCGCGTGCTGGCCCTGGACCCGAAGAAGAACTCCGCCGGGCTGGGCGCGCTGCTGGCCGCCTCGGGCGCCGCCAAGGAGGCCGAGCTCGACGACAAGGCCATGGTCGGCGCGCTCAAGGAGCTGTCGGACCAGGTGGTCCCCAGCGCCGACGCGCTGCTGGCCAGCCTCGCGGTGAAGTCGGGCAGCAAGGTGCCGGTCGGCGTCGCCCCCGAGCAGGCCATCTACGCCCACAACCAGAAGAAGCCGGACTCGCTCATCGTCCCGCTCTATCCGGAAGAGGGCACGCTCAGCCTCGACTACCCGATCGTGATCACCACCAAGAGCCCGGACACCCGCAAGGCCGCCGACGCCTTCAAGACCGAGCTGGCCGGGCAGACGGCCCAGAAGACTCTGCGCGAGCACGGCTTCCGCAGCCCCGATGGCAAGGCCGGCGACGTCCTGACCAAGGACAAGGGCTTCGACCCCAAGACCCCGGAGGCGCTCAAGCCCCCGGACGCCAAGACCATCGCCGCCATGGCGCAGTCGTGGTCCCGGCTCAGTCTCGGCACCCGGATGCTGGCCCTGCTGGACGTCTCCGGCACCATGGCCTACCCGGTGGCCGGCGCCGGCATGACCCGTATGCAGGCCATCACCAAGATCGCCAGTGAGGGCCTCGGCCTGTTCGAGGCCGACTCGGAGATCGGCGTGTGGGCCTTCTCCACACACCTGCAGGGCACGCAGGACTGGCGCGAGCTGATCTCGGTCGGCCCCCTGAGCGAGTCGGTCAACGGCGTGCTGCGCAAGGACGCCTTCTCCACCCAGCTCGGCAGCATCCAGGCCAAGCCGACGGGCAACACCGGCCTGAACGACACCCTGAAGGCCGCCTACGCCCAGATGACCAAGGAATACGCCGACGACAAGATCAACACCGTCCTCATCCTGACGGACGGAGCCGGCAACGACGACCCCGAGGGCGGCATCAGCAACGCCGAGATCCTGAGCTACCTGAAGAAGACCTACAACCCCAAGCGCCCCGTGAGCATCCTGCTGATCGCCTTCGGCCCCGACGCCCCCAAGGGCAGGGCCGAGATGGACACGCTCGCCAAGGCCACCGGCGGCGAGGCGTACATCGCCAAGAACATCCTCCAGGTGCGCGACTTCTTCGCCCAGGGGATGGCCCGGCGCCTGTGCGCGCCGCGCTGCGACGGCTGACCTCGCCCGTCACACCTTTCCCACCTCATGCCGGATCGGCATGAGGTGGCAACCCCTCCCTGAAAGGCCGCGTCCTCCACCCGGGACTTGCACCTGCGGGGAGGGTTTGTGGCTGGATGGCCTAATGTCGATCGCGCCGACGACCATGAGCTGGCGCAGGGGTTGCGTCGCGGCGACACCGACGCTCCCGCGAAGCTCTACGACGCCTACGCCGAACGGCTGCACGACTACGCCTGTTCCCTGACCGGCGACCGCGACAGCGCGGCGGACTCGGTGCACGACGCGCTGGTCACCGCCCAGGGCGGCGCGGGACGGCTGCAGGAGGCCGCCAAGCTGCGCGCCTGGCTCTACGCGCTGACCCGCTTCCAGGCGGCGGCCAGGATGGCGCGCAAGGACGGCGCGCCCGCGGGCCCGCCGCCGCCGGTGCTCGAAGAGCCGGAGGACCCCGAACTGGCGGCGCTGGTGTATGAGGTGCTGGGCGAGCTCAGCAAGAACGAGCGGGAGGTCCTGGAGCTGTCGTTGCGGCACGGGCTGACGCCCGCGGAGGTCGGCTCGGTGCTGGGGCTGACCTCGCGGCAGTCGGCGACGCGGCTGGGGCGGGCACGCGACCATCTGGAGAACGCGGCGGCCGCCGTACTGCTGGCCAGGACGGGCCGGGCGCACTGCCCCGACCTGTCGGCGATGGTGGACTCGTGGGAGGGTCCGCTCACGCTCATGCTGCGCCGCAGGCTGTCGGGACACATCGGCGGCTGCGAGGTCTGCACCGAGGGCCGCCATCGGCAGGTGGCCGCGGCGAAGTTGCTGGACATGGTGCCGGTCGCCTACCCGCCGATCTCGCTGCGCCGCCGGGTCGTCGACACCTGCGTCAACCCAGAACT
This sequence comes from Nonomuraea sp. NPDC050394, assembly GCF_044459065.1. Classification (NCBI taxonomy): domain Bacteria; kingdom Bacillati; phylum Actinomycetota; class Actinomycetes; order Streptosporangiales; family Streptosporangiaceae; genus Nonomuraea; species Nonomuraea sp. NPDC050394. The sequence continues at coordinate 80,623 of NZ_JBITIO010000009.1, read as the reverse complement.
CGACCACGCGCGCACGCTGATCATGGAGCGGGGCGACAACTTCGACCGCACCGGGTTCCCGGTCGAGCAGCGCGGCGGGCGCGGTTCGCGGCGGCGGCGCCCGCGCAGGCTCGCCCCGGTGGTGCTGGCCGGGGTCGCGGTGCTGGCGGGCACGGGCGCGATGGCGCTGATGAACGGCGAGAGCGGCGGCCCCGCGGCGGCCATGCCGACGTCCTCCCCCTCGGAGTCGCGGGCGCCGATGTCGGTGCCGACCGACGAGCCGGTGGACGAGGAGCTGACCGAGGAGCCGGCCCCGGACCCGACCACGCCGGACCCGGAGCCCACGCGCTCAGGACCGGCGCCCCGGGTGACGCCCACCGACCGGCCGGGGCCGCCGGCCACCAAGCCCGCGAGCAACCCGACCAGGACCCGCAGGCCCGCACCCGGCGCCCGGCTGTCGGTGGGCTGCCCCAGTTCGATCAGCGGCGCCGCGAAGGTCGGGCTGACGGCGCGGAACGCGAGCGTGTCCTGGACGTCCGGGCCGTCGGAGGGGCTGGGCGTCTTCCCCGCGAGCGGGACGATCAAGGCGGGCGCGTCGGCGTCCATCTGGGTGACGGTGGACGACCCCGAGGCCGCCGGCTCGGGCACGGTCACCTTCAGCTCGAACGGCGGCGCCGCCACCTGCGCCCTGTCCTGGCGAGGACGGCAGGCGCCCACCCAGGAGCCCACCCCGTCCGAGGAGCCGACCCCGACCGGCGAACCCACCGAAACACCCGGAGAGGCCCCAGAGTGACACTTGGGTGATATTCAGGGATATATCCGGCCCTAGGTCGAACTTCCCCTCCGTGATAGGGCATCCTGGGAGGCTTGGGGGCGCGTATCGGGACCAAGGCTCACATTTCTCGCACTCTCTGTCGCATGCGAGAAACCTGGTGACCAGGGTAAACCGGCACGCGCCGCCAGGCGTCGCCATTGACGCGCCCACAGCACGATTGGTCCCATGAATGGGCGATCAATCGTGCCATCACCGTTTTTAGAGCCAGGAGAGACGAGCCAAGATGCCCGATCACGCCTCTGGGACGCGGCTGACAAGCCATCCCGTTGCGGCTACCGTCGGTCTGTTGCGTGATCGTGATCTATTCGCCGCTCTATCAGGAGGAGCCGGGGCAACTGTCGGGGGAAGACCGTGCTGACCGAAGTGGGGGCCAGGTGAACATCACCGTCGTTCGCCCGGGAGACCTCGGCGAGACCGAAAGGTCGCGCTGGCGGGAGTTGCAGAAGGCCGACCCGAGCCTGGACAACCCCTTCCTCTCGGTGGAGTTCGCCCTGGCGATGGACCGTCTGCGTGACTACGTCAGGACGGCGGTCGTGGAGGACTCCGGCGAGATCATCGGATTCTTCCCCTACGAACGCCACCACTTCGGCATCGGCAAGCCTCTCGGCGGCTTCCTCACCACCTGCCACGGCCTCATCGGCGTGCGGGAGGTCAAGGTCGAGGCCAGGGCGCTGCTGCGCGCGTGCGGGCTCAACGTCTTCGCCTTCGACCACATGGTCGCCGGCCAGCCGACGTTCGCCCCGTACGAGAGCGACGTGCGCCCGGCCGCGGTCATGGACTTCACCGCGGGCTACGACGCCTGGCTCGCCCAAGTGAGGGAGAACTCCGCCAAGAACCTGAAGACCTGGCGCTACAAGGAACGCAAGCTCGCCAGGGAACACGGCGAGCTCCGCCTGTCCTGGGCGTCCACCGACCACGGCGAGTTGCGCCAGCTGCTCGCCTGGAAATCCGACCAGTACCGCAGGACGGGCCGGGTCGACCGGTTCGCGCAGCCGTGGATCGTCGAGCTGACCGAGCAGATGCACGCCGAGCGCTCCCCCGGCTTCGCCGGAGTGCTCACCATGCTCTACGCCGGCGACGTCCCCGTGGCCGGGCACTTCGGCCTGCGCACCGCCACGACCCTGGTGGGCTGGTTCCCCGCCTACGACTCCGAATTCGGGAAGTACTCGCCCGGCATCGTCCACCACCTCCGCATGGCGGAGGCGGCCGCCGGCGCGGGACTGCACACGGTCGACATGGGCAAGGGTGGCAAGGATTACAAACACTGGCTGAAGAGCGGCACGCTCCACGTCTCGGAGGGCCGCATCTCGCGGCCGTCCGCGGCGGCCGCCGCGCACTGGATCGGCAGAGTTCCCTTCAACAAGGCGCGAACAATTGTCACCGATTCGCCGTCTCTCTATAGAGCGGCGGATCGTGTGTTGAAGGGCTTTGGGCGTATCCGTGGTACTCGAGGCCAAGAGTCAGACGTCAAAGAACCATCGGGAGCGCTCTAAGCGCTCCCATCCCCTCGGCAGCACAACACCAGCACCCTCACTCCCACTGGACCGGCAATGCATCGTTTACCGCTTTCGGCACCCCCACAGCACCCGGGTATGGCCGAGCGTGGCCTGCGGCGGGTGGTCCCGGAAGGATTGTTCCCGAAATGAGTCCCGAGAACATCAGGCACAACGGCAAGGCGCAGGTGACCTCACTGCGGTCCATGCCGCCGCTTGAGCGTTTCACCCCTGTGACACCCCACCTGGCGATATCGCCCAGAGTCAGCGTGGTGGTGCCGGCGATGAACGAGGCGGAGAACCTGCCGCATCTGTTCGCCACCTTGCCCCAATGGATCGACGAGGTCGTGCTCGTCGACGGCAACTCCGTTGACGAGACCGTCGCCGTTGCCAGACGCCTGCGCCCCAACCTGAGGATCATCACGCAGACCGGCAAGGGCAAGGGCAACGCCCTGGCCGCCGGTTTCGCCGCCTGCACGGGCGACATCATCGTGATGATCGACGCCGACGGCTCCATGGACGGGAGGGAGATCATCACGTTCGTGGGCGCGCTGGTGACCGGAGCCGACTTCGTCAAGGGCTCGCGCTACGCCACCGGCGGCGGCAGCGACGACCTGACCTTCGGCCGCAGCGTCGGCAACAAGGCCCTCACCGCGCTGGTCAACCTCATGTACGGCACCCGCTATACCGACCTGTGCTATGGCTACAACGCCTTCTGGGCCCACCACCTCGACGTGCTCGACCTGGACTGCGACGGGTTCGAGGTGGAGACCCTGATGAACGTGCGCGCCGCCAAGGCCGGGCTGACGATCCACGAGGTGCCCAGCCACGAACGGCACCGCATCCACGGGCAGAGCAACCTGCGCACCTTCCGCGACGGGTTCCGGGTGCTCAGCACCATCCTGCGGGAATGGCGGCGGCCACCCGGCCTCCAACTGCCCGAACCCACCGCCACACCCGCCGCCGACCGGGGCGTCGCTTAGCCACGAAGGCCCACCCGTGCTTACATCCGTCGTCATCTGCGTCTACACCGAGGAGCGCTGGGAGGACATCAGGCAGGCAGTGGAGTCGATCGAGAACCAGCGCCGCAAGGCACACGAGCTGATCCTCGTCGTCGACCACAACCCCGGCCTGCACCTCAAGCTCACCCGGGCCTACCCGAAGGCCGTCGTCGTGGAGAACTCCCACGAGCAGGGCCTGTCGGGCGGCAAGAACACCGGTGCCGATGTCGCCGGCGGTGACATCGTCGCCTACCTCGACGACGACGCGGTGGCCGATCCCGGCTGGCTGGAGGCTTTGGAGGAGGGCTTCCAGGAACCGGGGGTGGTCGGCGTCGGCGGGCGTACGGATCCGCTGTGGGCGTCGGAGCGACGTCCGCGGTGGTTCCCGCACGAGTTCGACTGGACCGTCGGCTGCAGCTACCGGGGCATGCCGGCGGTCCGGGCTCCGGTCCGCAACGTCATGGGCGGCAACGCCGCCTTCCTACGCGAGGCCGTCACCGGAGTCGGCGGCTTCCACAGCGGCATCGGCCGAAGCGTCCAGGGGCGCAAGAGCAGGCCGCTGGGCTGCGAGGAGACCGAGTTCTGCATCCGGCTGACCCAGCGCAGGCCCGGGTCGGTCATGTTGTTCGAGCCGCGGGCGCTGATCGGCCACAAGGTGCCCAGGCAGCGCGAGACGTTCTCCTACTTCCGCTCCCGCTGCTACGCGGAAGGGCTGTCCAAGGCGCTGGTCACCCGCGAGGTGGGCACGCAGGACGGCCTGTCCAGCGAGCGCGCCCACGCGCTCAAGGCACTGCCCAAGGGCGCCCTGCGCGGCCTGGGCGAGGCGCTGCGCGGCGACCCGGGCGGGCTCGGCCGGGCCGGGGCGATCGTCATCGGGCTGGCCTGGACCGCGTGGGGCTACGCCGTCGGCTCCTGGAGGCTGCGATGATCCGGGTGCCGATCCTGATGTACCACTCGGTCACCGACCGGCCCAACGAGGCGACCAGGCCGCTGGCCGTACGACCCGGTGACTTCGCCGAGCAGGTGGCGTACCTGGCCGACGGCGGGTACACCCCGATGACCTTCGCCGACCTCGTCGCGGCGCTCAACCACAACCAGGTGCCCCAGAAGGCGGTCGTGATCACCTTCGACGACGGGTACGCCGACTTCCACTCCCACGCGCTGCCCGTCCTGGAGCGGCGCCGGATGCCCGCCACGATCTTCGTCACCAGCGGCTGGCTGGCCGACGCCGGCAAGGACGCGGCGGGCCGCCCGCTGGACGACATGCTCACCTGGGGCCAGGCCCGCGAGGCCGCCGCCAGCGGCATCGAGATCGGCGGCCACAGCCACAGCCATCCGCAGCTCGACCAGCTGGCCGACGCCGAGCTCCGCCAGGAGCTGCGCAGGAACAAGGGCCTGCTGGAGGACAAGGTGGGCACGCCCGTCGTGACCATGGCATACCCCTACGGCTACTCCAGCGCGCGGGTGCGCCGCGAGGTGCGCAAGGCCGGATACTTCGCCGCCTGCGCGGTCAGCAACGCCATCGCCGCCGACCGGCACGACGTGCTGGCCGTACCGCGGCTGACCGTGGCCAGGCGCACCAGCATGGACCGCTTCCGCCGCGCCGTCGAGGGCCGCGGCGTGCCGCTCATCTACCTGAGGGAACGTACGCTGACCAAGGGCTACGCGATCGTCCGCCGCGCGCGTTACGCGATGCGGCAGGTGTCCCCCGGTGGCTGAGCGCGGCCTGAAGAGGTTCCTGCCCGCCGACCTCAACGACCCGCTGCTGCGCAGCGCCTACTCCCTCATGCTCAACGCCGGCGCGGGCGCCGTCATCGGGCTGGCCTACTGGACCGTGACCGCGCGCGTCTTCGACGAGAAGGACGTCGGTGTCGGCATGGCCATCCTGGCCGCGATGAGGTTCCTGGCCGCGATCACCTCCTTCGGCTTCGTCGGTACGGTCGCCCGCTTCGTCCCCGAGGCCGGCCGGAACACCGCCCGCTTCGTCGGCACCGTCTACGGCGCCGCCACCGGCCTGGCCGTCGCCGGCTGCGCGGTCTTCCTGCTCACGCTGACCAGCTGGGGCGAGACCTACAGCCTGCTGTCCGGCTGGACCGCCGGGCTGGTCTTCACGGTCATGGTGATCGTCTGGAGCATCTGCACGCTGCAGGACGTGGTGCTGACCGGCCTGCGCAAGGCCCCCTGGGTGCCGGTGGCCAACCTGGTCTTCTGGGTGGTCCGCTTCGGCGTTCTGGCCGTGTGCGCCGTACTGCTGGGCAACTCGGCCGGCGTCTCGGTCTCCTGGGCGGTCTTCCTGGCCTGGATCGCTCCCGGCCTCATCGTCTCCCTGTGCCTCAACACGGCCGTCTTCCGCAAGCTGATCCCCCAGCACGCCCGGCTCACCGCGGACAAGAGGCTGCCGCCCCCGCGCCAGATCGGCCGCTTCCTGGCCGGCGACTACGCCGGCTCGATCTTCACGCTGCTGTTCAACTACGGCGTGCCCGTGCTGGTCGCGGCCCAGGTCTCCAAGGAGATGAACGCCTACTACGGGCTGACCATCACCCTCGGCGCCATGCTGGAGATGCTCAGCTACACGATGGCCTCCTCGCTGACCGTGGAGGGCGCCTTCGACAAGGCGGCGCTGGCCGACAACTGCCGCAGGGCGCTGCGGCGCACGTTCCTCATTCTGACGCCGCTGGTCGTCGTGGCGACGCTGCTGGCGCCGGTGGCGCTGCTGCTGTTCGGCGAGGGGTACGCGCAGCACGCCACCGACCTCATGCGGCTGATCGCGCTGGCGGCGCTGCCCCGCGCCGTGGTCGAGCTCTACCTGGGCGCGCTGCGGGCGCTGCGGCGGGCGGGGATGATCGTGTTCGTGCAGTTCGGGATGGCCGTGATGGCGATCGGCGGGGCGCAGCTGCTCCTGCCCGTCCACGGGATCACCGGGGTGGGCCTCGCGATTCTGGCCAGCCAGACGATCACCGCGCTGGCGGTGCTGCCGGGGCTGTGGCGGATCGCCTCAGGGCGCGCCCAGGCCGCGCGCCTCCATCCGCCGGACGACCCAGGTGGGGCTCAGGCGTAGCAGGGCGATGGCGGCGACGCCGTACGACCTGATCTCGCGCGGGTCGGTGGTGAAGGCCCGCATCGACCAGCGCAGCGCTTCCGAGCGGCGGCCCACCGCGACGCGGGTGAAGGCGACCTGCCCGGCCAGGCGGGAGTAGCCCTTGCGGGAGGTCTTGATCTCCGGGTAGCGCTCCAGCAGCCACTGCAGGGCTTCGGCGATGACGTCCCAGCGTCCGGCGAAGTGCGACTGGGCGTGCATGCGGACGTGGAGGTGCTCCTCCGGCACGTGCACGATGGGAGCGCACCTGGCGGCGCGCAGGAGCATCTCGTAGTCCTCGCCGTAGCCGCTGGGGATCGTCTCGGAGAACAGGCCGACGGCCTCGCCGGTCAGGGCGGAGCGGCGGGCGAGGAACCCGGAGGGGTGCATGGCGGGCTGGCGCCCGTCGAGCAGGTCGGCGAAGGGGACCCGCTCCTTCTCCAGGTGGATGTGGCGGGTCCAGTCGTCGTGGACGATGAGCGAGCCGCAGGTGGCGAAGACGGCGTCGGGATGCTTCTGGACCGCGCGCACCTGCGCGGTGATCTTCGTGGGCAGCCAGGTGTCGTCGTCGTCGCAGAAGGCGACCCACTCGACGCTCCCGGCGTGGGCGAGGATGCCGCTGTTGCGGGCGGCGGGCAGGCCGCGCGAGCGCTCGTTCCTGACCAGCCGGACCGGGCGGGCGGGGTCGTCGGAGGCGAGCTCGGGATCGGGATCGCCGCCGTCGAACACGACGACGGTGGTGACCTGGCCCGGATAGTCCTGGGAGGTGATGCCCTTGAGTGTGTCTCTGATCATCTCCGGCCGGTCACCGCGCGTACACACCACGACGCCCACTTCGGGCCACGTGCCAGACTCCATGGATAGACCGCCTTGAGAGACAAGACCTGCGATCGCTGAAGTTACAGCGTATCGTTCCATGAGTGCCGAAGAACCAGGGAAAACGGGACGATGTCCTGATCGCGCCGCTGGTTCAGCGGACCGGTCTGCACGGCGTATACCTGCCCTCCGCCAGGCTCGGGCTCTACCTCGCGTTTCGTGCTCTCGTGGAGCGCGGGCAGCGGGTGCTGATGTCCCCGGTCAACTGCGAGACCGTGCTCTTCGCGGCGGTCGCCGCCGGGCTGCGCCCGGTCATGGCGCCCGTCTCGCCGGACGACGCGACCATCGACGCCGAGCGCGTCGACTGGACCGGGATCGGCGCGGTCGTCGCCACGCACATGTACGGCCTGCCAGGCCAGATCGACCGCCTGGCCGCCGAGTGCGCGGCCAGGGGCGTGGTCCTGGTCGAGGACTGCGCCCACGCCTTCCAGACCCGGCTCGGCGAACGGCACGTGGGCACGTTCGGCGCGGCGGCGGCCTTCAGCCTGTCCAAGCACGCGCGGGCGGGCTCCGGCGGCGTTCTGCTGCTGCGCGAGGCCGAGGCCGCCCGGCGGGCCGCGGACCTGCGCGACCGGCTGCTGCTCGCTCCCTCCACCGCGGGTGAGCTGCGGACCATCGCCGCCCCTCTCCTGCGCGACGCCGTCTACGCGTTGCGCCTGAGCACCCCGGCCTGGCGGCTGGCCCGCGCGCTCGGCATCGAGGCCACCTACGTCAGCGACGACTCGCGCGCCCGCGACCTGGCCGCCGTGGGCGCCGAGGACCTGCCCGCCTTCGACCGGTGGATGTCCGTCGGCTCCGGCGGCTACCGCAACGCCCACGGAGCCGTGCAGCGCCGGTTCGCCGCCGCCCGCCAGCGCACCGCCGAGCGCGAGCGGGCCGGGCGCGTGGCGGGCGTGCGGATGCTGGCAGGGCTGCCCGTGACCGCCCCGCCGGTGCGGGAACTGGCCGACCAGCCGCTCTTCCGCGTACCGCTGCTGGTGGAGGAGCGTGACGAGGCGATACGCGCGCTGGAACGGCGCGGCGTGATCACCACCGCGCTGTACACGCCGCCGCTGGACGAGGACTTCGGCGCGCCACTGACCGAGCCCGGCCCCACCCCCGAGGTGGCCTCCTGGTGGACCCGCCACGTGCTGCCCGTCGACCCGCTCCAGGCGGCCCGCGCGCTGCCCGTGCTGCGCACCCTCGCCGCGCCGGTACGGCCGGCCGTCAGTACAGCCGATTGAAGGCGGCCCTCCCTACACTGGAGGCCGATTCACGCATCATCCGTACGGAGCACCCATGCCTCAGGAATCGGCGGGAAAGCACGCCGTGCCCCGCAAGAGCCGCCGGGTCCTGTGGAGTCTGGTCGTCGGCCTCGCCGTCCTCGCCACCGGGACCATCGTGTACGTCACGTCCTACTCCGATCCGGAGGCGGGCGCCGACGGCGGCCGCCCGTGTAGCTCCCCCGCCACGCTCAAGCAGGGCCCCGCGTGCGGCGCCTGGTGGGGCATCTACACCCCGCCGGCCAGCGGTGGCCTGCTCAACTCGGTCACCACGCTGGAGCGCCAGGTGGGCAGGAAGTTCGACGTCGTGTTCGCCTACCACGACATGTCCGAGACGCCCAACGGCCAGATGCTGCGCGACGACGAGCCCCAGCTCGGCCGCGACCGGCTCCTGCTGCTCGGCTGGGAGTCCGAACGCTGGAACACCTCCGACAACATCCCCTGGGCCAACATCGCCCGCGGCGAGGCCGACCACAGCGTCATCGACCCCCAGGCGCGGCGCATCAAGGAGTACGGCAAGCCCGTCCTGCTGGGCTTCGACGGCGAGATGGAGATGCGCAAGAACGCGGGAGCTCCCGCCGACTACGTGGCCGCGTACCGGCACATCGTCGACCGCTTCCGCACCCTCGGCGTCACCAACGTGGCCTGGGTGTGGGGCGTCACCGGCTACTACCCGTTCCGTCACCGCTGGAAGGCCTTCTACCCGGGCGACGACTACGTCGACTGGGTCAGCTACGACCCCTACAACTTCGCCCGCTGCCGTAACGCCGATTGGCAGGACTTCAGGACGACGATCAAGCCGACCTACGACTGGTTCGTGAGCAACGGGTTCGGCAAGAAGCCGTTCATCCTGAGCGAGTACGGCAGCGAGCACAACGTGCGCGACGACCGGGCCCGCGGGCGCTGGTACGCCGACGTGCCCGGTGTGCTGGAAGACCTGCCCAACATCAAGGCGGTCGTCCAGTGGAACGCCGTGGACGCCGACGGCTGCGACTTCACGCTCACCGGGCCCGGCACGCTGACCGAGTTCGGGCAGGCGGGGAAGGCGGCCTACGTACGGCAGAGCCTGCCCACCGCCGTCACCCGGCCCGGGTCCTAACCGGGCCCCGGGGTCGTCTAGCCGGACTCCGCCCAGGTCGGGCGTTCCACGGGCTCGAAGCGGAAGATCTGGTCGCGTTTGCCGGAGCAGGCGAGCTGGGCGATCTCGGCGCCGGGGTGGATGTCGGCTTCGCCGTACAGGGCACCGAGGCATTTGCCGCTGTGGACGGGACGCAGCCTGAACCCGTTGCGATCGCGCTCCAGCAGGAAGCGCTGGTGGGCGGCGGCGATGCAGCCGCTGGGGGCGAGCAGGGCCTCGTCTCCCAGGTAGGCGCCGTCCACGCCCAGGCAGCCGACGCCCTGCTTGGGATGGTGCCACTGGATCTCGTAGACGCCGGGGCCGAGGGTCTTGAGAAGGGTGGCCGGGCCCTCGGCCGCGCAGGAGGTCTGGACGGCCAGCGGGCGGTCGGTCCTGCCCGAGCGTTCGCGGCCCTCGCCCACGCACAGGCCGCGGTCGGCGACGTGTGAGGGGACGATCTGGTACCAGCCGTCCCGCGGGGACTGCGCGGTGGCGCTCTGGCTGGCAGCGGCGCGGCCTTCCAGCATGTCGCCCACGCCTCTGATGAGCGTCGGGGCGAACAGGAGCGCGACCGCGAGTCCTGCGGCCACGGCGATCACCGGCCACCACCTGCGCGCCAGGGACCGGTGTGCAAGGGACCGGCGCGGCGCGGCGGGCTCCGCCGGGTCCGGTGACGGGCTCACGGGTGTCTCCGGGTCAGGCCCGATCTCGCCCGAACCCGCCTGCCCACCCACGCCGGCCTGCCCCGAACCGGCCCGGCCCGTGTCAGCCAGGCCCGCCTGGCCCGTGTCGGTCTGGACCGTGTCGGCCTGGCCCGTGCCCGCCTGGCCCGTGCCCGCCTGGCCTGTGTCCGCCTGGCCCGTGCCCGCCTGGCCCGTGATGGTCTGTTCGCCTGTGGGGTGCTGCTCGCCCGTGCCGGCTGCCAGGTTTCTCCGGGCGCGGATCCAGCGGTCGGTCTCCGCCTCGTCCAGGCCGCAGGCGGCGGTGAAGGCCGCCACGAAGTCCTCCCTGGGCAGAGTCGTCCTGCCCAGGACGCCCGCCACCGTGCTCACGGGGAGCGCGCCGCCCGACGCGCTCGCCAGCCGCCGGTAGGTGAGGCCGCTCCAGCGGCGTAATCGGGCCAGCGCGGCGACGTACTCGGCGGCAGTGGTGGCTTGCGCCGGGTCGGGGGGACCGTCCTCGTCCAACGCTGCTTCTTCCGCTCGGAGCCCACTCCGGCTCGGGCGGTCATGTTAACAAAGGATCTTTACGCGGGTCATCCCCCTGCCCTGGCGAGGGAAGTGGAGGCAGGGGGATGCCCGATCGGGCCCGTCAGCAGCAGATGTCGGCTCCACGTAGAGCCTTGCCGCGCGGCTCCCGCTTCGGCCGGAGCCGAAGCCGATGCCCCTGTTTCCGGCTTCGTGCTTCCTGACCGCCCCGGAGCGGACACGGACGTGGGATGCGCATCGGGCGACCTCCGTCGGGAAGGTTTCAAGGACCATCCAGAAGCTCGCCCACCCGGCCACCCGCTGCCAAGATCGAACAACGTTCCGAACTGTTCGGAACACTCTGATCGAGACGACGATCAGGCGATTCGGACCGAGTAAAGTCACGGGTAGCCGTCGTTCAGCTCTGGGTCGGGAAAGGTACACACGGTGGAGGGCAGGCAAGCCGACGAGGCGCTCGATGACGAGACGACACGTCAGCTGAAACGGCCTGCCGCCGACACGGCGGCCTTACCTGACGACGACGCGACGAAGGTCGCCCGGCTGCCCAGGCCGCGTACGGACGACGAGGACGACGCGCCCACCGGCGTGCTGGTCTGGGACGCGCGCAAACTGCTCGGACCGGAGCAGGACGAGGATGAGGACGACGCCACCAGCACCCGTCCGATCCCGAAGATCACGGCCGAGCCACCGCCCCCGGTCGACGAGAAGGCGGTGCCCACGCTCTCGGTGGTCGTCGTCACCGGCGAGGTCGGCGCCTGGCACCAGCTACGCGTCACGATCGCCTCCCTGCGCGCCCAGCTTGAGCCGCCCGAGCAGATCATCGTGGTCGTCGACCACTGCCCGGAGCTGGCCGACCTGGCCCGCGGCGGGCTGGACGACGTCGTCGTCCTGCACAACGAGGGGCAGCGCGGCGTGGCCGCCGCCCGCAACCTCGGCCTGACGGTCGCGACCGGCGACGTCGTGGCCTTCCACGACGACGAGACCGCCGCCGAGCCCGACTGGTCCACCTGCCTGCTGCGCGCCTTCGACGAGCGCCAGGTGCTGGCCGTGCGGAGCAACGTGACGCTGCGGTGGGTGGCGGGGCGGCCGAGATGGTTCCCCGAGGAGCTCGCCTGGATCATGGGCGCCTCGTGCACAGGCTCGCCCGAGGAGGCCGGGCCGATCGACGACCTCTACGGCGCCGGGGTGGCCTTCCGCCGCACCGCGCTGGCCGAGGCGGGCGGCTTCCCCGCCGACCTCGACCACCAGGCGGGCGACACGCTCGCCGAGCCGCCGGGGGGCGTGAAGGCCGAGCTGTTCCACCTGCTCAAGGAGCTCAACCCCAACGGCAGGGTCCTCTTCGAACCCTCCGCGCACCTGCGCGCCGGCATCTCCGCACGGCGGGCCACGCGCGCGTACGTGATCTCCCGCTGTGTCGCCGAGGGCAAGTCGCTGGCGGCGGTCCCCCACCGCGGGCGGGGGCGGCGGGCGCTCAGCGTGCACCTGGCGCAGGTGAAGTCCTCGCTGCCGCGCACGACCTTCCAGGCGATCACCGTCACCGGGCCGGGCAACGTCCGGCCGGGACAGGCGCTGATCACCCGGCTGCTGGCGATGCTCGCCACCGTCATCGGCTACATGAGCGGCCGCATGGACTCCACGCGCGCCGACCTGATCCCCGCCGCGGGGAATCTGACCTGGTTCGTGGCCCGCACCGCGCTGCCGGTCTCCACCATCCTGTGGGGGCTGTCGCTGCGGCGGGTCAACCTTGACCAGATGACCGACCTCGGGTTGCTCACGGTCCTGCCCGCGACGTTCTGGATCGCGATCGTGGTCATGATCATCGGGTTCGTGGCGCTGCTCAACGACCGGCACGCGCTGGAGCTGTGGCACGCCGGGTACGCGCTCATCCTCATCGCGGTCCTGCACGCCACGCCCAGCCTGCTCTATCCCACGCTGCGCTACCCATGGGCGTGGAAGCACGTCTCGGTCATCGACTACCTGATCAGGCACGGCGCCACCGACCCCGCCGCGGGTTCGCTGTCGGCCTACCACCAGTGGCCCGGGTTCTTCTCCTTCTTCGCGCTCATGACCGAGGCGGCGGGGCTGGAGAACGCGCTCGACATCGCCAAGTGGGGCCCCCTGGTCTTCAACGTGGCCACGCTGCTGCCGCTGCTGCTGCTGTTCAGGACCGTGACCCGCAACAGGCAGCTCATCTGGGGCGGCATCTGGGTGTACTTTTCCTGCTCGTGGGTCGGGCAGGACTACTTCTCGCCCCAGGCCACCACGCTGGTGCTCTACCTCATCGTGCTGGCCGTGGTCGTGCGGAGGTTCAGACGCGGGCCCATCAGAGCCGGTGACGACCCGCATGGGCTGGCCGCGGAGCCGCCGCCGATGACCACGACGTACGCGCGGCTCACCTGGACGCTGCTGCTGGTCATCCCGATCGCCGCGATCGCCTCCTCCCACCAGCTCACGCCGCTCATGCTGGTGGCCACGCTCGGCTTGCTGTTCATCCTGCGCCGTTACCGCAACTTCGGCATCCTCATGGTGAGCGCGGCGCTGGCCGCCGGCTGGGCGGTGGGCATCGCCTGGCAGGTGCTCGAAAGCAAGATCAACTTCATCGTCGGCTCGCTCGGCGACGCCGGCGGCAACCTCGACGCCGGACTCGTGGCCCTCGGCGACGTCGCCCCCGGCCAGGTGATCGTCGCCTACGCCGACCGCGCCCTGTCCGTCGGCCTGTGGCTGCTGGCCATCGGCGGCGCCATCCTGCGCCGCCAGTGGCTGCGCCGTCCCGGCCTGCCGCTGCTGATGATCGGGCTGGCGCCGCTGGTCTTCTTCGCCGCGGGAAGCTACGGCGGCGAGATCCTCTTCCGCGTCTACCTGTTCACGCTGCCGATGACCGCGTTCCTGGCCGCCGCCGTCTTCCTGCCCAGCAAGCGCGCCTTCGTACGGCTGGCCGTCCTGCCCGTCGTCCTGCTGCTGATGGTCTCCGGCTTCTTCTTCGGCAACTACGGCAAGGAACAAGGCAACTACTTCACCCTCGACGAGGTCGAACTGGTCAAGGAGCTCCACCGGATCGCGCCCGTCAACTCGCTCATCGTCGCGCCCACCTTCTTCCTGCCCGGGGCCTACGACCAGTACGAACGCTTCGACCAGAGCTGGCTCGACGAACTTCCGCCCTCGCGCGAGGCCCTGCCCAACCTGCCCGCGTACGTGCCGACGCTCGCCGAGTTCGTCGAGAAGCCGGCGCCGTCGCTGATCAACCTCATGTCCAAGCTCCCGCCCGGCGCCAAGGGCTACCTGGTGCTCAACCGCACCCAGCGCCCGGCCACCGAGACGCCCGGCATCCTGCCCAAGGGCACCATCGACCGGCTCAAACGGGAGGTGGAGGCGTCGAAGCGGTTCAAGAAGGTGCTGAGCAACCCCGGTGGGGACGTCTACGAACTGCTGCCGGAGAAATCATGACGTTCTCGCGGGTGTCGTTGTTGCTGCTCGGACTGTCGGGGTGGCTCGCCGTCCTGGTCGGACATCTGGCGGCGGGGTCGGCCGTGCGGGTGGTGGTGACGATCATGTTCCTGGTGCTGTGCCCGGGGGCGGCGGTGCTGGGGCTGGTGCGGCCGCTGCTGGGCCGGCGGGACCACACCGGTGACGCGATGGAGAGTGGGGCGCTGGCGTTCGCGATCAGTGTGGGGCTGGGGATGCTGGTCAGCGAGGCGTACTTCCTCACCTCGACGTTCACCATGGACCGCGCCCTGATCACCCTCGCCGCCATCACCTCCGCCGCCGCCCTCGCCGCCCTCGTCACCACCTCCCGCACCCGCGCCCCCCACGAGGGCACCATCCGCCGTCGGTTGTGACCGTCCTGCGTTTCTACTGCTGCTCTTTTATCCGTTACGGCAAGCCGGGTTCTGCCGCTCATATCCGTTACGGCAAGCCGGGTTCTGCCGCTCCTATCCGTTACGGCAAGCCAGGTGGGCGCCTCCCGCCGTCGTGGGCTCGCATCCGTGCGAGGCCGGCCGGCAGTCGGACGGGGTTCTCGCCGTAACGCCGCATGTTTGACCACTGCCCGTGGCCCATGCCGCCCGCCGCGACAACGCGCCGGTCACGACCGTCCCCCCTCCCGCCGTCTCGGCGCGGGGACAAGCCAGGGAAAGCCCCTCAACCGCTCGGTCCCGATGTCCCGCCCTCAACCGCTCGGTCCCGACGTCCCCCGCCCTCACCCCACCTGTGGCTTCGCCCTTTGGGCGCCCTGCTCCTGCTGAGCGCTGCTCCCAAAGCCATCGGTCCCCCGGGCTTTCGGGTTCCGGGAGATCCCCCGGGCGTTCGGGCCTTCGGGAACCCTCTGAACCCGCGCTCCCTCGGACCCGGTGCTCCGGGCTGCCCGTGGTCAGCGGCGGGAGTGGATGTGGGTGGGGGGCTGGGTGGCGGGGTCCAGGACCGGGTCGGGGATGGGGGTGCCGTAGGTCGTGACCAAGGGGAGGACGCCGGCCCAGATCGGGAGGGCGTAGTCGTAGTCCTCATCGCTCGGGGGGCCGGTGCGGAGCTTTACCGAGGCTTCGGTCAGGCTCAGTGCCAGGACTGACGTGGCGGCCAGTTCCTTGCGGCTGGGCTGGCGGGCGTAGTCCCACTGGCCGGGGGCCAGGTGGTCGGTGAGGGCGCGGAGGCCGGTCATGCGTTCGTCGGGGTCGGTGACCAGGCGGGCGGTGCCGTAGATCATGGCGCTGCGGTAGTTGAACGAGTGGTTGAAGACCGAGCGCGCCAGGACTATGCCGTCCACGTGCGTCACGGTCACGCAGATCTCCGTGTCCTGGCCGGAGCGCAGCGACTTGGCGCCCGTGGAGCCGTGGAGGTACAGGGTGTCGTCGACGCGGCCGTAGCCGGTCGGGACGACCATCGGGTGCCCGTTGTGCACCACCCCCAGGTGGCAGATCAGCCCGGTGTCGAGCACCTCGTACAGGTCGGCGCGGTCGGTGCTGGCGCGGTGCTTCTCGCGGCCGAGCGTGGTGCGGGGTGTGGTGGAGAGCATGCGGTCCATCCTGCTCAGAAGTGGACTTGTAGATTAGGGCCACTAAATGCCGATTCATGGAGACCACTTCCTGTGCGCAGCCTAGTTGACCTGCCCGTCGCTCTTTCCCGGGATTCGGCGGAGCCTCTCGCCGCCCAGCTGACCGCCTGGCTGCGGGAGGCCATGCGGGGCGGGACGCTGGCTCCGGGTGAGCGGCTGCCGTCCAGCCGGGGGCTGGCGGCGCAGCTGGGCGTGAGCCGTACCGTGGTGACGGAGGCCTACCAGCAGCTTTACGCGGAGGGGTGGCTCGACGGGCGGCACGGGTCGGGGACGTTCGTGGCGCAGTTGTACGCGCCTCCGCCGGCCGTCGACGCCCCCATGACCACCGTGCCCCCGCCGCCCGCCGCCGCCGCGAAACCGGTGATCGACCTGGCGCCGGGCGAGCCCTGGGTGCGGGACTTCGACCGTGCCGCGTGGAAGCGGGCCTGGCGCAAGGCGGCCGACCTGCCGCCGGGCGACGCCCCCGACCCGTACGGCCTGCCGTACCTGCGAGAACTGCTCGCCGCGCACCTCAGACGGACCAGGGCCGTGGCGGTCGGGCCCGAGAACGTCCTTGTCACCCGCGGCACCGCCAACGGCCTGGACCTCGTCACGCTCGCGCTGCTCAAGCCGGGCGGACGGGCGGGGGTGGAGGATCCGGGCTATCGGGTCACGCGGAACGTCTTCGCCGGGCGTGGCGTCGAGGTGGTGCCGTGCCCGGTGGACAGCGACGGCGTGATCGTGGAGGGGCTGCCCGAGGATCTGAGCGTGCTGTACACGACCCCGGCGCACCAGTACCCGATGGGCGGGCGGCTGCCGATCCCGCGCAGGGAGCGGCTGCTGGCATGGGCCAGGCGGACCGGCGCGATGATCGTGGAGGACGACTACGACGCCGAGTTCCGCTACGACGTGGCGCCGCTGCCCGCGCTCTACGGGCTCGATCCGTCGCGGGTCGTGCTGCTGGGGACGTTGTCGAAGTCGCTCGCCCCGGACGTCGGCGTCGGCTGGCTGGTCGGGCCGCGGGACCTTCTGGCCAGGATCGCGGGCATCAGGAAGGATCTGGGCGACCGTACCAGCGGGCCGGTGCAGCAGGCGGTCGGGACGCTGCTGGAGCACGGCGACCTCGACCGGCACCTGCGGCGGATGCGCCTGGAGTACGCGCGCCGCCGGGCCGCCGTGGTCGAGATCCTGGGCCCGGTGTGCCGCCTGCACGGCGACACCGCGGGCCTGCACGTCCTGGCCGAACTGCCCGAGGACGTGGTGCCGGAGATCGTGCGCGAGGCCGCCGCGCGCGGCGTGCGCCTGGACTCGGTGGAACGCCACCATCACGGCGCGCCACGGGTGCACGGACTGGTCATCGGGTACGGCTCCGCGTCGCTGGCCGACGTCCGCAAGGGCTGCGCGATTGTCGCGGACCTCATTGCGCCGCCGACCAGAGCAAGGTTCTAATGTGGTCCCATGACCGTTCCCGGCTTGGACTGGCCCCGACTGGCCGACTGGATCGCCACCCACGTGCCCGGCGCGGGTGAGGCGCTGTCGGCGTCGCTGATCTCCGGCGGCAAGTCGAACCTCACCTATCTCGTCGAATGCCGCGAGCGGCCGGTCGTGCTGCGCCGCCCGCCGCTCGGGCACGTACTTCCGACCGCCCACGACATGCGCCGCGAGTGGCGGGTGATCTCCGCGCTTAACGGCACGCCGGTTCCGGTGCCGGAGGCGCTCGCCTTCTGCGCCGACGAGGCGGTCATCGGGGCGCCCTTCTACGTGATGGGGCAGGTGGACGGCGCCGCCGTACGCACGCGGGCGGAGCTCGGCGACCCGCCGCCCGGGCAGGCGCGGCGGCTGTCGGAACGGCTCGCGGAGATCCTCGCCGCCATCCACGACGTCGACTACCGGCAGGTGGGTCTGGGCGACTTCGGGCGGCCGGAGGGCTACCTGGCCAGGCAGCTGAACCGGTGGGAACAGCAGTGGGAGCGGTCGAAGGCGGCCGACCTGCCCGAGTACGACCGGCTGGTGGGGCGGCTGCGCGAGCGGATGCCGTCGCGCTCGGAGAGCACGCTCGTGCACGGCGACTACCGGCTGGACAACACGCTGGTCAGGCGGGATCCGCCGGAGATCCTGGCGGTGGTCGACTGGGAGATGTCCACGCTCGGCGATCCGCTGGCCGATCTGGGGCTGACGCTCACGTACTGGCAGGATCCGGGCGACGCGGAACGCGCGAGCGTGCCGGTGGCGGGGGATGTCACGCTGGCGCCGGGGTTTCTGAACGCGGCCGAGTTCGCCGCGTGCTACGCCAAGGTGTCTGGGCGCGATATCTCCGACATCAATTACTACGTGGCTTTCGGCAACTTCAAGCTGGCCGTCATCGTCGAGGGTATCCATGCCCGGTTCCGGCAGGGTAAGACCGTGGGAGAGGGCTTCGACGGCATCGGCGCCGCCGTACCCACGCTGATCGCCCGCGCCCACCGCATGCTCGACCAGGAGGCCCCATGAGTACGGTCGCGTTGATCACCGGAGCCGCCGGCGGGATCGGCGCGGCCGTCGCCAGGCGGCTGGCCCGCGGCGGCGCCCGCTGCGTGCTCGTCGACGTCGACGCGGACGGGGCGGAGCGGCTGGCCAAAGAGCTGGGCGGCACCGCGGTGGCGGGCGACGTCGCCGACCGCGAGACCTCCGCGCGGGCCGTCGCCACGGCCGAGCGCGCGTATGGCCGGCTCGACCTCGTCCACCTCAACGCCGGCATCTCCAGCGGCGTGGACCTGACCGCGTTCGACCCTGACCAGTACCGCAAGGCCGTCGGCGTCAACGTCGACGGCGTCGTGTACGGCGTGGCCGAGTCCCTGCCCGCCCTCGCCCGCGGGGGCGGCGGCGCGATCGTGGTCACCTCGTCGCTGGCCGGGCTCGTCGCCTACGACGGGGACCCGGTGTACACGATGACCAAGCACGCGGTGGTGGGGCTGGTCAGAGGGCTGGCCAAGCCTCTTGCCGCCTCCGGGGTGCGGATCGGGGCGGTGTGCCCCGGCTTCACCGACACGCCGTTGGTGGCCGGGATGCGGGACGTGTTCCTGGGGGCCGGGTTCCCGCTGCTGGACGCGGAGGACGTGGCGGCGGCGGTGGAGACGGCCTTCTACTCCGAGGAGCCCGGCACCATCCTGGTCGTCCAGCCGGGACGCGCCCCTGTCCCTTACCGGTTCTCCGGCGTCCCGGGCCCGGCGGGCGGCGAACGCCCACCCACCCCGCTCACCACCCCCTGAGGCCCTCGCTTCGCGGCTGACGGACCCGGGAACTATGGAGAACCCCGGAGGCGGAGGTGCCCGCTGCCCGGAAGCCGTGGCGCCCGGGAAGGCCGTGGTGCCAGGAACCCCAACCCGGAGCCGTGGGGCGCCCACGCCTCGGGGGCCGGGCACGAGGAACAGGGTGGCCGAGCGGGGGCGTCACAGAAGCCCGGACTGCCCGGAAGCTCGGGCGCCCGGGACCTTGGGTGCCCTGGGCCTTGGGTGCCCTGGGCCTTGGGTGCCCTGGGCCTTGGGTGCCCTGGGCCTTGGGTGCCCTGGGCCTTGGGTGCCCGTGGGCCTTGGGTGCCCGTGGGCCGGGGAGGGTGAACGTGACGGGGTGAAATTGGGGCTGGTCAGGGGGGTGGGTGGGCGGACCGGTTAGAGAAGGTATCGGTAAAGCCGTTCACATCCGGAGATGGCAGTAGTTTCATGAAAACCTGACCGCTGGATCGCACGTCCAATCTGGTGGGCCGCCTCCTGATGGGAGTTGGCGATGGAGTGGAGTGCCCCCGGGTACACCGAGATCCGACAGCTCGGTACGGGCGGAAGTGGCCGGGTCGTCTTGGCCGAGCATGACGACACCGGTGTCAAAGTCGCGATCAAGTATTTGGCCGAACGGCTCAGACGGGATCCGGCCGCGCTGGCCAGGTTCCAGTCGGAGGCGCGGCTGCTCACCACGTTGCGCGATCAGCACATCGCGACCATGTGGGAGTACATCCAGGAGCCCAGCGGCGCCGCCATCGTGATGGAGCTGGTCAACGGCGTGTCACTGCGCGCCCTGCTCCGCGAGAACGGCACCACGAGCCCCGAGGCGGCCCTGGTCGTGCTGAAGGGTTCACTGCTGGGGCTGGCCCGCGCGCACACGATCGGGCTGGTGCACCGGGACTACAAGCCGGAGAACGTGATCGTCCGCGACGACGGGATCAGCAAGCTGGTCGACTTCGGCATCGCCGTACGGGAGGGGACGGCCGCCCATCCCGAGGGCACGCCGCCCTACATGGCGCCGGAGATGTGGGCCGGCGGGCCCGCCTCCCCGGCCACCGACGTCTACGCGGCGACGGCGGTCTTCTTCGAGTGCCTGACCGGGCACCGGCCCTACCGCTCGACCGAGCCGAGCGTCCTGGGCTATCAGCATCTGCACGCGCCGATCCCGGTCCACGACGCGCCGGAGCCCGTACGCGACCTCGTGACCCGAGGCATGGCCAAGCACCCCGACCAGCGCCCGGCCAGCGCGGCGGACTTCGTGGCCGAACTGGAGGAGGCCGCCAGGGCAGGCTACGGCGAGGACTGGGAGGAACGCGGCAAGCGCCGCCTGGGCGCACTGGTGGTCCTGCTGGCGGCGCTCTGGCCGGTCCCGCAACCGGTGGCGGCACCCCAGGTGGGCACGTCCGTGACGCGGACGGTCTTCAAGGCGATGCGGCACAACGCGGTCAGGATGGGCGTCGGCACGGGCCTGGCGGTCGCGGTGGCGGTCGCCGCGGTGGTGATCCTGAGCTCGCGCGGCCCGTCGACCACTCCGGTGGACGTGGTCGCGGCCTCGCAGACTCCGGCGCCGCTCAGCCCGGCGCAGCTGGGCACGCCGCCGACGACCACTCTCCCGGAAACACCCGAGGTGGTCGATCCGAGCGCGGTGGCCTCCGTCCCGATAGCCGTGATCCCGTCGGCGTCCGGCCCGTCCAGCCCGGAAGCCACCGAACCCGCCGAGACCACCGAACCCACCACGAACACCCCCACCACCACCAAGCCAACGACCAAGCCGACCACCAAGACGCCGACTCCGAAGCCCACGAAGACGCCCACTCCCCCGGCGACGGTCTCGGGCATCGGCCTGGGCAAGCTGACGCTCTCCTCCTCGAACGGGAGCGCGGCCGCGGGAACGGCCACCGTACGGGCCACGAGCAAGGGCCCGGTCACGCTGACGGCCCGCTTCACCGTGGGCGGCACGGTCGTCAAGACCACGACGGCCCGCCTCAGCGGCGCGCTCAGCTACACCCGCTCCTTCAGCCACACCCTGGACGACAGCGCGTGCGGCGAGACGGTCACGCTGACCGTCTCCACCTCGCCCGCCGCGACGGGCGGCGCGAAGAGCGCGAGCGCGAACGTCCCCGACTGCCCCACGGACGTCACCCGCCTGCGCGTGGCGCTGTCGGTGGCCGAGTCCCCCGGCCGGTCGGTGAGCATGCGGATCTCGGCCGCGGCCAGCGGAACGGCCGCGATCCCGATGCGCGCCAGCCTCTCCCTGAACGGCGAGCCGGTCCTGACCCGGGAGTCCACCCTGTCCGGCGATACGTCCTACACCCGGGCCTACAGCCACAGCTTCGCCAAGCGCCCCTGCGGCGGCACGCTGACCGTCACCGTGACTGCGGGCGACCGGCAGGCCTCGTCACGGGCGACGGTCGGCTGTCCCGCGGGCGTGCAGCGCATCAGCGTGCTGCGCGCCGCGCTCGGCGCGCGTGGCCTGGCGAGCGCGACGGTGGCCGTCACCACCCTCAACGAGCAGGCGGTACGGCTCAGCGTCACGTTCACCGTGGCCGGACGGACCATCGGCGGCGACGCCATGGACCTGGCCGGGGAGACCGCCTACACCAGAACCGTCTCGTTCGCGGCCGGGAAGACGCCCTGCGGGTCCCGGTGGTCGGTGACGGCGTCGGCCGGAGGCAAGGCGGACAGCGCGAGCGGACAAACCCCCGCCTGCCCCTCCGAACCCTCCGAAAGCCCGTCGGAGACGCCAACAGAACAGAAACCCTCCGAGAAGACGTCGGAAACCCCCAAACCGGAACGGTGAAATATACGACTTCTCTGGAGTAAGACGGGTTACACTGCCGAGCGTCTGCTGTGGGTGGGGGCCCTGACGACTCCAGAGAAGAGGCGTTATGTATGGGCATTGGGGGGTTCCCGGCTACACCGAGGTACGCGAACTCGGGGCCGGTGCGTCGGGACGCGTAGTCCTGGCCACACGGGACCACGACGGCGAGCAGGTCGCCATCAAGTACCTGTCCGACGAGCTGCGCGCCGACGTCACGTTCGTCGCGCGGTTCCGTCATGAGGCCCGGCTGCTGGGCACCATGCGCAGCCCGTACAACGCCCGGTTGATCGACTACGTCGAGACCGGCGAGGGCGCCGCCATCATCATGGACCTGGTCAACGGCGTCTCCCTGCGCGAGGTCCTCAGCTCGGAGGGTCCCACGGGGCCGGAGGCCGCGCTGACGGTGCTGAAGGGCTCGCTGCTCGGCCTGTCCGAGGCCCACGCGGTCGGCGTGGTCCACCGGGACTTCAAGCCCGAGAACGTGATCGTCCAGGGCGACGGCACCAGCAAACTGGTCGACTTCGGCATCGCCGTACGGGCCGGGCAAGGGGCGAACACGTCGGGCACGCCGCCGTACATGGCGCCGGAACAGTGGTCGGGCGGGCCCGCTTCGCCCACGACCGACGTGTACGCGGCCACGATCGTCTTCTTCGAATGCCTGACCGGCGCCCGGCCCTACCGGGCGACCAACCTGGCCGCGCTGGCCCGCCAGCACCACAGCACGCCGCCGCCGGTCGAGGAGGTTCCCGAGCCGCTCCGGGGGCTGGTCGAGCGGGGGCTGGCCAAGCATCCCGCCGAGCGTCCCGAGACGGCCGACGCGCTGCTGGCCGAGCTGGAGGCGGTGGCGGTCGAGGCGTACGGGCCGGGCTGGGAGGAGCGCGGGCACCGGCGCCTGGCCAGGCTGGCCGGGCTGCTGCTGCTCATGTTCCCGACCCCGCCCGAGGAGGTGGCGGAGGTCGCGACGTCGATGGCGCGCACCGACCTCGCGACACCGGCGGCCAGGCTGATGAGCAAGCTGGGGGCGAAGGTCGCGATCGGCGCGGTCTGCACCGGTGTCCTCGTGGCCGTCGCGATCGTGGTGGTCAACTCCTCCGACGACGAGCCCACGCTCCAGGCGGCACGCAGTACGCCCACCGCCAGCGCGTCATCGCTCGAAGTGCCGCTCCCCGAGGAGACCACCGAGGAGCCGGCACCCGAGGTGACCACGCCCGAGCCGACACCGGAGCCGTCCGACACGGTGACAGCGGCGCCACCGCCCGTGGCGGTGACGACGAAGCCGCCCACCAGGACACCCACCCCGAAGCCCACGCCCACTCCCAAGCCGACGCCGACCAAGACGAAGAAGCCGACCAAGAAGCCGTCGCCGAGCGAGACGCCGGACGAGGGCATCACGGGACGCTCCAGCGCCGACGAGACCTCGCCGCCGCCCAGCTCTTCGCCCCCGCCCACCTCGGCCCCGCCGACCATCCTGCCTCCCACGACCCGGCCACCCACCGGCCGCCCGTCCACCACCCCACCGGCCACGACCCAGCCGCCGGAGGGCGAACCGACCCGCGGCGAAGGGGGCGAAGGGGGCGGGGCCCAGCAGGACACAGGCTCCCGGCAGGCCGGCTCCCAGGCACAGCAGGCGCCCCGGGCCGCCGCCCAGGACGACGGCACGTCGCGGGAGGGTGGCGCGGCACTCGAAGGGGTCGCCTCCGATGGGTTCGACGGAGGGGGCGTGGCGGCGGTGCTGGCCTTCGGGCTGGTGACGTCCGGCGCGGTTCCCGTCACACTTGCGGTGAAGCGCCGCATGTCTGGCAGGCACCGTAGGAGGCGCTAGGAGACCCCGGGGGTTACGACGGCGATGAGCAACGCGAGCGAGTCCATCGCCGGTTACCGGCTCACGGACCACACCCGCATCACCGAGCTCGGCACCTGGTTCGACGCGATCACGCCGTCCGGCCGCAGGGCGGGCGCGCTGCGGTTCGACAGCGGCGTGGTCGGCCTGCCCGGCATGCGCGAGCGCGTCGTGGCCACGGTGGTGGCCGATCGGCCGCTGACGCAGAACGGGCTGACCGGCCTGGTGCAGGTGGCCGACGTGGTGGCGGCGGGCGAGGAGGTGTGGCTGCTCACGGCCGGACCGGCCAGCCCGTCGCTGGGCGATCTCATGGCGGCGCGGGCCGTGGACCCGCCGGGGGCGGCGGCCGTACTCGTGGAGACGGCGCAGACGCTGCAGGCCCTGCACGCGTCGGGACTGGCGCACGGCGCCCTGCACCCGGGCACGGTCGTGATCGGGGACGACGGCTCCGCGGTGCTGATCGAGCGCGGCCTGGCCGACGCGATCAGAGGGCTGCGCGCCGAGCCGGACCGCGACGTGGCGGCGTGGGCGTCGCTGGCGAGGGCGCTGGGCGCGGACTGCCCGGCGCCGTCCGCGCAGCTGCTCGACCGGGCGGCGGCCACGGCCACGCTCCACGGGCTGGCGGCGGCCAGGGACGTGCTGCTCGGCCAGCGCGAGGTACTGCCCGGCGGGCAGATCACCCGCGACCGGCTGGCCCAGGAGGTGCGTAACCGGACGACCTTGGAGATCGGCGTCAACCCGATCCCGGACCGCGACGAGGGCGAGATCGTCACGCTGCTGCACGTTCCCGCTGTGGAGCAGCAGCACTTCGGGCCGGGAGTGTCGTCGTCCATCGGCACCACGGCGGAGCGGATCTGGCGGGAGGGCAGAGCCGGCGCCGCCGGGACACCGGGCAAGCGGCGCGGGCGGGTCGCGCGGGCCCGGCGGCGGCGGACGATCCTGGCGGCCGCGGTGTTCGCGGTGATCGTGGCGGGGGCGTTGCTGGCGTGGTTCCGGCTGAGCGGGCCCTCGACGCCGCTGGCGGTGACCTCGGTCGACGTGACGGCTCCGAAGAAGGCCCAGGGCTGCGACGCGGACGTGCTGATCAGCGGCAAGATCGTCACGAACGGCTCCTCGGGGGAGATCGTCTACGAGTGGACGCAGAGCGACAGGAAGGAGAAGATCCGCCAGACGCAGCGCATCACCTCCGACAAGTCGTCCTACACGGTGCCGCTGAAGTGGAAGGTGTCGGGCAAGAGCACGGCCAAGCTCACGGCGACGCTGACGGTGGTCTCGCCGCAGCGCCTGCAGGACAAGGCGAGCTTCACCTACAAGTGCTGACAATGCATCTCATAGCAGTTCTTACTACTCTGGCGACATGACCTCGCAGACCCCGGCGGGCTGGTACCCCGACCCCTACGGATCGCCCCAACTCCGCTGGTGGGACGGCAACCAGTGGACCGATGCCACACACGCGCAGGAGCAGGCTCCCCCGACCCTTGTCGAGGGCGGCACGGACTGGTCGGCCCACCCGGCCAACCCCACCCTGCAGTTCGGCCAGCCCACGCAGGGCCAGAGCCAGTACGGCCAGCCGGACCCCCAGGCGTCGTCCGGCCCGAACCCGCAGCCGCCCCCCGGGTCCACGCCTTTCGCCCAGCCGTCATCAGGCGCGAACGCCTATGAACAGCCGCCCGCCGGAAACCCGTACGGCCAGCCACCTTCCGGCGGAAACCCGTACGGCCAGCCCCCCTCCGGGGCCAACCCGTACGGCCAGCCCCCCTCCGGCGCGAACCAGTACGCGCAGCCGTCCTTCGCCGAGAACCAGAACCCCTACGCCCAGCAACAGCCGGGCCAGTACGCCCAGCAGCCTGGCCAGTTCAGCCAGCCACAGCCCGGCCAGTACGGCCAGCAGCCCCCCTACGGCCAGCAGCCGACCGCGCAATACGGGCAGTACGGCCAGCTCCCCGGCCCCACCGCCTACGGCCAGCCGCCGAAGAAGTCCGGCGGCCCCCTGCCCTGGATCCTCGGCGGCGTGGGCGTGCTGGTCGTGGTGGCGCTGATCGTGGTGGCCGCGGTCGTCGTGGTCAACAGGACCGGCGGCACGACCGCACAGGAGTCCCCGCCGCCGTCCTCGGACATCCTCCCGAGCCCCTCCGAGACCGAGGAGCCGGGTCCCACGTCCACCCCGGACCCGGTGCCCTCGCAGATGCCCAGCATTCAGGACGGCCGCATCACCGACCCCCAGGCGGGCGTGTCCTTCGAGGCGCCCGAGGGCTGGACCGTCCCTCCGGCCAGCCGGGTCAACGGCACCGACCCCACGCAGCAGAGGTGGAGCAGCGCGGTCGAGGCGGTCTCGCACGAGAAGTACAACGGCGAGTCCAACTGGATCGGCAACGTCTACACCGGCGCGCTGAACGAGCTCTACCCCTATGAGAACGGGCAGAGCCTGCAGACGGCGGCCGGGGCGGTGCTGGCCTCGTTCAGCAACTACTACCAGCTCACGCACACCCGCAAGATCGTCAAGAACGAGGCGCTCAAGATCGGCGACAAGGGCGCTTGGGTGTTGCAGTTCGAGCTCGACTTCTCCAAGATCTCCGAGGAGAAGAAGTACAAGTGGAAGAAGGAGAACGGCGCGGTCGTGCTCATGGACCGGGGTCCGGGCGAGCGTCCCGCGCTGATTTACATCTCCGTTCCCGACAATCTGGGCACCGATGTGGTGGACAAGGTTATCGGCTCACTCAAGCCCGCCTGAGCAGGGGCACTAGGCTGAGCCCATGAGTGACTTGCTCGTATGGATCGACTGCGAGATGACCGGCCTCGACCTGGGTCGTGACGCGCTCGTCGAAGTGGCGTGCGTCATCACCGACAGCGAGCTCAACCAGGTGGACGAGGGCGTCGACGTGGTCATCAAGCCCCCGCCAGAGTCGCTGGAGCAGATGTCGCAGGTGGTGCGCGAGATGCACACGGCCTCCGGTCTCCTGCCGCAGCTCGCCGGCGGGGTCACGCTGGCCGAGGCCGAGTCGCTCGTGCTGGAGTACATCCGCCGCCACGTGCCGGAGCCGAAGAAGGCGCCGCTGTGCGGCAACTCGATCGGCACCGACCGCACGTTCATCTCGCGTGACATGCCCGCGGTCGACGCGTACCTGCACTACCGGATGATCGACGTGTCGTCGATCAAGGAGCTGGTACGCCGCTGGTACCCGCGGGTCTACTTCGCCGCGCCGGAGAAGCAGGGCGGCCATCGGGCCCTCGCGGACATCACCGAGTCGATCAGGGAACTGCGCTACTACCGGGCCGCGGTGTTCGTCAGCCAGCCGGGTCCCGATTCGGTGACGGCGCGTGGACTCGCCGAACGTGTCAGCGGTTAATCGGGTGGCGTAAAGACTCCCGAACACCGCTACACTTTTCCTGTGCCGCCGCGATGCGGCACGCATGGTGGGTGTAGCTCAGTTGGTAGAGCGCCAGGTTGTGGTCCTGGATGTCGCGGGTTCAAGTCCCGTCACTCACCCTTGGTGACATGGCCGGTCCTCAAGGACCGGCCATCGTCGTTTTCTCCGGCAACGTCCCCAAACCAAGACTTTGCGAGTTATGCTCGCTGTCTACCGCTAGCGCCGGAAGCACGGGGGTCCCTCGGCGATCTGACCGACATCGTGCCCACGGAGGCCGGATGAGAGTCGACGACACCGCCTTCGGCGGAGTGTTCACATCCTTAAGCAAGCGCGAGGCAGAGGTCATGGATCTGATAGCCACAGGTCAGTCCAATGGCCAGATAGCGCAGCGCTTGTTCCTGAGCGAGAAGACCGTGAAGAACCACGTCAATCGCATCTACGCCAAACTCGGCGTGGATTCCCGCGTCACCGCCATAGGCCTGTGGAACTCAAGGTCTGACGACTAGTCCCCCGTACGGCAGAGCCGCCCCCACCCCAAACCGCCACAAGGGCTGGGGGCCCTCCAGGGTGACGCTCCTCCGCCGCACCGCCTGACCGCCGTGACGCGCGCCCGCGCACCGGCCGGGTGGTCACCCCATGCCCACCTTCAGATAGCCGGTCGCCTCGGCGATCACGCCATCACGCAGCCGCATGAGGTTGAGGCCCCTGGTGACGGCGCCGCCCGAGGCGAAGCGCCACCGGATGACCGCCTCGTCGCCCCGCACGCTGACGTCCTCGACCGTCCAGGTGAGCGTCTTGTCCTCGGCCAGGGCCGACCAGAAGCGCAGCGCCTCGCCCGGCCCCGTGTAGGTGGCGCCGTCCACGTTCTCCAGCGCGCAGTCATCGGCCACCAAAGCGGCCAGGCCGGAGGCGTCGTGGGTGCGGAAGGCGGCGTTGAATCCGTCGATCACGTTCTTCGTCATGCCGACGATCCTGCTCGGCGGCGCGCGGGGCGGCAATTCCCGGCAGGGAATCGTGGCTAGCGCCCGGTTTGGGCTAGAAAGTGCCTGTGGAACGATTCGGAAGCGCGTTGAGGCACTGGCGCGGCGTCCGCCGGGTCAGCCAGCTGGAGCTGGCCGGGCGCGCGGGCACGACGCAACGGCATCTCAGCTTCATGGAGAGCGGGCGCTCGCGGCCCGGCAGGGAGATCGTGGTCCGCCTGTCCGACTCGCTCGGGCTGTCGCTGCGCGAGCGCAACGGGCTCCTGCTGGCCGCTGGATACGCTCCGGCCTTCCCGGAGTCCAGTCTGGACGATCCGGTGCTGGAGCCGGTCAGAGAGGCGCTGGAGCGCGTGCTGGAGGGGCACCTGCCGTACCCGGCCGTGGTGGTCCGGCCCTACGGCGAGCTGCTCGCCGCCAACGCGGCCTTCGAGGTCCTCGCCGAGGGGGCGGCGCCGGAGCTGCTGGAGCCGCCGGTCAACCTGTTCCGGCTGGCGCTGCATCCGCGTGGCATGGGCGCGCGGGTGGCCAACATGGCCGACTGGGGACGGCACGTGGTGGAGAACCTGCGGGCCCAGCTGCTGCGCAGCCCAGACCCGCGGCTGGACGGCTACATCCGGGAACTGGAGTCCTACCTGCCCGCGGCGGCGCCGGGGCCCGAGCACCTGGGCTTCGCCGTCCCGCTGCGGCTGCGCTCACGGGACGGCGAGCTGCGGCTGCTGACCACGATCACCTCGTTCGCCACCGCGATGGACGTGACCGTCGCCGAGCTGCACCTGGAGGCGTTCCTGCCGGCCGACGCGGCCACCGCGGCCGCCCTACGCGAGCGGGTGCCCACACCAGAACCCGAGCGGGCGCTCAGACCAGGGCCCGTGCGATCGCCTTGAGGCCGTGGTCCAGGTCCTCTTCCGGGATGTTCAGGGCGGGGCGTAGCCGTACCGACCGCTCGCCGCACGGCAGGACCAGGACACCCTCGTCCTCCCTCAGCCGGCCGACCAGGGCGTCGCGCCGGGCCGGGTCGGGCAGGTCGAAGGCGATCATGAAGCCGCGGCCGCGGGCGCTGGACATCAGGTCGGGGTGCTCGGCCTGGATCTTGGTCAGCCCTTCGAGCGCCTGCTCGCCGAGCGTGGCGGCGCGGGCGATGAGGTCGTCGCGCTCGATGATCTCCAGGAGCGCGCGGGAGCGGACCATGTCGACCAGTCCGCCGCCCCAGGTGGAGTTGATCCGGCTGCTGACACGGAAGACGTTGTCGGCGACCTCGTCCACCCTGCGTCCGGCCATGATGCCGCCCACCTGGACCTTCTTGGCGAAGGCCACGATGTCGGGTTCGAGGCCGAGCTGCTGGTAGGCCCAGGGGGTGCCGGTGGTCCCGGCGCCGGTCTGCACCTCGTCGAGGACGAACAGCGCGTCGTACTCGTGGCACAGGCGCTGCATCGCCCGCAGAAACTCCGGGCGCATGTGGTTGTCGCCGCCCTCGCCCTGGATGGGCTCGGCGATGAAGCAGGCGATGTCGTGAGGGTGTGCCTCGAACGCGGCGCGGGCCTGGGCGAGTGCGCGGGCCTCGGCGGCCTCCACGTCGCCGTGGTGGATCGCGGGGACCTCGACGCGCGGCCAGCCGAAGGTGGGGAAGCGGTCGGTCTTGGCCGGGTCGGTGTTGGTGAGGCTGAGGGTGTAGCCGCTGCGGCCGTGGAAGGCGCGGGTCAGGTGCAGGACCTTGGTCCCGAGGGTACGGCCGCGCCCGGCCGCCTCGTTGCGCCGGCTCTTCCAGTCGAAGGCGGTCTTGAGCGCGTTCTCGACGGCCAGCGCCCCGCCCTCCACGAAGAACAGGTGGGGCAGCTCCGGGTCGCCGAGCACACGGCTGAAGGTGTCGGCGAAGTCGGCCAGGTGCTCGGTGTACATGTCCGGGTTGGCGGGCTTGTTACGTGCCACCTCGCCCAGGAGCCGGGCCGTTCCCGCGTCGAACGGGGGGTTCACGCCCAGCGGAGCTGAGGCGAAGAACGTGTAGAAGTCCAGGTACCTGCGGCCGGTGCGCAGGTCGGTGAGCCAGGAGCCCTGGCTGCGTTCTAGGTCGAGCACCAGCCGGTAGCCGTCGACGAGGAGATGGCGGGCGAGGCGGTCGAGTACATCCATGTCTTCCTCCCGGGTGAGCCAGACACGACATACCTTCCCTATAGATGCCGTAAATACCCGTAAACTTTCCGTGCCCACCGCTTCACGGCGCCAGCTTCTTCACTTTGAAGGACAGGACGACCATCGCGATGCCGTAGATGATCGCGAAGATGCCGAGCAGCCAGGTCAGGGTGAGCATCCCGGTGGCCGGCCAGATGATGAGCAGGATGCCGAAGATCACCGAGAGCACGCCGCCCAGGATGAGCATCCACTCGTTGTCGATCTCCTTGCGGAGCTGGACGCCGGCGACGATCTCGGCGATGCCGGTGAAGATCGCCCAGAAGGCGATGACGTAGAGCAGGGCGAGCGCGGTGATCCCCGGCCAGGCGAAGGCCACGATGCCGGCGAGGATGCCGATGATGCCGGAGATGATGAGCCAGGCCCTCGACTGCACGTTGTGGCCGAAGGCGGCGAAGAGCGAGAAAAGGCCGCTGACGATCGCGTAGGCGCCGAAGAAGATCACCAGGACGTACAGCGTGATCCCCGGCCAGATCAGCGCGAGGATGCCGAAGATGATGGCGCAGATGCCTCGGATGAGTACGAGCCACCACGTGCGCGCGATTTGCTCCATGCCCCGATGCTTTCCAGAAAGATCACTCATGGAGACCCCGATGGGGTCAAATATCGGTGATCCGGATGGCAAGAGTTCCGGTGGCGCCCCTTCTCAACCGGCTGCCCAGCAGGGTGATCCGCCCGATCAGGCCGTACTTGCGCCGCAGCAGGCCGCGCACCCGCTCGGTCTCCCCGGCCGGCAGGATCTCCGCCTTGCCGTCCACGGCCGGGCCGCTCACCTTGCCTCGCAGGTCGCACGGGGCGACGGTCACGCGCGGGTTGGCGCGGACGCGCCTGACCTTCCACGAGTCGGCGACCGTCCAGATCACGACCGCCTCGCCGTCGCGTGCGCACCAGACCGGGGTGGCCACGGGGGTGCCGTCGCGCCTGAAGGAGGTCACCGACACGTACCGCTCATCACCGAGGTTCACACGTGGGAGTACACCACGATCGAGACGGCGATGTACTGCACCAGGTACGCGGCGATGGTGAAGGCGTGGAAGACCTCGTGGAAACCGAACCACGCGGGTGCCGGGTCCGGGCGGCGCAGGCCGTACACGATGGCTCCGGCGCTGTAGAAGACGCCGCCCACGGCCACCAGCACGACGGCGGCGATGCCCGCGCCCTCCAGCAACTGGGGCATCACGAAGATGGCGGCCCAGCCGAGCGCGAGGTAGAGGACGGTGTAGAGCCAGCGCGGCGCCCCCATCCAGAACACGCGGAACAGTACGCCCATCAGCGCTCCGCCCCAGATGACCGAGACGACCGCGATGCGGGCGGCGCCGGACAGGGCGAGCAGGGCGAAGGGCGTGTAGGTGCCCGCGATGATCAGGTAGATGTTGGCGTGGTCGAACCGGCGCAGCACCTCTGCCAGCCTGGGGCCGAGCGTGCCGCGGTGGTAGGTGGCCGAGATGCCGAAGAGCAGCCCCGAGGTGACGGCGTAGATCGCCGAGGCCAGCCGTGCCTGCAGCGTCGGGCCCAGTGCCACGAGCGCGAATCCCGCGACAAGCGTCACGGGCAGCGCCCCCGTGTGCAACCAGCCGCGCAGCCTGGGCTTCGCGAAGGTGGTCGTCATATAACCTACGGTACCGTAGGTTAGGTACCCCTTAGCAACCCCTACAGTCCTTGCAGGAACCGCGCCGCGATGGGGACCGCGGCCGAGCGGCCCGAGCCGCCGTTGCGGACGAACACGCAGAAGGCCAGGTCGTCCCGGTAGCCGATGAACCAGCCGTGCTCGTTCTGCGTGTCCACCTCGGCCGTGCCGGTCTTGCCCGCCACGCCCTCCGGCAGGCCGGCGCCGGCGGCGGTGCCGTACTCGACCACGGCCCGCATCATCTCCCGCAGCCCCTCGGCCACGTCGGCGTCCACCTCGATGTCGCGCAGGGGCGGGCCCTCAAGGTCGGCCGCCTCGTCGGCGGGCAGCAGCCGGGGCGAGCGCCACACGCCGCTCTCGACCGCGGCGGCGACGGCGGCCATGCACAGCGGCGTCGCCTGCACGCTCGCCTGGCCGATGACGGCCTCGCCGAACCAGTCCGGGTTCATCTTCTCCGGCTCGGGGATCTGACCACAGGAGCCGCCCGCGCCGGTGGGCAGCCGCAGGCCGCGAAAGCCCCAGGGCGCGGCCGCCTCGATCAGGTCACCGGGCTCCATGCGGGTGGTGGCCTCCTCGACGAAGGTGGTGTTGCAGGAATGCGCGAACGCCTCGGTGAAGCTGACCGTGCCCCGGTCGGCGGCGCCGGCGTTCCTGAAGGACCTGAAGCCGGGGATCTGGTAGGTGGCAGGGCATTCGACCTGCGACGATCCGGACAGCCCCGTCCCCATCAGCGCCGCCGCCACCACGGCCTTGAACGTCGAGCCGGGCGGGAAGAACGACGTGAACGCCTTGCTGCCGCCCTCCAGCCGGTCGGCCACGGCCACGATCTCGCCGGTGCTCGACCGGATCGCCACGATGGCCGCGTCCGAGACGCCGTCCAGGGCCCGCGCGGCGGCGGCCTGCACGGCGCGCGAGAGCGTGGTCTTCTGGGTCTTCGGCTTCGAGACCTTGCTGATCAGCACCTGGACGCTGTCGTCCGGCCTGATCGCCTGCAGCGCGGTGCCCTTCTTGTGCGGGTAGGCGTCGGCCAGCTTCTCCAGGTAGTACTCGGCGTAGTTGTTGTCGGGGAAGCGCTCACCCTCGCTGGTGACCAGTTCGACGGAGGGCGCCCGCACCGAGCCCAGCTCCAGGATGCCGTTGTCCGCCAGCAGCGGGTGCAGGGTCTCCGGGGCCCAGATGACGTGCCAGCCCTTCTCGCGTACGGCCAGCCTCAAGGTGCCCTGGAACTCCCACCAGCCGAACTCGCGTAACTTGCGCCTCCCGGTGAAGGGCACCTCGGCGCTCTCCTCCCCCGTCCGCGTGAGCGTGCCGGGCGTCAGCTCGATCGCGTCCACACGCAGCGAGCGCGACAGGCTCAGGTGCCGCTCCATGAAGTCGTCGGGTACCTGGAAGACGAGCCTGCTCATGGCCTGCACGTCGCCGCGGCGCCAGGCGGTGAAGTACGACTCGGCCGTCTTCTCCGGGCTTCCGTGCGTGCTGTTGGCCGCGAGGACCGCGAAGGCTCCCGCCCCCATCACCGCCAGAAGCGCAATAAGGAGGACAATCAGCCTTCGTCGTCGCATACCGTTTCTCCCAGGAAAGGGGACAGAAAGTGGCGCGTGGACAGCGGGAGCCGATGCCCGGCCGGTACCCGGTGACGTTCGGTGAAGTCGAGCTTCTCCGGGACCTGGACCGGCAGGACGGCTGGGTGCTGTCCAAGGATGGCGTACCTCAGTCATATATCGACCTACAAGACCCCACATTCCTGGAATTTGAATATGTGCGGCTTATGGCCGATGTGATCGACGTCATGGACGACGGGCCGATCAGCTGCCTGCACGTCGGCGGCGGCGCGTGCTCCATCCCCCGCTACGTCTCCGCCACCCGCCCCGGCTCCCGCCACATCGTCATCGAGCCCGACGGCCTGCTGGTCAACCTCGTGCGCGAGCAACTCGACCTGCGCTCGGTCCCCAAGCTCAAGGTGATCGTCGCCGGGGGCAGGGAGGGCACCCAGAAGGTCTGGGACGAGAGCGCCGACCTGGTCGTGCTCGACGCCTTCACCGCCGCGACGATGCCGGTCGAACTGGCCACCGCCGAGTACCTGGCCGACCTGGCGCGCGTGCTGCGTCCCACCGGGACGCTGCTGATCAACATCGCGGACGGCAAGGGCCTGTCCTTCGCGCGCCGCCTGCTGGCCACCGTCACCGCCGCCTACGGCCACGTCGCGCTGCTGGCCGAGCCCGCCATCATGCGCGGGCGCCGCTTCGGCAACCTCATCGTCGCCGCCTCCCGCACCGGCCTGCCCGTCGACCTGCTCACCCGCCGCGCGGCCGGCGGCCTCACCCAGGCCAGATGCGTGTACGGCGAGGCCCTCACGAACTTCGTCGCCGGCGCCGCCCCCATCCGCGACGGCGACCCGGTCCTCGCCCCGGTACCGCCCCCGTCGGTCTTCGGATGAGACGTTACGGATGAGACGTTACGGATGAGACGGTTGCAGATGAGACGGTTGCAGATGAGACGGTTGCGGATTGGGCGTTTTCGGGTGGGGGGTCAGCCCTCCAGGTAGGCCAGCACCGCGGCCACCCGCCGGTTGACGTCGCCGGTGTTCTCCAGCCCGAGCTTGGAGAAGATCACGTTGACGTTCTTCTCCACCGACGACAGCGACAGGTGCAGCGCCCGCCCGATGGCCGGGTTGGACCGCCCCCGCGCCATCTCCCGCAGCACCTCGCGCTCCCGCCCGGTCAGCGAGCCGAGCGGCGAGTCGCCCCCGCCGCGCACCTCCCGCCGCGACATCAGCCCCTCGACCACCTTGGGGTCGATCACCGAGCCGCCCTCGGCCACCGCGGTGATCGCGCCGAGCAGCTCGCCGAGGTCGCCGACCCGGTCCTTCAGCAGGTACGCGAAGCCCTCGGTGCCCTTCTTGAACAGCTCGAAGGCGTACAGCGCGTCGCCGAACTGCGACAGCACCACCACCCCGACCCCGGGATGGGCCGACCGGACGGCGTGGGCCGCGTCGATGCCCTCGAACCCGGCCCGCCAGCCGCCGCCCGGCATCCTGATGTCGGTGACCACCACGTCGGGCGCGAACCTGCGGACCGCGTCGAGCAGTTCGTCGGCGTCGCCCACCGCGGCCACCACCTCCACCCGCCCCGACGTCTCCAGCAGCCGCCTGGTGCCCTCGCGCACCAGGTAGTGGTCGTCGGCCACGACCGTACGCAGCGGCTCAGTCATGTGCCGGCACCCAGGCGCTCACCGTGGTCCCCTTTCCGATCGTGCTGGACACCTCCAGGCCGCCGCCGAGCGCGCTCAGCCGGTCGGCCAGGGCGCCCAGGGCGGTGGCGGACGGCTCGAACCCCCTGCCGTCGTCACGGACCGAGGCCCGCAGCCGGCCGTCGTGGCGCGACAGCCGTACCTCTATCTTCCCGGCTGCGGCGTGCTTGAGCGCGTTGGCCAGCGCCTCGCTGACGGTGAAGTACAGCGCGCCCTCGATCTCGTCGGCGAAGCGGGTGGCGCGCAGATCCGGGCCGGCCAGGACGGTCGTCGGCACCGGCAGGCGGGCGCAGCGCGACTCCACCGCCTCCACCAGGCCGCCCTGCGCCAGCACGGAGGGGTGGATGCCGGCGGCCAGCTCCCGCAGGTCGTCGAGGGTCTGGCGGGCCTGCTCGCGCAGCGGCGGCAGCATCTCGGGGCCGCCGCCGGAGGCCCGGGCCAGCTCCAGCCCGGCGATGAGCGCGACGAGCTGCTGCTGGACGCCGTCGTGAATGTTGCGCTCCAGCCGCCGCCGCTCGGCCTCCTGGGCGTTGACCAGCCGCCCGGCCAGCGCGGCGCTGCGGATGGCCAGCCCCACCGGCACCGCGAAGGCGTGCAGCAGCCGCCGGTCCTCCGCGGTGAAGCGCCCCTGGTTCTTCTCCCCCACGGCCAGTTCCCCGAGCCCGCCCGCCACGCGCTCGCGCACGGTCGCCTCGCCCTGCCTGCCGCCCGCGGTGAACCGCGCGCCGCCCGTGAGCGACACCTCCGCCCACCGCACGTCCAGCCCCTCCCGTACGGCCCGCGCCAGCCCCGCCAGTTGCTCCCCCGGCTCGGCGTCCTGGAGCTCCGGCGACAGCTCGGACAGCAGTTCGCTCACCGTGGGCCGCATGTCGAAGACGAGCGAGAGCCTGGAGCCCCGGACGCCGAACCGGATGTCGAGCAGCCGGTACCGCACCAGGGCGACGCCGATCGCCCCCGGCACCGCCGCCAGCACGGTCATGGTGCCGATGCTCACGATCGCCAGGTGATCGACGGCCAGGTAGGTCAGCACCACCGCGAACCCGATGACGCCGAGTGCGCTCCCGCAGATCATCCACAGGTACTGCGGCCGCTCCCGCGCCTGCGCGCGCCGCCACCGCACGACCAGCCCGAAGAGCACGACGATCGCCATGATGTACACGACCATCTGCGCCATCCCGCTGACCACCGTGGCCACCAGGTCGACCGGGCCGGACAGGGTGGGCGGGCCCTGCTTGAGCGGGTCCAAGGACGACAGGGTCGTCGCCACCGCGTGCAGGACGATCGCCACTCCGGCGATCCAGGCGACCGGCCGCCATCGCCGTGAGGGCAGCCGGCCGTCCGGGAACAGCAGCGGCAGGTAGACCCACACCAGCCCGTAGAAGACCGCGAACACGGCGGCGAACCACTTGGCCGGAACGTCCGCGCCGACGTGCCGGGCCAGCGCGCTGCCCAGCGTGCCCACCCCGAGGGAGCAGGCGGTGGCCAGCAGCAGCCAGCCGTACGGGATCTCGGGGCGGCGCAGCGTGATCAGCCAGCCGAGCACGGGTGTGAGCAGGCCGATCAGCATGTAGAGCCACTGGCCGGCGCCCGTGCCGTCCAGCATCGAGCCGATGATCAGGCTCGCCCCGGACAGCGCCGCCAGGGCGCTCGCGAACGCTCTCATGGGTATCCATCCTGCTCAGCGGGCATGCGCCACGTCTATGCGGTTGACCGCATACCAGAGTGCGGTCAACGTGGTGGGTACGGCGGGCCCGCGTCACCAGAGTGGAGCCATGTTCCCTCGAATGACATCGAAGTCCCTGCCGGCCCTGGCCGTCGCCGCGACTCTGCTGGCCGGATCCGGCGTCGCGACCGAGGCCGGCGCCGCGCCCAGTCCGTCGCCCTCCGCCACGGGCTCGCCCGGCGTGGAGATCCCCGCGACGCCCGCCGGGCAGCAGTTGCGCTGGGTGCTCGGCGCCATCGGGCGCGTGCCGGTCCCGGAGACCGAGATCAAGGAGCACTTCGCCGGCAGCTACCTCGCCGTGCTGCCTCCGGCGGAGGTCAACGCGTTCCTCCGGGATCTGGCGGGCCTGACGCTGAACGCCGTGGACGGCTCCCGGCCGAAACAGATCGAG
Source organism: Nonomuraea sp. NPDC050394 (assembly GCF_044459065.1). Lineage (NCBI taxonomy): Bacteria > Bacillati > Actinomycetota > Actinomycetes > Streptosporangiales > Streptosporangiaceae > Nonomuraea > Nonomuraea sp. NPDC050394. The sequence continues at coordinate 43,316 of NZ_JBITIO010000009.1, read as the reverse complement.
GTCACGGCCACCTTGTCGGGCCACAAGTTCATGGTCACGCTGGGAGTCGACGACACCGGCAAGATCGACCTGCTGGGCGCCGAGCCGATCCTGCCCGCGCCTTCCGAGCCCAAGACCTGGAAGGAGCTCGACGAGCGTCTCGCCAAGGCGGCACCCCGGCATGCCTACCTGGCGGCGGAGATCAAGGGGAGCCGGATCCGCCCGATCCACGCGATCCGCCGGAACACCGACCGGCCGATCGGCTCGATGTTCAAGCTGTACATCCTCGGCGCGCTCGCCAAGCAGATCCGCCAGGGCAAGCTCTCCTGGAACACCCAGCTCACGATCACGCCGGAGCTGAAAAGCCTGCCCAGCGGCGAGTTGCAGGACCGTCCCGACGGCAGCAAGGTCAGCGTCCTGGAGGCGGCCACGCTGATGATCGCCATCAGCGACAACACCGGCACGGACATGCTCCTGCACAAGGTGGGCAAGCGGGCCGTGGAGAAGACCATGCGGGCCTGGGGCGCACGGGACAAGAGAAACTTCCCGGTCCTCAGCACCCGGGAGCTGTTCACGCTCAAGGGCGCCGACTATCCCAAGCACTCCAAGGCCTACCTCGCGCTCGGCACGGCGGCCAAGCGCGCCTACCTGCGTGACACCGTCGCCAAGGTGCCGCTCGCCTCGATCGCCCCATGGCTGAAGCCGCCGCGCGAGCTCGACACCATCGAATGGTTCGCCTCCCCCTCCGACATCGCCCGCGCCCACGCCGAGCTGCGCAGGTTCAAAGACCCGAACGTGGGCCGGGTGATGTCGGTCAACCCGGGCGGCCTGGCGAAGGGCACCTGGTACAAGGGCGGCTCGGAGGTGGGCCTGCTGGCCCTCGGCCATTCCTACCGGGCGGCGAACGGGAAGGTCTACGTCCTCACCACGCTGGCGGCCAACCCGGCCGCGCCGTTCCCGTCCAGCGCGACACGCGAGCTGTTGGCGCTCGCCCAGGGCGCGGTCAAGCTCGCGAAGTGATCGCCAGGTCCAGGAAGAGAGCGGCCGACCAGCCGAAGCCGGTGGTCGCCCGCGTCGCCTTCCTGCCCGTCTCCGGGTTCCAGTACTCGTAGAGGCCGCCGCCGTCGCGCACCATGGCCAGCGTCCTGGCCACCAGGGCGTCGGCGGCCTCGCCGTACCCGGAACGGCGCAGCCCGTCGGCGAGCAGGTAGTTGACGTTCAGCCAGACCGGTCCGCGCCACATGGCGTCGGGGTCGTGGCGTGGGTCGTCGAAGGCCACGGTGGGCACCGGGCGCTCGCCCCAGAAGGAGGGCGAGCGGAGGTCGGCCACCAGGCGGTCGGCGACCTCCTCGGGCAGGCGGCCCGTGAACAGCGGCATCAGGTCCAGCGGGGTCCTGACCTCGGCCACGACCTCGCCGACCAGGGTACGGAAGCGGGTGCCCGTCCAGCGCCGCCCGACCATGAGGTCGGTGAGCGCCTGGGCTCTGGCCCGCCAGTCCGGGGCCTCGGGGCGGCCGAGTTCGGCGGCGATGTCGGCCAGCCGGTCGTACTGCAGGGCCAGGTAGGAGTTGAGGTCCGGGGGCTCGGCGCGGGGGCCGTGGTCCCAGATCGGGCTGTCGTCCAGGCCGGAGGAGTACGGGTGCAGGTACTCGGCCAGGCCGTCGCCGTCCGGGTCGGAGCGCTCGAACCACCACTCCTGAGAGCGGACCAGCTTCGGGTAGACCTCTTCCAGAAAGCCGCGGTCGGGGGCGGCTTCGTGGATCTTCCACACGGCCCACGCGGTCAGCGGCGGCTTGGTGACCGGCACGACCTCCCTGATCGGCTCGCCGCCGACGTGCTCGGCCAGGCGGGCCAGGTCGGAGCGGGGCAGGTCGGTCGTCTCCGCCAGCGATCCGTGGTCGTGCACGACGTCGGGGATCAGCCCGTCCTCGCGCTGGTTGTCCAGCAGGATGCGGATCTGCTCGCGGGCCAGCTCCGGGTCGGCGTGCCGCAGGGCGATGGCGTGGAAGTAGGAGTCCCAGTTCCACAGGCCGACGTAGCCGTACTTGGAGGGGACGAGCGACTCGCGGCCCCTGATGTCGATCAGGTTGACCGCGAGCGTCCACCAGGCCATCTGGGCCCGCTCACGCAGGTCCTCGCGGACGGCGGGCAGCTTGGCGAACCACGCCGCCCACCTGGCGGCCGCCTTCTCCAGGACGTCCTCGTGGACGCCCTCGCCGACGAGGGTGAACGTCCCGTCCACGGCCGCCTCGCCCTGGTCCCAGACCGCGTGCGCGCCGGTCCCGACGAGGACGAGGGTCTCCGGGCCGGCGAAGGCCAGGCTCACACCGTCCTCGAAGTCGATCCGGTCGGGGAGCGCCTGCCGTACCCGCAGCTCGTGGTCATCGCGGAAGAGCCGCAGGCCCGTCAGGACGGTCGTCTCGCCGAGGCGGGTCTCGTACTGGGCGCGGGCGATCCACAGGGAGCCGTCGTCGGCGGCCATCACCAGCAGGCGGGAGCCGCGGTCGGTGAAGGGGCGCTCGCGCAGGTCGAGGGTGAACAAGGTCAGCGTCCTCCGAGGCCGGAAGCGGCCATCGAGTTGATGATCTTCCGCTGGCCGATCAGGAAGGCGATCAGCGTGGGCACGACCGCGATCGAGGAGGCGGCCAGGATGAGGCCGTAGTCGATCGCGCCGAACTGCTTGGCGTAAGTGGCCAGGAGCAGCGGCACCGTGAACAGCTCGGGCGTGTTGAGGAAGATCAGCGGGAAGAAGTAGGAGTTCCAGGCGGCGAGGAAGGCGATGATGCCCATGGCGCCGAGGCCCGGCTTGATGTTGGGCAGGACCACGCGCCAGAAGATCGTCCAGCGGTTCGCGCCGTCGATCCTGGCCGCCTCCTCCAGCTCCATCGGTACCGCCCGGATGAACTGGCGCAGCAGGAAGACGGCGAACGGGTTGACGATCGTGGGCACGATCAGCGCCAGGTGCGAGTCGACCCAGCCGACCTTGGCCAGCATGAGGTACAGCGCCGTGATCGTCACCTGCGGTGGCACCATCTGGGTGGCCAGGAAGAGCACGAACAGCGCGCCCGAGCCCCTGAACTTGATCCGCGCGAAGGCATAGGCGGCCATCGCCGAGGTCAGCAGCGTGAGCGCGACGTTGATGACGGCGATGTAGAAGCTGTTCCAGTACGCGGGCAGGATCGTGCTCTCACCGAGCACGTCGCCGTAGTTCTGCGGCTGCCACGGGCTGGGCAGCCAGTCGGTCGGGTTGTTGAGCATCTGGTGCGTGCCCTTGAAGGATGTCAGCAGCATCCAGACGAAGGGGAACAGCATCAGGAGCCCGCCGACGGTCAGCGAGACGTGCAGGGCGACCTGCCTGGTTCGCATGGCGGATCCCTCAGGAGTCGTAGTGGACGAAGCGCTTCTGCGCCATGAACTGGACCAGGGTGACGATCAGCGTCAGCACCAGCAGCAGGACGCCCGCGGCGCTGCTCATGCCGAACTCGAACTTCTTGAAGCCGAGGTCGAAGAGGTGATAGACGATCGTCTGCGCGCCCTCGTTGTCCTTCGGGTCGACCAGCACGTAGATCAGGTCGAACGCCTGCAGGGAGCTGATGACGGCGACCACGGTGGAGAAGAAGATCGTCGGTGACAGCAGCGGCAGCGTGACCCGGCGGAACGTCTGGAAGGCCGTCGCGCCGTCGATCCTGGACGCCTCGAAGATCGCCGGCGGGATCGTCTGCAGCCCGGCCATGAAGATGACCACGTTGAGCCCGAGCGAGGACCAGATGGTCACGGCGGCGATCGAGACGATCACCCAGGAGGGGCTGCCCAGCCAGTCGGGACCCGTGATGCCGAACAGGTTCTGCAGCGTGGTGTTCAGCACGCCGTTCTCGTCGTTGGCCAGGATGACCTGCCAGATCAGCGCGACCGCGACCGAGCTGGTGACGACGGGCATGAAGTACAGCACGCGGTAGACGTTGCTGCCCTTGAGGTTGTTGAGTCCCACGGCGACCAGCACGGCCAGGGTCAGGCCCACGGGCACCGTGATCAGCGCGATCGCGACCGTGTTCCAGACGGCCCTGCCGAAGTCCGGGCTGCTCAGCTGGGCGGCGAAGTTGTCGAAGCCGACCCACTCCGTGGCGCCGAGACCGTCCCACTTCATGAACGCCAGGACCACGGCGAACAGCAGCGGCACGATGAGGAACAACACCAGGCCGAGGACCTGCGGCGCGAGGAAGAAGGCGGCCCACAGGCCGTCCCGGTTCCGGACCTTCTTGGCGGAGGTCCGGGCCGGGGCGGCCGTGGGGCGGGTGAGCGTCGCCACTAGCCGAGCTTGCCTTCGACGAGCTTCTGCAGCTCGGTCATGCCCTGCTCGACGGGAACCTTGCCCTGCCAGACCTTCAGCAGGTGGTCGTTGATGTCCTTGGTCAGGCCCGGCACCGCGACCTCCTCCGGGTAGTTGGCGAAGCCGTTGTCACGCACGTCGATCAAGGTCTGCGCGTGCTCGGGGTAGCCGTCCAGGACGACCGACTCCGCGCCCTTGACCGACGGCACGGCGCCGCCGCCCTTCATGCGGGTGATCTGGCCTTCCTTGCTGACGAAGTTCGTGAAGAACTGGAAGGCCTCCTTCGCGTGCGGAGTGTCCTTGTTGATCGCCAGGTAGGAGGCGGCCACGGCGCCCGACATCGGCTTCCCGTCCGGGGAGGGGAAGGGGACGATGTCGTAGTTGGACTTGTCGCCGCCCTTCTTGAGGATGTCGATCACCCAGCGGCCGCCGGCGTAGAAGCCGGCCTTGTGCTTGAGGAACTGCGTGTTGCCGCCGTTGCTCGCCGGGAGCAGGTCGATCGAGACGAACGTCTTGTCCTGGTAGCCCTTGGCCAGCGTCTGCAGCGCCTCGCGGGACTTGGGGTCGGTGGTCGCGGTGAACTTGCCGCCGTCCCACGCCTTGCCGCCGAAGCCATGGATCATGCTGTACGTGGAGCCGTACCAGTTCCAGAACAGGGAACCGGACTTGCCGGCCTTGACCAGCTTCTGGCCCATCTCCAGGTACTTGGGCATCGTCCACTGGCCGGCGGCGTACAGCTCGGCCGGGTTTTCGGTGATGCCGGCGTCCTTGAGCGCCTGCTTGTCGAACCAGAGGACCTCGGGGTTGACGTCGTTCGGGACGCCGTAGATCTGGCCGTCCTTCTTGGCGCCGCCGTACACGCCGTCGAAGAAGTCCTCGGGCTTGCTCTTGGAGTCCGCGCCGGCGAGCTTGTCATTGAGCGGGGTCAGGACGCCGGCCTGGACGAACTTGCCGATGTTGTCGTCGCCCACGAAGAACACGTCGGGCGCGGTCTTGCTGGTCAGCTGGGTGAGGAGCTTGGGGTGGTAGTCGTCGTACTTGGCCACCGGCTCAAGCTTGAGCTTGATGTTGGGGTTCTTGCTCTCGAACTCCTTGATCAGGGGCTCGTAGAGCTTCATGTCCTCCGCCGACCCCCAGGCCGACCAGCGGATGGTCACCGGGCCGCCGGCGGCGTCCTTGCCGCCGGAGCCGGGGACGCCCGGTGCGCCGCCGCCGCCACTGCATGCCGTGGCAGCGATCGCGAGGATGCCGATGACGGCCGCCGCACGCTTCATGTCTTACTCCTGAGGGGTGTTACGCGAGCCCGCCGCCGTCGACGACGAGCGCTGATCCGGTGATGTAGCTGGCGGCGTCACTCGCCAGGAAGAGCACGGCCTGAGCGATCTCCTCGGGGGTACCCGAGCGACCCATCGGCCGGTCGGCGGCGTCCTTCTCGAACGCCGCCCAGTCCTCGTTGAGCTGCTTGGCCTCGTCACGCAGCATCGGGGTGTTGGTGTCGCCGGGATTGACGGAGTTGACGCGGATCCCGGCCTTGGCGTGGTCGATCGCCAGCGCCCTGGTCATGTTGACCACGGCCGCCTTGGAGGCGCAGTAGGAGATCGCGTTGCCGCCGCCCTTGAGGCCCCAGCCCGAACCGGTGTTGACGATCGAGCCGCCTTCGGTCATGGCCGGGATGGCGTACTTGCTCATGAGGAACACCGAGCGCACGTTGACCGCCATGACCCGGTCCCACTCCTCGACGTCGAGGTCGAGCGCGGTGGTGCGGCGGATGATGCCGGCGTTGTTGAACAGCACGTGCAGGCCGCCGTAGGTCTCGACCGCCGTGCGGACGATCAGCTCGCAGCCCTCCGGCTGCGACACGTCGGCCGGTACGGCGGTGCCACCGATCTCCTCGGCCACGGCCCGCGCGCCCGCGGCGTCGATGTCGGCGACGACGACCTTCGCGCCCTCCTTGGCGAACAGGATCGCGGTCGCGCGGCCGATGCCAGAGGCACCTCCGGTGACGATCGCTACCTTGCCGTCGAGCGTGCTCATATCTGGAACTCCTCACTTGCCGGACAGATCCGGTAGATCGTGCTTTCGCGGTAACCGGTGATCACCCGGACGTGTCCGCTGAGCTTGCTGTCTGTCTCGTCGTCGCCGGTGTCGGCCAGCAGCGGCCGGCCGTTGAGCGCGGCCAGCTTCTGCTGGGTGGCCAGCACGAACAGCTCCCCTCCGCCGTCCCTGACCGCGTCGAGCACCCGGGGCGAGACCTGCTGGTTGCCGCGGCCGAGCACGAAGCCCTGCCCGCCGATCACCGACAGGACCAGCGCCGACCGCTCGCCGCTCACCAGCTCGAACAACTCGGGCTCCGAGACGTCCGCACCGACCACGACACCACCGACGCCCCCGAATCCCGAGCCGCCACGCTCGACCACGTCCACGCCCAGCAGCGTCGTGGCCAGCCCCAGTTCCCTGCCCACGGCCAGCGTGGTCGCGCCGGGACCCAGGACGTAGCGGATGCCGGGGCGCATCGTGGCCACGACCTCGCGGGCGATGCCCTCGACGGTCCCCTCGGCCGTCGCGGACGAGCCCGCCTTCCTGCCCGACAGCGCCGCACGGGCCGCGGGGACCCTGAGCGAGCCGTACAGGCGTGGACTGACCGCGCCGCGGCGGTAGAGCTCCTCGTCGAGATCCACCACCTCGGCCTCGGCCGTCGTGCCGTCGAAGTCCGCGGCCACGAACCCCGCCGTGGCCGCGCTGAGGGCGAAGCAACCCGAGTAGACCTTGACACCCGCCGGGATCCCGAGGACCGGAGGGGCCGCTTCACCCAGCTCCCGGACGGCGTCCAGGACGTCGCGCGCGGTGCCGTCGCCACCGGCGAACAAGAGCAGGTCGACGTGGGCCAGCGCGGCCACCGCCGCCCTGGTGTCCGCCGCCGTCGTCAGCCCCACCCCGCCGGCGATCCGGCCGGGCTCCGGGTGCCGGGGGGCCGGTGGCCGTACCAGCTCGTGGGCGCCTTCGACGCCCATCGGGCCGGGGACCGTGGCGATCCGGACGCCGGGACGGCGGGCGAGCAGCGTGCGGACGGCCTGCGCCGCCCGCTCCCCCGCCCGCGGCCGCGCGCCCCTGGCCAGGGCCTCGCGCTGGACGTCCGTCCCGTCGCTGCCCTTGAGCCCGGCCGAGCCGCCGAGCCCGGCCACCGGATTGACCACCAACCCCACGGTGAACATGGCTCAGTCCTGACCCTGCAGGTGCTTGCGGACGTAGGCGCGCCAGGTGGGCGCCCACTGCTTGGGGTCGTCGAGCGACGTCATGTCGATCTTGTGGATCGTCTGGTTGTACGGCGCGCCCTTGACGAACTCCGGATCCCGGCGCGCCTCGTCGGCGACGTGGGCCAGGATCGCGGCGTACTCGTCGAGGTCCTCCTTGGCGTAGGACTCGGTGGGCTCCAGCGTGAAGGGCTCGGGCACCAGGTAGGGGTGGTGCGAGGTCCAGTAGTGGACGCCGAAGTCCGCGGCGCGCACGCCGATCTCCTCCGAGTGCACGCCGGTCTCCTCCGACAGCTGCTGCCAGGAGTAGCGGGCCTGCTCGACGTGGCGGCTGTTCCATGGGACGGAGGCGCCGGGAATCTGGAGGATCTTGTGCATGAGGTAGTTGTTGTTGAGCACCGCGGTCTCGGCGACCTGACGGAGTCCTTCCGCGCCCAGCGACATGATCCATGCGTATGCCCGGACGACGTTCGGGGTGACGCCGAGGAACGGGCGGATCTTGCCAACGGACTTTTCCGGATATTTCAGCACAAAACGCCCGGAACCGTCGAATTCAGTACCTTCGAATTCAGTACTGTCGGATTCCACCCGGTCGACGGTCGGCTCGGGCAGGAACGGCTCCAGCGCGGGTGAGACGCCACAGGCGCCCGCCGCCGGTCCGCCGCAGGAGTGCGGGGTGGAGAACGTCTTGTGCAGGTTGAAGTGGCACAGGTCGAAACCGACGTCACGCGCCCGGGTGATGCCCAGGATGCCGTTGGCGTTGGCCTGGTCGTAGCAGGCCAGGCCGCCCACCGAGTGGACCAGGTCCACGAACTCCTTGATGCGCGGGTTGAAGACGCCCGTGTCCTCGGGGTTGGTGATCATCAGCGCGGCGGTGCGCGGGCCGATGGCCGCCTTCAGCGCCTCGATGTCCGGCAGGCCATTGGCGTCCGGCATCAGCGTGATGACCTCGTACCCGGCGGTCTTGGCGCAGGCCGCGTTGGACGGGTGCGAGAACATCGTGGTGATGACCTGGTCGCGGGCCTCGCCGCCGTTGGCGGCGTGGTAGGCGCGGATCATCGCGATGTTGGCGTAGATCGCCGCCGACCCCGAGCCCGGCTGCAGCGAGACCCGGGACATCCCCGAGATCTCCGCCAGCATGCGCTCCATGCGCCAGTAGATCTCCAGCACGCCCTGCACGGTGTCCTCGTGCTGGTGCGGGTGGAGCGGCCCGGTCGCCTTGGCGAACAGGTCGTTGACCTTGGGGCTGTACTTCATCGTGCAGGTGCCCTGGCCGACGTCGATGTTGAGGTCGAAGCCCAGGTTCTCTTGTGACAGCCGCAGGTAGTGCCGCAGCACGTGCAGCTGCGACATCTCGGGCAGCTTCGGCGCGTGCTCCCGGCGCACCGACGCGGGCAGTTCCACCGCGGGCCCCTCGGCCTTGGGCACGGCGATGCCGCGCCGCCCCGGCTGCGAGAGCTCGAAGATGATCGGCTCGTCCCATCGGGCCTGGTGGAAGCGGCGCAGCGGCGGCTTCGGCGCCACCGGCAGCTCGGCGAACGACTCTCCGTGACCGCTCATGCGCCCAGAACCTCCTTGACGGCCGCTGCGAGCCGGTCGATGTCGTCGGTGGAGTGGCACTCGGTCACGCACACGAGCACCGTGCGGTCGTCGAGGGCGACGCCGCCGAAGATCCCCTTGTCCCGCAGCCCGTCCAGGAGCGCGCCGGACGAGGGCACCTCGATCGCGAACTCGCGGAAGTGCACGGCGTCCTTGTGCCGCACGGTGACGTGCCGGCCCAGGGCGTCCATGGCGTAGCGGGTACGCGACAGGATCGTCTCCCCGACCTCCTTCATGCCCTCCGGGCCCATGAGCGCCAGGTAGACACCGGCGGTGATGCCCCACAGGGCGGCAGCCGTACCCACCCATTCCTTGCCCTCTTCGCGGTGGGCGAAGGAGGTGCGGTCGTAGTAGACGTCGCCGAAGCCGTACTCGCCGGGGACCTTCGTCGGCGCGATGCCGAACAGGCGGGAGGGGAACTCCGCGACCAGCGGCTCGTGGTCCTGGGTGGCGATGTAGCCGGCGTGGCCGCCGCCGAAGCCCGGGTGCATGCCGAGCGGCTGGATGTCGCCGCAGGCGATGTCGGCGCCGTAGGCGGCCGGGGGCGCGAGGACGCCGAGAGAGATCGGGTCGGCGCTGACGACGAGCAGCGCGCCGTTGGCGTGCGCCAGGTCGGCCAGTTCCTTGCCCCGGGTCTCGACCACGCCGTAGACGTTGGGGGTCTCCAGGTAGATCGCGCCGAAGGTGTCGTCGATCGCGACCTCGCCGATCTCGCCGCTGGCGGCGACCGGAGCGAAGACCATCTCGATGTCGTGGCCGAGGAAGTCACGCAGCTTGCTCAGCTTGTCGGCGGCGATGGCGCCGCTGAGCAGCACCTTGGGCCGGCCGGTGTAGCGGCAGGCCATGCGGATGGCGGTGCCGGACGCCTGGTAGCCGTCGTAGGTGGGGACGTTGACCACGTCCATCTCGAGCAGCTCGCCCATCATGCTCACGTACTCGAACAGGGCCTGGAACCGCCCATGGTCCTCGTACGGCTCGCCGGCGTAGGCGGTGAGGAACTCGCTGCGGGAGTTGACCTCGTCGCAGACGGCCGGGACGTAGTGCGCGTAGCTGCCGTGCCCGAGGAAGCTCAGCCCGGCCACGTTCTTGGCGAACAGGCCCTCCATGTGGCGCACGAGATCCTGCTCGGCCACCAGCGGCGCGGGCAGGTCGAGGGGGCGGTTCAGCCGGAGCTCGGCCGGAATGTCGGCATAGAACTCCTCGACGCTCCGCGCGCCGACGGCGGCCAGCATCTCGGCCCTGACACCTGGCTCGGTGTTCGGGATATAGGGGTGTGTCAACGGATCTCCTTCAACACGATGGCGTCTCGGGGGGCGAGCTCGATCTCGCCGTGGAGGGTGGTCTGGGTGAGCAGGTCCTCGCCGCGGTGCGGGAGCGTGACGCGCCGGGTCTCGGCGGTGTGGTTGAGCAGGAAGAGGTACGCGCCCCTCCGCACGGCCTCCACCCCCTCGGGAACCTCGATGCCCCGGACTCCCGCGCGGGCGAGCACGTCGTCGAGGATCGGCGTCACGTCGTCGAGCAGGCAGCTCAGGTAGGTGGCCCGGCCCTTGCGGGTGATCGCGGGCCACCCGTCGAGGTCGCCGCCCCGGTAACGGGCCAGCACCTCCGCGTCGATCGGCCGCAGCCACTCCGCCCACGTGTGCGCGCTGCCGCCCTCCACGGGCTGGCGGACGCCGTCGGGCAGCGGCCACCACTCGTCCACGGCCACGCCGAGCAGCTCGCGCAGCGGTCCCGGCGCGCCGCCGTCGTGCACCTGGTCGTTGGCGTCGACCACGCCGCTGAACGGCCCCACGACCAGCTCTCCCCGGTACGCCGCGAGCTCGTCACCGGCGAGGTAGAGATTGGGGGCGATCACCAGCTTGTAGCCGGACAGGTCCCGGCCGGGCGGCGTGAGGTCCACGGCGATGCCGCGCGCGTGCAGCGGCGCGTACCAGGCCAGCAGGAGGTCCTTGAGCTTGAGCCGGTTGGACGGCATCGACTCGGGCGCCTCCAGGCCCCACCAGCTGTCCCAGTCGAGGACCAGGGCGACCTCGGCTTCGCCGTGGGAACCGGCGACCTCACCGAGCTTGCGCAGGTCCGCGCCCAGGCGCAGGGTGTCCTGCCAGCCCCGGGTGGCGGTGCCGCCGTGCGGGAGCATCGCGGAGTGGAACTTCTCCGGGCCGTACTTGGCCTGGCGCCACTGGAAGAACATGACGCCGTCGGAGCCGTGGGCCAGCGCCTGCAGGCTGTGCAGGCGCATCATGCCGGGCGGCTTGGGCGCGTTGACCTCGCGCCACGACACGGCGCTCGGGGCCGACTCCAGCAGCAGCCACGGCTGCCGCTTCAGCGAGCGCATGAGGTCGTAGCTGAGGGCCACGGCCACGTGCGAGTGCGGGTCGGCGGGGTCGGGGTAGGCGTCGTCGCTGACGAGGTCCTCGGCGGCGGCCCACTTCCAGTAGTCCAGGCCATGCAGGATGCTCATGAAGTTCGTGGTGACCTTGACCTCGGGCGTCACCCGGCGCAGCACGGCCTTCTCGGCCTCGAAGAGCTCCAGCAGGGCGTCGCTGCAGAAGCGGCGCCAGTCGAGGAGCTGCGCGGGGTTGACGGGGCCGGGGGCGGTGCGGGGCGGCTCGACCTGGGCCAGGTCGGTGTAGTGCTGGCCCCAGCAGGAGGTGCCCCAGGCGGCGTTGAGGCCGTCGGCGTCCTTGTAGCGCTCGGCCAGCCAGCGGCGGAAGTGCCGGGCCGACTCCTCGCAGAAACATTCGAGGGTGTGGTCGGCGTATTCGTTGCCGATGTGCCACATGGCCAGCGCCGGGTGGTCCTTGTAGCGCTCGGCCATCGCCTCGGCCAGCCGTACGACGTGGTCCTTGAAGACCGGAGAGCTGGGGCAGTAGCCCTGCCGGGAGCCGAACTCCAGGCGCACGCCGTCGGCGCTCACCGGCATCACCGAGGGGTGCTCGCGCACCAGCCACGGCGGCGGGGTGGCGGTCGCGGTGGCCAGGTCGGCGGCGATCCCGTGCTCGTGCAGGAGGTCGAGGACGCGGTCGAGCCAGCCGAAGTCGTACTCGCCCCGCCTCGGCTCCAGCCGCGACCACGAGAACACGGCGACCGTGGCCATGTTCACGCCGGCCTCGGCCATCAGACGCATGTCCTCGGCCCAGACCTCCTCGGGCCACTGCTCGGGGTTGTAGTCCCCTCCGAACAGCAACCCCGGCACCCGGGTCAGCCCCACTCTTACTCCTCTTGTGCTGTGTACTATTTTGTACACAGAATTCATAGTGCAGTATTTTGCATCACGTCAAGCGCTACGCTGAACAGGGAAGATCACACCGAAGGAGTGCCATGCCGATCGAGCGGCGACCACTGCGCGAGCAGATCAGGGACGAGCTCTTGAGAAGGCTCGATCGCGGCGACTTTTCCGCGGGCACGGACATCAACGAGGCGGCGCTGGCGGGCGAGCTCGGCGTCAGCCGTACTCCCCTGCGTGAGGCACTCATCACACTCGCGGGCGAGGGCGTGCTGGAGAGCTCTCAGGGCAGGGGCTTCCGGTTCGCGCCGGTGAGCAAGAGGGAGTTCAGGGAGCTGTGCGAGATCGTCGCCGCCCTGGAGTCACTCGCGCTGGAGACCTCCGACCCCGGCTACCTGCGCAAGATCGCCCCCGAGCTGCTCCGGCTGGCGCGCGACTTCCCCGACCCGGTCGCCGAGCAGCAGATCATAGAACGGCACGACGACGAGTGGCACGACCTGCTGCTGAGCGGCTGCCAGAACGAGCGGCTGCTGGACCTGATCACCAGCGTCAAGGCCGGCATGCGGCGCTACGCCCACCTGATAGCCGGCGACGACGCCCCCCTGGAACGTGAGGCGGCCGAGCACTGCGAGGTGGCCGAACTGCTCATGGCCGGACACCTCGACAAGGCGACCGGGGCACTGCGCGACAACTGGGTGAACGGGATGGAGCGCATGATGTCCCGCATCCCCACCCCTTAGATCGCGGAATAGTTGAAAGATAAACTGGGTTAGGCCCTGCAGACCCCGCAGGAAGGAGCCCGACATGCCCGCCGTAACCGTCGAGAACCCGCTCACCCTCCCGCGCATCCCGGCCCACACCGGCCCGCAGCGCAAGGTGCTGGCGGTCGAGACCGCGCCCACCGGCTTCGAGGGCGAGGGCTTCCCCGTACGCAAGGCGCTGGCCGCCATCAAGCCGCAGTACCTCGACCCGTTCGTCATGATGGACCAGATGGGCGAGGTCGACTACGCCGCCGGCGAGCCCAAGGGCACCCCGTGGCACCCGCACCGCGGCTTCGAGACCGTCACGTACATGATCGACGGAGTCATCGACCACCTCGACTCCAACGGCGGCGGCGGCACGATCACCAACGGCGACACCCAGTGGATGACGGCCGGCGCCGGCATCCTGCACAAGGAGGCCCCGCCGGAGTGGCTCGTCCAGAAGGGCGGCCTCTTCCACGGCATCCAGCTCTGGGTCAACCTCCCCGGGGCCAAGAAGATGATCGCCCCCCGCTACCAGGACATCGGCAGCTCCAGCGTCGTCCTGCTCAGCAGCGACGACGGCGGCGCGCTGGTGCGCCTGATCGCCGGCGACCTGGGCGGGCACGCCGGGCCCGGCTCCACCCAGACGCCCATCACGCTGCTGCACGCCTCGCTCAGCCCCGGCGCGCGCCTGACGCTGCCGTGGCGCAAGGACTTCAACGCGCTCGCGTACGCGCTGTCCGGGAACGGCAGCGCCGGGACGGAGAAGACGGCGTTCGGCAGCGGGCAACTGGCGGTGTTCGACGGGTTCGGCAACCGGCCCGGACTGGCCACCTCGGGTGAGGCGATCACGCTCACCGCGGCGCCGCGCTCGGCGCTTGAGGTGATCGTCCTGGGCGGCGAGCCCATCGGAGAGCCGGTGGCGCACTACGGGCCGTTCGTCATGAACACGCGGGCGGAGCTGGTTCAGGCCTTCGAGGACTACCAGGCCGGCAGGCTGGGCGTCATCCCGGCCGAACACGCCTGACCGCATCTCGCGAGCCCATCCCACCACAGCGGACCCGGAGTCTTTCAGGGCACGCCCTGCTTCTCCGGGTCTGGCTTATTCGGTCTGCTTTTCTGATTCCGTCCGCTTTTCTGATTCCGCCGCCGCCCAGGCGAAGACGCTTCTGGCCATCAGCGACTGCTCACCCGCCGCCCTGGCCCCGAAGACCTCGGCGCGGACCCGGTGCACGCCCCGGTCGCCGGGGGCGGCCAGCGCCGCCATCTCGGCCAGGTGGCCGGCCAGGCGCTCGTCACCCTCGCCCAGGGCCTTCAGCGCGGCGTCGGCCAGCACCGAGGCGCCACCGGCCAGCCCGGCGACCGCCGCGGCCACGGCGGCGTCCGGGGCGGGCTTCAGGGTGGCGGGGTTGCCGTCGTACCAGCCGCCGTACAGCCGCCAGAGGTTCCTGACCACGAACTCGGGCTCGTCGTAGCGGGCACGCAGGTACGGCCGGTCGGCCAGGTGCGCCGGCGGGCGTACCGTGTGCATGATCTCGTCCAGGCGGGCGCCGGCGTTGAGGAGGCCGAGCGCCTGGGTGACCAGGGACTCCAGCCATTCCGCCGTCTCCAGCAGCGCCGTGCGGATGCGGTCGCGGCCGAAGATGGGAGCGCCGTGGCTGGGGAGCATGATCTCGGCGTCCAGGGCGGCCATGCGGCGCAGGGCGTGGACCCACTCGCGCGGGTAGCGCTGGACCTTCTGCGGATTGCCGCAGTTCGGGGTGACCCAGATGAACAGGTCGCCGGGCAGCAGGAGCTTGTGTTCCGGGACGTAGCAGACGCTCGCGTCGTCCGTCTCGCCCTTCGCGTGGAAGAGGTCGAAGGTGAGGCCGCCGCGCCGTACCGCCAGAGAGTCGTCGAAGGTGACGTCGGGGTGACGGTAGTCCATGGGCCAGCGCAGGTTCGGGGCCTGGAACTGGCGCTGGTTGATGATCGCGTTGTAGCCGTTCGTCAGCACGTACCGGTGGAAACGGGCTACAACTGCCTTGTGGGCGTAGATCGTCGCGCGGGGTCCGGATTCCTCGAAGGGCGCGGTGCCGAAGACGTGGTCGATGTGGCCGTGGGAGTAGAAGGCCGTGGACAGCGGGGCCTTCGACCAGGCGCGTACGTCGGTGTGAAGTTGCGCCGCCGAGAAGGGGCTGCTGGTGTCGAAGAGGACCAGTTCGCCCTCGGTCTCGAAGGTGATCACGTTGCCGAAGCCCGGCCACCACCCGAGCCCGTCCGCGATCGGCTGGACACCCTTGCCGTCCATGCCGGTGTCCACGATGCTGTCGTCCGACTCACCGTTCCAGATACGGTCCGCGTACTCCTCAATCATGGGCATCACCTTGTTCTAGAACACGATTCTAGGCAAGGGGTCACGGAAGCGCCTCACAAGGTCACGGGTCGATTGCGCCCTCTTGACGGGAGTCACCGGACATTCATACGTTCGGCAAAACGTTTAGGAAACTTTCCTAATTGATCCCCTTCAGGAGAGATCCGTATGTCCCACCCGGGAGAGATCACACGGCGCCAGCTGCTGCGCCGGATCGGCCTGACCGCGTTCGTCGCCGGCCCCGGGGTGGGCCTGCTCTCAGCCTGCGCCACCGGCGGCACCGCGGCTCCGTCCGCCTCCGCCCCCGCGCCCGCCTCCAGCGCCGGCTCCGACCCGAAGAACCCCTTCGGCGTCGACGCCAAGAAGGGCCTTGAGGTCGTCATCTTCACCGGCGGCTTCAAGGACGACTACGCCAAGCTCGTCCACGAGGCGATGTACACCAAGTCCTTCGCCGGCGTCTCCATCAAGCACACCGGCACCCAGAACGTCGGCACCATGCTGCGCCCGCGCTTCCTGGCCGGCGACGCGCCCGACGTCGTCAACAACTCCGGCCCCGAGGCCATGGACGTGGCCGCGCTGGCCGCCGAGGGCCACGTCGCCGACCTGGGCCCGCTCTGGGACGCCCCGGCGCTCGACGACCCGGGCAAGAAGGTCCGCGACACCGTCACCCCGGCCGCGCTCGAGGAGGGCAAGCTCAACGGCAAGGACATGACGCTCAACTACGTCGTGTCCCACCGCGGGCTCTGGTACAACAGCAAGCTCTTCGAGAAGGAGGGCTGGACGCTCCCGCAGACCCTCGACGAGTTCAAGGCGCTGGGAGACAAGGCCAAGGCCAAGGGCATCCTGCTGTTCGCCTACCCGGGCCAGAAGGGCCCGTACTACATGCTGTGGAACATGCTCTACCAGGCCGCGAAGATCGGCGGCAACCAGGCCATCATCGACATCGACAACCTGGTGGACAACGCCTGGAAGTCGGAGGCGTTCAAGGCGTCCGTGACCGCCTGGCACGAGATCTTCACGAAGTACAGCGACAAGTCCTACCTCGGCCTGGACCACACCCAGACCCAGATCAAGCACCTTCAGGACAAGTTCCTGTTCTACCCGACCGGCTCCTGGCTGGAAGGTGAGATGGCCAAGGACAAGCCGGACACCTTCGAGTACGCCCTCGCGCCGTTCCCCACCGTCACCGCCAACGACACGATGCCCTACGGCGCCATCCAGGTCGGCACCGGCGAGGTCTTCTTCGCCACCGCCAAGGGCAAGAACCCGCAGGGCGCGCTGGAGTACCTGCGCATCATGCTCTCCAAGGAGGGCGCGAAGGGCTTCGTCCAGCAGACCAAGAGCCTCACCATCGTGAACGGCTCCGCCGAGGGCGTCGACCTGCCCCCGGGCCTGGCCTCGGCCAACAAGGTACAGACCGCCGCCGGGCAGAGCCTCATCACCTCCGCCCGCTTCGAGGGCTGGTACAAGGAGCTGTTCGACTACGCCTGGGCGCAGCAGAACATCCTCATGGGCGGCCGGATGACCGTCGACGAGTTCCTGGACAAGGTCCAGAAGAAGGCCGACGACATCAAGGCCGACTCCTCCATCGCCAAGCAGACCAGGAACGCGTAACTCGATGGAGCGGCTTCGCAAGTACGGTTTCGTCCTGGGATTTCTCGCCGTCCCGGTGACGCTTTACGTAGTCTTCGTGATCAGTCCGTACATTCAGGCTTTTCAGCTCTCGCTGACGAGCTGGAACGGCTACCAGGCGAACCCCGCCTTCGTCGGGTTTGAGAACTTCACCAGACTCTTCAACGACGAGGTCTTCTGGAACGCCCTGCGGACCCACGGGATCGTCCTGCTTGTGATGCCTCTCGTCGTGCTCGCCCTCGCGCTGGCCTTCGCCTTCCTGCTCAACCTGGGTGGCGGCTCGCGCGGGGCCGGCATGCGGGGCGTGTGGGGCTCGACCTTCTACAAGGTCGTGTTCTTCGCGCCCCAGGTCCTGGCCGTCGCCATCGTCGGCGTGCTCTGGAAGGCGATCTACCGCCCCGACGAGAGCGGCGTGATCAACGGCGCCGTCATGAAAATGGGTGGCGAGCCGATCGGCTGGATGAGCGACCCCAACCTGGCCCTCTGGTCGCTGATCGCGGTCATGGTCTGGCAGGCGGTCGGTTTCTACGTGGTGCTGTTCTCCGCGGGCATGTCGGCCATCCCGAAGGACTACTTCGAGGCCGCCGCCCTCGACGGGGCCGGCCGGTTCACCCTCTTCTTCCGCATCACGCTGCCGCTGCTGCGTGACACGATCCAGGTCGGTTGGGTCTACCTGGGCATCGCCGCCTTCGACTGCTTCGCCCTGGTCCAGGTGCTCACCCTGGACGCCGGCGGGCCCGACGGCGCCACCACCGTGCTCCCCGTGGAGATCTTCAAGACCGCCTTCTCCTACAGCAAGGTCGGGTACGCCTCCGCGATGGGCGTGGCGCTGTTCTTCCTGACGGTCACCTTCGCGGTGCTGACCCTGCGCGTCACCCGGCGCGAGAAGATCGAGATGTGATGGATCCGAGGCGACACGCATCCATCCGTCATCGCTCGGCAAGAGGACTCTGACATGCGAAACAAGCCGAAGCCCAGCGCCCTGAGCGGCCTGTCGCACGTCGCGCTCGCCGTCTGGGCGCTGCTGATCATCCTTCCGCTCCTGTGGACGTTCCTGGCCGCGTTCAAGGACAACACCGAGATCTTCGGCGACGCGCTCCAGCTCCCCGGCGCGGTCCGCTGGGACAACTGGGCCCGCGCCTGGGAGAAGGCCCACGTCGGGCAGTACATGATCAACACGGTGATCGTCGTGTTCTTCAGCACGCTCGGCACGATGTTGTTCGGCTCGATGGCCGCCTACGTGCTGGCCCGCTACAAGTTCGTCGGCAGCAAGCTCATCTACCTGCTGTTCGTCTCCGGCATGGCGTTCCCGGTCTTCCTGGCGATCACCCCGCTGTTCTTCGTGGTGAAGCAGGTCGGGCTGCTCAACTCCTACCTCGGCCTGATCATCGTCTACATCGCCTACTCGCTGCCCTTCACCGTGTTCTTCCTGGCCGCCTTCTTCCGTACGCTGCCCGAGGCGGTGGCCGAAGCGGCGAAGATCGACGGGGCCTCGCACACCCGCACGTTCTTCCAGGTCATGCTGCCGATGGCCAAGCCCGGCCTGATCAGCATCACCATCTTCAACGTGCTGGGCCAGTGGAACCAGTACCTGCTGCCGCTCGCGCTCGTACCGGCCGACCGCTCGAAATGGGTCATCACGCAGGGCATCGCCGACATCTCCACCATCGCCGGCTACGAGGCCGACTGGCCCGCCCTGTTCGCCGCCATGAACCTGGCGATCATCCCGGTGCTGATCGTCTACATCATCTTCCAGCGCCAGATCCAGTCCGGGCTCGGCGCGGGGGCCTTGAAGTAACGTTGCCCTCATGAGTGAGTGGACCCGCGAAGGTGAGGAACTCCGGCGCACGATCACCGCGCCGGACTTCCCCACGGCCATCCGCATCGTCGACGAGATCGCGGTCAAGGCCGAGGAGATGAACCACCATCCCGACATCGACATCCGGTGGCGTACCCTCCACCTGGTCCTGACCACGCACGACGCGGGCGGCCTGACCGACCTCGACCACCGGTTGGCGGCCATCATTGACGAAATCGCGGCCAAACACGGAGCGTAAGTACACGGTCACTCGCTAGAGTTGGCAGGCCCACAGCCCGTCACTCCGGGGAGAGACCATGCGTCGGCCCGCCATCCTTCTGTCGCTGTTCGTGCCGCTGCTGGCCGCGGGCTGCACGCAGTCCGCCACCCCCGTGGCGGCCCCGTCACCCACCGCCGCCGTGACACCCACCGCCGCCGTGACGCTCAAGGGCGCCGGCCGCTTCACCGACGCCGACACCGCGGCCATCGCCTACGACCGCAAACTCGCCCCCGCCGGATCCCAGGCCAGCCTGACCGCCGAGTCGATCGGCGGCAGGACGACGTCGTCGCTGGTCGTGGAAGGGCTGCTGCCCAAGCGTACGTACGGCGCGCACCTGCACACCAACCCGTGCGGCGCCAAGCCCGACGACGCCGGGCCCCACTTCCAGCACCACGGGAAGAGCGCCAGTGCGGCGAACGAGGTGTGGCTCGACGTCACCACGGACGCCGAGGGCACGGGACGCGCGACGGCCCGCAACGACTGGGCCCTGGAGCCGGGCCACCTCCCCCGCGCCCTGGTCATCCACGCCCAGCCGACCACCAGCACGGGGCCGTCGGCGGGCACCGCAGGCTCCCGGGTAGCCTGCCTCACCCTCAACTAACCCGCCCTTCCCCCCTTCTGGGCCACCCTTCGCCGCGCCGCCCCTTCCCCTTCCTGGGTCGCCCTTCGTCGCGCCGCCCCCCGGTCACCGCTTTCCCCAGCCGTCCCCGCCCCGGGCTTGCCTCCTGCCCCTCGGTAACCCATTCCCTGGCCGCCCCTCCCGGGGGCAAGCGGCGCTCGTGCGGCCATCAGCTGCAGCCGCGCCCTCCCTCGCCCCAGCCGCTCCGCCGCTACCTCCGCACGCCACCGCGTGCCCACCCGCGCCACGCGCTTCGCGTTGCCTTCGCCCACAGGCGCTCACCCCTGCCCCACCGCCTGTTTCGCGCTGCCGCAGCCTCCGCGCATGCCCTGGCCTTGAAACTCCGCTGGGCGACGCACCCGCCTCCCCTGGCCCCCGTGCCCAGGTCTGGGCGGTCTTGTCGGCTATGGCCCTAGGATGCTTACACAATTACGTCGAAGGGCTTGAAGAATGTCTGAACGCCGGTGGCAGCCGCCCCGCTTAAGGCTTTTCGAGGGTGACCACAGGCGCGCCACCTGGCTGGAACTCCTGTACGACCTCGTGTTCGTCGTGGCCGTGGCGGAGCTCGCCGACGTACTGGCCCATGGGAACGGCCTGGCCTTCGTCGGCCTGTTCGTCCCGCTCTGGTGGGCCTGGGCGGGCTACGTCTTCTACGCCAACCGCTTCGACACCGACGACGTCAGCCACCGCCTGCTCATGCTGCCGCAGATCCTCGCGATCGCGCTCATGGCCGCCAGCGTCGGCGACATCGGCAACCGGTCGGCGTTGTTCGCCGTGTCGTACGTCGTCGTACGTCTGCTCCTCATCGTCGCCTACGTCAGGGCGCGCAAGCACGTCCCCGAGGCCCGCGCGCTCACCACCCGCTACATCCAGGGCTTCGCGATCGCGGCGGCGATCTGGCTGCTGTCGCTGGCGTTCGAGCCGCCGATCCGGTACGTCCTGTGGGGCGTCGCCGTGGCCATCGACCTGGCGACGCCGTTCCTCGCGCGACGCCATCAAGGCTCACTGCCGCCGCAGACGGAACACCTCCCCGAGCGGTTCGGGCTGTTCGTCGTGATCGTCCTGGGCGAAGTCGTCGCAGCGGTCGTCTTCGGCCTCAAGAGTCACGCCGTGACGCCGGGCAGCGTGCTGATCGCGCTGAGCGGGATCGCGGTGGCGATGGCCTTCTGGTGGCTGTACTTCGGTCACCTCGACGAGTCCGTCGTCCTGCGTACGCGGCTGGCCGGGCAGGTATGGGTGTATTCGCACCTGCCGCTCGCGCTCGGGCTGGCCGCTTTCGGCATCGGGGTGGAGCACGCGCTGGCCGAGCCCGGATCGTCCGGCTGGTCGGTGGGCATCCCCGCCGCGCTCGTCCTGGCCACGCTCGGCCTGCAACACCTGTGCTCCGGCGACCGCCGCTCATCCACCGTCCGCGCCGCGAGCGCCGGGCTGATCCTCGTGTTCTCGTGGCTCCCGGTGACCGTTGTGCTGCTGTTCGTCCTGCTCATCGGCGCCGGTCAGGTCGCGTACCTGCTGGCCCGCCCCGTCACCGGAGACACACCATGATCGAAGACCTCTTCACCCGCCAGCTGACGGCCATCGCCGACGGCGACCTGGAGGCCATCCTCGCCCAGTACCACGAGGACGCCATGATCGTCCGCCTGGACCGCGTGGCAACGGGCCCCGAGGAGATCCGCGCCTTCTTCACCGCCTACCTGGAACTCAAGCCCCACGTAGCGGAGATCAAGGCCCTCCAGGCCGTGAACGACACCATCTTCTACAACGCCGTCATGACGGTGAACAACAACCAGGTCAGCGCCTACGGCACCCTGATCATCCGAGACGGCCGGATCTGGCGCCAAACCGCCGCCGCCATCCCCCTGTAACTCTCCACGCCCTTCCAAGGCGGCCCTCCCCCTCACCCGGCCGCGCCGCACCGCCTCGCGCGCGGCGCGGCATCCACCCATCCTCCGGTACGCCGCCCAGCCCGCCTCCACCCCTCGCAGCATCCCCCACCACCACTTCACCCACCCCACCCCTGGGCCGCCACCCCACCCGCCCACTCCCGGGCCACCTCACCCGGCCGCATCGCTAGCCCACCTCACCCGGCCACTTCACCCGCCACCTCGCCCGGCCACCTCACCCGCCACCTCGCTCGCCCACTTCGCGGCCACCTCACCCGCCACCTCGCCCGGCCACCTCACCCGCCACCTCGCTCGCCCACTTCGCGGCCACCTCACCCGGCCGCCTCACCCGCCACCTCGCTCGCCCACTTCGCGGCCACCTCGCCCGGCCACCTCACCCGCCACCTCGCTCGCCCACTTCGCGGCCACCTCGCCCGGCCGCCTCACCCGCCCACTTCGCGGTCACACCCGCGTTTCAAGTGCCCGATCTGGAAGCAGCACGTATCGCCCACGGGCCGACCAGCACTCCATCACGGTGTCGCCGGGTCGATAGGCCAGCCTCAGCCGAGGTGAGCGCGGGTTTCGGCGAAGGCGGCGTCGGTGCCCTCCAGGGCGCGGGCCACGTCGGCCTCCGTGTGGGCGGCGGACATGAACCAGTTGTGCCACGGATGGATGTACACCCCGTGCCGCAAGCACGCCGAACTCCAATGCATGGCCACCGACAGATCGGCGTCACCCTCGAAGCTCAGCCAGGGAATCGTCACCGGCCCCGTCTGCTTCACCGTGAACCCGTGGGACTTGGCCTGCGCGTACAGTCCTTCGCGCAGTTGGGAGCCGGCCTTCTCCATGGCGGCGATGCCGTTCGTGTCGCGCAGGGTCTCGATCGTGGCCTTGGCCGCGGCCATGGCCACGGCGGAGAACCAGAAGGAGCCGGTCGAGTACAGGGTCTGCGCCGGCCCGCGCAGTGCGTCCGTGCCGGTGACCGCGGCGATCGGGTACCCGTTGGCCATCGCCTTGGACCAGGCGGTCAGGTCGGGCCGCACGCCGTACGGCTCCCACGACCCGCGCAGATCGATCCGGAACCCCGCCCGAACGTCGTCGATCACCAGCGCGGCCCCAAGCCGATCGGCCAGCGCCCGCGCACCCCGAGCGAACTCCGGCTCCACAAGCTCCTGGTCCTCGAACGAGTCATGCTTGAACGGCGTCACGATGATCGCCGCCACATCCCCCTCGACCGTGGCCGCGGCCTCCTCCAGGCCGGCCAGCGAGTTGTAGGCGAACTCCACGAGGTCGGCCCGCTCATTGGGCGTGGTCCCGGCGAGCGACGGCGTACACCAGGGGTCGGCCCCGTGGTAGGCGCCGTGCGCCATCAGCACCTTGTTACGCCCCGTAGCCGCCCTGGCCACCATCAACGCCTGCGTGGTGGCGTCGGTGCCGTTCTTGGAGAACATCGCCCAATCAGCACTGGGCACGGTGTCGACCAGCAACTCCGCCAGCTCGACCATGACCGCGCCCGGACCGTTGAGACAGTCCCCCTTCGCCAGCTGAACGGCGGCCGCCTCCTCCACCTTGGGATGCCGATGCCCAAGCACCACCGGCCCCCAACTGCACATGAAGTCGATGTACTCCCGCCCGTCCACATCCCACTGCCGGCATCCATCCCCGCGCTGGAAGAACTGCGGGTAGCCCGGCGCGAAGATGGCCGCGTTGAGATGCCCATACATCCCGCCCGGCACTACCTTGTTGGCGCGCTGACGAAGTTCGCTATCTGTCATCTCAATTCCTTCCGTCGTCGTCCCCCAGGAGTTATCTCTCGGCGTCACGCGGGTGTCGCCTCTCGGACGGTCTCTGCCGCGTGACGCGTCGTGGCCGTGGGACGAACGGTGGGTTGCGGTGGTGGGTCAAGGCGGGCCGAGTGGGTCAAGGCGGGCCGATCGGGCCAACCGCCTGGCGTGGGCGGGGTGAGGTGGCGTGGGCGGGGTGTGTTGGGCGGGGGTGCGTTGGGGTGGGGTGGGCGGTGCGTTGGGGTGGGGTGGGCGGTGCGTTGGGGTGGGGTGGGCGGTGCGTTGGGGTGCGTTGGGGTGCGTTGGGGTGCGTTGGGTTGGGGTTGGGGTGGGCGAGGTGGCTGGGTGGGCGAAGTGGTTGGGGTGGTGGGCGAGGTGGCTGGGTGGGGTTGGGGTGGTGGGCAAGGTGGTTGGGGTGGGCAAGGTGGTTGGGGGTGGGTGGTGGGTCAAGTGGGGGGTGGTTAGGAGGGGGTGGTTAGGAGGGTGAGGGTGGAGGGGAGGTCTGTGATGCCGGCGTCGGAGCCCAGGCCGGTTGCGACGCGGGCGGCGGCGGCCGTGCCCCAGTGGGCGGCGGTGAGGACGTCCTGGCCGTGCAGGAGGCCGGTGATGAAGCCGGCGCAGTACGCGTCGCCGCAGCCGGTTGTGTCGCTGACCTCGGTTTTCAGGGCTGGTACCACCTCGCCGGTCACCGCGCCCCCGGCCTCGGGGGTGGTGAGGATGTGGCTGCCCTTCTCGCCCATGGTGATCAGGACGGCCTTCGGGCCCTCGGCCAGCAGGGCTTCGGCGGCCTCTTCCAAGGTCTTGGCGCCGGTCATGAGGAGGGCCTGGGACTCGTTGGGGAGGACGTAGTCGACGTGCGGGAGGAACGCCTTCGCCATGCCCAAGAGGTCGGGCATTTCCGAGAGGAGGTCCATGGTGATGATGGTTCCGGCGGCGCGCAGTGAGTCCAGGAGGGCGAAGAACGCGGGGTCGCCCAGGCCGAAGGTCACGTCCACGCCGCCCAGGTGGACGGCCTTCGCCGTACACAGGATGCCGGGGTCCACGTCGGCGGGGGTGACCGAGAGGTTGGCGCCGGGGACGTGGAAGCTGGGACGGCCGCCGTCCGGGCGGATGGGGAGGATGGAGGCGGCGGTCTGTTCGCCGGGGCGGCGGCGGATGTGGGAGACGTCCACGCCGTGCCGGCCCATGACCATGAGGAGGAAGTCGCCGAGCTCGTCGTCGCCTATGGCGCCCAGGGAGATCACCTGGTTGCCGAGTTTGGCCAGGTCCACGGCGGTGCCGGCGGCGGCGCCCGCGGCGGTGAGGCGGATCTGGTCGACGAGCACGGTGTCCTGGCCCGGGGGGATGTGTTCCACGGGGCGGGTGAGGATGTCGACGATGTGCACGCCGACTGTGACGACCGTCATACCGCGTTAGTAGACAGACGTCCGACTAAAAAGTCAATACAATGCTCGCATGCCGAAGATCGTGGACCACGACGAGCGCCGACGCGACGTGCTGACCGCCGCCAGCAGGGTCATCGTGCGGGATGGCATCGACGCGGCCACCACCCGCGCCATCGCCAAGGAGGCCGGGCTCTCCAATGGTGTTCTGTCCCATTATTTCGCCGACAAGGATGAGATCCTGCTGTCGGCGTTGCGGGAGTCGCATCGGCGGATCCGTGAGCGGCTGACCGCCAAGGTCGGCGAACTCGGGGGGCTTGCGGCGTTGCGGGAGGTATTGCTGGACAACCTTCCGCTCGACGCGGAGCGCACCGAGGAGACCCGGCTGGAGGTCAGCTTCTGGAGCCGGAGTCTGGCGTCGGAAGAACTGGCCGAGGTGCAGCGGGCGGAGGCGGGTGAGTTGCGCGCCGCCGTACATGGACTGCTGGTTGAGGCTCGGGCGGCGGGAGAGGTACGCGCGGAGGCGGACCTCGACGACGCCACGGAGCATTTGCTCGCCCTGGTCGACGGGTTGAGTCTGCACCTGCTGCTGTATCCAGGGCGGCTGCGGCATGCAGATCTTGAACGGCTCATGGCGGCGGCGATCGACGGACTCGCGACAAGTTAGGGTTGTCGAAGGCAGATTGACAACCTAATGTTGTCGGCATGGACAGCCACGCGCTGAACACCCAGGCCATGATCGAGGCGGTGGCCGAGCGGGCCGCCTCGCCGGAGCCTCTGGCACTGCTCGAAGCCGCCATCGCCTACGCCACGCTGGCGGGCGCCGCCGCCGATGGCATGGTCGACCACTACGTCGACGCCGCCCGCACCGCCGGGCTCTCCTGGACCGACATCGGCGAACGGCTCGGCATCAGCAAGCAGGCCGCTCGCCAGCGGTTCGCGCCGAGGCTGGAGGTGAGCGGCGGGCCCGCGGCCGAACCGGCACCGGTCGCGCCGCGGCTGTCGGTGTGCGTCGAGGTCGCGCAGGCCCTCGCGGACGCGGAGGGCAGCGCGCCGGGCACCCAGCATCTTCTGCTCGGGCTGCTGGAGGTGGGGGCCGCCGCGAGTGTGCTCGACCGGGTGGGGGTGACCAGGGAGGGGATCCGCGAATCGGCCGCGCGCCTGCTCGCGCCGCGAGGGGGCGTGGTGGGGGACGGCGAGGCGTACGACAACGTGATGCGCGCCCGCCGCCTCGCCGCGAGCAGGGGGCAGAACCTGACGCGCACCGAGCACCTGCTGTGGATCCTGGCCATGGATCCCGGCTCGTCGGCGCGGCGCGTCCTGGACGACCTCGGGGTCGACCCCGCGCGGATCAAGAAGGAGCTCAACGACCTCATCCCGCCCCCTCCCCGGCCCGGACGCCGCGGGCGGAAACTCGGCAAGCGGGACATTTCTGCCTGCTCGTTCTGCGGCTGCGCGGATCAGGAGCGGGCGATGGTCAACGGGCCGGGCGTGCGGATCTGCGGCGAATGCGTCGGGTTCGCCACGGAGATCATCCACGCCGCCCACGGCACGGCGACCGCGCCCGGCCGCCGCCTGATCCCCTGACCCGGTCGCGGTACATTGTCCGGCATGCTGCTGGCCGAGCTCAGACAACAGATGTGCGAGTACGGCCGGCGCGCCGTCGACCAGGGCCTGG
Organism: Nonomuraea sp. NPDC050394; assembly: GCF_044459065.1. NCBI lineage: Bacteria > Bacillati > Actinomycetota > Actinomycetes > Streptosporangiales > Streptosporangiaceae > Nonomuraea > Nonomuraea sp. NPDC050394. Next base: position 16,782 of record NZ_JBITIO010000009.1, on the reverse strand, counting down.
TCATCGGCTCATCCGGAAACCTGAGCGCCAGGGACGGCGACCTCGTCGCGGTGACCCCGTCCGGAGTCCAGCTCGACCGGCTGACGGCGGAGGCCTGCACAGTCGTCGACCTGGACGGGTACCTGGTGGAGGGAGACCTCCAGCCGTCGTCCGAGACCCCGATGCACCTCGCCGTCTACGCCACCACGTCGGCGCGGGCGATCGTGCACACGCACTCGGTCTTCGGGACGGTGGTGGCGACCACGATGACCGAACTGCCTCCGGTGCACTACAACGCGCTCATGCTGGGCGGGGTGGTGCGGGTGGCCGAGTACGCGACGTACGGGACGCCTGAGCTGGCGGCGAACGTCAGGCTGGCCATGGAGGGCAAACAGGCGGCACTGCTGGCCAACCATGGCGGGGTGACGATCGGCGCCACGTTGGAGCAGGCGTTCGAGGCTACCCGGCTGCTTGAGTGGCTGTGTGAGGTGTACGTGCGCGGGTTGTCGATCGGGAAGCCCACGGTGCTGACCGAGGACCAGTTGGCCGCGGTGATCGACCGCTCCTTCAACCCACCCACCTTCCCCCGCCGCACCCCCTGACCGCTCCCCCGAAGGACTCGGCGGCCAGGGCTTGGAGACCATCGGAAGGGAACCCGGAGGCGCGGGACCGGAAGACGCGAAGGGACGCGGGACCGGGAGGCGTGGGACCGGGTGACACAAGGCTCAGGGAGACCCCAGGCTCCGGGAGCTGCCGGGTGGGCGAGAGCTCGCGGGGCCTGGAGCTCAGGAAACCTGCGGGGTTGGACCCGGAAGGGCGACACCCCGGGAACCCCGAGGCCCCGGAGGGGCGCTGGTGGGGTTAGGTGAGGGCTTTTTCGGCCAGGCCGAGGGGGAGTCCGCCGGAGCCGGCCAAGCGGTCGTGGAAGGACTTGAGTGTGCCCTGGTAGGACTCCCTGATGCGGTCGATCTCGATCGCGCCCGTCAGGTACGACGGCGCCTGCGTGGGCCAGGCGCAGTACCGGTTGACCTCCCCCTGCGCCGTCCCCGGCGACAACGACGCCCGCGTGGCCATGAAGGTCTCGGCCTGTTCGATCGTCATGTCCCCGCAGTGCAGCGCCGTGTCCACGACGATGCGGGCGGCGCGGAAGATCCGGCAGTCCAGGTGGGCCAGTTCGGTGGCGGGCGTGTCGAAGTAGCCCTGCTCGTGCAGCATCTTCTCGACGTACAGGGCCCACCCCTCGGTGAAGTACGGCGTGCGGAACACCTTCCTGACCGTCCGGCGGCTCTCGGCGATGTGCGACAGGTGCCAGTGGTGCCCCGGGTAGGCCTCGTGAACGGCGATCGACGGCATCTGGGCGCGGGCGTTGGTGCGCAGGCGCTGGCGTATCTGCTCGTCGGTGAAGTCGTCGGGGGTGTAGGGCACGTAGAAGATGCCGGTGCGGGAGGTGCTGAGGGGCGGCGGGGCGAGGTAGTGGGCCACCGCGAGGATGGGGCGCGTGTACTCGGCCGAGGGCAGCACCTTGCACTCCTCCCCCTCGGGGAAGGTGACGAGGTCGCGGTCGCGGACGAATTCGCGGGCCCGCTGGGTCTCGGCCTCGTATTCGGCGCGCATGGCTTCGAGGGTGGGCGGATGGTCGTCCATGAGGGATTCCATGGCGGCGCGCCAGTCTTCGGTGCCGTTGACGCGCCGGGCCACCTCGCGCATGCGGGTGTCGAGGGCGGCCCATTCGTGTTCGCCCTTGGCGTGGAGGTCGGCGGCGCCGTACCCGAGGAGCTCGCGCTCGCGCAGGAGGACGGTGTAGAGCTGTTCGCCCATGCGCCAGGTGCCGCCGCACTCGAAGCCGTCGAGGAAGGTGACGAGCTGGTCGAAGGCGTCGGCGGCGGGTTCCGCGGCGGCGGCCAGCTTGGCGCGCAGGTCGGGGTCGTCGACCAGCGACGGCAGCGTGGAGGTGAGGAAGCGGCGGCCGGTGCGGGCCTGGCCGAGTCCGCGCTGGATGAGCAGCGGCGCGGCGATCGTGGGGTCGAGGTTGGCGCGGCAGTCGGCCAGGACGCCGGGAACCTCGGCCAGCCGGGAGACGGCGGCGGCGACCAGTTCGTGCTCGGGCTTGAGCTTCTGCTGGAACGGCGCGTTCAGGGAGGTGAACACGAGGGACACGTAGAAGGCGGGGTCGCGCCGCCATGCCGGCCACTGCGCCATGGCGACGGAGCCGCGCAGCTGCGACAGGACGAGGTCACGATCGATCGCGTCGTCGAGGGTCTGGGGCTCCAGCTCGGACAGGCGGGTGATCCAGCGGCGCTCTTCGTCTTCGACGGCGATCAGCGCGGCGGCGGAGAAGTCGCCGAGCGTGTGGTCGTATCCGTCGGCTCCGAGGTGGTTGGCGAGGATGGGGTTGTTGGTGAAGTACCAGGAGAGAAACTCGTCCACGGATCGCACCATATCCTGATGAAATGCCCCTACAGATCACCGGCGCGCTGGGTGACCCCGACCTGATCCGGCTGCCCTGGGAGACCCCTCTCGCCGAGTGGCCGCAGCACCATCTGGTCGACCTGCCCCGCGGCATCTCGCGGCACGTGGTCCGCTTCGCCCGCCTGTCCGGCAAGGTCTACGCGATCAAGGAGATCAGCGAGAGGTACGCCAAGCGCGAGTACCAGCTGCTTTGGGACCTGGCCAGGCTGGATGCCCCGTCGGTGGAGCCGGTCGCCTACGTCACCGGCCGCGACGAGGGCCTGGACGCCGCGCTGATCACCCGGCACCTGCAGTTCTCGCTGCCCTACCGGGCGGTGATGTCCGGCACGCTGCGCCCCGACACGCTGACCAGGCTGCTCGACGCGCTGGCCGTGCTGCTGGTGCGTCTGCATCTCAACGGCTTCTACTGGGGCGACTGCTCGCTGTCGAACACGCTTTTCCGCCGGGACGCCGGTGCGTTCGCCGCGTACCTGGTGGACGCCGAGACCGGCGAGATGCACCCGATGATCAGCGAGGGCCAGCGGCTGGCCGACATCGAGACCGCGCACGTCAACATCTTCGGCGAGATGCTCGACCTGGAGACCGGTGGCCTGCTGCACCCGTCGGTCGATCCGATGGAGACGGCCGAGGACATCGTCACCCGCTACCACCGGCTGTGGAGCGAGATCACCCAGGACGAGATCATCGAAGAGGTCGACTGGCACAAGGTCGAGCAGCGCATCCGGCGGCTCAACCTGCTCGGTTTCGACGTGGCCGAGATGATGGTGCGCCGCAAGGTCGGCACCGGGCGGCTGATCGTGCGGCCCAAGGTGGTCGACGCGGGACACCACCAGCGCCGCCTGCTCCGCCTGACCGGCCTGGACGTGGAGGAGAACCAGGCCCGCAGGCTGCTCAACGACCTGGACGGCTTCCGCGTCGCCAAGGGCCTGCGGCACGAGGACGAGGCGATCGTGGCGCACCGGTGGCTGGCCGAGGCCTTCCAGCCGACGATAGAGGCGATCCCGGCCGACCTGCGCCGCAAGCTCGACACGGCACAGGTGTTCCACGAGGTGCTCGACCACCGGTGGTACCTGTCGGAGGCGGCCGGCAGCGACGTGGGGCTGAGCGCGGCGGTGAAGTCGTACATCGACGAGGTGCTGATCCACAAGCCGGACGAGAAGGCACTGTTGCCGGACGAACCCACGATCTGAGGACGTCGCGCGGCCGCCGTGGGGGAACGGCCGCGCGACGCGGGTCACCCGGCCGTGTGTTTCGTGATCTCTTCCACGATCCGCGACCAGAGTGGCTTGGGCAGATCGTGCCCCATTCCGGGGAACGTGACCAGTCTTGCGCGCGGAATTGCCGCAGCGGTTGCGTGGCCGCCGGCGACCGGAATGAGCACGTCGTCCTCTCCGTGCAGGACAAGCGTGGGTACGGCCAGCCGAGCCAGCCTTTCGGTCCGGTCACCGGAGGCCAGAATGGCGGCCAATTGCCGGGCCGTTCCCGCCGGGTCGTGCGCCCGGTCATAGGCGAGCCCGGCCAGCCGGGCGATCCGCTCGGTGTCCAGGTCGTACCCGGGCGAGCCGATCACCCCCCAGGTCCGCTGGGCCAGCGCGATCGCGGCCGCGCGGTCGGGCGGCGGAGCCGACATCAGGGTCACGCTCGCCTCCGGCGTGGGCGGCGCGACCTGCGGTCCGGGCGTGGACATGATCGAGGTCAGCGTGCGCACCCGTCCGGGATGGTCGAGCGCGAGCTGCTGGGCGACCATGCCGCCCATCGACGCGCCGACGACGTGCGCGGCGGGCCAGCCGAGCGCGTCGATCAGCCCGGCCGCGTCCCGCGCCATGTCCGCCAGCAGGTACGGCGAAGCGGGCGATCCGAATTCCGGAACGCCCGCCTCGTGAAGATGCGTGGATTCACCGGCGTCGCGGTTGTCGAACCTGACGACGTGGTGGCCCTGCTCGGCGAGGAGCTCGCAGAACTCCTCGTCCCAGTGGATGAGCTGGGCGCCGAGGCCCATGATGAGCAGCAGCGGCCGTGCTTGTGGCGAGCCGAAGCTGTCGTAGACGATCTCGATGCCGTTGACGGCGGCGCGCTGACCCATGAGGAACAGAATCACATTCTGTTCCTCATGAGTAAAGAGGTCAGCGGTCGAACGCCTTGCGGATGCGGCCGCGGGCCAGGAACATGCCGCCACTCAGGAGGGCCAGGGCGCTGATGAGGGCGAGTCCGCCCACACCGTTCGACTCGGTCTCGCGGGTGGTGACCGCCGCGGCCAGCTCGGCCTTCGGCGCCTTGTCCCGCTCGGAGGCCTGTGCGGAAGTCTGCGCGGGGGCCTTCCCGGGCGCCTTCTCGGCGACCTGCGCGGGAGCGGCCGGGGTCTCGGGCCTCTCGTCCTTCTTCTCGGTCTTCTCCTCCGCGGTCACGACCGGGGGCGTGGCGGGCCTGGCGTCCTTGCGGGACCAGGCGCCGGTGGAGAAGGCGACGGGGTGGTTCTTCTTGCCCACGCCGGGGCCCCACTTGGTGATGACGTAGTCGATCTTGATGTGCCCCTGGCCGCCGACGCCGTCGACGGTCAGCGAGCTGGAGTTGAACTTGCCGCCGGTCAGCGAGGCGAAGGTCTTGGCGTCGAGGTCGAGCATGATGCCCCTGTTCGAGGGGACCCCGGGGCCGCGGTCGCCGACGAAGAACGGCTCCTTCTTGCCCTTGTAGATGACGTAGCCCTCGGTCAGGAGGGGCCAGCTCGGGCTGGCGGCCAGGCCCTTCTGCATGGGCTTGCCGGAGGCGGGAAGACCGGTGTCGCCGTTGCGGCCGGAGGCGTCGTCCCAGTAGTAGGAGGCGGTGGTGGAGCCCTTGAGAAGGGGCTTCTTCTCGGAGAAGTCATCCGCGTGTGCGGTTGCGCCGGTGCTGAGGGTGACCGCGCCGATGACGGCAACGGAGGCGAGCATGGTGAAAGAACGCATGCCAAAGCGGGAAGACATGAAGAAGAGAAGTCCTTTGTGCGGGGACGGGGAAATGCGCTCGTCAAAGCGGCGTAGCCGGGCACAAAGCCGAACGGACGCTACGCGGAAGCGCGGGGGGTAAGCCTGGGGAAGGGGCCGCTCAGTAGGCGGCGGGTGAAACTACGCGGAATGGGGGCTCATCGCGGTGGTGCATGAAAAGATCAGTCCTCTCCATCGCGCCTACCGGGTTAGCTGACGGGTTCGGGCGTGGAGATGCCCTACCGACGCGTACGTCGGATTCACCCCAAGGAACATTGGTTCCCCGGTTCCCGCGGGTACGGGATTCGGCGCCAGCCGGCCGCCTCTTCCTGATGAAGGGCCAGGTCGCCAGCTGGTAACGCTTAGGACTGTAAGTGCCAAAGAGAGCAAAAGCAAAACAATCGCCATGAAACGGGCGAAGATCTACCTAAGAAGGTCAAGAAAAAGGGGGGTACGGCCAAGCCGTACCCCCTCAGAACGCCGACTCAGCCGCCGCTCTTGCGCCGGAACGAACGCTTGCTGGCAGCAGGGCCGTGTGCGCCGTGGATCTTTGACTGATCCGTGCCCCTGCCACCCGCACCCGAGTCGGAGTGCTGATTGCGCTTACGCTCCAGGGCCTCCCGGAACTTGCGCTTCATCTCGTCCTCGGGAGTTTCGCTGACTTCCGGCTCCGGTGTTTCCGCCATGAGGACCTCCTGGTGTTGGGGACCACAACAGCTTCGCACGACGGCCGACCTGACGCGAAACCGGGCACCGCGTCAGCCCAGCCTGGCCAGTTCCTCCTCGGTGAGCTCCAGGTCGGCGGCGGCCAGCGAGTCGAGGATCGTCGCCGGGCGGCTGGAGCCGGGGATCGGGATCATCACCGGGCTCCTGGCCAGCTCCCATGCCAGGCAGACCCGCTGCGGGGAGACCCCGCGCTCGGCCGCGACCTCTCCGAAGGCGGCGTGTCGGCGGCCGAGCCGGCCGACGTGGTTCATGCCGCCCAGCGGCTCCCAGGGCAGGAACGCCACGCCGATCTCCTCGCAGACGTCCACCTCCGGCTCACTGCCGCGAAAGCTCGGCGAGTACTGGTTCTGCACGCTCACCAGCCGCCCGCCGAGGATCTCGTTGGCCTGCCTGATCTGGGCCGGGTTCGCGTTGGAGATCCCGGCCATCCGGATCTTCCCGGCGTCGAGCAGGTCCACGAGCGTGCCGATCGACTCCTCGTACGGCACCGCCGGGTCGGGCCGGTGATGCTGGTAAAGCCCGATCGACTCGACGCCCAGCGCCTTGAGCGAGCGGTCGCAGGCCCGCTTGAGGTACTCGGGCCGGCCGTCCACGTCCCAGCGCCCGCGTGGCCTGGTGTGCCCGCCCTTGGTGGCCACCAGCACCGCGTCCTTGTCGCCGCCCCAGCTCGCCAGCGCCTTGGCCACGATGCGCTCGTTGTGCCCGACCTCGGCCTCCGTGGGCGTGTAGGCGTCGGCGGTGTCGATCAGCGTGATCCCGGCGTCCAGGGCCGCGTGGATGGTCCTGATCGACTGCTCCTCGTCGGGCATGTGGCCCTCCACCGACATCGGCATCGCGCCGAGCCCGATGGCACTGACACTCATCTGACCGATCAGTCGTGTCTGCATGCGTCCATGGTCATACATTCCGGCCGCTGAGTCGCCGTGGTCACCGTGAACAGGCCGACCTTCTCCCGCCTGCTGACGACGTCGGCGTACCCGGCCTCGACGGCCCAGGTGTGCAGCTGCTCGGCCTGGCGGCACTTCATCACCCACAGCCGCCCGTCGCGGTTGGGCAGCACGTTGGCGATGAACTCCAGCTGCGGGTGGCGGGTCTGCGTGGTGAAGATCAGCACGCCGTCGTGGGCGAGCAGGTCGCGCAGCCTGGCCAGGGACTTCTTGATCGTCTCGTCGTCCAGGATCAGCTCGTACAGCCCGCTGACCACGATGATGTCGGCCGGCCGGTCCAGCGGCTCGGGGTCGAAGGCGTCGCCGCGCTCGTAGCGGATGTTCGCCAGGCCGCGCTCCTTGGCCAGTTCCCTGCCCCGGCGCAGGCCGTCGGCGGCCAGGTCACGGCAGACCACCTCGACCTCGGGCTGCTCCCTGGCGACGTCCTGCAGATAGCGGCCGGGCCCGGCGGCCACGTCGAGGATCAGCGCGCGGCCGGCCCTGGCGGAGACCTCGTCCCTGATGACCTCCTTGAGCAGGTCGCGGCGGGCGCGGATGGCCCGCCAGCCGACCGAGTTCAGGTAGATCCGGTCGAGGGGCCCGCCGTGGGCCTTGTTGACGTAGACGTAGTCGAGCATGGTGCCGCTGTCGAAGCCGTGGCGGTAGCCAATGCGGATGCCGCGGCTGGTCCGGCCGACGGTGCGCATCAGGAACCGCATAAGTGCCCACTTCATGAAATTTCACCCTTCGGGAGTTGTCGGGAGCGCAGGAGGTGGTGTGCCGTCTTCAGGTCGGACACGGGCGGCAGGAAGCGGACCGTCACCGGGGCGCGGCTCAACCGGCCGTGCACCGGCAGCACGCGGCCGGTCCCCTCCAGCAGGACCGGGACGATCGGGACACCGGCCGCCTCGGCCAGCCGCGCCGCGCCGCCGTGGAAGTCGCCGACGCGGCCGTCGCGCGAGCGGGTGCCCTCCGGGTAGACGACCAGGACCCGGCCTTGGTCCAGCAGTCGTACGGCCGCCGCCAGGTCCGCGGAGCCGCCGCCGCCCCGCCGTACCGGGAAGCCGGAGACCAGCGTCCGGCAGACCAGCGCCCGCGCCCGGTTGGCGAACCAGTAGTCGGCGGCGGCCGCCACCGACGGGCGCAGCCGCGCGGGCAGCGCGGCCAGCAGGGCGGCGGTGTCGGCGTGGGAGCAGTGGTTGGCGACCACGACGCACGGCCCGCCCGGCACCGGGCCCTCGACGGCCAGGCCGCCGCTGCAGGCGAAGGCGCTACGCCACAGCCGCCGCCGCATCGCGGCCCCGAGGCTCATGGCAGCACCACCACGACGGCCAGCGCCACGAGCAGCGAGTCCACGCGGTCCAGCAGGCCGCCGAAGCCGGGCAGCCAGGTGCCCGCGTCCTTGACCTCGGCGCCCCGCTTGAGCATCGACTCCAGCAGGTCGCCGAGCGGCGCCCCGGCGGCCACGGCCAGCGCGGTGACCGGAGTGAGCTCGCCCAACAGGAACAGGACCGTCAGGCCGCCGGCGGCGCCGCCCACGACCCCGCCCCAGGTCTTGGCCGGAGACAGCGGCGACAGCGCCGGGCCGCCCAGGAGCCTGCCGCCGCACCAGGCGCAGACGTCGGCGAGCGCGACGGCCAGGACGAGGGCGAACGCGGTCGCCGGGGCGAGCGTGGCCAGGGCGCTCAGCGGCGCGATCCAGAGCAGCCCGAAGACCGAGTACGCGGCCCGCCTGCCGCCGTCCTCGGCGTCGCCCCCGAGCACCGGGACGAGGACGAGCGCCAGCAGCAGCAACGGGCCCGCGGCGAGCGGCGAGGGCAGGAACGGCAGCACGGCGGCGGCACCGGCGAGGATCAGGGTCTCCGGCGGGCGCAGCCGGATCAGCCGGGCGTACTCGGCGGCGCACACGACGCCGAGCGCCGCGGCCAGCGCCGCCGCGCCGACCGGACCGGCCAGCAGCGCCAGCGTCACCACCGGGGCGGCCACGGCCCAGGTCAGCCAGCGCTGGACGAGCTCGCGCCGGTGCGAGACCCACACGGCCACGCCGCTGGCGCCGAGCGCGCCGGCCAGGAAGGGAGCGGTCTCGAGTATCACGCCAGTTCCTTTCCGATGCGCGCCAGCCGTACCAGAGCGGTGATCGCCGAGCCGGCGGCGAGCACGATCAGCCACGGCGCCCAGCCCGTGAGGGCGAAGGCGACCAGCAGCACGCAGCGCTCGGTCTTGCCCACGGGGCCGCCCTGCGCGCGCCGCGCCCCCGCGGCGGCACCGGCCAGGGCGACCCACGACGGCAGGGTGGCCGCCAGCGCCGCGCTCGCCACCAGCGCGGGCGGGGCCAGGACAAGGCAGCCGGCGAGCACGGCCAGTTCGGCCAGGCGGTCGCCCAGCTCGTTGACGACGGCGCCGAACCGGGTGGCGCGCCCGCTCTCGCGGGCGACGCCGCCGTCGAGGTTGGCGCAGGCCAGCCGGGCGGCCAGGAGCAGCGCGACGGCGAGCGCGGCGAGCGGCCCTGGAGGAGTGGCCGCCAGTACGGCTCCCGCCGCGGCCGCGAAGGCGACCCCGGCGGCGGTGATGGCCCATGGGGGTACCTCGCGGGCGACCAGGAGGGCGCGCACGCCACCCAGCCGGGCGGCGTACCAGGGCTTGAGTGCGTAGAGGCCGTTCATGTGACCAGGTTCTGACCTGGAGAGGCTCCGACACATGGGGCTTTAAGCGCATATGAGGTGAGTAGCCCTACTCAACCCGTCAAAGGATCGAACGTTCTTGAGGTTGTGGTGGAACTTCGCCGGATATGAGGCTCAACATGACCCGCCGACCGATTGGTGCGATATGAACCCCATGCGCATCCTGGGCCAGGATCTGGCGCTGGACCTCGGAGCAGCCAGCACCCAGATCTACGCCAGGAAGCGCGGCATCGTCATCAACGAACCCTCGCTCGTCGTCCGCTGCGCCACCACCGGCAAGGTGATCGGCTACGGCGCGGACACCCCGCCGGGCACCGGCCCCGAACCCGTCGCGATCCGGCCCGTCGTCGGCGGCGTCCCCGCCGACGTGGACCTGACCACGCGCATGATCCGGCACTTCCTGCGCAAGGTGCACGGCCATCCGTTCTCCCGGCCGCGCATGGTCATCGCGCTGCCCGCCGACAGCACCGGCTTCGCCGGCAACGCCCTGCGCGACCTGGCCTTCCAGGCCGAGGCGCGGCGCGTCTACCTCGTCCACCACGGCCTGGCCGCCGCGCTGGGCGCCGGGCTGCCGGTCAGGGAGGCCGCCGGGAACATGATCATCGACATCGGCCGCGACACCACGAGGATCGCCGTCGTCTCGTGCGCCAGCGTCGTGCACGCCGCCACCGTCCAGTCCGGCGGCGCCGACGTCAACCGGGTCATCGTCGCCCAGGTCAAGCACGACCACGGCCTCGACATCACCGAGCAGTCCGCCGAGGTGGCCAAGCGCGGCATCGGCTCGGCCTGGCGGCCCGTGACCCGGACGGCGAGCGTGCGGGGCGTCGACCGCTCCGGCCGGGCCGGCATCGTGGCGATCTCCGCCGGGCAGGTGTACGAGGCCACCCGGCAGACCGTCAGCATGATCGTACGGGCCGCCCGCGAGGTCATCGAGCGCTGCTCCCCCGACCTGGCCGCCGACGTGGCCGACCGGGGCGCGGTGCTGACCGGCGGCGGCGCGCTCATGCGCGGGCTGGCGCGGCGGCTGCGGCTCGAACTGGAGGTGCCGGTCCAGCGGGCCGAGCGCCCGGTCGAGACGGTCGCGCTCGGTCTCGGCCGCTGCGTGGACGACATCGGCCGGATCAGCAGGGACACGCTGATGCAACCGTAGGCTCGAAGGATGGACGACACGCTGCACCTCGGCCTGCTCGGCCCCGTTCGCGCGCGGCGCGGGCCGGCCGAGCTCGACCTGGGCTCGCCCAAGCAGCGGCTGCTGCTGGCCGCCCTGGTCCTGGCCGAGGGCCGCACGCTCGGCCGCGACCAGCTGATCGACGTGCTGTGGGCGGACGACCCGCCCGCCACCGCCCGCAACGTCCTGCGGACCTACGCCTCCAGGCTGCGCGGCGTGCTCGGCCGGGAGGCGCTGGTGTCCGTCGGATCCGGTTACCGGCTCGTCCGGGTCTCCACCGATCTGGCGGAGTTCGAGCGGCTGCGGGACGCCGGGCGGCTGCCCGAGGCGCTGGCCCTGTGGCGGGGCGAGGCGCTGGCCGACCTGCCGGGCCCCTACGCCGAGGCCAGGCGGGCGGCGCTGGAGGAGGAGCGGCTGGCGGTGCTGGAGCGGCGGCTGGCCGCCGACCTGGAGGCCGGGGCGGAGGTGACCGGCGAGCTGGGCGCGCTGGTGGCCGCGTACCCGCTGCGGGAGAGCGTGCGCGCCCTGCTGATGCGGGCGCTGTACCGGGCCGGGCGGCAGTCGGAGGCGATCGGGGTCTTCACCGAGGCGCGCCGCGTCCTGGACGAGGAGCTGGGAGTCGAGCCGTCGTCCGAGCTCGCCGACGTCTACCGGCAGGTCATCACGGGCACACTTCCCGCCGGTACGGCAGGCCCGTCTTCCGCCGGTACGGCAGGCCCGCTTCCCGCCCAGCTACCGGGCGACATTCCCGATTTCACCGGGCGGCAGGAGGCCGTGCAGGCGGTCGAGGAACTCCTGCGGACCGGCGTGGTGGCGATCTCCGGGCTCGGCGGCGTCGGGAAGACGGCGCTGGCCGTCCATGTCGCCCACCGGGTCAGGGAGCGCTACCCCGACGGCCAGCTCCACGTCGACCTGCGCGGCGCCGGCGCGGACCCCGCCGACCCCGCCCTGGTGCTCGAACGCTTCCTCGACGCCCTCGGCGCCGGGCGCGTCCCGCCGGACCAGGATGAACGGGCCGCCCTGCTGCGCACGCTCACCGTGGACAGGCGGGTGCTGTTCCTCCTGGACAACGCGGTCTCGGCGGCCCAGGTCCGGCCGCTGCTGCCGTCCGGGCCGGGCAGCGGTGTGCTGGTCACCAGCCGGGCCCGGCTGTCCGACCTCATCGGCGCCCGGCACGTGGACCTCGACGTGCTGCCGGAACGCGAGGCCGTCGCCCTGTTCACCGCGCTCGCCCGGGTTCCTTCCGGGCGGACGGCCGCGCGGGTGGCGGAAGCGTGCGGGTACCTGCCGCTGGCGGTGCGGGTGGCCGGAGCGCGGCTGGCGGCGCGGCCCCGGTGGACCGTCGAGGACCTGCTGGCCCGGCTGTCCGCGCAGCCGCTGGGTGAGCTGCGGGTGGGGGATCTGGGGGTGGAGGCGTCGTTCGCGCTGAGTTATGACCAGCTTGGGGAGGAGCTGGCCAGGGGGTTTCGGCGGCTGGCCGTACCCGACAGCGCCGAACTGACGGTGGAGCTGGCGGCGGCGGTGCTCGGCCGCGACGCGCGGGAAGCCGAGCGGACCTGCGAGGAACTCGTGGACCTCAGCCTGCTGGAGTCGGCGGCGGCCGGTCGCTACCGCTACCACGACCTGCTGCGGGACTTCGCGCTCGCCCGCACGCCCGAGGCGGAGCGGCGCGCGGCGCTCGCCACCGTGCAGGCGAGCTGGCTGGCGGCCGTCACCGGCGCCGCGGAACGCGCCATGACCGACCCCGGCGCCCGTGACCTGCTGCTGGAGGAGGCGTCGTGCCTGGCCGCCATGGACCGGCGCCACCGCGGCGCGCCCGACCCCGAGCTGACGGTGGGCAGCACGCTCGTGGTGGCCCGCGCGCTGGCCTTGGTGGGGGCGCTCGACCCGCCGCCCGCCGACCCCTTCTCCCCCGCCGACCCCCGGATCGCCTACGCCCGCGGCCTGCTCGCCCTGGGCCTGTGGGAGGCCGGCGCGCACGAGGTCGTCCACGGCAAGGCCGCCCTGGAGGCCGCCCTGGCCGCGCTCGGGCGTTGAAGACGGATTCCATCGTTCTTCAACACCCGCGCTCCAGGCTGTTCCCATGACCGGTATCGAAGGATTCACCTACCAGCGCGTCCCCGTCGACGGGGACGTCTCGCTCAACGTGGCCGTCGGCGGCTCCGGCTCGCCGATCGTGCTCCTGCACGGCTTCCCGCAGACCCATCTCATCTGGCGGCACGTCGCCCCCGCCCTCGCCGCCGGCCATCAGGTGATCGTCCCCGACCTGCGCGGGTACGGCGCCAGCGACAAGCCGGCCGACCTCGACGGACAGACCTACTCCAAGCGGCGCATGGCTCAGGACGTCGTCAATCTGGCCCGTGCGCTCGGACACGACCGGTTCGCGCTGGCGGGGCATGACCGGGGCGGGCTGGTCGCCTTCCGGGCCGGGCTGGACCATCCGGACGCGATCACCCACCTGGCGCCGATCGACATGCTGCCCACGCTGGACATGTGGGAGGTCATGAACGGCGTGGCGGCCGCGGTCGGGTTCCATCTGTACCTGATGGCGCAGCCGCCCGGGTTGCCGGAACGGCTGATCGCCGCGGCGCCCGACGCGTTCTTCGGGCACTTTCTCGACACGTGGGTACGTCGGGCCGAGGCGATCCCCGACGACGTGCGGGCGGAGTATCTGCGGGCCTCGCGGGAGGCCGTGACCTCGATCGTGGCCGACTACCGGGCCAGCGCCGGCGCCGACCGTGAGCATGATCTGGCCGATCGGGCGGCGGGGCGGCGGCTGGGCATGCCGGTGACCGTCCTGCAGCAGGACTGGGGGGCCGTGCTGCCTTACGACGCCGTCGCGCTCTGGGGCGCCTGGGCGCCGGATCTCGAGCATCGCACGATCACCAGCGGTCACTTCGTCGCCGAGGAGGACCCCGAGCTGGTGCTCAAAGCCCTCCTCGACCTGTTGTCCCGTGCGTGAGGCGTTGAATCGGTTGTCCCGTGCGTGAGGTGTTACCCGGCGCCTGCCGTCCAGGCGGCGGCCTGGGCCGCGGCGAGCGCGGCCAGGCCGCCGCCGTCGACGTTGTAGTCGAGGACGTGCAGGCCCAGGGCCGAGTGGGAGGAGCGGATGCCGTCCAGCCCGTCCACCTGCAGCCAGTCGAGCCTGCCTTTGCTGGTGTCGGTGCGTGCGCACCTTCCCGTGGCCAGGTCCGCGTACGCCGCGAAGCCCGTCGGATGCGCGGTCGGCGTGAAGTTGAGCAGCAGGCTGAGCGAACCGGCCGGTGCCAGCAGGTTCCCCCTGAGGAGCTTCTTGGTCGGCATGTAGGGGCGCATGGGTGTGGTCGCGTCGGCGGGTCCACCGGCCAGGACGGCGGCCGGGTTCACGCACAGGACGCGGTGTGCCGGGTCCGGCGCGCGGCCGAAGGCGACCGTCTCCTCGTGGCCGGACTGCAGATCGGCCGAGTTGAACGCCACCACACAGCCGACCGGCATGGGGGCCTGGGCGCTGGGCCGTTCACACGCCGGCAGGTGCTGGAACGTCGAGACCGGATCCGAGCCACCCCCGGACGGCGCGTCGACCGGCACCCTGACCTCGGCGCCGACGATGTAGGCGGCGACCAGGTTCTTCGTGGTGGCCGTGTTGCCGTCGAACTCCTCCTGCAGCAGCCGCGCCAGGTGGAAGGCGCCCTGCGAATGCCCGAGCAGGATGACGCCGCGCCGCTTGCCGGTGGCAGGGTCGATGTTGTCGGTGTCCCAGTACTGGCGGAAGGCCTGCTTCAGGTCCTGGTACGCGGTCTCGAAGTGCGGCGGGATGATGGCGCCCAGCAGGTAGCCGGTGAGGGCGACCTGGCGGTAGAGCGGCACGAACACCCGGCAGTGGCTGGTCAAGCGGCCCATCTGCGTCAGCGTGACGGCGGCCTCGCTCTCCCTGGCGACCGGCGGATTACCGCCGAGCAGCAGGAGCGGGTTGGCCAGCAGGTTCACGGTGGGGTAGGCGTAGAAGCAGTCCACCTTCGGGGACTGGGGTGGGGGTAGCGGTTCGTTCGTCGTGGTGCCGTCGGGGCGGATGACGGTGGCGTCCAGGCCGACCTGGTGGCCGTCCGGGTACCTGCCGGTGATCACGGGGTCCATGGGGTTGCCGGCGGCATCCTGACCACAGGGGTTGGCCGCCTTGCCGGGACGGCACAACCACACGGGCTGGGCCAGCGGACCGGTCAGCAAATCCTTGGCCGCCTCCTCCGCGGCCAGGCCTTCCACGGCCTCACCGTCCCCAGGCGTCCCGGTTGTGCTGTTCTGGCCAGACAAGGAGAGGGCGGTCCCGGTCTGGCCGGACGAGGCGAGGGTGGTGGTTGGGGGTGGGGTGGTGTGGGCGGCGGCCGGGGTGGTCGCGGTTAAGCACGCTGCCGTGATCAGGCAGGCGGCGGACAGTACGGCGGTGCGTCTGCGCATGCGCTGCTCCAAAAAACCTACCGACTGATTGGTAGCCTCACCGTAGGGCCCGCGAATCACCCCGTCAACGGCCTCGGCGAATGCCTACCAATTGATCGGTAGTTTTTGTTAGCCTCGCCGTACTGCGCGCCCTGACCGCGAAAGGAAACGCATGACAGACAACCCTCTCGACCGGCTCACCCTCGCCGAGCGAGCCGCGCTCACCTCCGGCGAGTCGCTCTGGCGCACCCAGGCGATCGAGCGGGCCGGGATACCGTCGATCACGCTCAGCGACGGGCCGCACGGCGTACGCCGCCAGCCGGACGACGGCGACCATCTGGGAGTCGGGCACAGTACGCCCGCCACCTGCTTCCCGCCCGCCGTGGCGCTCGGCTCCTCCTGGGACCCGGACCTCGCGCGCAGGGTGGGTGAGGCGCTCGGCCGGGAGTCGCGTGCCATGGACGTGCAGGTACTGCTCGGCCCCGGCGTCAACATCAAGCGCTCCCCGCTGTGCGGCCGCAACTTCGAGTACTTCTCCGAGGACCCGCGCCTGTCCGGCGTGCTCGGCGCCGCGCTCGTCCTCGGCATCCAGTCGCAGGGTGTCGGCGCCGCCGTCAAGCACTTCGCGGCCAACAACCAGGAGACCGACCGCATGCGCGTCAGCGCCGAGGTCGACGAACGCACCCTGCGCGAGATCTACCTCCCCGCCTTCCAGCACGTCGTCACCGTCGCGAAGCCGTGGATGGTGATGACCGCGTACAACCGGGTCAACGGCGTGTACGCCTCCGAGCATCCATGGCTGCTGACCGAGGTACTGCGCGAGGAGTGGGGCTTCCGTGGCGTCGTCGTGTCCGACTGGGGCGCGGTCGACGACCGGGTTGCGGCGCTGTGGGCCGGTCTGGACCTGGAGATGCCGACCTCCGGCCGGGCCTCCGACGCGTCGGTGGTCAAGGCGGTCGAGGCCGGCGCGCTCGACCAGGAACTGCTGGACGCCTCCGCCGCCCGCGTCCTGGCGCTGGTCGCGCGGGCCCAGCCCGGTGAGGGGACGTTCGACGCCGGCGCACATCACCGGCTGGCGCGCGAGGTGGCCGGTCAGTGCGCCGTGCTGCTGAAGAACGACGGTGTGCTGCCTCTGGGGCTCCAGGATTCGGTGGCGGTGGTGGGCGAACTCGCGCGTACCCCCCGATATCAGGGGGCGGGCAGCTCCCACATCGTGCCCACGCGGCTGGACGACGTGCTCACCGAGATGCGCGCGCTGGCCGGGCGGGAGCTGGAGTACGCGCCCGGATACCGGCTGGGCGACGCCGGCCGTTCCCCCGAACTGGAGGAGGAGGCGCGGGCCGTGGGGGGGGGGGGGGGGGCCCCCCCGCCCGGGGGGGGGGGGGCCCCCCCCGCCCCGGGGGGGGGCGGCGCCCCGACCCCACAGCAGCAGCCGGACACCCCCCCCCCCCCGCGCGCCCCCC
>NZ_JBITIO010000008.1:95484-502680 GCF_044459065.1 Nonomuraea sp. NPDC050394 | reverse complement strand
TCCAGCGCCGACACCGCCAGCACCCGATCGTCACCACTCACACCGAAACGCCGGTTGACATCCATGACCGTGTTCAACGCGGCCCGATGGGAGACCTCGACACCCTTCGGCTCACCCGTCGAACCCGACGTGAAGATGACGTACGCGCTCGCCTCCGGATCCACCTCGACCGGAGCATCCAGCGGCGGACCGGAGGGCAGATCGGTGAGCAGGAGCCGGGCTCCGGCGCGGCGCAGGATCTGGTCGCGGCGGGCCTGGGGCTGCTCGACGCCCACCGGGACATACAGGGCTCCGGCCGCCAGGATGCCCAGCACGGCGGCCACCTGGTCGGCACCCTTCGGCAGGCACACGGCCACCGCGTCGCCGGGCCGTACACCCTGCCCGGCCAGCCAGCCCGCCACCCCCAGCGCCCGCTCGGACAACTCACCATAGGAGAGGCCGGGACAGATCGCGATCCGGGACGGATCGCGGCGGGCCCGGTCGAAGAAACGGGAGTGCAACGTGCCCTCGGGCAGGGGCGCCTCGGCCGTGCGGGGGGCCGGGCGGGACGGGTGGGGCGGGGGCGCGGACCAGTCCTCGGTCAGGAGCCAGTCGATCAGGTGGTCGTAGGCGGCGGCCATGCCGTCCAGGACGCCGGGCGGGAAGAGGTCCTCGACCGCGTCCCAGTTGACCAGCAGGCCGCCGTCGACCTCGACGACCTGGTGGTCCAGCCAGACCTGCGGCGTCTGCGACAACATCCAGCCGAGCGAGCCGAGGTCGCGCTGGACGTTTTCGGTGACCAGGTCGCCCATGCCCAGCGCGCTGGTGAACACGACCGGGGCGCTCACCTGGTCGTGGCGGCCGCCGCGGTTGAGGTCGCGCAGGACCTCGACGCCGGTGTAGGCCGAGTGGGCCACGTCGCGCTGGAAGCGCGCCTGCAGCGAGGCGGCCCGCTCGGCGAACGTCTGCGGCCGCGACAGGTCCACCTCCAGCAGGATGAGGTTGCTGAAGTCGGCCACCATGTGCTCGGCCTCGGGGTGCGGCAGGCTCCGGTCGAACAGCGGGGCGTTGAGCACGAACCGGGGCGAGGCGCTCCACGCGCCGACGACCTCGGCCAGCGCGGCGGCCAGCGTCATGGGCAGCGTGAGGCCGTGGGCGCGGGCTCGCTCGGACAGGCGTTCGCGGTCTGCGGCGGTGATCCTGCGGTCGCGGCGGACCACCCGCACCCGTTCCAGCTTTCCCGGCTCGATGGCGAGCGGGAGGGCCGGGCCGGGCGGCAGGCCGGGCAGGCGTCCGGACCAGTAGCGGCGGTCGGCCTCGCGGTCGGCGGCGCGCTGCCGCTCCTGCTCGGCGAGGTAGTCGGGGAAGCCGTAGGTCAGCGGGGGCAGGGCGCCGCCCCGGTAGAGCGTGGCCAGGTCCTCCAGGAGGATCTGGATGCTGCGTACGTCGGCGACGAGCAGGTCGATGTTGGCGTGCAGGCGGTGGGCGCCGCCCGGCAGCAGGCAGAGCGTCAGGTCGAGCACCTCGCCGCGCTCCACCTCCAGGCGGCGGTGCGAGAGGCTTTCGCGCAGCGCCAGCAGGCTCGCTTCGGCGTTCGCCGCTTCGCGCAGGTCGTGGACGGTGAGGCCGGGCCATGGGCTGCGCGGCAGGATCTGCTGGGTGGCGTCGTCGAGGAAGCGGGCGCGCAGCAGGTCGTGCCGGTCGAACAGGGCGCGGGCGGCGCGCTCCAGGGCGTCGGGGTCGAGGTCGCGGCCGTCGAACTCGGCGTAGAAGTGGCAGCCGACGCCGCCCAGCACCTGGCGGTCGCGGCGGCCGAACCAGTAGGCGTGCTGGAGGGGCGTGAGCGGGAAGGGGGCCTGCCGGTCGGGCGGCCCGGTCTGCGGGGGCGGCGGTGCGATCGGACCGCCCGAGTTCAGGAGGGCGTGCCAGGAGGCGAGCGTCGGCGACTCCATCAGGTCGCCGAACTTGACCATGACGCCCTGGCGCTGCCAGTCGTTGGCGAGTTGCATGATCCGGATGGAGTCGGCGCCCAGGGCGATGAGATCGTCCTGCGCTCCGAGCTCTTCGGGCGCGACACCGAGCAACTCGGCCGCCGCCCGCGCGATCTCCCGGAGCCCAAGATCCGGCCGCCGTGGCCTCCGCGAGCTGACCTCCGGAACATCCCGTTCGCCCGGTACGACCGACGCGCCCGGTACGACCGACGCGCCCGGTACGACCGACGCGCCCGGTACGACCGACGCGCCCGGTACGGCGGACACGCCGGGTACGGCCAACGCGCCCAGCTCCCCCAACTCGCCCAGCTCGGCCGGTACGGCCAGCGAGTCCGTCGCCAGCACGGGCAGCGCGCCGCGCCGCAGCCGGTTCACCAGCTCGGCCATCTCCCCCGCCGCCTCCCCGGCTGTTTCCCCGGTCAGCGAGCCCGGGGCGAGCGTCACCACCGTCTCGGCCACCTCGCCACAGGCGTCCAGGACGGCGGCCCGCACCCGCGCGGCCGACGGCCCGCGATCGCCGTCAGCCTCCACCAGCAGCACCAGCCCCCCACCGGGAACCATCTGCACGGCACGGCAGGCCAGCCCGGTCAGCTCGCTCACCGGCGCCTCGAGCTCAGGCGCGGAAAGCAGCCGATCCTGAAAAGGCAGACGCGTCGCTGTTTCCGTCATAGTCAGCAACGCTGGCACGCGGCGGAAGCACACGACAAATGCCGAACTTTCTTTGGGCGCTCACTGACTAGCCGTTCAGTCATTAATTTAGCCTTACCTAACTACCCGGCCGGAAGCGCGTGTTCTGCGGAGAAAGAAATAACGTGCCCTTTCGGTACACCTCCAAAAGTCACCACCCCCTCTTTCGAGGTGCCCGTCCGGGCACTTGCCGCTCTCTCCAACCGCCCTTAACTTCCGTCGATATGCCCCAGATGCTGATGGACGACGTCCACGACGCCGCCGCGGCGCACGCGCTCGGCGAGGAGTACGTCACCGCGCTCGGCAAGATCATCAACAGCCACGTGCGCAACGAGGCGGCCGGCGCGGCGGTGTTCGACGAGCCCTCCATTTCGCTCGCGCCCACTCCGCACGAGAAATGGCTGGCCTGCAGAATGGCGATGGAGGAATACGGACATCATTTGAAGTTCAACAAACTCGCCGCGCAGCTCGGCCTCGAAGACGACCAGGACAGGCCACCGCTTTCCGTCTTCGACTATCAGGTGACATCGTGGACCGGATATGTGATGACCAAGGCGATCGTGGATCTGGCCGAGGTCGTGCTGATGGAAGACCTGTGCGAATGCTCGTACACGCCGCTGCGCATGTTGTGCCGGTCGCTGATGCGGGAGGAGCGTTTCCACGTCTCCTTCGGTGCCAGAACGGCCGCGCGGCTGGCCGCCGATCCCGCCCGGCGCGATGAGGTGCGGTCCTCGGCCCATCACCTCATCCGGATGACGCTGCCCTTCTTCGGCCGCAGCGACTCCAGGAACAACGAGATCTTCCGGCGCTGGGGCATCAAGCGGCTGAGCAACGACGAGTCGCGGGCGGAGTTCGTGCGGCGGACCCGCGTGCTGCTGTGCGACGAGCTCGGCCTCGACTATCCGGAGGTGCGGACGCGGTGGAACGCCACTACGAGCTGACCGCCCCGCCTCCCGGCCTGGCCACCGCGCTCGGGCCCGGAGGCGAGGACGTGCTCGCCCTGCTCGACGGCCTGTCCGCGGTGCCCGGCCGCGTACCGGACGAGGTGGACGGACTGCCGGTACGGCAGGCCGGCCGGGTGCCCGCCGCGCTGCTCGACCGCGTGGAACCCGGGTGGCTGGCCGCGCTGGAGGGCCGCCGGGCCCACGCCAGGGCACGCCTGGTGGCGGCGGGCCGCGAGAGCCGGCTGGAGCTGGCCGAACACGTGGCCATGCTGGTGGCCACCCCACGTCTCGAACCCGCCGAACCCGGCGACGGCGACGCCCTCGCGCAGTCCGGAGCCATCCTCTGGCTACTCGGCACCCTGGTCGCCACCGCCCTGGCCGGCGAACACGACGACCCCGGCACCCCGGTCGCCACGGCCTCGGCCGGCGAACACGACGACCCGGCACACACGGCACTCGCCGGGCTGGTCGCCCGGGGCTGGTGGCCGGTCGGTCCCGTGGACGGCGCCTTCGTGATCGCCCCTCTCACCCTCCCGAGGACCTGCCATGCGTGAGCTCCTGCCCCGGCAACGCTCCGCCCCGCCGGACGGGGAACCGGCCGGCAACTGCGCCGTCCACCTGGCCGCCCTGGCCCGGCGCGAAGGCTGGTGGGAACGGCCCGCCTTCCACGCGCCCGGCCGTTCCTACACGCACGGCGAGGTGCACACGCTGGCCGCCGGGGCCGCCTCCGTCCTGGCCGGGCACGGCGTACGGCCCGGCGACCGGGTGCTGATCGCCCTGGGCGACGGCATCGCCTGGGTGAGCGCCTTCCTGGGGGCGGCCCGGCTGGGCGCGGTGGCAGTGCCGGTCAATCCCGACCTGACCGCCGGCGACCACGCCTTCATGGCCGACGACTGCCGGGCGCGGCTCGTGGTCAGCGACGACCACCTCGCGGGGCGGTTCGGCGGCCGCGCCGTACTGGCCGACGAGCGGCTGACGACGCTGGCGGCGAGCGCGCCCGCCGGGCCCGTGCGGAGTGTCAGCGGCCGGGCGCCGCTGTACGCGCAGTACACCTCGGGCACGACCGGCACGCCCAAGGCGGCGCTGCACCGCCACGCCGACCTCGCCCGCTACATGCGCGCGGCCGGCACCGGCGTGACCGGGGTGACCCGCGACGACGTGACGTTGTCGATCTCGAAGATGTTCTTCGCCTACGGCCTCGGCAACGCGCTGGTCTTCCCGCTGTTCTCCGGCTCGTCGGCGGTGCTGCTGCCGCACCGGCCCGCGCCGGGCGACCTCGCCGAGGCCGTGGCGCGCCACCGTGTCACGCTCCTGTACGGCGTCCCGACCGCCTACGCCAACCTGCTCGCCGGCTGCCCGCCCGGCTCCTTTTCCACGGTACGGCTGGCCGTCTCCGCCGGTGAACCCCTGCCCGCCCAGCTGGGCGAACGGGCCCGTGACCTGCTCGGCGCCCCGGTCCTGGACCAGCTCGGCTCGACCGAGGCCGGGCACGCGTTCTGCTCCAACACCGCCTGGAGCGACGAGCCGGGCACCATCGGCCGCCCCCTGCCGGGCTACGAGGTCGCGCTGCGCGACAGGAACGGCGCGCTGGTCACACTCGGCCAGGGTGAGATCTGGGTGCGCGGCGCCGCGGTCATGATCGAGTATCTGGGGCGGCCGGAGCAGACCGCCCGCGCCCTGCGCGGCGGCTGGCTGCGCACCGGCGACCTGGCCGAGTACGTGGACGGCGGCGCGCTCAGGCACTGCGGGCGGGCCGACGACATGGAGATGGTCGGCGGCATCACCATCTCCCCCATCGAGATCGAACGGGTGCTGGCCGAGCATCCCGCGGTCGCCGAGGTGGCCGTGGCGGTCGTGCGCGACGAGCGCGGCGCCGGGCGGCTGCGCGCGTTCGTCGTGCTCACCGGCACGGCCGGGGACGACCTGGAGGACGAGCTGATCGGGCTGGCCCGCCGCCGGCTGGCCCCGTACAAGGTGCCGCGCAGCGTGGAGGTACGCCCCGCGCTGCCGCGCACCCCGACCGGCAAACTGCGCCGTTTCGCGGTGCGCGAGGGAAAGTGGTGATGGCATGCTGACCGTCCGCGCGGACGAGCGCCTGGCGTGGGACCCGGACTCCGGCCTGGTGCCCGCCGCCGACCGGCCACCCGGCGAGCCCGCGGTCGTGGACTCGTGGCTGGTCACCGACGAGCGGGTGCGCGACCTGCCCCTGCACGAGGAGCGCTTCGTGCGCGCCAGCACGGAGCTGATACCCGGCCTGCGGGCCGCCGCGGTCCACGACTTCCTCGACGCGGTACGCCACCGGCTGCCGGGCCACGGCCGCTGGTTCCCCCGGGTCGAGGCGTACACGGGAACCGCTCCCCGGCTGGCGCTCTGGCCCAGGCCCGCTCCCGAGCCGGGCGACGCGGAGGTCACCCTCTGGATCCCGCCGGACGCCGACCCGCGCCGCCGACCCACCGTCAAGGGCCCCGACCTGCGGGTGCTGGCGGAGCTGCGCGATCGGGCCAGGGCGCGGGGGGCCGACGACGCGCTGCTCTACGACCGTCGCGGCACCGCGCTGGAAAGCGCCCACAGCGCGCTGGTGTGGTGGCGCGGCGGCACGCTGTGCGTGCCCGACCGCGCCCTGCCGGTCCTGCCGTCGGTGACCAGGATCCATCTGGAACGCCTGGCCGCCTGCTGGCGCTGCCCGGTCAGGCACGAGCGGGTGAGCGTGGCCGAGCTGATGGAGCTGGAGACCTGGAGCGTCAACGCCCTGCACGGGCTGCGTCCGGTGCGGGCGTGGGCCGACGCGGCCGGCCGTACCAGGGCCGCGGCCCGGATCTCGGCGCGGGCGGCGGAGTGGCGGCAGGCCGTCAGCCACCGCGCGGTGCTGCCGGTCCTGCCCGCGCGGGAGCAGCCGTGCGCACCCTGATCGTGGACAACCACGACTCCTACACCTACAACCTGTTCCAGCTCGCCGCCCAGGCCTACGGCGTGGAGCCGGTCGTGCTGACCAACGACGACCCGCGCTGGGACGGCCTGGATCTCGGCCGGTTCGACGCGCTCATCGTCTCGCCCGGCCCCGGACGCCCGCAGAAGGAGCGCGACGTCGGCGTCACGCTGGAGGTGATCCGGCGTTCGGGCCTGCCCGTGCTGGGCGTCTGTCTCGGCCACCAGGCGCTGGCGTGGATGTCGGGCGCCGACGTGGTCCCGGCGCCCATCCCGATCCACGGGTACGTGGAGGAGATCCGGCACTGCGGCCGCGACCTGTTCCGCGGGCTGCCGCAGGGCTTCGCCGCGGTGCGCTACCACTCCTTGTGCGTGGCCATGCCGCCGCCCGCCGACCTGGAGATCACCGCGTGGAGCGCCGACTCGGTGGTGATGGGGCTGCGGCACCGCGAGATGCCCTGGTGGGGGGTGCAGTTCCATCCGGAGTCGATCTCCACCGAGCACGGCCCGGAGCTGATGCGCAACTTCCGCGATCTGGCCTATGGCCGCGCCGTCACCCTCGCCCCCGCGCCCGCCTGGTCGCTGGAGGTGGAGCGGGTGGACGGCGTGCCTGACGCCGAGCGGGTCTTCGCGGAGGTGCTCGGGGCGGAGCCGTACGCGTTCTGGCTGGACAGCAGCCGGGCCGAGCCCGGTCTGGCCCGGTTCTCCTTCCTGGGGGACGCGGGCGGGCCGCACGGCGAGGTGCTGTCCTGCCAGCCGGGTTCGGGAAGCGTGGTGGTCAGCTCGGGGGGCGCGGAGTCGGCCGTGTTCGCCTCCGTCTTCGACGTGCTGGCCGATCGGGTGGCGGCGCGGGCCGTACCGGATGAGCTGGCGGCCGAGCTACCGTTTGATCTGAACAGCGGATATGTCGGATATTTCGGCTATGAGCTCAAGCGTGACTGCGGCGCTCCGGCCGCGCACGTCTCCCCCTTGCCCGACGCGGTCTGGATGTCGGCGACGCGGCTCGTCGCGCTCGACCACGAACGCGGGCAGTCCTGGGTGCTGGCGCTGACCGACGGCCGCGGCGCGAGCCGGTCGGCGGCGCGGGCCTGGGTCGCCAGGACCGCCGCCGCCTGCCGGGCCGCGCGATCGGAACCGGCCGCCGTGCCCGCCGGTGCCGAAGAGGGGTTCGACCCCGAGCCGTGGCTGGTCAGGGACCGTGCGCGGTATGTCGCCGACATCGAGGAGTGCCTGCGGCTGCTGCGGGCGGGCGAGAGCTACGAGATCTGCCTGACCAACACCGCCGAGATCCCCTTCGACGGCTCCCCGTTCGAGCTCTACCTGGCCCAGCGGCGGCTCAACCCGGCCCCCTACGCCGCGTACCTGCGTCTGGGCGACACGCACGTGCTGTGCTCCTCACCGGAGCGCTTCCTCAAGGTCGGCAGGGACGGCGTCGCCGAGTCCAAGCCGATCAAGGGCACCGCCCCGCGCTCGCCCGAGCCGCGCGCCGACACCGCCCTGCGCGAGGAGCTGGCGACCTCGGACAAGACCAGGGCGGAGAACCTCATGATCGTGGACCTGCTCCGCAACGACCTGGGCCGCATCAGCGACGTCGGCTCCGTGTCCGTGCCGCGCTTCATGGCGGTGGAGTCCTACGAGACCGTGCACCAGCTCGTCTCGACCGTGCGCGGCCACCTGAACGACGGGGTCGGCGCGGTGGCGGCGGCCCGCGCCTGCTTCCCCGGCGGCTCGATGACGGGAGCGCCGAAGCTGCGCACGATGGAGATCATCGACCGGCTGGAGGGACGGGCGCGAGGCGTGTACTCCGGTGCCATCGGCTTCTTCGGCCTGGGCGGCGGCGCCGACCTCAACATCGTGATCCGCACCGCCGTCGCCCGCGACGGCCGGCTGTCGGTGGGCGCGGGCGGGGCGATCGTGCTGGACTCGGACCCGGCGGCGGAGTACGAGGAGATGCTGCTCAAGGCCCGCGCGCCGCTGCGCGGGCTGTCCCGGCGGCGGCCGGGGGTCACCCTCGCGGGCGGCGTGAGTTCCCCGGATCCCTCGGATCGCGCACCAGTCCCCGACTGATCGCCACCGCCGTCGCCAGCGTCCTGTTCGGGCAGTTGAGCTTGGCCAGGATGTTGGCGACGTGCCGCTTGGCGCCGTGTTCGGAGATGCCGAGCCGGCGCGCGATCTGCTTGTTGCTCAGCCCTTCGGCCAGGAGTGCAAGCGCTTCCATTTCACGGCAGCTCAAAAGCGCGTCCGCTGTCTTCTCACGCGGCGCCGGCGCCGCTTCGCGGTCGCGGGTGTCCGGCCCGACCTGGGCCATCAGCTTGCGCGCCACCGCGCCGGGCATCGGCACGAGCCCGCTTTCCAGGTCGCTCAGCGCGCTGGAGAGCGTCTCGCGGGTGAGCACGTTCTCCAGGAGGTAGCCGTCGGCGGGGATGGGCGCCACCTGGGCCAGCGTCCTGTCACTGGCGGTACGCAGGACCAGCAGCACGCGTACGCCGAGGTCGCTGGCGGTCCGCGCGAGCTTCTCCGCCCGCTGCGGCTCGGGCGTGTCGCTCAGCACCAGGAGGGTGGGGCGGCCCGAGTGCAGGATGCCCATGCTCTGGTCGACGCAGGAGCTGCCGACCACCTCGTCCACGGTGTCGAGCTCGCGCAGCATCGCGCACAGCCCGCACCGCACCACTTCACTGCCCAGGGAGACCAGGGCGACTCGTTCTGATGTCATCGTCATCCGCCGTCACGTCGGGGGTAACGATGGACTACCCATCAGGCTTCACGATATGTCCGCGAAACATGAGCCTCCGTACGCCGGTCATGGCCGGCGTGCGGTCCGTCATCTCCTTCCACGACGTGAGCGCGGCGTCCGTCCGGTCGGCGCCCTTCATCGAGATCTTGGTCTCGCGCGTGAACAGCGTGTCCGACCAGTGCTCGGACAGCTCGCGGGCACCCAGGTGAGGCCGGCCGTCCGGTCAACGAGCGGCGGGGCGGGCGCGGACGTGCATGCGCTCGCCCTGGGCGCCGAACAGGCACAGCAGTTCCGCCGGCCCGGGACCCGCGGTGGTGAAGGCGTGCGGCAGCCGGGTGTCGAACTCGGCCGCCTCCCCCGCCGCCAGCTCCAGATCCCGCTCGCCGAGCAGGAGCCGCACCCGCCCGGCCAGCACGTAGAGCCACTCATAGCCCTCGTGCGCGCGCTGCTCGCTCATGTCCTCCTGCCGCAAGATGATCATCTTGTACGCCTGAAGCCCGCCGGCCATCTGCCGGGTCAGCGGGACGAAGGTCCGGCCGTAGCGGTTGAAGGGGCGCAGGTGGATGCGCGGGTCTCCGGTCTCCGGCGCGCCGACCAGCTCATCCAGCGGCACCCGGTACGCCCGCGCGAGCGGCAGCAGCAGCTCCAGGGTGGGTTTGCGCTGCCCGGACTCCAGGCGCGACAGCGTGCTGAGCGAGATCCCGGTCGTCGTGCTCAGCTCGCTCAGCGTCACGCCGTGCCCGGCCCGCAGCGCGCGCAGCCTCGGCCCCACGGACCCGAGGACGGCAGCCAGTTCTTCCACGGCCCCAGTTTGCCAAAACAGCAACGGTGTTTGTCAATTCGCCCGCTCATGGCGCACGCTCTGCGGCATGACAGAGATGCGACGTTACGACGTGATCGTGATAGGCGGCGCGGCCGCGGGTCTGAGCGGGGCGACGGCGCTCGCGCGTTCCCGCCGGGCGGTCCTGGTGATCGACTCGGGCGAGCCGCGCAACGCTCCCTCCGACGGAGTCCACAACTACCTGGGACACGACGGGCTGCCGCCGGACCGGCTGATGGCCAAGGGCCGTGCGGAGTTCACCGGCTACGGCGGTGAGATCCGCGAGGGCAGCGTGTCGTCGGTGACCCGGCTGCCCGATGACGCCTTCGCGGTCACCCTGCGCGACGGCGGCGTGGCCGAGGGCTCCCGGATCCTGGTGGCCACCGGGCTGAAGGACGAGCTCCCCGACATCCCGGGGCTGGCCGGGCGCTGGGGCCGGGACGTGCTGCACTGCCCGTACTGCCACGGGTGGGAGATGCGCGACCGGGCGATCGGGGTGCTGGCCACGGGGCCGCTGGCCGTACACCAGGCGTCGCTGTGGCGTCAGCTGAGCAAGGACGTGATCCTCTTCTCGCACACCATGGCCGATCTCGACCTGTCCGGTCACGACATCGAGGTGGTCGACGGCGTCGTCACCGCCGTGGAGACGCACGACGACCACCTGTCCGGCGTACGGCTGGCCGACGGCAGGACCATCGCCCGCGACGTCCTCGTGGTCAGCCCGGTCATGCGCGCCCGCGCGGACTTCCTCAAGGACCTGGGCATCGAACCCGTGGTCCAGGAGATGGACGGCCACCTGATCGGCAGCCAGATCCCCGCGGGTCCCACGGGCGCCACCGACGTACCGGGCGTGTGGGTGGCCGGCAACGTGTCGGGCCTGATGGAGACCGTGATCGGCGCCGCCGCCGCGGGCCTGCGCGCCGCGGTCGCCATCAACGGCGACCTGATCATGTCAGGGAAGTAGGCCGCGACGATCAGGCGGCGGGACCCCAGGCGGGCCGCGCCCCCGTGGCCGCTTTGCGGCCCAGCTTGCCCGACCTGACCTGTACGGCGAGGCTGTCGAGGATGACGCGGGAGCTGAGCAGGGCGGTCTGCTCGGCCCAGTCGTAGGGCGGCGAGCACTCGACGACCTCGATCCCGGCCAGCCCGGGTTCCGAGACCAGCCGGACCAGGTTGAGCGCCTCGCGGGGCAGCAGGCCGCCGGGCTCCGGCCAGCCGGTGCCGGGGACGAATCCGGCGTCGATGACGTCGATGTCGAAGGACAGGTAGACGGCCTCGGCGTTCTGCCAGGCGATCTCCAGGGCGGTCTCGGCCACGCGTTCCACGCCGACGCGCTCGACGTCGCCGACGGTGATCACGGTGGTGCCGCGCTCG
Organism: Nonomuraea sp. NPDC050394; assembly: GCF_044459065.1. Taxonomy (NCBI): domain Bacteria; kingdom Bacillati; phylum Actinomycetota; class Actinomycetes; order Streptosporangiales; family Streptosporangiaceae; genus Nonomuraea; species Nonomuraea sp. NPDC050394. The sequence continues at coordinate 491,226 of NZ_JBITIO010000008.1, read as the reverse complement.
CGGCCCACCCGGACGCCGGGGCGTGGCGCCTGCCAGCCGCCGATGCCGACCTGGACGAGGTTGGTGGCGGGGGCGTTCCTGATGTTGGTGGCGTGGAACCACGGCGTGGTGTGCATGCGCTCGTCGAGGTCGGTCTCCTGCGTGTCGACGTGCCGGTCGAAGTGGATGATGCCGACGTTGCCCTCGTGGTACGGGGCCAGGCCGCGAATGGTCGGGAACCCGATCGAGTGGTCGCCGCCGAGGACCACGGGCATCACCCCCTGGCGCACGACGTGGCTCATCGCCTGGCTGATCTGGTCGAACGACTTCTCCAGGTTGCCGGGGATGGTGAAGACGTCGCCGATGTCCACCAGGTTGAGCTGTTCGCGCAGGTCGACGCCGAGTTCGTAGCTGTAGGTGCCGAACAGGTTGGTGCTGCGCCGGAGGCCCTGCGGGCCGAACCGGGTACCGGGGCGGTAGGTGGCCCCCGCGTCGAGCGGCACTCCGAAGATCGCCACCTCGGCGTCCCCGACGTCATGGACGTCCTCCAGGTAGGGACATTTCAGGAAGGTTCCGCGTTCGCCGGCGAAGTGTGGCCGCTCTCCCCGGGCGAACGTGGGAATCGTCCTGTCGTTGATCGTCGGCGCGCCCTCCAGACCGTGGGCCAGCGCACGTTCGATCTCCTCGTCGTGCCGCATCGTCGGAAGTTCCGCCTCGGCCCGCTGGGCCCAGGCGCCTTCTTGATTTACGTTGGTCATGTCTTCGGAGTCTTCGCTCGCAACGATCGGCTGTCCAGCAATGGTCATTCTGGGCGTGGCGCTCGCCATCTTCTCCATGATCGTCGTCGGTCTGCTGGTCGCCCGCCGGGTCGCGGGGGACAGCAGAAACTTTCTGGTCGCCGGCCGTACGCTGGCCTTACCCGTCGTGGCGGCGACGCTGATGGGCCAGGCCGTCGACACCAACGCCACCCTCGGCGCCACCGACCAGGCCGCGAAGCTCGGCTTCTGGGCGGGCGCCACGCTCCCGCTCGGGCTGGCGCTGTGCCTGCTGCTCACCGGCCTGTTCTTCGCGCGGCCCATGAACCGCATGGGCCTGACGACACTGCCCGACTTCTTCCGGCTCCGGTACGGCCGCGCCACCGAGGTCGCCGCCGCCGTGCTGATGATCATGGCGTTCGCCATCCTGGTCGCGGGGAACCTGGTGGCCGGGGGTTTCCTGTTCGAGAAGTTCCTCGGCACGCCGTACGGCGTGGGCGTGCTCATCATCGTGGCCGCCGTGCTGATCTACACGCTGGCCGGCGGCATCCTCAGCGACGCCTACAGCTCGATCGTGCAGATCGCGGTCACCGCCGCCGCGTCGCTGGCGCTGCTGTTCTGGGTCGCGGCGACCTTCGGGCTCAGGCACGAGCCCGGCATGGGCCCGCTCGACCTGGGGCAGTTGTCCGATCCGGCGCAGGGCGCGGTGGTCAACTGGGCCACGCTGGCCGCGCTCGGCGTCGGCGACATCGTCGCGATCGACTTCATGCAGCGCATCTTCGCCGCCCGCTCCCCCGACGTCGCGCGCCGGGCCTGCTTCCTGGCCGCCGCGGGCACGGCGGTGGTCGGCGTGCCGTTCGCGCTGGTCGCGGTGTCCACCGGGCGCGGCCTGCTGACGCTGCTCGACGAGGCCGCGCCGGTCGGGCTGAGCGTGCTGGTGCTGGCGGGCATCGTGAGCGCGTCGCTGTCCACGGCCGACGGCGCGATCCTCGGCACCGCCGCCGTGGCGGTCCGCAACGTCGGCACCGTGCGCCGCGTGCACCGTCCTGGCCGCGCCGACCCGCTGCTGCGCGCGACCCGCTGGGCGATGCTCCCGGTGGTCGGCGGCTCGGTGCTGCTGGCCCTGCGGGTGCCGCAGACCGGCGTCCTGCTCACGCTGGCCTTCGACCTGATGCTGGCGTGCCTGGCGGTGCCGTTCGTGCTGGGGATGTTCTGGAGGCGCGGCTCCTCGCGCGCCGCGCTGGCCGCGCTGTCGGTCGGCCTGGTGGTACGGCTGGCGCTGTTCGCCCTGACCCCCACGATGTACGGGGCGGACAACACCCTGCTCTACGTGCCGAACACACTGGTCGGCGCGGCGTTCGACGGCTGGCCCACGTTCATCGCGGTGGCCGCCTCCCTGCTCACCTACACGCTGGTGGCCCTCCTCGGCGCCCCGGCCGGAATCCGCGGCCTGGACCTGCGCGTACGGGAGACCCCGGCGGAACGCTAGGCCGGCGCCAGGACAGTGCCAGGACGGCGTTAGGGCGGCGCCAGGACGGCTTACGACACGGAGAAGGCGGCCATTCCCGCCTCCCACGCGCCGGCGAGGTCGGCGCCGGGCGGGAAGCGGCCGTCGAGTTCGAGTATCACCATGCCGTGCGCGAAGGCCCAGGCGGCCCGGGAGGCGGCCTCGTCGAAGGCGACGGCGCGCACCAGCGGCATCGCCGCGCGCTCCTCCACTCCGGGCGGCAGCAGGTCGCGCGGCAGCGGCCCGCTGCTCATCAGCCGGTACAGGTGGGGGTGCGCCAGCGCGTAGCGCCGGTAGGCGGCGCCGAGGGCGGGCAGGCCGGGCCCGGCCGCTTCGAGCGCCTCGGCCAGATCGGTCATGGCCAGCGCGATCACCTGAGCCTCGACCGCGGCCTTGTCGGGGAAGTGCTTGTACAGCGAGGGCGCCCGGATGCCCAGCCGGTCGGCGAGCGCCCGCATGGTCAGGGCGCCGGCGCCGCCGTCCTCGATCAGGTCGCGGGCGGCGGTGACGATCTGGGCGGCGCGCTCAGACATCGCGCGAGCCGTCGCGGTTGCGCAGGCCGTACCCGAAGGCCCGGTCGGCGGCGACGTGCAGCAGCCATGCGAGGCCCGCCACGAACAGCGGCACGAAGTCGATCGGGCCGAAGGAGTAGCCGACGAGGATCACCAGCGGGATCCAGGGGCGGTGCATGAAGTTGTAGAACGGCACCGCCTTGGGCGACAGGCGGCCGTTGCCCCCTTCCCGCGCCCCGATGAACATCGTCAGGTCCGGCACGATCGCGAACACGATCGCGGTCACCAGCGCGGGGGCGCCGTGGTTGACGACCTCCAGGACGGTGAAGGCCAGCAGGAACAGGGCGAGCGCCGCCCAGGCGGCGCGGGCGGCCACGGTACGGCGGGCGGGGGCGGTGACGACGGCCATCGGGGACCTCCTGAAGTGGCTAACGCTGTTAGCTTCACACTACGGCTAACACTGTTAGCCCGTCAAGAGGCTTAAAGTCGGCGCATGAGGCATTTCGTGGTCGTCGGCTACGACGCCGCAGAGCTGCTTGACATCGCCTGCGTCGTCGGCTGCCTGGAGAGCGCGAACCTGCGCGGCGCCGACCCCTTGTACAAGGTCCGCCTGGCCACGCCCGGCGCCCGCTCCATCGACTGCGGCCCCACCGTCACCCTCCAGCCCGGCGAGCGCCTCGAACACATCAGGGGCCCGATCGACACGCTGCTGATCTCCGGCGGCGTCGGCTGCCAGGACGCCGCGGCCGACCGGATGCTCGTCGCGCACGTGCGCCGCCTGGCCCGCGAGAGCCGCCGCGTGGCCTCCGTCTGCACGGGCGCCTGGATCCTGGCCGCCGCCGGCCTCCTGGACGGCCGGCGCGCCACCACCCACTGGAACTGGGCCGGCATGCTCGCCAAGCAGCACCCGGAGGTCCTGCTCGACCCCGATCCCATCTTCGTGCGCGACGGCAACGTCTACACCTCCGCCGGCGTCACCAGCGCCCTGGACCTCACGCTCGCCCTCATCGAGGAGGACCACGGAGCCGAGGTGGCCCGCACCGTGGCCCGCCAGCTCGTCACCTACTTACAGCGGCCGGGCAACCAGGCGCAGATGAGCATGTTCACCGCCGCACCTCCCCCGGCCGACAGCCTGGTCCAGCGGGTGGTCGACCACGTCACCGCCCATCTCGACGCCGACCTCGCGGTCGCGACGCTGGCCGCCGGCGCGGGGGTGAGCGAGCGCCACCTGACCCGGTTGTTCCTGCGCCACCTGGGGCAGACGCCGGGCAAGTTCGTCCGCCAGGCCCGGGTGGAGGCCGCCGCCCACCTGCTGTCGGCCACCTCGCTGCCCCTGGAGACCGTGGCCGCCCGCTGCGGTTTCGGCAGCGCCGAGACGCTGCGGCAGGCGTTCACCGGCCGCTACGGCGTCCCGCCCTCCCACTACCGCCTCACCCAGTCCCGCGCCGGAGCCTGACCACCTCCGGGGCCTGCGCCCGCCACGGACCTCGTGCGCCGCGCCCGGAGCCGTGGCCTTTGGGCGCGGCGCACAAAGACGGCGGCCCATCCGTCGTCGCGCACGCCAAAGGAGTGCGCCGGCCCCCTGGCGATACTGGCCGCATGGATCTCGAACGAGTCAAAACCGAGGTGTCCTCGCTGGTCGGCCCCGGCTCCCCGGGCATCGCCGCGGCCGTGTACAGGGACGGCGTGGCGATCCTGACCGCCGTGGGCGGGGCGGCCTGCGTGGAGTTCGGCGTACCGGTCGACGAGCGCACCCGCTTCGACATCGCCAGCGCGAGCAAGCAGTTCACCGCCGCGTGCGTGCTGCTGCTGGAGCGCGACGGCAAGCTGACGCTGGACGACGACGTCCGCACGCACATCCCCGAGCTGAGCCTGGACACGCCGGTCACACTGCGCCAGTGCCTGCAGCACACCGGCGGCCTGCCCGAGTGGTACGCCCTGCAACCCCTGACCGGCATCCCCCTCGCGGAGATGACCGAGCAGCGGCTGCTGGACATGGTCAAGGACGTCAGGCGCACGACGTTCCCGCCGGGCACGGACTTCTCCTACTCCAACACCGGCTACGTGCTGGCCGCCATCGTGGTCGGCAGGGTGTCGGGGACGTCGCTGGCCGCCTTCGCCCGCGAGCGGATCTTCACGCCGCTCGGGATGGACGACGCGCTGTTCCGCGACGACGCGTCGGTGCCGCTGGACCGGCTGGCCTACGGCTACGCCACCGCGCGGGGCGAGCCGCGCCGGGCCGACACCGAGGAGAGCGCGGTCGGCGACGGCGGCCTGGTGACCAGCGTGTCCGGGCTGGCGCCGTGGTTCGGGTTCCTGGCCGACGGGCGGGTGCTCGGGGCCGACCTGCGGGCGCGGCTGCTGGAGCGCGGAGTGCTGGCCGACGGGACGGCGCTGCCGTACGCGCTGGGGATCTATCACGGCACCGACGGCGGGTTCGGGCACGCGGGCGGCATGCACGGCTACCTGTCGAACCTGTGGTTCCTGCCCGAGGAGGGCGTCGGCATCGCCATCCTGTCGAACCAGACGGCGATCAACCCGGTGCGGCTGACCGGCCGGCTGCTCGGGCTGCTGCTGGATCGGGAGCCGCCGGCCGTACCGGAGCCGGGGACGCCGGGGACCCCGGTGCCGCCCGCCCAGCCGTACTGGCATGATCCGGTGTCGGAGGCGACGCTCACGCTGACGAGCACGGAGTCCGGCCTGGAGGTCAAGGGCGCCGGGACGTTCACCGCCCGCCGGGACGGCCGCTGGCACGGCACCGGCGACGCCGAGGGCTCCTGGCTGGAGGTGGACGGCGAGCGGCTGCTGTCCGGCAGTGACCATCCCGCCCGTGGTCCCGTCGTGTTCTACCCGGCCGCGGCCCCCGGCCAGGCGCCGCCGCCCGACGGGGTGTTCCGCAGCGCCGAGCTGGGTGTGGAGGCGAGCCTGCGCGACGGCGTGGTGCGCGTCGGCCGCACCCTGGCCGAGCCGCTGACGCCCGCGCCGGGCGGGGTGTGGGAGGCGGGGCCGTTCACCCTGCGGCTGCACGAAGGCGAGCTGCTGCTCAGCGGCGGCGGGCTACGCCGCATGCGCCTCCAGCCGGTACGTCGCTGACGCACCGATTGGCCTGCAGGACGAGGCGGGGACCGCGGGTTTTGGCTGCCGGGTCAGTGAACGGCGGCTGTCCGGCTTCTAGCGTCCGACTGTCCCCGCCCGTTCTTTTCCGAGGTGGTCCCATGACATACGCGAAGGCCGCGACCGCCGCCGTCGTACTCGCGCTCACCACCGCCTGCTCCTCCGGGGCGAGCCCGGCCCAGGCCCGCGACTCGCTGGTCTGGGGCCTGGCCTCCGAGCCCAACAGCCTGGACATCGCGCACGGCTTCAACAAGTCCTCGACCCTCGTCCAGAGCGCCGTCCTCGACACGATCGTCGCGCTCGACTCCACGGGCAAGCCGGTGCCGAGGCTGGCCGACTGGACCCAGCCCGACCCGGCCACCTACCTGTTCACGCTCCGCAAGGGGATCCGCTTCTCCGACGGCAGCCCGCTGACCGCCGACGACGCCGCCTTCTCCCTGAGCCGCCACCTCGATCCGAAGGTCGCCTCGCAGGCCGCCTCCTACTTCACGGGGGTCAAGCGGGTCGAGGCCGTGGGCGAGGGGCAGGTCAAGGTCACGATGAAGCGGCCGAGCCCGGCGTTCCTGGCCGTGGCGGCGACCGCCTGGCAGGTGACGCCGCGCAAGCTGGCCGAGGCACATCCCAAGGACCTGGGCAGCCCCGAGGTGGGCACGGTGGGCACCGGCCCGTTCAAGGTGAGCAGGTTCTCGCTCACCTCGGGCGTGGTGCTGGAGCGCAACCCGTCCTACTGGGGCAGGCCGCCCGCGCTGCGCAGGCTGGAGTTCAAGACCATCCCCGACCCGGAGACGCTGCGGCTGGCCGTCAGGTCGGGCGAGGTGGACGCCACCGACGGGCTCAACGTCCGCGACGCGCGCAAATGGACGAACCTGCCCGGGGTCAAGGCGATCTTCTACCCGGGCAACTCCATCGCGTACCTGTCGCTGGCGGTCAAGTCCGGCCCGCTGAAGGACCCGCACGTGCGCAAGGCCATCGCCCACGCGGTCGACCGCAAGGCGGTGGCGCAGCTGATGACCGCCGGGCACGGCACCCCCGCGACGATCATGCTGCCGCGGCCGCAGATCACCGCCCTGTACGGCGACGACCTGCCCGGCCTGCCCGAGCACGCCCACGACCTGGCCGCCGCCAAGGCGGAACTGGCCAAGTCCGGCTATCCGGACGGCTTCGAGCTGAAGGCCCCGTACGCCTCCACCGGCGACACCGGCACCGTCATGCAGGCGGTCGCCGCGGACCTGGCCAAGATCGGCATCAGGCTCGTCCTGGAGCCCAGCCCGACCGACCAGTACGTCTCGCGCGTCATGGAGCACGACCGCCTGTCCATCCAGTTCGTCAACCTGGCCTACGGCACGCCCGAGCCGATCGAGGTGCTGCCCGACCTGGTCAGCCGCGCCTCCGCCGAGCCGCAGGGCTTCAACTTCTCCGGCTACGGCACCGCCGAGACCGACAGGCGCCTCGACGTGCTCTCCTCTGCCACCGGCGAGGAGAAGAAGACCCAGGTCACGGCGCTGCTGAAGGAGATCGCCGAGCAGGTGCCCTACGTCCCGCTCTACTCCGCCGACTACGCGGCCGCCCTCAGCGAGAAGTTCACCGTCGGCTTCGACACCTGGACCGTCGACACCTTCGCCAACCTGCGCCCGGCGGGCCGCTGACATGGCGGTCGTCAAACGCCTGTGCTCGGCGGTCCTGCTGCTCGGCGTCCTGTCGGTGCTCACCTACGGCCTGCTGGCCGCGGCGCCGGGCGGCCCCGAGCACGTGCTGCTGGGCGGCCGCCCGTCCACGCCGGAGACCAGGGCCGCCATCCGCGAGCAGTACCACCTCGACGATCCCTTCCCCGTCCGCTACGCGCGCTGGCTCGGCGACGCGGTGCGCGGCGACTTCGGCACCTCGATCTACTCCCGCGAGCCCGTCACCGCCGTGCTCGCCGAGCGGCTGCCCGTCACGGCCGCGCTCGCCGGCTACGCGCTCACGCTCACGGTGGTGGCCGGCGTGCCGGCCGGCCTCGCCGCCGCGATGCGCCGCGGCGGCGCCCTCGACCAGGGCATCACCTTGACCTCGCTGGTCGCGCTGTCGATCCCGCCGTTCGCGCTGAGCATCCTGTTGCTGTACGGCTTCGCCGTCACGCTGGGCTGGTTCCCCGTCTTCGGCGCCGGGGACACCCCGCTGGAACGGCTGACCCACCTGACGCTTCCGGCGATCGCGCTGGCCACCGCGCAGGCGGCGATCGTGGTCAGGCAGATGCGCGCCGCCGCGCTCGACCTGGCCGCGCAGGACTTCCTGACCTTCGCCAGAGCCCGCGGCCTGCCCAGGCGGCGCGTGTGGATCAGCTACGCGCTGCGCAACGCGGCGCTGCCGGTGCTGACCGTGGGCGGGCTGCTGCTGGCGGCCAACCTGACCGGCTCGGTCTTCGTCGAGCAGGCCTTCGGGCTGCATGGCCTCGGCGCGCTTCTGATCGGCGCCGTCGGCCAGAAGGACATCCCGGTGGTGCAGGCGCTCGTCCTGCTCGGCGGCGCGATCGTGATCGCCGTGAACCTGCTCATCGACCTGGCCTACGTGGCCGTCGACCCGAGGGTGAGGCGGCGGGCATGAGGGTGTTCCTGATGGGTGTGCTGGGGCTGGCGCTGGTGGCGGCCGTGGCGGGGACGTGGCTGGCGCCGTACGATCCGGGCGCGCAGGATCTCGCGCTCGGCGCGGCCGGGCCGAGCGCGGCGCACTGGCTCGGCACCGACGACCTGGGCCGCGACGTGCTGTCGCGGCTGCTGGCAGGGGCGGGCTCGGCGCTGCTGTGGCCGGTGGTGGTGGCCGTCTGCACGATGCTGCTGAGCACGTCGCTCGGGCTGCTGGCCGGCTACCGGCGGGGCTGGGTGGACGCGGTCATGATGCGCGCGGTCGACCTGGCCATCGCGCTGCCGGGCATGCTCGTGCTGATCGTGGTCGTGGGCGTGCTCGGCGGCGGATACGGCTGGGCCGTCCTGGCCATGGCGGTGCTGTTCACGCCGGGCGACATCCGGGTGATCCGCAGCCTCACCCTGGCCCAGCGCGAGCTCGCGTACGCGGAGGCGGCCAGGACGCTGGGGCTGCGGCCGGCGCGGATCATGTTCAGGCACCTGCTGCCGAACCTCGCGCCCACGGTGGTGGCCGGCGCGCTGCTCAGCTTCGTGGCCGCGCTGGTGGCGCTGGCCGGCCTGTCATTCCTGGGCGTCGGGCTGCCTGCGGGCACGCCCGACTGGGGCCTGATGGTCGAGGAGAACCGCGGCCTGCTCGACCTGAACCCGTGGGCGGCCATCGCCCCCGCGGCGCTGATCACCGTGGTCGCCTGCGCGGCGACCCTGCTGGGCGACCGGGCGTTCGAGTCGCTGTCGAAGGGAGGGCTGCGATGAGGATCTCCGCGCTGCGCGTGGCCGGGGCCGGGCTCATCGTGGACGGCGTCGACCTGGAGGTCTCGCCGGGTGAGACCGTGGGCCTGGTCGGCGAGTCGGGCAGCGGCAAGTCGCTGACCGCGCGGGCCGCCGCCGGGCTGCTGCCGAAGGGGCTGCGGGCCGAGGGCTCGGTCGCCTTCGACGGCAGGGAGTTCCTGGGCGCGCGCGAGCGGACGTGGCGCTCGGTGCGCGGCACCCGGGTGAGCCTGCTCATGCAGGACCCCTTCGCCATGCTGAACCCGCTGCGCACGGCCGGCGCCCACATCGCCGAGTCGCTGCGGGGCCACGGGAGCCGGGCGGAGGTGGCGCGCCGGCTGGCCGAGGTCGGGATCGACGACCCCGGCGTGGCCGGGCGCCATCCCTTCCAGCTGTCCGGCGGGATGCGCCAGCGGGTGGCGCTGGCCGCCGCGCTGGCCGGCGACCCCGAACTGCTCATCGCCGACGAGCCCACCACGGCCCTGGACGCCACCACGCAGCACGACATCCTCATGCTGATCAAGAGCGTGCAGGCGGCGCGCGGCATGGGCGTGCTGCTCATCACCCACGACCTGCGGGTCGCCTTCGAGCTGTGCGACAGGGTCGCCGTCATGTACGCGGGCCGCGTCGTCGAGCAGGGCCCGGCCGCCGAGCTGGCCAGGTCCCCCGCGCACCCGTACACCGCCGGGCTGCTGGCGGCGGTGCCGGCCGCGGACCGCCGCCTGGCCCGGCTGAGCGGCATCAGGGGCAGCGTTCCCACGGCCGCGGAGGTGACGGCCACGTGCGCGTTCGCCGCCCGCTGCGACCAGGCGACGCACGCGTGCGAGGCGGAACGGCCGCCGCTGCGCGAGCTGGGTCCCGGCCGCCGCACGGCGTGCCTGCACGAGGTGCGCCCCCGCCCCCGCGCGGAGGAGGCCGCGCCGCCCGAACGCCCGGCGGCGGGGGCCGAGGTGCTGCGCGTCACCGGCCTGCGCAAACGCTACGGCGGGCACGTCGCGCTCGGCGGCGTCTCCCTGCACGTGGGCCGGGGCGAGACCGTCGGCGTGGTCGGCGGCTCCGGCTCAGGCAAGACCACGCTGGCCCGCTGCGTCCTCGGGCTGGTCACCCCCGATTCGGGCACGATCGCGCTGGCCGACGCCGTACGCCCCCGGCACCGGCTCGTGCAGTGCGTCTTCCAGGACCCCTCGACCTCGCTCAACCCGGCCATGACCGTCGGCGCCGCGCTGGCCGAGGCCGCCGCGCAGGGCCAGGAGGAGGGCAGGCCGGACGTGCGGGAACTGCTGGAGCTCGTCGGCCTGCCCTCCTCCTACGCCGACCGGCGTCCCGCGGGCCTGTCGGGCGGCGAGCGGCAGCGCGTGGCCATCGCCAGGGCGCTGTCGGTCCGGCCCGAGCTGCTGATCTGTGACGAGCCCGTGGCCTCGCTGGACGTCTCGGTCCAGGCCCACGTGCTGGAGCTGCTGCGGGAGGTGGGCGGCAGCATGCTGTTCATCACCCACGACCTCGCGGTGGTCAGGCAGCTGGCCGACCGGCTGGTGGTGCTCTCGCGCGGTGAGGTGGTGGAGAGCGGCGGCACCGCCGAGGTCCTCGACTCCCCTGCCCACGACTACACGCGCCGCCTCTTGGCTTCGGTACCAGCTATCCCATGACATTTCAGCCTTTCTCACTAGCGCCCGCGACACCGGGCAGGGGAGTCTTGCACCATGCATGACCTGCTACTACGCGACGGAACCGTGCACGACGGCCTCGGCGGCCCGCCCCGGACCGCCGACGTCGCGATCACCGGGGGCCGCGTCACCGCGGTCGGCCGCGGCCTCGGCCCCGCCCGCCGGGTGATCGACGTCTCCGGGCTCGTCGTCGCCCCCGGCTTCGTGGACCCGCACAGCCACTCCGACACCGTGCCCTTCCTGGACGAGCCACAGCCGTTCAAGCTCTTCCAGGGCGTCACCACGGAGATCGTCGGCAACTGCGGCTTCTCCTGCGGCCCCACCGACCCGGCGACCAGCGGCTTCATACCCTCCTTGCTGTCGGGCAACGAGTTCCGCGCGTTCGGCGACTACCTCGACGCCGCCGAGGCCGCCGGTCCGAGCAACAACCTCGCCGTCCTGGTCGGCCACCACACGCTGCGCCTGGCCGTCTCGGGCATGAACGCCGAGATCACGCCGGGACAGCTGGCGCACATGTGCGAGCTGGCCGCCCAGAGCTTCGAGGCGGGCGCGGCCGGGCTATCCAGCGGCCTGGAGTACGTGCCCGGCGCCTACGCGAACGTGGACGAGCTGGTCGCGCTGGCGCTGGTGGGCAAGCGGTGGGGCCTGCCGTACGCGACGCACATGCGCAGTGAGAGCGAGGGGCTCGCCGACGCGCTCGACGAGGCGATCGCGGTGGCGCGGCGGGCGGGCGTGCGGCTGCAGGTCTCGCACTGCAAGGCGTCGGGACGGGCGGTGCACGGCGCGTCGGCCATGGTGCTGGACAAGCTGGCCCGCGCCCGCCGCGAGGGCGTGGACGTGCGCGCCGACGTCTACCCCTACCTCGCCTTCGGTACCGGGCTGGTGGCCGTGCTGCCGCCGGCCGCGTGCGAGGGCGGTGAGGAGGCGCTGCGGGCCAGGCTCGCCGACCCGGCCGCGCGGGCCGCGCTGCGCGCGCTGGCCGAGAGCCCGGACACCGGCACCGGCGTCGGCATCTGGCGCGAGCTGCACCCGGCCGACGTGCAGATCCTCACGCACACCGACCCGGGCATCGCCGGCAAGCGCCTGTCCGACCTGGGCGGCGACCCGTGGGAGGCACTGTGCGACCTGGTACGGCTGGACCCGCGGGCCTCCGGCGTCTTCCACACCATGCACGAGAGCGACCTGCGCGCCTTCCTGGCCGACCCGCTGGTGTCGGTCGGCTCCGACGGCGGGCCGCCGATCGGGCCCAACCACCCGCGCACCTTCGGCGCCTTCCCCGTCTACCTGGGCGAGTACGTCACCGAGGAGGAACTGCCCGAGGCGATCCGCAAGGTCAGCTCCGCCGCGGCGGCCCAGTTCGGCCTGGAGGGCCGCGGCTGGCTGGCGCCCGGGGCGGTCGCGGACGTGGTCGTCCTCGACCGGGACCGGATCGGTCACGCGGGCACCTACGAGCAGCCGGACGTGCGGCCCACCGGCGTCGAGCACGTCTTCCTCGCCGGGCACCAGGTGATCGCCGGCGGCGAGTTCACCGGCGGCAGGCACGGCCGGATCCTCAGGCGAGGAGCCCGGTGACGGCCGGCGGGCGGGTCACGCTGGGCGTCCTGGTCGACAGCCTCGGCTCCGAGGTGGCGCGCCCGCTGGCCCTGCCGCGCGGCAGGGAGCCGCTGGTCGGCTCGCCGGTCATCTACGACCCCGAAGAGGCGCCGGTCCGGCTGGACGGGGCGGCGCTGCTGGTGACCGGGCGGCCCTCGGCCGAGATCCTGGCCCGCGCGGGCGAGAGCCGGGTGGCCGCGGTGTTCGTCAAGCTTGGCACCTGCGACCCGGACACGCTGGCGGCGGCGGCGCGGGCGGCGGGCATCGCGCTGCTCGCCGTTCCGCCGGAGCTGTCGTGGGGCCAGCTCTACACGCTCATCGACGCCCTCCTCGCGCTGGTCGGCCCGGCCCAGGACCCGGGCGGCACCCGCGCCGCGGACCTGTTCGCGCTGGCCAACGAGGTGGCCCGCAAGGTGGGCGGCGCGGTGGCGATCGAGGACCTGGCGATGCGCGTGCTCGCCTACTCCACGGTGGAGGGCCAGCGCATCGACGACCTGCGCAAGGAGGGCATCCTGGGGCGCAGGGTGCCCGAGCACCCGACCAACGCCGAGGAGTACGCGGGCGTGCTGCGCGCCGACGGCGCGGTCTGGAGCTACGTGCCGCGCGAGTTCTACCCCCGTCTGGCCATCGCGATCCGCGCCCACGGCGAGGCGCTCGGCACGATCTGGGCGGTGCAGGCCGACCGGCCCCTGGCCGCCGACGCCGAGGTGGCGCTGATGGAGGCGGCCGCCGCCGCGGCGCCGCACCTGGCGCGGATCAACCTGGCCGCCGACGAGGCACGGCGGCGGCGTGATGAGTGCCTGGGCTGGCTCCTGCGCGGCGTCGGCGCCGTGGACGAGCTGGCCACCTCCTTCGGCCTGCTGCCCGGCGAGCCGCTCACCGTGGTGACGCTCGGCCCGTACGCGGGCACCGCCGACGCCTTCGCCGCCGCCCACGCCGCCGACATGCTGCGCACCGCCTATCTGGCCTACCGGATCAGGGCGGCGGCGGGCGTGGCGGGTGGCCGCGCCTACGCGATCGTCGCGGCCGAGGCGGGCGCGCCGCTGCTGCGCCGGATCACCCTGGACACGCTGGCCAGGGTGAGCGAGCGCCTGGGCGGCGGGTGGCGGGCCGGGCTGGGCCGTACCGCGAACAGCGTGGGCGGGGTGCCTGCCGGAGCCCGCCAGGCCGAGGAGGCGCTGCGCGCGGTCTGCGGGCCGTTCGCCCAGGAGCCGGTCGGCGCGCACGGGGAGCTGTCGGCGGCGCTGTTCCTCATGGACGTGGACGCGGCGCTGCGCCCCAAACCCTCCCTGTACGGCGAGCCGCTCGACCTCGTCTCCGCCCACGACGCCAAACACGGCACCGACTACGTACGCAGCCTGGCCGTCTGGATCGGCGCCCACTACGACGTCCCCCGGGCCGCCGAGCTGCTGTCGCTGCACCCCAACACGCTGCGCTACCGGCTGCGCAGGATCGGCGAGCTGATCGCGCTCGACGATCCGGACACCCGCCTGGTGCTGGCCCTGCAGCTACGGCTGAGCGGCGCCACAAAGGCGGGCGGGTGAAGTTGGGCGCGCACGCCAACGCCCGCGCGGGCGCGCGCCGCGATGCTGTGGTCCATGGCCGAACTCCTCATCCGTTCCCTTGACGGCACCGCGGCGCTGCGGCGGGCCGACCGACTGCTGCGCGAGGTCTGGGGGACCAGACCCGGCGACGACCCGCCGCTCGCGCTCGACCTGATGTGCGCCTTCGCCCACACCGGCGGGTACGTGGGCGGCGCCTTCCTGGACGGCGAGCTCGCGGGCGTGGCGGCCGGGTTCATCGCGGGCGACCGCAGCCTGCACTCGCACGTGGCGGGCGTGGCATCGGGCGCGCGCGGGCGTGGCGTCGGCAGGGCGCTGAAGGAGCACCAGCGTGCGTGGGCGGCCGATCGCGGCCTGAGCGCCGTCTCCTGGACCTTCGACCCGCTGGTCAGGAGGAACGCGTTCTTCAACCTGGCCAGGCTGGGCGCGCGGGTGGTGGCGTACCTGCCCGACTTCTACGGGCCGATGCACGACGGCATCAACGACGGCGGGCCCTCCGACCGGCTGTTCGTGACCTGGCCGACGTGGGCCGCCGACCCCTCCCCCGCGCCCGACGGGGCCGAGCGTGGCGTGGTCGTGGTCGACGAGTCGGGGACCGTACACGGTCATGACGGCGCGGGCGTGCTGCGGTGCGCGACGCCGGCCGACGTGGAGGCGCTGCGGACGGCCGAGCCGCGGGAGGCGCTGCGGTGGCGCGCGGCGATGGAGGACGGGCTCGGCGGCGCGCTGGCCCAGGGCTACGAGGTCACCGGGTTCACCCGCGGCGGCTGGTACCTGCTGGCCAGGGGAGGCGAGAAGTGAAGATCGACGGCGTCGAACTGCGCGAGGTGGCGTTGCCGCTGGTCAGCCCGTTCCGTACCTCGCTGGGCACGCAGCACGAGCGCAACGCGCTGCTCGTGCGCGTGGTCGGCGGCGAGACCGAGGGGTGGGGCGAGTGCGCGGCCGAGGACGAGCCGACCTACTCCCCCGAGTACCTGGCGGGGGCCGCGGACCTGATCCGGCGCTTCGCGCTGCCCGCCCTGGCGCCGCACGGCCTGGACCCGGCCGCCGTCGGGCCCGCCCTGCGGCACCTGCGCGGCCACGTCATGGCCAAGGCCGCCGTGGAGACGGCGGTGCTGGACTGCTGGCTGCGCGCCCACGGCGTCAGCCTCGCCCAGCACCTCGGCGGGGTACGGCGACGCGTGCGCGTGGGCGTCTCGGTGGGCATCGCCGAGACCGTGGACGCGCTGCTGGAGACCGTGGACAAGCACCTGACCGCCGGGTACGCCCGGATCAAGCTGAAGATCGAGCCCGGCTGGGACCTGGAGCCGGTCAGGGCGGTGCGTGAGACGTTCGGCCCCGGCGTGATGCTGACCGTGGACGCCAACACCGCCTACACCCCCGCCGACCTGAGGCACCTGGCCCAGCTCGACGCGTACGGGCTGACGCTGATCGAGCAGCCCTTCGCGCCGGGCGACCTGCGCTCACACGCGGCGCTCGCCGCCCGCCTCGACACCCCCGTGTGCCTGGACGAGAGCATCACCAGCGCCCGCGACGCCGCCGAGGCGATCAGGATGGGCGCCTGCTCGATCATCAACATCAAGCCCGGCCGCGTCGGCGGCTATCTGGAGGCCCGGCGCGTGCACGACGTGGCCGAGGCCAACGGGGTGCCCGTCTGGTGCGGCGGCATGCTGGAGACCGGCCTCGGCAGGGCCGCCAACCTGGCGCTGGCCGGGCTGCCCGGCTTCACCCTGCCGGGCGACATCTCGGCCACCGAGCGCTACTACCACCGCGACATCACCCGCCCGTTCGTCCTGGACGGCGGCGAACTGCCCGTGCCGCAGGGCCCCGGCATCGGCGTCACGCCCGATCCCGAGGCGCTGGAGGCGTGCACCACGAGCGTGGAGTGGATCCCGCTCAGCGCGTGAGAACGCCTTCACCGGCCACGCCGTCGAGGTCCATGAGCCAGCGTCCGCCCACGACGGTGGCCCGCGCGGTCAGGTCGTCGTCGAGCAGGGCCAGGTCGGCGTGGCCGCCGGGGCGCAGCGTGCCCTGGCGGCGCAGCCCGAGCACCGCGGCCGGCACCCGGGTCGCGGTGGCGACGGTCGCGGGCACGCTCAGCCCGGCCGCCCGGCGCAGGTGGCCGAGCATGCGGTCGAGCCCGGTCGTGCTCCCGGCGAAGGCGGTGCGGTCGGGCAGCATGCCGACGCCGTCCTCGACGACGCAGCACAGATTTCCCAGCCGGTACGGCGTGCCCTCCGCCAGCCCCAGCCCCGGCGTCGAGTCGGAGACCACGGTCAGCCGCCCGCCCAGGCACCGGTGGGCGATGCGCAGCAGCTCGGGCGGCAGGTGCCGGTCGTCGGCGATGACCTCGGCGCTCAGCCCGGTGGAGGCCAGCGACTCCTCCAGCAGTCCCGGCACCCGCCACGGCCCCTCGCGGCGCAGCGCGGACTGCCCGCTCCACAGATGGGTCAGGTGCGTGGCCCCGGCGGCCACCGCGGCGGCGAACCGCGCCCCGGCCGCCTGGCTGTGCCCGATGGCCACGACCGCGCCCGCCGCGGCGAACGCCCGGGTGGCCGCGATCCCGCCCGGCAGTTCGGGGGCGAGCGTCACCATCGTCGGCGACCCGGCCCGCAGCAGGACCTTCACCTCCTCCGGCCGGGGGTCGCGCAGCAGCGCCGGGTCGTGCGCCCCGGCCTGTTCCGGCGCCAGGAACGGTCCTTCCAGGTGGACCCCGATCAGCCGGACACCGGACGAGCGGTGACCCGCGGCGAAGGACAGGCACTCGGCCAGGTGTGACAGCGCGGAGGTGGCCAGCGACGCCTGCACCGCGGTGACGCCGGAGCGGGCGTGGGCCGCCAGGACGGCGTCGTACCCGGCGGCGTCCGGGGTGTCGAAGCCGTGCCCGGCGGCGCCGTGGGTGTGCAGGTCGATGAGGCCGGGGGTCAGGTAGCGCCCGCCCGCGTCCAGGCGGGTGAGGCCGGGCGGCAGTTGCCCGTGCGGCACCAGCGCCTCGATCTCGCCGTCGCGGACCAGTACGGCCAGGTCGGCCTCGATCGTACGGGCCAGCACGATCCGGGCGCCGACCAGTGCGTAGCGGCTCATGTGGTCCTCTCGCGACGGTTGCGCACCCTGTCTACCTCACCCGTTCCGCGCCCATCAAGATCTCGCCCGGCGCATAGACCGCTCCACGGGGGTAGCTGGAAGCACATGGCGACAATCATCGATCGGGTGCGCGCGTACCTGCGCAGCCCGCGTGGCAGGCAGAACGTAGAGAAGGCGAAGCGGCTGGCCCGCGACCCCCGCACACGGCAGAAGGCCAGGGGCTTCCTGGACCGGCTGCGAAGGAGGCGCTGAGCTGATCATGTAGCCGTCCCCGGGGCCGCTCCGCCGGTGGTAGGGTCGCGTGAAAATGATTGCCGTTATCGGAGTCAATCTTGCGATCCCTTGTCCTCTTGCTGACCGCCGTGCTCGCGGTGTCGGTGCTGCTGGCGATCGGCGTCGGCGCCGCGGCGGTACCGCCCGCACAGACCCTGCGTTATCTCTGGGCGGCGCTGACCGGCGCCGCGATCACGCCGGACGAGGTGACCACGTACCAGATCGTCTGGCAGGTGCGCGCCCCGCGCGTGATCCTCGCGGTGCTGGTCGGGGCCGGGCTCAGCGCGGCCGGCGTGGCCATCCAGGCCATGGTGCGCAACGCGCTGGCCGACCCGTTCGTGCTCGGCGTCTCCTCCGGGGCCTCGGCCGGCGCCGTGCTGGTGGGCGTCACCGGCGCGCTCACCGCGCTCGGCATCTACGCCGTCAGCGCCGGCGCCTTCCTCGGCGCCCTGCTCGCCTCCGCCCTCGTCTACTTCGTCGCCCGGCAGGGCGGCGGGCTGACCCCGCTGCGGCTCGTGCTGACCGGAGTGGCGGCGGCGTTCGGCTTCCAGGCCGTGATGAGCGTGATCGTCTACTTCGCGCCGGACGGCGAGGCCACCAGCACCGTCCTGTACTGGTCGATGGGCGGGTTCGGCGCGGCGACCTGGGGCGCCCTGCCCGTCGTCGCCGCCGTCACGCTCGCCGCGCTCGTCGTCCTGCGCGGGCTCGGCCGCCGCCTGGACGTGCTGGCGCAGGGTGACGAGAGCGCCGCCGCTCTCGGCGTCGACACGGTACGGCTGCGCCGCGGCCTGTTCGTGCTCACCTCCCTGGCCACCGGGGCGATGGTCGCGGTCAGCGGCGCGATCGGCTTCGTCGGCCTGGTCATGCCCCACCTGGTCCGCCTGCTGGTGGGCGCCGCCCACACCCGCGTGCTCACGATCGCCCCCTTGGCCGGCGCGATCTTCATGGTGTGGGCCGACCTGCTCGCGCGGACCGTGGTCGCGCCCAGGGAGCTGCCGATCGGCGTGATCACCGCCCTGGCCGGCGTGCCCGTGTTCGTCACGCTGCTGCGCCGGCGCGGCTACCTGTTCGGGCGGGCCTGACATGGCCCTGCTCCTCGACGGCCTGTCCGTCTCCGCGGGCGCGGCCGACCTCGTCAGCGACCTGTGCCTGACGGTCGCCGCCGGGCAGGTCGTGGGCCTGGTCGGCCCCAACGGCTCGGGCAAGACCACCACCCTGCGCTGCGTGTACCGCGCGCTGCGGCCGAGCGCCGGAGCGGTGCGCGTGGACGGCCGGGACGTGGCCGCCATGCCGATGCGCGAGTCCGCCCGGCTGGTCGGCGCGCTCACCCAGGAGGGTCACACCGACCTCGACTTCACCGTCGAGGAGACCGTGGCACTCGGCCGGGTCCCGCATCTGCGCGGCAACCGGGCACTCGGCGCACGCGACCGCGAACTGTGCCGCCGGGCGATGGAGAGCATGGAGGTCGCGCACCTGGCCGGGCGCGGCGTGCTGTCGCTGTCGGGCGGCGAGCGCCAGCGGGTGCTGGTGGCCCGCGCGCTCGCCCAGGAGCCGCGGGTGCTCATCCTCGACGAGCCGACCAACCACCTCGACCTGCACCACCAGATCAGGCTGCTGTCGATGCTGCGCGCCGCCGGCCACACCGCGCTGGTCACCCTGCACGACCTCAACCTCGCCGCCTCGGCCTGCGACCGGCTGGCCGTCCTGTCCGGCGGCCGGCTCGTGAGCGCCGGGACACCCGGCGAGGTCCTCACCGAGGCGCTGCTGCGCGACGTCTTCGGCGTCGAGGCCAGCGTCGTCCCCCACCCCCTCACCGGCGTGCCCCAGGTCCTGTACGACCTGGGACCCGCCCAGCTGGAAGGAACCACCGCGTGAACCGCATGCTGACCGCCTGCGCCCTGACCGGGACCCTGCTGCTCGCCGGTTGCGGCGCCCGGGTCGAGGGCGGCGCCGCCGTATCGGAGAAGGCGCGCGTCAAGCGGTGCGGGCAGGAGGTCGAGTACACGATCCCGCGCCGCGCCGTCGTCTACGAGGCGGGCAGCGCGGACAAGATGTTCGCGCTCGGGCTCACCGCGCACGTGCACGGCTACGTGATGCCGCCCGCCAACCCGCCGGTCGAGGAGTCGCCCTGGGCCGCGGAGTACGCGAAGGTCAGGTTCCTCAGCGACGACCTGCTCAACCGCGAACTGGTCGTCGACGCCAAGTCCGACTTCGTCGTGGCCGGATGGCGCTCGGGCTTCAGCGACCAGCGTGGCATCACCCCGGCCATCCTGGACGGTCTGAAGATCCAGAGCTTCATGCACGCCGAGTCGTGCTTCAACTACCCCGGCTTCCCCGAGCGCGTCACGCCGTTCGAGGGCCTCTACACCGACCTCGAACGCCTCGGCCGGATCTTCCACGTCGAGGACCGTGCCCGCGCGCTGGTCGCCGGCTACCGCAAGCGGGTCGAGGCGGTACGCGCCCGGGCGCCGAAGGGCGAGCCCGTGCCCGTCTTCCTGTACGACTCGGGCACCGACAAGCCCTTCACCGCCGGCGGCCAGGTGCCGCCGAACGACATCATCCGCTTCGCCGGCGGCCGCAACGTCTTCGCCGGCCTGGACGCCCGCTGGAGCGAGGTCACCTGGGAGGCGGTCGTGGCGGCCAAGCCCGAGGTCATCATCATCCTCGACTACGGCGACAGGCCCGCGGCGGAGAAGATCCGGTTCCTGAAGGAGTCGCCGGTGACGGCCAAGCTGCCCGCCGTCGTCAACGACCGCTTCCACGTCCTGGACTACAACGAGGGCATCAGCGGGCCGCGCAACATCGACGGCCTGGAGGGCTTCGCCGCCTACCTGCGCGGGCTGCCCGGGTGAGCACGGCGACCGTCCTGCGCGACCCGGCGTTCGCGCGGCTGTGGGCGGGCACGACCGCCTCCGGGCTGGCGACGTGGGCGCTGCCGTTCGTGCTGGCGCTGGCGGTACTCGACCGCGGCCTCACCGCGACCGGCCTCGGGATCGTCCTGGCCGCCAGGACCGCAGGGTTCCTGGTCGCGGTGCCGCTCGGCGGCGTGCTCGCCGACCGGTACTCGCGCCGCGCCGTCGTCCTGTGGGCGGGGCTGGCCGCCGCGCTGGCCACGCCGGTCATCGCCCTGGGCCTCGGCCGCTCGGTCCTGCTCATGAGCGTGGCCGCCGCGGTCGCCGGCGCGGGCCAGGGCGCCTGCCGGCCCGCCTTCCAGGCGCTGACCGCCGAGGTGGTCGACGAGGCGGGGCGTCAGCGTGCCAACGCCGCCATCACGCTGGCGGTGCGGGCCACTACGCTGGCCGCGCCCGCCGCGACCGCGCTGCTCGCGACCGTCCTGGACACCTGGGCGCTGCTGACCGGCACCGGCCTGCTGTGGCTGCTGGCCGCGTTGCTGCCGCCCCGTGGCCGTCGCCCCGCGCCCGCCGCCGCGCCGGCGGCGCTGCTCGGGGAGTTCGCCGAGGGTGTGCGCGAGGCGCGGCGGCATCCCTGGTTCCTGGCCGGGCTGGCCGCGCTGACCGCCGTCGTCTTCACCGGCTATTCGGTCACGGGCGTCGCGCTCCCGCTGATCAGCCGCGACCGTTACGGCACGGAGGCGGTGCTGGCCGCCGCCCTGACCGCCTACACCGCGGGCGCGCTGGCGGGGGCGCTGCTCATGGCGCGCTGGCGGCCGCGCTCCCAGGGCTGGGCCGCGCTGTCCGGTCTCGCCCTGTACGGCTGCGCGCCGCTCAGCCTGTTGCTGCCCGTGCACCCGGTGCTGGTGGCGGGGGCGTACCTGCTGGCGGGGCTGGGCATCGAGCTGTTCAACGTGCCGTGGTTCACCGCGACGCAGCGCGAGGTGGAGCCGCGCCTGCTCGCCCGGGTCTCGTCGCTGGACTTCCTGCTCTCCTACGGCCTGGCCCCCGTAGGCCTGGCCGTCCTGGCACCGGCCATGGAGTCCTTCGGCGCCGCCCCGGTCCTCGCGGTCTGCGCCCTGGTCTGCTTCCTGGCCCCGGCCGCCGCCGCCCTCACGCCGGCGGCCCGCCACTTTCGCAGGCGGTCCGGGCCAGCAGGGTGTTGAGGGCGCGCCCCGGGTCCCCCTTGTACGGCGTGGCCGCCAGGCCGACCTCGCGCCGCCCGTCCTCGCTGCGGAAGGCGGCGGCGAAGTAGCCCGCGACGCCGCCGGCCTGGCCGTAGAAGGTGCCGCAGGGCAGCCGGACGCTCGCCAGGCCCAGCCCGTAGGAGCCGCCGGGCAGGGGCTTCTTCATCTCGGCGAGCCAGGCGGGCGGCAGCAGTCCTCCTCCGAGCAGGGCGCGCATGAAGCGGTTGAGGTCGGCGGTGGTGGAGACCATGCCGCCGGCCGCGCCGAGGACGGTCGGGTTGAGCGCGGTGATGTCGGTGACGACGCCGCCGGTCAGGGCGTGGGCGTGCGGGTGCGGGCCCTTGATCGACGGCACCGCGTCCGGGGCGGACGTCCGGGTCAGCCCGGCGCGCCGGATGACGCGCTCGGTGATCTCCGTGGCGTAGCCGCGCCCGGTGACGGCCCGGATGACCATGCCGAGCAGCACGTAGTTGGTATTGGAGTAGGAGAACGTCACGGGGGTGCGGGGCAGCTTCTCGGCCAGGCCCACCAGCTCCTGCTCGCGCCAGGTGCGCAGCGGCTCGCGCGGGTTGCCCGCGGTGTCGAGGAGTGTGGGGAAGTAGTCGGGGATGCCGCTGGTGTGGCGCAGCAGGTCCCTCAGCGTGACGCGCTCGCCCTCGCGGACGGTGCCGGGCAGCCACGTGGCGAGCGGGTCCTCCAGGGTGAGGCGGCCCTCGGCGGCCAGTTGCAGGACCACGGTGGCGGTGAACGCCTTGGTCAGGCTGCCGATCCTGAACCTGCCCGCCGCCTGGGCCGGTCGCGGCCCGCCGTACCGGATCCTGCCTTCGGCCAGCCTGTGTGTACGGCCCGCCGCCCGCACCTCGGCCAGGACGGCGAGCGAACCGTCGGCGACCGCGTCCCGCAGATGGCGACGCAACTCGGCGCGGACGCCGCCGGTGGCGGCCGCGGGGACGGCGGACAGGAGGGTCGCGGCGGCGAGTGCGGCCGCGGTGAAGCGCGCGAAGACACGCAAGGGGAACTCCTTCGATGGTGGGGTTTCGGCGCTCGCTAACGAGATCAGCGCCGGCTAACGAGATCAGCGCCGGCTAACGAGATCAGCGCCGGCTAGCGAGATCAGCGCTCGCTGCCGAGATAGGCCAGGACGGCGAGCACGCGGCGGTGGCCGCCCTCCTCGGGCGGCAGGCCGAGCTTGGTGAAGATGTTGCCGATGTGCTTGTGCACGGCGCTGCCGGTGATCGTGAGCCGGGCGCCGATGTCGGCGTTGCCGCGGCCCTGCGCCATGAGCGTGAGGACCTCGCGCTCGCGGGCGGTGAGGGCGTCGACGCGGCGTTCGCGGCCGGACATGAGCTGGGCGACGACCTCCGGGTCCATGACGGTGCCGCCCGCCGCCACCGTGCGCAGCGCGGCGACGAACTCGCCCACCCGGGCCACGCGGTCCTTGAGCAGGTAGCCGACCGCGCCGCCGCCGTCGGCGAGCAGTTCGCGGGCGTAGACGCGCTCGACGTACTGCGACAGCACCAGGATCGGCAGGCCGGGGACGGCGCGCCGGGCTTCCAGCGCCGCCCTGATGCCCTCGTCGCGGAACGTGGGCGGCAACCGTACGTCCACGATGGTCACGTCGGGGCGATGGCGCCGCACGGCGGCGACGAACCCGGGCCCGTCGGTGGCGACCTCCGCCACGTCGATGCCCTTGGCGGCCAGCAGGAGCTCCACTCCGGACGACAGCAGGACGTTGTCCTCGGCGATCACGACGCGCACGGCAGCTCCACCACCAGGCTCGTCGGGCCGCCGTGCGGGCTGCTCACCCGGAGCGCGCCGTCGAGGGCGGCGGCGCGGCGGCGGATGCCGACGACGCCGGTGCCGCGCGTCTCGTCCAGGCCGCCCACGCCGTCGTCGGCGACCTCGATGAGCAGGACGCCGCCCGCGCGTTCGACGCGGACGGTGGCCAGGCTCGCGCGGCTGTGCTTGGCGACGTTGGTGAGGGCCTCGGCCACGATGAAGTACGCCGCGGCCTCCAGCGCGGCCGGCAGTTCGCCGCCCCCGCCGAGTCGCAGGTCGACCGGGACGTCGCACCGTGCGCGGAGCGCCGCCAGCGCGCCGCCGAGCCCGCGGTCGGCCAGGATCGGCGGGTACATGGTGCGGATCACCCCGCGCAGCTCCACCATCGCCTCCTCCGCGCCCTCGTGCGCCTCCCGCAGCAGGTCGGCGACCGGTCCGCGCTCGCCGAGCGCCTCCCTGGCGACGCCGAGCCTGATGGCCAGCGCGACCAGCCGGGCCTGGGTGCCGTCGTGCAGGTCGCGTTCGATGCGGCGCAGTTCCGCCCCATGAGCGTCCAGTACGGCGGCCCGGCTCTCACCCAGCTCCGCGACCCGCTCGGTGAGCCGGTCCAGGTCGGCGGGCCCGGCCAGGGTCCGGCGGGCGTGCCCGCGGGCCACCGGCGGCGCTCCCGCGACCAGGAGCACCAGCGCCACGCCGCCGAACCCGAGCGCGGGCCCCCACCCGTCCACCGGCGCCAGCAGCACGAGTGGCCGCTCCGCCGGGTACAGCCACCAGACCGGCGCCGCCACGACCCTGCCGGCGGCGAGGAACGCGGCGAACCCGGCGAGCGCCCCGGTGAGCGCGAACTCGATGCCCCACCACCGCCCCGGGCTCGTGAGCGGAGCGGGAACCCCGAGGAGAGCCGCGGCCCGCCGCCGGTTCCACGCCGCCCAACGCCGCAACCCCGGCGCCGCCGCCGGGAGCGCGGCGAGCGGCAGCAGCGGCAGGGTGGCGAGCCCGCAGACCAGGTTGACCAGCAGATAGCGAAGCCCGCGCCACACCGCGGTCCATCGTTCGCGCATGCCGCCCAGTCTCCAGGCCACCCCTGCGCACCGTCACTACAGCCTGCTCCACCTTCGCGGACTGTCTGTACTTGGTCATGGACGTGGTGTCGGTCGGGTGATGGGTGGCTGGCCGCTGAGGGCCGGGCGGCATCGGTCACGCTACATCGGATATAGCGGATGCCAGAGCGCGTCTCGCGCCCAAGGGGTGAACGACCGAACGAGAGGAACCGCGATGAGCATCCGTCCCTTCCGCATCGAGATCCCGCAGGCGCGGCTCGACGACCTGGCCGCCCGCCTGGCCGCGACCCGCTGGCCGGACGAGCTGCCCGGCGTGGGCTGGAGCCGGGGCGTGCCGGTGGAGTACCTGCGGGAACTGGCCGGCTACTGGCGTACCGGCTATGACTGGCGGGCGCAGGAGGCGGCGATCAACGAGCACCCGCAGTACCTCACCGCGATCGACGGGCAGAACGTCCACTTCCTGCACGTCCGCTCCCCCGAGCCGGACGCGACGCCGCTGCTTCTGCTGCACGGCTGGCCGGGCGCGGTGACCGACTTCCTCGACGTCATCGGCCCGCTGTCGGACCCGCGCGCCCACGGCGGCGACCCGGCGGCCGCCTTCCACCTGGTGATCCCGTCGCTGCCGGGCTTCGGGTTCTCGACGCCGCTGGCGGGGCCGGGCATGAACGCGGCCAGGATGGCGGGGTTGTTCGTGCGCCTCATGGCCGAGCTCGGATACGACCGCTACGGCGCGCACGGCTACGACACGGGCTCCTGGGTGGCCCCGGCGATCGGCAGGCAGGATCCCGATCACGTGATCGGCGTGCACATGAACGGGATGATCACGTTCCCGGCCGGCGCCGAGGGCGAGATGGACGGCCTGTCGGAGGTCGAGCGCGGCCGGTGGGAGCGCATGGAGAACTTCAACGACGGCTATCTGCAGTGCAACTCCAAGCGCCCGCAGACCGTGGCTTACGGCCTGAACGACTCGCCGGCCGGCCAGCTCGCCTGGATCATGGAGAAGTTCAAGGAGCTCACGATCCCGGAGGACGGCCTGCCGGAGGAGAGCATCGACCGCGACAGCATGCTGACCGACGTCTCGATCTACTGGCTGACCGGCACGGCGGGCTCGGCGGCGCAGATCTACTACGAGGAGATCTCGGCCGCCGACTGGAACGAGACGCCCGAGCGCGGCAAGGTGCCGACCGGGGTACTGGTCACGGCCCACGACGTGACGATCCGGCCATGGGCGGAGCGCGACCACAACGTCGTGCGCTGGACCGAACTCGGCGAAGGCGGCCACTTCCTGTCGATGGAGCGGCCCGATCTGCTGGTCGCCGACCTGCGCGCGTTCTTCACGTCCTCTCTTCGATGATCATCTGAGGGCGCCCGGTGACCAGCAGCCACGCGGGCAGCAGGGCCAGGCAGAGCACGGGGATCAGGTCGAGGTCGGTGACGACGGCCGCGGCCATGAACAGGCTCAGCCAGCCCTGCTGGGTCACGGCGAGGGTGACGCCGAGCACGCCGCAGGCGATGGACAGCGACGGCGGCACGCCGGGCACCAGGGCGGAGGCGAGCAGGCCGAGCGCGACGCCGATGAAGACCGCGGGGAAGATCCGGCCGCCGATGAAGGCCGCGGTGGCGGCGATGAGGAGGGCGGCGAGCTTCACCAGGATGATCAGGGCCAGGGAGGCGGCGCCGTGCGGGGAGGCGACCAGTTCCTTCATCTCCGCCAGGCCCTTGAACAGGGTGATCTGGCCGCCGATCATCCCGGCGACGCCGAGGGCCACGCCGGCCAGCGTCAGCCGGAGCACGGGGTGGCGGACGAGGTGGAACAGGCGGTGGACGTGCGGGAAGGCGTAGACGGCCGCCAGCCCCGCCAGGACGGCCGCGCACGTGATGACCATGCCGCTGAGCAGGTCGAGCGGCTGGATGGAGTAGTCGGGCAGGCCCAGGTGGAAGACCGGGCTGGCGATCAGGACGGTGGTGATCGCCCCGGCGCCCGCCGCGACCAGCGGGCCGAACAGGCGGTCCCACAGCGGCACGTCCTTCGGTCCGAGCGCCAGCTCCGACAGGATCAGCGCGGCGGCCACGGGCGTGCCGAACAGCGCGCCGATCGTCCCGGCCGCCGCCAGGCCCAGCCAGACCGGCGCCTTGATGCCGGGAAGCAGGCGCACGCCCACCGCGACGGCCAGGGCGATGTTGGCGGCGGTGATCGGGTTCTCCGGTCCGAGGCTGACGCCGCCGGCGAGGGTGAGCGCGGTGGCCAGCAGCATGCCGGGAACGACGGACACCGGCAGCGGCTCGCCCACCAGCCCCTCGGTGGCCGGGTCGGGGCCCGTGGGGATCTTCCACACCACGAGCCCGACGGCCAGGCCCGTCAGGGTGAGAATGGCCAGCGTCCACCAGGGCGAGGCGCCGTCCAGGCCCAGCGCCGCGGGCAGGTGGTGCCACAGCACCTCCATCAGCGCTTCGGCGGCGATGTCGACCACCATCAGGATGAGACTGCAGGCGACGCCGACGACCAGCGCGGGCAGCGCGAGCCGGGCCAGCGCCGCGGCGGGTCGGCCTTGGGTCATGCCCTGTCAGTTGCCAGGCCGCCCTCTAGGCAAGATCAAGCCCGCGTAACTTTCTCGCCCGCGAGCCCTGCCGTGAGCTCCGGCGAGCGGCTCATCAGCCGGAGCATCGCGCGGTGGAAGTCCGCGCGCTCCTCCCGGGTCCAGTCGCCGGTGAGCCTGGCGAAGACCGCCTCCTGCCAGGCGTGCGCGTCGCGCAGCAACTCCCGTCCCTTCCCGGTCAGCTCGACGGTACGGCGCCGCCCGTCGGCGGCCGAGGCGGTGACGGCGAGGTAGCCACGCCCGGCCGCCCGGGCGACCAGCCGGGAGGCACCCGACTGGTCGAGCCCCAGCTCGGCCGCCACCTCGTTGACGGTGATCTCCGGCCGCCCGTCCAGCGCGTGGACCGCCTCGGCGACCATGACGTCGCGCCCGCGCTCGGCCCCCGCGTTCCACCGCCGTGACCAGTGGCGCACGAAGTGGAACAGCGCCTGTCCGGGTCCCGGCCCGCTCATTCGGTCGCGGCCAGGTCGGCGTACAGGCGGGCGAACTCGAGCGCCGCCCGCAGCCCGGGAAAGCGCAGCGCGGCCGATACCCGGTCCCCGCCGGCCCGGAACACGGTCGCGACCCTGGCCCACTCGGCGTCCTGCGGCCAGCGCGCGTCCTGCTCGACGACCACGACCCGCTCGCTGACCGGATGCCACGAGCGGGGACGCAACTGGATTCCCGACCGCACGATCCAGCCGGCGAAGTCGCCGGGCGTGACAGGTCCCGACCCCTTGGGCCCGTTGACCACGATGGGGTCGGCCGCGACCGCGCGCACGCCGTCCAGGTCCCCGCCGTTCACGACCTCGTGCCAGCGGCCCACGGCCGCCTCTGTCCGCTCCGATGTGCTCATGCTCCGAAATTATATGCGATTCGCATATACCAGTCCGCCCGGTGCCACGGCGTCAAGCGGGTGATCGGCAGCACGGGCGGCCGGGAGAAGATCGGCTACCTCGTCGGCGAGCTGGGCTTCGACTACCACGACGGGCCGGTCGCCGCCCGGCCGGCGGAACTGGCGCCGGACGGCATCGACGTCTTCTTCGACACCCTCGACCTGGAGCCCGCCGTCCTGCGCGACGTCACGATCCGCGGGTTCACCACCCCCTCGGCGGCGATCCCAGGTGGGTACGCGAGGGCCGCTTCGTCGTCCCCCACACCGTGATCGAGGGCGGCCTGGCCGCGGTACCCGGCGCCCTCATCGGCCAGATGAACGGCAGACACCGGGGGACCACCCGGGTCCGGCTGTGAGATCAGAGCCCTGAGGCTATCTTGAGAGTGATCACGCCGAGGATGATCGAGGCGAACGACAGCACCTTCGGCAGCGTGATCTTCTCCTTGTAGATCAGGGCTCCGAGAATGACGGTGCCGATCGCGCCGAGACCGGTCCAGATCGTGTAGCCGACGCCCACGTCCAGGGTCTTGAGCGCGAGGCTGAGAAAGTAGATGCCACCGGCGGCGGCCACCACGGTGAACAGCGACGGCCACAACTTGGTGAAGCCCTTGGTGGCGTTGGTGCCGAGGGCGAAGGCGATTTCGAAGATGACGGCGAGTGCCAGAAAGAACCAGGCCATGATGGGTGTACTCCTTGAGGGTCAGGCGGCGGTGAGCTTGTCGGACAACTTCAGCCCGAGGACGCCACCGATGATCAGGACGAAGGCGACGGCCTTCCAGACGTTCATGGACTCGCCGAAGATCAGCGTGCCGAGGACGACGGTGCCGGTGGCGCCGATGCCGGTCCACACGGTGTAGCCGACGCCCACGTCCAGGGTCTTCAGGGCCAGGCTGAGGAAGAAGATGCCGCCCGCCGCGGCGACGATCGTCACGATGGAGGGCACCAGTTCGGTGAAGCCGTTGGTCGCGTTGGTGCCCAGCGCGAACACCACCTCGAAGACCGAGGCCACGAGCAGATAGATCCATGCCATGAGGAAAACTCCTTGCACATACAAGCGACTGACCAGAAGTATGTATGTGCAAGCAAATCAAGTCAACCCATGGCTCTCCGCGCCTGGAGCTTGGCCACCAGCGACCAATAGATCATCCTGGCCATCGCCACCGGGCCGTACGAGACACCATCGGCGTACGGGGCATCGCCGCGCAGGGTGGCGTCCGCGCCGCCGTCGACGTAGAGGATCTGGCCGGCCATGAACGTGTTCGCCGGGCCGATCGTCCAGGCCAGCGCCTCGGCCACGGCGCCGGCCGGGCCGGGAAAGCCGAGCGGCTGCGGCAGGGCCTCGGCCATGAGCTTGGCCTGGGCCGGAGTGGCGAGCATCGTGGTCCGCGCGCTCTCGGTGCCGACGATGCCGGGGGCGACGGCGTTGAGCGGGATTCCGGACCCGGCCCAGTCGGGGGCGGCGCGGCGTACCCACCGGTTGAGGGCGATCTTGGTGGAGCGGTAGAGCACGCCGCCCCTCCCCCGGGCGATCGCGCGCCGGGCCGCCGCGGTCGCGGCGGCCTCGTCGTCGCGCAGGCACGCGGCGACCACGTCGCCGTCGCCCGCCGACAGCGACGAGGCGGACGACACCACGACCGCGCGCGGCGCGCCCGCCCGCGTGAGCAGCGGGCGCAGGCCGTTCAGGACGGCGAGCGTGCCGAAGTAGTTGACCCGGACGGTCGCTTCGACGGGGGCGGCGATGCCCGCGACCAGCGCGAGGCCGTCGACGCCCGACGGGGACAGCCGCTCCACGTCCCGGACCAGCGCGGCCCTGCCCTCGGCGGTGCCGAGGTCGGCGCGGACGTCGGCGCCCTCCGCCACGCCGCAGCGGATCACCCTGGCTCCGCGATCTGCCAGCAGGTCCGCGGTGAGCGCGCCGATGCCGGTGTCGGCGCCGGTGACCACGTAAGTGCGTGTCATCGTTCGTCCTTTCACTGCACTTATGCATCTATGCACTAATGTAGCGAAAGGCGGTAGAGTGTGCGGCATGCCGAAATCGACGGGGTTGCGCGATCGCAAGCGGCGGATGACGCGGGAGGCGATCGTGCGGGCCGCGACCGAGTTGTTCACCCGCCGGGGCTTCGCGCGCACCACGGTGGCCGACATCGCCGAGCGGGCCGGGGTGGCGCCGCGGACGTTCTTCCTGCACTTCGCCTCCAAGGAGGACGTGCTGTTCCACCACATCGAGCGGTACGTGGAGATCGCGGTCGCCCGTGTGTCCGCGCTGCCCGCCGGGACGACGGCGTGGGAGGCGGTGCAGCGGGCGGTGGAGTCGCTGGTCGACGCCCTTGACGT
This sequence comes from Nonomuraea sp. NPDC050394, assembly GCF_044459065.1. Classification (NCBI taxonomy): domain Bacteria; kingdom Bacillati; phylum Actinomycetota; class Actinomycetes; order Streptosporangiales; family Streptosporangiaceae; genus Nonomuraea; species Nonomuraea sp. NPDC050394. Next base: position 461,071 of record NZ_JBITIO010000008.1, on the reverse strand, counting down.
GGCCGACACCAACATCGACGCGCTGGCGCCGGTCCGGGTGCTGGTGGTCCGGGAGTCGGGCGGGATGCCGCCGTCGCTGGCCGTACGCCTGCATGGGGTGCAGACGCGCATCCTCGACGCGATCGCCGGGCGTTACCCCGGGCTGGACATGCTGCGCTGCGCCGCCCACCTGGGCGCCTGCGTCGGCGCCGTGAGCGCCGTGGCCTCCTGGGACGCGGTCCCCTCGGCCCGCACCGACGCCATGCGCCACGCCATAGCCCTGGCCGGCACCGGCTTCACCACCCCCACCCCCTGACCCGGCGGACCCCCTGATCCCGGCCCACCCGGGGCGCCCCCGGCCAGATCCGTGACCAATCTTTGTGACATTGGCCTCTCTGTCCACCGAAGCACTGTCATATGGACAAAGCGCAGGTAGAAGGGTGTCCTGCGAGGTGGCGAACAGTGCCCGGACGGCTACGCATGGGCGCCTCGGCCCAGGGCAGAACCAAATATCGACCGTCTGTTTACTTCGACCACACGCCCCATCTCTTCTACTAGGAAGGTAACGATTCGGCGCACGAGGAGGTCACAATGAATCCGAACGCGTTAGAGACCAAAGCGCAGCAACGCGGCTGGCAGGTTGTCAGCGAGTACGACGGGGACGGGCCGATGATGACGCTCGTCCGCGATGACTGGGAGATCTGGGTGGCGTTCTCCGGATCGGCTCCCGAAACAGCGACCCTCCGCAAGCCGGGCCGCACCGAGCCGAGAAAGCTCGGACTGCGTGAGATAGGCATGTGGGTACGGCGCGACCGCGGCCAGATGAGCCGCTTCGCCGTCGATGACCAGGTCATCGTCGGCGGCAGACCGGGTACGGTCACCGACATCACGCTCGCCCGGAGTCCGGGCGACACTCCGGGACGGATCCGCCTGACCGTGGCCTACGACGACGGCGGCACCGGCACCCCGTTCAGCGACCAGGTGGAACGACCACGAGCCGGATTGGGCCGAAGATAAGCCCCGGGCAGGCACCCTCCCACCCCCCGGCCTGTCCGTCAACGCTGGGTTGACGGACCTCAAGCGTCAACCTATGGTTGACGCATGTTCACGTGGGTCATGCGCGTCGCCGCCGCCCTGCTCCTTCTCGGCCTGGTGAGCGCCATGTTGTGGTGACGCCGCCGGCGTCCGTCCGCAGGCGCGTACCGTGTCATAGTCGTGTACGGCCAGCGCCACCGGCCCGGCGAACGAGATCACGACGACCAGCGCGAGCAGGAACGGCTCCAGCCACCACCGCCGCAGCAACCGCGCCCGCGCCACCAGCAGCACCAGGAGCGCGATCGAGGCCGACGCGATCGAGACGGCCGGGAACACGATGATCCGCCCCAGGGCCCAGAACACACTGGACACGGCCAGCGCGAACCGCTCACCGCCCAGGCAGTTGGCCCGCGCCCACCACGACAGGCGGATCTCCAGCAGCGTCCCCGTCGTCGAGCACAGCACCGCGATGACCGCCGGGAACGCGCAGCCGAAGGTCCAGCGCACCTCGCGAGGCTCCGGCCCGCGCCGTTGTGTCAGGGTCACGACGCCAGCACATCAAGCCGGTGTGGGATGCTCCCGCAGGGTTTGTCGAGATCCTGTCGAGGTTCAGAGCACGGCCCGCGCCAGCGTGACCACCCCCGCCGCCGCCCACATGCGGTCCACGTTGAACCACGCCCCGAGAAAGGCGGCCCGGGTGAGCCCGGCCGTCAGGAGCCGTACGCGGCGATGGATTCCACCTTCACCACCGGCCCCTGGACGCCCAGTTCCGCGGCGATCGCCGGGATCTCTGGATCGGCGAGAAACCCCTCGTAGTCCTCGGCCGACCAGTCGAAGAGCGCCCACACGCGGCCGGGGTCGTCGGGATCGCGAAAGACCCAGGAACCCTCGCACCCGTGCTCCTTCCTCTTCTCGACGCCCTTGGTGGAGAACGTCCGCAGAAACTGATCGAAGTCGGCGACGTGGACGATGGTGAGGATCATGTCTTCTCCCAGGTGTGCTGCTCGCCAGAGCCTGCCCGCTGACAGGGGGTGTCAGTCCCGGAAGAACGAGGTCAGCATCGCCGCCACTTCGGCGGGGTCCGGCGCGTGCGACTGCCCCGCGAGCACCCGGCGTTCCGCGTGCGGGACGCTCGCGCGGATCGCCTCCGCGGCCCGGTCGAAGAAGTCGGACGGCAGCCCGCCCATGCCCGCCTGGGCGTCCGGGCTCACCCCGCTGGTGGCGACCAGCGCCGGTCGCGTGATCTTCGCCAGGCGGCCGGCGGGCGGCCGGTAGTGGTTCACGGCCGCCGCGTCGTAGGCGAGCGTGTGCGCGAGGGGCAGCAAAGGAGTCCAGTACGGCGAGGCCTTCGCCCCCTCGATCTCCTCCTCCGACGAGCCCGCCAGCCGCATGAACAGCTCAAGGGCGTCACCGAGACGCCCCGCCGTCAACACCGGCCCGAGCCGATCCACATAGGCGCTGGTCCGCCGGTACACGTGATCGGCGACGGCGTAGGGAACGTCGTACACGGCGAGCCGGGACACCGCGACGCCGGCCGCAGCGGCCTCCAGCACCAGACCGCCGCCGGAGGACACTCCGTACAGGCACGCGGTCCCGCCCGCCTCGGCGACCAGAGCTTCGATGTCCTCGATCTCCCGTTCCAGGGCGTACGGGCGGGTGTCGCCGCTGTCGCCTCTCCCACGCCGGTCGTAGTTGTACACGGTGAAACGCGCGGACAACTCCGCGGCCAGCGGCGCGTTGTTCCCCACGCCCTGCGCACGGCTGGTGAGGGCACCGCCCACGAGGATCACGGCCGGGCCGCTTCCCGCGCGGTCGTAGGCGATCGGGGTGCCGTCCGCCGAGGTCACGATGTTCATGTCGACTCCTCTGGATTCGGGATGGAGACGAGGAAACCCGTCCACGCTGAAACATCGCCAAAAGTCCTCTACCATGCCGACATGACCAGCCCCCGGGTGAGATGACGCTCGAGATCTGCCTGCTGGGACCGTTGCGCGTCGTGGTGGACGGCCGGGTGCTCACGTTGCCCGCGGGGCGGCTGCCGACGCTGCTGGCGGTGCTGGCGCTCTCGCCCGGCGCGCCGGTGTCCGTGGACAGGCTCACGACAGCGGTGTGGGGCGAGGAATCCGCCGTCGACGTCCGTACCAACCTGCAGACGAGCGTGAGCCGGCTGCGCCGCCTGCTCGGCGGCGACCTGATCGAGACCCGCACCGGTGGGTACGCGCTGCTGGTCGAGCCCGATCAGGTGGATGCCGTCCGGTTCGTCCGGCTGCTTGACCGGGCGGCGACCGCCTCCGGCCAGGCGGCCGAACGCGATGACCTGGTGGCGGCCCTCCGGCTGTGGAGGGGCGTGCCGTTCGCGAACATCCGGTCGGAATGGCTGGAACAGACGCAAGCCACCCGGCTCCAGGAGCGGTATCTCGCCGCGCTGGAGCGGCGTGTCGACCTGGTGGCGCTGGAGACCACCGCTCGGCCCGCCGACCTGACCGTCGCCCTGGCCGAGCTGACCGAGCTGACCGGCCGGCATCCGCTGCGCGAGTCCCTGTGGGTACGCCTGCTCACCGTCCTCGAGCGGCTGGGCCGCCCGGCCGAGGCACTGGAGCGGTACGCGATGATCCGCGCCCGGCTCGGCGACGAGCTCGGCACGGAACCGGGACCCGAACTCCAGCACGTCCACGCCGCGCTCCTGGCCGGAAGGTCCCCGGCCGTGCCAACGTCGGCGGCCCGCCGTATCGTCCCGCGCCAGCTTCCCGCCGGCACCGAGGTCTTCGCCGGACGCGCGCCCGCGCTCGCGGAACTGGACAGGCTGCTGGAACGGCGGAGCGGCACGGTCGTCTGCGCCGTCACCGGCGCCCCGGGCATCGGCAAGTCCACCCTCGCGCTCCACTGGGCGCACCAGGTGGCCCACCGCTTTCCCGACGGCCAGCTCTACGTCAACCTGCGCGGCTTCGGCCCCTCCGGCACGCCGCTGGCGCCGGCGGACGCGCTGAGAGGATTCCTCGACGCGCTGGACGTGCCGCCGCAGGCCGTGCCCGCCGGGCTGCAGGCGCAGGCCGGCCTCTACCGCAGCGTGCTCGCAGGCACGCGCACGCTGGTACTCCTGGACAACGCCCGCGACGCCGGCCAGGTCGTGCCACTGCTCCCCGGCGCGCCCGGCTGCCTCGTGCTCGTGACCAGCCGCAACCAGCTCCCCGGCCTGGTCGCGGCCGGCGCCCGTCCGCTCGGGCTCGGCCTGCTCGGCGAGGACGAGGCCGAGCACCTGCTGATCCGCCGGCTCGGCGAACAGCGCGTGCGCGCCGAGCGATCCGCGGCCAGGGAACTCGTCCGCAAGGCCGCCGGGCTGCCCCTGGCTCTGGCGATCGTCGCCGCGCGCGCCGCCACCAACCCGCGCTTCCCGCTGGCCTCGGTTGCGGCCCAGCTCGGGGGTCTCGACGGGTTCGACGGGGGCGACGCCGCCAGCAACGCGCGTACCGTGTTCTCCTGGTCCTATCACGGACTCAGCGACCCTGCGGCGCGCCTGTTCCGGCTGCTCGGCCTCCATCCCGGCCCCGACCTCACCTCTGGCGCCGCGGCCGCCACCGCCGGCCTGCCACCCGCCCGCGTACGACCGCTCCTCGCCGAGCTGACCCGGGCCCATCTGATCAACGAGCACGTCCCCGGCCGGTACGCCTTCCACGACCTGCTGCGCGCGTTCGCCCGTGAGCAGGCCGGCGACCACGAGCCCGCCGAGGAGCGGCAGGCGGCCCTCGGGCGGACACTCGACCACTACGTCCGCACCGCGCACCGCGCCGACCGCCTGCTGTTCCAGCACGGAGAGACCATCACCCTCCCCGCACCGGCGCCGGGCGTCCAGGCCGAGGACCTGGGCGACGCCGATGCGGCCATCGCCTGGTTCGGTGCCGAGCGGCACGTGCTCCTCGCGGCCATCGGCCAGGCGGCCGGCCACGGGTTCGACCGCGAGACGTGCCACCTGGCCTGGACACAGGACGTCTTCCTGCACCGGCAGGGCCACTGGCACAACAGGAACACCGCCCAGCACGCCGCGCTGGACGCCGCCCGGCGCCTCGGCGAGACGACGACCCTGTCCAGGGCCCATCGCCAGCTGGGATCCTCCTACATCGACCTCGGCCACCACGACGAAGCCCACCTGCACCTGCGCCGCGCTCTCGAACTGGCCGCCGACGCCGGGGACACGGCCGGTCAGGCGTGGACCCACTACTACCGCGACCTGCTGTACGGCCTCCAGGGCGGCCACGACCGGGAAGCGCTGGCCGCCGCGCAGGATGCCCTGCGCCTCTTCACGCAGATCCGGCACGAGTACGGCCAGGCGATCGCCCTCACCGACGTCGGCTGGTACCAGGGCAGGCTCGGAGACCACGGCCAGGCACTGGAGTCCTGCGAACAGGCCCTGACCATGCACCACAGGCTCGGCAACCTCACCTACCAGGCCCACACCTGGTCATGCCTCGGGGAGATCCATCAGGACCGCGGCGACCGGGTCAAGGCCCTCGACTGCCGGCAACGGGCACTCGATCTCTTCGTACGGCTCCGCGACCGCTACGGCGAGGCCGGCACGCTAGCCGACATCGGCGACCTCCACCATGCGGGCGGCAACCTCGCGGCGGCCCGCCGTTTCTGGCAGGACGCCCACGCCATCCTCGGCGATCTGGACGCGCCCGCCGCGACCCAGATCCGCACCCGCCTGCGTCACCTTTGAGCGAGCGACCACGGCCTGGCCGGAGACCGACGCCCCTCGCTGACCCCACGGCCCGGACCTCCCGCCCGGGCACACTGATCCCGGCGACGCTCGGGCCGTCATGACGCTGCGTCAGTGTCGCCCCGGGACCTGCGGAGCTCGCGTGAACAGCGTTCCGAATGTGCCGGAACGCGACGAGTACGAGGATCGCGCACTGCATCACCACACACGCACGAGCCGGAACTGCTCGACATCCTCGGCCTGAACCCCAGATCATCGATCCGCGCGTTCACCGCCTCGGAGATGCGGGCGCCGGTCTGCAACAGCAGCCGGATCAGCGCTGCGGTCCGCAGCCGTTCCCGGCCGTGATCGGCGTCGGCCGCCCCGAGGAGATCCTGCGCCTCCCCCTTGGCGAACGCGACCGTCTCGGAGTGCTTGCGCGGGATCTTCGGCCCGCAGCGTCTTCTTACCTTGGGGCCGCGGCCGGCTTCAGGAGCAGGACGCCAGGAAACCTGGAAATACCAGCTCTGGCTTATATAAGTCCAGCCTGGTATATTTGTGATTGTGCACGCGTTCGACATCCTCGGCGAGCCGGTGCGCCGGCGCATTCTGGAGCTGCTCGCCGAGGGTGAGCAGACCTCTGGGGCGATCACGGACGTGATCCGGGCTGAGTTCGCACTGTCCCAGCCGGCGGTTTCCCAGCATCTTCGCGTTCTGCGTGAGAACGGGTTCGCGTCGGTCCGGGCCGAGGGGGCTCGCCGGTTCTATGCCGTCGAGCCGACGTCGCTCAGCGAGGTTGACGTGTGGTTGGACCGGTTTCGCGGGCTCTGGGATCAGCGGCTCGATGCCCTGGGCACTGAGCTGGCCCGGGGCAGGCGCGCATCCCGGTCCCGGGCCGGCCGGCAGCCCGACACGGCGCCGACGCCGGCAAGCCCTATCCGCCAGGTGAAAGGAACATGACATGAAGGACGTGCTGGACGAACTGGCCGCTGCGCGCCGGACGATGGGAACAGCGAGCCTGCCCGCCGGCGACGCGTACACGATGGAGTTGCGGCGTCGCTACGACGCGCCGGTCGACGACGTGTGGAACGCCATCACCGACCCTGAGCGGCTGGGCCGTTGGTTGAAGTCGGTCACCGGAGACCTGCGGCTCGGCGGGTCGTTCGAGCTGGACGGCGGTGAGCACGGGGAGATCCTCCGGTGCGAGCCGCCGCGTCTGCTGCGGGTGTCCTGGCTCTTCGGGCCGGACGCCGACGAGTGGCCGGGCACGAGCGAGGTCGAGGTGCGCCTGTCCCCGGGCCCTGCCGGGGACACCGAGCTTGAACTGGTCCATGCGGCGGCCGTCGGGGAGCCCATGTTCCCGACCTACGGTCCCGGTGCCGGCGGTGTGGGCTGGGACCTGCATCTCCTCGCCCTGGCCCGGTTCCTGGCAGACGGCGAGACCCTCGATCACGAGGAGTTTCAGACCTCGCCCACGGGGCGCGAGTTCGTGCGGCGCAGCGCTGCGGCATGGGGCGAAGCTCACCTGGCCGCCGGTGGCGATCCGGATCACGTGGCGGCCGCCGTCAAGGCCACCACCGCGTTCTACGCCCCCGGCGGGAACGCTTGATGAAGTACACCACCTCGATCGAGATCGCCCTGCCGCGAGCACTAGATGACCCTGTGGATCAGTGTCGCATCGCGGCGCCCTGCGGAGATTGTCTCTCGAAGCACACGCCGACCTCGACAATGACGGCGTCAAAGGGTTCGGCCGCATCATCGTCCGCCGCCACCTCGACCGCGACGGTTCGATTTACGTCAGGTCGCCAGTGCCGTGCCCCCGTCACAGTTTCCTTCGGAGGGGCAGGAACGCGATCAAGTAGCACAACGCACTCACCGGGATCAGGCCCAGCGTCACGAGAGGCAGGAGGCTGCCTGCCAGGACGAGTGCCGGACTCCACCAGGGCAGCGTGCCTTTCACGGCGAGGATGAAGGTGAGCACGATCATCCCGGCGAAGAGCAGTTGCGGGCCTACCTGGTAGAAGACGAGGTCAACGCCCGGCAGCGCGCGGACCTGGCGGCTGAGCGCATTCATTCCCGCCCTGTCGTCGGCGAGCACGCCGTACACCATGTCAGCCGCGAACTGGACGATCGAGGTCGTCGCTCCGATGAGGGTGGCCCCCACGGCCATCTCCCTGGCCAGGCCGGGGGCAAGAAGGAGGCGGATACCGAGGGCCAGACAGGCGAACAACCCCATGCCGGCGATCCCCAGCGCGTGAGCGATCTGCCAGTCCGGACCCGGCCCGTACCGGCCGTCCGCCAGCCCCAGCAGGCTGATGCCGCCGTAAGCGCACAACAGCAGAGGGGCGCCCAGAACCGACAACCTTGCGATCTTCACGCGCTGATATTGTCGATCTTCACCCGGGGAGGGCATCAGGGCAATCCCTGGAATGCCCCCTAAAGCCCTTCCTTCCCCGGAACGGCTCCATCGTGGACACAAGCGGGCGGGCAACGCCTGACCCGCGGCGACCACCTGAACGACCCCGAGCCCGTCGCCGAACCGCCCTGGTGGCGGAAGCCTCAACGCACCGACGAGACATACCTCCAGCAGCCGCTGGCGAGCGCGTTCTCGGCGTCGTGGTCGCGGAGCATGCGCAACAGCCGGCCAGGCATGGGGTTCTGCGGCCACTGCCGACCGAACGGTTCGTGCCCGCTATGACTGGCCGAGGATCGTGGCGAGGGCATCGCGGAGTGCGCCGCCCGGGTCGGTGGTGCCGGGCTCGGCGCGCCAGGCCACGTAGCCGTCCGGCCGAACCAGCACCGCGCCGTCGCTTCCCAGGTCGTACCGGTGGGCGAACTCCGACTCGACGTCCACCAGCTCCACGTTCTCGCCCGCCGTACCGATGCGGTATACCTCGACGTTGTCCGCAGCGTCCAGCCAGGCCTTGCCGTCCGCGCCGGTGAGCAGCACGAACGAGTGGGCGAACAGGTCGTGCACCGCGATGCGCTCGCCGTCCCGCTCCAGCCACAGGTGCGGCGCCCGCGTACCGGGCCGGCCGTGCAGGTCGAGGACGTCGCCGAACACGGTATCGTACCGCGCGCCGAGCACCGCCGGCGAGGTGTAGCGCTGGCCGAGTGCCCAGTGGAGGTCGTCGATCTCATCATGCTCCGGATTGTGACCGGAGCGCCTGGCCTGCCGCAGCTCGGTGAGTTCGGCAAGGGTCTGGGCGATCGGCCGGCGTTCGGGCTCGTAGCTGTCCAGCAGGGCGGGCGCGGCCGAGCCGTTCAGCACCGCGGCGAGCTTCCAGGCGAGGTTGTGGCCATCCTGGACGCCGGTGTTGGCGCCGATGCCGCCGGCAGGCGACCAGGTGTGCGCGGCATCGCCGGTGAGGAAGACACGCCCTTGCCGGAACGTCTCGGCGATCGACACTTCCTGCGTCCACGGGGTCACGTCCTCCACGACGACGGGGATGTCATCGCGGCCGAGGGCACCGTGGATGATCTCGGCGCAGCGCTCCGCGGTGAAGTCGTCAGGCGACTGCGTGGCCGGGTCGTAGCCGATGCCGAGCCCCCAGCGGCCGTGCTCGGCGGTCGTGGCGAGAAGGGTGACGCCGACCTTCTCGTTCACGATGAGCCACAGGATCGCGCGCCGCTCGATGATCTGGTCGAGGTCGGCCTTGAAGATGACGCTGACGAAGTTCAGCGTCGGCCCTTGGAGAGGCTTGGCGATATCGAGCCGTTCCCGGATCGGGCTCCGCCGCCCGTCGGCTGCCACCATGTAGTCGGCGCGGAGTGTCCTTGTCTCGTTGGTCTTCCGGTCCCGGATCGTGGCGGTGACGCCGTCGTCGTCCTGCTCGAAGGCGGTCAGCTCGGTCTCGAAGCGCTGCTCGGCGCCGTTGTGCTGAGCGGCCTCGATCAGGACCGGCTCGACGGCGTTCTGGTCGGCCAGGTTGAACGTTCCGGCCGTGTGCTCGGGCCATGCGCGCGGCAGCTCCGGCGGGAACAGCCAGTGCCACTCACCGGCCACGGTCTCACAGCGCACGCCGCCGGCATCGTTCGCGAACGGCGTGCCCGCGTCGTTCACGGCGTCGGCGACTCCGAAGGCGCGGTAAATCTCCATCGTGCGTGGGTTGATGCCCCGCGCTCGGCCCTGCAGCGTGACCTCGGGGTGCTTGTCGACGAGCAGATGGCGCACGCCGTGCCGGGACAAGAACATCGAGGTGGCCAGGCCGACGAGGCCGCCCCCGACGATGAGAACTGGTACGTGCTCGTGGGGGGTGGTCATGTCTCGGGCTCCTCCCGATCGTCGATCTGGTAGTTGTACTTGGCCGCGATTTCCATCAGCCACTGGTCGTTCCAGCTGATGCGCTTGGTACGTAGGTCGTCGAGCACGGACCCGATCCAGCCGAGTTCGGTCCTGACGCTCGCGCGGCGGAGCTCCTCTTCGAGCATGAAGACGCGCGGAACGTCGCCGGCCTGCTGGAACGCCGCGTCGAGCGCGTCGAGTTCTGTTTGCAGGCGTTGGGCGCGTTTGGTCAACTCCCGTTGGACTTCTTCAGGAGTGAGCACGGTGAGGAAGGAGACGCCGACGAGGAATTCCGGGAACTCGTTGCCGGTCTCGGTGAGCATCTCCTTTAGCCAGTGGCCGGTGGTCTCGCGGCCCTGCTTGGTGATCTCGTAGACCCTGCGTTCGGGCCGCTTGTCGACGCTGCCACTCTCGCGAACGGCGATGAGCCCGAGCCGTTGCAGCCGATCGATGGCCTGGTAGATGCTCGCCCGGCCGCGAACGTTGACGAGCCGATCCTTGCCGCGGGCCTTGATGAGCGCGTGGATGCGGTAGGCGTGCATCGGCTCCTCGTGGAGTGCCACCAATACGACCAACCCGAGCGCTGAACGTCGTTCCGTCGGCTTCATAGTCATGACATTACTAGTTAGATTATTACTAATCAACTCAGATGCGGGTAGGCCAGGATGCGGCCGTCGGCGTCGCGCGGCTTCCATTGCCGGACACGGAAGGACTCTGCTGGTGACTTGGGTTGGTGGCTCTGGTTCGCGATGTGATGGTTGCCGTCCTGATCAGACGCGGTGTGGCAGCGAGCGTCGGTATCTTCGTCCCGTGCTGCCGGGATGGATGGCGATGCAGCCCATGCCGTGGCCAGGGCCCGCCTTCCTGCCGGGGGCCGAAGCGAGCATGCGCGGCATTCTGGCCGGGGTCGAGGTGAGCGTTCGCAAACCGCAAGATGCCGCGGCCCCCGGCGCGCCGGGGGGCGCCGGGGATGCCGCGGCGGCCGAGAAGGGGACGGGCTGAGCGGCGTGAGGGCACGTCCCGGCAGTGTGTTGGGCCGGCTGGCCCGCGCGGCCCGGCCGCTCCGCCCGTGACTGCGGGTGACCCTCGCCTCCTTCCGGGCCCAGGTCCGAGGTCCGTCCTTCGCCCGCCCGGTCCAGTGGCCGAGCACCCGCCGGACGCCCGGGGCGTCGGGGTGCTCGGCGCCGAGCACCCGCTCGTAGATCGTCACCAGCTTGGCCAGCATGTCCGGGGCACCGGCCGCATCCTGGCCGTTGGCGAGAGGTTCGGGCCTATGCGCTTGCCATGCCCAGCTACCAGCCGCCTCATGGCCCAGGCCATCGTGGGGATGACCGGATCCTGCTGATCGAGGTGGTCTCGTGATGGTAGTTACGGGCGAGGCCGGAGGTCACCGATAGAGGAAGCTGATCTCCGGGGCACCTGGGTTGGGCCCGTTACGCAGATTCCAGCTGAGGGTGGCCGCTTCCGCGTACACGACACCAGGGCCGTCGCCGCCGATTCCGTGCCAGTTGCCGGTAACGGTGAACGTGTCTCCGAAACTGCAGCTCACCAGGCTGGACAGCGGATCAGCGTCGCTGCCCGATGTTCTCAGCGCGGAAGGGGCAGCGTTCGACCTCGCATGTGCGGGTGTGGCGAGGACCATACCCGGTATCGCCGTCGCGATGACTATCGCGGTGGAGAATGTAGCCAGTTTCGAGGTAGGCCTCATTGGGACTCCTTCCTTGTACGTTTTTGCTGACACGGCTAGAAGGCGTGCAAATGGTCGGGGAAACCGTTTGGATTCGCAGGCGGGTCTCTTGGAAGCATTCGCGTCCGCGCTGCGGAGATTGCGTGACGAGGGGGCGGGGCCGATATGCCGGGGAACTGGCACGTCGCGCCGCCTATTCGCCTGGCGCGTCGCAGGTTGCGATGTGAGGTGAGCGGTGCCGAGCCTGCGGTGGAGCGGGTTGAGGCGTGTACGGCGCAGCGGTGTGGCACCGCTGCGCACCTATGATCAGACGGCAGTTCTCCTAGCAGCCGGAGCTGGACAGCGATGAAATAACGTCGTTCCATCCAGCCGCGATCCAGTTGTCCTGCGTACCGGAGGGCATGGCGGTGACACGGCCTCCCGTGCCGGCGTCGGTCCGGACGCAGTACTCGTACCCGGTGTGGTTATTGGCCCAGGAAGAGACTTCGTCGTTGAAATCGCCGTTGAGGTCACCCCCGTCGCAGTATCCGCTGGGGCAGCGGATGATGGCGAAGTTGGGGTGGTACTGGCCCGCCGGCCACCTGACCTGCATCCCGGTCCAGTCAGCGTTGGTGTAGAGGCAGATGTTTCTGGCTGGACACGGGATGAACACGTTGTTGGGTATGGCCGTGACGCAGTAGTACATGTTGGGGCCGTCGCTCCGGCAGGCGGAAACCGCCGCCTGTTCGGCCGTACCTCGTCCGGCTGCCTCAGCGGCGGTGGCCGCGGTTGGGGCCGTAAATAGCCCCAACGCGAGCATAACCGCGGCTACGACCGCGAGTTTCGACAGTTTCCGCGAGATGTTCATGTCATTTCCTTTCTGTCGTTTGCTGAAGTCTGCGGACGCTTTGCGGGCAGCTAAAGCCGGGCTTGGCACGCTCCTCCTTTCCTTTTTGCCGGCGTGCGCCGGTGCCGGAAACTCCATGTCGGCGATGACACGGATGTGGGCCGCCTGCGAAGCACACGGTCCAGAACGCGCCGCATCCATGCGGAGGAGGACCATTTCCGCACTTTGAGGATGCAAGTCCGGTCCGGTGCGCGTCTTCCGGGAGAGCGCACACCTCTTTAGTCAGCGCGCACGGTGGCGCACTGCCGTCGGAACTCGCGCGGAAACAGGCCAAAGGGCCCGCCGGGTAGCGGCGGTCAGAGTGAGCCCGAGGGTTGGGGTCAGCGCGCTCCGGGGTATTGCTGCCGGAACTGGCGTGGGGAGAGTCCATAGGCGCTGCGGAAGGCCTGGCTGAAATGCGCCGGGCTGGTGAATCCCCAGCGGGCGGCGATGGCGCCGATCGGGTGGGCGGCCAGCCTGGGATCGGCTAGATCACGCCGGCACTGCCGCAGGCGGCGCTCACGGATCCAGGCGGCGACGGTGTGCCCGTCCGCGTGGAACAGCTTGTGCAGATAGCGTCGCGAGATGTGATGCGCCACGGCGATCGCATCCGGGCTCAGGTGCGCGTCTCCGAGGTTGGCCAGGATGAAGGCGCGGATTTCGGCCAGCAGGGCGCTCTGCCGGGTGTGCGGTGGCACCATGCTGTGGGCGTCCAGTTCGCTGGCCAGCGCCGCGGTCAGCATGTCCAGCGTCAAGACGGACAACCGGGCCGTGTCGGCCGGGCTGAACGTGTGCAGGTGCCGGGCCAGGTGCAGCAGGAACTGTGAGGACAGCGCGCCCACGCCCTGATCGCCCGGGATGCGCAGCCCCATCAGCTCCCGTAAGTCTCGCTGCGGGAAGGGCAGGAACGCGCGAGGAAACTGCAGGAACACCATCTGCGCCGCCTGCCGGCTCGGCGTGAGCCGGGTCAGGCAGGGTTGTGAGCTGTCACGCAGGGACAGATCACCGACATGAAGCTCGGCGTGCCGGTCGTCCTGCTCGGTCCATACGCGGCCATGCACGGTACAGGTCACCAGGAACGTCTCGGGATCGGATCGGCGGATCAGCTTGGGCGTGCGGTGAATCCACTGCGGCGTCGTGGTCATCAAGACCATCTGCACGGGGCCGAGCTCGCTGAAGTCGGCCTGGACCTGGAACGTGCTCTCAAGGTGCGGGTCACAGCCGGCAACGACAGGCAGCCACCGCGTCGCACTCACCTCGCGCCAGACGGCGAACCGTTCCTTCGCCGGAAGCTCAGCCGTGCTGACCGTCTCCACAACGCCTCCCCGCTGTCGACAGCCGTCACGACCTTATCCCGGGCGATCGGCTCTGCGTCGTTCGTGGCCGAGCCGGGTTGGTGTCGAGGACGGTGATCGCGTCGGGCCGCTCGGCCTGCGGTCGTAGGCGGCGACGTTGGCGAGTTTCTCGGGCGGCCCCGCGGCAGCGTCGCGGGGCAAGGGGATAGACCGTGGGATCAGGGGTCCCGAGCGCCCTACCTCCAGGGTCCCAATGTTTCCTACCAGGTCAATAGATCAGGTGAAGGTGAGCGCCGGGTAGGCCAGCAGCATGACGGCCCCGAAACCGATCTTGAGCAGGGCGTCGGCGATGCCGAAGACCCGCATGGGCACCTGCTGGGCCCGTAGCCCGATGAAGGCGTTGACGATCAGCAGGAGGCCGAGCACCACGATGAGTGGCCCGTGCGCCAGCCCCATGGGCAGGAAGTGCACGCCCACGACGAGCAGGATGGACAGGATGAGCGTGCGCTCGCCGGCGTCCTTGTAGCGGGTCAGCACCAGGTAGATGAGCCCCATCTCGATCACGATGGCGCCGGCCAGGCCGGCGATGTGGATGAACGAGGGTTTGCCGAGCGAGGGCAGCAGCGCGCTCAGCCCGCTGGCCGTCAGGCCGGTGGCGAAGCCGCCGATGACGAAGACCAGCCAGCGCGAGCGGAAGATCCAGCTCAGCAGGAAGCCGAGGCCGAGAAACAGGAGGAAGAGCCCGCCACCGCGGATCAGCGGATAAGGGTGGGCCAGGAGGGTCTCGACGGTACTCATAGGACATCAGCCTTCCATGCCGTAATGACCGCATTGACCATGTCTGCGAAGGTAGTGACCGTGGGTGGCCGCACCGGCCATCGTCATGACCGGGGCCCGTGCCGACGGGCACGACCACCGGCGGCACCCTCCGGCCGCGCGGGACGGAAGACCTCACCCCGGCGCCGGGCCGGCCTGTGGATCGCCCCGGACACGCACCGGCCCCGCCCCGCGGCCGAGCCGGAGCCGGTGGCCGTCCGGCCGCCGCGGGGGCAGGCCCCGCGCCGCCGGACCGGCGGCCGGCGGTGGAGGGGAACGATGCGGATGTCTTTGGTCATGGAGAGGCGGGCCGGTCGGCCGCGGGGATCCGGGCAGGCAACTCCGGATCGGCCGAATCGAGAGGAACCGCGGGCGAGCGCACCAGCCCGAACTGCACGCTCTGCCGCCGCAGCACCGCGTCCAGGAACCAGTCGACGGCGGTCCTGATCCGGTTGGCCGGCATCGCCATCAGGTGGTAGCCCCGGGTGACGACCTTGGCCGGGAAGCCGGTCAGCGGGACGCCGAGCGGCTGGGCCGCCGCCTGCATGCCGCCGAGGTCGACGACGAGGCCGAGGTCGTGGTGCTTGTAGGGGCGGGGCTTGCCGTACCCGAGCGAGGCCGCGACGTTGCGGGCGACCGCCCTGCCCTGGCGCTCGGCGTGCTGGGCGGTCATCGCGCACAGTTCGCCGTCCCTGGTCAGATCCGGTACGGCCGCCGCGTCGCCACAGGCGAAGATCTCCGGGTGGCCGGGCACGGCCAGGTTCTCGTCCACGAGGATGCGCCCGCGCACGGTCTCCAGCCCGAGGGCGGAGGCGAGCGGGTCGGGCCGTACCCCGGCGCCCCACACGATGGTGCGCGTGGGCACGAACTCGCCGTCGGTGAGCAGCACGCCGTCGCGCGTCGCCTCCTGGACGGAGGCGCCCGTGCGCACCTCCACTCCCCTGCGCCGCAGCACCCGCTCGGCACTCGCCGACAACCGCGCCGACAGCTCGGGCAGCACGCGGGGCGCGAGGTCGAGCAGCAGCCAGCGCACCGGCTGATCGCGCAGGCGCGGGTGGCGGCGGGTGAGCGACCTGGTCAGCAACTGCCCGGTGGCGGCGACCTCGGTGCCGGTGTAGCCGGCGCCGACCACCACGAACGTGCACCGGGCGGCGCGCTCGGCCGCGGACTCGGCCTCGGCGGCCAGTTCGATCTGGCGGGTGACGTGGTCGCGCAGGTAGACGGCCTCGGGGATGCCGCGGAAGCCATGGCTGTGCTCGACCACTCCGGGGATGGGCAGGATCTTGTTGACGCCGCCCACGGCCAGCACGAGCCGGTCGTAGTCCAGTTCGCGGTGGACGTCCTCGGGGTCGCGGTAGCGCACCCGCCCCGCCGGCACGTCCACGTGGTCGACGGTGCCGAGCACGACGCGCACTCCGCGCAGCGAGGCGGTCAGCGGCACCGCGATGCGGCGCGGGTCCAGGACTCCGGCGGACACCTCGGGCAGCAGCGGCAGGTACAGCGAGTAGTCGGTCGGGTTGACCAGCACGATCTCGGTCTCGGCTCCGGCCTTGCGGGCCAGCGTACGGGCGGCGTGGAAGCCGGCGAACCCGGCTCCGACGATCACGATCCGCGATCGGTACATGCGGCGCCTCCTTATGAAACTGATAGTTTCGAATCTAACGGTGTCGTATAGTGGCACAGTGCACGAACAAGCGCAACGGATGGGCCGCCCCCGCGAGGGCCGGGTCGACACCGCCATCGCCAAGGCCACGCTGGAACTGCTGGGCGAGGTCGGCTACGCGCGGCTGACCATGGACGAGGTCGCCGCCAGGGCCGGGATCAGCAAGGCCACGATCTACCGGCGGCACTCCTCCAAGCAGGAGATGGTCTTCGCGGTGGCCATCCACGGGGAGCAGTTGCCGATCCCCGACACCGGCACGCTCCGCGGCGACCTGGAACAGCTCGCGCGCACCATCGTCGGCCACCTCAGCGGCCCGGCCACCAAGGCGCTCATCGGCCTGCTCGGCGAGGTCGGCACCGACCCCGACCTGGCCGACCGCTTCGTGGCCGCCTTCATCGAGCCGGAGCGCCTGGGCAACACCGCGATGCTCGAACAGGCCGTACGCAGGGGCGAGCTGGCCCGCCTGCCGGACATGAACCTGTTCCACGCGATGTTCGGCGGGACGGTGCTGGCCTGGATGCTGCTGGCCAGGAACGACCCCGAGGAGCTACCGGAACGACTGGCCACCGCGGCCCTCGCCGTCCTGCGCGACGCCGAACAGCGCGCGGATGGTACCTGAGGGTCACGCGAAGATCCACTCCTCAGCGGGACGCCGGCGAACTGGGCCGATACCTAGATTTCCGGCATGCCCTTCATCAACCGGCTGCTGCTGCGCGCACTGGTCGCCGCGGCGGTGGCCGTACCGATCTCGGGGGCGGCGGGCTCGTCGGCGGTGCCCGCCCCGGTCCCCGCCGCCCAGCCGCCGCTGTCCTCGGCCGATCCCGCCGTCCTCGCCGGTCGGTACGCGGCGAGCCGTACCTCGGTCCTGGCGGCCGAGCGGTCGGCGGCCGCGGCGGGGCACCCCTCCCGGGCCGCGGCGCTGCGGGCGATGGCGGGCCGGGGCCGCACGTTCCTGTCCTTCGACGGCCGCGACGGCGGCCGGACGGCCGAGGTCTTCGGCGACCTGTCGCGCGCCGGGACGATCGCCGTGCTGGTCCCCGGCTCCGACACCGACCTCGACACCTACGGCCGCCTCTACGGCGGCGCCACCCGGCTGGCCGCCCGGCTCGGCGAGCGCGGGGCCGTCGTCGCCTGGGTCGGCTACCGCACGCCCGCCACCGTGAGCGCGCAGGTGCTGACCACCGGCCTGGCCGACGAGGCGGCGCCCGGCCTGCGCGCGTTCGTGCGCGAACTGCGTGCCGCGAAACCGGGCGCGCGGATCTCGCTCGTGTGCCACTCCTACGGCGCCGTCGTCTGCGGCAGCGCCGCGCCCGGCCTGCCCGTCGAGGCGATCGTCCTGTACGGCAGCCCCGGCACCGGCGCGGACACCGCCGCCGCCCTGCGCACCACCGCCGACGTCTGGGCCGGGCGCGGCGCCCGCGACTGGATCTCCGGCGTGCCCCACACCCGCGTCAGGCTGCCCTTCGCCACCCTCGGCCTGGGCGCCGACCCGGTCTCGCCCGGCTTCGGCGCCCGGATCTTCCCCGCGGGCGCGGCCGCCCACAGCGACTACCTGAACGCCGGCACGCCCTCGCTGCGCGCCATCTCCGCGATCGTGTCCGGCCATGACGTCTGAGCCGACGCTGTCCGGGCGCATCGGCGCGGCCACCCCGCCCGGCCGCGACCGCGCCGTGGACGGGCTGCGCGCCCTGGCCATCCTTGGTGTCGTGCTGGGCCACTGGCTGGTGACCGCGCTGGTCGTCGACAGCGGCTCGGTCCGGGTGACCAGCCCGCTCAAGGCCGTGCCCGAGCTGACGCCGATCTCCTGGGTGTTCCAGACGCTCGCACTGTTCTTCCTGGTCGGCGGCATGACCGCGGCCAAGTCCTACGCCTCGGCCGCGAGCTACGGGCCGTGGATACGCGCGCGCCTGGCCCGGCTGAGCCGTCCTGTCGTGCCGGTGCTGCTGGTGTGGTGCGTGGCGGCGGGCGGCATGCTCGTGGCCGGGGCCGAGCTCGAGACCGTGACGGCACTGGTGCGGCTGGTGGTCTCGCCGCTGTGGTTCCTGCTGGTGTTCGCGGCGCTGACGGCGGCCACGCCGCTGGCCGTCCGCCTGCACCCGGTGTGGCCGCTGGCCGTCGTCGCGATGATCGACCTGCTCCGGTACGGCCTGGCCGCCCCGGACTGGCTCGGCTGGGTCAACCTGGCAGCGGGCTGGCTGGTGCCGTACACGCTGGGCGCCGCCTGGACCCGCGGCACGCTGAGCCCGGTCGGAACCCACGGGGTGATGGGCGCGGCCCGCGGCGGTCTGCGCGGCCCGAGCGCCGCCTGGGTTCTGCTGGTGGGTGGCGGGGTGAGCGCCGCGGCGCTCGTCGTCTGGGGCGGGTATCCGGCGTCCATGGTGGGCGTGCCGGGCGCGGCGATCTCCAACCTGAACCCTCCTACCCTCGCCGCCGTCGCCTTCGGCCTGGCCCAGTGCGGGGCGGCGCTGCTCGCCCACGGCCCGCTGACGCGGGCGCTGCGCCGTCCCGCGGCGTGGGCGGCGGTGGCGCTGGCGAACCTGTCGGCGATGACGGTGTTCCTGTGGCACCAGACGGCCATGATCGCGGTCACCGCGCTGGGCCTGGCGGCGGCGGGACCCCTGCCGGGACTGCACACCGCGCCTCTCGAATCGGGCTGGGTGGTGGCCCGTGTGGCCTGGTTGCCGGTGTTCGCGGCGGCACTTCTGGTGTGCGTGGCGGCCTTCCGCGCCGCCGAACCGCGCCGGGCATAACACGGTGATAGGGGCAATCTGGCGGGGCCCCCTGGAGAGCAAGAGCCGCTTACCGTGACAGCACCCCCCACTTTGAGGAGGATCCATGTCACGAATCCTTCGGCTGTCCTTGTCCCTTGTCCTCTCCCTCACCTTCCTGCTGCTCAGCTCGCCCGCGCAGGGCTCCGTGGTGCGGGTGCTGCGCTACGACGCCAGCCGGGCGCAGGAGTTCCGGGCCACGGTGGACCAGGCGGCGCAGATCTGGAACAGCAGCGTCGTCAACGTCCGCCTCGTCCCGGGCACCCCCGCGCAGATCACCGTCCTGGCCGACAACGGCTGGCCCCGGGCGCTGCCGACCAGCCTGGGCCGCGGCACCATCTGGATGGGCCGGCAGGCCACCGCGCAGGGTCACAACGCGCTGCGCATCGCCACCCACGAGATCGGCCACATCCTGGGCCTGCCCGACCGCCGCACCGGCCGCTGCACGGACCTGATGTCGGGTTCGAGCGCGGGCACGAGCTGCACCAACCCCAACCCGAACGCGGCCGAAAGGGCCGAGGTGGACCGGAACTTCGCCGGCGGCACCCCGGCCGTCGAGTTCGGCAAGGTTCACGTCAACCGCTGAGTTCACTCAGAGGGCGGCGGCCAGCCAAGGCCGGATGAGGGGCACGACCGCGGACGCCTGCATGGCGCTCATGTGGTCGAGCCCGTCGAGCAGGCGCACGTCCCAGCCGTGCGCCTCCATCTCCGCCCGCCGCCCTCTGAACGGCCCGGCGATGTCGACGACCGTGTCGCCCCACGCCGGGCCGTACTCGATCACGTCGCCGGACCCGGCGAAGGCCAGCCGGGGGCAGGTCACCCGCTCCTGGACGGCGGCGTCGTCGAAGCCCTTCAACGCCTGGTAGAGCGTGGCGAACTGCCGGGTCTGCGCGGGCGACATCGTCATCGTGGCACTCGACCAGTCCCCCGGCTCGGCGGGCTCGGCGGGCTCGGCGGGCGCCTCCAGCGCCATCCGGTACGTGGCCATGGTCACGGCCAGCATCGCCTCGTACGGCCCGCCGAGCGGCGGATACCCGCCCATGACCAGCGCGGAGAGCCGGTCGGTGCGGATGGCGAGCTGCAGCCCGGTCAGGGCCAGCCAGGAGTAGCCGTAGTAGGCGAAGGTCGCGGCGCCCGCCGCGTCGGCGACGGCGAGCATGTCGCCGGCGAGGTTGTCCGGCGTGAGCGTCTCGGGCTTGGGCCGGCTCAGCACGTGCCCCTCGTAGTCGAAGACGATGACGCGCAGTCCCTCGCTCAGCCCTTGGACGAGGTGGTGGCCGAGTGAGAGGTCGGCGCCCCACTTGGCGGCCTCCTCGGCCTTGGCGGCGTCCCGCGCGGGGTGCGGGTTGGCCGGCAGCAGCAGGGCGGGCCCGTCTCCGTGGGTCTCGAACTCGATGGTCTGCCCGTCGTGGAGGGTCGCGTTCGGCATGAGATGTCCCCTATCTCTTTACGGCATAAGCGATTATCTGCGACCATGATACCTTAGGCCGTAAGGAGTTGTGTCAGCCCGCTCCGAACGACTGGAACGACCACCCCGTCGCCACCGCCACCGGGTCACCGGCGCACTCGCGGCGGGCGGCGGTCAGCGCGGCGGGCAGCGCCGCCCCGGCGCGCAGCTCCCGGTGCAGGCTGACCATCAGCGGCACCGCGGCCGCGTCGTTGACCGCGACGACGCTGGCCACCACCCCGGCCGTGCCCAGCTTCACCAGGCAGGCCACCAGCCCGAGCAGCTCGTCGGCGCCCGCCGCGGCGCCCCGCCCCGACTCGCAGCTCGACAGCACCACCTGCCGCGGCGGACGGCGCAGGCGCTCCAGGTCGTAGACCGTCAGCGGCCCGTCGTCCACGCGCAGCGCCGAGAACAACGGGCTGTCGGCGCGGAAGGTCCCGTGCGCGGCGATGTGCGCCAGCCGCCGTCCCTCCATCGCCGCCAGGATCCTCGGTACGGTCGCCGTCCCGTCCTCCAGCACGACCGGTCCGGCGTGCCCGGCGGCGATCTTCGGCACCTCGGCGCCCTTCGAGGCCAGGCCGGGCCCGCGTACCAGCACCACGCCCTCGCCGTCCGCGCCCGGCTCGCGGGCGCGCAGCCAGGAGGCGGCCGACGGCGCCACGCTCACCACACGCTCGCGCAGCGACGGCAGCATGCTCCACGGCACCCCGTGCAGGCGGCCGGGCGGCACGATCACCACGTCACGGTCGCCGAGCGCCCGGCCGGCCGCGCCGAGCAGCAGCCGTTCCAGCTCGGCTCCCGCGCTCTCCAGCTGGCTCAGCAGCGCCGCGGGGGCGAGCGTGGAGCGGCCGTGGGCCAGGCGCGACAGCGCGAACCTGGCCAGGTGCAACTGCCGCGCCGCCTGCTCCAGCGGGCCCGCGGGCAGCCGCCTGACCCGGCCGCCGCCGCACAGCAGGACGTGCAGGCGGCCGTCGACCTCGACGAGTTCGAGCAGCAGGTCCCCGCCCAGCGCCGCCAGCAGCCCGCCGGGGTCGAAGGGCGGGCAGGCGATCCGGTCGCCGCGGGCGCGCAGCGCTCTGGCCCGTGCCGCGCGCTCCAGCCGTACCTGCTCGGCCTGGAGGAGCGCGGTCGGCAGGCCGCGGGCGTGCGCGTCGGCCAGCCGTCCGGCGACCGCGCGGATCGCGGCGAGGTCGGACTGCAGGCCGGGGTCGTCGGGCGGGCGGGCCGGCGGGACGGCCAGCGCGCCGGCCCGCCACCGCTCGCTCCACGTCAGCAACATCCTCGGCCGGCCCGCGCGCAGGGCGTGGCGCTGGCCGAGCGCGGCCAGTTCCGCGCCCTGCGCGGTGGCCTGGGCGCGCAGTTCCGAGGAGCCGAGGGTGCCGCGGTGCTCGTCGATGACGGCGAGGCCGCGGCCGCAGGCGTGCAGGAGCGCCCGCGCGTCGCCTTCGAGCTGCGCGAGCAGGGCGTGGGCGAGCCAGCCCGTGGTCCGTGCCTGCGCGGGCCCGCCCCGCCGCGCCCGCGCCGCCGTCGTGAGGTGCTCACGAGCCACGCGGGTACGGCCCAGCGCGAGCGCGATCCGCCCGGCCAGCAGGTGGCCGAGCGGCAGGTGCGGCGAGGAGAGCGTGGCCAGTTCGCGCACGCACGCCCCGGCCGCCCGCAGCAGCGCGCCCGTCGGCGGCCCCGCGGCGAACTCGGCCCGCACCATCACCAGCCGCGCGTGTGCCCGCCACCACCGGCGCCGCTGCCGGTCGAAGAGACGGGCGGCGCCTTCGGCACGTTCCAGCGCGGCGGCGGGACGGCCCGCCGCGAGGGCGCAGTCGGCCGCGGTCAGCATGAGCTCGGCCTGTTTGGAGCGCTGCCCGCGTGTCCCGAGCAGCCGCTCGATGGCCTCGTCCGCCTCGGCCAGCGCCTCCTCGGGCAGCCCGGCGGTCAGCAGGGCGGCGCAGCGGTGCAGGCTCAGGTTGGCGTCGACCGCGCCGAGCCGGTCGTAGTGGCGGGCGGCGGCGTCGAAGTGGCCGAGCGCGGCGGGCAGGTCGCCGACGCGCAGCGCCAGCACGCCGTGGTTGGCGGTGGCGTCGGCCGACTCCAGCTCCTGCCCCGTCTGGGCGAACAGTTCCCCGGCCCGGCCGAGGTCGGCCGCGGCGCGGGCCGGCGCGCCCAGCGCGAGGTGGCAGAAGGCCCGCTCGGTGCGGGCGCGGGCCTCCCACAGCAGGTCACCGGCCCCGCGCAGGACGGAGATGGCGGCGTTCAGGTCGGCCAGCGCGGCCCGGTGCCGGCCCAGCACGAGCAGCACGCCGCCGCGCCTGAGCAGGATGCGGCCGTGGGTCAGGCCGGCGGACAGCCCCACGGCGGTGTTGAGCGCGGTGCGGCCGGAGGCGGTGCGCCCGGCGAAGACGAGCGCGACGCCGAGCGTGGCCAGGACGTCGGCCTCCCGCTCCGCCGAGCGGGACTTCCTGGCCAGCCGCCGGGCCGCGCGCAGTTCCGTGACCGCCTGCTCGATGTCGCCGAACTCGCGCAGCACGATGCCGATCGCCTGCCGGGCGAGCGAGGCGGCGTACGGGCCCGGATCGTCGGCCAGCAGCCGGCGGGCACGTTCCAGCGCCTCGTTGGGGCGCGACAGCGCGAGGGGGAGCAGGTCGGCCGCCATGAGTCCGACAATGCGCGCCGGCCGTAGCGCCCGCAAGCCCCACGGCGATGTACTGGCTATGGATGCGGTCTTCGAGGCGCAGTTCCGAGCCATCCAGCGCAGGATGGCGGCAAGGGGGGTCACCGCCGAGGTGGCGTGGACTTCCGACGGGCAGGTCGACTACGTGTACGAGGCCGATCGCCTGCTGGTGATCGACGAGGGCCGGAACGTGGGCCGGGTCAGGGAACTGCTGCCCGGCGCCGAGGTCGTTCCGGAGGAGCGGCAGCGGCCGGAAGGAGAGGAGCGCCAGCCCGGCAACACCACGATGCTGGTGTCGATCGAGAATCTGGAGGACGGCCGGCGTACCGTGCCGGAGGCGCTCGACCTGCTGGAGGAGCGGGACGGCTCGGCGCGTGCCGCGGACGGGCCGCCGCTGGCCTCGCCCAACCACGTGCTGCACATCACCCGGCTGTGCCCCGCGGTCGAGCCCGAGGTGCCGGGCGGGATGCCCGCGCAGCCGTGGCCGCCCCAGCGGGCCCCGGCCGGGCAGGCGCAGCGGGTCCTGATCGGGATCGTGGACACCGGTATCCTCGAGGACCTCCCGCACCCCTGGCTGGCGGGGGTGCGCGGCGACGTCGAGCGGATCGGGCCGATCCTGCCCTCGGGGCTGGCGCACATCGAGCAGTTCCAGGGCCACGGCACCTTCGCCGCCGGGGTGGCGCGCTGCACGGCGCCGGACGCGGAGGTGTACGTCGCCGACCACTTCGCCGAGTCGGGGGCGGAGCGGGAGAACGTGATCATCAACAAGATCATCCGGCTGATCAGAGACCTGAGCCCGCAGGTCGTCAACCTGTCCGCGGGCACCTACACCCGCAACCGCTGGGACTCGCTCGGCTTCTCCCTGTTCCCCGATCTCTTCCCCGGCGTGCTGCTCGTGGCCGCGGCCGGCAACGACGGCACCAGCCGCCCCTTCTACCCCGCCGCCTTCCCGTGGGCGCTGGCCGTCGGCGCGCTCGGCCCCGACCAGAACCACCGCGCCTGGTTCAGCAACCACGGCCCGTGGGTGGACGTGTACACGCTCGGCGAAGGCCTGGTCAACGCCTACGCCACCGGCACCTACACCTACCGCGAGCCGCCCCGGCGCCCCGCCAGGCAGGACTTCGCCGGCATGGCCCGCTGGGACGGCACCTCCTTCTCCGCGCCGCTGGTCGCCGGGATCGCCGCCGCCCACCTGGCCACGCACGGCGGCGGCCCCGAGGACGCCAGGCGGGCGGTGCTGGACGCCACCCGGCACGAGCGGGGTGTCGGGGCCGTTCTGCGGCTCTGACGTATCAGGGCGCCGCCGTCCGCCTCCGTAAGGAGTGAGAGCAACGGTGACGGAGGCCGACATGATGCGCTTTCCTGGCGGCGCCGGCCGTATGAAAATGGCGTGATGCGCGATGATCCAGCGGTTGTTTCCCTCGTCCGGCGCGCACACGCCGGCGACAAGGACGCGTGGGACGAGATCGTGGAGCGCTACGCTCCGCTGGTGTGGGCGACCTGCCGGGCCTTCCGCCTCAGCCGGGACGAGGCCGACGACGTGGCCCAGACCGTGTGGCTGGCGCTGCTGGACCACCGGCTGCGCGAGCCGGCGGCGCTGCCGGGCTGGCTGGCCACGGTGACGCGGCGCGAGTGCGGCCGGCGCAGCGCCTCCGCCGCCTGGCAGCGCACGCACCTGAAGCCGTGGGCCGACCACGACGCGCCCGCCGACGACGGGCCGGTCGACCGCGAACTGCTCGAGGCCGAGCGCAACACCGCCCTCTACGCGGGTTTCCGCCAGCTGGGCGAGCGGTGCAGGGCTCTGCTGTCCTTGCTGGTACGGCTGCCGCCGGCGCCGTACGAGGAGATCAGCGCGACGCTCGGCATCCCCGTGGGCTCGATCGGCCCCACGCGCGGACGCTGCCTGGCGGAGCTGCGGCGGCGCCCGGAGGTCGCGGCGCTGATCCGCTCGGAGGGAGGCTAGCGCGATGGAGACACCGTGGTGGGCGGACGACGAGCGGCTGCTGGCCGCGCTCGGGCAGGCCACGCGGGCGGCCGAGGAGGTGCCGCCGGAGTTCGTGAGCGCGGCCAAGGGCGCGTTCCTGTGGCGTGACGTCGAGGCCGAGCTGGCCGGGCTGGTCTACGACTCGGCGCTGGACCGGGAGCTCGCGGCGGTCACCAGGGGCGGGCAGCGGGTACTGATCTTCCGCGCCGGCAAGGACACGATCGAGGCCGAGGTGGGACCCGAGACGCTCCTCGGGCAGTTGCTCCCACCCCGGCCCGGTACGGCCGAGCGCCAGCTCGCGACCGGGGAGGCCGAGACCACCCCGATCGACGAGGCCGGCTGCTTCGTCTTCCCCTCAGCGCCGTCCGGCACCTTCCGGATCCGCTGCCGCTCGCTGGAGGGCGTCGTGCGGACCCCGTGGGTGACCGGCGCGCCACGCTGAGGTCACGACCAGCCGTTGCTGGGCGCGGTCTGCCAGCGATGCCAGAGCGCGGAGTCGGTGCCCTTGATGAAGACCTCCAGCCGCCCGTCGTGGTTGGTGGTGGCGATCGGGCCTTCGAGCATCTCGCCGCCGAGCCCGGACCAGCCGGACCAGCCGCCACCGGCGCTGACCTGCCAGATGTGGTAGACGGTGTTGTCCAGGCCGCGGACGAACACCTCAAGCCTGCCGTCGCCGTTGCGGGCCACGGAGGGCTCGTCGATCCAGCCGCCGAGCGAGGCCCACGCCGACCAGCCGCCGCCGGGGGTGACCTGCCAGATGTGGTGCAGCGCCGAGTCGGAGCCCCGGACGAACACCTCCAGCCGGCCGTCGGGGTTGACGCCGACCACGGGGTCCTCGATCCAGCCGCCGAGCCCGTGCCAGCCGGACCAGCCGCTGTTCGGGGCCGTCTGCCAGTTGTGGTACAGCCCGCCGTCGGTACCCCGGCCGAAGATCTCCAGCCGCCCGTCGTGGTTGCGCCCGACCGCGATCCGCCCCTGGATGACGCCACCGAGCCCGGACCAGCCGGACCAGCCGCCGCCGGGGGTGACCTGCCAGTTGTGGTAGACGGCGCCGTCGGTGCCGCGCACGAAGACCTCCAGCCTGCCGTCGGCGTTGCTGCCCACGGCCGGGTCCTCGATCCAGCCGCCGAGCCCGTGCCAGCCGGACCAGCCGCTGTTCGGGGCCGTCTGCCAGTTGTGGTACAGCCCGCCGTCGGTACCCCGGCCGAAGATCTCCAGCCGCCCGTCGTGGTTGCGCCCGACCGCGATCCGCCCCTGCAGGACCCCGCCCAGGCTCGACCAGCCGCTCCATCCGCCGCCGGGACTCGTCTGCCAGTTGTGGTGCACGGCGTTGTCGGTGCCGCGCACGAAGACCTCCAGGCGGCCGTCGGCGTTCGTGCCCGCGGCCGTGGCGAAGACGACGCCCTGCAGCGACGACCACTGCGGGCGGGCGCCGTAGATGGAGCGGATGCCCTGGATGTCATCGTCGCTGAGCTCGCGGCGTACGCCCTGGTAGGACGGGAACATGACCGCGTTGCTGTCGGCCGAGTGGGCCAGGCCCAGCCCGTGGCCGATTTCGTGCAGCGCCACCGTGTACAGGTCGAACCCGCTCGGCGGTACGTTGACCGACCAGGTCTCGGCCTCGTCGAAGTGGCAGTCCCCGGCGATGTCGCCGCCGTTGGGCGGCGGGTAGAAGCAGTGCGCGAGCACGTTGCCCTGGCCGTCGAAGGGGAAGCCGTCGCCGTGGTCGCCGGCCGCCCAGGCGATCCGGATCTGGCCGTTGTTCCCGACCTCGGTGAAGGTGAGGTTCGTGACCGCCGCCCACCGGTCGAAGGCCGCCCGCAGCGCCGCGCGCTGGTCGGCTTCCGACACGTCCGGGCTGAAGGGCGGGGTGAAGCTGTAGGTGACCTCGTTCGCCGGCCACCGGTTGCCCTGTGCGACGAACTGGCCCGCCGACGGCTGGTCGGGGAAGCCGCAGCGCGGGGTGCGCATCATCGTCAGCGTTTCCTCGTTCAGCGCGCCGGTCGGCTCGATGCCGTGCTGGCGCTGGTACTCCGAGAGCGCCAGTTCCATCCGGTCGTCGAACAGCGTCAGGTCCTCCGGGGCGAAGACGACCGCCGGACGGAACAAGGCGTTGCCGGTGCGCAGGCCCGGGTTGGGGAAGTAGCCGAAGCGCTTGAGGAACAGGTAGAGCTGCCGCACGTCGGGACCGGAGTCGCCGTGCTTGAGAGGGATCATGAAGATCGCCTTCCTGCGTGGGAACGTTCCGTTCACCCCTACGGAGGCTGGCGAACCCCTCGTGATACATCCCGCTCAGCCGAGAATCCAGCCGGTGACGACCTTCCTGCCGCCCGCCGTACGGCAGAGCAGATAGAACGGGAAGCGCGGCAGCGGCCGGATCGTGAAGCGGCCCTTCTCGACCGGCGTGGCCGGGTGGGACGCCAGGCGCGGGCCGCGCGCCTCCACCTCGGCGGGCTGGGCGGGCGTGAGGCGGACGACGAGTGTGTCCGCCGCGATCTCCAGCTCGATCGTCAGCCCGGCGACGTGGTGGATCCTCCCGTCCGGGTCACCTCCGGCGAGCTCGGCGTCGGCCGCGCGCCAGGCGAAGACCGCCCTGCCCGCCGCCACCGTCTCGGGCGGCACCCGCTCCCCCGCGCGCAGCGCCCGCGCCAGCTCCCCCAGCAGCCGCTCGTCGCTCCAGCGGTCATAACTCCGCGGCATGCCCGCTCCCCTCCAGGATGCGGCGGAGCCTGGCCAGGCACCGGCTGCGAGTCGGGCCGATCCCGCCCACCGGCATGCCGAGCCGCTCACCGATCAGGGTGTACGGCGGCGCCTCCGGGCCGAGGCACAGCGCGAGCAGGTCGCGGCAGCGCGGCGGGAGCTGGGCGAAGGCACGGCGCAGGAGCAGGTCGCGCTCGGCCTTCTCCAGTTCCTCGGCGATCAGGTCCGGCCCGGTCTCCGGCTCGAAGTCCAGCGGCCGCTCCACGCCGCCGCGCCGCTGGACCTCCCGCGCCCGGCGCAGGCACTCCCGGTGGGCGGTCATGGCCAGCCAGCCGGGAAGGGCGGCCGGTTCGCGCAGGGCGTCCAGGTTCTCGATCAGGCGCAGCCACACCGTCTGCGCCGCGTCGTCGGAGTCGGGCCGCACCAGGCGAAAGCGGCGGCACATCGACCACACCAGCGGGGAGTAGCGCTCGACGATCTCGTCCCAGGCCGCCTGGTCGCCCTTTCTCGCCCGCGTGACCAGGGCCACGACCTCCGGGTCGTCCCTCATCGGCTCAGGTCTGGCCTGGTGGATGGATCTGGCCTGGTGGATGGATGTCGTGTACCGCCGGGCGGTGAAGCAGGTACTCCTTGGCCTCCCTGGCGCTGGATCCGCGCCGGTGGGCCAGGCCCGCGATGGCGCCGCTCACCGCCGCCGCGGCGAACGAGGTTCCGCTCCAGGTGGCGGCGCCGGAGTAGAAGGCCTCCTCGCCCTTGGGCAGGCCCACCCTGCCCTCCAGGTAGGTCGAGGTGACCCCGGCTCCCGGGGCGTGCAGGGCCACCCACGACGCCTTCGGGCTGAACTCCGCCTCCGCCCCCACCGCCACCACGCCCGCGCAGGCGGCGGGGAACGCCTTCGCGTGCCGCCGCCCGCCCGGCTCGGCCCCGTGGTTGCCCGCCGCGGCGACCAGCACGGCCTGCTCCCTGAGGCGGGCCACCGCGCGCCCGATGACCAGCGGGGGCTCGTCGTCGGCGGTGAAGCAGGCGAAGGACAGCTGCAGCAGGTCCACCTCCTCGGCGACGAAGCTCACCATGCGGGTGGCGACGTCCCAGGAGTCGGCGCAGACGGCGTCCTCGTCCAGTCCGGCCCGCACGACCAGCTCCGCGTCGGGGGCGTGGGCGGCGATGATCCCGGCGACGAACGTGGCGTGCCCCGCCAGCATCGGTGTGGGCGCCTCGCGCACCCGTGGCAGCAGGGCCGTCGAGTCCGCCATGAACCGGCCCGCGAGCTGGTCGTGCGGCCAGATCGGGGTGTCCAGGATGCCGACGCGCAGCCTCGGGTGATCGGTCGGGCTCCTGGGCGCCAGCCGTACGCCGCCGGCGACGTCGCGCGGGGTGCCCGCGGGCGCGAGTCCTTCGACGTTCTCCACCAGCCGGTGCTTGCCGACCACGAACTCCGGGCGTTCCTCCCGCAGCGCGCACAGCAGCAGATCCAGATCCTCCACCGGTGTCTTCGCGCCCCGCGGCCTCGCCCGCGCCACCAGGTCCCGGCGCCCGCGTAACGTCCGTGCCACCGCCGCGAGAGCGACGACCTCGATCCACGCCAGCCCGAGCAGGGCGCTGCCCGCCTCGTCGTCCCGCCGCACCCACGCGGGGCCTTCGATGTCCGCCCATGCGTCGATCAGGTGCGTGACCGCTTCGAGGTGCACCAGGTCGACGACGAGCTCGTCGTCGTAGTACTGCTCCACGCCGGTGTCGGTGATCCGGCCGCTCATGTGACCCTCCGGGGTGCGAGTGACGTGCCACCTGTACGGAGGGCGCCGGAGGGCCCGGTGATACATCCGGGCTCCCGGACCGGGGTGGGGTGCCGTGTGGGGTGGGCGCGGCACCCCCCGGGGTCAGGACTTGGTGATGCGGACGCTGTCCAGGCCGGCCTCCAGGAGGCTGGCGGTGGCGGCGTCGCCGGCCTGGACCTCCAGCTGGACGGTCTGGCCGGCGAAGGCGGTCAGGTCGGCACTGGCCTGCTGCCACGCGCCCGCCACCTGGGATGCCGCGCCCAGGCGCTCGTAGACCGTGGTGCCGCCCACGCGTACGCGCAGGTAGTCGGCGGAGGAGGAGTTGTTGAGGTGGGACAGGTAGGCGGAGAAGGTGAGGGTCAGCCGGGTGGCGGCGGGCAGTGTGATCTGCGGGGAGCGCATGGTGGTCAGGCCGCCGTCGACGTCGTTGGCGCCCGCCTGGCTGCCGGCGGTGCGGCCGGTGACCAGGGCGTTGGCGCCTCCGGCCGCGTTGCCGGGCTGGATGGTGGCGCCGGAGTAGGTGGTGGGCTCGGGGTCGCCGCGCTCCCACCGTCCGGAGGTCGCCGTGTCGGACGGGCCCGGGGTGGTCCAGCCCTTGTCCGTCTCGAAGTCGTCCTCGTAGACCGCCTCGCCACCGCCGCCGTCTCCGGGCGGGAAGCGGACGACGCGGTCGTCCTGGGGTGCGGGGGTGCCGCGGCCGTCGCGGTTGCCGGTCAGGATCCAGAGGTGGCCGTCGGGTGCCACCGCGGCGTGACGGAGCCTGCCGTACGTGCCCCGCAGGACGTTGTCGGGTGTGCCGCCCGGCAGAGGGACGCGCCAGAGGCGGGTGCCGCGCAGCGCGGCGGCGAACAGGGTGTCGCCGATGATGGCGGCGCCGCTCGGGGAGGCCTCCGCCGTGGTCCAGGTGACGAGGGGGTCGCGGTAGCGGGGCGCGCCGCCGTTGCCCTCGACGACGGGCCAGCCGTAGTTGCCGCCGGCGACGATCTGGTTGACCTCGTCCCAGGTGTTCTGGCCGAACTCGGTGGCGTACATCTGGCCGGCCGCCGTCCAGGCGAAGCCCTGCACGTTGCGGTGGCCGAGGGTGTAGACGAGTGAGCCCGCGTACGGGTTGTCCGGGGGGACGGTGCCGTCGGGGCGCATCCGCAGGATCTTGCCGCCGAGGCTCTGGAGGTTCTGGCTGTTGCCGGTCTGGTTGGCGTCGCCGGTGCTGGCGTAGAGCATGCCGTCGGGGCCGAAGTGGATGCGGCCGCCGTTGTGAATGCCGGACTTGGGGATGCCGCCGCGGATCAGGGTGGGCGTACCGGGGGCGGCCAGGGTGAAGCGGACGATCCGGTTGTCGGAGGCGGCGGTGTGGTAGGCGTAGACGTAGCGGTCCTGGGCGTAGGTCGGGGATACGGCGATGCCGAGCAACCCGCCTTCGCCGGAGGCCGAGACGCCGGGGACGCGGGCCACCTCGACGGGGGCGGCGCCGGGGCGTACCTGGACGATTCTGGCGCTGTTGCGTTCTGAGACCAGCGCGCTCCCGTCCGGCAGGAAGGCGAGGCCCCAGGGAATCTGCAGGTTGCTCGCCACTACTTCCGGACGGGTGAAGTCGATGTCGGCCGGCTGTGCGTGGGCCGGGGCGTGGAAAGCTGTCGCGATGAGGGTGGTCGCGATCAGCGTGCGAATAAGCACCATAACGCCGACATGACAAAAGCCAATAAACACTGTCAAGGCCCGAAACCCCCGGCTGTCAGCCGAACAACCAACCATATATCCGACCATCAGGTGATATTTCTGGTCGTTCCGGGTTTTTCAGGGTTTCAGTGTTAGCCACTGCCCCACCAGACCCGACCACACCACCTTCCACCGCCCAAGATTCCCACCTCACCACCACCCCACACCAAACGCCATGCCGCACCACCGCTCCCGATCCACAACCGTCCACCGCGGCAGAGGTGCCCCGGCTCCCTCCGGGCCGGCCAGATGATCTCCGTCATCCGGCCGATACGCCGGGAAATCGGCGGCCGCCGCGCATGCCCGATGACCCACACCTCTTCCCGCATGCCCCCGGCCCGCCGGCCGGGCGCCGGTGGGCGGACTCGGTGGGGCGGCCAGGCTCGGGGCGGCCGCCGGGCTCGCGGGGCGCTGCTGCCCGCGCTCGCCCTACCGACCGCCACCGTCACGAATGCCGCCGTCAACGCCTACCTCGGGGGTGGCGAGCTCCCCGGGAAGGGCGTCAGCCCGTGAGGCGGGCCAGGGAGGCCTGCGTTCCGGGCCCGGCCTGCCAGCCCGCGACCACCACGGCCCGGCCGGACAACGCCCGGCCGAGGGGCACGCTGACCGTCGTGCTCCCCTTCCTGGACACGGTGACCACGTGGGCGCCCGCCGTACCCTTGGCGTCGCGCACGAACAGGTGTGCCTTGCCCGCGGCGCCCGTGACCAGCGTGACCTTGACCGAGTCCCCGCGGGCCACTGCCGAGACGACCCGTCCGAAGGCCGCGCGCGCGACGGGCGGCCCGCCCGCGAGCGGCAGGCCCAGCCGTACGGCCTGCTCCAGCGACTCCGGCGAGTCCAGGCTGGACAGTCCGGTGTCCGGGATCACCGGGTCGGGCGGCGTGGTGGGACGGCCGGCCGGCGGCTGGTAGCCGGGCATGGTGGCCAGGCCCCACCGGTACGGGTCCCCCTGGACGCCGCCCCACGTGGACCAGCCGATCCGGGTCTGACCGGTCTTGTCCTGGGTGTCGGAGTCGTAGAAGAGGATGTTCACCCCGAGCCGGGCGGGGTCGACGGCGCCGGGCACCTGCTCCAGCGGAATGGCCAGTTCCACGGTGTAGCCGCCGTCCCCGGCCTTGGCGGCCACCGGCAGGTCCACCGGCCCCTGCCGGTTGTCGGCGTCGCGCAGCACGCACGGCGGCCCTTCCGCGGTCACCGGCAGCACCGCCGCCTTGAACGTCGTGGAGGTGTTCTCCGAAACGCCGCGCGGGTCGAGCGTCACCTCCAGCGCGTCGGTACGCCAGTGCCGCTTGCAGTCGGCGGCCGGCAGCTTGGTGCCCACGACGTCGTCCTTGATCCGGGCCAGCACGTAGAGGGTGTCCTCGCGCCAGGCGAGCTTGGCCGTGCCCGAGCAGTCGGCGGGGGAGGCGCAGGCGCTGCCCTCCCAGAGCCGGGAGATGTCGAGGGCGGGCCCGGGGTACTCGCCGTCCGCCTCGGCCCCGTCCACGGTGGGCGCGGCGGCAGGGATCACGGTCGCCGGGACGAGCTCCAGCGCGGGCCTGCTCACGCTGGAGCCTTCCCCGCTGGTGGCGGTGATCGTGTAGGCGTAGTCGCCACCCTCGTTGGAGGTCTTCAGCGAGGGGTCGGAGTTGGTGACGGTGAACGGCACGGTGACCGAGGCGCCCGGCGCCAGCCCGCTGTAGGGGGCCTCCACGCGGTCGGCGGTGAACCCGTTCGGCAGCTCCACCTTCACGCTGCCCGACTGCGCGGTGCCGGAGACGTTCGTGACGACGACGCCGACCTGCCGGGAGCCGCCGGAGCCCAGCGTGAGCACGGGGGTGACCAGGCCGCGCAGTTGCGGGGCGAGCTCGCCTGCCCACGTCTCGTACTGGCCGACCTGGGGGAGCAACTGCTGCGTCGCGCGTACGGCCGCGCCGACCTCGACCTGCCGATCGGTGTACCCGCTCCCCCGCTCGGTGGCCAGGGTGGCGGCCAGCCGTACCCGCCGGCCGGTGGCGGCGTCCTGCGGCGGCGTCACCGTGAAGACGGCGGAACCCCCGCGCCCCGCGGCCACCCTGCCGAGCTCACCCGAGCCGCTGACCTGCCATCCGGCGGGCACGCGCAGCGTCACCGACGAGCGGCCGAGCGCCGCACGGCCCCGTACGGCGGCGCGCACGGTGAACGCCTTGCCCGGCCGCACGTCGAAGGCGCTCGGGGTGAGCGTGAACTCGGTGCCGAGCGGCACCGTCCCCGGCGCCCTGACCAGCGCGCCGTCGAGGATCGCTGTCGGCGCCGCGGCGGCCTGGCCACCCGGGGCCGGGAACGGCACCCGGGCGTCGACCTGCGTGAACAGGTCGCAGCCGAGCTTGGCCGGATCCGTGGGCACGTCGGGGAACCCGGCCCAGCCCTGCGAGGCGTAGACGCGCTGGGCGTCGCGCTCGATCGCGGCCCACGTGCGTCCCTGGGCGGAGGCGCGCCCGCTCCACACGCCGTAGACGTTGCGCACCGGGTCGGTGACGGCCGAGCAGCCGGGTCCGGCCGGCGCCGTGATGCCGCGGGCGCCGCCGAGCAGCAGGCGGGCGGGCGCGAACGGCCGCAGGCCCTCCTCGCGCAGTTGCTCGGGGAAGGCCTTGGGATCGGCGGCCGCGTAGAACGCCTCGACGGCCAGCCTGGCGGCCTGCTGGTGGTTGCCGTGGTTGCCGGGCGACGGGGCGGGGTCCATGGTGAGCAGCACTTCCGGCCGGGTCTGCCGGACGATCCGCACGACCTTGGCCAGCGTGTCGCCGCCCCAGATCCGGTCGGTGAGCGGGGCGCTGACGGTGTAGTAGAAGTCGACGTCGTCGAGGTTGAACACGTCGGTGACGCCCGCCTTGGCGACCGCCCGGCGCTCCTCCCCCTCGCGCAGCAGGCCGAGCGCGGGCCCTTCCTCGGGTCCGACGGCGTTGCCGCCGCCCTCGCCGCGGGTGACGGTCACGACGCCGGTGCGCACGCCGTGGTCTTCCTTCCACTGACCGAGCGTGGACAGGCTGAAGGCCTCGTCGTCGGGATGGGCGCCGACGAACAACGCGTCGAGGTCGGCCGCACCCGCCGCCGAGTCCGCCTGAGCGGGTACGGCCGGCGTCAGCACGAGCAGGGTGGCGATTAAGGGTGTCAGCAGGCGCAGCATGGAACCTCCGGAGGGGCTATTCGCGGACCGCCCCCTGGAGCAGCCCGCGGATGAAGTGGCGCTGGAGGAACAGGTAGAAGATCACGACCGGCGTCGCGACGATCACGGATCCGGCGGCGAGCAGGGCGAAGTCGGAGGTGTACTGACCCTGGAAGAAGGCCAGCCCGAGCGGGGCGGTGCGCAGCCCCTCGCTGGTCACCATGATCAGCGGGATGAGGAACTCGTTCCACGTCCACATGAAGACCAGCAGGATCAGGGTGACGATCGCGGGCCTGGCCGGGGGCACGAGCACCTGCCAGAGCGTCCGCCAGACCGAGGCCCCGTCGATGCGGGCGGCCTCGACGATGGCGCGGCTGGAGGAGCGGAAGTAGGCCCGCATCCAGAAGGTGCCGAACGCGACCGACAGCGCCACCTGCGGCAGTGCCACCGACCAGAACGTGTCGGTCAGCCCGAGCGTGCGCAGGTCGAAGTAGAGGGGTACGGCGATGGCCTCGCTCGGCATCATGATCCCGAGCAGGAACAGGTAGAACAGGACGTTCTGCCCGCGGAAGCGCATGGTGCCGAAGGCGTACCCGCTCATGATCGACAGGGTGACGCTGACGACCACGACGAACGCCGACACCCCGAGGCTGGTGCGCAGGTAGGTGTGGAAGTGCCCGGTCTCCCAGGCCTGCGCGAACCCCTCGACGCCACCGCCGGCCGCCGCCTGCAGGATGGTGAGGATGGGGAAGAGCGCGAACACCGCGAACACCGACAGGATCGCGTAGTTGCCCAGTCGCTCGGCGCGGGAGATCACGAGAGGCTCCTGTCGGCGAAGCGGTTGATCGCGAAGGAGATCGCGAAGATGACGAGGGTCAGCGTGACCCCGATCGCCGCCGCCGAGCCGACCTGGCCGAGTTCGAAGGCGCGGTGGTAGACCTCGTAGGACGGCACCGAGGTGGAGTTGCCCGGCCCGCCCCCGGTGGTGATGTAGACCAGGTCGAACGTGCGCAGCGCGGCGATCACGGTCAGCGTGAGCGCGACCGCGATCTCGCCGCGCACCGAGGGCAGCGTGACCGCGAAGAACTCGCGCACCGCGCCCGCGCCGTCCAGCCGCGCGGCCTCGTACAGCTCCAGCGGGATCTTGCTCATCCCGGCCAGCATCAGCACGGTCACCAGCCCGGTCTCGAACCAGGTGCCGACCACGCCGACGGCCGGCAGCGCGAAGGCGTAGTCGCCCAGCCAGCCGCGCGCCAGGCCGCCGAGGCCGATCGCTTCGAGCAGGGCGTTGAGCGAGCCGTCGGAGGAGTAGACCTGCCGCCAGGCGACGGCCACCACGACCATGGCCACGACCTGGGGCAGGAACACCACCGTCCGGAAGAACCCCAGCCCGCGCACCTTGGCGTGGTTGAGTATCGCCGCCAGCATCAGCCCGATCGCCAGCGGCAGCACGGCGTAGAAGAACATGAGCACCAGGGCGTGCCCGAAGGCGTCGCGCAGTTCCCCGTCGGCGATGATCGCCGCGTAGTTGTCCAGCCCCGCCCACGTGCCGAGCGTCAGCCCGTCCCAGTCGTAGAGCGACAGCTGCACCGCCCGGCCGATCGGGTAGAGCAGGAAGGCCGCGTAGACGGCGAAGGCCGGCAGCAGGAACAGGTAGGCGACGCGCCGGGGCTCGCCTGGCGGGCGGGTCATCCGTTGCTGTCCACGAACTTCTTGTAGTCCTTCTCCAGCGTGGCCAGGAACTCCTCCGGCGTCGCCTTCTTGGCCATCAGGTCCTGCAGCGCCGCGCCGAGCGTGTCGGCGAAGGTCGGGGTGGCGTAGTCGAGGTACGGCAGCAGCCCGTCCTGCTTGGTGATGGCGGCGAAGGCGGTGAACATGTCCTTGTTCGGGCCCTCCTCCACCGTCTGCTGGTCGGTGTCGGCGACCGGGAGCAGGCCGTTGCGCGTGAGCACCTTCATCGCGTCGGCGTTGGTGATGAAGTCGAGGTAGGCCGCCGCGGCGTCGGGGTTGGGGCTCTTGGCGGTGACGGCGAACGGCAGGCCGGTGCCACCGGTGGCCGCGGGCGTGCCGGGCGGCAGGGAGAAGCCCAGGTCCTTGCCCATGGTCTTGCCGAGCTCGCCGATCAGCCAGCTGCCGCCGATGTAGAAGACGCCCTTGCCTTTGCCGAACGCCTGCCAGGAGGCGTCGTAGCCGAGGCCGTTGACGTCCTTGTTGAGGTAGCCCTTGTCCATCCAGTCGACGAGTTGCCGGGCGGCCTGGGTGTTCTCCGGCGTGGACCAGGTGGCGCCCTTGCGGCCGAAGCCGAGCGTGGCGATCTGCTCCTTGGGCACGAACTGGCCCTGGACGGTGCCGAAGACGTGCACGGCGGGCCACTTGTCGAGGTTGCCGAGCATCAGCGGCTGCTCGCCGGCCTGCTTGGCCTTCTCCAGCGCGACCTGGAAGTCCGCCCAGGTCGTGGGCGGCTGGATGCCGAGCTTGGTCAGCTTGGTGCGGTTGTAGAGGAGGCCGACGACCTCGCCGGCCTGGGGCATGCCGTACACGCTGCCCTGTCCGAAGTCCTTGCCGTCGGGGGTGTAGCTGACGTACTGCAGGACGGACTGGGGGTAGCGCTTCTTCCAGCCGTACGCGTCGGCGTAGGCGTCGAGCGGGCGGAGCTGGCCGGCCTTGACGAAGGCGCCCATCTGCGGGCGGCCGTTGTTGGCCTGGACCACGTCCGGCGGCTCGTTGCCGCTCAGGGCCAGGCGCAGCGTGGTGTTGAGGTCGTCGAAGGAGCGCGAGACCCGCTTGATCGTGATGTTGGGGTACTTGGCCTGGAACGCGGTGTTGAGCGCGGTCATCTGGGCGTTCTGCGCGCCGCGTACCTCCTGGTCCCAGACGGTCAGGGTCACCTTGCCGAGCGCGGCGGCGTCGGTGCGGACCGCGGCCGGGCTCGACGGGGCCGGCGACGATGCCGCCGGCGGCGCCGAGGACCCGGGGGCGCAGGCGGCCGCGGCGAGCGCCACGGCACCGGCGGCCAGCGCGGCGCGCGTGGAGGCGTTCATGGGTTACTCCTTCTGGGCAGGCGGCTGGGGAGCCATCCCCAAATCGGCGTAGCGGGCGATGGTCGCGGCCGCCCTGCGGACGGCGCCCACCGGTACCGCGGGGACCAGGGTGTCGAGGAAGGCGTAGCGCCGCGCCAGCGACTCGCCGTAGGCGCCGGTGTGCCCGGCGGAGGCCCGCACCTCGTGCCACCAGTCGGCGATGTCGCCCCAGCCCGGCGCGGCCAGCGACCCGCCGAACTGCTGGACCGCCAGCGCCGCGCAGAGCCCGGCGAACGACAGCCGGTCGCTCAGCGGCCACTCGCACAGCGTGCCGAGCACGAACGCGGCGCCGAAGACGTCGCCGGCGCCGGTGGGGTCGAGCGCGTTCACCCTCGGCGAGGGCACGAACGCCTCCTCCCCGGTGGTGGAGTCGATGGCCATCGCGCCGTTGGCGCCGTCGGTGACCACGGCGACGGGCACCCGGTCGGCGATGGAGTAGAGCGCGTCGCGTGGGGTGTCCATGCCGGTGTAGGCCATGGCCTCGACGGCGTTGGGCATGAAGGCGTGGCAGACGGCGAGCTGGTCGAGCACTTCCTGCGACCAGGCGCCCGAGGGGTCCCAGCCGACGTCGGCGAAGACCAGCGCGCCGTCGCGGTAGGCGAGGTCGGCCCAGTTGCAGTCGCCCTCGGAACCGCCGAGCGGCTCGTCCGGGGAGAGCGTGACGATGACGGCGCGGGTGCGCGGCGGCTTGCCGATCATCTCCGAGGCCGCCATGGGCGAGGGATGGCCGTGGGTGACCATGCTGCGGTCGCGGTCGACGGCCATGGAGACGGTGACGGGCGAGTGCCAGTGCTCGAAGCGGCGCGACCTCGACAGGTCGACGCTCTCCTGCTCCTCCAAGGTCCGCCAGCAGAAGTCGCCATAGTCGTCGTCGCCGAACGCGGCGGCCAGCGAGGTGCGCAGCCCAAGGCGGCTGGTGGCGATGGCGAGGTTGGCGATGCCGCCGGGGCAGGAGCCCATTCCCTCGGCCCACACCTCGCTGCCGGCGGTGGGCATGGCGGGCAGGCCGGTGAAGACGATGTCCAGGAAGACCATGCCTGCCAGGAAGACGTCGAACTGGGGGCCCTCGGAGCTTCGCCGCTGGGCGAGAGGGTCGTACACGATAGCCGGTCCTCCTCGACAGATCGAAGATGTGCGCAATCTTGCACGTTTGCTCGCTCATAGCAAGGGCCATTGGTAAATCGTGCTCACTGATGCGCGAAAATGACTGATACGATCCGTACGTGCTTCAGCGCCTCCGGCATGAGGAGATCATGCGCCGCGTCCGGTTGTCCGGCGCCACGAGCGTGCACGACCTGGCCAGGCAGCTCGGTGTGAGTCCTTCCACCATCCGGCGCGACCTGGAGGTCCTCGACCGCGACGGCACGCTCAAGCGGGTGCGCGGCGGCGCGCTGCCCAGTGTCGACGCCGACACCGACATGCCGTTCGCGCAGGTCGCCGCCATCCACGAGGGCGACAAGGAGGCGGTCGCGGTGTGCGCGGGGCGGCTCGTGCGCGAGGGCGACGTGGTCCTGCTCGACATCGGCACCACCACGATGCGCCTGGCCAGGCAATTGCGCGGGCGCCGGGTCACCGTGGTCACCTCCAGCCTGGCCGTGCTCGACGTGCTGCGCGCCGATCCCGAGGTGGAGCTGCTGGTGCTCGGGGGGATGGTGCGCCGGCCGTACCACTCGCTGGTGGGGGTGCTCACGGAGGAGGCGCTGCGGCAGGTGGTGGCCGACCGGGTCTTCCTCAGCGCGAGCGGCGTGCGCCGCGACGGGCAGATCGTCGACACGACGCTCGCCGAGGTCCCGCTGAAGCGCGCCATGATCGCGGCGGCGGGGCAGGTGGTGCTGCTGGCCGACCGGCACAAGTTTCCCGGTACCGGCGCGTTGCGGGTGTGCGGGCCAGAGGATCTCGACGTCGTCGTCACGAACGACGGCGCGGACGACAGCACGCTGCGCGCCTGCGCGGCGGCCGGCGCGGAGGTGGTGCTCGCATGAAACTGGCCGTTCTCGGCGGCGGGGGCTTCAGGGTCCCTCTCGTGTACGGCGCGCTGTTGCGTGACCGGGCGAAGCCGCGCGTGGAGGAGGTGGTGCTCCACGACGTCTCCGAGCGGCGGCTGGCGGCCATCGAGAACGTGCTCGGCCAGCTCGCCGCCGGGCACGAGCACCCGCCTCGGGTGCGCACCACCACCGACCTGGACACCGCGCTGGCCGGCGCCGACTTCGTCTTCTCCGCCATCCGCGTGGGCGGGCTGGCGGGGCGCACCGCCGACGAGCGGGTGGCGCTCGAGTTCGGCCTGCTCGGGCAGGAGACCACCGGGCCGGGCGGCGTCTCGTTCGGGCTGCGCACGATCCCGGTGGCGGTGCGCGTGGCCGAGCGGGTGGCGGCGGTGGCGCCGCGCGCCTGGGTCATCAACTTCACGAACCCGGCCGGGATGATCACCGAGGCCATGCGCGGCGTGCTCGGCGACCGGGTCGTCGGCATCTGCGACTCGCCGATCGGGCTGATCAGGCGGACCGCGGCGGCGCTCGGCGTGGACTCCGCGCGCGTCTGCCCCGACTACGTGGGACTCAACCACCTCGGCTGGCTGCGCGGGCTGGTCCACGAGGGCCGCGACCTGCTGCCCGGCCTGCTCGCCGACGACGCGGCGCTGCGGCAGGTGGAGGAGGCGCGGATCTTCGGCGGCGACTGGGTGCGCACGCTCGGCGCGCTGCCCAACGAGTACCTGTACTACTACTACTTCAACCGCGAGTCCGTGGCCGCGGCCCAGGCCGCCGGGCACACGCGGGGCGAGTCGCTGGTCCTGCAGCAGGAGCGCTTCTACACCGCCGTGCGCGAGCGCCCCGGTGACGCGCTGACGGAGTGGACCAGGACCCGCCAGGAGCGCGACGCCAGCTACATGGCCGACACCCGCGACCTCACCGGCGCCGGTGCGCGTGAGGACGCCGACCTCCAGGCGGGCGGGTACGAGGGGATCGCGCTGGCGCTCATGGCGGCGATCGCGCGGGGCGAGCCGTCCACGATGATCCTCAACGTGCGCAACGGCAGCGCCGTACCCGGGCTGCCGGCGGAGGCCGTGGTCGAGATCCCGTGCGCGGTGAGCGGCGCGGGTGTACAGCCGCTGGCCACGCGGCCGCTGCCCGGCCGGTTCCTGGGCCTGATGCAGCAGGTCAAGGCGGTGGAGCAGGCGGCCATCGAGGCGGCGCTCACCGGTTCTTCCGCGCTGGCGGTCGAGGCGCTGGCGCTGCACCCGCTGGTCGACTCGGTGGACGTGGCCCGGCGGCTGCTCGACGCGTACCGGGCGCGTATCCCGGAGCTGGCCGCCGTCCTTCCCCGCTGAAAGAGCCTCTTGCGCCGATGACCGCTCGGTGTCTACTGTAAAACTCAGTATCCGGCGGACACAAAGTCTCCGTGGGACGATTTATCGAGATAGGGGACACTCATGTCGCTCTTCGTCAACCTGCACGTCAAGGACCTCGCCGCCAGCCTCGGATTCTTCGAGAAGCTCGGCTACAGCGTCGACGAGCAGCTGACCAACGACGACGCCGGCTGCCTGCACCTGGGCGAGGGCGTCTCCCTCCTCCTGGTCACGGAGCCGTTCTTCACCTCCATCACCGGCAAGGCGATCCCGGACACCGGCGCGAGCACCGAGGTGGCGCTGGCGCTGCAGGTGGAGGGCGGGCGCGCCAAGGTGGACGAGATGCTCACGACCGCGCTGGCCAACGGGGCGAGCGAGGCGGGCGAGCCCGAGGACAACGAGTACATGTACAGCCGCAGCTTCCGGGACCTGGACGGTCACCTCTGGAGTGTTCTCGTCATGGCCTGACGTGTCTTGTGTAAACAGAGGTATCCTCAAGACACACCACGTGGTGGACCCGAGGAGGAGCGCATGGCGGCAGGAAGCAAGATCGAAGAACTCCTGTGGGAACGGCCCGCGCCCGCGCGTCCCTCACTCAGCCTGCCCACCATCGCCCAGGCGGCCATCGCGATCGCCGACGCCGACGGCATCGAGGCGGTCTCGATGCAGCGGGTGGCGGGCGACCTCGGGTTCACCAAGATGTCGCTCTACCGGTACGTCTCCAGCAAGGCCGACCTCGTCGCCGTGATGATCGAGCGGGCGGTGGGCGATCCGCCCGATCTGTCGGGGATCGAGGGAGGCTGGCGGCCCAAGCTGGAGGAACTGGCCCGGCTCGTGGCGGCGGTGTGGGCCCGTCACCCGTGGCTGCCGTGGGCCACGCTGGGCGACCGGATGATGGGACCGCGTGAGATCGGCTGGACCGAGGCGGCCGTCGGCGCCCTGGACGGAACCGGACTCACCGGCGGCGAGCGCCTGGACGCCGCGCTGCTGATCTTCGGCCACCTGCGCAACACGCAGTCGCTCGCGACGGCGGGCACCCAGCCGTGGGCCGAGGACCGCCAGGCCAGTCCCGCCCTGGCCCAGATACTGGAGCGGCACGCCAGCCGCTTCCCCGCCCTGGTCGAGGCGCTGGCCGACGTGGGCGAAGCACCGCGCGACTCGGGCCGTTCCTTCGGCCTGACCTGCGTCCTGGACGGCCTCGCCGCCCGCATCACCACCGCCCGCTGACGCCCCATCTCCGCCTCCCACCCTGACGCCGAACCCCCGCCTCCCGCCCCTGACCCCCACACCCACACCCACACCCACACCCACACCCACACCCACACCCACACCCACACCCACACCGACGCCGACAACCTCCCCCGAACCGCGGGAACCCTTCGACCTCAAGGAGGCCGCCTGTTTCGCGCGCCGCCGGAGTGCCCTGGCCTCTCCGCCGCTGCCGCGAAGCCCGGTCTCCGAGCGGGGGTGCTCCTTACCCAGGGCTTCAGGTGCCGTGTGACCAGCCCGGCGCTGCCGGGCCGGGGGTGGTCAGGGTGGGGTGGTGAGGCGGCGGGCGTAGGACTGCATGGGGCGTTCGAGGTAGCGGTAGGTCAGCCAGCTGGCGGGCAGAATCAGCGACAGGCACAACACGCTGATCCCGATCTGCAGGGGGGCCGGCGCCCAGCGCAGGTCGCCGGTTATCGCGATCACCCCCGTCAGGATCGGCAGGTGCAGAAGGTAAAGCGAGTAGCTGATCACCCCGAGCCACACCAGCAGTGCCGGCACCCGGCGGGTACGCAGGAGCATGCCACCGGCGAACGTGGCCGCGGCCAGCACGATCGTGGTGATCCACACCGGTGGCCGCACCCACCACCACCCGGCGTCCAGCGCCCACACCGGGGTCAGCGCCACGAGGACCGCGGTCACGGCCACCGGCCACAGCCGCCCGGCCCCGCGTTCCCATCGATGGATGGCGGTCCCGGCGAACATCACCGACAGGATCGCCGCCCCGAACCACGGCGTGGGGCTGGCGGTCAGCAGCAGGGTGAGGGCCATGACGCCGAGGGCGACGGCGGCAGCCGTACGGAAATATCCGGTGATGACGCAGGTCAGGCCCAGCCCGAAAACGGCCAGTGACGCCCAGGACAGCCACGCGCCGGTCAGGGGCGCGTTGCTCAGCGCGAGCCCGGCGGCCATCGCCGCGGCGGCGAAGGCGACCGACAGCGCGCCGCGGCCCACCCGCACGCCCGCCACGAACAGCGCGGCGACCAGCAGGTAGAAGACCATCTCGTAGGAGAGGGTCCACATGGTGTTGACCATGCCCCCGGCGCCGACCACGTCGAGGAGCATGGTGGCGTGCGAGGCCAGCGCCGAGGCGTCGCGGGGCACCTCCTTGCGCACCGGCAGCCAGAACGACAGTGCCAGCACCACCGCGATCACGAGGAGGTAGAGCGGGTAGAGGCGGAAGAAGCGGCTGATCCAGAACGCGCGCACGTCGCCCCTGCGTTCCAGGGACACCGGGATGATGTAGCCGCTGACCAGGAAGAAGACGAGCACGCCGTACATGCCGAGGTTGAAGGAGGTGGGGCGCAGCCACGGCATCGCCCAGGTCAGCAGGTGCTCGCCCACGACGGCGAGCGCGCCGAGGCCGCGCAGGGCGTCGAGCCAGGCCAGCCGCGCGGGCGTCCCGGCGGCGACGGCGGGTACGGGCGGGGCGGCGGCGACGTCGTCGGGACGGGCGGCAGGCATATATCCCAACGTACCGAAGTGCCGGGAAAATCACCTTCAGTCCTCGATCAAGGTTCTTGCCGCTGAAGCTCAGCCGCGAGCCGCACCAGGAGGCCCGGACCATCGTGGCCGGCCCGCGCTGGGCCACGCCGATGGTGATCCCGCACTGACCGGCACTTGCGGAGGGCACGCCCTGCCTGCCATCCTGGCTCACATGATCGTCGTCAGAAAGGGCGTGCGCGCCCTCGCTCCGTGAGTGAGCAGCGGCGGCCGGTGGCCGCCGACATCCACGATGAATGGCTGGGCTGGGCGCTGTCCACGCAGCCCGCCGACCGGCCCGCCGCGCAGGCGGCCATCGCCTCCCTGTACGAACGGCTCGGCCGTCCCGCGCCCGCGTTCGT
Source organism: Nonomuraea sp. NPDC050394 (assembly GCF_044459065.1). Taxonomy (NCBI): domain Bacteria; kingdom Bacillati; phylum Actinomycetota; class Actinomycetes; order Streptosporangiales; family Streptosporangiaceae; genus Nonomuraea; species Nonomuraea sp. NPDC050394. Next base: position 417,041 of record NZ_JBITIO010000008.1, on the reverse strand, counting down.
CTGGGCCGGCTCCCCCGCCGCCGCGCTGAACCACGTGCCACGCGGCATCCCCGTCCAGGCCTTCGGCCGGCTGAACACGGCCGCCGAACTGTCCGTCGCGCAACGCCTCGCGACCCTCGTCTCCACCCTGCGCCACGGCCTTGACCAGCACGTCGGCCACGTCTGGGACCCCGGCTGGCCGTCGCGCGGCCCCGACCCGCTCGACGCCGTCGTGCGCGACCCCCTGCGCGAGACCGTCCGCGACGGCGTGTGCACGCCCATCCGCCTCGCGCTCCCCCTCGCCGACCGCCTCACCTGGTACGGCCAGCACGACGCCTGCTGGATCGCCCACTACGACGCCTGGCGGCGCGTGGGCGGCCTCCGCTACGGCGCCCTGACCGCCCAGCTCGAACCGTGGGCGGAGCTGGCCCGTTCCTGCGGCTGGTGGTGGCCGCTCGAGGACCGGTGCGTGATCGCCGAGCGCCCGCTGTCGGTCCGTCTGCGCGAGGGCCGCCTGCACGGAGACGACGGCCCGGCCGTCACCTTCCCCGACGGCTGGTCCGTGTACGCGCTCAACGGCTTCGTCGTCCCCGAGTGGGTCATCGCGGGACCCACGCCCGGCAAGATCGCCGCCGAGCCGAACGTGGAGGTCCGGCGGCTGGCCATCGAACGCCTCGGGTGGGGCCGCTACATCGAGGAGGCCGGGCTGCGCCTGGTCGCCTCGGCCCCCGACCCCGGCAATCCCGGCTTCGACCTGGAGCTGTACGACCTGCCGCCGACGGCGCTCGGCCGCCGCCCGAGGGTCCTGCTGGCCGTCAACGGCTCGGAGGAACGCGACGGGCGTCGGCGCCGCTACGGCCTCGGCGTCCCGCAGTTCATCGACGACCCCGTGGCGGCGGCCGCCTGGACCTACGGCCTTTCCGCTCATCACTACACCCAGCTGGCCCGGCGCACATGAAGGGAGAACCCGTGAACCTCGACACCCTGTCCCGCCGTACCGGCCTGACCGTCCTGGACCATCTGGAGCGGCAGGTCGCCATCCCGGTGCTCGACGGCCTTCAGGCCCAGGGCGACCTGCTGATCGTTCCGATGCCCATGGTGGCCGTGGCCATCACGTTCCCGCCGCCGGCTCGCTGGTCGAAGGTGTTCGGAAGGGGCCTGGAGGTCCTGCGCGGAGCCGCGGGCGGCAATCCGCACACGCTCGTGGCCGATGACGGCGCCTGCGTGTGGACCTGGGACGTCCGCGACACCATGGACCTGGCGCTGGGCGTCTTCCGCTGCGTCCGGCCGGTCTACCTCCTGCATCCCGAGCACGGGGCGAGCGGCTTCGCCCCGGGCACGTACGTGGTGCGCCGCCAGCGCGAGCTCGACCACCGCGGCTGGCGGCGCGGCGGCCGCGGCCGCCTGGTCGCCGACTGACGGCGGGGGCCCGCTCAGGCGTGGCGGGCCCTTACCTCAGGCGCGGCGGGCCCTGGCCAGGAGCCACAGGAGCAGCGGAGCGCCCAGGACGCCGGTGACCACGCCCACCGGCAGTTCCAGGTCCGGAATGACGCGCCTGGCCACCAGGTCGGCCGCGAGCACCAGGAAGGCCCCGGTGAGCGCGGAGGCCAGCGGGGGCGGCCAGGCCGTACCGGCGAGGCGGCGGGCGATCTGCGGGGCGGCGAGCGCGACGAACGCGACGGGACCGGCGGCGGCGGTGCCGAAGGCGACCAGCCCCACGCCCGTCGCCAGCAGCGCGAGCCGGGCCCGCTGCACGGGCGTGCCCAGCACGACCGCGACGTCCTCGCCCAGTTGCAGCGCCCGCGACGAGCGGCCGAGCAGGAAGGTGAGCGGCGCGAGCACGGCGAGGGCCAGGGCGAGCGGCGTCACCTGATCCCACGTGCGGCCGTTGAGGTTGCCGAACAGCCAGCCGAGCGCGGCCTGCGACTGCAGAACCTCGGTGATCACCATGAGGTACTCGGTGGCGCTGGTGAACATCCACGACAGCCCGATGCCGACCAGCACGACCCGGTAGCCGGTGACGCCGCGCCGCCACGCGAGCAGGTAGGTGAGCAGCGCGGCGGCCACGGCGCCGGCGAAGGCGAGCACCTGGACGCCGGGACCGGCGTCCAGGCCGAACACCATCCCGGCCACGACGGCGACACCCGCGCCCTGGGTGACGCCGATCATGTCGGGGCTGGCCAGCGGGTTGCGGGTCATGGTCTGGAACAGCGCTCCGGACAGCCCGAACGCGGCCCCGGCCATCAGCCCGACCAGCGCCCTGGGCAGGCGCAGTTGCCAGACCACGAACAACTGGCCCTGCTCGCCCTGCCCGAACAGCGCGCCGACCACCTCGCCGAGCCCGAGCGGGATGTCGCCGAGCCCGACCCCGAGGCAGAACGCCAGGAACGCGAGCACGGCCAGGCCGAGGCAGACGGCGACGAGCCGGATCCGCACCTGCCAGGAGACGGGCGGGGCGGGCAGGCGGACGGTGAGGTTGGTCATCAGAGCTCCGCGAGACGGGCGCGGCGGGCCAGGATCACGAAGATCGGGCCGCCGATGAACGCGACGATGATGCCGGCCTGCACCTCGATCGGCGGGACGATCATCCGTCCGGTGACGTCGGCGGCCAGCAGCAGGCAGGGGCCGAGCGCCGCCGACAGCGGCAGCAGCAGCCGGTGGTCGCTCTCGCCACCGGCCCAGCGGGCGACGAGCCTGGCCAGGTGCGGGATGACCAGGCCGACGAAGACGACGGGGCCGATGGCCGCGACCGCGGCGCCGGTCAGCAGCGTCACGGCGGCGGCGCCCTGGAGCCTGACCAGGCCCACCCGGCGGCCCAGCGCCACGGCGACGTCGTCGCCGAGCGCGAGGCTGTTGAGCGCGGGTGCCGAGGCCAGCGCCAGCACCATGCCCACCGCGACGAACGGCAGCAGCTGCGGCATGAGCTGCGCGCCCTGCCCGGCCAGCGATCCGGCCGACCAGAATCGGTAGCGGTTCAGCGACTCCGGGTCGGCCAGCACGATGGCGCTGGTCAGCGAGCTCAGCATGACGGTGACGGCGACTCCGGCCAGAGCCAGCTTCACCGGGGTGAGGCCGTCGCGGCCGAGGCCGCCCAGCACGTAGACGGCGACGCTGACCGCGAGCGCGCCGGCGAAGGCGAACCAGACGTAGCCGTAGAGCGAGCCGATGCCGAACGCGGCGATGGCCACGACGACCGCGAACGCGGCTCCCGCGCTGACGCCGAGGATGCCGGGGTCGGCGAGCGGGTTGCGGGTCAGCGCCTGCATGAGCGCGCCGGACAAGCCGAGCGCCGCCCCCGCCATGAGGCCGAGCAGGGTGCGCGGCACGCGTACCGACCAGATGACGTCGTGGACCGCCTTGGTGACCTCGCCGCCGGTCAGCGCCTGGGCGACCTGGTCGAGCGGGATCGCCCGCGCGCCGACCGACAGCGACAGCGCGCACAGCACCACGAGCCCGGCGATCGGCACCCCGAGCAGGATGGCGCCGCGGCCCAGGCGCGCCGCGGGCTGAAGCCCCGCGCGTTCGCGCGCGCCGGGCTTCAGCGCGGCCGATCTCACGAGGAGGGTTCTGGCTTGGTCTCCGGCTTGCCGTCGACGGCCGCCGACAGCATGGGAACCAGCCGGTCCAGCAGGAACGGCAGGCTGAGCACCGTGATGAAGGAGGCGGAGTCGGCGAAGTCGGTGCCGTCCACGACGAACACCTCGCGGGCCTGCTTGGCCACCTTGAGGTTGTTGTAGACGACGTCGCCGCGCAGCGTGGCCACGTCCTTGCCGGCGTTGGTGACGCTCCAGATCAGCACGTCCCGGTCGAGCAGGTCGAGGCGCTCGCGGCTGATGTTGGCGCCGAACTTGTCGCCGATCACCTTGTCCAGGTCCGGCGGGAGCCGGAAGCCGAGCGAGGCCAGCAGCCGGCTGCGCGGGTCCTGGCTGCCGAAGACGAAGTACCCCTCGTACATGCTGACCATCAGCGCGCCGGCGCCGACGAAGGCCGGGTTGTCCTTCTTGACCTGCTCGAAGCGCGCCTCGACGCCCTTGACCATCGTTTCGGCCTCGGCGGGCTTGCCGACGATCGAACCGATCGTCCTGGTGAGCTCCTGCCACGGGATGCCGTAGTCGATGTACTGCTTCGGCTGGGCGACGGTCGGGGCGATCTGCGACAGCGTCGCGTACTGCTCCTTGGTCAGCCCGGAGTACAGGCCGATGATCAGGTCGGGGCGCAGCGCCGCGATCTTCTCGGCCTGCGGTCCGGTGCCGGTCTCCTTCAGCACCTGGGGTACGGCCGCGCCGCCCAGCTTGTCCTTGGCCCAGGGGCCGACGGCGCCGGGGTGCTCGCCGAACCACTCGGTGGTGCCCACGGGGACCACACCCAGGGCGAGCAGGGCGTCCTGCTCGACGAGGCCGACGGTGACCACCCGCCGGGGCGGGGCCTTGACGGTGGTGCTGCCGAACTTGTGCTCGATGGTGACCGGGGTGAACCCCTTCGCGGCGGGGGCGCTCGCGGCCGGGGCGGCGGTCAGGTTGTCCGGGGCGCAGGCGACCGTGCCCAGGAGGACGGCGACCGCCAGGATGATGCGCTTCACGCGTTGTTCTCCGCCCTGCCCATGCGCCAGTAGCCCATGAAGGCCACGGCGCGCTTGTCCATGCCGCGCTCGGCGACCAGGTGGCGCCGCAGGGCCCTGATCATCGCCGCCTCTCCGGCCAGCCAGGCGTAGACAGGACCCTCCGCCTGCTCGTCCGGCACCTCCCAGAGCTCGTCGACATCGACATCGATGTCGACGAAGTCGCTGTCCTCGACGTCGCTGTCCTCGACGTCGCTGTCCTCGACGTCGCTGTCCTCGACGTCGCTGTCCTCGAAGGAGCCGGCGGGCTTGTGGCCGGGAAGCAGGCGCCCGGCGGCGGCCTCCACGGCCGGGATGAGCTTCTCGCCGTGGTCGCCGCCCTCGCGGGCCAGCCACGTGACGGTGACCTCGCTCGGGGAGTCGATCGGCAGGAAGTCGCCGGCGTGCGGCACCTCGATGAGCGCCTCGCCGCGGGTGCCGGCCGGAAGGCGTTCCAGGGTGGCGCAGATCGCCGGGGCGGCGGTCTCGTCGCCGGCCATCAGGATGGCGCCGGTGCCCTCCGGCGGGTGGAACTCCAGGCCGCCGTGCGGCTCGCCGTAGCGGGCGTCGGGGCCGAACAGACCGATTTCGTCACCGGGCCGGACGGCGCCGGCCCAGCGGGCGGCGGGGCCGCCGTCGCCGTGCAGCACCACGTCCACGTCCACCTCGCGCAGGTCCGGGCGCACGTTGCGGACGGTGTAGGTGCGCATCGGGTTGCAGCGGTCCTGGGGCAGGGCCCGCCAGCGCTGGAACCAGTCGGGGCCGGTCGGGAATTGCGTCAGGCCGTGGCCGGGCAGGGGGAAGATGAGCTTGATCCGCTGGTCGTACCCGTTGTCGGCGAAGAGGTCGAGGTCCTCCCCCGTGAAGGTCACGCGCAGGAACGACGGGCTGAGCAACTCCAGCCCCCGCACCTGCACATCGAACAAGCGAAAGGGTTCAACCACGACAAACTCCACTGATCACACGGGGGATTTAGGTTAGGCTAACCTACCGCACCCCTCGCCGCTAGCTCGGTGGCAGGGTGGCCCGCCAGGGGACCGGGGTGGACAGGACCATCGAGCTGCTCGGCGTGCCGTACCCGGCCAGGCGGTCGATCAGCTCCTCGAAGTCGGTCATCGTCGCGACCGCGACCCGCAGCACGCAGCAGGCCCCGCCCGTGACCCGATGCACTTCGAAGATGTCGGGAGAGTCCAGCGCGTCCGGGTGCCGCAACACGCATCCCGGCCCATAACAGGACATCGTGACCAGCGCCACCACGCCGCGTCCCGCCGCCCGGGGGTCCACGTGCGCCCGGTAGCCGCCGATCACCCCGGCCTCCTCCAGCTTCCGCACCCGCTCGGCCACCGCGGGCGGCGACAGGTGCACCCGCCGCGACAGCTCGCTGAAGGACAGCCGCGCGTCGGCCTGCAGCTCACGCAGCAGCAGCCAGTCCATCTCGTCCACTTTCACCACCGAAACCCAGAAGCCAAAATCAGGCACCATCCGTCTGGTGGAACACCCTAAAGGCCGTTGAATCGTCATTCCTCGCGCGGGGCCCGCGCGGGCATCATGAGCCCCATGGATGTCACCCCGATCAGCGCACTCCAACGGCAGGAGCGAGCCCAGGCCAACGGCGGCACGCCCACGCTCGAGTTCGACCGGCAGGCGCCCTACGACCGCTACGTCCGCGCGAGCACGCTGCACGCCCTGCAGACCCCGCTCAGCGATGACCCCGGCGAGATGTCCTTCCTCATGGTCAGCCAGGTCATGGAGCTGTACTTCGGCCTGATCCGCTACGAGCTGCGCCACGCCCGGGACCTCCTGGCCGGTGACGACGTCTGGGCGTCGCTGGCGCCACTGCGCCGGTCCGCGCTGCACCTGGAGGCGCTCAACGCCTCCTGGCAGGGGCTGCGCTGGATGACGCCGGCCGAGTTCAACCGCTTCCGCGACCTGCTCGGCGAGGGCTCCGGCTTCCAGTCGGCCATGTACCGGCACCTGGAGTTCACGCTCGGCCTGAAGTCCGAGCAGCTCATGCGCCCCTTCCGCGGCCAGCCCAAGGTCCACGCCGAGCTGCGCGAGAGCTTCGAGGCGCCCTCGCTGTGGGACGAGACGCTGGAACTGCTGCGCCGCCGCGGCCTGGCCGACGAGCCCGAGCAGGTCGTGCAGGCGTGGGTGACCATCTACGCCGACACCGGCCCCGGCAACCACCTGCGCCTGCTCGGCGAGGCGCTCACCGAGGTCGCCCAGCGCTTCGGCGACTGGCGCTACCACCACCTGCAGTCGGTGAAGCGGGCCATGGGCGCCAAGGCCGGCAGCGGCGGCTCGGCCGGGCTCGTCTGGCTGGAGCGCAGCATGGCGCGGACCGTCTTCCCCGAGCTGTGGACCGCCCGCACCTTCATGTGAGGAGTTTTCCCGTGGCAGGTTCCCCAGAGGTCGCGATCGTCGGCGCCGGTCTTGCCGGCTGCCTGCTCGCCTGTTACCTGGCCAGGCGCGGGCACCGGGTCACGCTGTACGAGCGGCGGCCCGACCCGCGCGCGGAGGGCGCGGAGCGCGGCCGCTCGATCAACCTCGCGCTGTCGGAGCGCGGGCTTTCTGCGCTGCGCGGCATCGGCCTGGAAGAGGAGGTCATGGCCGAGGCGCTGCCCATGCGCGGCCGGCTGATCCACCCGGTGCGGGGCGAGCTGGACCTTCAGCTCTACAGCTCCGACGGGCTGCGCTCGATCAACTCGATCAGCCGGGCGCGGCTCAACGCGGCCCTGCTGGACGCCGCCGAACGGCATGCCGAGGTCCGCTTCGAGCACCGGCTCACCGAGCTGGACCCGGCCACCGGGACCATGCGCTTCGAAGGCGGGCGGGAGGAGAAGGCGGCCGTGGTGCTCGGCGCGGACGGAGCCGGCTCCGCCGTACGGGCGCGGCTGGCCGCTCACGCGGGGCTGCGCGAGCACACCGACTTCCTTGGCCACGGCTACAAGGAGCTGACGATCCCGGCGCGCGACGGCGAGTTCGCCATGGACCCGGGCGCGCTGCATATCTGGCCGCGCGGCACCGCCATGATGATCGCGCTGCCGAACCCGGACCACTCGTTCACGTGCACGCTGTTCTGGCCGAACGAGGACTTCGACGCGCTCTCCTCACCGGAGGCGGTCGCGCGGCACTTCGGCGAGGTGTATCCGGACGCGGTCCCGCTCATTCCCGATCTGGTGGACGACTTCGCGGCCAACCCCGTCGGGCGGCTGGGCACGGTGCGGGCCGTACCGTGGCAGGCGGGCGGGCGCGTGGGGCTCATCGGCGACGCGGCGCACGCGATCGTGCCCTTCTACGGTCAGGGCGCGAACTGCGCGTTCGAGGACGTCGTGGTGCTCGACCGCTGCCTGGACGAGACCGGTGACGACTGGAGCCGCGCGCTGCCGAGGTTCGAGCGGCGGCGGCGGGCCGACACCGAGGCGATCGCCGAGATGGCGCTGGCGAACTTCGTCGAGATGCGCGACAAGGTCGCCTCTCCCGTCTACCGGCTGGCCAGGCGGGCCGAGCACGCCCTGCAGGAGGCGCTGCCCGGACGCTACGTCTCGCGCTACGAGCTGATCTCCTTCTCCACCGTCCCGTACGCGCGGGTGCGCCGCCGGGTCCGCCGCCAGCAGCAGGTGCTCGGCACACTCGCCGCCCTGGGCGCGCTGGGCGCGGCCGCGCTGGCGTTCGGGGCGGCGCGCCGCTCCAGGGGTTCTCAGGGGCGGCCGACGCTCATGTAGGTGAAGCCGAGGGCGCGCATGGTGGCCGGGTCGAGGTGGTTGCGGCCGTCGAACAGCACCGGCCTGCGCATGGTGTCGCGGACGTCGGCCCAGGGCACGTCGCGCAGCTCGGGCCAGGCGGTGGCGAGGATCGCGGCGTCCGCGCCGGCCAGCGCCTCCTGCGGGCTGCCATGCCGTACGGCTGACGCCCAGGGCTCGGGCTGCCCGTCGGGGGCCAGCGGATCCCAGCACGTCACCTTGGCGCCCTCGGCCAGCAGCCGCGCGGCCAGCACGGTGCTCGGCGCCTCGCGCATGTCGTCGGTGCCCGGCTTGAACGTCATGCCGAGCACCGCGATCCTGGTGCCGCCGAGGCCGCCGAGCGCGTCCTTCAGCTTCTGGATGGCCCGCCGCTTCTGCAGGTTGTTCACCTCGATGGCGGCGTTCAGCAGCTGGGTGTGGTGGCCGGTGTTGCTGGCCAGTTGCTTCAGCGCCTCGGAGTCCTTGGGGAAGCAGCTGCCGCCCCAGCCGATGCCGGCGCGCAGGAAGTGCGGGCCGATCCGGTGGTCCAGCCCGACCGCCTTGGAGACCTGCTCCACGTCCGCGCCGGTCAGCTCGCACAGCACCGCGATCTCGTTCATGAAGCTGATCCTGGTCATGAGCATCGCGTTGCTGGCCAGCTTGACCATCTCGGCCGAGGCCACGTCCATCACCTCGACCGGCCCGTCCACGCCTTCGTGCAGTTCGGTGACGAGCCGGATCACGTTCTCGTCGGCGGCTCCGACGACGACCCGGTCCGGGCGCATGAAGTCGGCCACCGCCTGGCCTTCCGCGGTGAACTCGGGGTTGGAGGCGTAGCCGACGTGGGCCAGGCCGCTCTCGTCGAGCACCGCCCGTACCCTGGCACCGGTGCCGACCGGGACCGTGCTCTTCACCACGACGGCCTTCAGGTGCTCTGCGCCCTTCAGCGTCTCGACCACCGACCAGACGCGCGACAGGTCGGCGTCGCCGGCCGCGGTCGGCGGGGTGTCCACGCAGACGTACACGATCTCGGTGCCGGCGAGGGCTTCCTCGGCGCTCAGCGTGAAGGTGAGGCGTCCGGCGTTGCCCGCGATCAGCTCGCCGAGGCCGGGCTCGTGGATCGGCACCCGCCCGGCGTTCAGGAGGCGGATGCGCTCGTCCTGGATGTCGCGGACCGCGACGGTGTGGCCGAGCTCGGCCAGGCACGCGGCGGTCACCAGGCCGATGTAACCGGCCCCGAAAACTGCGATCTTTCGCATCTCTTCCTCACCTCTTCACCCGCAAGAGTGCCCGAACAGGACCAGGCTCAGGAAATCGGGGTGAGGGGTGCTTCTATAGTGGCCCCACAGACATCCGATGAAAGCATCCAAAGAAAGCGATATTTCCGGTCATGGCGATACAGTCGTGGTTCCCCCAGGCCAAGCTGGGGATCTTCGTCCACTGGGGCATCTACGCCGTCGACGGCGTGGCCGAATCGTGGTCGTTCTTCGACGGGCGGGTCGGTTACGACGACTACATGAAGCAGGTGGACGGGTTCACCGCAGACCGCTTCGACGCCGCGCAGTGGTCGGATCTGTTCGCCGAGGCGGGTGCCCGCTACGCGGTGCTGACCGCCAAGCACCATGACGGTTTCGCGCTCTGGCCGACGGCGTGGTCGGAGCTGCGTACCGAACGCGATTTCGCCGGTGAGTACGTGAGCGCGATGCGCGAGCGCGGGCTGCGCGCCGGGCTGTACTTCTCGCACCTGGACTGGTCGCACCCCGACTACGCCAGTGTGGGCAGCGGCGGCAACCGCTTCTCCCACCCGGAGCCGGGGAAGGAGGATCCGGCCGCGTGGGAGCGGTTCCTGGCCTTCCACCGGGGGCAGTTGCGGGAGCTTCAGGAACGCTACGCGCCCGACCTGCTGTGGTTCGACGGCGACTGGGAGCGCGACGCCGCGACCTGGCGGATGAGCGAGCTGCGCGAGGAACTGCTCGGCCGGCAGCCGGAGGTCGTGATCAACGGGCGGATGCAGGGCGAGGGCGACTACGCCACGCCCGAGCAGGGCGTGCCGATCGAGCCGCCGGCCGGTCCATGGGAGCTGTGCCTGACGATCAACGACTCCTGGGGCTACCAGGGGCACGACACCAACCACAAGTCGGTGCGCCAGCTCGTGCGGATCTTCGCCGAGACCATCGGCGGCGGCGGCAACCTGCTGCTCGACGTGGGACCGCGCGCGGACGGGACGATCACCCCCGAGCAGGCCTCGCGGCTGCGGGAGCTGGGCGCCTGGATCCGGCCGAGGGCCGAGGCGGTCTACCCGACCGGACGCGGGCTGCCGCCCGGCCACTTCAACGGGGCCAGCACGGTCTCGGCCGACCGGCGGACGCTGTACCTGTTCGTGTTCGACCGGCCCAACGAGTTCGTGGTGCTGCGCGGGGTGCGCAACAAGGTCACCTCGGTACGCGTGCTGGGCGGCGCCGGGGAACTGCGGCACGAGCGGTTCGGCGGGCTGCACGAGGTGCCCGGATGGGAGTACGTCTACCTGGCCGACTCCGACCTCGATCCGCTGTGCACGGTGCTGGAGGTCCGGCTGGACGGGGAACTGGAGGTCTACCGTGACCACACCCGTGACTAGGCGCGTGGCGATCTGCGGCATCGGGACGGAGTCGAGCACGTTCAGCGCGCACCGCACGGGCTACCGTGACTTCACCCTTTGGCACGATTTTTCGTGTTATCCGTTTCTTTGTCAGGACTCTGGGTGGTGGCCTGAGGAGGTGGCGGGGGTCCGGGTGGAGTTCGTCCCGATCCTGGTGGCCCGTGCGCTGCCGGGCGGTCAGGTCACCCGGGAGGCCTACGAACGGCTGGAGTCCGAGCTGCTCGCCGGGTTGCGGGCGGCGGGGCCGTTCGACGGCGTCTATCTGGACCTGCACGGGGCGATGCACGTCGAGGGCCGCGACGACGCCGAGGCCGCGCTCGCCGCGGCGGTCAGGGACGTCGTCGGCCCCGCCGCGCCGATCGCCGCCTCCATGGACCTGCACGGCCAGGTGTCGCGCCGCTTCGCCGAACTCGTCGACCTGCCCACCGCCTACCGCACCGCCCCGCACGTGGACGTCGAGGAGACGCGCGAGCGCGCCTGCCGCCTGCTCGTCCGCGCGCTGGCCGAGGACCTGGACGTGGTCCGCGCCTGGGTACGGCTGCCGCTGCTGCTGCCCGGCGAACGCACCAGCACCCGCCTGGACCCGGCCGCCGCGATCTACGCCCGCCTGCCGGAGATCGGGCGACGCCCCGGCGTCCTGGACGCCTCGATCTGGATCGGCTACGCCTGGGCCGACGCCCCGCGCTCCAGCGTCAACATCCTGACCACCGGCACCTCCGCCGAGGCGGTCACCGCCGCCGCCACCGAACTGGCCGGCGCCCTGTGGCGGTCCCGCGACGACTTCGCCTTCGCCATGCCCGCCCTGCCGCCCCGCGCCGCCATCGAACAGGCGTTGTCCTCACCGCTACGCCCGTACTTCATCAGCGACTCCGGCGACAACCCGACGGCCGGGGGCTCGGGCGACGCGGCGTTCTTCCTGTCCGACCTCCTGTCCACCCCCGCGCTGACCGGCGGCGGGAAGAGCGCGATCTGGGCGTCCTGCGTGGACCCCGACGCGGTGGCCGCGTGCGTGGCGGCGGGCGTCGGCGGCGAGGTGTCCGTACGGGTGGGCGGCGTCTACTCCGGCGACCCACCGGTGCTCCTGAAGGGCACCGTCCACGCCGTACGGCCCGCCGACCCCGTGGGCGGCGACCTGGCCGTGGTCCGGGCCGGAGGCGTACACGCGGTGCTGACGACGCGGCGCAAGCCGTACCACCTCGTGAAGGACCTCACCGACCTGGACCTCGACCCGGGGCGGCACGACCTGACCGCCATCAAGATCGGCTACCTGGAGCCCGACCTGCACCGCGCCGCCGCCGCCTCGATCCTCGCCCTCACGCCGGGCGGCGTCAGCCAGGACCTGCCGGCTCTCCCCTACACCCGCCTCACCCGCCCCATCCACCCCCTGGACCCCGCCATGCCCGCCCCCAGCCTCACCCCCGTCCTGCTGAGACGCCCCCGCTGACACCCCTCCGCTCACCCGCGAGGGCCCGGCCCGCGGGACACCGGGCGCCTGAATGCGGCGAGGAACCCCAAGGCCCCTCGCACACCCGTGAGGGCGTGACCCCTTTGTGGGTGGGGGCGTCGAGAGGTGGCTCACCCGTGAGGGCGTGGCCCGCTGCGGGTGGGGGCGTCAAGGGGGCGTCAGGATTGGGGGGTTGCGCATGGGGATTTCATGGCGGGCGCGCCCTGGTTGAGAGGTGTGGGCCGATAGTGGGGGCATGACGGCTATCACCTCTGATCGGCCTCCCGACAGCAGAACCGCCATCGGTCGCGGCATGGAGCAGTTTCACCACCCTCGCCCCGTCTGCACCGGTCGCGGCACCGCGTTCCGGCCGACGCCCCAGCGTGAACGACTGGTGTCCGGGCTCACCGGGCGGGTGGTCGAGTTCGGCGCCGGTGACGGGGTCAAGCTCACCTGCTATCCCCCGGAGGTCCGGGAGATCGTCCTCGTTGAGCCCGATCCGTTCCTGCGGGCCGCGGCGGAGCGGGTGGCGGAGGAGGTGCCCGCCCTGGTCAGCATCGTCGGCGGCGGCCCCGCCCGGGTGCCGCTCGACAGCGGCTCCTGCGACGCCGTGGTCTGCTCGCTCACCCTGTGCTGCCACGCCCGCCCCGAACGTACGCTCGCCGAGGCCCGCCGGATCCTGCGCCCCGGTGGCCGGCTGCGCTTCTACGAGCATGTCCGCTCGGCCAACCCCGTCCTGGCCCTCACCGAGGCGCTGGTCGGCCCGCTCTGGTCACGCGCCAGCGGCGGCTGCCGTCCCGGCCGCGACCCGGTCGCCGCGATCCAGGCGGCGGGCTTCGTGCTCGAACACCTCGACCGCTTCACCTTCCAGCACGTCAGCCACGTCCTCGGCGACGCCGTCAGCCCGCCGTCCTGACTCCCGTGCCTCCCGGCGTCCGTGGCCGGCTTCCGATGGGTCACGGCCGGGGTGTGCGTGCCGGTGCGACCGTCCATGACCTGGCGGCGTTGAGTTCCGCGACCTCCATGTCGGTGACGCGGGTGTGGAAGCCGTGCAGCCGCGCCCGCTCCTCCGCGCTCAGAACCTCGTCGATGTGCCCGAAGCCGCCGGGAGCGCGCCGGGCGATCTCGTCAAGGATCTCCTCGACCGCCATCCTGCGGTGGTTCTCGACCAGGCGGTTGACCTTGGCGCGGCGCTCGCTCTCGTAGGCGGCGAGGCTCGCGGTGGTGGCCAGGTGGTAGGCGAGGACACGGGCGTCGATGACGGTCTGCGAGCCACCGTTCGAGCCGATCGGGTACATCGGGTGCGCCGCGTCGCCCAGCAGGGTGACCCGGCCGCGCGTCCACCAGGGCAGCGGGTCGCGGTCCACCATGGGGAACTCCCACACCCGCGGCGAGCGGGCGATGAGTCCCGCCACGTCGAGCCACGGGAAGCGGCGCTCGCCGAAGTGCTCCAGGACGTCCTCGTGGCGGCCGGTGACGTTCCAGCCGGCTCGGGCCGCCGGTCCCGGCGTGCCGGTCCTGAGCTCGGCGACCCAGTTGACCAGCCCGTCGCCGATCGGATAGCAGACGAACTTCCCGACCTCGTTCGCCCCCGACACGATCATGGTCCGCCCGTCCAGGTACGGCTCCGCCTCAGCCGTCCCCCGCCACATGCGCACCCCGTTCCAGAGCGGCGCCCCCTCCCCCGGATGCAGCCGCGCCCGGACCGCCGAGTGCAGCCCGTCGCACCCGACCAGCACGTCGCCGTCGAGCACCCGGCCGTCGTCCAGGTGGAGCCGGACCCGGTCGCGGTCCTGTTCGAAGCGCTCTGCCCTGCCGGTGAGCAGCGCGGAGGGGCCGAGCCTGGCACGTACGGCGTCGAGCAGGAGCATCTGCAGATGCCCGCGGTGGATGGAGTACTGCGGCCAGCGGTACCCGGCCGCCCGCCCCCGCGGCACGTCCATGATCATGTTGCCGTGGCGGTCGACGTAGCTCATGTGGGCGGTGGCCACCGAGCGTGCCTCCAGGTCGCCGGCCAGGCCCAGCTCGGACAGTTCCTTGACGGCGTGCGGCTGCAGGTTGATGCCGGCCCCGATCGGCCGCAGGTCGGCGACCTGCTCGACGAGCACGGCGTCCAGGCCCGCGGCGTGCAGGCTCAGCGCGGTCGTCAGGCCGCCGATTCCGGCTCCGGCGATCAGCACGTGCATGGGTCATCCTCCCGTGTGGTGGTGCCAGGCGAGCAGCCGTCGCTCGGCCGCGAGGAACACCGCGTTCAGCGTGTATCCCACGGCGCCGAGAACGGCGACGGCCGCCCACATCCGGGGCGGGTCGAGCGACTGCTGGGCGAAGATCAGGCGGTGGCCGATCCCGCCGGTCGTCCCGACCAGCTCGGCCAGGACCATGAGGACCAGCGCGGCGGGCAGGCTGATCCGCAACCCCGCCGCGATGTACGGCGCCGCCGACGGCACGACCACGAACCGCAGCCGCTGCCCCCGGCTGAGCCGGTAGACCGCGGCCACCTGGAGGTGCGCCGGGTCGGCCGCCCTGACGCCGTCCATCGTGCTGATCAGCACCGGCCAGACGACCCCGCAGGCGATCGTGGCGATCTGCATCGGCGCGCCGAACTGGAACAGCGCCACGAACAGGGGCACCAGAGCGGGCGGCGGGATCGAGCGCAGCAGGTGCACCACCGGCTCGGCCACGGCGGCGGCGGTACGCGAGCGGCCCACCAGCGTCCCCGCGGCGACCCCGGCCAGCCCCGCGATCGCCCAGCCGCTCAGCAGGTGCCCGAGGCTGGGCACGAAGTCCTCCAGCGCCTCGTCGGTCAGGAACAGCCGGGCGGGCGGCCCGGAGAACCACAGCTCCCACGCCGCCCCGACGATCTCCGACGGCGGCGGATAGTACGCCTGCCCCGCCACCCTGGCAGCGGCCTCCCAAAGCGCGGCCGCCACGATCGCCGCCCACCACCGCCTCACCGGGCCGCCGGCCCGAACCGCCGCAGCGCCGTACGCTCGGCCAGGACCAGCAGGCGGCTCAGCGCCAGCCCGAGCGCCCCGGTCCAGACGGCGGCCGCGAGCATCGCCGCCCGGTTGCCCGGCCCACCGGCCAGATCCCGCAGGAACGTCCCGACCCCCGCCGACCCGCCCGCCAGCAGTTCGGTCCCCACGGTGACGATCAGGGCGACCGCGACCGCGTGCCGCACCCCCGTCACCACGTACGGCACCGCGCTCGGCAGATGCAGCCTGGCCACGATCGAGGGAAAGGCGAACCCGAAGGCCCGCAACGTGTCGACGGCGACCGGATCGGCGGAGCGCGCCCCGTAGAGCGCGTTGAACAGGATGGGCCAGGCGCAGGCGTAGGCGGCGAGCCCGGCTCTGAGCGGCAGGCCGGGGCCGAGGATGAGGATGGCCGGTGGGATGAGCGCCAGGGACGGCACCGGCCGGGCGAACTCGATCACCACGCGGGCGTGCCGCTCCAGCGCGGGCAGGCAGCCGAGCGCGAGCCCCGCCGGTACGGCCAGCGCCAGGGCGATCAGGACGCCGAGGAGCGCGGTGCCCGCCGTACCGGCGAGGTGGGTCAGGAAACCCGGATCGGACCCGAGGTCCATCCCCGCGCGCAGCACGTCGGACGCGCCCGGCACGCCCGCCGCGGCGGCCGCCTGGAGGGCGAGGCCGAGCAGCAGGAAGCCGGCCGCGCCGAGCAGCACGCGCCTCACCGCGCGGGCGTGATCAGATCGGCCGCCTTGACCGGCTGCCTGCCGCCGAAGTAGCCGAGCCTGGCCATCGCGTCGGAGACGCCCTGGAGGGTCGCGGCGTCGGCGGCCTGCGGGTAGGTGCCGATCGCGAGGTCCCCGGCAGCGGGGCCGAGGCCCTTGACGTACGTGGGCAGGATCTCGCCGAGGGCCACGCGGTCGGCGGCGAGGCGGGCCCCGGCGGCCATGGCGCGCTGGAAGGCGGCGACGGTGCCGGGGTTGTCCTTCACGAACGCGGCGGTGGCGGCGTACCCGGCGACGGGGAATCCGGCGGGGATCTCCCCCACGGTCGTCATGCCCTTGCCCGCCGCCACGCCGGCGAACGGCTCGCCCAGGAAGGCGGCGTCGACCCGCTTGTTCTCCAGCGCCGGGATCATCTCGGGGAACGGCACCGCCACGAAGTCGCGCTTGTCGTCGAGCTTGACGCCCGCCCCCTCCGCGGCCCGGCGGACCAGCAGGCTCGGGACGGAGTTGAGGGCGTTGACGGCGATCTTCCTGCCGGACAGGTCGGCGAGGGAGCGGATGGGTGAGTCCTTGGCGGCGACGATCCGGTGCGTGCCCTTGCCGGTGTGGTAGCCGTCGGCCACGACCTTGAGGTCGGCCAGCCCGCCGGCCTGGGCGTTGAACCACGTTAGGTAATTGCCGAAGGAGATGTCCATGCTCTTTCCGATGAGCCGCGGGAGCGCGTCGGCGCCGCCGCCCAGGACCTCGATCTTGACATTGAGCCCTTCCTTCCGAAAAAGGCCACGTTCGTCCGCGATATACACGGGCGCCACGTCGATGATGGGCAGTACCCCGATCACCAGGTCGGCTTTTTGCTGTCCCGGCGAATGCCGGACGGTATCCGGACCGGCGCAGGCCGTCAGCGCCAAGCAGGCGACGACGGCGGTCAGACGGGCTTTCACCGTGGATTCTCCTCTGGCTAGGCGAAATGTCTGGCGGATTACTCCGAATGATCCTCCGATCATTACCGCGAAATTCGGCCATTTCGTCCATACCTCTTGGTAGAAAGCACTCTGTTCTTGATCGGAGTCGCGGGAAAGGCAAGGCATTGACGCGAAGAATCGGCAGGGTCCCCCAGCTGCCGCCGGACAGCGGTCTCAACATCGTGATTCTGACCATGGCGGCCTCCATGTCCGGCGACCGGCAGAGCGCCGAGATGCTGGCCGAGTGCGCGGAGACGCTGTTCGCCGAGGGCGACGACGCCGACGCGCTCGACTGGTTCTCGCTCATCGTGGAGGGCGGCGAGCCCGAACTGTCCCCGCACGCCGCGCTGCGCATCGGCGACGTGCTCATCGACGCGGACATGGACACCGCCCAGGCCGCCTGGCGCCACGCCGCCGACCACGGCGCCGAGCAGGTCGCGAAGACCGCGCGCGAGAACTTCGAGGTGCTCGCCCGCCACGACGTCGAGCCGCGCACCAGCCCCGCCACGGCCGAGGAGGTGATCGGCCGCGCGGCGCTGGCGCGCGGCCGGATGTGGGTCGCGGAGGGCGACCTGCGGGCGGCGGCCCACGCGTTCGGCCAGGCCACGGAGTCGCCGATCCCCGACCTGGCCGCGGAGGGCTTCGCCTACCTGGGCTCGGCGCTCACCCTGGCCGACGAGCCGGACCGGGCAGTGCCGGTGCTGGAGCGCGCGATCGCCACCGGGCACCCTCGTTACGGGCCCATGGCGGCGGTCGACCTGTCGTCCATCCTCAGCGGCCGGGGGCAGCACGACCGGGCGATCGCGGTGCTCAGGCAGGCACAGCGGGGCGAGGGCTGGGCGGCCTCCATGGCGGCGGTCAACATCGGGGTGATCCTCGCGCGCGAACTGGGCGACCTCGACGCCGGTCTCGCCGAGCTGCGCCGCGTCGCCGCCGGTCCCGACCCGATGGCGGCCGCGGGCGGCCTGTTCAACCTCGCCACCCTTCTGGAGGAGAACGGCGACGCCGCCGGCGCGCGACGCGCCTACCAGGACGCCGTGGCCCTGCGGCAGCCGATGTTCAGCGGGAAGGCCGCGGTCAACCTCGGCATCCTGGAGACCAGGGAGGGCGACCTCCGGAGTGCCGAGACCGCCTGGCGCCTGGCCATAGGGGTCGGCGGACCCGAGGACCAGGCCAAGGCCCACGACATGCTGGAACGGCTCAGCCTCCTCGACCCGGCCGGCAGCCTGTCCAGGGGCGCGAACCTGCTGGCGGAGGGCGAGCCCGAGGCGGCGCTGCGCGAGTTCGAGCTGGCCATGGACAGCGGCCATCCGCTGCACGCGCCGTGGGGCGCCGCCCATGCCGGGTTCCTGCTCTCGATCGAGTCGGGCAGGCAGGGCGCCGAGGCGGGCATCGGCCGGCTGCGCGAGGTGGGTCAGGCCGAGCTGGAGCCGAGGGCGTGGGTGCTGTTCGGCGTGCTGGCCGTACGGCACGGCGACCTCGACGCGGCCGAGGCGGCCTGGCGCACCGTCCCCCGTACGGCCCGCGACGCCTTCCCCGCCGCCGCCTGCCTGCTGTGGGTGCTGCACCGGGACCCGGCGCAGGCGGAGGGGGCGTTCGGATGGGTGCTGGAGGTGGCGGGCGACCTCGCGCGCGACGTGGTGGAGGCGGCCGGGCAGATCGGGCACGTGCGCGCCCGCCACGGCGACGAGGCCGGGGGCCGGCAGGCGTACGAGACGAGCCGCAGGCTGGCCGCGCTAGCGAACTGACGGATGCCCGGTCTCGGCGCTCTCCTCGCGCAGGGCCTCCCACAGGAGGTTCAGCGGGTGGTCCGGGGCGTAACGTTCGCGTTCGCCCTTCCTGGTGAACACCGCGGAGACCATCTCGACCTTGGGCTCGACGTCGTGCACCAGGTCCACGACGCGCAGCGATCCGCCTTCCGCGACGCGTCTGGCCAGGGTGCGGGTGACGATCATGCAGCCTCTGGCCAGGCGGGAGCGCAGCAGGGCCAGGCCGTACTGGACGTCCTCGATCTCCGCCGCGATCGTGAGGCGCTCGCGGAAGGCCGGCCCGAACCAGCGGGTCAGGAAGTCGGCGATCAGCCCGCTCCCCGGCACGACCAGCGGCAGCTTCGCGAGCGTGCTGACCGGCGCCGAGGGGCCGGGCAGGTCCTCGTGCGGCAGGTTGGTCAGCAGGACGGGGCTGCCGCGGCGCCATTCGAGCACGTCGTAGGCGTCGTGGGCGGCGGGCGCGCCGGCGGGGGTGACGATGCTGCCGCACAGCAGGTCCACCCGGCCCTCGTCCAGGCGTGGCCAGAAGTCCTTGGTGCGCACGTGCACGAGCCGGAACTCCACGCCACGCCGCGTGAACTCCGCCGCCACCCGCTCCCACGCCCGCGACAGGATCCACAGCGTGAACTCGGTCGTGCCGACGGTCAGCGTCGTGCCGATGCGCCGCCGGCCGGCGTGCACGTCGTCCATCAGCCCGGCCAGCACCTCGTGCGCCCGCTCGACCAGGCTCTCGCCGGTCGGGGTGAAGGCGAAGTCCTTGCCCCTGCCGCGCTTGCTGACCAGTACCTCGCCGCAGAGCGCCTGGTAGGTGCGGTTGAGGCTGTCGAGCTGCTTCTGCACGCTGGACTGCTCCCTGCCGAGCAGCCGTGCCGCCTGCAGCGCCGAGCCCGTCCGCCGGACCACGGCCAGCGTCCTGAGCTGGTCGAGGCTGGTGTCGAGCAGCGCGGGCGGGCAGCTCAGCAGCAGGGCCAGCGGCTCGTCGGGCGGCACCAGCTCGGGTAAGGGCGCGGGCATGCCACGAACCTACTGCCTCAGCCGCCGCGCCCCAGCCCCGCCTCGCGCGCCCGGACGATCGCCTGCGCCCGATCGGCCACCTGGAGCTTGGCGAAGACGTTGGAGACGTTGTTGCGCACGGTCTTCGGCGCCAGGTGGAGGCGCCCGGCGATCTCGCCGTTCGAGCGGCCGGCCGCGATCAGCTCCAGCACCTCACGCTCACGCGCGGTCAGGTGCGGGAACGGCGTCGCCCCCGGTACCTCTCCCCGCGCCAGCCGGGCGAAGAACCCGCTCACCCGGGCCGCCAGCGCCTGCCCGAAGATCACCTCGCCGCCCGCGACCGCCGTGATGGCCCGCAGGATCTCGCCCTGGTCGGCGCCCTTGAGCAGGTAGCCGCGGGCACCGGCGACCATCGCCGCCAGCACGGTGTCGTCGTCCTCGTGCATGCTCAGCACCAGCACGCCGGCCTCCGGCGCCCCGGCCACGATCCGCTCGGTGGCGCGGATGCCGTCCATGCCGGGCATCTGCAGGTCGAGCACGACCACGTCCGGCCGCAGCCGCAGGGCCAGCTCGACGGCCCCCTGCCCGTCGGCCGCGGTGCCGACCACCTCGGCCTGCCCGGTCGAGTCGAGCATCATGCGCAGCCCGTCCCGGTAGACGGGATGGTCGTCGGCCAGCACGACCCTCGGCACGCTCATCCGGCCCAGCCCGACGGCAGGACCGCGTGGACCCGCGTGCCGCCGCCCGCGCCGGGCGTGACCACGCACCGGCCGCCCAGCTCGCGCGCCCGCTCCCGCATGGCGGCCAGCCCCACGCCCGGCGCGATCTCGGGGCCCACGCCCCGGCCGTCGTCGACCACCTCGACCTCCAGCTCGCCCTCCGCCGTGCTCAGGCGGATCTCGCAGGTACGGGCCGCCGCGTGCCTGGCGACGTTCACCAGAGCCTCGCACACGATGCGGTAGGCGGCGACCTCCGTCGCGGCGGGCAGTTCGCCCAGGTCCGCGTCCACCCGTACGCGCACGTCCAGGCCGCCGCCGCGGAAGCGCTCGGCCTCCCGCTTCAGCGCCTCGGCCAGGCCCCAGCGGTCCAGGGCGGGCGGCAGCAGGTTGTGCACGAGCCGCCTGACGTCCTCGATGACCGTGCCCAGATCGCCCCGCACCTGACCGAGCACCTCCCCCGCCGCCCGCGGATCGCGGGCCAGCAGGTTGCGCGCGGCCTCCACCTTCAGCGCCGCGGCGGCCATGGCCGGGCCGAGGCCGTCGTGCAGGTCCCGGCGCAGCCTGCGGCGTTCCTCCGCCACTCCGGTGACCAACTGCCCGCGGCTGAGCCGCAGCTCCTCGGTGAGCGCCACCGCCCGCACCGCCGCGGCCGTCTGGCGTACCACGTCGGCCAGCAGCCGCTGGTCCGCCTCGGCCAGCCGCCCGCGCGGCACCAGCGCCAGGCGGCCGATCCGCTCGCCGCGGTAGGTGATCGGCAGCACGAGCGCGTCCGCGCGCGGCTCGCCGTACTCGGCCGTGAGCGTGCCACCGTCCTGCCCGTCGAGCTCCACCCTGACGTACGGTGAGCCGAACGCCCGCGACACCGCCCGCGCGGCCTCCGGCAGCGGCCCGCCCGGCCCGCTCGCCTCCTCCAGCCGCTCGGCCAGCGCCGACACCACCTCGTACGGCTCCGCCCTGCCGGTGAGCATCCGGTTCACCCAGCGGCGTGCCCGGTCGCGGACCGGGGCGTAGGCGACGGCGACCACCGTGGCGGCCAGCACGGCGGCCACCGGCTCGTCGATCAGCGCGCCCAGGCCCACGAAGATGGGGACGTCGACGGCCACCACCGCCACGGCCAGCCCGCCGTACAGGATGGTCCAGCCGAGCAGCGGGTCGATGTCGTAGAGCCGGTAGCGGCCGACGGCCACCAGCACGGCGCCCGCGACGGCCAGCAGCGACGCGACGAACGTCAGGTCCTGCGGGATGCCGTCCACCGCGAGGGGCAGCACGATCAGCACGCCGTTCAGCACCGCGGCCAGCGCCATCCAGCGTAGCTGGGCCCGCAGCACGCCTTCCGAGCCGCGGAAGCGGCGCACGAACGCCACCACGGGCACCGCCGTGCTCAGCGCCAGCAGCGCCGGTACCGCCGGCAGCACCCCCAGCCACACCTGGTCCGGCAGGGACGGAACCGGCAGATCCACCCCCGGCCACGGGGCGCCCGCCCGCGCGGGGTCCGCGACCAGGCGCCAGGGGACCGTGACGAAGACCGCCACCGCCAGCCCCGCCGAGGTCAGCGTCACCCAGGCCGCGGGCCGCCAGCGGCGGGTGGGCAGGCGCCCGTCAGGGAAGTACAGCAGGACCAGCGGGGCCACCAGGTTCAGCAGCGGGCCCAGGCGGGCGCCGGTGAACAGGGCGGCGGCGGTCAGCGGGAGCCGCCCGCCGTACACGTGGAGGGACAACACGGCGTACGCGGCGCCGAGCCCGTTCAGGCTCGCCACGAGCGCGCTGCCGAGCAGCAGCCAGGTCATCGTGTGCCGGGGCAGGCGGCTGGACAGCACCAGTCCGGCGCCGGCCAGGGCCAGAGCCGGGATCGTGGACGACCAGATCGACCAGTCGAGGGGCTCGGGGCGCGGGGCCGTACCGGAGAGAAGGTCCAGCCAGAGGGCGGCGAGGACGCCGGCGGCGGAGAGCCCGGCCACGGCGGTGGCGGCGGCCCTGGGCGGGGGATACCAGAACACCGTTCCAGCGTGGCACAGCCGGCCGCCCGCCACAGGGGGCCGGCGTCCCTGCAGGACCGGGACATCTGCCCCGGTCAGACCGGGACCGCGTGCCCTGGCGGCCCGGGACGGCGGCGGGAGAGCGTGGGTGCCTCATCGACCTTCAGGAGGCACCAATGATCACCCACAGCACTTCGGCCGGGACGGAGGGCGGCCGGCTCGCGGGGGCGCTGCTCTCCATCGGCGCGGCCGCGTGGGCCGCCGGCACGCTCGTGGTGGGCGAGAAGATCCAGGAGGGCGTCCAGACGCTCGACACCGTCACGGGGATGATGTTCGTGGCGGGCGTCTGGGCGTTCGTGTGGCGGGTCTGGACGGCGCGGGCCACCGGGGAGCGTCTCGGCCGGGTCGTCCCCTTCGGCCTGCTCGTGCTGTTGCCCGCCGCGTTCCTGCTCAACGTCCTGTCCTTCGGCTACGCCACCCACGACGAGTTCCCGCTCTGGTTGCAGATCCTGGACGCCGCGTGGCCGCTCAGCATGCTGGGGATGCTGGCGCTGGGGATCACGATCGCCGCCGCCGGGCGGGTCGAGGGGCCGCTGCGGTGGCTGCCCCTGCTGGCAGGGCTGTGGTTCCCGGTGACGATGGCGGCCCAGATCCTCGGCGGCCCCGCGGTGTCCACGTACGTCAGCGCCGCCTGGCTGATCGGCACCTACGGCGTCATCGGCCTGCTGATGGCCAGGCGCTGAGCGCACGGCGCGCGGGTTCGCCAGAGGCCGGGCCCACGGGCCGGGGCCGTCGACGTACCCCGGCACGGCTGAACACCCTACGAGCCGGTGTCCACCACCGTCGGAACGTCCTCGAACACCAGGGCGCGCAGGGCGTCCGCCGCCGCGCGGTCCAGCACCGTCGCGCTCGCCGCCGGCCGCGGCGAACCGGCGCGCACCTGGGCGAGCAGCCGCCGCCAGCGGCGGCTGTGCCGGTCGAACGTCGCGGCGGGCACCACCCGGCCGCGCGCGTGCTGCCCCTCCAGCGCCGTGCGCGGGTCCACGTCCAGAAGGATCAGATGGAACGGCCGGCCGCGCCGCCTGGCCAGCCACGCGAACCCGTACAGGACATGCGGCCAGGCGCCCCGGTTGTGCGCGACCACGGAGTGCCCGGCGGCCAGTTCGCGCCCGATCCGCGACACGTGCCCGACGTAGACCACGAACGTACGCACCGGCTTGGGCGCCCACGAGAGCCTGCGCCCCCACCGGTTACGCGACTGGCGCGAGTCGATCACCCGGACCGGGCCGACGGCCACCGGCTCGTGCTCGTCGCCGGTCAGGCCGTACAGGCGGGTCAGCAGGGTGCTCTTGCCGGCGCCCGGCAGCCCGGTGAAAATCACGAGCGAGCCGGGCGGATAACGGAGAGCCTCCTCGGATACCACGCGGCCTCCCGTTATGGCATGAATGTCGGCGCACACTCTACCCGGCCCCCGTGGGAAAGACGTCGAAGTGGACGATGACCCGGGCGGTGTCCGGATGGCCGGGCCCGCGTTCGTCCGACACCACGCGGTAGGGCTCGAGCACCTCCATGACGGCGTCGCGCATGGCGATGCTCTCCTCGGCCGTCAGCCTCAGTGAACGGCGCGACAGGCCGCTGGCCTCCACCCACTCCCTGGGGGTGGCGGGTTCCTCGGCGAGCCAGCGCTCCAGTTCGGCGCCGCGCTGCCGTACCAGGTCCTGGAGGAGGACGCGGATGACGCCGAGCGTCTCGCTGTCGGCGGCGTCCTCCGGCGAGCCGTAGCCGAAGCCGCCGGGAGTCACGCGCCAGTACTTCTCCTTGCCCTTGCCCAACCCCTCCGCCACCTCGATCATCCCGTGTCTGGCCAGTTCACGCAGGTGGTAGCTGGTGGAACCGGTGTTCTCGCCGACGCGGCCGGACAGCTGGGTGGCGGTGGAGGGGCCGAGCTCCTCCAGGAGTTCGAACAGCCGCAGTCGCAGGGGGTGAGCGAACGACTTCATGGCGTTCACGTCGAGGGTCCTCTTCGAAAAGCGCTTGCCAGCCATCAGTGTGCAAACCTATCTTTGCAAAGAAACACATGCACAGTTTTCTTTACACACTAGCGGAGCCGGTATGCGTTCGTTCGGATTTCTGTGGTCGTCGTCGGCGCTGTCGAACCTCGCCGACGGCGTACTCAAGGTGGGCACCCCCTTGCTGGCCGTCACCCTGACCCGCTCCCCGGCCGAGGTCGCGCTCGCCGGCGTCGCCACCACGCTGCCCTGGCTCCTGCTCGCCCTGCCGGCCGGCGCCGTGGCCGACCGCCAGGACCGGCGCCGCATCATGGTCTTCGCCAACGCCTTCCGGGCCGCCCTGCTGGTGGCCGTCGCCGCCTTCGCCTGGTCCGGCACGTTGTCGCTCTGGATCCTGCTGGCCGCCGTGCTCCTGTCCGGGATGGCCGAGGTCTTCGCCGACACCTCCGCCCAGTCGGTCCTGCCGATGACCGTCCCATCCGACCGCCTGGCCTGGGCGAACGGCCGCATCGTAGGCGCCCAGACGGTCGGCAACGACTTCATCGGCTCTCCGCTGGCCGGCGTCCTGGTCGCCGTCCTCCCACCGGCCATCCTCGGCACCCCCGGCATCCTGTACGGCGCCGCCGGCCTCTTGCTGCTGGGCATGCGAGGCACCTACCGCCCTACCCTCGCCACCACGTCCACGGAGACCACCGCACCGGCCTCCGCCTCGCCCGCCCCCGCCACTCACGACGCGGTGTCCGCCTCCGGGCCTGGCTCGCGCGCACGCGCCGCCGCCCTGTCCGACGTGCCCGCACGCACCACTCCGGACCCGGCCGTCTCCGGACCGCCCACCCACACCGCGCCCGACCCGGAGAGCGCCACTTCCTCGGATTCCAGGACAGCCGGAGGATCCAGGGCGACCGGAGAATCCGGCGCGGCCGAAGGGTCCAGGGCAGCCGAAGGTTCCGGGGCGACCGGATCCGAGGCGGCCGGATCCGAGGTGGCTTCCGGGGCGGCCGGATCGGGGGTGGCCGGATCGGGGGTGGCCGGATCGGGGGTGGCGTCCGGGGCGGGCGGTGGGGCGGGGCCGTACGGGCGGAGTCTGGTGGGTGACATCGGCGAGGGCCTGCGGTACCTGTGGGCGCACCGGTTCCTGAGGCTGCTGGCGGTCAGCAGCGGGATGCTGAACCTCGGCAACGCCGCCTTCTTCGCCGTGTTCGTGCTGTGGGTGGTCGGCCCCGGATCGCGCATGGAGCTCTCACCCGCCGCGTACGGCCTGATGATGACCGCCTTCGCCGTCGGCGCGGTGGCAGGTTCGTTCGTGAGCGACCACGTGATCCGGTGGGGCGGCGAGGGACGGATGCTGGTGGGTTCGTGGCTGGTCAGCAGCCTGCTCCTGGCGGCCCCCATCCTGGCGCCG
Organism: Nonomuraea sp. NPDC050394; assembly: GCF_044459065.1. Lineage (NCBI taxonomy): Bacteria > Bacillati > Actinomycetota > Actinomycetes > Streptosporangiales > Streptosporangiaceae > Nonomuraea > Nonomuraea sp. NPDC050394. Next base: position 391,137 of record NZ_JBITIO010000008.1, on the reverse strand, counting down.
CACCCGGCCGTACTGTTCCCCGTGGCGGTCCTGTGGGGCGCCACCAACACCTGGTCCAACGTGATCGTCATCTCGACCCGCCAGCGGATCATCCCCGAGGGCCTGCTCGGCCGCGTCAACTCCGCCTACCGGCTGATAGGTATGGGCGGCATGCCGATCGGCGCCGGGGTGGCCGGACTGATGGGCGAGACGTGGGGCCTGCTGTCGGTCTTCATCGCCTCGGTGGTCATCTGCCTGGCCGCCGTGGCCCTGATCGCCCGCGCGATCCCCGCCTTCACCCCCTCAACCCCCCGCCTCTGACTCACTCCTCCAGCGCGGCAGCACACCATCGAGCCCAGCGGCCGGCAACCCTGGAAGTAACGCCACAACGCACAGGTGGGCCCGGGTGTGGCGGGCTCGTGAGGAATCCGCGGTGGGCGTTAAGTGCGTGGGGATAGGGGTTTGGGGGGTGGGATGTCGAGTTGCGAGGCTCCGTGGGCCGGGCGCGCGGAGGGCGGGGATCTAATTTCCGGGGCGTTGAGCTGGACCTTGACTATTCCCGACATAACCAGATCACGTTAGGTACCCTATGGCTTGCGCTGAGATGACATGATTGCCCCGGAGCAACGAGGGGATGGCATGCGGGAGATCGGCGGACGGTACCTCCTCAGCGAGGAGGCCGGTCGTGGGGGTATGGGAGTCGTCTGGCGGGCCTTCGATCAGCTCCTCCACCGAGAGGTTGCCCTCAAGGAGCTGACGCTGGCCGGTGAGGCCGAGGTGGTGCGCAGGCGAGTGCTGCGGGAAGCCCGCATGGCCGCCGGACTGACGCACCCCAACATCGTCACGGTCCACGACCTGATCGAGAAGAGCGGCAAGCTCTGGATCGTCATGGAGTACCTTGACGGCCTCTCCCTGCACCAGCTTCTCTCCCAGGTGGGCACTCTGCCCGCCCAGAGCGTCGCCGCGATCGGGCAGCACCTGCTCGCCGCCCTGCGTACCGCGCACCAGGCGGGCGTTCTGCATCGCGACATCAAACCCGCGAACGTGATGCTCACGGGCGACCGCGTGGTGCTCACGGACTTCGGCATCGCGACCGCCGAAGGCGACATCCGCACGACGACGTCCCGCCGCCTGCGTGGCACCCCCGCGTTCATGGCTCCCGAGCGCCTGTACGGCGGCGCCGCCACCAAAGAGGCCGACATGTGGTCCTTCGGCGCGACCCTGTACAGCGCCCTGGAGGGCCAGCCGCCCTACCCGGGCCAGGACGCCGCGACCGTCCTCGCCATGGCCCGTACCGGCAGCTTCCCGACCCCCCGCCGCGCCGGAATCCTCCGCCCGCTGCTGGAGGGCTTGCTGCACCACGACCCGGCCCGCCGCTTCACCAACGAGCACACGGCCGGTCTGCTGGCGGGCGTGCGGGCGAGCAGCTTCCAGGCCGCCATCTGACGGCCCGGTTCAGCGGGTGATCAAGTGCATGGCGGCCAGCGCCTGCCAGGGCCGCCACCGCTCCGGGTCAACGCCTGCGGGGAACAACTCGGCCACGGCGGCTCGTAGTGAGGGGTCGGACGCGGGCCACGCCTCGGAATCACCGGTCCGGAAGGCCAGGCCGGAATCGGTCTGAGCGGTGAGGGCGGCTGTCTTGGCGAGTTCGGCCGGCAGCCCCAGCGCCTCCAGATCGGCCTCCGTGAACGCCGCGGCATCGGGGAAGACATGGGTCAGCCCGCCGGGCAACCCGGGCACGGCCGTACCGAGACCGCGCACGAGGGTCGCGAGCCCGTCGCCCGCCGCGCCCGCCACCACGATCTCCAGCGGACTCCACGCGCCGGGAACCGTCAGCCCCGGACGCGACGCCACCAGAGGCCCCAGTACGGGATCCGCCCCCAGCGCGGCGGCCCCGGACGCCGGATCGGTGTCGAGGCCCAGCAGCCGGCCGACCTGGTCCACCACGTGGATGAGCCCCTCCCAGTAGGGCAGGTGCGCGGTCAGCACAAGGTGGCCGGGATCGCTCCCGCCCCGCACTTCGAGCACGCCGGGCGCGCCGTCCAGGCTCACGGTCCGCCGGTACGCCCCGTCGCGCACCTCCTCCACCCCCGGGATCGCGCGAGCCCCCAGGTAGGACCGGACGGCCGGCCAGTCATACCCCGGCAGAACGGGCAGCCGCAGCGCCAGCCCGCCATCCGCGACCAGCCGATCGGCCCGGTGCCGGCGCTCACGCAGTTCGCCGGGCGCGGCGTGGAAGATCTCCCGCATGGTCCGGTTGAACTGCCGCAGGCTCCCGAACCCCGACGCGAAGGCGATGTCCAGCACGGTCAGATCGGTGTCATCCAGCAGGCGGCGGGCGAAGTGGGCCCGCCGCGACCGCGCGAGCTGGTCAGGGCTGGCCCCCAGGTGCTTCAGGAACAGCCGCCGCAGATGCCGCGACGACACGCCCACCCGCTCGGCCAGCGCCGCCTCGGTGCCGCCGTCCAGGACACCGGAGATGATCAGCTGCCAGGCGGCGCACACCAGCCGGGGCACATCCGCCGACACCGGCCCCGCCACCCGGTACGGCCGGCACCGCAGGCACGCGCGGAACCCGTCCGCCTCCGCCGCCCCCGCATGACCATAAAGCCGGATATTCTCCGCCAACGGCCGCGAACCACACCCAGGACGACAGTAGATACCCGTCGTCACCACCGCCGAATACACCGTCATACCCCATGTCTACGCCACGCCGAGCCCCAAGACCGGACATATCCGGACGCACGGAAGAAGGCCAAGTAAGGTCAGAGCATGCGGGATCTTGAGCGGTTCGCGACCCTGACCACCGCGCACCTGGCCGACGGGTGCATCCGCGCCGGAGTCCAGGTCCGCTGCGCGCCCTCGGCGGTGCGAGCCGTGGTCCCCGGCTCCCGCGTGATCGGGCGCGTCCTGCCCGCCCGGCACGCCGGAAGCGTCGACGTGTTCCTGGAAGCGTACGAGTCGGCCGAACCGGGCGACGTCCTCGTGGTCGACAACGACGGCCGCACCGACGAGGCCTGCGTCGGCGACCTGGCCGTGCTGGAGGCGCGGGCGGCCGGAGTGGCCGGGGTCGTCATCTGGGGCCTGCACCGGGACACCGCGGACATCAGGGCGATCGGGCTGCCGGTGTTCAGCATGGGCGCGCTGCCGACCGGCCCGCTGCGGCTGGACGCGCGGCCCGCCGACGCGCTCGGCAGCGCCCGCGTGGGCGAATGGACGGTGGGGCGCGGCGACCTCGTGGCCGGCGACGAGGACGGTGTGCTGTTCGTGCCGGCCGGGCGGGCCGCGGAGGTGCTCGGTCTGGCGGAGGGGATCAGAGACGCCGAGCGCGCGCAGGCGGACCGCATCCGCGGCGGCCGCTCCCTGCGCGAGCAACTGCGGTTCGGCGACTATCTGGCCGAACGGCAGGCCGCCCCCGACCTCACCTTCCGCGAGTACCTGCGCGCGGTGGGCGGCGCCATCGAGGAATGACCCTCACCCGCCGGGCAGCTCCCCCTTCGGGGGGGAAGGTAGGGTGTGCGCCGTGATCGCCCGTCAGAGCCAGCTCGTCCTCGACTGCGCCGACCCGGCCCGCCTGGCCGCGTTCTGGGCCGCCGTCCTCGGCGCGGAGCCCGTGCACCGCGACGCCGGCTGGTCGTCGGTCCGGCCGCCGGACGGGCTGCGCCTGGCCTTCCAGCGTGTGCCCGAGGGAAAGACGGTCAAGAACCGCCTCCACCTGGACCTGGCCGTCGCCTCCCCCGCGGAGGCCGCGCGGGCGGTGCTCGCGCTCGGCGGACGCGCCGTCGGCGAACTCCAGGTGGACGCGGTGGGCGCCTTCCAGACGATGGCCGACCCGGAAGGCAACGAGTTCTGCCTCGTCAGCCCGTGATCAGTCCTTCTTGGCGCGCAGCTCGGCCTCCTCGGCGTCCATGGCCGCCGCCTCCTCGGGCGTCGGCGCGGTGCCGCCGAGGTGCGCGGGCTGCCACCAGACGCCCTGCGGGATCTCCGGGTACGTGCGCTGCGCCCGGTCGACCAGCTCGGTCAGGCGGGTCTGCAGGGTGGCGGTGTGCTCGTTGACGTTCTCGCCGCGCTTGGGGTGCATCGGCTCCCCCACCAGGATGCTGATGGGCACGTGCCGCTGGGTCAGCTGCTTGGAGCGGCCCTTGGTCCACAGCCGCTGGCTGCCCCAGAGGGCGACCGGGATCAGGGGCACGTTGGTGGCCTGGGCCATCCGGATGGCGCCGCTCTTGATCTCCTTGACGGTGAACGACCGGCTGATCGTGGCCTCGGCGAAGACACCGACGACCTCGCCCGCCTTCAGCATGCGCAACGCGGTGGCGTAGCTGCCCGCGCCGGCGCCCCGATCGACGGGAATGTGCTTCATGCCGCGCATCAACGGTCCGGAGATCTTGTGGTCGAAGACGTCCTGCTTGGCCATGAACCGCACCAGCCGCTTGGACGGCAGCGCCCCGAAGCCGGCGAAGATGAAGTCGAGATAGCTGATGTGGTTGCTGACCAGCACCGCGCCGCCGGTCCTCGGCACGTGCTCGGTCCCCTCCATGTGGAAGCGGTAGTCCATCACCTTGAAGAGGGTCCGCGCCAGCGCGATCACCGGCGGGTACACGATCTCAGCCATGCCCGAACCGTAGCCTAGGTTGGACGGTGGTCGGGAGGGTGACCATTCCCCGGACGTTGCCGTGGCTGGCGCGCCGGATTCCGGACGGGTCCACGTCGTAGTCCGGCTCCACGGCCCGGACGAGTTCTTCCAGCGTGACGCGGGCTTCGAGCCTGGCCAGGGCGGCGCCGAGACAGTGGTGGCGGCCGGCGCCGAAGCTGATCGCCCGGGAGGTGTCGCGGGTCAGGTCGTAGGCGCCGGCCTCGGGGAAGGCGCTCTCGTCGCGGTTGGCGGAGCCGATGAGGAGCCAGATCTTGGCGCCGGGCGGGAGACGCTCGCCGTACAGCTCGATCTCCCTGGTGAGGCGGCGGGCGATGCCATGCGCGGGAGTGTCGTAGCGCAGCGTCTCCGCGGCCCATTCCCCGATCGCGCCCGCGAACGCGGCGGCGCGCTGGGCGGGGTGGCGCCAGGCGTGGTACCAGGCGGCGTTGAGCAGGTGGGTGGTGGTCTCCGCGCCCGCGCCGACCAGGAGCATGAGGAAGGCGACGATCTCCCCGTCGTCCAGCCCGTCGTCGGCGACGAGGACGGAGACGAGGTCGTCGCGTGGCGACTCCCGGCGCTCGGCGACGACGGAGGCGTAGTAGTCGCCGAGCCCGATGATGCTTGTGAGCCCGTCCTCGCCCATCTCGCCGTTCGGGTCGTAGCGGAGCAGGGCGTCGGAGCGTCCGCGGATCTCGGCCCGGTCGGAGCTCGGCACGCCGATGAGCTCGGAGATGACGTCGAGCGGGAGGCGGGCCGACAACTCCGTGGCGAAGTCGAAGCTCCCCTTCTCCACCGCGGCGGCCACGTAGGCACGGGCCATCCGCCTGACCATGGGTTCGAGGGCGGCGACGCGGCGCTGGGTGAAGCCGCGGGCGACGATCGCCCGCATCCGGGTGTGGTCGGGCGGGTCCATGGCGACGAACGACAGGTAGGAACGCGCCTTCGGCCCCCACGCGCCGGGGTCGATCATGGGCCCGTGGTCGCTGGAGTACAGGTCGCTGTCGGGCAGCGCGGCGGCGACGTCGGCGTGCCGGGACAGCGCCCAGAAGCCGAGTGCCTCGTTGCGGTAGAGGGGCGCTTCGCTGCGCATCCTGGCGTAGACGGGGAACGGGTCCTCGATGACCGCGGGATCGAAAGGACTGTAGACAAGCTCCACCCGGACCACGCTATTCCGCTTGCTCTCCGGTGAGAACGGGCATTGGTTAGTGACCATGAAGAAGCTCATCAATTCGCCTGGCGACGTGGTCGGCGACGCGCTGAAGGGCATGGCGGCGGCGCATCCGTCGCTGCGGGTGGCCGACCGGGTCGTCTACCGCGCGGCGGGGCCGCGCGCGGGCAAGGTCGGGCTGGTCTCCGGCGGCGGCTCGGGGCACGAGCCCCTGCACGCCGGTTTCGTCGGGTACGGCATGCTCGACGCCGCCTGTCCCGGAGAGGTCTTCACCTCACCGGTGCCCGACCAGATCATCGCCGCCACGCGGGCCGTCGACGGCGGCGCGGGCGTGCTCCACATCGTCAAGAACTACACCGGCGACACGCTCAACTTCGAGCTGGCCGCCGACCTGACCGAGGGCGTCGAGGTGGCCGGCGTGCTGGTCGACGACGACGTCGCGGTCCAGGACTCGCTGTACACCGCCGGCCGGCGCGGCACCGGCGCCACGTTGTTCGTGGAGAAGATGGCCGGAGCGCTGGCCGAGCAGGGCGCGCCGCTGGCGCAGGTGGCCAGGGTGGCGGCCGAGGTGGACGGGCGCAGCCGCTCGTTCGGCATCGCGCTGACCTCGTGCACGACGCCCGCGGCCGGCAAGCCGACGTTCGACCTGCCCGACGACCAGGTGGAGCTGGGCATCGGCATCCACGGCGAGCCGGGACGCCGCCGGGCGCCGCACGCCGCCGCGCGGGAACTGGCCGAGGTCGCCATGGACGCCGTCCACGGCGACCTGCCCCTCTACGGCGACCTGCTCGTCATGGTCAACGGCATGGGCGGGACTCCGCTGATCGAGCTGTACGTGGTCTTCGCCGAGGTGGAGGCGTACGTCCGGGCGAAGGGCGCGCGGGTGGCGCGCTCGCTGGTCGGCAACTACGTGACGAGCCTGGACATGCAGGGCTTCTCGGTCACCGTGTGCCGGCTGGACGAGGAGCTGGCCCGGCTGTGGGACGCGCCGGTGGAGACGCCGGGTCTGCGATGGGGCCGCTGATGGACGCCGCCTTCTGCGCCGCGTGGCTGGAGGCCGCCGCGGCGGCGGTCGCGGCCGGGCGCGAACGGCTGACCGACCTGGACGCCGCGATCGGCGACGCCGACCACGGAGCCAACCTCGACCGCGGCTTCTCCGAGGTACGGCAGGCCCTGGCGGCGGGCGGGCCCGGCCAACCGCTGGCCGTGGCCGGGATGACGCTGATCAGGAAGGTCGGCGGGGCCTCGGGGCCGCTCTACGGCTCGCTGCTGCGGGCCATGGGCAAGGCGCTCGGCGAGTCGTTCACCCTGGCCGAGTTCGCGGCGGCCTTCCAGGCGGGGGTGGACGAGGTGGCTCGGCTCGGCAAGGCCGTGGAAGGGGACAAGACGATGCTGGACGCGCTCGGGCCCGCGGCCGGGGCGCTGGCGGGAGCCGTACGGGATGGGGCGGAGCCTCACGCGGCGTTCGAGCGGGCGGCGGAGGCGGCGCGAGAGGGCGCGCGGGCGACGGTGCCGCTGGTCGCGCGCAAGGGACGGGCGAGCTATCTGGGCGAGCGCAGCGCGGGACACGAGGACCCGGGAGCGGCCTCGTCCGCGCTGATCGTGGGCGCGCTGGTCACGGCGGACGGGCGGGCGTGATGGTGGGGATCGTGCTGGTCTCGCACAGCGCCGGGCTGGCGGCCGAGGCGGTGGCGCTGGCGCGCGGCATCGCGGGCGAGCAGGTGCCGATGGCCGCGGCGGGCGGGACGGACGGCGGCGGGCTCGGTACCAGCTTCGACCTGATCGAGGCCGCCGTCGGCGCGGTCGAGCAGGGCGACGGGGTCGTGCTCATCCCGGATCTCGGCAGCTCGGTGCTGACCGCCCGGCTGCTCGTCGATCCGGGGCGGGTGGTGCTGGCCGACGTGCCGTTCGTGGAGGGCGCGGTGGCCGCCGCCGTCACCTCGGGCGCGGGGGCGCCGCTGGCCCAGGTGGTGGCCGCGGCCGAGGAGGCGCGCACGTTCCGCAAGGGTTAGTGGCCTTTGAACGCCTCCTCCAGCCACCAGGACGGGCGCTCTCTCGTGATCTTGGCGTGGACGAGGATCGCGTGATCCCTGGGACCGTCCAGCCAGTCGGAGACGGCTCGCAGGTCGGCGGGCCCGGTGACCGTGACGGCGGCCATGCCGAGGGCCCGCGCGACGGCCGCGAGGTCGGTGGGCGGGAAGGTCACGGTGTCGTGCGGCTGGCCCGTGAAGTGGTGGACCTCGGCGCCGTACGCCTCGTCGTCGTAGACCACGATCACCATGGGCAGGCCGAGGCGGGCGACGGTTTCGAGCTCGGAGATGCCCATGAGCGCGCCGCCGTCCCCGAGGGCGGCGACGGGCAGCCGGTCGGGCAGGGCCAGCGCGGCGCCGATCGCCGTGGCCAGCCCGAGCCCGATCGACTGGAACGCCTGGGTGAAGCAGAAGCCCCGCTCATCCGGGACATCCATCCACATGGACGGATATCCCATGAAATTTCCGGAATCGGGGGCGATGACGCGCTCGGCCGGGAGGATGTCGTCCAGGGCGGCGGTGAGGGTCCGCGGATCGATGCGCCCTTCCCCCGTCTCGTCCTCGTACGGCACCGCCCGCCACCGCCCTTCGGCCACGATCCGCCTGGCCAGCTCGGGCGAGCGGTACCCGGCGGGCGGGCCGTCCGGCGGCGTGGCCAGAGGTTCGGGCGGCGGCAGGAGCTCCCGCACGGCGGTGGCCACCTGGGCGACCTCGCCGGTCACCGGCAGATCCACCGGGACGTGGCGGGCGGCGACCGGGTGTTCGAGGTCGACCTGGGCGACGCGGGTGCCCGGGGAGATCAGGGAGCCGTGCCGGGTGGTCCACATGTTGAGCGCGCAGCCCCAGGCGACCACGAGGTCGGCGCCGCCGATGAGCTCGGCGGTCAGCGGGGTGCTGAAGCCGCCGCTGACGTCCAGGTCCCACGGGCTGCCGCGGAACAGGCCCTTGGCCACGGCGGAGGTGGCGAGCAGCGCGCCGGTCAGGTCGGCCAGATCCTCCAGTTCCCGTCGCGCGTGCCGGGCACCCCGCCCGGCCACGAACACCGGCCGCCGGGCCTCCCCCAGCAACCGCGCCAGCTCCGTCACCCCGGGCCCGGCCGCGCCAGCCCCCGCCCCTCCGGCCTCCGCCCCTCCGGCCCCCGCCGCGCCCGTCCCCGCCGCTCCGGTCTCCGCCGCTCCGGTCTCCGCCGCTCCGGTCTCCGCCTCCAGCGAGAGCGTGTCCGGCTGGGGTGAGGGCCAGTCCGGGGCCGGGGCGGACTGGACGTCCAGGGGGAGGCTCAGGACGACCGTGCGCCGGTCCTCGCGGGCCACCCGCAAGGCCTCCAGCGCGTCCCGCGCGCAGGTCAGCCGCATCGGCACCGCACCGACCGCCCTGGCCAGCGCCGCCTGGTCGAGGTGGAAGTTGGAGTGCGGCTCGGTGACGTCGGCGGCCAGGACGAGGAGGGGTGTGCGGCTCTTGGCGGCCTCGGCGATGCCGGTCATCGCGTTCGTGAGGCCGGGGCCCTGGTGGACCGAGAGCACGGCGACCCGGCCGCTCATGCGGGAGTAGGCGTCGGCCATGGTGGCGGCGCCGCCCTCGTGCCGGGCGGCGACGAAGCGGGCGCCGTGCCGTACCAGGGCATTGGTGAGGTGGAAGTTGCCGCTGCCGACCACCCCGAACGCGGTGTCCACCCCCGCGGCGGCCAGCAGCCGCCCGACGGCCTCCGCGACGATCACCGCGCGGCCTCGGGAACGCCGTGCTCGACCAGCGCCAGGACGCGCACGGGACTGCCGGAGCCGCCCACGATCGGCAGCGGCGGGGCCAGGACGACGGCGCCGGTGACGGGCAGGCGGTCGAGGTTGCGGAGCTGGGTGAGGCCGTACTTGCCGGCGCCGAGCAGGAAGGAGTGGCAGGGGAACGGGGGGTCGAAGGAGTGGGCGGCGCCGGCGTCGGTGCCGACGGTCTCGACGCCGACGCCGAGGATGGGCGTCTGCTCGGCCAGCCAGCGGGCGCACTCGACGGAGATGCCGGGGCTGTGCGGGCCGGTCTCGTCGGCGTTGAGGAAGGCGGCCTGGTCGTGGGAGCGGGCGTCCCAGCCGGTGCGGTACAGCAGCCAGCCGCCCTCGGGCAGCGCGCCGTTGGCCCGCTCCCACTCCTGGACGTGCTCGACCCGCAGCAGGAAGTCGGGGTCCTTCTCCGCCTCGGCGGCCACGTCGAGTACGACGGCGGGCGCGAGCAGGTGACCGGTCGGCACCTGGGCGACGTCGTGCCCGTCGCGCCCGCTCACCCAGTGGACGGGGGCGTCGAAATGGGTTCCGGTGTGCTCTCCGGTGTGGATGTCGTTCCAGTACCAGGCGGGGCCGCGGTCGTCGTAGCGGCTGATCTCCTCCAGCCGGAAGGGGATGGTGTTCCCGAACGGCTCGGGCAGCCGCAGGATCGGGGTCTCGGACGACAGCGGCGCGGTCAGGTCGACGACCTCGATCGCGCCGCTGCGGACGGACTCCACCAGGCTGCGCAGTACGGACATGGCATCCTCCTCGGGACGTTTGGTTGTAGATTCCCCCGCCGGGGGTTCAGGATGCCCTGATCCAGTCGGCGCAGCCGCCGGTCTGGAACGCCTTGTCGGCCGGCTGGATGGTGACGGTGGCGGGGCCGGTGACCATGTCGGCGGCGATCACGTCGCCGATCCCGCTGACGCCCTTGAGGCGGGCCCAGTAGCAGGTGCCCTGGCCGGGCGCGGGGCCGGTGGTGCGGTAGGTGCCGGGCTGGATCTCCTGCGGGACGGCCAGCGTCTTGGTCGCGCCCGCGAGCCCGGACGTCAACCCGGAAGGCAGCCCCGAGGGCAGACCCGACGGCAGACCGGACGGCAGGCCGGACGGCAGGGACGAGGGCAGACCCGACGGCTGAGCAGAAGGCTGGGCGGAGAACTGAGCAGAAGGCTGAGAAGAGGGCTGGGCGCTCTCGTCCGGTAACGGCTCGTCCATCGTGACCGTCACCGTCGGCCCCGGCGAGGTGATCGGCTCCCCTTCGCCCAATCCGGCGAAGTACCCGATCAGGAACCCCAGCGCGGCCGTCAGTCCCGCGACGAGCAGGATCACCGACGGACTGCTCGTCGCGCGGGGTGGTTCGGGAGGCCCGTACGTCACCGGACAAGACTCCCACGCCTCACCTATCCCGTAACAACCCCCCTTATTGCGACAAGTTCGCAGGTGCAGATTATGCTCGCCGGAGTCCTACCCTTCCCCGGAGGTTCCCCATGAGGCTGGCCCGGCCCGCCGCCGTGCTGTCCATCGCCGCGCTCACCGCCTGTTCCGCGCCGTCCGGCCCGGCACAGCCAGGCGCCCAGAACAAGGGCGACGACACCTTCGTCATCGGCATCAGCTCCGAGTTCGAAAACCTCAGCCCGATCCTCGGCTACGCGGCCGACGGCGGCTCGCTGATGTTCGACGGCCTCATGTCCAGGTCCCCCGACCTCTCGCTGAAGCCGGCGCTGGCCGCCCAGCCCCCGGTCACCTCGCCCGACGGCAAGAAGGTCACCTTCAAGCTGCGCGACGGCGTCACCTTCCACGACGGCCGCCCGCTCACCAGCAAGGACGTCGTCTACACCTACACCACCGTCCTGGACCCCAAGGCGAGCTCCCCGATCTCCGGCGACTACGCGGCCATCGACAAGGTCGCCGCGCCGGACGCCACGACGGTCGAGTTCACGCTCAAGTACCCCTACGCGCCGCTCACCCAGCGCACCACGCTCGGCATCGTGCCCGACGGCGGCATCGACCCGGCCAAGCCCGTGGGCACCGGCCCGTACACCTTCACCCAGTGGACCCCCGGCGACAAGATCTCGCTGGCCGCCAACGAGAAGTACTGGGGCGGCGCGCCGGCCATCAAGAAGGTCGTGGTCGCCTTCGCCCCCGACGACAACGTGCGCTCCACGCGCCTGGCGGCCGGTGAGTTCGACGCGACCGTGCTCCCGCCGAAGGCGGCCAAGCGCTTCGAGGGCCAGCAGGGCCTGACCGTGTACAAGCAGCACAGCGCGGACTACCGGGGCGTCATGTTCCCGTCGAAGCCCGCGGTGACCGGCGACAAGGCGATCAGGAAGGCGTTCAGCCTGGCCGTGGACCGCCAGGCGATGGTCGACAGCATCCTCGCCGGCGCCGGCGAGCCCGCCTTCGGCCCGGTCCCGCACGACATCGCCTGGCACAACAAGGAGATCACCGGCAACCCGGCCGCCGACCTCCCGCAGGCGTCGAAGCTGCTCGACGAGGCCGGATGGAAGCCCGGCCCCGACGGCATCCGCGCCAAGGGCGCCACCAAGGCGAGCTTCACGCTCATGTACCCGGCCGGCGACTCGCTGCGCAAGGAGCTCTCCCTGGCCGCCGCCTCCGACGCCAAGAAGGCGGGCATCGAGGTGAAGCTGGCCGGTCTCGACTGGGACGCCATCGAGCCCCGCATGGCCCAGGACGCCCTCATGATGGGGTACGGCTCGCCGTACGACCCCGACTACATCAACTACGACCTGTTCCACTCCTCCCAGGCGGGCAAGGGCTTCTTCAACCCCGGCCACTACAACAACCCGGCCGTGGACAAGCTCCTGGAGAAGGGCCGCGAGTCGGCCGACCCGGCGGTGCGCAAGCAGGCCTACGACGAGTTCCAGAAGCTCATCCGCGAGGACGAGGCCTGGACCTACCTGACCTTCCTCAAGCACGTCTACGTGGTGCGCGGCTCCTACCAGGGCATCCAGCAGAGCGTCGACGCCCACGAGCACGCGACCGGCGGGCTGTTCCGCGACATCCACACCTGGAAGCCCGTCGCCTGATGCTCCGCCTCGTCCTGTGGCGGCTGGCGTTCGCCGTGCCCGTCCTGATCATGGTCACGATCGGGATGTTCGCGCTGGCCAGCGCCTCACCGTTCGACCCGGTCCGGCAGTATCTGGGTGATCGGGCGATGACCACCTCTCCCGAGGTCGTCGCCCAGATCCGGGCCAACTGGGCGCTCGACCGCCCGATCATGGAGCAGTACGCCACCTGGCTCGGCAACCTCGTCCAGGGCGACCTGGGCGAGTCGCGCTCCTTCCACCGCCCGGTCCTGGACGTGGTGACCGAGCGTCTGCCGTGGACGCTGCTGGCGACCGGCTCGGCGATCGTGCTCATGCTGGCCGGCAGCCTGGTCGTGGGCACGCTGGCCGCCATGCGGCAGGGTGGCGTCCTGGACCGGGTGATCACCGGCGCCGCGTTCGCCAACGAGTCCGCGCCGGTGTTCTGGCTGGCGCTGCTGGTCGTCTACGTCTTCTCCGTCAAGCTCGGCTGGCTTCCCGCGGGCGGCCTCACCGACGCCGCCTCGACCACCGTGGACCCGCTCGACGTGGCCAGGCACATGGTGCTGCCGGTGACGGTGCTGGCGGTCTCGCAGTCGTCGTGGCTGGTGCTGTACGTGCGCGAGTCGGTGATCGGCACCCTGCGCGAGGACTTCGTCACCGGTGCCAGGGCCCGCGGGCTCAAGGAACGCACGGTGCTGATCCGGCACGCGCTGCGCTCGGCGCTGCTGCCGTTCCTGACGCTGCTGGGTGCCCGCATCCCCGAGCTGGTCACCGGCGCGATCCTGGTGGAGACCGTCTTCTCCTGGCCGGGGGTGGCCTCGACCTCGGTGCAGGCGGCGCTGGCCGTGGACTTCCCGCTGCTGGCGGTGCTGACGCTGCTCGGGACCGTCGCGGTGCTGACCGGCAACCTGGTGGCCGACCTGGCCTACAGGCTGGCCGACCCGAGGGTGGCGACGTCATGAGCACGACGGACATGGCAGCGGACGTGGCCGTGGTCAAGGTACGCCGCAAGGGCGTGTGGGCGGCCGCGATCACGCTGGGCGTGCTCGCGCTGGCCGTGCTGGTGGTGCCGCCGATCGTCCAGCTCGACCAGCAGCTGGTCGACCTGCGCTCGGCGGGCCTGGCGCCGTCGCCCGCGCACCCGCTTGGCACCGACGAGATGGGCCGCGACGTGCTGCTGCGCTCGCTGTACGGCCTGCGCGTCTCGTTCATGGTCGGCCTGGTGGCCGCGCTGGTGAGCATGGTCATCGGCGGCCTGCTGGGACTGGCGGCGGGCAGTCTCGGGGGTCTGCCCGACCGCCTGCTCATGCGGGTGGTGGACGGCTTCTCCGCGCTGCCCCACCTGCTGCTCGGCATCTTCATCGTGGCCATGTTCGCGCCGAGCCCGTACGCGGTGATCGTCTCGGTGGGCGTGACCCACTGGACGACCGCCGCGCGCATCGTGCGCTCGGAGGTGCTGTCGCTGCGCGAGCGCCCGTTCGTGGAGGCGGCGATCTCGGGCGGCGCGAGCCGCGCCCGGGTGGTCAGGCGCCACCTGCTGCCCCACCTGGCGCCGCACCTGCTGCTGGCCACCGTGCTGATGGTGCCGCACGCGATCTGGCACGAGACCGCGCTCAGCTTCCTGGGCCTGGGCCTGCCGCCGCATCTGGCCTCGCTGGGCAACATGATCAACGACGGCCAGCGTTCGCTGCTGTCGGGCGACTGGTGGTCGAGCTTCGCGCCCGGCCTGTTCATCCTCGTGCCGACGCTGGCGGTCTCGGTGCTCACCCAGCACTGGCGCGACCGTCTCAACCCGCGCACCCGATCGGAGCTGTCGCTGTGAAGCTCGACGTGTCCGGCCTGTCGGTCCGCTTCCGCGTCCCGGGCGCGGTGGTGCGGGCCGTCACAGAGGCCTCCTTCGAGGTACGGCCCGGCCGCTGCCTGGCCCTGGTCGGCGAGTCGGGCTGTGGCAAGTCCGTGCTCGCGCACGCGCTGCTGGGCCTGCTGCCCGCCAATGCCACCGTCACCGGCTCCGCGCGCCTCCATGCCGGGGGCGAGCCGCTCGATCTGCTGTCGGCGACGCCGGCCGTACTGGCGAAACGGGTGCGCGGGCGCATGATCGGGCTGATCCCGCAGAGCCCGGCCACGCACCTGACCCCCGTGCGGACGGCGCGGGCGCAACTGGCCGAGGCGTGCGGGGAGCTCGGCGCCCGGCACACGCCCGAGGAACTGGCCGAGCGCTTCGGCCTGAGCGCCAGGGACCTCGACCGCTACCCGCACGAGCTGTCCGGCGGGATGGCCCAGCGGGTCGCCAACGCGATCGCGCTGGCCGGCGACCCCGGGCTGCTGCTGGCCGACGAGCCCACGTCCGGCCTGGACCGCCCCCTGGTGGAGCGGGCCATGGACGTGCTGCGCGAGCTGTGCGACGAGGGCCGCGCGGTGCTGCTGATCACGCACGACCTGCGCGCGGCCGAGCGGGTGGCCGACGACATCGCGGTCATGTACGCCAGCCGCCTGGTCGAGGCCGGCCCCGCGGGGCAGATCCTGGAACGTCCGCGTCACCCCTACACGGCGGGGCTGGTGGACGCGCAGCCCGACCGGGCGTTCGTCCCGATTCCCGGGCTGCCGCCCGAGCTGACCGCTCTGCCCGACGGCTGCGCGTTCGCGCCCCGCTGCCCGCGGGCCGCCGACGCCTGCCGTACCGTCCCCGCGCTGGAGGACGGCGTCGCCTGCTGGAGGGCCGGACATGTTGCGCGCGCATGAGATCACCGTGAGGTACGGCCGGCGGACGGTCCTGGACCGGGTCTCGTTCGACCTGCCGCCCGGCGAGGTGGTGGGACTGGGCGGCCCGAGCGGCTGCGGCAAGTCGACGCTGGCCAGGGTGCTGGCGATGATGCTGCGCCCGGCGGGCGGCGCGCTGAGCGTGGACGGCACGCGGGTGCGCGGCTGGCGGCAGCGGGCGCCGCGCGAGCTGCGTACCCGGGTGGCGCTGCTCTACCAGCAGCCCCGGCTGGCGGTGGATCCGAAGCTGCGGCTGCGCGAGATCGTCGCCGAGCCGCTGGCGGCCGCGGGGCGTCCGGACGAGTCGCGGGTGAGCGCGCTGGCCGCCGAGGTCGGGCTGACCGGTGACCTGCTGACCCGCCGCCCGCACGAGGTGTCGGACGGCCAGTTGCAGCGGGCGTGCCTGGCGCGGGCGCTGACGCTGGATCCCGGCTACCTGATCTGCGATGAGATGACCACGATGCTGGACGCTTCGACGCAGGCTCATCTGGTCGCGGTGGTCAACGCCTACCGCGACAGGACGGGAGCCGGCGTGCTGGCCATCAGCCACGACGAGGTCCTGCTGGACCGCTGGGCCGGCAGCCGGGCCGAGCTCACCGGTGCAGGTAGTCCACCAGGGACGCCTTCTCCGTCTCCAGCTCCTCTATCGCGCTCTTGACCACGTCGCCGATGCTCACGATGCCGACCAGGCGGCCCTGGTCGACGACGGGCATGTGGCGGAAGCGGTGAGTCGTCATGATCCGGCGCAGCTCGTCGACGTTGGCGTTGGGCCCGACGGTGCGGACCTCCGTCGTCATGATCGTCGCGACGTCCGCGTCCAGGACGGCGGCGCCCTGGTCGTGCAGGCGGCGGACGACGTCGCGTTCCGAGACGATGCCGTCGATCGTCTCGCCGTCGGCTGAGACGACGACGGCGCCGATGTTGTGTTCGGCAAGCTGTGCCAGCAGTTCCCTGACCGTGGCTCCGGGTGCCACGGTCATCACGTCGTTGCCCTTGTTGCGCAAGATAGTTCCAATGAGCATCTGCACCACCTCGGCTCTCGTAGGAGGGTCTTTCCCCGCTCAACGCCCGGGTTAAGCACTCCGTGCCCTCATCCGTCGGCAAGCAGGCTGGCCTGCCGCACCGGCGCCCTACTAATATGTGAAATACCACTCTCCGACCGCAGCGCAGGGAAGCGATGAACGAGCAGCTGAACACCGGTAGCCACGACCTGCCCATCACCGAAGAACTGGCCGCCTTCATGCGCACCGGCTGGGCCGACACCCGGCGTACCGACCTGAGCGCGCTGCCCATCGCGCCCTGGGCGGCCAAGCGCAGGGCCGCCCTGGCCGCCCGTTTCCCGGGCGAGCGCCTGATCGTGCCGGCCGGGGTGCTCCGGGTGCGCAGCAACGACAGCGACCACCGGTTCCGGCCGCACAGCGCGTACTCCTATCTGACCGGCGCGAGCGAGCCGGACGACGTGCTGGTGATCGAGCCCGACGGGCAGGCCAGGCTGTATCTGCGCCCGCGCTCCCCGCGCGAGGAGGGCTCGGAGGCGTTCTACCGCGACCGGCGCTACGGCGAGTTCTGGGTGGGCCGCCGGCCCGACCTGGCCGAGGCCGAGCGGCTCTACCAGCTGGAGTGCGCGGACATCCACGACTTCCGCCCGGCCGGACCGGCGCGCGTGCTGCGCGGTGTGGACCCGGTCGTCGACGCCGCCGTCGCGGCCGGCGACGGCGACGCGGACCTCGCGATCTTCCTTTCGGAGATGCGGCTGGTCAAGGACGAGTGGGAGATCGGCGAGCTGCAGGGGGCCGTGGACGCCAGCGTGCGCGGCTTCGAGGACGTGGTCCGCGCCCTGCCCGAGGCCCTGCGGCACACGCGCGGCGAGCGCTACCTGGAGGGGATCTTCGGGCTGCGCTCGCGGCTGGAGGGCAACGCGGTCGGCTACGACAGCATCGTGGCCTCCGGCGCGCACGCCTGCGTGCTCCACTGGGTCCGCAACGACGGCCGCCTCGACCCCGATGAGCTGCTCCTCATGGACGCCGGAGTCGAGGCCGACAGCCTCTACACCGCCGACATCACCCGCACGCTTCCGCTGTCGGGCCGCTTCAGCCCGGTGCAGCGCCAGGTGTACACGCTGGTGTACGAGGCGCAGAACGCCGGGATCGCCGCGCTGCGTCCCGGCGCCCGCTTCCGCGACTTCCACCTGGCCGCCATGCGCGTGATCGCCGAGGGCCTGCGGGACTGGGGCCTGCTGAGGGGCTCGGCCGACGAGATCATGGACAGCGGCCTCTACCGCCGCTACACGCTGTGCAGCAGCGGCCACATGCTCGGCCTGGACGTGCACGACTGCGCCAAGGCCCGCTCCGAGGTCTACCTGGACGGCGTACTGGAGGAGGGCCAGGTGCTCACCGTCGAGCCCGGCCTCTACCTGCAGCCCGACGACCTCACGCTGCCGGCGGAGTTCAGGGGCATCGGGGTGCGCATCGAGGACGACCTCGTCATCACGCGTGACGGAGCCCGTCTCATGTCCGCCGCCCTCCCCCGCCACCCGGACGAGATCGAGGGCTGGATGGCCACCCTGCTCTCCTAAGCGCCCAGGGTGGTCAGGAAGCGCGCCACCGCCGGTGTGGGGGTGGCGCGGGCGTCCCAGGCGACGCCGATGGGCCGCTGCTGGGCGGGCACGAGCGGCAGGTAGACGGGTTCGTCGTGCTCCAGCACCGCCGGTCTGGGCAGGATGCCGACGCCCAGCCCGGCGCCGATGAGGCCGCGCACGGTCGCGATCTCCTCGCTCTCGAAGGCGATCACCGGCTGGAACCCGGCCGCCCGGCACAGCCGGTCGATGACGTGCCGCAGGTCCGTGGTGGGCGCGAAGGCGATGAACGGCTCCCGCCGTACCTCACGCAGCCGCAGCCCCGGTACGGCCAGCGGGTGCTCGACCGGCAGCGCGATGCACAACTGCTGCTCGCGCAGCCCGTGCCAGCGGGCCGGATGCGCCTGCGGCGGCGGCGTCACCAGGGCGGTGTCGATGTCGCCCTGCTGAAGCCACGCGTACAGTTCCCGGCCGAACCCCTGCCGCAGTTCGAAGCGGATGCCCGGCGTCCGGTCCCGGTGGTCGCGCAGCACCTCGGGCACCAGCCAGCGCCCCACCGAGTGCAGGAACCCGAGCCGGATCAGGCCCGTGCCCGGATCGGTCAAGGCCTCGATCCGGGCGCGCGCCTCGGTCAGCTCGGCGACCGCGCGCGCCGCGTGCTCGCGGAACAGGGTGCCGAACCGGTTCACGGCCAGCCGCCGCCCGTGCCGGTGGAACAGCTCAGCCCCGAGGTCGGTCTCCAGCCTGGCCAGCGCCCGGGAGAGCGTCGACTGGTTGACGCGCTCCAGCGCCGCGGTGTCGCGCATGTTCTCGGTCTCGCACAACGACAGGAACCAGCGCAGCGTCTGGACGTCCATCCAGCGATGATGCGTCAAGCGCATCAGCAGCGTCAACCGGTGCATTTTTGAGCATCAGGTGAGACCAGGCAGCATCGTGGCCGTGATCCGCCGCGTGAGATATGCGTTGATGTTCGGCGGCCTGGCGAACTTCCTGGCCCTCTACTACGTCCAGCCCCTGCTGCCCGGGATCGCCGCCCGCTTCGGCGTCTCCCCCGCCGAGTCCACGGCGGCGCTGTCGCTGACCACGATCACGATGGCGCTCGCGCTGCTGTTCGTCGGCCCGATCTCCGACATGACCGGCCGGGTGGCCATCATGCGCGCCTCCCTGCTCGGCTCGGCGGCGCTCGGGATCGCCGGCGCGTTCGCGCCGACCTGGCACACGCTGCTCGTCCTGCGCGGCCTTGAGGGGATCACGCTGGCCGGGCTGCCCGCCGTGGCGCTGGCCTACCTGCGCGAGGAGACCCCGCCGCAGGCCCACGTGCGCGCCAACGCCACCTTCGTCATGGGCACCGCCGTCGGCGGCGCCGCCGCGCGACTGCTGCCCGGCCCCGCGCACGCGCTGTGGGGCTGGCAGGGCGCCACGCTGGCCGTCGGCGGCATCATGCTCGTCTGCGCGGCCGGTCTGTGGGTACTGCTGCCGCCCTCACGCGGCTTCACCCGGTCCACGCCGAGCCTGCGCGGCCTGGCCCGCAACACCGCGCTGACGCTGCGAGACCCGGCGCTGGTGGCGTTGTGCCTGGTCGGGGCGACGACCATGGGGGCGTTCGTGGGGTTGTGGAACACGCTCACCTTCCGGCTGGAGGCGGCGCCGTACCTGCTGGGCGGGGCGGGGGTGCTGGTCTTCCTCGCCTACCCCTTCGGCGTGCCCGCGCCCGTCGCGGCGGGACGGCTCGCGCTGCGGCGGGGCCGGGGCGCGACGGTCCTGCTCGGCGTGGCGCTGCTGCTGGCGGGGACGCTGCTCACCGCCGCGCCCCAGCTGCCCGCGATCGCGGCCGGGGTGGCGGTGCTGACCTTCGCCTTCCTCGGCACGCACTCGCTGGTCAGCGGGTGGGTCTCGGACCGCGCGCAGCGGGTGGGCGTGGGTGTGGGGCAGGCGGCGGGCCTGTACCTGCTGGCGTACTACGCGGGCAGCTCCCTGTTCGGGACGCTGGCCGCCCAGCGGTGGGAGAGCGGCGGCTGGTCCGGCGTGATCACGGTCTCGGCCGCGCTGACCGCGGGCGCGGGGCTGCTGGCGGCCATGGCGCGCCGCTTCGACGCACGGTGAAGAAGCTCGCCGCCGACGTGGTGCGGGCGCAGCCCGGCGGCCAACGCGCCCCTGCTGACCGAGCGCATCCCGGGGGCCAGGATGCACCTGATCAGCAGGCGCGCGGCACGCCTACTTCGAGGAGTTCCGCGAGGAGGCGGGGCCGCTGGTGCTCGACTTCCTGGCCGACGCGCCGGGGTGACCGGCGGTGAAGAGCGGGTCGCGGGTGTCGAACGGCACGTCCTCGCGCGACTCGCGCACCGCCCGCATGGACGACGGCAGGTCGAAGGGCAGCACCCCGTCCACCGGCGCCCGGCCGAGCAGCGCGTCCAGCACCACCTCGTCGGCCGCGCCGAAGTCCGCCAGCATCCGGTCGGCGACGGGCACCAGCCCGGTCAGGACGGCCGGACGGTCCAGGTGGACGCAGAAGGCCACCGGGACCTTCGCGGCCACCGCCCGCAGCCGGTCGAGCTCGGCGGCGTCGAACTCCAGCGAGCCCGCGTGGAAGTGGGACTCCAGCAGCCCCTCCCGCCGCTCGTAGGGCGCGTTCAGGCGGATCACCGCCAGGTCGGCGTCCTCCGGCCGTTCGGCCACCCGCCCGTGGCGGGCGGCGACGTCGGGGTCGACGTTCTCGACGTAGAGGGTCCGCGCACCCCGCGGCTCGCCGGTCAGCCACACCAGCGAACGGCGCTGCGCCTCCCGGCCCAGGCTCCGGTGCTCGGGCGCGCCCACCAGCCGCTTCGCCGCGTCCGGGTCGGCGTACGGGTTCTCGAACAGGCCGAGACGGAACTTCTCGCGCAGGATCCGGCGCGCGGAGACGTCGAGGCGGGACTCCGGCACGCGGCCCGAGCCGACGAGCTCGGTGAGCAGTTCCGGGCAGGTCTCGCCGCCGAGCTGGTCCACACCGGCCTCCAGCATCATCGCCAGCTGGTCCGGGACCGGCAGATGCTCGACGCCCCAGTTGCGCGGCGGCAGGGAGACCACGCCCGGGATCTCGAAGCCGGTCAGCGCGTTGAAGTCCGTGCAGACCACGCCGTCGAAGCCGAACCGCCCGCGGGCCAGGCCGGTGATCACGTCGCGGTTGAAGCCGGCGCCGACCTCCGCCAGGCCGCTGCCGGTGGGGATGGCGTAGCACGGCATCAGCTGGCTCACCCCGGCCGCGAAGGCGGCGGCGAACGGGCGCAGGTGGTAGCCGAGGTTGGCGCCGGGGTAGGCCTGGTGCCTGCCGTACGAGAAGTGCGGGTCCTCACCGGCGGCCTGCGGGCCGCCGCCCGGGAAGTGCTTGACCATGCAGGCGACGCCCGCCCCCTGCATGCCGCGGATGTAGGCGGCGACCATGCGCGCGGCGCGCTCGGCGTCCTCGCCGAACGTTCCGCTGATACGCGCCCAGCGCGGCTCGGTGGCCAGGTCGGCCATCGGGTGCAGGGCCAGCCGGATGCCGGCCGCGCGCAGTTCCCGTCCGGCCATCGCGGCGAAGCGCTCCACCAGGGCGGGGTCGTCGCTCGCGGCCAGGCCGATCGGCTCGGGTCCCGGGCTGAAGCCGCCGCCGGTGTGCGCGGTCGCCGGGTTGCCGGCGAAGCCGTGGCGCGGGTCGGAGGAGAAGGTGACGGGGATGCCGAGCCGGGTGCCGGCGGCCAGGTCCTGGACCGTGTTGTTCCACTCGGCCATCTCGGCCGGGGAGGGCACGCGCATCATCGCGAAGTGGGTGAGGTGCCGCTCGGTGACGAGCTCGGCGCCGGAGCCCGGGAACATGCGGCCGTGGCACATCAGCCCGGCCTTCTCCTCCAGGGTCATGCGGCCGAGCAGGTCGGCGACCCGGTCCTCCACGGGCAGAGCGGGGTTCTTGTAAGGGGTCATTTCCTAATCAAGGGGGTCAGGGCGGTGGCGAGCAGGGCCGCGACGGCACCACCGCAGAAGAGCAGGAAGTAGTTCTTGTCCGCCGCGGGGGCGACCGGGTCGCCGCCCACGGCCAGCAGCAGCGGCGCGACGGCGGGGGCGATCGACTGCGGCAGGGCCTTGGCGATGTTGAACACGCCGAGGTAGCGGGCCGAGTCCGCGCTGCCGGGCATCACCCGGATGACGAGCGCGAGGTCGACGGCGTAGAAGACACCGAGCCCGATCCCGGCCAGGCCGGTGGCCAGGTAGATCGGCCAGACGGTGTCGGCGACCATCTTGACCAGCATCGAGGCGGTCAGCAGCAGCCCGGCCACGACGATGAAGGCCCGGTACGCCCGCGTACGCGAGGCCAGCTTGCCGGAGACGCCCGCGGCGGCCACGTTCAGCAGCAGGGAGAGCAGGCCCGTGGCCGAGACCAGCGCCGCCGCCGCGGCGGTGCTCATCTCCAGCCGGGTCATCAGGTAGAAGAGCCCGAAGGTGCCGATGAGCGCGTTGGCGAACTGCAGCAGGAAGCGCTGTACCCAGACCACCGTGAAGCTGGGCGAGAGCCGCGGGTCGAAGACCATGCTGGACAGCACGCTGCGCAGGTTGACCGGCGCGGCCTCGGGCACGACGGTGTCGTCGCGCAGCATCCGCCAGGCCAGCAGCCCGCCGAGCGCCCCGGCCGCAGCGGGGATGAGGAAGAGGGCGGCGACGTTGCCCGGCAGCAGGCCCACGAGGACCAGTCCCGGTGTGACGCCGGCGAACCCGGCCGCGCCGAACAACCCCGAGACCGTCGCCTGCTGCTCGGGCGGCACCCGGTCGGCGATCACGGCCGACAGCGCGGCCAGCGCGGCGTTGTAGGACGCCTGGGCCAGCAGCCAGCCGGCCAGAAGCTGGGCGGTCCCGGTCGCGGTGGCCATGACCACGGCCGCGGGCACGCCGCCGGCCAGCCCCGCCATGATCCAGGGGCGGCGGCGGCCGTATCGGCTGCGGGTACGGTCGGACAGGTGGCCGAAAACCGGATTCAGCAGGAACGCGGCCAGCGCGCCGACGGCCGTGACCACACCGAGCAGGCTCTCCTTGGCGGCCGGGTCGATCTCGTTGGCCTTGAGTCCGAGGGTCGCGATGAGCGGGGTGGCCAGGGCGAAGGTGAGCAGCAACTCGGTGACGAGCAACGCGGTGATGGTATGGCGGGGCGCGCGCACCAGGACGAGCTCAGCCACGGATGGCCGCGATCGCCGCCGGTGAGACGCCACAGCGCAGCAGGAACTTCTCCGCTCCGCCGTGCCTGGACCCGATCGTGGCGAGGAAGGCGGTGATCGCCTCCGCGGGAGCCCGGAGCAGCGGTGGCGGGATCTTGGCGAGCCGCTCACGAAGCGCCTCGACCCCCGCCTCCCCGGCGGCACCTTCGTTCAGCGCGGTGACACTCGCGTGCCCCGCGGCCAGTTCCCGGAAGATGTCCGGAAGGGCCGCCGCGGTCGCCACGTAGTCGGCCACGATCTCCTCCCCGGACACGCCCCGCAGGTCGAGCAGGAGCGCCACGAACAGCCCGGTCCGGTCCTTGCCCGCCGCGCAGTGCACGAGGACGGGCCCCTGGAAGGCGACGATCTCCGCCGCCGCGGCGATGACACCGGGCGCGCCCTCCGCCATCCGCACGTAGAAGGCGCCCAGGTCGGCACCGGTCTCCATGGGGGGAATCACCCCGGTGACGTCCAGGGGCAGGTGGTGCACGACGCACCCGGGCACGGGGTCCCACTCGCCGGGCACACGCTCGGCCGCACCACGGAAGTCCACGATCGAGCGCACGCCGCGGAGTTGCTCAAGCGCTCCGGGCCAGCAGGAGGCGAACGGCTGCGCGGAGCGGAACAGAGCCCCAGGAAGCGGTTCACGGAAGTTCATGAGAGGCACATCTAGATGTCTAGATGTTGAAGTTGACGCGGGTCAATACTGCCGATGGCAAGCTGGTGAACATGCGTTCCTCCATCCCGGTCTACCTCCGGCTCGCCCGCACGCTCCAGGAACGGATCGACTCGGGCGCCCTGCCCGCCGGATCCCGGCTGCCCAGCGAGCCCGAGCTGTCGGCGGAGTTCGGCGTCAACCGGCTGACGATCCGCCAGGCCATCGCGGAACTCGACCGGGCCGGCTCCGTAGAGATCCGCCGTGGCATCGGAACCTTCGTCCGCTCCCCCGTCACCCGGGTCTCCATCGACGTCGACCCCCTCAGCCAGCGGGTCGACCTGGGCAGCATGCACGCCGGCCTGCCCGCGGAAGGCGTGGACGGCGCCATCGAGCGCATCGTCGCCACCGCCACCGCCGCGAACGCGCCCGAGGACCGCGAGGCCGCCGCCCACCTGGGACGCGGCCCCGGCGAGCTGGCCCGCATCGACACGCTCATCTGGATCGAGTCGGAGCCCTGGGCCATCAGCACGTACTGGCTGCCCAAGCACCTGCTGCCCGGCCGCCTGCCACCGGAGGGCAACGTGGTCCGTTCCCTGGGCGTGGCGCTGCAGTACGACTGGCGGGCCTTCAGCGCGACCGCCGCCGACATCGGCGACGCCGAGCACCTGGGCGTGGCCATCGGCAGCCCGCTGCTGGTCCGCGAGGGCGTCAGCTGTGACCCTGACGGCATGCCCGTCCTCTTCGTACGGCGCCGCATCCAGGGCGACCGTATCCGCTTCGTCCTGAACTTCCGGCGTTAGAGCATGAAGACCAGCTGAACGGCGATGACCACGTCCACGACCCCGCACCACTCGGCGAAGCTGCGAGCCACGACCTTGTCGAGCTTGAGGTGCACGAAGTCCCAGACCCCGTGGAAGAACCACCCGGCCGCCACCAGATACCGCCCGATCTCCGGATCGACGATCAGACCGGCGAAGGCCAGCACCCCGAACGCCAGCATCCC
This sequence comes from Nonomuraea sp. NPDC050394, assembly GCF_044459065.1. Taxonomy (NCBI): domain Bacteria; kingdom Bacillati; phylum Actinomycetota; class Actinomycetes; order Streptosporangiales; family Streptosporangiaceae; genus Nonomuraea; species Nonomuraea sp. NPDC050394. Next base: position 366,332 of record NZ_JBITIO010000008.1, on the reverse strand, counting down.
CACGGCCTGGACCCGCAGCGTCCCGGAGCTCCTGAGCTGCCCGTCGACCGCACCCCAGACGAGGACCACCAGCGCCATCCCCGAATACACGAACGCGGGCTCGACCACGTCCAGCACCCGCAGCCCGATGACGAGCGCGAGCCCGATCACGAGACCCGGCCAGGTGGCCTCCCGCCGGCCGAGCTTGGCGACGACGAGGTAGAGCAGCGGCAGGATCAGCAGCGTGCCCGCGAGCGAGCCCACCTCCTCCTCCGATCCACCGCCGCCGGAGGTGAGGGCGGACAGGGCCAGCGCGAGGGCGGTGGGCCAGCGGTTCCTGAGCCAGAGGAGCGGGTGTTGCCGTGTCGTCGATGTCATGCATCAAAACTCGGCCCGCCGGCCGTCAAAGGGCAGATGCGGAACGCACGACTCGGCCATGCGGTTTCCCTCTGGCCACGGGCCCGGACGGGCGGGCCGGGTTCCGGGAGCAGGTGGGGGTGAGGCAGGCTTGACGGGTGATGGCGATTCACTCGCTGCCCACGCGGCCGCAGGCGGAGCCGTACGAGATGACCGCCCGTCTGCCGCCGCCGTGGCTGCGTCCGTACGTGCTGGGGTGGGCCGGGTTTCGCACCCGCGCGGGCGAGGCCGCCCGGCCCAGCCGGATGCTGCCGCTCAACGCGGCCACGCTGATCGTCGACTTCACCGGCCTGCCCCCGATCGTCACCGGACCCCGCGCCGCCGTGACGTCCTCGGCCCCTTCGCCGTGGCGGTACGGGGTCGCGCTCGGGCTCACCCCTGCCGGGATGTCGGCGCTGACGGGCGCGCCGCTGCGCGAGGTGGCCGGGACGACCGTGCCGCTGGAGGATCTGCTCGGCGCCCGTGCCGGGGAGCTGACCGGGCGGTTGATGGCGGCGGCGAGCTGGCCGGAGCGCTTCGGCCTGCTGGAGGAGCGGCTGACGGCGTGGCTGCGTCCCGGCGCCGGCCGCGACGAGCCGGTCATGCGCGCCTGGTCGCGGCTGCAGGATCCGGCCGGGCCGACCACGATCGCGGCCCTCGCCGCCGAGCTGGGCGTCAGCCGTCGTTTCGTCGAGCTCGGGTTCCGCCGCGTGGTGGGGTTGTCACCCAAGACGGTGGCCAGGATCGCCCGCTTCCAGCGGACCGTGGACACGTGGAGACGGCCGCCGGCCCGGCTGGATACCGCCCTCGCCTGCGGTTACGCCGACCAGTCCCACCTGGCCAGGGAGATCCGGGCGATGGCGGGGATGACGCCGAAACAGCTGTTCGCATTCGTTCAATACACCGATCGGCTCGCCGATTAGCGTGACCTTCCTCTGCGGAAGGAGCACCACGTCATGGCCGATCCGACCCTCGCCGACTTCGGCGCGGACCCGTTGTGGATCATCATCGTGAAGGCGGTGGCGCTCTTCCTCTTTCTGGCGCTGGGGGTCGTCTTCGGGGTCTGGTTCGAGCGCAAGCTGATCGCGCGCATGCAGCACCGTCGCGGGCCCAGCCGGGCCGGCCGGGCCGGCATCCTGCAGTCGGTCGCCGACGCGATCAAGATGGGCCTGAAGGAGGATCTGTTCCCGCGCGCGGTGGACCGGGTGCTGTACCTCCTGGCGCCGGTCATCATGGTGGTGCCGGCGTTCCTGGCCTTCTCGATCGTGCCGTTCGGGCCGGTGGTGAGCCTGTTCGGGGTTCGGACGCCGCTGCAGCTGGTGGATCTGCCGGTGGCGGTGCTGTTCATGCTGGCCATGGGCGCCATCTCGGTGTACGGGGTGGTGCTGGCGGGGTGGTCCTCGCGCTCGCCGTACGCGCTGCTGGGTGGGTTGCGGAGTGTGGCGCAGGTGGTCTCCTACGAGATCGCCATGGGCCTGTCCTTCGTCGGCGTGTTCCTGCTCGCCGGGACGCTGTCCACCTCGGAGATCGTCAGGGCGCAGGAGCAGACCTGGTTCGCGTTGCTGCTGCTGCCGTCGTTCCTGATCTACGTGGTGTGCATGTTCGGCGAGGCCGCCCGTATCCCGTTCGACCTGCCCGAGGGTGAGGGCGAGCTGGTCGGCGGCTTCCAGACCGAGTACTCCTCCTCGCTGAAGTTCGCCCTGATCATGATGGGCGAGTACCTGCACACGTTCACCGCGTCGGCGATGGCGATCACGCTGTTCCTGGGCGGCTGGCGGGCGCCGTTCGGGCTGCCGGACGAGGGCTGGTGGGGACCGCTCTGGTTCTTCGTCAAGTTCGTGCTGGTCTTCTGCTTCGTCGTGTGGGTACGCGCCTCGCTGCCGCGTGTCCGCTACGACCAGCTGATGGCGCTGGGCTGGAAGGTGCTGATCCCGGCCGGCCTGGCCTGGATCATGGTGGTGGCGGCGGTGCGCAACCTGGTGGTGAACGGCGCCGAGCCGCTGGGCATCGGCCTCGGCGTGGTCATCGTGCTGGGAACGCTGGCCACCTGGCTACGGTTCGACACCGTGAGACAGCGGCGTGAGGAGGCGCGGCTCGCGCGGCTGTCCGGCACGCCCGCGGCCGGCGGATTCCCGGTGCCGCCCCTCGACCTCCCGCACTACCACGACGGCTCCCGGCCGTGAAGCAGGCGCTCGGCCTTCACGTCGGTGACCGCCACCACCACGACGTCCGGCGGCTCCCGCCATTCGAGCACGTGGTGACCGTCCCGCTCGATCGGGGTCCGGACGGTGTCCAGGGACAGTTCGCCGCGTTTGATGAGCGCCTCCTTGCGCGCCCACAGGCGGATCAGCTCCGTGTTGTCGGTGATGCTCGTGGGCGCGGCTATCTGGGCGGCCAGAGTGGTGTCGAAGGCGCCCGGAGGGACCCGTTCCGCGTCGATGCCCACCTTTCCCGGTCCCGCCGCCGCCGCGACGTAGCCGCGCGTGTGACTCAGGCTGACGCCGAGGCCGGGGAACTCCTTCAGGTACGGCCGGCCGTGCCCCTCTCCATGGATCTCGCAGTACTGCAGCAGGGTGAGCGTGGCCGGGTCGGCATCCAGGCAGGCCGCGGCGCAGAGCCGTACCAGAAGGTGGGCGGCGACGAACGCGCGGCGGTCGGCCTCGTGCACGAAGCGGGCCGAGCGCGCGCGCTCGACGTCGGTGAGCCAGGCGGCCGGGGCGAGCACCTGCTCGGGACGCGCGCCCATGACCACGGCCGTGGCGGCTACTTCTTCTTGGTGGGCGTGGGGCTCGGGTCGGCCAGGGGTGTGCCGTCCTTGTTGTACTGGTTCTCCTGGGCCGCGCCGAGCACCGTGACCTCGCGAACCTTCCATGACCCCTTCTCCCGCACCAGAGCGATCTTCAGGTGCGAGTCCTTGACGCTTCTGATCGCCTTGGCGGTCGTCACCTGTTGGTCCACCACCACAATGGCATGGGCGGAGGACTGGTCGACGTCGGCGAGGTAGACGTCGCGGACGGTGGCGACGGAGACGGCCCGCAGCTTGACGATGACCTGTTCCATCACGCCGCCGAAGGCGTCGTCGTAGGTGTTGAGGAAGTCGCCGGTGGCCATGGCCATGAGCTTGGTCCTGGTGGCCTGAAGGCTCTGGTAGTCGTAGCTGAGCAGCGACTGGCCGAAGGTGTGCGCGGCCTGCGAGACCTCCAGGCGCAGGGCCCGGTCGGCCTCCAGCGCGGCGCGGGCGTCCTGGGCGCGGCCGGCGGAGATCCACTGGAGTACGGCCGTCGCGGCGAGCGCGGCGACGAGCATGGCGGCCACGGCGCCCATGATCTTCGTGCGGAGACCGGAGTCGGCCTTCGCCTGAGCCTCGGTCTCAACCTCGGCTTCAGGCTCAGCCTTCGCGGGGGTTTCCTGGTCGGTGGTCATGAAAGCTCCGTTTCGCGCCGGCGGGCGGCCCGGCCCACCGCGATCCAGCCCACGATGCCACCACCCGCGACGACCGCGAGGAAAATCGCGGCGATCAGGGGTGTGTGGTCGAGTGGGGTGTCGGCCGAGGCTGTCCTGGCGGGGAGGTCCTTCTTCGGGGTCTGTGTCGCCGCTGCCGTGGGCTCCGGCTTCTTCTCCGAGGTCACGGGCCGGGCCGCGCGCGCGTCCTCCTGCTCGCGGGGGCGCTCGTCCTCGTCCTTCTCCGGGCGCCGCGCGGCGGCCTCGGGAGCGGCGGGCGCCCGCTTCGGGCAGGCGCGCAGGCCCGGGATGGCCGGGGGCCCCAGCGGCTCGGCGTACTCCTCGGCCACCTTCGGCCCGCCCGGCACACTGAAGACGAACATGTTGCGCCCGTAGACGGTGCCGTCGCGGCGGTCGCTGATGTCGTCGGCCAGGCTGAGCGCCGTCGGCATCGTGCTCAGCAGGTGGTGGATGTTCCGCTCGGAGTCCGGGGAGAAGATCGGCTTGTGCGGCGTCCCGGCCGCCGACAGCAGGCAGGAGAAGCCCGGCCTGGCCCGCTGGAGCAGCCCGTCGATCTGCGCGAACACCCCCGGCCCCTGGTCCAGGAAGGCGTTGAGGTCCTGCCGCGACTCCACCAGCGACGAGGTCACCAGCTCGGTGTTCTCGATTCCCGAGGCCAGCTCGTTCCTCTTCCCGGCCAGCGTGTGGGTCAGCTCGGTCAGCTGCACCGACAGCTCGTCCAGTACCGCGGAGTTGTCGGCCAGCGTGTCGGTCAGGCCGTGGGCGTCGTCGATGATGCTCCTGATCGCCGGCGAGCGCCCTTCCAGCGCCACGGCCAGCTCGTGCGTGATCGTCTTGGCGTCCTTGGGCGGGACCGCGTTCAGCAGCTTGCCCACGCCCTCGAACAACTTCTTGTAGTCCAGCGGCACCGACGTCTTCCGCAGCGGGATCGTGTCGCCGGGCGCGAGGTTCTGGCCGGTCATCGTCTTGGGCGGGGACAGCTCCACGTACGGCTCGCCGATCGCCGACTTGCGCCGCACCTCGGCCGTGAGCGCCTTGGGCAGCCGGACCTCGCGCTCGATGTCGAGGCCCACGACGATCTTGCCGGGCGCCAGCCGTACGTCGCCGATCCGCCCGACCCGCACGCCCAGGTAGGCGACGTCGAAGCCGCGGATCAGGCCGGGCGAGGACTCGAACTCGGCCGAGACCCGGTAGGGCTGCTCGATCGCGTCCAGCTTGATGATCGTGGTGAACGCCCAGATCGTCATCACGATGCCCAGGAGCGCGAAGAAGCCCAGGTTGAGGTAGATGCGCAGGCTCTTCATCGTGGCGGCTCCCACAGCAGCCGGAAGTCCTTGAGCTGGTTCGGCAGCGCCGGCGGCTCGACCTTGATGTCGTTGGGGATGACGCCCCTGCTGTCGTTGACCAGCAGGCCCTTCAGCCAGACGTAGATGAGCACCTGGCCGTTGACGGTGATCGGCGGCGTGTCGATGAAGTACTGGATCCTGGCCATGAGGCGCTTGAGGTCCTCCTTGCCGCGCACCATCGCGCCGGTGACGCCGTCCAGCTCGCGCATGATCGTGCGCAGGCGGGCCGCGTGGCGCGGGTAGACGGTGGTGTTGGCCTCCCTGGCCAGGCCGGTCAGCGCGACGATGGCCTTCTTCACGTGCTTGCGCCCGTGCGCGATCCTGGCGGTGGCCGCGGCCAGCGTGCCGGGCAGCTTGTCCAGTTCCTTCTCGCCTTTGGCCAGGTCGTCGCCGAGCCGCGCCAGGTAGTCCACGGTGGCCGCCAGTTCGGTGCGGGCGGCGGCGTAGCTGTCGGTGACCTCGGCGGTCTGCCTGATGAGCTTGTTGACGTCGCCGCCCTTGCCGGCGAAGGCGGTCGAGGCGGCGTCCAGGATGCCGTTGACGTCCTGTGCGCCGATGGCCTCGATGAGCGGGCCGGCCTTCTCGGTGACCTGCTCGATGTCGGGTTCCACCGAGGTGTCGGTGATCGTCGCGCCCTCGGGCAGGTACGGACCGGTGGACAGGTCCTTGCCCGGCGGCGGGGCGAGCGCGACGTAGTTCTCGCCCAGCACCGAGGTCTTGGCCACCGTCGCGGTCGTGCCCAGCGGGACCCGGTGCGCGCCGTCGATCTCCATGGTGACCCTGGCCCGGTAGCCCTGCAGCCGGATCTCGGTGACCGAGCCCACCTTGACGTCGGAGACCTGCACGCTGTGGCCGGTGACCAGGCTCTGCACGTCGTCGAAGGTCGCGTGGAGCGTCAGGTCGCCGCTCGTCCCGCCCAAGGTCTGGAGCGAGCACGAGGTGGTGATCGCCAGGGCGAGCAGGCCGGTCAGGGCGCGCGCTCTCATCGTCCGCCCTTCTTCTTCTGGAACGGGCAGTTGCTGAGCTGACCGGGCAGGCACGGCACCTTGCCCAGGTTCAGCGCGTCGAACAACGGCTGCAGCCACGCCCTGGTCATCGCGTTGAGCACGACGCGGATCTTCAGCAGATGGTTCTTCCTGTCCCAGGCCTCGACCAGCACGTCGGCGAAGTCGGCCGCGCCCTTGATCCCCGCGGCCAGCGACTCGCTGTTGGCCCGCACGGTCAGCACCAGCTCGGCCAGCGTCCCCGCGGCCCTGGGCAGGCGCTGTGAGTACTCCTCGATGATCACGTCGCCGCGCCGGACGAAGTCCGCCATGCCCGCGATGAAGCCGCGCAGCCTGCGGCGTTCCTCGGCCAGGATCGCGCTCGCCTCGGAGAAGGCGTCGATGGCCCTGGTCACCTGCCCCCGGCGGTCGTTGAGGCTGGTGGCCAGCCGGTTCAGGCCCTTGGCCAGGTCGATGAGCTGCTGATCCTGCTTGGCGAGTGTGCCGGTCAGCTCGGCGGTGTCGGAGAGCGCGTTGTTGATCGTCTTGCCGCGTCCGCGTACGCCGTCGGCCAGGTTGCCCGCGACGTCGCCGAGCTTCTCGTCGTCCAGGGCGTCGGTCAGCTTCGTGAAGGCGTCCAGCGCGTCGTCGATCTCCACCGGCAGGTCCGTACGCCCCAGCGGGATGACCGTGCCCGGCCCGGCCCGCCGCTCACCCGGCTTCCACGGCGGGTACAGCACCACGTTGCGCTCGCCGAGCGTGTTCTGCGGCGCGACCACCGCCTTCACCTGCTCCGGCAGCGGCACCCGCGCGTCCACCGACATCGTCACCCGGACCTTGTCGCCCTCGATCGCGATCCGCTCCACGTATCCGGCGTCCAGGCCCATCACCTTCACGCGCGCCTGCTCGTACAGCGAGGGCGCGCTCGGGAAGATCGCGGTGATCGTGTACGGCGCCGCCCCGCCCACCAGCCCGCACCCGCCGGAGGAGACCAGCAGGAGCGTCGCCACGAGCAGCTTCAGCACTCTCATCGGTCGTTCTTCCTGTCCTTGGCGATGGCGCCCAGCACCTCCGGGTTGATCGGGCCGAGCCCGGTGGCGATCGCCTCGATCCAGGGCCCCTGGCCGCCCATCGTCGCCAGGCCGGAGAACGTCGGGCCGATCCAGGCCACGAGCTTGTTGAACTCCTGGTTGCTGGCGTTGAGCCGCGTGGTGATCGCGCCGTTGTCGTCGAGGACCTGGACCAGCGCCTTCTCGTGCTCGTTGATCAGCTTGGTGGTGCTCTGGACCAGGTCGCTGCCGTCGCCCAGCAGCGTGCGCAGCTCGTTCCTGCGGCCGCGCAGCTCGTTCAGCATGATCTCGATGGCGTCGATCAGGCGGGCCAGTTGCTTGTCCTTCTTCTCCAGCAGGTCCATGATCCGGGTGCCGTTGTCGAGGAGCTTCTGCAGCTGGGGCTCGCTCTCGCTGATGGTGTCGGACAGGTCGCCGATGTTCTTCAGCAGGCGGGTGATGCGGCCGCGCTTGCTGGTGTCGATCTTGCCGAGCTCGGTGAGCAGCTCGTCCACGGCGTCGGTGTCCAGGGCCTTGACCAGGCGGGTGGCGTCCTTGACCGCGTCGTTGATCAGCGTGGGGGTGCCGGTGCGCTCCACCGGGATGCGGCGCTGCCCCTCCGGGAGCTGGTCCATGAAGGGGGCGGCGACGGGGCCGGTCAGCCTGAGGTAGCGGCCGCCGAGGAGGTTGGACAGGGCGATGTCGGCCCGGGTGGTGCGGCCGAGCCGTACGTCGGAGTCGACGCGCCAGGTGACCACGACGTGCCCCTGCGCGTAGTCCGCGCGGACCTCCGTCACCTCGCCGACGCGCACGCCCGCCACCCGCACGTCCTGCCCGCCGCGCAGGCCGCCGGAGTCGGTGAAGGTCCCCGACATCGTGTAGCCGCCCTCCAGCAGGCCCAGGCTGCCCACCAGGAACGTGGCGACCAGCAGCGAGCCGAGCACGGCCATCGACACGAGGCCGACGACGATCTTGTTGCGGTCGCGGAAGGACTTCAGGGCCATCAGTCACCCACCATGAGCTTCCGCAGGTCCTTGGTGCTGGCGATCTTCTTGCTGCCGCGCAGCGGGGGCGGCGTGGTCATCGGGTACGGGCACGGCGACGGTCCCAGGGCCACGCACGGGACGGCGGAGATGAAGTAGTGGCCGCGATTGACGCTGGAGTAGGCGCGCTCGAACAGCGGGCGGAAGGTGTTGACCGTCTTCTCGATGGTGCCCACGTTGCGCCGGATGCCGCCGGTCAGGCGCGAGAGGTTGTCCACGAGCGCGCCCAGTTCGCCGGCGTTCTTGCCGAGCACCTCGTTGGAGGTGTGCAGGGTCGTGCTCAGTTCCACGATCGAGTCGTCGATGAGCTTCCTGTTGTCCGCGAACGCCTCCGACAGCACCACCAGGTTGTCGACGAGCTGGGAGATCTGCTCATCGCGCCTGGCGACCACGCCGCTGACGGTCGCGTAGTCCTTCAGCAGGCCGCGGATCGTCTCCCTGCGCTCGGTGAGCGTGCCGGTGATGGCGTTGACGTTGTCGAGCAGCCTCGGGATGTTCTCGTCGTTGCCCTTCAGCGCCTTGGCGGCGGCGGTGAGCAGCTGGTTGATCTGCTCGGGGTCCAGGCTCCTGGTCAGCGGGCCGAGGTCGCTGACCAGCTCGCCGATGTCCACGACCGAGGCGGTGCGGGCGATGCGCGCGCCGGGCGGCAGGCGGTCCTTGGCGGTGCCGGGCAGCAGGTAGACCACGCGCTGGCCCACGGCGTTGCGCCAGCGGATCGCCGCCTCGGTGTCGGAGGGCACGGTGACGCCCTCCTGCACCTCCATGGTGACCTCGGCTCTGCCGTTCACCACCCTGATGGTGGCGACCTGCCCGACCGGCGCGCCCGCGATCTTGACCTGGTCGCCCTCGACCAGGCCGGAGACGTCGTCGAAGGCCGCGACGAGGGTGTAGCCGCCGCCGGTGGCGACCCGGGCGATCTGGACGGTGATCAGCCCGATCAGGCCTGCCGCGACACCGAAGAACAGCGCGAACTTCGCCAGGGTCCAGCGGCGCCGCACGATCTGCGGCGAGGTCCTGGCGGGTGCCGCCACCTCAGCGCCTCCCGTCGGTCGGGCCGCAGGCGCCGACGATCAGCTCGCAGATGTCGGTCGAGACGAACGCCTCCACCTGGATCTGCCGGGCGCCGTCCGGGCCCGGCGCCTCGATCAGCTCGTTGAGCAGGTCCACGAGCGTGCGCAGCCCGCGTACGCCGTCTCCGGCCAGGCCGAGCTGGGCGTAGATGAGCGCGGCCACCCGCTCGCCGGAGTGCACGCCGGCCCGCAGGTTCTGCCGGTGCTTGCGCAGGCCGTGCGCGGTCAGGTCGGAGACGTCGGTCATCTCCTTGAGCAGGGCGCGTACCTTGTCGGCGCGTTTCAGCAGGTCGGGGGTGATCGTGTTGAGGTCCTCGCTGATGGCCACGAGCTCGTCGCCCTTGCCGGCCAGCGCGCCCGAGAGGGCGGCCGTGTCGCGCAGGAACCGCTGGGCCAGTCCGCGGTGCTTGTGCGCGACGCCGACGACCGTGCCCGCGTCGTCGATCAGCTCGCGCAGGTCCTCGCCCTGTCCCTCCAGGCCCTTGGCGAGCGTGTGCACGATGACCGTGACCTCGCGCGGGTCGACCGCGTCCAGGCCGCGGTAGGCGTCGCCGAGCGTGTCGGACAGGTCCAGCGGGTCCTCGGTCTTCGTGATGACCGCCCCGCTGCCGAGGTACGGCCCCGCCCCCTCCCCCGAGCCGAGCTTCAGGTTGACGTACTTGGGCCCGAAGACCGACGCCGGTTCGATCGAGGCGACCGCCGACTGCGGCACCCGCACGCCCGCTCGCACGTGCATGGTCACCACCGCCTGCCCTTTGGCGTTGAGCGCGACGCCGGTCACGTCGCCCACGGTGATGCCGCGGATCTTGACCGGCGAGTTCGTGTCCATGCCCTGGCCGGCGCGGCCGAAGACCGCGTCGATCCGGGTCCCGCTCACCTGGGAGGCGTTGCGCACGATGAGGATCGTCGCCGCCACCAGCGCCACGACCACCAGGGCGGCGATCGCCATCCGGGTGGGCAGGGTGAGTTCCTTGCGTCCCATGCCCCTCACCCCGTCAGCTTCACGCTGCCGCCGCCACCCCAGAACAGGTACGACAACAGGAGGTTGAGCAGGACGATCGTGACGATCGACTGGCGGATCGCGCGCCCGGCCGCGACGCCCACGCCGACCGGGCCGCCGGTGGCGTAGAAGCCGTGGTAGCAGTGGATGACGATGACCGTGAACGCGAACACCCCGACCTTGGCGACGCTGAAGACGATGTCGCTGACCGGGAGGTACAGGTAGAAGTAGTAGTCGTAGACGCCCGGTGCCAGGCCGAACAGCACCGTGCTCATCAGCCGGGTGGCGAAGAAGCTGGCGAACAACGCGATCAGGTAGATCGGCATCAGCGCCAGCAGCGCCGCCACCACGCGGGTGCAGATCAGGTAGGTGAAGGCGTTGATGCCCATCACCTCCAGCGCGTCGATCTCCTCCGAGATCCGCATCGCGCCCAGCTCCGCCGTGAACGCCGAGCCGACCTGCGCCGCGAGCGCCGTGGCGGCGATGATCGGCGTGATCTCGCGGACGTTGGCGAAGCTGCCGACCAGGCCCATGAACGACTCGGCGCCGATCGCCTGGAGTCCCTGGTAGCCCTGGAGCCCGACGGTGGCGCCCACGACGAAGGCCATCGTGAACACCACGAAGATCATGCCGCCGCCGATGACCGTGGCGCCCACGCCGATCACGACGTCGCTGACCTGCCGCATGACGACCTTGAAGTAGCGCAGGCGCACGACGATGTCGCGTACGGAGTAGAACAGCACCCGCCAGACGAACAACGGCCAGTCGGCGAGCGTGGCGAACTTCTCGCCGAGCTCCCGGCCCTGCCGGGCGAACCTGAGGCCCGCCGTACGGGTCGCCATCACAGCGCCTTGGGCGGGTAGGCGAGGAAGTAGACGGCGGAGATCACGTAGTTGAACGCGAAGACCAGCATGAACGTGACCACGGTGGACTGGTTGACCGCCCGCCCGACGCCGACCGGGCTGGTCGCGCAGGTCATGCCCTTGTAGCAGGCGACGGCCGCGGCGATGAAGCCGAACACCCACGCCTTGAAGAGGGTGACGTAGAGGTCGGAGCCGACGACGAGCGAGAGCGCGCCGTCGAAGTACGCGCCGGGGGTGACGCCCTGGACGACGACGTTGAAGAAGTAGCCGCCCGAGGCGCCGGCCAGGATGACCAGCGGGCACAGGCACACGGCGACGGTGCTGGCCGCCCACATGCGCGGCGTGACCAGCCGGTGGATGGGGTTGACGGACATGACCTCCATGGCGCTCAGCTCGTCGCGGATGTGGCGGGCGCCGATGTCGGAGGTCATGGCGCTGCCTCCGGCGCCGGCGATGAGCAGGGCGCTGGCCAGCGGGGCGACCTCCCGGATGAGGCCGACGAAGACGGCGCTGCCGGTGGCGGAGGCGGCGCCGAGCTGCCAGGCCAGCTCGCCCACCTGGAGGGCGACGGTGGCGCCGAGCGGCAGCGAGACCAGGAGCACGGGCACACTCGTCACCCGGGCCAGGAACCAGCACTGCTCGACGAACTCCCACCACCAGCTTCTGACGTCCCAGGTACGCCGCAGCCCCTCCAGGACGATGACGAAAAGCTCACCCACCTGTCCCAGGGCCGACCCGGCCTTCCGGCCGACGTAACCGGCCATCAGCGCTCCGCCTTGGTTACCGTCATGACCACCTCGTGAACCGGGGCGACTCCGGAGCAGTCACCTTACTGACGAGTTGTCCAGTAGGTCGATGCTTTCTGCTGAATTTGCGCAAAAGCTATGAGACCCGGCTCACCTGTTGTCAGCCCACCACGAAATGTGACAACCCCGTTACCACTGCGGACCAGGGCGGCGCGACGAGAGTCCGGCCACCTAGCGGCGGGTGGGGGTCGGATCGAGGAAGACCTGGGAGATCGTGGGCACGTGGGCGCGCAGCCGCCGGTCCACCTGGTCGCAGGCGACCTCCACCCCGGCCGCGCTCGCCGCGTCGTCGAAATCGATCTTGGCCGCGACCAGCAGCCGCCCGGGCCCCAGGTACATGGTCAGCAGCTCGACCACGTCGGCCACCTCCGGCTGGGCCAGCAGCAGGGCCCGGATCTCCGTCTCCACCGGCCGCGGCGCGGCCTGCCCGATCAGCAGCGAGACGTTGGCCGCGATCAACGCCAGAGCCACGACCAGCAGCAGCACCCCGATCGCGACCGACGCCGCCCCGTCCCACAGCGCCGACCCGCTGAGCTGCGCACCCAGCAGCCCGCCCGCGGCGATGGCGAGCCCGGCCAGCGCGGCGGCGTCCTCCAGCATGACCGCCTTGAGCGCGGTGTCGGAGGTGCGGGCGACCAGCCGCACCGGCCCGATCCCCCACCGCCGCGCCTCGCGGCGCGCCTGCGAGAGCCCCTTCAGGAACGAGACGCCCTCGATGACGAACGACACCCCGAGCACCACGTAGGAGACGGTGAAGTCGCCCAGGGACTCGCCGTGGACGATCGTGTGCACCCCGTGGGTGATGGAGAACCCGGCCCCGCCCACCAGCGTGGCCACGGCCGCCATCATCGCCCAGAAGAACCCGGCCTTGCCGTATCCGAAGGGATGGCGCCGATCGGCCGGCCTGCCGGTCTGCCGGACCGCGACCAGGAGCAGGACCTCCGTCACCGTGTCGGCGGCCGAGTGGGCCGCCTCCGACAGCATCGCGGCGGATCCGCTGATCAGGCCCGCGACCAGCTTGGCCACGGCGATGGCGAGGTTGGCCAGGCCCGCGACCAGCACCGTCCAGAAGCTCTCCCCCGCCATGGCCATCACTCTACGTGAGCGATCTTGAGTACCTTCGAAATCAGGTGACTCCACAACGAAGCGCCCACGAAAGCGCGCACCAAAGCGCGAAGCGGCTCCGGGAACACATGGGTATGCGGGTTTCGACACAGGTCCGGCAGGGTTTGAGGAGGGGGGCAGGCGCTCGCGAGAGGTAGATTGAGATCATGAACGCCCCTCGTTGGCTGACCGACACCGAGCAACGCGCATGGCGTGCTCATCTCGCTCTGCACAAGCTGCTGATGCACCGCCTCGATCGGGAGTTGCAGGAGTTCGAGTTGTCGCTCAACGACTACGAGATCCTGGTCAACCTCTCCGAGAGCCCGGAGCGCAGGATGCGGATGAGCGACCTGGCCGACGCCACCATCCAGTCACGCAGCCGCCTGTCGCACCAGATCTCCCGCATGGAGGCCAAGGGCCTGGTGGTCAGGGAGGACTGCCGCGACGACCGTCGTGGAACGTTCGCAGTGCTCACCCAGCAGGGCTGGGAGACGATCCAGCGGGTGGCGCCCCACCACGTGGCCAGCGTCCGCGAGCACTTCGTGGACCGGCTGACCGACGACCAGCTCGACGAGCTCGACGCGGCGTACACGCCGATCGTGGAGCATCTCAAGAAGCTGCGCTGACACCCAACCGATACCGGCGACCGGCCCGTCGGCTCCCGCACGCTCGCTACGATCCGGACATGCTGAGAAAGCTGCTGATCGTCCTTGCCCTAGCGCTGGCCGCGGCCTGCTCGTCCGGCGGCGGGGCGGCGCTGCCCAGCGGTCCCGACCTGATGAAGAAGTCCGCCGAGGCGATGACGTCGGTCAAGTCCGCTTCGTTCGCGATCGCCACCGAGGGCAAGCCCAAGGTGCAGATACGCAAGGCCGACGGCCGGCTGACCTCCGCCGGCGACGCCGACGGCACGCTCACCATCGAGGTGCTCGGCAGCCTTCAGGAGATCAGCTTCTTCGTGGTCGGCGACACCGTCCACTTCAAGGGCCCCACCGGCGGCTTCCAGAAGATGGCGAAGAAGGACCTGGCCCAGATCTACGACCCGTCGCTGATCCTGTCGCCCACCGAGGGCATCGCCAAGCTCCTGTCGACCGCCACGGACCCGCGGGTCGAGGGCGAGGAGGGCGCGGCGTACAAGGTCGCGGCCACCTTCTCGCCCGAGGTCCTGGGCAAGCTGATCCCCGGCGTCTCCCAGGGCGTCAACGGCGTGCTCCTGGTCGACAAGGCCTCCTCCCGCCTGACCAAGGCCACCCTGCCGCTGCAGGACGGCTCGGTGATCGTCTCGTTCAGCGACTACGACACCCCGGTCACGATCACCCCGCCCGCGGGATGAGGGCGGCGCGCCGGGTCGCCCTCGGCGTGGGCGGGACGGTGGTGCTGCTGGCCGCGCTCGACGCCTACGTCGTGGTGACCGTCCTGATCGACATCGCCACCGAGGTCGGCGTACCACTGAACCACCTGGAGCGGGCCACGCCGGTGGTGACCGGCTTCCTGCTCGGCTACATCGCCGCGATGCCGCTGCTCGGGCAACTGTCCGACCGGTACGGCCGGCGTCCCCTCATCCACGCCTGCCTGGCCGCGTTCGCGCTGGGCTCCCTGCTGACCGCGCTGGCCGGATCGCTGCCCATGGTCGTGGGCGGGCGCGCCCTGCAGGGCATCGCGGGCGGCGCGCTGCTGCCGATCACGATGGCGCTCATCGGCGACCTGTGGGACGAGCGCGAGCGCCCGGTCGCCCTGGGCGCGGTCGGCGCCGCCCAGGAACTCGGCAGCGCCCTGGGCCCGCTCTACGGCGGCGTGCTGGCGCTGATCCCGGCCTTCCAGGTGTTCGGGGTGGAGCTGGGCGGCTGGCACGCCATCTTCTGGATCAACCTCCCGCTCGCCGCGCTGGCCGCGATCGCGGTGCAGCGCACGGTTCCCGGCCGGCCGCCGGTCCCGGTCGCCCCGGCGGCGACCAGGATCGACACCGTCGGCGGCGTACTGCTCGCGCTGGCGCTGGCCCTGCTGGTCGTCGGCTTCTACAACAACGACCCGGCCAAGGCGATCCTGCCGCCGTGGGGCCTGCCGGCGATCGCCGCCGGCCTCGTCGTCGGGGCGGTGTTCGTCTGGTGGGAGATCCGCTCACCGGTACGCCTGCTCGACCTGGCCGGCACCCGCAAGGGCCCGCTGCTGGCCACGCTCGGCGTCAGCTTCCTCGCCGGCGCCGCGCTGCTGGTCACCATGGTGTTCGTGCAGTTCACCGCACAGACGCTGCTGGACCTGGAGGCGCTGGAGGCCTCGCTGGTGCTGGGCCGCTTCCTCATCGCGCTGCCGGTCGGCGCCGTGCTCGGCGGCCTGCTGGCCCGCCGGCTCGGCGACCGCCCGGTCACGGTCGCCGGCCTGCTCGTCGCCACCGTGGGATACGTGCTGATGAACCGCTGGCCGCTCGACCTGACCGGGCACCCGATCGACCTCGCGCTCATCGTCGCCGGCCTCGGCCTGGGCCTGGTCATCGCGCCCATCTCGGCCGCGGTGCTGCGCGTGACCCCGGCGGTCCAGCACGGCGTCGCCTCCGCCGCCGTCGTCGTGGCCAGGATGATGGGCATGCTCATCGGCATCGCGGGCGTGTCCGCCTGGGGCTTCTACCGCTTCCAGTCGCTCACCGCCGACCTCGACACCCCGCTGCCCGTCGGCGTCGACGCGGCCACCTACGCCCAGCAGCTGGCCGCCTACACCGCGAAGGTGAAGGCGGCCCTGCACGTGGAGTACACCGAGATGTTCCTCGTGACCGCCGTGCTCTGCCTGCTGGGCGCCGTGGTGGCCCTCTGGATGCCTACGGCGAGAGGCGATGCAGGTCGCGCGGGAACAGAGTCGCCTGCCTGATGTTCGCCGCGCCGGTCAGCCGGGCCGTCCAGCGCTCCAGGCCGATGGCGAAGCCGCCGTGCGGCGGCATGCCGTACGCGAAGGCCTGCAGATATCCCCGGTACGGCTCCGCCGCCTCCCCCCGCTCGGCCAGCGCGGCGAGGTAGTCGGCGTGCCGGTGCAGCCGCTGTCCGCCCGTGACCAGCTCCAGCCCGCGAAACAGCAGGTCGAAGCCGTTGGAGTAGCCGGGCCTCGCCGGGTCGGGATGGGTGTAGAACGGGCGCTTGGCCATCGGGTAGCCGGTGACGAACAGGAAGTCCGAGCCATGCTCGCGCCGCGCCCACTCCGACAGCTCACGCTCGCGCGCCGGCGACAGGTCGGGCTCGTCGCTGACGTCGGAGAAGTGCACCGCCGGGATCTCGGCGGGCACCTCGGGCAGCAGGTCGCCGGCCTGCGGGACGCGGCGCCGTACCGACTCGACCATGCCCGCGACGGCCTCGCGCAGGACCGCCATGACGTCGCGGTGGTCGGTGACGAAGCCGAGCTCGGCGTCGAGGCTGGTGTACTGCGCCAGGTGGCGGGCGGTGTCGTGCGGCTCGGCGCGGAAGACGGGCCCGACCTCGTAGACGCGCTCGAAGACGCCGACCATCATCTGCTTGTAGAACTGCGGAGACTGGGCCAGGTAGGCGCGGCGGCCGAAGTAGTCGACGGAGAAGACGTCCGCGCCGGACTCGGTGGCCGACCCGACCAGCTTGGGCGTGTGGATCTCGGTGAACGCCAGCCGGTCCAGCGTCTCCCGGAACCCCGCCACGCTGGCCGCGGAGATCTCCAGCGGCAGGCGGAGCACGGGATGGCGAAGAGCCAGCGGCGCGTGGTCGAGCACGGTCGGAAGTGCCGCGCTCACCTCGGGACGGAACAACTCGAACGGCGGCCGGGCGGCCTCGCCCAGCACGGTGATCTCGGGTTCGGTGATCTCGACGCCGCCGGGCGCCCGCGCGCTGGGCGTGGCGAACCCGGTGATCTCGACGGCGCTCTCCTCACCCGGCAGATCCGGGCTGGTCGTGACCGCCTGGGCCAGGCCCGCACGGTCGCGTACGACGAGGAAGGACACGGATTTCAGCTGCCGGCGGCGATGAACCCATCCGGCGATCTTGACTCGTTGCCCGGCGTGCTCAGCGAGCTCCGCCGACAGGACACGAGAGATCATCACAACTCCTCAGGGAAGATGCATGACCCCTTGGGAGTGCGGGGGAGAAGGGAACTCCCGGTGCCACCGCACTTTCGCCGCCCCCGCGAGGAGGCGGCCTCCACGACCCGATGACGGGGGTCAGACCGGCGGGGCATTTCCTCCCCGCACTCGGGAGTGTCTTCGCCCGGGGGGCGCGAGGCCGCCTTTCCAGCTTCCGGCGGCTCTCTGGACCCGCGCGGGTCCCCCGGGCTACTCGTCTCCTTCTGCGTGTTGCCGTCCAGCCTACTTCTTGGGCGCGGCCCCGCTCTTCCGCTTTTCCCTGATCTTCATGGTCACCTCAAGGGGCGAACCGGCGAAGCCGAACTCCTCGCGCAGCCGGCGCTCGATGAAGCGCCGGTAGGTGTCCTCCAGCCAGCCCGAGGTGAACAGCACGAACTTCGGCGGCTCCGTGGACGCCTGCGTGGCGAACAGGATCTTGGGCTGCTTGCCGCCGCGCACCGGCGGGGGCGTCGCCTGGACCAGCTCGGTGAGGAAGGCGTTGAGCCGCGACGTCGGCACCCGGGTGGACCAGGAGTCGAGCGCCTTCTCCAGCGCCGGGACGAGCCGGTCGACGTGCCGGCCGGTCTTGGCGGAGATGTTGACGCGCAGCGCCCACGGGGTCCGCACGAGCTGCCGGTCGATCTCCTTCTCCAGGTAGTAGCGCCGGTCCTCGTCGACCAGGTCCCACTTGTTGAAGGCCACGACCATGGCCCGGCCGGACTCGATGACCAGCCCGATGATGCGCAGGTCCTGCTCGGTGAGCGGCTCGGAGGCGTCGATGAGCACGACCGCCACCTCGGCCTTGTCGAGCGCGGCGCGCGTGCGCATGGCGGCGTAGAAGTCGGCGCCCTGCAGCTCGCGGTCGCGGCGGCGGATGCCGGCGGTGTCCACGAAGCGCCACGGCTTGCCGCCGAGCTCGATCAGCTCGTCGACCGGGTCACGGGTGGTGCCCGCCATCGGGTCGACCAGCACCCGGTCCTCCCCCGCGAGCTTGTTGAGCAGGGAGGACTTGCCGACGTTGGGCTTGCCGAGCAGCGCCACCCGGTGCGGGCCACCCTGCTCGCCGAACTTCAGCTCGGGCGTCTCCGGCAGCGCGTCCAGCACGATGTCGAGGAGGTCGCCGCTGGAGCGCCCGTGCAGGGCCGAGACGGGGTACGGCTCGCCGAGCCCCAGCGCCCACAGCCCGGAGGCCTCCAGCTCCAGCTGCTGGTTGTCGACCTTGTTGGCGGCCAGGATGACCGGCTTGCCGGACTGGCGCAGCACGTTGCCGACGATCTCGTCGGCGTCGGTGGCGCCCACGGTGGCGTCGACCACGAACAGGATCACGTCGGCGAGCTGGACGGCCACCTGGGCCTGCTCGGCGATGCGCAGGTTCATGCCGGTGGCGTCGGGGTCCCAGCCGCCGGTGTCGACCACGGTGAAGCGGCGCCCGCGCCAGTTGGCGTCGTAGGCGACGCGGTCGCGGGTGACGCCCGGCACGTCTTCCACGACCGCCTCGCGGCGGCCGATGATGCGGTTGACCAGCGTGGACTTGCCGACGTTCGGGCGTCCGACGATGGCCACGACGGGCAGCGGCCCGCTGTCGTCGTCATGGTCACTGATCTGCAGGTCGTCGAACTCAGCCTCGACCCAGTCCCCCGTGTTCACGATGTTCTCGTCCTTCGTGTGAGTACCGCACCTGAAGGTCAGGCGCGCTCGTTGACCCGGTCGCGCTCGCTCCGGAACCCGCCGGCCGACGGCCCCTGGTCCCCTTGCCGCGCGACCACACTCAGCACCGCGTCGATGACCTCTTGCAGGGTCAGCGGCGTGGTGTCGAGCTCGATGGCGCCATCCGCCATCGACAGTGGATCTGCCTTACGTGTTGAGTCCAGGGTGTCACGCCTGGCCATGGCGGCCTGCTGCGCCTCCACCGTGGTGCCCGACAGCTCCGCGGTGCGCCGCAGGGCGCGCGCCTCCGCGCTGGCGGTGAGGTAGATCTTGACGGCCGCCTCCGGCCAGACGACCGTGCCGATGTCACGGCCCTCGACCACGATGCCGCCGGCACCGATGATCTCCCTCTGCAGGGCGACCAGCCGGGTCCGCACCTCGGGCACCGCGGCCACCGCCGAGACGGAGCCGGTGACCTCGCCCGTGCGGATCGGCCCGGCGACGTCGGTGGCGCCCACGTGGATGGTCGGCCCGTCCGGGTCGGTGCCGCTGACGATCTCGGGCTCGCCGCAGCGCGCCGCGACGGCGGCCGGATCGGCCACGTCGACGCCCTGCTCAAGCATCCACCAGGTCATCGCCCGGTACATCGCCCCGGTGTCCAGGTAGCGCAGGCGCAGCGCACGGGCCACCCCGCGCGACGCGCTCGACTTGCCCGACCCCGAAGGGCCGTCCATGGCGACGACCAGACCGGCCACGGTCTCTCCCTCTTCACGGCTTTACCTCAACCTGAAGAGGCTACCGCCTCCGCGTCACTCGCCGATCCAGCTTCGGTTCTCAGCCGCTGCTGAGACGGAACGCGCGGGCGGGCACCAGGCGCCGCTTCAGCAGCGCGAAGCCCGGCAGCGGGCTGCTGCTGACCGTCTCCTTGTAGACGACGGCCCAGCGCCCGGTCAGGTACGCCCGCCGCGGGCTGTCGTCAGCCCGCGTGAACTGGATGACCCCGTCGGCCCGCCCCAGGCTGAGCGGCTGGTGGAAGTACCCGAACCGGAACGGCCTGGCCCTCCTGCCCCGCAGCCGCGCGGCGATCACGTCGGCGGCGTGCAGGGCCGTGGGGATGCCGCTCTGGCAGGTGCCGTGAATGACCCCGTACGGCTGGCCGACGGCCGCCGCGTCCCCGACCGCGTACACGTCGGGATGCGAGACCGAGCGCAGCGTCGCGTCGACGACCACGCGCCCGCGCCCGTCGACGGCCAGCCCCGACTCCCGTGCCAGCGGCAGCCCGATGGTGCCCGCGGTCCACAGCGTGACCGAGGACGCGACGAGCTCGCCCCCGGCCAGCTCCACCGCGTCGGGCAGTACCTTCTCCACCTCGACGCCCGCGCGCACCTCGATGCCGAGGCGGTCCATCGCCCGCCGTACGTAGGCGCGGGCCTTGTCGCCCATCATCGAGGCCGGGGTGCCCCGGCTGAGCAGGACCACGCGCAGGTGGGGGTGGGCTTCGGCGATCTCGGTGGCCGACTCGACGCCGGTCAGGCCGCCGCCGGCGACCACGACCGTGCCCTCGGTGAGCTGTTTCAGCGCGTCGGCCAGCCGTACCGCGCCGTCGTGGTCGTCGTAGACGTGCGCGTGCTCGCGCACGCCCGGGGTGGAGCGGTCGGTGACGGTGCCGAGCGCGTAGACGAGCTTGTCGAAGCGGGCGACGCGCCCGCTCTGGAGCGTGACCTCGTGCCGTCCCGGATCGAGTCCGGTGACCCGGTCACGCAGGAAGGTGATGCCCGTGCCGGCGATCACCTTGTCGATGGCGTGGCCGGTCAGCCGCTGGCCGGCGGCCGTCTGGTGCATGCGCAGCCGCTCGGTGAAGCGCGGCGAGGCGTTGACCAGCGTCACCCTGACGCCCAGGCGGCGGGTCTTCACCGCGATCCGGATCGCCGCCATCATCCCGGTGTATCCGGCTCCCAGAACCATGATGTGTGTCATACCGGGAAGACGGATCCACCGCCTCGGAACGTGACATCCGCGGGGCCTACGGCACCTGCCAGCCACGCTCGTGCAGAGCCTCCTGCAAAACGGCCACCGCGTCCGGCTGCACCGACACCTCCGCCAGGCCCAGGGGCAGGCCCGGAGCGTGCTCCAGCCGGACATCCTCGACGTTGACCCCGACCTCATCACACACCTGGAACAACCGGGCCAGCTGACCCGGCCGGTCACCGATGACCACCTGGACGACGCCGTAGGCGGCGGCCGGGCCGCCGTGCTTGCCCGGGATGCGCCCGTGCCCGGCGACGCCCCGCTTGAGCAGCTGCGTGACGTCGGGGCCCGCGCTCTGGTCGCCTCCGGCCAGCGCGCGCAGCGCCGCCGCGGCCTCGGTCAGGTCGCGCGATACCGCCTCCAGCACTTCGGCGACGGGCGCGGCGTTGCCCGACAGGATGCCCAGCCACAGGCCGGGGTCGCTGCCGGCGATCCTGGTCACGTCCCGTACGCCCTGACCGGCCAGGCCGAGCGCCACGTCGGACGCCTCCGACAGCCGGGCCGCCACTGCGGAGGCGGCCACGTGCGGCGCGTGCGAGACGAGCGCGACCGCGCGATCGTGCTCCTCGGCGCTCACCTCGACCGGGTTGGCGCCGCACAGCCCGATCAGCTCCAGCACCGCCCGCTTCGCCTCGGGCCGCGCCGCCTCCGTCGGGCACAGCGCCCACGGCCGTCCCAGGAACAGGTCCGCCCTGGCCGCCCCGGGCCCGGCCTTCTCGCGGCCGGCCATCGGGTGCGAGGCCACGTAGAGGCCCATGTCGCAGCCCAGCTCGACGGCCCTGGCGATCGGCATGGCCTTCACGCTCGACACGTCGGTGTAGAAGCGGGCGGCCTCGCGCCGCTGCAGGCCGCGCAGCTCGGTCGCCACGTGGTCCGGGGGGACCGCGACGATCGCCAGGTCGGCCTGTTCGCCGGAATGCCATTCCTGACCGGCGCCCATCTCCCTGGCCAGGCGGACCGCGCCGAGGTCGCGGTCGGCCAGCAGGACGCTCACGCCGCGCTGACGCAGCGCCAGCCCGATCGAGGTGCCGACCAGGCCGGTGCCGAGGACGAGGACGCTCTCGAGCTTCATTGGGCGATGTCCTCACGCAACGCGACGGCGCCGCGCAGGTAGACGTGGCTGATCTCGCCGCGTGGCCGGTCGGTCTCCACGTGCGCCATCAGCCGTACCACGCGCGGCAGCGCGCCCGGCACGTCGATCTCCGTGCAGCAGATCAGCGGCACGTCGTGGAAGCCCAGCTTGCGCGCGGCCAGAGCGGGGAACTCCGCCGTCAGGTCGGGCGTCGCGGTGAACAACACGCTGATCACGTCGTCGGTCGAGAGCCGGTTGCGCTCCATGAGCGTGCTCACCAGCTCCGTCGTCGCCTCGATGATCGCGTCGCGGGTGTTGGCGCCGACCTGGATCGCCCCGCGAATCGCCCGGACCATGGTGCTCGTCCCCTTCATAAGGCATGGAGCCCGTACGCGGCGGTACGGGCTCCTGGGTATGGGCTGCCAGATTACATCTTGACGGCGGCGTACAGCTCGCCGACTTCCGCCAGCGACAGCGCCCTGAGCGTGCCCGCCTTCGTCCGGCCCAGCTTGACCGGCCCGAACTCGATCCGCGCCAGGTCGATCACGCGGTGACCCGACTCCTCCAGCATGCGGCGCACGATGTGCTTGCGGCCCTCGTGCAGCACCACCTCGACCAGCGCCTGCTGGCCGTGCTCCTGCACGATCGAGAAGGAGTCCGCGCGGGCGAGGCCGTCCTCCAGCTCGATGCCCTCACGAAGCCTGCGGCCCAGGTCGCGCGGGATCGGCCCCGGCACCTTCGCCCAGTACTTCTTCTGCACCCCATAGCTCGGGTGCGTCAGCCGGTTGGCCAGCTCGCCGTCGTTGGTGAGCAGCAGCAGGCCCTCGGTCTCGGTGTCCAGCCGGCCCACGTGGAACAGCCGCGGCGCCAGCTCCTGCACGTAGTCGGCCAGGCACGGACGTCCCTGCGGGTCCTCCATCGTGGACACGACGCCGATCGGCTTGTTCAGCGCGTAGTAGACGAGGTCGGGGGCGGTGGGGATGCGCTTGCCGTCCACGTGGATGATCTGCTCGGCCGGGTCCACCTTCGCGCCGAAGCGGCGGACGATCTGGCCGTTGACGGTCACGCGACCGGCGCCGATCATCTCCTCGCAGGCACGCCGGCTGGCCACGCCCGCCTGGGCGAGCACCTTCTGCAGCCTGACGCCGCCGGGGACCTCGGTGGTGTCCCGCTCGTCGGTGTAGCCGGGCTCGAAGAACGCGGTGTCGCGGATGGGCTGGCGGGCGGTCTTGAACCGGTCCGACGGCTTGTCGCCCCTGCCCGGCCGCTCGTCACGCCGCGGCCCCCTGCCGGTGCTCTGCCCGCCGGTGGTCTTCCCGCCGGTACGGCTGCCGCCGATCGTCTGGACGTCGTCGCGCTTGCCGTACCGTGCCCTGGTGGGGCCGGGCGCGGAGTCACGCCGCCCACCCCGGGCGGCCCGGAACCCGTCGCCGCCGGAACGCTCCGCCCGGTCGTCGCGGGGCTGGTAACCACCACGGTCACGGTCGTCACGGCCCTGGTAGCCGCCGCGGTCGCGGTCGTCACGCCGCTGGTAACCACCACGGTCGCGATCGTCGCGCCGCTGGAAACCACCACGGTCACGGTCATCGCGGCCCTGGTAGCCGCCGCGGTCGCGGTCATCACGCCGCTGGTAACCACCACGGTCGCGATCGTCGCGCCGCTGGAAACCACCACGGTCACGGTCATCGCGGCCCTGGTAGCCGCCACGGTCACGGTCATCACGCCGCTGGTAACCACCGCGGTCGTCACGGCCCTGGTAGCCGCCACGGTCGCGGTCATCACGCCGCTGGTACCCGCCGCGGTCACGGTCATCGCGCCGCTGGAAACCACCACGGTCGTCACGACGCTGACCCTGGCCGCCACGGTCATCGCTACGGCCCTGGTAACCACCGCGGTCACGGTCATCGCGCCGCTGGAAACCACCACGGTCGTCACGACGCTGACCCTGGCCGCCACGGTCATCGCTACGGCCCTGGTAACCACCACGGTCGCGGTCATCACGGCCCTGGTAACCACCACGGTCGCGGTCATCACGGCCCTGGTAACCACCACGGTCGCGGTCATCACGGCCCTGGTAGCCGCCGCGGTCGTCGCGGCGGTCGGTGGGCTTGGTGGGGCGGGTCCGGGAGCCGCCCCTGTCGGCGCGCAGGGAGTCTCGGTCCCCGCCGCCGCGTCGGTCGTCGGAGCGGAAGGCGGGACGCCCGCCGCGGCCCGTGTGGCCGCCCGAACGTCCTCGACCGCGTCCATCACCGGACGGGGTGCTTCGCCTGTTGATCACTTCGTTGTCTCCTCGAGGTTCTCCACGTCGTCCGGGAGGAGCGGCGCGAGCTCGGGGAGCTCGCCGATGTCCTTCAGTCCCAGACGCTCCAGGAAGTATGAGCTTGTCCGGTAGAGCACTGCCTGGCTCTCCGGGTCGGTGCCGGCCTCTTCGACCAGCCCCCTGGCGACGAGCGTACGCATGACGCCGTCGCTGTTCACACCGCGTACCGCGGCCACGCGGGCACGGCTCACCGGCTGCCGGTAAGCCACGACCGCGAGAGTCTCCAGAGCAGCTTGCGTGAGCCGCGTCTGCTGCCCGTCGCGCACGAAGCGCTCGACCAGAGGCGCGCACTCGGCCCGCGTGTAGAAACGCCAGCCTCCCGCCACCTCTCTCAGGTCAAAACCCCGCCGATCGGCCGTGTATTCCGCCGCCAGCTCCGAAAGCGCCTGCCCGACCTCTTGCCTCGGCCTCTCCAGCACCTGAGCCAGCGTCACCTCGGCCACCGGCTCATCCACCACCAGCAGAATCGCCTCCAGCGAAGCCTTCAACCCCAGCCCCGCCTCCTCACCCAGCCACCCGGCCCCAGCCCCGGCAAGATCCGCCTCGCCGCCCGTTCCCGGAATCTCCCCCGCAGAGCCCGTTCCCGGAACCTCCCCGGAAGACGGCACAGCCGCGACCGAAGCCGCCACGTCAGGGACCGGCGCGCCCGAAGCCTCCCCGCTCAAGCCAGAGGCGGCCGAAGCCACACCGGCCGGGTCCACGTCCGCCCGGACCGGAGCCTCCACAACCGAGGCCCGGCCCGAGGTGACGGGAGCCGCGCCGACAGAGTCCGCCTCCTCAGCCGGATCCGCGGTGTCCTCCGCAGACACCACGGCCGCCGGGTCGGGGTCGTCGTCGGGCGCCAGCGTTTCAGCCGGGAGGTCCGCCGCCAGGCGGTCGTCCTCCGGCGCGGGCGCTTCAACCGGGAGGTCCGCCGCCAGGCCGTCGTCCTCCGGCGCGGGCGATCCAGCCGGAAGTTCCACCGCCGGGCGGTCGTCCTCCGGCGCGGGCGCTTCAACCGGGAGGTCCGCCGCCAGGCCGTCGTCCTCCGGCGCGGGCGATCCAGCCGGAAGTTCCACCGCCGGGCGGTCGTCCTCCGGCGCGGGCGTTTCAACCGGGAGGTCCGCCGCCGGGCGGTCGTCCTCGGCGTCGGCGGGCAAGCGGGGTGCCGGGGTGGGCGGGGTGGTGGACAGGGCGCCGGGGAGGGTCATCCAGGCGGGCAGGTCCGGGTCCGCGGAGCGGCGGGGGGCGGGCGGGGTGTCGTGCTCAGGCATCGGTCTTCTTCTCCGCGGGTTCTTCGTAGTCGTCGCCGACCGAGATGTCGCCGTCGTCGGTTCCGGTCCAGGTGACGTGGAGGTCGCCGAGTGGTTCGACCTGGTCGAAGGTCACGGCCGACTCCCGGAACAACTCCAGCACCGCCAGGAACCGGGCGATCACCTCGAAAGTGCCCTCGCAGTCGGCGACCAGGGCGCGGAACGTGGCCTTGCGCATCCGCCGCAGACGCCGCACCAGGATAGCCGCCTGTTCGCGGACGCTGGCGAGTGGTTGGTAGATGTGACCGACACTCACCGTCGGCGGCAGCTTCGGGGTGAAGGCCTTGGCCGCGATCCTGGCGAGCTGGTCGGGCCCGATCCCCAGGATCAGCTCGGGCAACAGATCGGCGAACTCCCGCTCCATGGGCACGACGCGCGGGAAGCGCAACGCCTCCTCCGCCATCTTGCCGGCGAAGATCTTCGCCACCTGTTTGTACGCCTTGTACTGCAGCAGCCGGGCGAACAGCAGGTCACGCGCTTCCAGGAGCGCGAGGTCCTCTTCGTCCTCCACCTCGCCGGAGGGCAGCAGCCTGGCCGCCTTGAGGTCGAGCAGGGTCGCCGCCACGAGGAGGAAGTGGCTGGTCTGGTCGAGGTCCCATTCGGGCCCGCGCGACTTGATGTAGGCGATGAACTCGTCGGTGACCTTCGACAGGGAGACCTCGGTGATGTCCAGCTTGTGCTTGGAGATCAGGCCGAGCAGCAGGTCGAAGGGGCCCTCGAAGACGTCCAGGTGGACCTGGAAGCCGCCTTGCTCGGTCGAGGTCGATGTCACCTGGCCATTGTCGCAGGAGCGGGCCAGCGCGACAGCACTTCGCGGGCCAGCTCACGGTAGGCGTTGGCACCGAGCGAGGACGGGTCGAAGGTCGTGATGGGCTCCCCGGCGACGGTGGCGTCGGGGAAGCGGACGGTGCGGTTGATCACCGTGTGGAACACCTTGTCGCCGAAGGCCTCGACGACCCGGGCGAGGACCTCGCGGCCGTGCAGGGTACGCGCGTCGTACATGGTGGCGAGCAGGCCTTCGATCTCCAGCTCGTCGTTGAGCCGTTCCTGCACCTTGGCGATGGTGTCCATGAGCAGGGCGACGCCGCGCAGCGCGAAGAACTCGCACTCCAGCGGCACCATGACGCCGTGGGCGCAGGTCAGCGCGTTGACGGTGAGCAGGCCCAGGGACGGCTGGCAGTCGATGAGGCAGACGTCGTAGTGCGGCAGCAGCGGCTTGAGCACGCGGCCGAGCACCTGCTCGCGGGCCACCTCGGTGACGAGCTGGACTTCGGCTGCGGACAGGTCGATGTTGCTGGGCAGGAGGTCGAGGTCGTCGACGCCGGTCTCCAGCAGCACGTCCTCGGCGGAGACGTTGCGGTCCATCAGCAGGTTGTAGACGGTGAGGTCGAGCTGATGGGGGTTGATGCCGAGGCCGACCGAGAGCGCGCCCTGCGGGTCGAAGTCGACGAGCAGGACCTTCAGCCCGTATTCGACGAGCGCGGCGCCCAGGTTGATGGTGGTGGTCGTCTTGCCGACGCCACCCTTCTGGTTGACCATCGCGACGACGCGCGCGGGCCCGTGGATCTCGCGCCGGGCTGGTTCCGGGAACACGGGACGCGGCCTTCGGGTGGGGCCCAGGTTCACGCCGGCGGTGGGCGTGGCCGTCTTCGTGTCACCCCAGGGGTTTTCGGGGTTCCCCTGGGTCGATCCGTTGGTCGTCACAGTCACCAGCTCGAACCTCCCTGACGATCCCGAACCGGACCGTCCGGACGGACACTATGGCGTCAGCACTTAACGCGGCAAGGCGGCACGCCGTACTCGCCGCACGTCGCAAAGACTATAGATCACTGCCGGGCGCGCGGATGCGCCGCGGCGTAGACCTCGCGGAGCCGGTCGACCGTCACCAGCGTGTACACCTGGGTGGTGGTCACCGAGGCGTGACCGAGTAGCTCCTGGACCACCCTAACGTCGGCACCGCCGTCGATGAGGTGGGTTGCGAAGGAATGGCGCAACACGTGGGGGGAAATCCCGGCAAGTCCGGCTCGTTCCGCGGCGGCCTGGAGCACTTCCCAGGCGCCCTGCCGGGTCAGGCGGCCGCCCCGGGCGTTCAGGAACAACGCGGGCGTGCCCCGCCCATGGGCCACCAGACCGGGGCGGGCCCGGACGAGGTAGGCGTCGAGGGCTTCGCGGGCATAGCGGCCGAGCGGGACCACGCGCGTGCGGCCGCCCTTGCCGCGCAGCCGTACCTGCTCGGGTTCGAGGTCGTCGACGGCCAGGCCGACGGCTTCGGAGATGCGGGCGCCGGTGCCGTACAGGACCTCCAGGAGCGCGCGGTTGCGGAGGGTCAGCGGCGCGCCCTCGGGACCGGAGGCGGCGAGGAGGAGCTCGACCTCGTCGACGGTGATCGGCTTCGGCAGGCGTCGTAGCTGGCGCGGCGGGCGCACCTGGTGGGCGGGGTCGTGGCCGGTGACGCCCTCGCGCAGGGCGAAGCGGTGCAGGCCGCGTACCGCCGAGACCGCCCGCGCGGCCGAACTGGCCACGAGGGCGGGGTGCTCGCCGTCGCCCTCGCGCAGCGCGGACAGGAACGCCAGGACGTCGGCCTCGGCCACCTGGTCGAGCTCCAGGCGCCCGCGCGCCTGGAGATGGTCGACGTAGCGGCGCAGGTCACGCTTGTAGGAGGCGAGCGTGTTGACAGCCAGACCCCGCTCCACCGCCAGATGGGCGAGGTAGCTGGAGAGCACCGCCTCCACGAAAGCTCACTCCTCAGGTGCGTCGGCGGGCCGCAACAGCCCGAACCCTTCGACCGATGCCGCGTACGCGGCGAGGATACCGGCCACGGCCGGGGAATTGTGGATCATTCCCATGAGCGCTTTCTCGACGGCGTCGGCGAGGGGTACCCATTCGACCGGCATGTCGGTCTCTTCGTGCTTGCGCTCGAAGTCGATCTCGGTACGGCGCAGCCCCCGCGCCAGGAACACCCGGATGCGCTCGTCGGTCATGCCCGGCGAGCTCATCAGGTCGACCAGCGTGTACCAGGTGTCGGCGGCGTACCCGGCCTCCTCGGCCAGTTCACGCGCCGCGGTGGTGACCAGCGGCTCGCCCTCGACGTCGCGGATGCCGGCGGGCAGCTCCCACAGCAGGTGGCGCACCGGGTGGCGGTACTGGCGCAGCAGCAGCACCCGGTTCTCCTCGTCGAGCGCGAGGACGGCGACCGAGCCGGGGTGGACGACGTAGTCGCGGTCGGCGACGTCGTCACCCGGCATGCGCACGGAGTCGGTGCGCAGGCCGATCACCCGGCCCTGGAAGTGCTTCTTGGAGGCGACGACGTCCCACTGCTGCGCGGTGTCCCTCACTTGGCGACCTTGGCGGAGACGCGGCCGTCGGCGAAGGCGAGGGCCGCGGCGATGAGGCCCTTGAACAGCGGGTTGGCCCGGGTCGGGCGGGACTTGAACTCGGGGTGCGCCTGGGTGCCGATGAAGAACGGGTGGGTCTCGACGGGCAGCTCGGTGTACTCGACGAGGCGGCCGTCGGGCGACAGCCCGGAGAAGACCAGGCCGACCTTCTCCAGCTGCTCGCGGTAGGAGTTGTTGACCTCGTAGCGGTGGCGGTGGCGCTCGTCGGCCTTGGCCTTGCCGTAAAGCTGCCTGGCCAGGCTGCCTTCGCCGAGCTTGGCGGTGTAGGCGCCCAGGCGCATGGTGCCGCCCATGTCGCGCTCGCCGGCGACGACGTCCTCCTGGTCGGCCATGGTGGAGATGACCGGGTGCTTGGTGTCGGCGTCGAACTCGGCGGAGTTGGCGTCGACGACCCCGGCCAGGTTGCGCGCGGCCTCGATGACCATGCCCTGCATGCCGAGGCAGATGCCGAGCAGCGGCACCTTGTTCTCGCGGGCGTGCTTGATGGCGCCGATCTTGCCTTCGATGCCGCGTACGCCGAAGCCGCCCGGGATGAGCACGCCGTCGACGCCGTCGAGCTCGCGGGAGGCGCCCTCGTCGGTCTCGCAGTCGTCGGACTTGACCCAGCGGATGTTGACGCGGGCGTCGTTGGCGAAGCCGCCCGCGCGCAGCGCCTCGGTGACCGACAGGTAGGCGTCGGGCAGGTCGATGTACTTGCCGACCAGCGCGATCGTGACCTCCTTGGCCGGGCGGTGCACGCGCCGCAGCAGCTGCTCCCACTCCTTCCAGTCGACGTCGCGGAAGGGCAGGCCGAGCCGGCGCACGACGTAGGCGTCGAGGCCCTCGGTGTGGAGCACCTTGGGGATGTCGTAGATGGAGGCGGCGTCGACCGCGCTGACGACGGCGTCCTCGTCGACGTCGCACATCAGGCTGATCTTGCGCTTGATGGAGGTCTGCACGGGCCGGTCGGAGCGCAGCACGATCGCGTCGGGCTGGATGCCGATGCTGCGCAGCGCCGCGACGGAGTGCTGGGTGGGCTTGGTCTTCAGCTCGCCGGAGGGACCGATGTACGGCAGGAGCGAGACGTGCAGGAAGAAGACGTTGTCGCGGCCCACCTCGTGGCGGATCTGGCGCACGGCCTCCAGGAACGGCAGCGACTCGATGTCGCCCACGGTGCCGCCGACCTCGGTGATGACCACGTCCACGTCGGGACCGGCCATGCCGCGGATGCGGTCCTTGATCTCGTTGGTGATGTGCGGGATGACCTGGACGGTGTCGCCCAGGTACTCCCCGCGCCGCTCCTTGGCGATGACGTTGGAGTAGACCTGGCCGGTGGTGACGTTGGCCGAGCCGTGCAGGTCGGTGTCGAGGAAACGCTCGTAGTGCCCGACGTCGAGGTCGGTCTCCGCGCCGTCGTCGGTGACGAAGACCTCGCCGTGCTGGAACGGGTTCATCGTGCCGGGGTCGACGTTGAGGTAGGGGTCGAGCTTCTGCATCGTGACCCGTAGCCCGCGTGCCTTGAGCAGGCGGCCGAGGCTGGAAGCCGTGAGCCCCTTGCCGAGACTGGAGGCGACACCGCCGGTGACGAACAGATGCTTGGTTTGCGATGCGCTGCGCAAAGGGGCTCCCGTGGCTCGAGGTGTGGCTATGTGTCCACGGGCTCTCAGGATATCAAAGAACGCCCCCGACATGCCCGAACAGCATGACCAAGCGGTAACTTTGGGCCCTATGTCACACGTACGGCGGGCGGCGGGCGCGCTGATTCACCGCGCCTACGCCGCTTTGCGCAGAGCCGGGGCGATCAGCCCGTCCAGTCCGGGAGGCTATCGCTTCCGCCATCTGGGCGAAGGCGTGTCGATCGCGTTCCCGCCCGGGGCGATCTTCGGCGAGCAGTGGATCGAGATCGGCGAGGGGACGCTCGTCGGGGAGCGGGTCTCGCTGTCGTGCGGCATGGGGCCGGGCGTGGACCTGGGCCCGGACTCGATCCTGCGGATCGGCGGAAGCTGCTCGATCGGGCGCGGCAGCCACATCGTGGCGCACCAGTCGATCGACGTCGGCGACCACGTGTTCACCGGCCCGTACGTGTACATCACCGACCAGAACCACGTCTACGACGATCCCGAGGTACCCATCGGGCGGCAGTGGCCGAGGAACAGCCCGGTCTCGATCGGCCCCGGCTCGTGGCTGGGCGCCGGCGCGATCATCCTGCCGGGAACGCGGCTGGGGCGGCAGTGCGTGGTGGCGGGCGGCGCGGTGGTGCGGGGCGAGTTCCCCGACCACAGCGTGGTGGCGGGCATCCCGGCCAAGCTGGTGCGCCGCTACGATCCGGCGCTGGGCTGGCACTCCCCCGGCACCTCCGCGATCACGTCGCTGGACCGCCAGGCGACCGCCTGAACCTCCACGGGCCGCCCGAAGGACCCATGGACCGTTCATAACCCGGCAAAGGCCGCCTCGCGCCCGTCCCGGCGGGGGACATACCGGGCGTGGAGATCGATCTGCTGCTGCGCCTGGTCGCGGCCGCGGTGCTCGGCGCCGTCATCGGCATCGAGCGGCAGTGGCGGGCCCGGATGGCGGGCCTGCGCACGAACCTGCTCGTCGCCGTCGGCGCGGCCCTGTTCGTGCTGCTCAGCGCGTACGGCTTCGCCGGCGCCACCGCCGACCCGACCCGCGTGGCCGCGCAGATCGTCTCGGGCATCGGCTTCCTCGGCGCGGGCGTGATCCTGCGCGAGGGGTTCAACATCCGCGGCCTCAACACCGCGGCGACCCTGTGGTGCGCGGCGGCGGTCGGCTCCCTGGCGGGTGCGGGCATGTACCTGATGGCCACGGCGGGGACCTTCCTGATCGTGGTCGCGAACACGCTCATGCGCCCGCTGGGCCGCTTCCTCGACCGGCGGCGGGCGGCCCGCCGTACCCGCTACCGGTTCGAGGTGCGCTGCTGGGACGACGACCAGGCGCACGTGCGCAAGCTGGTCGTCAACGCGCTGACCCGGCCGGAGCTGCGGCTGCGCAGCCTGCAGGGGCAGGAGGCCGACCGGCGCGGCCAGGTGGAGGTGATCGCGATCGTGGACAGCCTGCGCCGCGACGAGAACCTGTTCGAGTCGGCCACGAGCCGGCTCAGCCTGGAGCCCTCGGTGACCTCGGTGTCGTGGACGGTCGAGGGCGAGGATGACGACGACGAGGACGACTCCTAGACCGAACAAGGTTCTGGGGGTTAGCGTCGCGGCATGCGCACCGAACTGGCCGACAGGCTCGGCGTGGAGTTCCCGTTGTTCGCCTTCAGCCATTGCAGGGACGTGGTGGCCGCGGTCACCAACGCGGGCGGGTTCGGCGTCCTGGGCGCCATCGCCTACTCCCCCGCCGAGCTGGACACCGAGCTGTCCTGGATCGACGAGCAGGTGGGCGGCCGGCCGTACGGGGTGGACGTGCTCGTCCCCGGGAAGATCGAGGGGCCGCGCGTGGACGTCGCGGCCTTCATCCCGGAACGGCACCGCGACTTCGTCGCGCACCTCTTCCGCAAGTACGGCGTCGCCGCGGCCGGCCGGGAGATCCGCTCGGCCGACGAGTTCGCCGGCAGGGTGACGGCGGCCGGCGCGACCGGCCTGATCGACGTGGCGCTGAAGCACCCGATCGGCCTCATCGCCAGCGCCCTGGGACCGCCGCCGCCCGAGATGGTGGCCAGGGCGCGCGAGCACGGCATCCCGGTGGCCGCCCTGGTCGGCACCGTGGAGCACGCGCGCAGGCAGGTGGCGGCGGGCGCGGACGTCATCGTCGCCCAGGGCACCGAGGCCGGCGGGCACACCGGCGAGATCTCCACGATGGTGCTGGTGCCGCAGGTCGTGGACGCCGTGGGTCGGGTCCCCGTGCTCGCGGCGGGCGGCATCGCCGACGGGCGCCAGATGGCCGCGGCGATGGCGCTCGGCGCGCAGGGCGTGTGGTGCGGGTCGGTCTGGCTGACCACCGAGGAGGCCGAGACGGCCCCGGCGGTCAAGCGCAAGATGCTGGCCGCCTCCTCCCTCGACACCGTCCGCTCGCGGTCGCGCACCGGCAAGCCGGCCAGGCAGCTGAAGTCGGCGTGGACCGAGGAGTGGGACGCCGCGCCCGAGAGCCCGGGTCCGCTGGGAATGCCGTTGCAGATGCTGGTGGCCGAGAGCGCGATGGCCCGCATCGGCGCGGCGGCCGAGCGCGGCGAGCCGGGCGCCGTGGAGCTGGCCGGCTACTTCGTCGGCCAGGTCGTGGGCCAGCTCGACCAGGTCAGGCCGGCCCGCGAGGTGGTCTACGCGATGGTGAGCGAGTTCGCCGACGCGGTGGAACGGCTGCGGCGCCTGTCAGAGTAGAAGGGTGGAGTTCGTCGAACTGGCCAGGGGCGGCGGGGTGCCCGCGCACGTCCAGATCGAGCGCTGGCTGCTGGAGGCGATCGCGCGCGGCGAGATCGCGCCGGGCGACCGGCTGCCGGGCGAGCGCGATCTGGCGGCGCGGCTCGGCGTGTCGCGGATGACGCTGCGGCAGGCGCTGGCGACGCTGGAGGCGCGCGGCGTCCTGGTCCGTACGCAGGGGCGCGGCGGCGGGGCGTTCGTGGCCGAGCCCCGGGTCGAGTGTGACCTGACGGGGCTGGCCGGGTTCACCGAGCGGATGCGCAGGGCCCACCTGACCGCCGAGGCCAGGCTGCTGCGGGCGCGTACGCGCCGGGCGCCGCCGGAGGTCGCGGCGGCGCTGGAGCTGCAGCCCGCGGCGCCGGTGCACGAGATCGCCCGGGTGCGCTCGGCGGGCGGCTCGCCGGTGGCGCTGGAGTTGTCGTTCTTCCCCGCCGCGCTCCTGCCGGGCCTGCTGAGGGAGGATCTCGGCGGCTCCCTGTACGACCTGCTGGCCGCCCGCTACGAGCTGGCGCCCGGCCGCGCGGTCGAGCACCTGGACCCGGTCGTGGCCACCGGCGAGCAGGCCACCGAGCTGGGCATCACGCCGGGCACGCCGCTCATGCGCATCGAGCGCACCGCCTACGCGGTCGCGGGCGTGCCGGTGGAGTACGCCCGCGACCTGTACCGCCCCGACCGGGTACGCCTGACGGTGCGGACCTAGCCGACGGTGCCGGTGACGCGCTCGCCGAACAGCTCCACCTCCACGCCGGTGCCCGGCTCGGCGTTCAGGTAGGCGTAGGCCAGCGAGGCGCCCAGCGTGTAGCCGTAGCCGCCGGAGGTGACGCGCCCCTCCACTCGGCCCTCGACGCGCACCGGCTCGTTGCCGAGCACGACCGCCCGCGGGTCGTCCAGCGTGATGCGGCGCAGCCGCCGCGGCGGTGACGGGTCAAGCGCCGCGCGGCCCAGGAACTCCTTGTCCATCTTGACGCAGAAGCCCAAGCCCGCCTCGTACGGCGTCGTCTCAGGGCCGAGGTCGGCGCCCCAGACCCGGTAGCCCTTCTCCAGGCGCAGGCTGTCGATGGCCTTGTAGCCGCAGGCCATCAGTCCGTGTGGCTCACCGGCGGCCCACAGGGTGTCCCAGAGCGCCCTGCCGTACTCGCTGGAGCAGTAGAGCTCCCACCCGAACTCGCCCACGAACGTCACCCGCAGCGCCAGCACCGGCACGTCGCCCACGGTCAGCTCGCGCGCGGACATGAACGGCGCGTCCAGCGGGTCCGCGGTGAGCGTGGCCATGATGTCGCGCGCCTTCGGACCCCACAGGGCGAAGCAGGCGTACTGCCCGGTCACGTCGGCGATCCGCGCCCCCGAGCCGCGCAGCCTGGCCTGCTTGCGCAGCCAGCCGAGGTCGTGGGAGCCGAACGCGGTGCCGGTGACGATGAGGAAGTCCTCCTCGCCGCGCCGGGTGACGGTGAAGTCGCACTCGATGCCGCCACGCCGGTTGAGCGCCTGCGTGTAGGTGACCTGGCCGGGCTCGCGGGCGACGCGGTTGGCGCAGACCCACTCCAGCAGCCCGGCCGCGTCGGGGCCGCTCACCTCGATCTTGGCGAACGAGCTCTCGTCGAACAGTCCCGCGCCGGTGCGGGTGGCGCGGTGCTCGGCGCCGATCGCGGGATGCCAGCCGCGCGCCGCCCACCCCCGCGGCTCCTCTTCCTTCCGGTACGGCTCCGCCGCGTTCGGCGCGTAGTAGTTGACCCGCTCCCACCCCGACTTCTCCCCGAAGACGGCGCCGTGGGCGGCGTGCCAGGCGTAGGCGGGCGAGGTGCGCAGCGGGCGGCCGGCGGCGCGCTCGTGGCCGGGGTAGCGGATGTCGTAGTAGGTCTCGTAGTTCTCCACGACGCGTTTGCGCGTGTAGGAGGGTGAGCGGTACTGGCGGCCGAAGCGCCGGATGTCCATGTGCCACAGGTCCATGGACGGCTCGCCCTCGACGATCCACTCGGCCATGACCATGCCGATGCCGCCCGCCCCCGCGATGCCGTGCGCGCAGAAGCCGGCCGCCACGTAGAAGCCGCCGACCTCGGTCTCGCCCAGGCAGAACTCGTTGTCCGGGGTGAACGCCTCCGGCCCGTTGATCATCTTGCGGATGCCGACGTCGCCCAGGGCGGGGACGCGGATGGCTGCATTGTCGGAAATTTCGGTGAATCGGTCCCAGTCCTCCGGCAGCAGACGGCCGTTGAAGTCCGCCGGGACCGGGTCCAGCCAGGGTGCGGAGGTGCGCTCGTAGCCGCCCATGACCAGGCCCTGGACGTCCTGGCGGTAGTAGACGAGCAGGTCGGGGTCGCGCAGCGTGGGCAGGCCGGTGTGCTCGTGGAAGCCTTCCGTCACCACGTACTGGTGCGACATCGGGATGATCGGCACGCGTACCCCGGCCATGCGGCCGATCTCCGGGGCGAACATGCCGCCGCAGTTCACCACGATCTCGCAGTCGACGTCGCCCCGGTCGGTACGGACCCGGCGGACCCGGCCCCGCTCGACGTCGATGCCGAGGACCCGGGTGTGGGTGCGGATCGTGGCGCCGCCCTCGCGGGCCAGGCCCGCCAGCGCGTAACAGAGCTGAGAGGGGTCGATCTGGCCGTCGGTCGGCAGGTACGCGGCGCCGACCACGCCCGCGGGGTCCATGAGGGGGAACAACCCGGCCGCCTCGGCCACCGAGATCTCCTCCAGCGGCAGGCCGTACGTGCGGGCCCAGCCGATCTGGCGGCGGATCTCCTCCATGCGCTCGGGGCTGGAGGCGAGCTTGATGCCGCCGCACTCGGTCCAGACGTCGAGTTTGCGGTAGAGCTCGACCGAGTACTGGTTCATGCGGGTCAAGGTGGGGTCGGCGCGCAACTGGCCGACGAGTCCGGCGGAGTGGAAGGTGGAGCCGCTGGTCAGTTCGTCGCGGTCGAGGACCAGGACGTCGCGTTCGCCGAGTTCGGTCAGGTGGTAGGCCACGCTGGCGCCGCCGACGCCACCGCCGATGATCACGATCCGGGCCGAGTCGCTCATGCTCGTGACGCTAACCGGCTCGACGTAAAAGGTCTAGACCGTTTCCTTCTCGATCGGGCGCGTGTCGCGGGTGCGTGAGGCACGATCGGAGATGGGGGCACGGTGCTAGCATCGCCGGTCAATCTTGACGAGGAGAGCGCCCATGGATGAGGTTCTCGACCGCATTCCCCTGCTGGCGGGCCTGCCGCGTACCGTCGAAGAGCTTCCCGGGGGGCTCACCAACCGCAATTACAAGGTGAGCGTGCCGGGCGCGGCGTACGTGGTCAGGGTTCCGGCCAGCGAGGGCGGGCTGCTGGGCATCGACAGGGACGCCGAGCACGCCAACTCGATCGCGGCCGAGCGGGCGGGGGTCGGGGCGCCGGTCCACGCCTATCTGCGGGAGCTCGGGGTGCTGGTGGTGGGGTACCTGCCGGGGCGCACGTTCACCGAGGCGGACCTGCGGGACTCGGCGAACCTGCCGCGGGTGGCCGAGGCGTGCCAGAGGCTGCACAGCGGGCCGCGCTTCTCCCGGGACTTCGACATGTTCGAGATCCAGAAGGGGTATCTGAAGATCGTCCAATCCCGAAATTTCCGCCTCCCCGCGAAATATCGGGATTTCGAGCCTCAAGTGGCGCAGATCCGTGAGGCGTTGAAGGTCCGCGACGAGGGGACCGTCCCCTGCAACAACGATCTGCTGCCCGGCAACTTCATCGACGACGGCGAGCGCCTGTGGCTGATCGACTACGAGTACTCGGGCAACAACGACGCCTGCTTCGAGCTGGGCAACATCTGGAGCGAGTCCGACCTGTCGCTGGAGCAGCTGGAGGAGCTCGTCACCGCCTACTACGGCCGCCGCCTGCGCAACCGCGTCGCGCGGGCGCGGCTGCTGGGCCTCATGTCCAAGTACGGCTGGACGCTGTGGGCCGCCATCCAGGACGGCGCCAACGAGTCCATCGACTTCGACTTCTGGTCGTGGGGCATGGAGAAGTACGAGCGCGCGATGGCCGAGTTCACCGGCCCCGCCCTGGCCGGGCTGCTGGACGAGGTCACCCGCCCCGACTGACCACGCGGCGATGAGTCGCGTCGGTCCCGCTCAGCCCTCACCCGCGCGGGTCTACGACTACGGACGCGGATCGCCGACCCCGGCACCGGCCCGACTTCGGCGCCGTCGCCCTCCGGGTGCGGGCCGGAGGCGGGTGCGGGCCGGAGACGGCCGTAGGCGACAACGGCCCGGTCGTGCTCGTCCACGACCGGGCCGGCGGGTGCCGCGTCGCGGCGGGCGACGTGCGCGATCCGGCCGAGGTCGTCGCAGCCCGGCCGAGGTCGTCGCAGCCCCTGGTCGGCCTGCGGATGCTCGGGGGCGTCGCCGAGGTGAGCCGACGCCGGGAGCGGGAGGCTAGGTTGGTGTCATGTTCGCCACGCTCACCGGCCTGGGTCTGTCGACGGCCGCCGGGCTCAACGCCTACATCCCGCTGCTCGTGGTCGGGGTGCTGGCCAACTTCACCGACCGCGTGAAGCTGCCCGACGGCTACGCGTGGCTGTCGAACTGGGGCGTGCTGGCGGTGCTGGCCGTGCTGCTGCTGGCCGAGGTGGTGCTCGACAAGATCCCGGCCGTGGACAGCGTCAACGACATGATCCAGACGGCGGTCCGGCCCGCCTCCGGCGGCGTGGTGTTCAGCGCCACCTCGGCCGCGGCCGAGCTCGACAACTCCACCTGGCTCACCGAGAACCCGTGGCTCAGCTGGGTGCTCGGCATCCTGGTGGCGCTGGCCGTACACGCGCTGAAGGCCACGGCCCGTCCGGTCGTCAACGTCGGCACCGGCGGGGTCGGCGCGCCCGTGATGAGCACCGTCGAGGACGCCGGCTCGCTCGGCGTGAGCCTCGTGGCGATCTTCATCCCGCTGCTGGTGATCGTCCTGCTCATCGGGCTGGCCCTGCTCGCGTGGTGGGTGATCAGAAAGGTACGGCGCCGCCGCCGCGGCCGCTCACCCGGCTAGCCAGCCGAGCACGAGCGCGACGAAGTCGTCGGGCCGCTCCTCGTGCAGGCGGTGCCCGGCCCCCTCCCAGACGACGACCTTCGAGTCCGGGTGCTTGAGCAGCCCTTCCTCCCATGCCGCCTGGTTCGGGTCGGCCCACAGCGACAGCACCGGGCAGGACCTCCGGGCCAGGTAGGCGTCGGAGGCGGGC
The DNA here is from genome assembly GCF_044459065.1 of Nonomuraea sp. NPDC050394. Lineage (NCBI taxonomy): Bacteria > Bacillati > Actinomycetota > Actinomycetes > Streptosporangiales > Streptosporangiaceae > Nonomuraea > Nonomuraea sp. NPDC050394. The sequence goes on along the minus strand of NZ_JBITIO010000008.1, from coordinate 327,872 downwards.
CGTACGCCGATCGAGTCCTCCAGCGCGAACATCGCCTCGAACGCCTGGGCCAGCACGTGCGGCGCCATCCCGTACAGACGGCGCCGGTGCCATCGGCGGATGACCGCGGGGGTGCGCCGGTTGGTGCACCAGCGGTCGATCTCGACGGCCGCCTCGTGCGCGTGTTCCGAGCGCAGGGCGGCGATCGTCCGGGGGAACATCCCGGCCACCTCCGGCGCGATGCCGTACCCCGGATCGACCGCGACCAGCCGCTCGACCAGGCCGGGATGCTCGACGGCGAGGATGGAGACGATCTGGCCGCCCATCGAGTGGCCGATCGCGACGACCTTCGCGACGCCCAGCGCGGCCAGCAGAGCGGCGAGGTCCTCGGCCATGCGGCGGGGCGTGTTGTCCTCGGCGGGCACGGAGGAGTAGCCGTGGCCGCGCAGGTCCACGGCGATCACCCGGCGCCCGGCGGCCAGGGCGTCGAGGTGCCAGGACCACTGGTGCGAGTCGGCGCCCCAGCCGTGCACCAGGAGCAACGGCGTCGCCTCCCCGGCGCCGTCGTCGGTGTGGAAGAGCCGGACGTCCTCGGCGACCCGCGCGTACGGCATGCGCCTCCCTACCTCAGGCCTTCGCGCAGCGCCGCGCAGGCGTGCCCGGAGGCGGACTCGGCGGCCGGCACCTCGGTGCCGATCTTCGGGAAGACGCCGGTCAGCACGTCGATGACCACCCGCGTGCTCTCGTCAACGGCCACGCCGTACCTCCTCAAGCCTCACCACGCCGGCCCCGCACCCGTCACCACGCCGGAACCCCGTCCTGATCACCACAGCGGCCGCGTCACCGCCGGTTCCGTGGACGGGAGGGCGCGAAGGCGGGCCTTCCGGCACGCCGGATCCCCGCACCGGGAGCCCGTGACCGCGCGGTCCTTCGCCCACGTCAGGCCCCCGGCGGTGCGGCGGGGTCCGGCCACGGAGGCGCCCCGGCCGTCGTGGATGCCGCAGGTGGGGGTGCGGTGGATGGCGTGATCAGGGCGGCTTCTCCGGCGCTCCAGCCGCCGTCCACGGCGAGTTCGGCGCCGGTGATGTAGGAGGCGGCGTCCGACAGCAGGAACGCGATGGCCTCGGCCACCTCCTCGGGCGTGCCCCACCGCCCGCTGGCCGCCAGCGGGAACGCGCCCTCCGCCAGCGTGGCCCCGAACTGCTCGGTCATCGGCGTGACGATCATCCCGGGATGCACGGAGTTGACCCGGATCCGGGCTGGCGCGAACTCCAGCGCCGCGATCTTCGTCAGCCCGCGCACGCCCCATTTGGAGGCGCCGTACCCGGCGGTGCCGGGCAGCGCGAACAGGCCCGCCACCGACGACAGATTGACGATGGCGCCGCCGCCCGCCGCCCGCATGGGCCCGACGGCGGCGCGCAGGCCGAGGAAGACCCCGGTCAGGTTGACGTTCAGCACCCGCTCGAAGTCGGCCGGCGTCGTCTGCTCGATCGGCTGGGTGGAGACGATTCCGGCGTTGTTCACCAGGCCGTGGAAGGGGCCGGTCTCGTCCATGACACGGGCCCAGTCGGCCTCGCTGCTGACGTCGTGGGGCAGGAAGCGGCCGCCGATGTCCTTGGCGGTGGCCGTGCCCTCCTCGGCGAGGACGTCCGTGACGATCACACTCGCGCCCGCGGCGGCGCAACGGCGGGCGGTGGCGGCGCCCATGCCGCGCGCTCCCCCGGTGACGACGACGACCTTCCCGTCGAGCATGCGCGGCTCCTCAAGCGGCCCGGGACAATGGACGCACTGAACCACAGGCCCCCGACACAATCAAGAGCTTGCTCGGTTCGGGATCCTGTGCCGAATCCGCTCAGGATGGAACTACCTGAGCCCCATCCGGCGTTGGTCAGAGCGATAAGAACGCAGCGGAACGCGATCTGGCTGAGCCTCATGCCGGCCGATTCGGCGGACTATGCTCAGTGCACGGGAGGTGCCTCCGATCGAAACGATCTTCGCGATTCTGCTGGTCGTCTTCCTGCTGTTCCTGGTGCTCGGCGGGGTGGCGATCTTTTTCATGGTCAAGCTGGGCAAAAAGGCGGCCAAATCCGCCAAGAAGGCGACGACCCGGCTCAGTGCCCACGTCAACGCGATGGGCACCGGCGAGGCGGCCGAGATCGAGCGCCTCCGCCTCGACCTGCGCCGCGAGGTCGGGCTGACCCGCCAGGCGATCGACCAGGCGCACGCGTCGGGCTGGGGCCTGGGCGACCTGCCCCACCTGATGGCCGAGCTGGCCAAGCAGGCCGAGGTCCAGGACCAGCAGCTGGGCATCTACGCCCAGCAGCTGCGCATCTCCTCGGTGGTCGACCACGTCACGGCCGAACGCCTGCGCGAACACCAGGCCAAGCTCACGGCCATGTGCGCCCGAATCCGCGCCGACCTCATGCGCACGCAGGTGCAACACGCCTCGGGCGGCATCGACGACCTCTCCTCCCGCACCGACCTGGAGATCGAGGCCCGCCGCCCGGCCCCCTTCACCGACCCGCTGGATGAGATCGACGATCTCTACCGCAAGACCATCCAGAACCGCCAAGAGCCCTCCTGACCTAACTCTCTGTGACATCATGAAGTCGTCGCGTAAAAGCTTCAGAGGAGGTGGGTCGTGACCACCGCACTCCCCGACTGGTTCTACCCAGGCCCCCGGGACGGCTGGACCGCCGACATGCTCGATCGCCTCCCTCCCGACGCGCCCAAGCACGTCGAGCTGATCGATGGGTCACTCGTCATGATGTCGCCGCAGACCAGATTTCACATGCTCATCCTCCGCCTGCTCGAACAGGGGTTCCACCTTCCCGAGCACTTGGCTGTCGCTCGGGAGATGACCGTCACCCTGGGCATCAGGCAACGTCCAGAGCCCGACATCCTGCTGGTCAGCAGGTCGGCGATGATGAGCGTCACCACATCCTTCCGACCGGAGGATGTCCACCTGATCGTGGAGGTCGTCTCCAAGGAGTCGGAGGAGCGGGACCGTACCACCAAGCCGAGCAAGTACGCCGATGCCGGGATCAGGTACTTCTGGAGGATCGAGGAGGAAAAGGGCGTCGCGGTCGCCTACACCTTCGAGCTCGAACCGGCCGTGAAGGCCTATGTCCCGACGGGCATCCATCGGGGCAAGCTGAGCACCAACATCGGCTTCGACGTCGAGATCGATCTCGACTACACCAAGCTGATCTGAAGCGCATCCCACGGCGGTCCCCCACGGGGGCCGCCGTATTTTTGGGCGTTGACGAAACTTCCTTACATGCTATTGATAGATCGAGTCGGAAAGTTTCAACGCAGCGCTGCACCGCCTCCCCATCCACCCCCCAAGGAGGACGCGCATGGTGCGCAGCACGCCCACTGACCCCATCGACTTACTCGGCCCGGTCCAAGGCGAAGTCTCGTGGTTCTGCTGCGGGAACGCCTGGGGACCCTGCAGCTCCACCGGCAAGGGTGCCTGCGGCACCTGCAACTCGGGAAGCCTGCAGCACGCCTGGCCCAACACCTCCGACGCCTGCTGGAACATCACCCGTCCCGACCGCTGCGGCGACGCCCTGTCCCGCCGGACCTGCGGGTTCCGCCACCGGACCACGTCCCTGTGCGGCGGCGGCAGCATCGTCACCACCATCGCCGACTGCGGCCCGCAGACCGACCTGTTCTGCGGCGAGCGCAGCTGCTGCGGCGCCACCTGCGCCAGCAACCGGCTGATCGACCTCACCCCGGCGGCCTACTCCAGGATCGCCAGCCTGTCCACGGGCCTGCGCCCGTGCGAGATCTCGACGGCCTGAGGGAGCTGAGGATGACCACACGCAGGCAGATGCTCAAATCCGCGCTCCTGGGCGGCGGCGCCACGGTCGTGGCCGCCACCGCGATGGGTTCGCTCGGCCCCGAGGCGGCCTTCGCCGCCGCACCGGATCAGCCGGAACCCGGCGTCCCCGACCCCGAGTTCGCCGAAGGCCGCATCCGGGCCATCAAGGACAGCACCCTGGTCGTGCTCGGCTCGAACATGGTCTTCCACCAGATCAGGGTCGTCGACGGGACGAGCCTGTGGAAGCTCGGCCCCGTCGGCTTCGACCAGGCCAGGCCCGGCGACGGCCTCTACGCCAGGGGCGTCCGCATGCCCGACGGCATGCTCGCCGCCGAGTCCGTGTGGCTCAACATCGTCAACATCAAGGGCCACGTCAGGAACATCACCAACGAGAAGATCCACCTCGACCACAACGGCAAGGACGTGCTCTGCCACGTCGTACCCGGCAGGTCCGTGGCCGTCCACTCCGACGCGCCGCCGTCGGCCGACCTGTCGCTCCTGCGCGTCGGCCAGCACGTCCAGATCCTGGGCGCCTGGCGGCCTGACACCAACGAAGTCGACATCGCCACCGTGTTCTCCCCGCACTAGGAGCGTGTGATGCAAGGGATCGCCGCGCTGCAGCCCTACGTGATCGCCGCCTTCCTGGTCTGGGCGGCCCTGATGAAACTGCTCAGCCGACGGATGCGGTCGCAGGCCGGGCGGACGGCGCTGGCCCGGCTGGCCGGCCCGGCGCGCGCGGTCCCTCTGCTCCGTCTGGTGGCGGTGGCCGAACTCGCGGTGGCGGGCGTCCTGCTCGCGCCGCCGTCCTCCCCCTGGGAGGGTACGGCCGCCGCCGCCCTGTCCACCGGCTTCCTCGCCTACCTGGCCTACTCCGCGATCTCCGTCCCCGACGCGTCCTGCGGCTGCCTGGGCGCCCACGGCCGGCCGGTCGAGTGGCGTTCGTTCGCCCGCGCCGGGCTTCTGCTGGCCATGAGCGCGCCGGCGGTGACGGCCGGGCCGTACCCGGTCGAGCCGCTCGCGCTCGTGATCGCCGGCGCCGAGGCCCTCGCCCTGCTGGCCCTCTCCCCCGAACTCGACCGTCACTGGCTCACCCCGTCACGGCAGCTCCTGGTACGGCTGACGCGTCCGCTGGCCGTCCGCGAGCCGGGGCTGATCCCGCTGGAGACCTCGCTGCGGCTGCTCTACCGCAGCCCCGCCTACTGCACGGCCGCCGCCCACCTGTCCTCGGACATCCAGGACTTCTGGGATGAGGACGGGCTGCGGTATGCGAGTTATGCGGCGCGGGGCCGTACCGCGGTCTTCTCCATCCCCCTGTACGGCGGCGCCCCCGCGGACGTACGCGTCGCCCTCGTCGAAGAACCCGCCGTCGGGTGATGTGATGGAGGGGTGGACGTCAAGCACCCGATCTTCGCCCGCCTCTACATCCGGCTGAGCCACGCCATGGAGCGCGGCGGCATGCGCGAGAAACGCCAGGCGCTACTCGCCCCGCTCCACGGCCGCGTGCTGGAGATCGGCGCGGGCAACGGCATGAACTTCCGCCACTACCCGCGCGAGGTCACCCGGGTGCTCGCCGTCGAACCCGAGCCCAGCCTGCGCGCGGCCGCCCGGCAGGCCGCCAAGGAGGCGCCGGTGCCCGTCGAGGTCGTCGACGGGCTGGCCGAGCGGCTGCCCGCGGCCGACGGGGAGTTCGACGGCGTGGTGTCGTGCCTGGTGCTGTGTTCGGTGCACGACCAGGCCGCGGCGCTGCGTGAGGTGCGCCGCGTGCTGGCGCCCGGCGGCCGGTTCCGGTTCCTGGAGCACGTACGCGCCGACACCGCCGGGATCCGGCGGGCCCAGCGGGTCATCGACGCGACCGTGGGCCCGCGCCTGCTCGGCGGCTGCCACTGCGGGCGGGACACGGTCGCGGCCGTGGAGCGCGCCGGGTTGCGGGTGGGGCGGCTCGACCGGTTCCTGTTCCCCGGCGGGCGCACACCGTGGGCGTTCCACGTCATGGGCACCGCCGCCATCTGAACGACCCCGGTTCAGCTCACCCGGGCCTCCGCGCGCAGGAGGGCGGCCAGCCCGTCGGGGTCGGCCTGGGGCAGGCCCTTTCCGGCGAACCAGGTGGCCACGTTGCGGGCGTCCCGGTCCAGGAACTCGGGCCCGGCCGGGTGGGAGATCACGTCCACGATCTGGGGCAGGTCGATGATGACCAGGCGGCCCTCGTGGACCAGGATGTTGTAGGGCGACAGGTCGCCGTGGGCCAGGCCTTCGTGCGCCAGCCGTACCATCGCGTCGACGAGTTGCTCCCAGAGGCCGGGCAGGTCGTCCGAGACGTTGGCCAGGCGCGGCGCCGCGTAGCCGTCGGGCGTGCCGATGAACTCCTCCAGCACCTCCGTCCCCACGATCTGAACCGGGTAGGGAACCGGCAGCCCCAGCTCGAACAGCCGGGTCAGCGCCGCGAACTCCGCGCCCGCCCACTGCCCGGCGATCACCTGCTTGCCGAACGCCGTGCGCCCCGCCATGGCCCGTGACATGCGGCTGTCGCGCATGCGGCGCCCCTCCAGGTACCCGGCGTCGCGGTGGAAGAGGCGGTGCTCGCCCGAGCGGTAGCGCTTGGCGGCCAGCAGGCACTGGCGGCCGGTGCCGGGCACGCCGCGCGAGATGAGGTGCACGTCGGCTTCCTTGCCGGTCTTGAGCACGCCCAGCTCGGTGTCGACCGCGGCCAGCTCGGTGACCAGCCATCCGGGGTACGGCCGGGGCCCGCGCTCGGTCGGCACGCTGAGATCCCAGGTGGACCAGCGATCCCCCTCGGGCGGACCGTCTTCGTCGGCTTCGTCGCGGTGATGGTTCTCAAGCCACTCGATGTCGTCGGCGTCGAGGGCGTTCTTGCCACGCTTGCGGTAGTGCTTCGGCACGGTGAAAGGCTCCAGAGTGAAGGCCCACCGGCGCGGCGATCAGGTCGGCGGCTGACCGATGGGGAGGTCTGAGGACGCGGAAAAAGGCACGCGGAAGACATTCGCCATGGTCTCGACCTCCTCCCTCTCGAAGCTCCGACGATTATGCCCAGGCCGCCGACGACCCGCAACCGCATAACCGTCGCTACGCTGGGCGGATGCACCGGTGCCCGCGATGCGGCTGTTTCGAGTACGGCGGCGCCCCCGCCTGCCCCCGCTGCCGCGACCTCCTGGACACCCTCGTGGAGGACGGCTACCAGGCCTTCCTGAAGGAAGAGTCGCTGCCCGACGACCCGGACCTCGCCGAGATGATCGTCAGCGAGATCAAGCCCTACGCGTGGCGGGTCGTGGACGCCGCCTTCGACCGCCTGACCTGCCCCGCCTGCGGCAACCGCAGGGGCAGGGGCCCTGCCGGGTGCCCGCCGTGCGACCTGGACGAGGGTTTCCGCTACTCGGCCAGGGAACCCGACCGTCCCGGCGTGCCGCCCTTGAACGAGCACGCGGTCCGCGTGGGCGCGGCCGTGCTCCGCAACGCGCACCGGCACAGCGAGAAGGCCCTGCTGAGCTGGCGTCTCGGCTTTCCGCTGGTGCTGGCGGGCGGGATGTTCACCACCGCCCAGGCCCAGAACCTGCGGGCCCGCATCAACAAGGGCGCCGGCTACGACGACCTGGCGCCGTGGGTGGCTACCAGACTCCGATGAAGACGTCCTCGGCGGTGGCGGCGGTCAGGGCGCGCCGCATCCACTCCCGCACCGTCGACTGACGCCGGCAGGAGTCGATGGCCTCCTCCTGAATCCGATCCACCTTGAGCCCCCGATGCTCCAGCAGCCACCGCAACGTCTCCCGCCGCCCATGCCAGCGCCCGGCCTCCCAGAAGGGCCCGGTCACGGCGTTGTCGATCAGCAGGTAGCGCTCGCCCATCATCAGCTTCTCCAGTTCCGCCCGGTCCTGGGCGGAGAGCCGGGAGCTCAAATACGAGTAGTAGTGCGCGCCACGCTCATCTCTCAACACCAGCAGCGCCTTGGCCACACACGCGCGAACATCCGGGTCACCACTGGCGATAGCCCACAGTGTGGCCAGTTCGGGCGACTCCGCGATCTTGTCCAACGCGTACCAGCGCCGCAGATCCCGAGGCCCGACCACCACGGTCTCCAGCCCATGCCGGAACTGGTCGGCCACCTCTTCGTCGAAACAGACGACCATCAACAGCCCGCTGTCATCCGCGCGCCCGCCACCCGGAGCCAGCGGGAACCGCAGACACACATGGATCCGCCCGCCGCTGGCCGCCGTGACCTCCACGATCGGCGCCTCCGGCTCACCCGCGACGAGCCGCGCATCCCGATACCCGGTCGGCAGCCCACCCTGAGCCACCGACATCAGCTCCAGGACAAGACTCGGATGCCGTCTGACCATCTCCAGCGGCATCTCGTACGCCTGCGGTCCGGACACAGCGGACTCCTTTCAAAGGGTGACCGTCAGATTACGCTGTGTTTACGGTGGCCGGTGGGGCTATCGATTCTTGTTATGGTCCGAGTTGGCCGTGGCCTTCATCACACACCCCACCACCACCCGCGAACCCGCAGCTCAGAGCCATGACCATGGGCACCGCCTCCTTGAAGGGCGCCCGCCACCCAACCCATCACCGAAGAACAACCGCCGCGCCCCCACCCAGCCGCGACCGCGACGGTGTCTCCTTCGCCGGGATGTGGGGCCGAGCCCCGCTGTCACCACAGCGGCAGCCGAGCAGAGCCCCGCTATCCCAGCCCCGGGTGACAGCGAGGGACCACGCCCACAGCGCCCGGGCGGCAGCGAGGGCCGTGGCCTTGTGGCCCTACTTGACGCCTGCCTCCCGCATGTCGCGTAGCTCCCGCTTCAGTTCCTTGATCTCGTCGCGCAGCCGGGCCGCGACCTCGAACTGCAGGTCGGCCGCCGACTGGTGCATCTGCTCGGTCAGCGACTCGATCAGCGACTCCATCTGCGCACGCGGCATCTCCCCCGCGATCGCCTTGGCGTGCTGGCCCGCCGCCTTGGCCGCGAACCCGGGCACGGGTGCCTTGCCGCGTGACTGCTGGCGGCCGCTGCCCATGAGCTGCTCGGTGTCGGCGTCCTCGCGCTGCAGCGAGTCGAGGATGTCGGCGATCTTCTTGCGCAGCGGCTGCGGGTCGATGCCCTTGGCCTCGTTGTAGGCGATCTGCTTGGCCCGGCGCCGGTTGGTCTCGTCGATCGCCCGCTCCATCGAGGGGGTGATCTTGTCGGCGTACATGTGGACCTGGCCGGAGACGTTTCTGGCGGCGCGGCCGATGGTCTGGATGAGGGAGGTCTCCGAGCGCAGGAAGCCTTCCTTGTCGGCGTCGAGGATGGCCACCAGGGACACCTCGGGCAGGTCGAGGCCCTCGCGCAGCAGGTTGATGCCGACCAGGACGTCGAACTCGCCGCTCCGCAGCTCGCGCAGGAGCTCGATCCGGCGCAGGGTGTCGACCTCGCTGTGCAGGTAGCGGACGCGGATGCCCAGCTCAAGCAGGTAGTCGGTGAGGTCTTCCGACATCTTCTTGGTGAGCGTGGTGACCAGGACGCGCTCGTCGCGGTCGGCCCGCTCGCGGATCTCGTGGACCAGGTCGTCGATCTGGCCCTTGGTGGGCTTGACCACGACCTCGGGGTCGACCAGGCCGGTCGGGCGGATGACCTGCTCGACGACGTCGCCCTTGACCCGGCCCAGCTCGTAGGAGCCGGGCGTGGCCGACAGGTAGACCGTCTGGCCGATGCGCTCCAGGAACTCCTCCCACTTCAGCGGGCGGTTGTCCAGGGCCGAGGGCAGGCGGAAGCCGTGGTCGACCAGGGTGCGCTTGCGGGAGGCGTCACCCTCGTACATGGCGCCGATCTGCGGGACCGTCTGGTGGGACTCGTCCAGGACCAGCAGGAAGTCCTCGGGGAAGTAGTCGAGCAGGGTGTTGGGTGCGCTGCCCGCCTCGCGGCCGTCCATGTGGCGCGAATAGTTCTCGATGCCGGAGCAGGTGCCGATCTGGCGCATCATCTCGATGTCGTAGGTGGTGCGCATGCGCAGGCGCTGGGCCTCCAGGAGCTTGCCCTGGCGCTCCAGCTCCTCCAGGCGGCCGGTCAGCTCAGCCTCGATGCCGGCCACGGCCTTGGCCATGCGCTCCTCGCCCGCCACGTAGTGGGAGGCGGGGAAGATGTAGAGCTCGTCGTCCTCGGTGATGACCTCGCCGGTCAGCGGGTGCATCGTGGCGAGCTTCTCGACCTCGTCGCCGAACATCTCGATGCGTACGGCGAGCTCCTCGTACTTCGGGATGATCTCGATCGTGTCGCCCCTGACCCGGAACGTGCCACGGGTGAAGGCCAGGTCGTTGCGCGTGTACTGCATGTCGACCAGGCGGCGCAGGAGCTGGTCGCGCTCGACCTCCATGCCGACCTTGAGCCTGGCCATGCGGTCGACGTACTCCTGCGGCGTGCCCAGGCCGTAGATGCACGAGACCGAGGCGACCACGACGGTGTCGCGGCGGGTCAGCAGCGAGTTCGTCGCCGAGTGGCGCAGCCGCTCCACCTCGTCGTTGATCGAGGAGTCCTTCTCGATGTAGGTGTCGCTCTGCGGGACGTACGCCTCGGGCTGGTAGTAGTCGTAGTAGGAGACGAAGTACTCGACCGCGTTGTTGGGCAGCATCTCGCGCAGCTCGTTGGCGAACTGCGCGGCCAGGGTCTTGTTGGGCTGCATAACCAGCGTGGGCCGCTGGAGGCGCTCGATGAGCCAGGCGATGGAGGCGGTCTTGCCGGTGCCCGTGGCGCCCAGCAGCACGTTGTCCTTCTCACCGGCCGTGACGCGGCGCTCCAGCTCGGCGATGGCCGTGGGCTGGTCGCCCGAGGGAGTCATCTCGGTGATCACCTCGAAGGGTGCCACCTTGCGCTGCAAATCTGTGACCGGTCGCATGCTGCCACTGTAGGCAACCGCACCGACAGTTCATGCCGAGCGCTCGCCGATGCGCGGGAACGGCGTGGTGGAGAAGACGACCTCGACCGGCACCTCGAAGTGGGCGGCTATGCGCAGCGCCAGGTACAGGCTGGGACTGTACTCCCCCCGCTCCAGGTAGCCGACCGTCTGGTAGTGGACGCCGAGCGCGTCGGCCAGCTGCCTGCGGGTGACGCCGCGCTCGGCCCGCAGCAGGGCGATGCGGTTATAGACGATCTCGCTCATCGCCGCCTATCTTCTCAGCTCACCCGTTGCATCGCCCGCTCGCGGCGCTCCTGCACCAGCGAGCCGGACTCACGCTTGGCCATCCTGCGCAGGATGGGCGGCGCGAGCAGCAGCCCGGCCAGCGCCCACAGGCCCAGCACGCCCGTGGTCTCGAAGACCCGCCACGACTGGCCGATCTCCGCGGCGGCCGCCGCGTCGGGCAGGAAGGCCGAGCGCATGCCGAGGCCGAGCCAGTACAGGGGGAAGATCTGGCTGACCGTCTGGAGCCACTCAGGCATGGAGGTGATCGGGTAGAAGATGCCGGAGGCCGAGGTGAGGGCGCCGACGGTCAGCATGGAGAAGCCGGCGGCGGCCTGCGGGTTGCTGGTCAGCGAGCCGACGACGGCGCCCAGCGGGAGCGTGGCCAGCAGCCCGAGCACGATCACCCAGGCGAACATGAGCCAGCCGCCCAGCCCCGTGCCGAGCATCGAGGGCACCAGGATCAGCCCCGCCGCCAGCACGATCACCAGGGTGACCAGCCCGGCCGTGGAGGTGCTGACGATCCTGCCGATGAGGTAGCCGGTCATGCCGTGCGGCATGGCCTTGGCCCGCAGCAGGGTGCCGTCCTCCCGCTCGACCGCCAGTGTGCCGACGGTGCCGACCAGGCCGCCCACGGCGACGAGCAGGGCGAGCATGCTGGGCAGCGTGGCGGCCGCGAGCGACAGGTTCGTGCCGGGCAGCTTCACCTCGCGCTGGAAGTACAGCACGACGACGAACGCCACGGAGATGAAGGCGTTGAAGTACATGTCGGTGGAGCTGGTCAGGCTGTGCCGGAACTCGATCCAGCCCCTGGCCAGGCCGAGCTTCACGGCGTGTGTGGTGGCGTTCACCGTTCCTCCTTCCGCACGATGGCCATGTAGGTGTCCTCCAGGGTGGCCCGCCGTACCTCCAGGTCCTCGATCGCGTCGCCGTACTGCGCGAAAAGGCCCTGAACGAAGCGGGTGGCGTCGTCGGTGGCGTGCACGAACAGCTCGCCGTCACGGCTCCAGCGGACCTGGGCGTCGCGCGAGACGCCGCGGGCGAGCTGGTCGGGACTGCCGTCGGCGACGATGCGGCCGCCCGACAGGATGAGGATGCGGGCGGCGAGCTTCTCGGCCTCGTCGAGGTCGTGGGTGGTCAGCAGGATGGTGGTGGAGTCGAGGTCGGACAGCCGGTGCACCAGGTCGTGGAAGTCACGCCTGGCCTGCGGGTCGAAGCCCGCGGTCGGCTCGTCGAGGAAGAGCAGTTCCGGCCGGCCGACGATGCCGATCGCGACGTCGAGCCTGCGCCGCTGCCCGCCGGAGAGCCGGTTGACGCGCTTGCCCGCGTGCTCGGCGAGCCCGACCGCCTCGATGAGCTCGTCCGTGGGGTACGGCGTGCGGTACGGCTCGTAGTAGCGCCCGAGGTGCCGCAGCAGTTCCCTGACCCGCCACCGCCCGTGGTCGCGCCAGGACTGCAGCACGACGCCGATCCTGGCCCGCCACGCCTCCCCGCCCTGGGCGGGGTCCTGGCCGAGCACGCGGACCTGCCCGGCGGAGCGCCCGCGAAATCCTTCGAGGATCTCGATCGTGGTCGTCTTACCCGCCCCGTTGGGACCCAGCAGGGCGATCACCTCTCCCGCCCCCACGGTGAATCCGACACCGTTCAGCACCTCGCGCGGACCATAGTTCATCCGCAGGCCGCTGACCTCGATGACGGCGTCATCGCGGGCGGGTTCCGCGTTCAGCGGGAGCTCGCTCAGAGCCTCCATCATCCCTCCTGATAGTAGGTCTACTACATTGATAGCACACCTACTATGCGCCGCAATACATCTGTGACAGGGCATTGCAAGCGAACAGTAAGTCGCACCCGATACGGTCAAGAGCGGCCTGAACAGGAAAAGAGAGGTGCGATGTCACGACCCAGAGAGGCCCTGATCCAGGCAGGCCAGGGGATAGCCCAAGCGGTGGTTCAAGGCGGCGACCTGCGGCAGGCGGTCGGCCAGGCGGTGGACCAGGCAGGGCAGCAACTCGCCGCCCAAGCTCCTGGGTTCGCCCTCAACCCGCACGACTTCGCGGCCGCCCGCGACGGCGGTGTGTCGACGGGCACGGTCATCGAGGCCAGGAGCGCCTCGCTCAACGAAGCCGGCGAGATCGTCAACCGCAGCTTCAGCGAGAACGGCATGCACGTCATCTCCCCCGTCGTGATCCCCAAGGGGACGACGGCCAAGGTGGTGGTGCCGCTCGGCATCCTCGTGGTGCTCGGCCTCATCGGCGCGCTCGGCGGCATCATCCCGAACACCGACCTGTTCTTCGGCCCCCACTACTGGCTCGTGCTGGTGCTGGCCGCGGTGTTCCTGTGGTGGCGGCGCAGCGTCGTCATGGTGCCCGAGGGCTGCAAGGCGCTCATCACCAAGTTCGGCAAGCTGGTGCAGATCGCCGACCCGGGCCGGGTGACGCTGATCAACCCATGGAAGCGGGTCAGCTACATCGTCAACACCACCCGCGAGTACCCGTTCAACGCCCCGATCAGCGAGGCGCCGACGCAGCAGGGCGTCAAGGCGAGCGTCGACCTGTTCCTGCAGTTCAGGATCGAGAACCCGGCGGAGTTCATCTTCGTGCTCGGCTCGGTCAGCGGCTTCCAGTCCAAGCTGCAGAACTCCGTCAGCGAGGTCACCCGCTCCCTCATCTACGCCCAGCGCGCCGAGGACATCTACGACCTGGTGGGCGAGAGCACCCAGGGCATCCTGGAGAGCCTCAACCAGCAGTTCCTGCCCGCGGTACGGCTGACCGACGTGAACATCACCCACGCCGAGCCCTCCAGCCAGGAGTACCGCATGGACCTCGCGGCCCCCGAGATGGTGAGGGTGGCCAAGGAGGCCTACACCTACGAGTACGAGCTCCAGCTGCGCAAGGAGCAGAACGAGGGCGACCTGATCAAGGAGCTGGCCGGGCTGCAGGAGACGCTCAGCGCCATCCAGGCCGAGATCGCCGGCTACCAGGCCAGGATGGACACCGCCCTTGAGCGGGCCAGCCACCAGGCCAAGGCGCAGGCCGGGCAGCGCCTGGTCGAGGCGGAGTCCACGGCCAACGCCAACGCCGCCCTCCTGGAGGCGCAGGCGCTGGACATCAGGGCGCTGAGCGCCGCCGAGGCGCCGGAGATCCTCGACTACCGCTTCCAGCAGGACCTGCTGGCCAAGCTGGAGTCGGTGGCCGCGAAGCTGCCGCAGGTGGTGCAGGTGGGCGAGGAGACCGACATCGACTTCCTCGCGCTGGCCCAGCAGCTGATCGGCGGCAAGGGCGCGGCGCTGTTCTCGCCCGAGGACATGGCCGCCATCCGGGGCAGGCTCGACGAGATCGGCCGCCGCGTGGCCGCCCGCGAGGACGAGATCGCCACGCTTCTGAAGAAGGTCGCCCAGCCGGCCGACGCCACCGAGCTGCCGGAGATCGCGGCGGATCCGCCCGGCGACGCGGACAAGACCGTGGAGCGTCCGCTGCCTGCCGTACAGAAGGAGGGTGAGCTCTGATGGCGCGCGAGTTCTCGAAGATCAAGGAGTCACTGGCCTCCTGGTCGGACATCAGGCAACTGCTGCGCGGCGGCGAGCAGGGCCAGCTCGTGCCGGTCGTGATCCCCAAGGACCGGCGCGGCTTCGCGTGGATGGCCCTGATCTTCCTGGCCCTGTACTTCGCCGGGCTGGCGATCTTCTCCGGCTGGCTCTGGGCGGCTCTGTCGGCCGCGGCGCTGGTGGTGATCGCGGCCGTGTGGATGTGGCGCAAGGCCATCATCGAGATCGAGGAGGGCACCACCGGGGTCCGCAGCAGGTGGGGCGCGATCACCGGAACGCTCCCGCCGGGCCGCCACTACCTCTGGCTGCCGTGGGACCGCGTCGACGCCGTCGTCGACACCTCCACCGAGATCCCCTACTCGGCGCCGATCGTGGCCTGCCCGACGGCCGAGAACGTGCCGCTGAAGTCGATCGAGTTCTTCCTGAAGTTCCGCATCGTCGACCCGGTCGCCTTCGTGCGTACCATCGGCGCGGGCAACTTCGACCTCGTGCTGTCCAGCGCCGTCCAGGACGCCATCCGCCAGCGCAGCCGCCGCGTCAACACCGAGCGCGCCTACGACCTGCGCGGCTCCGACGTGGGCGACATGCAGGACGCGCTCAGCCGCCAGCTCGGCCGGTACGGCGTGCGCATCATCGGCGCCAACATCCCCGACGTCCAGTTGCCCGACCAGTACCAGCAGCACCTGGCCACCCGCGAGAAGGTCGCCAAGGAGCTGTCCGCCTACGAGCGCGAGTGGGAGCTGACGCGCAAGCGCCGTATCGACACGCTGCTCATGGAGATCGAGCGCTCCAAGAAGACCCGCGACGCCCGCGTCGTCGAGGTCAAGGCCGCGCACAACAAGGCCCGCAAGGACGTCGCCCGCATGCTGGAGGAGCAGGAGACCGAGGCACAGCGCGTGCGCTGGGAGATCGAGGCGCGCGGCCGCGCCGACCTCACCGCCGCGGAGAACGAGGCCAAGGCGCTGCGCAGGCTGGCGGAGTCCTACCGTGACAACCGCGCCGTCCTGCAGTACGAGCTGGCTCGCCGCCGCCTCGACGTCGGTGCCAAACTGGCCGAGAGCGCACCCCAGCCCCTCGTGGTTCGTACGGCCGGCGGCCAGTCCGACCCGATGTCCACCCTGTTGCTCGCCCAGCTACTCCCCCGGCTCTCCGGCTCCCACGGAAACGGGTCAGGCACTACCTCTTAGGAGAACCCCATGGTGTTCCGCAAGTTGAAGGCCGCGTTCGGCGCCGGCGTCGAGGTCGACACCGTCCTGAGCAATGCCACCGTCCGCCCGGGTGAGATGCTCCGCGGCGACGTGCACTTCAAGAGCAGCGGCTCCGACTACAAGGTCGAGGGCATCCACATCGAGTTCACCGCCGTGGTCGAGATCGAGAGCGGCGACAGCGAGTACCGCTCGACCTACAGCTTCCTGCGCCAGCAGGTGTCGGGGCCGTTCCACCTGGCCGCGGGGACCTCGCACAGCCACCCGTTCGAGATCCCGGTGCCGTGGGAGACGCCGATCAGCGCGATCGGCGGCCACGCGCTGCCGGGCATGCGGCTGGGCGTCCAGACCGAGCTGGCGCTGGCCGGCGCGCTGGACAAGGGCGACCTCGACCCGCTGTTCGTCAGCCCGCTGGCGGCCCAGGAGCACATCATCACGGCCCTGGACCGGCTGGGCTTCGGCTTCAAGAAGGCCGACCTGGAGCGCGGCACGCTGTACGGCTCGACGATGCCGTTCTTCCAGGAGATCGAGTACTACGCCGGCGGCCAGTGGCGGCGCCACTTCAACGAGCTGGAGCTGACCTTCATCGCGGGCCCGTCCCAGATGGACGTCATCCTGGAGGCCGACAACCGGGGCGGCTTCCTCAGCTCGGGCGGCGACTCCTACAACCGCTTCACCGTCCGCTACGGCGACCACCCCGGCGCCGCCGAGCAGGCGCTCCAGCAGGGCCTTGAGGCGATGGCCCGCCGCCGCGGCTGGTTCTAGAACGCTCCCGCCGCCTGGCTCACGGCCCGAACGTCCCGGGCCGGACGAGGTACATCCTCCTGAGCCAGGCGGCGTAGCGCGGCCCCGACTCGGCGCGGTAGTCGTGGCGCCGGTAGACCTGGAACGCGGCCTCCTTCAGCCGCCTGGCCCGCCAGTCGAGGTTGGACGGCCAGCCGGTCATCGTGTAGCCGCGGTAGGCCAGCAGCCTGAGCTTCATCCCCCGCGCGGCCTCGGCGGCGAACTTGGCCGAGGCCGTGTGGTCGGTGTGGTCACCGTGCCAGTCGGGCGGGTTGGGGTCGAGGGTGCGCAGCACGGTCGGCCGGTAACGCTGGTAAAGCGCGCGCAGCGTCGCGAGCACGTCCTGCCTGCGTACGCACGGGTGCGGGCACGGCCCGGTGAACCTGCGCACACAGGCGTCCCTGGCCCACATCCTGGACAGCGCGTCGTGCCCGCCGTCGGCCCGGGGGTCGCCGCCGTCGGGCAGCCCGGCGAAGACGAGCCTGATCCTGGGACTGGCGGCGAGGGTGTCGACGCGGACCGGCAGCCTGCCGAGGCTCAGGACGCGGGATCGCCAGACGTTCGGCACCCCGGCGAGGTAGGCGTAGGCGGCCTTGATGCCTTCCTGCCGGCCGCGGACGTAGGCCCGCGGGTCACGGTCGTCCTCCACCCCGGTCGGCCCCTCGCCGGCGGTCAGGTAGATCGTCGTGGTGACCCGCCCGCCGGCGACCGCGCCGAACAGGTCGGGGCTCATGAAGAGCAGGTCGTCGTCGGCGTGCGCGACGACCTGGACGAAGCGGTCGGCCCGCTCGGCGGCGACCACCTGTCTCATCGTCCACGGCAGCACCGGGCAGACCGTGAACACGACCAGCACCAGAGCACACACGACGGCCCCCGCCGCCCTGACCCACTTCATCCCCGTTTGCAACCCCCACAACTAGCGTAAGGGCAGGTCAGCGGCGTACCTCATCAAAGGGGTGGATTCTCGCCTCCTCCCCAGGTACGGGATCATGCTCTGGTGGTCGCATGACCCGCTCGTTACCATGACGTGGGGGAACTGACTGATCGTTGCGGATGCGGGGCGAGACGATGGGGCGGGTCGGCGCGGCGCTGAGGCGGGTCGCTCCGTGGGCGGCGCAGAACGCCGACGGCGCGATCGCGCTCGGCTTGGCGATCACCGTGGGCATCCTGGGGATCATGCCGGAGGAGATCTTCGGCGATGAAGGCGAGAAGATCCAGAACCAGCTCGTCAGCGCCGCGACGCTGGTCATCCTCGCGCTGGTCGCCACCGCCCTGCTGCGCGACCGGCTGCGCCAGGCCCCCGTCGAGGCGACCATCACCTCCGGCGCCCTGTCCGAGCTCCCGGTCCGCCTGGCCCGGCTGGAGCAGATCGAGACCCTCGTCACCGGCACCCGCCGCGCCCTCGACGAACTCCAGCTGGTCAGGGTCCTGGCCAGCCCGCTGGAGATCGCCCAGGCGCACCGCGACGCCCGCAGCGGCACCACCCGGTGGAGCTTCAAGGGCGGCACCGGAACGTTCCTGCGCGCCGTCACGCTGCCCGAGTGCGTGGTGGCCGCCCGCAAGGACAAGCGCCACCTGACCGTCCGCATCGAGATCATCGACCCGACCAACAACGAGGTCTGCGAGGCGTACGCCCACTACCGCCGCTCGCTGGCCGACGCCCCGGACGTCACCGGCGAGACGTGGACCACCGACCGGGTCAGGAAGGAGTCCTTCGCGACGATCCTGGCCGCGTTCTGGCACCGCCAGCGCTACGGCCTGCTCGACATCGGCGTGGGCCTGTCCTCCACGATGACCACCTTCCGCTGGGACCTGTCCGCCTCCAGGGTGATCATGACGATCGAGGACCCGAACCGCGCGATGACCGCACTGGCCGGAACCTTCTACTACGAGAGCTGCGACACCGAGCTCCGGCTCAGCCTGGAGCAGGCGCGCCGGGTTCCGCTGGAGTCCTACAAGCACGTACCGCTGAGCGACGAGCCCACGGTCGAGGAGGTCCAGGAACTCTTCCGCGGGATCGAGCTGCCGCTGCCCAGGACGTACAACGATCGCGACATCGTCGACATCGCCCGCAAGGCCTTGCGGGCCAAGGATCCGTATGAGCTACCGCAGCGCACATGAGGAACTCACCGCGGCGCGCGCCCGCGCATGGGTGAGCACCGCCATCCGGGGGGACTTCCACGGTGTGCACCATCCGCTGGGGTTCGTCTGCCTGCCGCTCGAACGCGCCGGCGGCGACGGCGTCTGCCTGCACCTGTGGTCGCGCCGCCTGCCCGGCGCGGGCAGCACCACCTCGCAGATCCACTGCCACAGCTGGGACCTGGTCAGCCACGTCCTGTACGGCCAGGTGCGCAACGTCCACGCGGTCGTCACCGACACGCCCGCCGCCGAGGCCACCCACCGGGTGTTCGAGGTGGTCAGCGGTGACGACGGCGACCGCATCTCGCCCACGCCGCGCACCGTGCGCCACTCGACCGGGCTGGTCGAGGTGTTCGGCGCCGGTGACACCTACACGCTGCCCGCCGACAGCTTCCACTCCAGCGTCGTGCCCGAGGGCGGCGAGGCCGCCACGATCGCGCTGGGCTCCGGGCGCACCGGCAGCCGCGACCTGTCGCTGGGCCCGCTCGGCGCGCCCGGCCACCACGTCGCCCGCCGCCCGCTCGACGACGGGGAACGGGCGCTGGCCGTCCAGCTGGTCCTGACTCACTGTGGGGGTCCGTGATGGATCTGGAGCGTGCGCGCGAACTGGCCGTGGAGGCCGCGCGGGCGGCCGGGCGGCTGCTGGCGGCCGGCACGGCGGACGCGTTCGGCGTGCACGCCAAG
The DNA here is from genome assembly GCF_044459065.1 of Nonomuraea sp. NPDC050394. Taxonomy (NCBI): domain Bacteria; kingdom Bacillati; phylum Actinomycetota; class Actinomycetes; order Streptosporangiales; family Streptosporangiaceae; genus Nonomuraea; species Nonomuraea sp. NPDC050394. The sequence goes on along the minus strand of NZ_JBITIO010000008.1, from coordinate 308,554 downwards.
GGCGCGGCCGGTGACGTCGTCACCGACCTCGACCTGGCCTCGGAGAAGGTGCTGGTCGAACGCATCCTGACCGCTTATCCCGGCCACGCGGTGATCGCCGAGGAGTCCGGCCTGCTGGGCGCCGCCGGGGCGGAGTGGACCTGGCTGGTCGACCCGCTCGACGGCACCAACAACGTCGCCATCGGCCTGCCCGCCTACGTGGTGGGGCTGGCGTTGTGCCACGCCGGCCGTCCCGTGCTCGGGGTCGTGCACGACCCCGTGACCCGCCAGACGTGGTCGGCGATCCGCGGTCACGGGGCGCTTTCTCCTTCGGGTGTACGGCTGGCGCCGCCCGCCCGCCCCCTTCCCCACGGGCCCCTGCTGGCCTGGACCCAGGGCTACACGGTCACCCGCGACGACGCGACCGTCCTCGGGCTGAAGGCGGCCCTGGAGCTGCACTCGCGGCGCGTCCTGCAGCTCTGGGCCCCGTTGCTGTCCTGGGTCATGCTGGCCAGGGGGGACATCGACGGCATGGTCGGCTACCGCGCGGAGGCGGTCGACCTGCCCGCGGGCGCGTTGATCGCCCAGGAGGCGGGGATGGAGATCCGGGCGCTGGACGGCTCGCCGTTCGACGAGAACGTCAACGGCACCGCCGAGGACCGCAGCTTCGTCGCCGCCCACCCCGACACCCTCCCCACCCTCCTTCCCCTCCTCACCTCGGCAACCCACCCCGACGCAGGTCACCGCCACCCGGGGTAACCCCACACGGAGCTGACCCCACACAGGGCCAACCTCACACAGAGCCAACCCCACACAGAGCCAACCTCACACGGAGCCAACCCCACACAGGGCTAACCTCACACGGAGCCAACCCCACACGGGGGAAACCCACATGGGGAAACCTCGGAGGGATGGCGGGTCAGCCGGTGATGCTGGGGCGGCCGTTTTCGACGTGGCCCATCAGGCGGCGGCGGTAGGACGGGTCCTCCTCGCAGGTGATCTCCAGGTCGTACCAGCCGTGCGAGCCCTCCAGCGGCCACACCACCTGCCGGTACTGCCGGGCCCGCAGCGGCACCGCCTGCTCCTTGCCTCCGTAGGCCAGCGCGCGGACCCGCAGCTTCACCCGCGAATCGCCCAGGTTGGTGATCTCGACGCGCAGCCGCCGCGGGTCGATGTCGATCACCGCCCGCGCCTCCACCCGGCCCGCCGCCGCCGACAGCGTCCCGGCGAACTCGCGCCGGAACCCGTTCGGCCCGGTCACCACCAGGTGGTAGGCATCCCCCACCGCCACCCGCCGCGTGCTCACGCCCTGCACGTCGAAGTGCCGCGGCAGGTCGAACTCCCCCTTGTAGGGGTAGAGCGTCATGTGCATGCTCGCCGCGCCGGTGTTGGCGAGCGTCACCTCCAGCTCCTTCCCGAGCGCCCGCGCCCAGGCGTTCGGCTGGTACGGCAGCGCCCGCGCCGGCTTGGTCCCAGGCTCCTGCTCCGGCATCGACTGGCTGGCCGGCGGCGCCGGCTTCCACCGGCCGCTGAAGGCCGGGACCGGCGCCGGGGTGGCGGGTGCGGGGGGCTGGGCCGTACCGGAGAAGTCGAAGGCGGAGGTGAGGTCGCCGGCGACCGTGCGGCGCCAGGGCGTGATGTCGGGGAAGCGCACGCCCAGCCAGGTCTCCAGGAAGCGGCAGGTCGAGCTGTGGTCGAAGATCTGCGAGGCCACGTGGCCGCCGGCGGTCCAGGGCGAGACGACCGTCATCGGGACGCGGATGCCGAGGCCGATCGGCTTGCCGTCGTACCAGTCGGAGGTCTGCTCGGCGGGCGGCAGCGGCGGCGGGACGTGGTCGAAGAAGCCGTCGTTCTCGTCGTAGGTGATGAACAGCGCGGTCGACTGCCAGGTCTCGGGGTGGGAGGCGATGGCGTCGAGGATGTCGTAGGTGATGCGGGCGCTCTGCAGGGGTGAGGAGGCGCTCGGGTGTTCGGAGTCGGCGGCCGACGGCACGATGTAGCTGACCTCGGGCAGGGTTCCGGCCTGGACGTCGGCGCGGAAGGAGGCGGCCAGCTGCTTGGCCGGCACGCGGCGCAGGCCGCGCTCGAACAGCTCCCGCTCCTGCGGGTCGAGCTTGGCCACGCCCTCCTCCAGGCGGGCCAGGAGTTGTCCGCGCCTGGGCTCGGCGGCGCCACTCACCTGGCCGTAGAAGGCGTCCATGCTCTTGAAGTCGCCCTGGAGCGCCTTGCGGGCGACCTGGCGGAAGCGGGCGAAGAACTCCAGGTTGTTGTCCTGGTAGTTGTCCCACTCGTGGTAGACCTTCCAGCCGCGGCCGGCCGCCTGGAGGATCTCGCCCGCGTTGGCCCAGGTGTAGCCCTGGTGGGTGTCCTCGCTGTAGGCGGCGTTGTCGATGGCCCGCTTGGTGGTGCCGGGCTCGTAGCCGGTGTGGCCCGAGACGTGGTAGTTGCGGTTGGGGCTGGTCGAGGAGAGCACGGAGCAGTGGTAGTTGTCGCAGATGGTGAAGGTGTCGGCCAGCTCGTACTGCAGCGGGATGTCCGCGCGGCGGTAGAAGGTCATCGTGGCCGGGCTCTTGGCCGGGATCCAGCCGTCGTGCAAGCCCTTGGCGGCGGCGCGCTGGCCGTCGTTCCAGCCGTGGGCCAGGGCGCTGATCCACTGCAGGTCCTTGCCGACCAGGTCGGCCGCCTCGCGTACCGGGAAGGGCAGCACGCTTCCCGTCCCGTTCGGCTGCTCGTAGACGGGCTTGCCGTTCCTGAGCGTGACCGCGTTGCGGTCGGCGAAGCCGCGCACCCCGCGCATGCTGCCGAAGTAGTGGTCGAACGAGCGGTTCTCCTGCATGAGGAAGACCACGTGCTTGATGGCCGACAGGCCACCCCGGGGGACGGGCATGGCCAGGGCCCGGTGCACGGAGAGGGGCAGCAGCGAGCCGGCCGCGATGCCGGCGCCGAGGGCCAGGAAGCCGCGGCGAGAGGGTGCGAGAGACATGGCGGAGAGCGTGTCAAAGGTAGGAAACTATCCCATTACGGGCGAGTGGCGATCATGCGAACAGCTCATACCGCGCCCAGCGCCCAGACCGCGGCGACCAGGGCGGTGACGGCCAGGACCGCGCCGGTGAGCAGGAAGCGGCCCATCGGCACCTTCACGCCGTGGCGGCGGCACGACTCGAACCACAGCAGAGTCGCCAGCGACGCCCACGGCGTGATGACCGGGCCGACGTTGGTGCCGATCAGTACGGCGAGCAGCTGGTCACGGTCGGCGACCTCCTCCAGCGCCTGGTAGGCGGGCAGGTTGTTGATGGCGTTGGACAGGCCGGCGCCCACGGCCGCGGTGCGGTAGGGATTCTCGCCGCCGCCGATCATCCAGGTCATGACGTCGGCCAGGCCGTGCAGGCTGAGCGCCGGGACGACCAGGAACAGGCCGGTGACGAAGATGAGGAGCTGCCAGGGGATCAGGCTCCAGGTCAGGCGCTTGCGGTCGCGCACGAGGAATGCCGCCACGACGATCAGCGCGGCCACCGTCGCGGCCACGTGGACCGGCTGGTCGAACAGGAGCGCGCCGATGAACAGTACGCACGCCGCCGAAGCCGCCCAGAACAGGACGGTGTCGGCGATCGGCTCCAGGCTCGGCGGGGTGTAGCGGACCTCGCCGCGGCGGCCCCCGCGCCAGAAGAACAGCCAGAGGAACACCATCGTCACCGCGATCGCGGCGGCCTGGGGCGCCCACATGCGGGTGGCGAACTCCCGGTTGGACATCTGCAGGGCGTTCATGGCCAGCAGGTTCGTCAGGTTGGAGACCGGCAGCAGGAGGCTCGCGGTGTTGGCCAGCCAGATCGTGGTCATGGCCAGGGGCAGCGCCGCGATGCCCGCGCGGGCGGCCAGGGCGAGCATGACCGGGGTGAGGAGGACGGCCGTGGTGTCCAGGTTCAGAAATATCGTGACGAAGGAGGCGAAAGCCGTACACAAGAAGAAGAGCGCGAGATAGCTGCCGCGCCCGAACACCGCCATCCTCGCCGCGATCGCGTCGAAGACCTGAGCCTCCTTCGTCAGCTCGGCCAGAACGATCACGCCGACGAGGAACAGCAGCAGCGGAGCGATCTCGTCGAACTTCTCCACCGCCACGTTCAGCGGCAGCCAGCCCGTCGCCACGAAGATCAGTCCCAGCGCGAGCAGCCCGATCCTGACCCAGTCGAGCGCGGACGGTCGCCTCCACACCCGAAGATGATCGCACACCACCTCCAAAACGCCGATCCCACGCGGAATACTGGGCAGATGGCGCGTGACGGAAGGCCCACGGACATCTTCGTCAGCTATTCCCCCGCCGACACGGCGTGGGCCACATGGATCGCCTGGCAGCTGGAGGCGGCCGGATACCGGACGATGATCCAGGCCTGGGACTTCGTGCCGGGCACGAACTTCATCGACTTCATGGACCGTGGCGTCAGCGAGGCGCAACTGGTCGTGGCGGTGCTCTCGCGCAACTACCTCACCTCGCGCTACGGCCGCATGGAGTGGCAGGCGGCGCTGCGCGCCGACCCGGACAACCCCTCCAACAAGCTCGTCACCATCCGGCTGGAGGACGTCCAGCTCGAAGGGCTGCTGTCCACGATCACGTGGGTGGACCTGCTGGGCGTGACCGACCCCGGCCTGGCCAGGGCGCTGCTGCTCGGCCGGGTACGCGAGTCGCTGGCGGGCCGGGCCAAGCCGGAACGGGCGCCCGCCTTCCCCGACGGCACGGGCGAGCCCGCCCCCGCGCCCACGCTGCCGGAACCCGGCGAGCGCTCACGTGCCAGGCGCACACCCGTGACGGCGCCCGGCTTCCCGCCCCAGGCGGAGGCGGCCCGCTCGCGCGAGTCGGTCAGCGTGCTGCACGTCGGCGGGCCGCGCTTCGGCCGGGCGCTGCCCGACCCGGGCGAGCCGTTCACGCCCGAGGACATGCAGGCGAGGATCTGGGCCGACCTGACCGGCATGTACGACAGGGGCATGCCGCGTCCCGACCTGATGGTGGTCAGCGGCAACCTCACCGAGTCCGGCAGCCTCGGCCAGTTCGGCCAGGCCACCCGCTTCCTCACCGACCTGCGGCACCTCATCGGGCTCGAACCACACCGGCTGGCCATCGTGCCGGGTCCTCGCGACGTCACCAAGGCGGCAGCGAGCGCGTACTTCCTGACCTGCGAGGCCGACGACGTCAGCCCGCAGCCGCCGTACTGGCCGAAGTGGCGGCACTTCGGCGGGCTGTTCGCCGAGGTCTTCCAGGGGCTGGACGACCGGGTCTTCGACGGTGGGCAGCCGTGGTCGATGTTCGAGATCCCCGATCTCAAGGTCGTCATCGCGGGCTTCAACTCCACGATGGCGATGAGCCACCTGGAGCGCGACGCGTACGCGCTGCTCGGCGAGGGCCAGGCGGCCTGGTTCGCCGAACGGCTGCGCCCCTACGAGGAGCGCGGCTGGCTGCGGCTCGGCGCGATCGGCCACCCGGTGCGCGACCTCAGCGACGCCGCCACCTACGAGCGCCTGCTCGCCCACCGCGTCAACCTGCTCCTGGACGGGCCCGAGCTGCGGCCGGGCCGCCACCGGGTGCTGGAGCTCACCCGCGAGGGCCTGCGCGCCTGGGCGCCCGACGGCCCCGGTGAGCCCGAGCGCGACAAGCGCGCATGGCGCTCGGCCCAGGAGACCTTCCGCGCCGACCAGAGCGGCCCGCCGGTGCCTGGGCCGGTCCCCGACACCGAGCCCGAACCCGCTCCCCCCGCTCCGCGACCGGTCGACCTGCTGCTCGACCGGCTCACCGAGGTCTGCGAGGCCAGGCACGAGCGGGCCAGGGTCCGCCGCTTCCCCGACCATCTGGTGGTCACCTACCCCGAGGACGGGTTCGTGCGGCTGTCCATGGTCGGCGCGCACGTCGGCACGCCCGCCACCGAGGACGCCGAGCGCTTCGTCCGGCAGGCGCACGCCACCGGCCTGCAGGGCGAGCTCGTCTACCAGGGCGCGCCGCCGGAACGTTCCCTGCGCGAGGACCTCATGCGCCGGGGTGTACGCCTGCGCAGCTTCACCGAGTTCCAGGGCCTGCTCGACCTGTCCGGCTACGTCGCCGAGCAGACCACCAGGCTCGTCGGCGACCGCCGCTACCCGCCCGACCTGTACGTCCCGCAGCGCTACCGGGCGCTCGACCGCCCCGGCAGGGTCGAGCAGGGGCTGACCGACGAGATGATGCGCCAGCTGGCGGCCGACCACGGCCGTTTCCTGCTGCTGCTCGGCGAGTTCGGGCACGGCAAGACGTTCGCGCTGCGCGAGCTGGCCCGGCGCATCCCGGCCGAGCTGCCGCACCTGACTCCGATCTTCATCGAGCTGCGGGCGCTGGACAAGGCGCACTCGGTCGACGCGCTCGTCGCCGCGCACCTGGCCAACCACCGCGAGGAGGTCATCGACCTCAAAGCCTTCCGCTACCTGCTCGCGCAGGGGCGCATCGTGCTGCTGTTCGACGGGTTCGACGAGCTGGTGACCCGGCTGACCTACGACCGGGCGGCCGACCACCTGTCCACGTTGCTGGCCGCCGCCGTGGACAAGGCGAAGATCGTGGTGGCCAGCCGTACACAACACTTCAAGTCGCAGAGCCAGGTGCTGACCACGCTCGGCGAGCGCGTCGGGGTGCTGCCGCAGCGGCGGGTCTTCGCCGTGGAGGACTTCACGCACGCCCAGATCCGCACGTACCTGGAGAACCGGTTCACCGACGGTGACGAGGCCGTGGCCCGCATGTCGCTCATGGAGGGCATCAAGGACCTGCTGGACCTCGCGCAGAACCCGCGCATGCTCAGCTTCATCGCCGACCTGGACGCCGACCGGCTGCGTACCGTGGCCACGACCCGCCACACGATCAGCCCGGCGCTGCTGTACGAGGAGATCCTCAGCTCGTGGCTGCGCTTCGAGGAGCAGCGCACCAGCATTCCCGGCTCGGCGGGGATGCTCAGCGTGGACGAGCTGTGGCGGGCCGTCACCGCGCTGGCGCTGCGGTTGTGGGACACCGGCGAGGCCTTCCTGGGCCTGGCCGAGCTGACCGAGCTCGCCGAGACGCTCACCGACCTGGCCGACGGGCAGCTCACCGGCCCGCAGACCGCGCACGCCGTGGGCACAGGAAGCCTGATGGTCCGCACCGACGAGGGCATGTTCGGCTTCATCCACGCCTCCGTCATGGAGTGGCTGATCGCCCGGCACATCGCCGCCGGCCACTGGGAGGCGCTGTCGCGGCGCCCGCTTTCGGCGCTGACCGTGGAGTTCCTGTGCGACCTGGCCGACTCCGCGGCGCTGCGGGCCTGGCTGGCCGACCCGCCGGCCGACGACGTGGCCACCGCCAACGCCATCAAGGTCAGCACGCGGCTGCGTACGCCCGCCCAGGCCGACCTGCGCGGCGCGGACCTACGCGGCGAGGACCTGTCCGGCCGTGACCTGACCGGTGTCGACCTCACCGGCGCCGACCTGACCGGCGCCACCCTCGCCGGCACGAACCTGTCGCGGGCCAGGCTGAACGCGGCCAAGCTGGCCGGGGCCAAACTCGACGGCGCCCGGCTCACCGGCGCCGACCTGTCCGGCGCGGACCTGTCGGGGGCCCGCCTGGCCAAGACCGACCTCAGCGACGTGGCCGCCGAGGGCACCCGCTGGCACCGCGCCTCGCTGATCAACGTGAGCGGCACCCTGCCGCCGATGTCCGAGCTGCACGGCGCCGCCGTCGTGCCGGGGCATCCGGTCGAGGTGCAGCTCGCGCCGGCCGGGATCGGCGTGCCGTACGGTTTCCACTTCCAGACCACGCGCCTGCCCGAGCCCGTCGCCTACAGCGCCGACGGATCCACGCTGGCGATCGGCAACCAGGACGGCGGCGTGCTGCTGTGCGTGGACGGCCGGCCCGTACGCACGCTGCAGGAGCACACCGGTCGTGTCTACGCCGTCACCTTCGCCGGGGACGTCCTGGCCACCGGGGCCAGCGACGGACAGGTGCTGCTGTGGGACGCGCTCACCGGCGAGCTGCGCCACCGCCGCGTCGGCCACCCCGACGGCGTCTGGCCGCTACGGCTCAGCCCCGACGGCGCGCTGGTCGCGGCGGGCGACGCCGACGGCGTCATCCACGTGTGGGACACCGCCACCGGCGCCCTCGTCCACGACCTGAGCGGCCATCAGGCGCCCGTGTTCACCGCCGCGTTCGTCGGCGGCGCGCTGGTGACCGGCGACGCCGGGGGCGTGGTGCGGGTGTGGGACGTGGCGACCGGCCACCTGGCCGGCTCGCTCGGCGGGCACCGCGGCGCGGTCTACCGGGTCGTGGCCGGCGGCCGGTGGGTGGCCACCGGCGACGAGGCCGGCACCGTCCGCGTCTGGAACGCCACCACCTGGGCCCTGGAGCAGACCCTGACCGGGCACTCCAGAAGCGTCTACTGCGTGGCCTTCTCCCCCGGCGGCAACCTGCTGGCCAGCGGCGACACCGCGGGCGTCGTACGGCTGTGGGACCCGGCCAGCGGCACGGCGCACGGCGTCCACACCAGCCACTCGGCCGCCGTCTACCAGGTCGCCTTCTCCCCCGACGGGCACACCGTGGCCACCGGTGACGCCAACGGGGCCGTGCGGCTGCAGGACGTCGGGGGCGGCCGCCGTACCGAGCTGAGCGGCCACCGCAGCTCGGTGTGGCCCTTCGCCTTCCGCCCCGACGGCGAGCAACTGGCCACCAGCAGCAACGACGGCACCGTCCGGCTGTGGGAGCCGGCCACCGGCCGCTGCCAGCAGGTGCTGCGCGGCCACGGCAGGCGCATCTCCTCGGCCCGGTTCAGCGCCGACGGCTCCATGCTGGCCACCAGCGGCAACGACGGCATCGTCCGTATCTGGGAGCCGCGCACCGGGCGCCGGCTGCGCGAGATCACCGGCAGCGCCGACCGGCTGATCTCCGCCACGTTCGCCCCGTCCGGGCCGCTGCTGGCCACCTCCAGCAACGACGGCGGCGTCCACTTCTGGAACGGCGCCACCGGCGACTACGAGCGCGAGCTCAACGCCGAGACCGACCACGTGTGGGCCGAGGCGTTCAGCCCCGACGGCTCCCTGCTGGCCACCGCCAACGACGACGACAGCGTGCGCGTCTGGTACCGGCCCACCGCGCGCCTGCTCAGCAACCTGGCCGACCATCGCGGCCGGGTCCGCTCGATCGCGTTCAGCCCCGACGGCCGCTTCGTCGCCACCGGCTGCGACGACCGCCTGGTGCGCATCTGGCACGTCGACTCCGGCGGGCGCGTGGCCACGCTCGAAGGCCACGCCGACCGCGTCTACTCCGTCGTCTTCTCCCCCAACGGCAGGCAACTGGCCAGCGCCAGCAACGACGGCAAGGCCATGGTCTGGGAGCTGCGCCCCGGCCAGCCGTGGCAGCCGCGCCTGCTGCACACGCTCACCAAGAACGTCGGCCGGCTGTGGAGCGTCACCTTCTCGCGCGACGGCTCCCAGCTGGCCACCGGCGGCGACGATCCCGCCGTGCGGGTGTGGGACACGGCCTCCGGCCGTCTCCTCCACACGTTGTACGGCCACGCCCGCCGCGTCTGGTCGGTCTCCTTCAACCCCGCCGACGACCTGCTGGCCAGCGCCGGCGACGACGGCGTGGTGATCCTCTGGGAGGGGGCCGAACGCAGGGCGACGCTGCTGGGGCTGCCGGAAGGCTGGGCGGCGCTGGCTCCCGACGGCAGGTACAAGCTGGAGGGGCAGGTCGGCGGCCAGTTCTGGCACGTGGTGGGGATGTCGAGGTTCGAGCTCGGGGAGCTGGACGCGTACCTGCCGGGAGTGCGGCAGATCCCGCTCGAGGCCGGCATCTGAACCCGCCAGATGGCGGGTTGTGTCCTCCACGTGGCGCTCGCGGGCGGGCTGAGCCGTAACGCACCATGAACGACATGAGCACACCACCGCCGTTCGACCCGGAACTCACCGCCGCCCTGGAGATGTTCGGGGAGGCCGTTCCCTCGTCGATCACGCCGGACATGATCCCGGAACTGCGCGCGGCCCGCGTGGGCCTGCCGCAGCTCACCGACGAGGAACTCAGCCGGGACGGCGCGCTCGTCATCGCCGACCACACCGCGCCCGGCCCGGCGGGCGAGCCGGACATCACGCTGCTCGTGGCCCGGCCCGCGGCCGCCGCCGCTCCCGTGCCCGCCCTCTACTACGTCCACGGTGGCGGCATGATCGTCGGCAACCGCCGCCAGGGCCTGCCCGACCTGGCGGACCTGGCGCTGGAGCTCGGCATCGCCATCGTCGCGGTCGAGTACCGCCTGGCGCCGGAGAACCCCCATCCCGCACCCGTCGAAGACTGCTACGCCGGCCTCGAATGGACCGCCAAGAACGCCACGGAGCTGGGCATCGACCCCGAACGTATTGTCGTCGGCGGCGCCAGCGCGGGCGGCGGGCTGGCCGCCGCCGTCGTCCTGATGGCCCGCGACCGCGGCGGGCCGGCGATCCTGGGCCAGCTGCTCATCTGCCCCATGCTCGACGACCGCAACGACACCCCGTCCGCCCACCAGATGGCCGGGCTGGGCATCTGGGACCGCACCGCGAACGAGACCGGCTGGACCGCGCTGCTCGGCTCCTCCCGGGGCGGCCCCGACGTGCCGCCCTACGCCTCGCCCGCCCGCGCCACCGACCTGTCCGGCCTGCCGCCCGCGTTCATCGACGTCGGCTCGGCCGAGACCTTCCGCGACGAGGACGTCGACTACGCCGTGCGTATATGGCGCGACGGCGGCCGGGCCGAACTGCACGTGTGGCCCGGCGGCTTCCACGGCTTCGACAGCTTCGCCCCGCAGGCCGCGCTCTCACAGGACGCCAAGGAGGCGCGGCTGCGCTGGCTGCGGCGCCTGCTCGGCGGCTGAGACATGATGGCCGTGTGAAGGAGCTCGCGGGCAGGCTGTCCGCCCCCGACCCTGACGCGGGGGCGGCGCTTCAGGTGATCGCGTACTTCGACCGGCTGGTGGAGGCGCGGGCCGGGCTGGAGGCGATCGTGCGGGGCGCGGCCGTACTGGCCGGGTGCCCGGTCCGCCTGGTCGACGACGAACGCAACGTCCGCGTACGGGTGCTGGCCGACGGCCGCCGCAGCGGCCCCGCCGCGGACCGCTGGCACGAGCGGGTGGATCTGGCCTGGCCGGTCGGGGCCGCGCCCGGCGGGGCCGTGCGGGTGTGGCTGGAGATGCCGGGACCGGCCGGGCCCGTGCGCGCGGTGGTGCTCGAACGCGCCGCCGTGGCCGCCAGGGACGTCCTCGACCGGACACGGGGACGGGCTCCCTCGCGCGACGACGCCGCGCTCGTCGAGCTGGTCCTGGACGGCACCGCCCCGGAGCGGGCCCGGCTGCGCGCCGCCCGCTCCCTGGGCCTGGAGGTGAGCGGCCGGGCCAGAGCAGTGGCCTTCGCGGGTGGCGAGCCCAGGGTCGTGCCCGCCGGCACCGATCCCGGTTCGGCTACTCCCGCCCGCAGGACCGGTGTCGGGCCCGCCGTACCCGTGCGCGAGCTGCCCGCCTCCTGGCCGCTGGCCCGGCTGGCGCTGCGGCTGGCCGCCGAGGGCACCGACCAGGATCCCGGCCCGCGCGTCGTCCTCTACGACAGCCTGGGCGGACTGGCCGCGCTGGCGGCGGCGGTTCCCGCGGGCGCCGACCCCGTACCGGACGTGCACGCCCTGGAGCATGCCGCCTCCGCCGCTCCCTGGATGCTCGCCACGCTGCACACGATCGCGTACGCCACCAGCCTGCGAGCCGCCGCGGCCCGGCTGCCTGTCCACCACTCCACACTCCAGGACCGCCTGGCCCACGCCGAACACCTCCTCGGCTGGACCATCCGCGACCCCGAGGGCCGGCTACGCCTGCAACTGGCCCTCACCCTGCGCCGGCTCCACCGCCATCCATGACCGAGCTCATCCGGGCGCATCAAGCGGTCCGGCCTCTGACTAGCCTCGGCCCGCGCGTCGCCGCAGTTCCGCCCACGCCTCCTCCACCCGCCCGCCCAGGTCCTCCAGCGAACCCTCGTTGGGCACGACCAGGTCGGCGATGGCCAGGCGGGCCTCGCGGGAGGCCTGGGCGGCGATGCGGGCCTTCGCGTCCGCCTCCGGCATGCCGCGGTGGTCGGCCAGGCGGCGGATACGCGTGTCGTCGGCGGCGTCCACGACGATGACCACGTCGTACAGGGGAGCGAGTTTGTTCTCGGCCAGCAGCGGCACGTCGTAGACGACGATGGCGTCGGCGGCGGCCTCGTTCTGGAGGGTGGCCACGCGCTCGCCCACCAGCGGGTGGACGATGGCGTTGAGGGTGGCGAGCTGGTCGGCGTCGGAGAAGACGATGGAGCCGAGCTTCTCGCGGTCCAGGGTGCCGTCCGGGCGGAGGATCTCCCGGCCGAAGGCGGCGACGACGCGGGCCAGGCCGACGGTGCCGGGTTCGACCACCTCGCGGGCGATCTTGTCGGCGTCGATCACCACGGCGCCCTTGGCGGCCAGGCGTCTGGACACTTCGCTTTTACCGGAGCCGATCCCGCCGGTCAGTCCCACCTTCAGCACGTGATCAGCGTACCGAGACCGGGCGGCGCAGATGCACCAGCGTCAGGTGGTCGTCCATCCGCTCGCGGTGCGTCTCGCGGTAGCCGAGCTTGTGGTACAGCCGCAGGCTCATGGACAGGTGCCCGGTGAACAGGTCGAAGGCCGTCGCCTGCGGCACCCGCTCGTGCAGGGCTGCCAGCAGGGCGGTGCCGACGCCCTGGCCCTGGCGGTCGGGTGCGATGACGAGCCGGCCGACCAGGCACGTGGTGCCGGACAGCTGACCGCGTACGGCGCCGACGATGCGGCCGCCGTCGACGGCCTTGAGGACCGTCGCGCTCTCGACGGCCTTGCGCACCTGCTCGGCGGACTCCACGAGCGGGGCGATGAACGGGTCGCCGTAGAGCTGGGCCTCGGTCACGTAGGCCGCACGCTGAAGCGTGAGGATCTCCCCGGCGTCGGCCACGACTGCCCGCTCTATCAGCACCCGCCCACTTTACTCATCCTCGCCGGGCGTGTCCCTGCCACGCATCGACAGTACGGCCGCCGCAGCCCCGGCCCCCAGCACGAGGGCGGCCAGCCCCCACCCGATCCCCTTGCGGTCCAGCCCGAGTACCGCGTCCACGGAGAACCGGCCCGGTCCGTGCACGGCCAGCGCGGTGGCCCCGATGCCCAGGAGCATCGGGTACTCGAATCCTCCGTGCTGCGCCCACAACCCCTTGGGCAGGTGGACGGAGACGATGGCGTTCGTCATGACGGAGACGAGCCCGGCGGAGGCGAGCGGAGTGGCGGCGCCGAGTGCGATCCCGGCGCCCGACCCGAACTCGCCGAGCCCTGCGGCCAGCGCCATGAGCTTGCCGTGGGGGTAGCCGAGCGCGGTCATCATCTCGCCGGTCTCGTCGGGCCCGCCCCCGCCGAACCAGCCGAAGAGTTTCTGCGCGCCGTGTCCCATGAGCAGGAGTCCCGCGGGCACCCGCAACAGCAACACCCCGACATCCTCCGCATTGTCCTTCATGCAGAGGTATATACCCATTTGAGGTGACAAATCCGGATTGTCAGGCGTCGTCGGCCATCGTGTACGCCCCCTGGCGCAGCCGTTCGATCAGGCCCAGCGTCCACTGGGCGCCGCTGTCGGCCGTGTGCACCCACATCCCGAGCACCTCGCCCACCGCTCCCCACGCCCGCGGATCCGCCTCGGGCGTCCACTCCTTGGTCACCGCGGCCCGCCACTCCTCCAGCCCCTGCACCCGCCGCAGCAGCAGCTCGACCGCCTCGGCCCTGGACAGGTCCTCGATCAGGCCGACGCCCGCGGTGATGACGTCCAGCCGCTGGTCATGGCGGGTCAGCGCGTCACGCAGCAGCGTGAAGTACGCCTGGTCGCCAGTCGCCGTGATCTCGTACTCGGTACGCGGCGGGCCACCGGCGGTGCTCGGGGCGACGTCGTGGGCCAGCATCAGCCCCTGTGCCGCCATCTGCTTGAGCCCGTGGTAGATCGAACCCGGCTTCATGCCGGCCCACTCATGGGCGCCCCAGGACTCCAGGTCACAACGCACCTGGTAGCCATGGGCCCGGCCGCGACGGCGTACCGCACCCAGGATCAGCAGGCGTGTCGCTGACATCGTCCACCCTTCGTCGCCCTCACCCGAGCCTATGCGCGGCAGGCGCGCAGGAAGGCCGCCACCACCAGCGCGTACTCATCGGGACGCGTGGCCAGCGGCGAGTGCCCGCCGTCACTGAAGCGGTGCGGCGCCGCACGCGGGTACAGGGCGCGCAGCAGCCGGCGCGCCTCGGCGTCCATCCCGGCGTCGTCGGCCGACTCGATGATCATCAGCCGCCCCGGCCATCCGTCCAGGTCAGACGGGGTGTAATGGCGAGCGCAGTAATCGAGGGCCAGCTCGGCCATGGCGACCTGGTGCGCCTTGGTGTCGAGGGCGGCGGCCTCGGCGAGGAACCCGGTCCAGAAGGGCCCGGCGGAGGTGGCCTCGGTGGCCTGCCGGCGGATGAGGGCGAGCAGGTCGCGTTCCGGCATCGCCCGCATACGGTCCAGACGCGCGGTACGGGCGGGCAGGTCACGCCCCCAGCCCTCGGGCGTGGTCGTGTTGGCGAGGATCGCGTGGCCGATCCGGCCGGGGATCGCGCGCAGGAGCGCCTGCAGCAGGAAGCCGCCCATCGAGGTGCCCCAGGCCACGTGCACGGCGGACACGTCCTCCGCGTCGAGAACGGCCTCCACTCCGGTGACGACCTCGGCGACGGTGCTCACGGCGGGGTAGGTGGGGGCGATGACGCGGTACTCGTCCTCGAAGGCCGAGATGAGGCAGAAGAGCGATTCGCCCAGCCGCAGCCCACCGGGCAGCAGCAGGAGGGTGTCAGGGCCGCTCCCCGCGACGTGGTAGGTCCAGCCTGCCGCCTCGGCGGCGGGATGGGCCGCGCGGAAGGCGGCGAGCCGGTCGGCCTGGGTCTCTCCGGGGTCTAGGAGTCGCACGCTCACCTCTCCGGCCGCGAAACGCGATCTCCTGACAGCGTACGGCGGACCGTAGGGTGGGCCTATGTCCACGACCCAGGTCTCCCGGCTGGTACGAGCCCCGCGAGCGGCCGTCTACCAGGCCTTTCTGGACCCGAGCGCGATCGCGGCATGGCGGGTGCCCGACGGGATGAGCAGCCACGTGCACACGTTCGAGGCGTGGGAGGGCGGCTACTTCCGCATCTCGCTGACCTACCACTCCCCCGGCGAGGCGGGAAAGTCCGGCGGCCACACCGACACCTACCACGGGCGGTTCGCGCAGTTGGTGCCGGACGAGCGGGTGGTGGAGGTCGTCGAGTTCGAGAGCGCGGATCCGGCGCTGCGCGGCGAGATGACCATGACGACGACGCTGACCGACGCGGACGGCGGCACCGAGGTCGTCATCCTGCACGAAGGCCTCCCGGAGGCCGTCTCGGCCGCCGACAACGAGACCGGCACCCGCATGGCCCTGGACAACCTGGCCAAACTCCTCGAAGCCCGCTAACCGCGCTCCGGGCCGCCGGCCGATGGGCCGGCGACCCGGGAGGGGGTTTACGAACGGGGCATGGCGACGGCGGCTCAGCCGACCGCCTTCAGCAACTGCGCCTTCGTCATCTTCGAGCGGCCCTTGATGTCGCGGCGCTTGGCCTCGGCGTAGAGCTGGTCGCGCGTGCGTCCGCCGGCGCCGGAGTGCGAGCGCAGCCCGCCGCGACGGCCGGAGGAGATGTCCTGCGTGGAGGTACGGCTGGCCGTCTTCGACTCACCCGCCCGCGCCCGCTCCTTGTTGACCGTGCGGGCCGCGATCTCCTTGGCACGCTTGTCGCTCGTGCCGCGCTTCTTGGCGCTGTCCTTGATGTGCTCGTACTGGCGTTCCCGTTTCGGGCTTGATCCCCGAGGCATGCTCTTGTCCTTTCGCAAGGGCCGGAATGCGGGCCCTGCTCGTCAAGTTCTCCCAGCTCACCTCTGCCCGCATAACACCCTCAATCACCCCATCGTCCAACAAAATGCACCCGACCCCCCTGCCACTCTGGGCGGAGTCCGGGCCGCGGATGATCGGACAGCGGGCTCACGCGTCGCGGCAGGCCCGGACGAAGCACAAGCGAAAAATCCGCTCGTTAGGGTCGATGTCCGTTTGTCGAGACGGCCACCCAGGCCCGTTCGAGGGTGTCGTGGACGTTCAGCCGGTCCAGCACGCCGGTGATCCGCAGGACCCGGACCGGGATCGGCTGAACGGCGGCCAGATGCACGTGACCTCCGTCGTGCTCGCCGAACAGATGGGCGCTCAGCAGCACCTTCAGCCCGCTGCTGTCGAGGAACGTCATCCCGGCCAGGTCCAGCACCACCGGCACCCCGGGACGGCGGGCGTCCTCGATCGCGGAAGCCAGGACGGCGGAGTTGGTGGCGTCGACCTCACCGGTGACGCGGATCAGCGTGGCGCCGCGCGTATCCTCGCAGCTGACGTCGAGACCGCTCACCGCACCAGCTTAACCCCGATGACCTTTTCCGGAAAGAGTGTTCGTCAGTCATTGAAGTTGTGGTCAGGGGGCTGGAGGATGAAAACATGGGTAGCTCTGATGATCGGTCGTCGTGGACGTTCCTGACGCATCACGCGCGGGTGCTGCTGGAGATCGCCCGTGACCCCGACGCCCGGCTGCGCGAGATCGCGTTCACGATCGGCATCACCGAGCGCGCGGTGCAGGGCATCGTGACCGACCTGGAGCAGGCCGGCTACCTCACCCGCGACCGGGTGGGACGCCGCAACCGCTACGAACTCAACCTCGACCAGGGCTTCCGCTACCCGACCGAGGCGCACACGCCGGTCCGCACCCTGATCGAACTGTTCGTCAACGAAGCACCACCCGTCGACAAGCGCACTACCGGCGACTCCTGACCCCGCGCTGCGCCGGATCGGTGCCACCCCAGACGCCCTCCGCCTGCCCGGTGTCCAGCGCGTAGGCCAGGCACTGCTCGCGCACCGGACATCGGGCACACACCGCCTTGGCCGCCATGACCTGCTCCTGGCCCGGCCCATGGGTGGAAACGGGGAAGAACAGCTCCGGGTCGACCTCCAGGCAGGCGGCTCGTTCCGTCCAGTCGTGGATCAATGTCCTCATCCGGCGCGCCTACCCCTGCGACGCGACGTCATGCGGCGGGCCGGTGAGGTTTGAGGCCCGCGTTTCTCGGTAGCGAAGGTGAAGCCGGCGGGGAGGAGTAGATGAGACGTCCCCGGGTTCGACTCCCCGCCGGACTTCCAGCCCTACCCACGGTCCGCGCCCGCGAGGCGCTCCAGTCGTCCCAGCCACGGCGCGGCCGTGCGCGCTACAGCGATCTTTCGAGACCTCAGGGCACGGATGTGCCGAGCACGTGGTGAAAAGGAGCCGAGCGCATGAGAATCGCCATGATCTCCGAGCACGCCGACCCACTGGCCGCTATCGGCGGAGTGGACGCCGGCGGGCAGAACGTTCACGTGGCCGCCCTGGCATCGGCGCTGGCGGCGCGCGGGCACACGGTGGTCGTCCACACCCGGCGCACCTCGCCCCACCAGGCAGAACGGGTGCCGATGGGGCCGGGCGTCACGGTGGACTACGTTCCGGCCGGGCCGCCTGAACCGGTGGCCAAGGACGGGCTGGCGCCGTACATGCCGGAGTTCGCGCGGATCCTGCGCGAGCGCTGGCGGCGCGAGCGGCCGGACGTGATCCACGCGCACTTCTGGATGAGCGGGCAGGCGGCGCTCGCGGCGACGGCGGACGTCCCCGTGGTGGTGACCTATCACGCGCTCGGCACCGTGAAGCGGCGCTGGCAGGGCGCGGCCGACACCAGCCCGGCGCTCCGCGTGGACACCGAGCGCGAGATCGGCCGGCGCGCCGACGCGATCGTGGCCACCTGCGACGACGAGGTGCGCGAGCTGGCCGCCATGGGCGTGCCGGCCGAGCGGGTCTCGGTCGTGCCGTGCGGTGTGGATCTCGAACGTTTTCATCCCGCGCCGCCCGATCCCCTTGAGGCGAGCCGCTGGTGGTACGGCCCGCGTACCGGCGGCCGGGTTCTGTGCATCGCCCGGCTGGTGCCGCGCAAGGGCGTCGACACCGTCGTCCAGGCGCTACGCCGGCTGCCCGGCGTGGAACTGCTGATCGCGGGCGGCGCCCCGGAGGACGGGGAACTGGCCCGGTTGCGCGGCCTGGCCGCCATGCACGGCCTGGCCGGGAGGGTACGGCTGATCGGCAGCGTGGCCCGGCCGGACGTGCCGGGGCTGATGCGCTCGGCCGACGTGGTGGTGTCGGTGCCGTGGTACGAACCGTTCGGGATCGTCGCGATCGAGGCGATGGCCTGCGGCGTGCCCGTGGTGGCCTCGGCCGTCGGCGGACATCTGGACACGGTCGCCGGCTGGGGCCCGCTGGTGCCGCCGCGCCGTCCGCGGGCGCTGGCCAGAGCGCTGCGTGAGCTGCTGGACTCACCGCAGCGGCGCCGGGAACTCGGCGCCGCGGGGGCCGGCCGGGCCCGCCGCCGCTACAGCTGGCCGCATGTGGCCGAGCGCACCGAGGCGGTCTACGCGCAGGTGATCAGCGGACGGATCGTCCGGCTTGAGGCCTCGGGGTGCTGACCGGCGTGTTCCGAGCGGGTTTGCGGGTAGGCGGGATGGCGTGCGCCACAGCAACCCGGAGGAACCGGGCATCACCCGGCGGCGCCGGGGCCGGGGGTTCAGCTACCACTACCCCGACGGCCGCCGCGTGCGCGACCGCCGCGTTCTGGCCCGGATCCGCGGCCTGGCCGTACCGCCCGCCTGGCGGGAGGTGTGGATCTGCCGTGACGACGGCCATCTGCAGGCCGTGGGCACCGACGCGGCGGGCCGGCGCCAGTACCGCTATCACGACCTGTGGCGGGAAGAGCAGGACCGACTCAAGTTCGACCGGGTCACCGAGATGGCCGGGCGGCTGCCCGCCTTCCGCCGCCGGGTCCGGCGGCACCTGGAGCAGGACGGGCTAACCCGCGAGCGCGTGCTGGCCGCCGCCGCGCGCATGCTGGACCTCGGGCTGTTCCGGGCGGGCGGCGCCGAGTACGACTCCTACGGCCTGGCCACGCTCAGGACCGAGCACGTGACCCGCACCGACGGCGGCGTCCTGTGCCGGTTCGCGGCCAAGGGCGGCAAGCCGCAGGAGACGGAGATCCGCGACCCGCACGTGCGCGAGGTGGTCTCCGCGCTGCTGCGCACCGGCCACGACGGTGAGCTGCTGCGCTACCGCAACGGCTCTGGATGGAAGGACGTGGGCGCCGAGGACCTCAACGACTACCTGCGCGAACTGCTCGACTGCGAGGTGTCGGCGAAGGACTTCCGCACCTGGCACGCCACCGTCCTGGCCGCCGAGGGCCTGGCGCGCACGCGCCGCCCCCGCGGCAGGCTCGGCCGGCAGCGGGCCGTGCGGCGGGTGGTGGAGCAGGTGGCAGGCCGCCTCGGCAACACTCCCGCCGTCGCCCTGGCCTCCTACATCGACCCGCGCGTCGTGCTCGCCTACGAGCGGGGCAGGACCGTGTCACCCGGCCAGGACCTGGAAGAACAGGTGATCCAGCTGGTTCTGCGCACGCGACGGGCTCAGGCGGCGGAGTAGGTCATGACGGCCAGGCCGCTGTCCAGGATCACGTGATCGGTCAGCGTGAACCGGCGCGCCTCGGCCTCGCTGCGCCCCGCGAACAGCGGCACCCCCGCACCGGCCGTGACCGGGCTGACCTTGACCACGATCTCGTCGATCTCGTCGTAGAGCACACCCGCCAGCTCCGCGCCGCCGACCAGCCAGATGCCGAGGCCGTCCTCGGCCTTCAGCTTCCTGACGCGCTCCACGGGGTCGCTCGCGACGACCTCGACATCGGTGGTCTGGGCGAGGTGGCGGGAGAAAACCAGGTGGCGAAGGTGCGGGTAGGCGTCGGTGATGCCCATGTCCAGGCCGATCTGGTACGAGCGCCGCCCCTCCACCACCGTGTCGAAGCGCGTACCCGGATCCGTGACGCCGAGTGCCTCACGGGCGTTGACCGGCAGCGTCTCCGGGTAGTTCGTGATGACGAACTCGATGTAGTCCTGCCCGATGGCGAACAGCCCGCCCGACGGGTCGGCGTCGGAGCGCTCGGCGATGTAGCCGTCCAGGGTCGCGGCGACGTAATAGGTGAGCTTGCGCATAGGGTCGTTCCTTCGATCTCTTGGGAGTGCAGGACGCACGGCCGACGACCCTACCGGATGGCACCGGAGGGCCTGACCACGGAGGAGAGCCCATGGCACGCAACCCCGCCCTCGTCCCCCTCGACATCCTGGTGGGCGAATGGAGCGTCAAGGCCCATGCCGGCGGCCATACCGTCTCGGGGGGCCGCGCGGTGTTCGAGTGGATCGAGGACGGGGCGTTCCTCGCCTTCCGCGCGTACGGCACCGCCGAGGCCGACGCCCCGCAGGAGTGGCAGTCGGACTCTCCCCTGCCCTCCGTCTGCCTCATCGGCGTGGACGACGCCACCGGCGCCTTCTCCTACCTGCACTCCGATGCCCGCGGCGTGCACCGGGTCTACCAGATGACGCTCGCGGACGGCGTCTGGCGGGTCTGGCGCGACGCGCCCGGATTCCACCAGCGCTTCACCGGCACCTTCGACGAGGACGGTCGCGGGATCACCGCGGCCTGGGAGTTCTCCAAGGACGGCGCCGACTGGTCCCACGACTTCAGCCTCACCTACACCCGGACGACGCCGGGCTGACCGCGCCCGGAAACGGGTCAAGCCCCGCACCACGAGGGTGCGGGGCTTGATCGGTTCGCGCTTGCCGAGCTGGTTAGCTCTGCCCGCCGGCGAGCTTCTCGCGCAGTGCCGCGAGAGCTTCGTCGGAGGCCAGGGCGCCGCTGGCCGGAGCGGAGGAGGAAGAGGTCGAGGAGGAGGAGCTGGCCGGAGCCGGCGTCTCACCGCTGTAGGACGAAGGAGCGGCCTCGCCGGCCTCCGCCTCGGCCTTGCGGGCCTCTTCGATCTGCTTCTTGTGGGCCTCGAAGCGAGTCTGGGCCTCGGCGTACTGCCGCTCCCACTCCTCGCGCTGGCGGTCGAAGCCCTCCAGCCACTCACCCGTCTCGGGGTCGAAGCCCTCGGGGTAGATGTAGTTGCCCTGGTCGTCGTAGGTGGCGGCCATGCCGTAGAGGGTCGGGTCGAACTCGACCTCGGTGCCGACACCCTCGTTCGCCTGCTTCAGCGAGAGGCTGATGCGACGGCGGTCGAGGTCAATGTCTATGATCTTGACGAAGATCTCGTCGCCGACCTGGACGACCTGCTCCGGGATCTCCACGTGGCGCTCGGCCAGCTCGGAGATGTGGACCAGGCCCTCGATGCCCTCCTCGACCCGCACGAACGCGCCGAACGGCACCAGCTTGGTGACCCGGCCGGGAACGACCTGGCCGATCTGGTGGGTGCGGGCGAACTGCTGCCACGGGTCTTCCTGCGTCGCCTTGAGCGAGAGGCTGACGCGCTCGCGCTCCATGTCGACGTCGAGGACCTCGACGGTGACCTCCTGGCCGACCTCGACAACCTCGGACGGGTGGTCGATGTGCTTCCAGGACAGCTCCGACACGTGGACGAGACCGTCGACGCCACCCAGGTCCACGAAGGCACCGAAGTTGACGATCGAGGACACGACGCCCTTGCGGACCTGGCCCTTCTGGAGGGTGTTGAGGAAGGTCTGGCGGACCTCGGACTGCGTCTGCTCAAGCCAGGCGCGACGCGACAGAACCACGTTGTTGCGGTTCTTGTCGAGCTCGATGATCTTCGCTTCGAGCTCGCGGCCGACGTAAGGCTGGAGGTCGCGGACCCGGCGCATCTCGACCAGGGAGGCCGGGAGGAAGCCACGGAGGCCGATGTCGAGGATGAGACCACCCTTGACGACCTCGATGACGGTGCCGGTGACGATGCCGTCCTCGTCCTTGATCTTCTCGATCGTGCCCCAGGCGCGCTCGTACTGCGCACGCTTCTTGGACAGGATCAGGCGACCCTCCTTGTCCTCCTTCTGGAGAACCAGGGCCTCTACGTGTTCGCCGACTTCCACGACGTCCGCGGGGTCGACATCGTGCTTGATCGAGAGCTCTCGCGAGGGAATGACACCCTCGGTCTTGTAGCCGATGTCGAGAAGAACCTCGTCTCGATCGACCTTGACGACGGTGCCCTCGACGATGTCGCCGTCGTTGAAGTACTTGATGGTCTCGTCGATCGCTGCGAGGAAGGCTTCCTCGGACCCGATGTCGTTGACCGCTACCTGCGGGGTGCTCGAGGTGGCCTCAGTGCTGGACGTCATGTGTGGAATTGCTCCGAACGCGGACAGATATCGATGTGGCGGCGCGCGGCAGGCCCTCTTCCGCATCAAGCCGAGGATTACGACATCGACGTGACCGAGCGCGAGCCCGCTCCGTCTGAGGCGCGCGCGAGCCCACAGCGCAGCGATCAGCATATGAGACCGAGCGGCGGGGGTCAATCCGAGACGGCGATGACCTTCGGGAACCACGACGCCTAATAGGCGTTGACCTGGTCTCTCCGCTTCGGCGCGATATTACCCTGAAGCTTCTTCGGCACCGAGACGCGGTCGGGGTCGCCGTCGGAGACATAGCGCCATCCCGGGTGCTTCTGCAGCCATTCCAGCCAGTACTGAGAGCACCACTTACGGCATTCGCCCTTCTTGCCGTTGCTCTGGATCCGCTGAACGGCACCAGGATCGTACCCCTTGGCGAAGGGCGACAGCGACGGCTCGGCCCCCGCCAGGAAGACCGCGTCGAAGTCGTACGGCACGCCGCCCCACTCCCCCTTGCGGGCCGCCTTCTTCTTGTGCGGCATGCTCCCGAACGGCAGCGCCATCGTGGTGGACGGCGGCACGCCGAGCTTCTTCAGCATGCGCTCCAGCCGCGCGATCTGCTCACGCACCTTCTTGGTGCCCATCGCCCGCAGGTTGGGGTGCGCCCAGGTGTGGTTGGCCACCTCGAAGCCCTGCCTGTGCAGCCACTGCACGGCCGTGGCCTGCTGCTCCTGCTTCTGCAGCCCGAACGGGTAGTGATTGACCCAGAAGGTCGCGACAGGCCGGAAGGACGGGTATTTGCGGGCGACGTCGTAGATGATGGCGACGGCGGTGTTCTTCGCGGGCCGTCCCTGGTCGTCCAGGGCGAAGTGGCTCGGATGCCCGTCGTCGAAGGTGAGCACGACGGGGAACTTGCCGGCCGGCACCTGGACGCGCCCGGCGGCGAACTCGGCCGCGGTGATGGGCACGTAGCCCTGCTTGGCCAGCTTCTCCAGCTCCTGCCGCAACTGGGCGGGGGTGCGGTCGATCGAGGCCATCCGCTTCTTGATGATGCGGTGGTACATGATGATCGGCACCAGCCCGGCCTCGTTGGCCTTCACCTGCCTGGCGAACTCCGGCGTGGCGACCACCGCCGGCGGCTGGCTCGCCGTGGGAATCGGGGCGGGCACGGACGGCTGCGCGGACGGCTGGGCGGACGGCCCCGGCGAAGACGGCCGGCCCGACGGGGGCACCGGCTGTGTCTGCCCCACCTTGACCGCCTCCGGCGGCGCCTTGGCCGCCGGATCGTCCCCCGGCATGATCATCAGCGCGGCGACCGCGACGAGGATGACCGCGACGTTCGCCGCACCGATGACACGCGTGGATGACAGTGAGGGCCGCACAGAACTCCCGTACCGGTCGGGGGATTTCAAAGGTCCAGGGTAGTCCAGAAGCCCTCCTCAGAAGGCCCACGGCACGCCTTGTCCGACCATGTCACGCATCACAGTGCATCATCACGCATGTCCGGAATGCGGCGCGGCGGGCCGTACCGGAGGGCGGAAAAGGCGACGGCGGGCCCGCGAGCGGACCCGCCGTGCGGAGCGGAGATCAGTGCGACCCGCCGTGCGGGGCGGGAGATCAGTGCCCCGCGTCCTCCCACGTACGCCCCACGCCCACCGAGACCTCCAGCGGCACCCGCAACTGGTAGGCGGCGTTCATCTGGTCGGTCACGAGCTGGCGCAGCCGCTCCAGCTCGCCCGGCGCCGCCTCGAACACGAGCTCGTCGTGGACCTGCAGCAGCATCCGCGAGCGCAGCCCCTCCTCGCCCAGCGCCTGGCGCACGTTGAGCATCGCGACCTTGATGATGTCGGCCGCCGAGCCCTGGATGGGCGCGTTGAGCGCCATGCGCTCGGCCATCTCGCGGCGCTGGCGGTTGTCGCTGGTCAGGTCGGGCAGGTAGCGGCGGCGGCCCATGATCGTCTCGGTGTAGCCGTCGGTGCGGGCCTGGGAGACGATGGCGTTGAGGAAGTCGCGCACGCCGCCGAACTCCTCGAAGTACTCCTCCTTCAGCGCCCGCGCCTCGGCCACCGGGATGTTGAGCTGCCCGGCGAGACCGAAGTCGGACAGGCCGTAGGCCAGGCCGTAGTTCATCGCCTTGATGCGCGCGCGCAGCTCGCCGTCGACCTGCTCCGGCGGCAGGTCGAACACCCGTGAGGCGGTGGCGGCGTGGAAGTCGTGGCCCGACTCGAACGCGGCGATCAGCGACTCGTCGCCCGACAGGTGCGCCATGATGCGCAGCTCGATCTGGCTGTAGTCGGCGGTCAGCAGCGTCTCGTAGCCCTCGCCGACCGTGAAGCCCTGCCGGATGCGGCGGCCCTCGGCGGTGCGGATCGGGATGTTCTGCAGGTTCGGCTTCTCCGACGACAGCCGGCCCGTGGCCGCGATGATCTGGTTGAAGGTGGTGTGGATGCGGCCGTCGTCGGCGATCTCCTTGATCAGGCCCTCGACGGTCTGGCGGAGCTTCTGCTGGTCGCGGTGGCGCAGCATGATGACCGGCAGCTCGTGGTCGGTCTGCGTGGCCAGCCAGGCCAGCTGGTCGGCGTCGGTGGAGTAGCCGGTCTTGGTGCGCTTGGTCTTGGGCAGGTTGAGCTGGTTGAAGAAGATCTCCTGCAGCTGCTTGGGCGAGCCGAGGTTGAACTGCTCACCCACCACCCGGTGCGCCTCCTCGACGGCCTGCTTGACCGCCGCGGCGAACTGCGCCTCCATGCCGGTGAGGTAGTCGCGGTCGACCGCGATGCCGGCCCGCTCCAGCTCGGCCAGCACCCGCACCAGCGGCAGCTCCACGTCGGCCAGCAGCTGGGTGCCGCCGCGCTGGGACAGGAACGCCTCCAGCGAGTCGGCCAGCTCGCGCACCGCGTGGGCGCGCAGCGCGAGGTCCTTGGCCGGGGCGTCCTCGTCGTCGCCGAACAGCGCCGCCTGCCCGCCGGACTCCTCCTCGACCTTGAGGTCGCGGTGGAGGTAGCGGCGGGCGAGGTCTTCGAGGGCGAAGGTGCGCTGGCCCGGCATGGCGAGGTAGGCGGCGAGCGCGGTGTCGGCGCTCAGGCCGCGCAGGTCGAGCCCCTGCGTCCACAGGGCCAGCAGCGGCCCCTTGGCGTCGTGGACGGCCTTGGGCCGGTCGTCGGCGGCCAGCCAGGCGCCGAGCGCGGCGAAGTCGGCCTCGGTGAGCTTGGTCGGGTCGATGTGGGCGGCGGTGCCGTCGGGGGAGGCGATCGCGATGCCGTCGATGCGGCCGGTGCCGCTGCCGTAGGCGCCCTTGAACGCCAGGCCGGCGCGGCCCTCGGGCATCGCCTCCAGCCAGCCGGCCACGCGGTCGGGGCCGAGGATGATCGTCTCGACCTCGAAGCCCTGCTCGGGCTCCTCCTCGCCGCTGCCGAGCACCTTGAACACACGCTCACGCAGCTCGCCGCGGATCTGCAGGGTGTCGAAGAGCTTGTTGATCTCCTCGCGATCCCAGACGCCCTGGGTGAGCTCGGCGACCTCGACGTCCACCGGCACGTCGCGCAGCAGCTCGGTGAGCCTGCGGTTCATCAGCACCTGGGCGACGTGCTCGCGCAGCTTGTCGCCGACCTTGCCCTTGACCTCGTCGACCCGGTCGACCAGCTCGGTCAGCGAGCCGAACTCGCGCACCCACTTGGCCGCGGTCTTCTCGCCCACGCCGGGGATGCTCAGCAGGTTGTCGCTCGGGTCGCCGCGCAGCGCGGCGAAGTCGGGATACTGCCGGGGCGTCAGCTCGTACTTCTCGAAGACCGCCTCCGGCGTGAAGCGCGTCATGTCGCTGATGCCGCGGCGGGTCATGAGCACGGTCACCCGCTCGTCGACGAGCTGCAGCGCGTCGCGGTCGCCGGTGACGATCAGCACGTCCATGTCCTCGCCCGAGGCGCGGGTGGCCAGGGTGGCGATGAGGTCGTCGGCCTCGAAGCCGGCCTTGGACAGCCGCGGCACGCGCAGGGTGTCGAGCAGCTCGAAGATGAGCTGCATCTGGCCCTTGAAGTCTTCGGGCGTCTCGCTGCGGTTGGCCTTGTACTCGGAGTACTCCTCGTGCCGGAACGTGGGCTCCGACCGGTCGAAGGCCACCGCCACGTGGGTCGGCTGCTCATCGCGCAGGATGTTGGTCAGCATCGAGGTGAACCCGTAGACCGCCTCGGTGTGCTGACCGTCGGTGGTCATGAGGTTGGCGTCCTTGAGCGCGTAGAACGCGCGATAGGCCAGCGAATGCCCGTCAAGGAGCAACAGGCATGGGCGGTTGGGGGTCACTTCACTCTTCGGCACACCAGAAGCCTAGTCTCCATGTGCGACAGAAAACCTGAGCTCGGAAGACTGGAGGCTCCTCCTTGACGCAGATAGACCGGGTCACCATCGACTCCCTTCACCGCGGCACGCTCGCCGAGCGCATGGGCATAGAGATCGTCGAGGCCAGCGCGGAGCGCGTGGTGGGCCGCATGCCGGTCGAGGGCAACACGCAGCCGTACGGGCTGCTGCACGGCGGCGCGTCGGTCGTGCTGGCGGAGACCCTGGGCTCGATCGGCTCGGCGATCCACGCGGGCGAGGGCCGTATCGCCGTCGGCATCGAGATCAACGCCACGCACCACAGGGCGGCGACGTCCGGGCACGTCACGGGCGTGGCGACACGCATTCACGGCGGCCGCTCGCTGGCCACGTTCGAGATCGACATCGCCGACGAGGAGGGCCGGCGCGTGTGCACCTCGCGCCTCACGTGCATGCTGCGTGACGCCTGAGACGGCGAAGGCAGTTCGGCTCACCCTTTGCACACGGCCCCCGTGGGTCGCTACGGTTGACCGGACAGAGCCCGCGGGGAGGCCGAGTAGATAACGTGTCGGGCCGGGGAAGCCGGACACGGTCCCAAAGGTCACCCCCGGGCTCGCTCTTTTTTACCCGCTCAATAAGCGGGTCATCCCACCTTTCAGGGCTTGATGCATACGTCGCCCGTCTGTGCAGCGCTTTCCGACCGATCGTTATGGTCTCGTTTTAGTACAGCTCCGCGCCCGTGCCAGGGGTATACCTCGATTTAGCCCCTGACCTGCCTTCTTATTTGCTCACATCACCGACACACCCGCATCACTAATTGGTGACGAACGGTTCGGAACCGGACGTCGCCGGAATAGGCTCCCGCCACAGCATCCCAGTTGTGCCTGCGATGCCCGCGTGTCGAGATGGAGGGGTACAACCCAAGCCCCGCCTTGACCTAATAGAGGGAGCACCATTGCGCAGAGCCGTGATCGCGTTCACGGCCTTCCTGGGTGGACTGATCTTCCTGCTCGCCAGCCCCGCGTCCGCGGGGCCTGCCGACTGCCAGGGAGTGAAGGGAACACTCAAACTCCAAGGCCAGCCAGTGAACGGCGCGAAAATCGTCGTGACCACCGAGGACGGAAAACCCGTCAAGGAGGTCGCCAGTAACGCCCAAGGCACATGGGACGTCCAGGTCGACAAACCAGGGAAGTACAAGGTCACCCTGGATGTCAGCTCGCTCCCTCAGACCGCTGAGGTTCGCGGCGGCAACAACGTCCGCACTCCAACGGTTTATAAGGACAACTGCTCCACTGTCCTGTTCGCCCTGGTTCCCAAGGCCGGCGGCGAGCAGACTCCCGGAGCCCCGGCTCCCACCGACACCTCCAGCGACAGCAGTTTCTGGACACGGGCCGCGCAGCTCACCTTCGAGGGTTTCAACCTCGGCCTGATCATCGCCCTGGCCGCGATGGGCCTGTCGCTCATCTTCGGCACCACCAAGCTCACCAACTTCGCCCACGGCGAGCTGGTGACGTTCGGAGCGCTGATCGCCTACCTCTTCAACGTCGGCTTCGGCCTCGGCGTCATCCCGTCCGCGATCATCGCGGTGCTGGTCGGCGGCGCCTTCGGCTACCTCCAGGACCGCTTCTTCTGGGGGCAGCTGCGCAGGCGGGGCACCGGCGTCATCGCCATGATGATCATCTCCATCGGCGTGGCGATGTTCCTGCGCTTCCTCTTCCTGTTCCTGCACGGCGGTGACAGCGAGCCGTACACCGAGTTCAACGCCCAGGCGGGCATCTCCGTCGGCCCGATCACCGCGGCGCCCAAGAACTTCATCATGATGGCCATCGAACTGGCCGTGCTCGTCATCGTCGGCATCGCGCTGCTCAAGACCCGCACCGGCAAGGCCGCGCGGGCCGTCGCCGACAACCCGGCGCTCGCCGCCTCCTCGGGCATCAACGTCGACCGGGTCATCCGCGTCATCTGGACCGCGGGCGGCGCGATCGCGGCGCTGGCCGGCATCCTGCTCGGTCTGTCGCAGACCGTGAAGTTCACGATGGGCCAGGACATCCTGCTGCTCATCTTCGCCGGAGTCACGCTGGGCGGTCTCGGCACCGCGTTCGGCGCGCTGGTCGGCTCCCTCATCGTGGGCCTGTTCATCCAGCTGTCCACCCTCTGGATCTCTCCTGAGCTCAAGAGTGTGGGCGCGCTGGCCGTACTCATCATCGTCCTGCTCTTCCGGCCGCAGGGCATCCTCGGCCGCCGCGAGCGGATCGGCTGACGGGGGGAATCATGGACTGGTTCAACATCATGGTGACCACCGTCGAGGCGGCGGTGGGCGTCGAGACGGTCTTCTACATGCTGGCCGCGATCGGCATCAACCTGCACTTCGGGTACACCGGCCTGCTCAACTTCGGCCAGGCGGCCTTCCTCGGCGTCGCGGCGTACGGCCTGGCCGTGACCGTGGTCACGATCGGCCTGCCGTTCTGGGTCGGCATCGGCGTGGGCCTGGCCTCGGTCATCCTGCTCGCCCTGCTGCTCGGCATCCCGACGCTGCGGCTGCGCGCCGACTACCTGGCCATCGTCACGATCGCGGCGGCCGAGATCGTCCGCCTGATCTTCCGCTCGGTCACCTTCAAGGACTACTTCGGCGGCTCCGACGGCCGCTACGGGTTCTCCGAGGGCTTCTTCGCGATGAATCCCTTCTCCAAGGGCGAGTACGGCATCGGCCCCTTCACCTTCAACGAGCGCGTCACCTGGGTCCTGCTCATCGGCTGGATCCTCGTCGGCCTGTCGT
Source organism: Nonomuraea sp. NPDC050394 (assembly GCF_044459065.1). Taxonomy (NCBI): domain Bacteria; kingdom Bacillati; phylum Actinomycetota; class Actinomycetes; order Streptosporangiales; family Streptosporangiaceae; genus Nonomuraea; species Nonomuraea sp. NPDC050394. Next base: position 279,198 of record NZ_JBITIO010000008.1, on the reverse strand, counting down.
GCCTGGTGATCTACATGCTCATGAAGAGCCCGTGGGGCCGCGTGCTCAAGGCCATCCGCGAGGACGAGGAGGCCGTGCGCGCCCTGGGCAAGAACGTGTTCTCGTACAAGATGCAGTCGCTGATCCTCGGCGGCCTCATCGGCAGCTTCGGCGGCTACATCTACGCGCTGGGTTACGCCTCGGTGCAGCCGGACGCGTTCTCGACCGAGCTGACCTTCTACGCCTACACGATCGTCATCCTCGGCGGCGCGGCCCGCGTCTTCGGCCCGGTCGTCGGCTCGATCATCTTCTGGGTGCTGCTCGTCTTCATCGGCAACCTGCTCAACGAACTGATCGAGGCGCAGTACATCACGTGGATGACGGTCAACCAGATCGGCGCCTTCCGCTTCATGCTGGTCGGTCTCGGCCTGGTCCTGCTGCTGGTCTTCCGTCCGCAGGGTATCTTCGGCGATAAGAGGGAGATCGCACTCGATGCACGCTGAAACCACGCCCACTGACAGCAAGGCCGCCGCGCTGGCCGCTTTCAAGGACCTGCAGCGCGAGCCCGGCGTCAGCAAGCCCGACCCGATCCTGGTCGTCGACAACGTCGTGCGCCGCTTCGGTGGCCTCACCGCCGTCGACGTCAAGCACGTGGAGATCCAGCGCGGCTCCATCACCGCGCTGATCGGCCCGAACGGCGCCGGCAAGACCACGTTCTTCAACCAGCTGACCGGCTTCGACACCGCCGACGCCGGCGAGTGGACGTTCAACGGCACCACGATGAACGGCGTCGCGGCCCACAAGGTCGCGCGCTCGGGCATGGTCCGCACGTTCCAGCTGACCAAGGCGCTGTCGAAGCTGACGGTCATCGAGAACATGCGCCTCGGCGCCCAGAACCAGAAGGGCGAGAGCTTCTTCCGCGCGCTGGTGCCGTCATCCTGGCGTGCCCAGGAGGACGAGATCACCGCGCGCGCCGACGAACTGCTCGCGCGCTTCAAGCTGGACGCCAAGCGCGAGGACTTCGCGGGTTCCCTGTCCGGTGGTCAGCGCAAGCTGCTGGAGATGGCCCGCGCGCTCATGGTCAGCCCCGAGCTGGTCATGCTCGACGAGCCGATGGCCGGCGTCAACCCGGCGCTGACGCAGTCGCTGCTGGGCCACGTCAAGGACCTGCGCGAGCAGGGCATGACCGTGCTGTTCGTCGAGCACGACATGGACATGGTCCGCGACATCAGCGACTGGGTGATCGTGATGGCCCAGGGCACCGTGATCGCGGAGGGCCCGCCGGACACGATCATGTCCGACGCCCGGGTGATCGACGCCTACCTGGGCGCCCACCACGACGCGCCGCTGTCCGAGGAGGAGCTGGAAGAGCAGCTCCAGGAGGCCGAGGCCGCGCTCGAGGCCGAGGTCGAGGAGGAGGCAGGCAAGTGAGCAGCACCCCGGAATCCAAGGCGGCCGTCACCGACCGCAGCGCCCACGTGGCGGGGGCCGAGAACGCCGTGCTCCGCTGCGACGAGCTCATCGCCGGATACCTGCCTGGTGTCAACATCCTCAACGGCTCCGACCTGTACGTCGGCGAGGGTGAGCTGATCGGCATCATCGGCCCCAACGGCGCCGGAAAGTCGACGCTGCTCAAGGCCATGTTCGGACTGGTCAACATCCGCAGCGGCACGGTCGTGCTCAAGGGTGAAGAGATCACGAACATGAAGGCGCACCAGCTGGTCGCCCGCGGGGTCGGCTACGTCCCGCAGACCAACAACGTCTTCCCCAGCCTGACGATCGAGGAGAACCTCGAGATGGGCGCCTACCAGGTGCCCACGAAGTTCAAGGAGCGCTTCGAGTTCGTCGCCGAGCTGTTCCCCGCGCTCAAGGAGCGGCGCAAGCAGCGCGCCGGCTCCCTGTCGGGCGGTGAGCGGCAGATGGTGGCCATGGCCCGCGCGCTCATGACCGAGCCGTCGGTGCTGCTGCTGGACGAGCCGTCGGCCGGCCTGTCGCCGAAGCTGCAGGACCTGGTCTTCATCCAGGCCCAGCAGATCAACAAGGCCGGCGTGACCGTGATCATGGTGGAGCAGAACGCACGGCGCTGCCTGCAGATCTGCCACCGCGGCTACGTGCTCGACCAGGGCCGCAACGCCTACACCGGCACCGGCCGCCAGCTGGCCAACGACCCGAAGGTCATCGAGCTCTACCTGGGCACGCTGGCACGGGCGTAAACACCTGTTTCGCGCGAAGGGGTCCCTTTGGGGCCCCTTCTCCGCGTTTAATGAGCATTGTGCGACGCATTACGGCTATCGCCCTGTTAATGCCCATGCTCGTGGCCTGCCAGAACAGCCCGCCCGCGCAGAAGACGCAGGCGGCGCCGAGCGAAACCGCCAAGTACAGCACCGGCGGCGACCCCGACGACGACCCCTGCACCCGCGTCGTCTCCTCCATCGGCTACGCCGGGCTGCTGCTCCTGCCCGCGGGCAGGGAGGACGAGCAGAACTTCGAGAACGCCGTCCTGGGCCGGCTGGCCGAGCTGCGCGGCATGGTCCAGGAGTTCGGCCCCCGTCTCCCCCAGGTGCTCCGGGACGAGGCGGAAAAGGTCGAGAAGGCCACGAAGGGCCTGTCCAGCGCCCAGACACCCAGGAAGCGCCAGGTGGCGCTCCTGAAGGACTACCGGGCCGCCGCCGACAGGATCGTCGAGGGCTGCAAGGGCGGGTGAACGCGAAGAAGCCCCGGGACCGAGGTCCCGGGGCTCCCGCCTGACTACTTAACCGTCGATGTTGCCGGTGCGGTAGTCGATGGCCTTGGCGGGGTACTTGTTGTCCGCGCCGTACTGGTAGATGCCGATGGTGGCCGTCGCCGGGTCACCGGCGTCGTTGAACTCGACCGGACCGCTGATGCCGTCGTAGTCGATGTCCTTGCCGGCCTTCAGCAGGTCGACGCAGGTCTTGAAGTCGTTGCACTTCTCGCCGCCCTTGCTGACCTCGCCCAGCTTCGTGGCGATGTCGGTGCCCGCGTCGCTCTTGGCGGCCTCGGCCGCCAGGGCGATGAGGTTGGCGGCGTCGTAGGACTCGGGCGCGTAGCTGAAGTCCTCGAGCTTCGGGTTGATCTCGAGCAGCTTCTTCTGGAACGTGTCCGGAGCGGCCGCGCCGGGCAGCGTGCCCTTGACGCCCTTCAGGGTGTTCTTCGGGAACTTCAGGAAGTTCGTGTTGGACAGGTTGCCGTCGACCATGTACCAGTGGTGCTTGTCGGCCGTCAGGCCCTGCTTGACGAGCTCCTGGACGACCTTGTTGGTCTCGGCGAAGCCGATGAGCACGATGCCCTTCGGGTTCTTGGCCTTGACCTTCGCGACGTCGGCCGAGAAGTCCGCGGCCTTGGGGTCGTAGATGATCTTCTCGACGACCTCGCCGCCGCCGGCGATGACGGCCTTCTCCGTGGAGTCGGCCAGGCCGGTGCCGTAGGAGTCCTGCAGCGCGAGGATGGCGACCGTGTCGTCGCCGTCGGCCACCGCGAGGTCACCCAGGACGCGGCCCTGCAGGATGTCCGGCGGAGCCGTACGCCAGAACAGGCCGTTGTCCTTGTAGGTGGTGAGCTCGATGGAGGTGTTGGCGGGCGAGAAGTGCACCACGCCGGCACCCGTGATCTTGTCGATCACGGACAGCGACACCGAGGAGGAGGCGGCGCCGATGATGGCGTCCACCTTCTTGGCCAGCAGGCTGTCCACCGACTGCGAAGCGATCTGCGTCGTGGTGTCGCCGGAGTCGGTGTGCGAGACCGAGACCTGCTTGCCGAGGACGCCGCCCGCGTCGTTGATCTCCTTGACCGCCAGGTCGACGCCCGCGAACTCGGGCGGGCCGAGGTAGGCGAGCGAGCCGGTCTGCGGGAGGAGGGTGCCGAGGTTCAGCGTGCCGTCGCCCTTGCCGGCCGCGGCCGAGGTCGCCGGCGCGGCCGAATCGGTGGCCTTGGTGCCGGCGGTGTCAGCGCCGCCGCCACAGGCCGTCAGAGCGAGGCTCGCCGCAGCCGCGACGGCGAGCACGCGCCCGAGTGGGGCAATGCGGGTCATGAAGTGTCTCCTTCATCCAGGCCGGGAGGCTGTCAGCACCGCCGACGTTCCCGATCGAATGAGCGAAACGTACAAAAAGCAGCACGCTTCCAGCTAGATGCCTGGAAGAACTGTCGGCACTTGGATGCTGAGTCGTAATCACTCCTCAACTTATGAAGAAAACCCCCAGGTAGCGGCCGGTTAGCTGGGAAACCGGCCGCTGACACCCTGTTACCCGGCGATGTTCCCCGATCGATACTCCAGAGCCTTGGCCGCGTCGAAGGTGTTGTTCTGCCCGAATTGGTAGATGCCAATCGTGGCCGTCGCCGGATCGCCCGCGTCGTTGAACTCCACGGGCCCGCTCACGCCGTCGTAATCGATGTCCTTGCCCGCCTTGAGGAGATCCGCGCACACCTTGAAGGCGTTGCACTTCTCGCCGCCCTTGCTGACCTCGCCCAGCTTCGCGGCCATGTCGGCGGCCACGTCGCTCTTGGCCGCCTCCGCCGCCAGCGCGATCAGGTTCACCGCGTCGTAGGACTCGGGGCCGTAGCCGAAGACGTCGAGGTCCGGGTTGACCTCCAGCAGCTTCTTCTGGAACGCCCCCGGGGCCTCCGAGCCCGGCAGGGTGCCCTTCACGCCCTTCATCGTGCCCTTGGGGAACTTCAGGTAGTTGGTGTTGGACAGGTTGCCGTCGACCATGTACCAGTGGTGCTTGTCGCTGCTCAGGCCCTGCTTGACGAGTTCCTGGACGACCTTGCTGGTCTCGGCGAACCCGATGAGCACGATGCCCTTCGGGTTCTTCGCCTTCACCTTGGCCACGTCGGCCGAGAAGTCAGCCGCCTTGGGGTCGTAGAGGATCTTCTCCACGACCTCGCCCCCGCCGGCGATGACGGCCTTCTCGGTCGAGTCGGCCAGGCCGGAACCGTAGGCGTCCTGCATGGCAACGATCGCCACCGTGTCGTCGCCTTCCGAGACCGCGAGGTCGCCCAGCACCCGGCCCTGGAGGACGTCGGGCGGGGCCGTACGCCAGAACAGGCCGTTGTCCTTGGCGTTGGTGAGCTCGATGCCCGTCGCCGACGGCGAGAACATCAGCACCCCGGAACCCGTGATCTTGTCGAGGATGGACAGCGAGACCGAGGACGAGGCCGAACCCACGATCGCGTCGACCTTCTTGGCCAGCAGGCTGTCGGTGGACTGGGCGGCGATCTGGGTCGTGGTGTCGCCGGAGTCGGTGTGCGAGACCGAGATCTGCTTGCCCAGCACGCCGCCCGCCGCGTTGATCTCCTTGACCGCCAGATCGATGCCCGCGAACATCGGCGGGCCCAGATAGGACAGGTTCCCGGTCTGAGGGAGTACGGAGCCGAGGACCAGCGTGCCGTCGCCCTTGGCGGCGGTGGTGCCCGGCGCTGAGGCCGTGTCGCTCGCCGGGGTGCCCGCCCCGTCGGGGCCGGAGGATCCGCAGGCCGCGAGTGCGAGGGCCGAGACCGCCGCGGTCGCGACGGCCAACGCTCGCCGAATCATCGATATCTCCTTCGTGCAGATGCGCAGGGGGACATGGAGTTCGCGAAATCCACGATCAGCATGACTCCGGAAATATCCGGCGGGAGAGGCCGCGACCTTACGATGCGCAGTCGTGACTCCTCCTTAACCTGGCCCGGCCGCGGGCCGCCTCTACTGTGGCGATGTGAAGCGCACCGCCGCCCTCCTGGTCCTGATCCTCGGCCTTTCCGCCTGCGGGGGCACTCCGCCCGCCCCCTCCACGAGCCCGCCCCGGGGCCTCACCGTGACCCTCACGCAGGGACGATCCGACATGCCCAAGCACATGCTGAGCGTGGTCATGGCCAACAGCGGGAGCACCCCGGTGTGGGTGTCCGACGTGCGGGTGAGCGGGCCCTCGTTCCAGGAGACCGGGTTCGCGCGCATGGACACCGCCGTCAAGAGCGTTCCGGTGGCCTTGCGCATCGCGTATGGCGCGGCCAAGTGCGCCCCCGGAGCGGTGCCGGAACTGCGGCCGGCGCGGGTGATCGCGCACGTCAAGGCAGGCGACGAGCCCTCGCGCGAGGTGAGCTGGGCGCTGCCCCATCCGGACCCGTTGCTGGCGAAGCTGTTCAGGGAGGAATGCGAGCAGTTCCTGGTTCAGCAGGCGGTGTCGGTGGGGTTCGGTCAGGCTTGGACCGAGAAGGACAAGGTCCTCCATGGCAGTGTTATCGTGACGCGCCGCAACAGCAATCAAGATGTGACCATTACTGAGTTGTCAGGCAACGTGCACTATGAGCTGAATTCTCGGAAAATGACGCTCAAGGCGGGAATGGCGAAATTGGAGATCCCCGTCCGGATCACGCCGGGCCGCTGCGACCCGCACTCGTTCGCGGAGGCCAAGATCGCCATGCTCTTCAACGCGCGGGTGGCGCTGGGAGCCGGCGAACCCCGATTCCTCGTCTTCCGCTCCGACACCGTCCAGACGCCTTCCCTGCGCCTGGACCAGCTCATCCTCGGCTACGCCCGCAAAACCTGCGGCCTGTAGACCCCACGGCCCCTGAGCGCCCTTGAAGCCATGAGCCGGCCCGTGGGGCCTCGGCTTGGCGCGGGCGCGCACGGACCCGCGAGCGCACGGACCCGCGGGGGCATGAACTCGCGGGGGCATGAACCCGCGGGGGCATGAACCCGCAGGGGCATGGACCCGCAGGGGCATGGACCCGCAGGGGCATGGACCCTCGCGGCGCGGAACCCCGCGAGGGTGCGCGGCGGGGGCCGCAGAGAGTCCTCGGCCTGGGCTATTCGGACTTGGTGGCGTCCGCGACGACGATCTGGGCCACTTCGCGCATGCTGAGGCGCCGGTCCATCGACGCCTTCTGGATCCACCGGAACGCCTGCGGCTCGCTCCACCCGTGCGCCGCCATGAGCAGCCCCTTGGCCCGCTCGACCAGCTTGCGGGTCTCCAGCCGCTCGGACAGGCTCGAAACCTCGGTGGCCAGCGCCACCATCTCCTCGTGCCTGCTGACCGCCATCTCGATCGCCGGCACCAGGTCCGCCTTCGTGAACGGCTTGACCAGATAGGCCATCGCCCCCGCGTCCCTGGCCCGCTCGACCAGGTCCCGCTGGGAGAAGGCGGTGAGGATGAGACAGGGGGCGACCCGCTCGGCGACGATACGCTCGGCCGCCGAGATGCCGTCGAGCACGGGCATCTTGACGTCGAGAATGACGAGGTCGGGTTTGAGTTCGGTGGCCAGCGAAATCGCCTGCTCACCGTCACCCGCCTCACCCACGACGACGTAGCCGTCCTCCTCAAGCATCTCCTTGAGGTCGAGGCGGATCAGCGCCTCGTCTTCCGCGATCACTACTCGCCGCTGCGTACTCACGAGCAGAAGAGTACCGAGGTCCGCTACATTAGATCCACGCCGGTGTCCGAACCTGATCTAGTCAGGCGCGTCCCGGCACAAAACCGGATTTTGCCGGTTTTCCCAGCCGGAATGATGGAATGGCAGACATAGGCGCCTCAAAAGCGCCCGCTCGAGAGGGCGTGCGGGTTCGAATCCCGCTTCCGGCACCATCACCCCACCGAAACTGTCAGTGACGACAGTCACACTGAGCGCATGCACCCCGCGCGCTCCATCTCTCCGCCCGAGGGCTCTCCGACCGCCGGCGTCTCCGCCGCAACCATCAGAAGGTGGCGTACCGGCGACCGCGGAGCGCGCGACGACCCCGTCCTCGGGCTCGTACGGCGTGGCGTCCACCGGCTCATGCCCGACCGCCACGTCGGTCCCGGAGCGGGGAGGACCGTGCGGGCGCGGGAGATCTGTCCGGGGCCGGCGGCAAGACCGCTGTGACGCGTCATCGCCGGAACGACAGGGGGCAGGCCTACCCGGGCTCGGTATCTCCCGGTCGGCATCTCCCGGTCGGCATCCCCCGGTCGGCATCTCCCGGTCGGCATCTCCCGGTCGGCATCTCCCGGTCGGCATCTCCTGGTCGGCGGCCGGCGAACGGCGGGGGGCAGGCGGCGACTCGTGGGCAGCGGGCGGAGCCGCCGTTCCGCGCGGAGCGGGGTGTTGGTGGTGAGGCCATCTGGAGGGAGGGCCGAAGAGTGGTACCACTTGCCGGAGGTCGGGGCTTGCCGGATGCCGGGGGGTCAGGTGGCGTGGAGGGCAACGGTCGGGGAGGTGCGGGCGGCTCTCACGGCGGGGTACAGGCCGGCCACCGTGCCTATGGCCAGGGTGGCGGTGAAGCCTCCTGCCATCGCCCATGGCGGTACGACCCAGGGCATGCCGCCTGATGTCGCGTAGATCCAGGTCGCGGCGGCGCCCAGGAGGACGCCGGCCAGGCCGCCCAGACCGGAGAGCAGGAGCGACTCCGTCACGAACTGCAGGCGGATCTGGCCGCGGGTGGAGCCCAGTGCCCGGCGCAGGCCGATTTCGTGGCGGCGCTCCAGCACGGAGATGATCATCGTGTTGGCCACTCCCACGCCGCCGACCAGCAGGGCGACGGCGCCCAGGCCGAGCAGCAGGTTGGTGAAGGCGCCGGCCGAGGCCGCCTTCGCCTGCAGGGCGGCGGACGGGTCGGTTATCTCCACCTCTTCCGGGTGCTCCGGGTTGACGGTTCTCGGGAGGAGTTCTCTGACCTTGACGACGGTCTCGTCTGTCGAGCGCTCGTAGATGGACGTGGGGTGGCCGTCGAAGGCGAGCAGGTCCTGCGCCGCCTTCCAGCCGACCAGCGCCGAACGCTCGATCTCCTCGGCCATCGGCAGCGGGGCGAGGATGCCCACGACGGTGAAGTAGCGGCCGTCCAGGTAGACCTGCCTGCCGGGCTCGGTGATGCCGAGGCGGCGGGCGGCGACGTGGCCGAGGACGACGGAGGGGTAGCGGCCGTTGGCGGCGTTGAGCCAGGAGCCCTTCGCCATGCGGCCGCGCAGGGTGGCGAGCAAGGACTCCGCGGCGGCTGACAGGGTGATGCCGTTCGTGTCGAGCTCGTCGACCCGGTCGTTGCGGTAGACCGGGTACGGCAGGGCGCCCAGGGCCGCCACCCGCTCCACGCCGGCGATGCGGGCGGCCATGGCGGGGGCGTCCTTGGGGAGTTTGGCGCGCCCGCCGGAGAACATCGAGTCGCCCGGTGTCACGACCAGCATGTTGGTGCCGAGCTGGTCGAGCCGGCGCATCAGTTGTTCCTTGCTGGAGGCCGAGATGCCGACGACCGCGATCATGGTGGCGATGCCGATGGCGATGCCCAGGGCGGACAGCACCACGCGCATCGGGCGGCCGCGCAGCCCGGCGGAGCCCACGTGGGCGATGTCGCGCGGGCGCAGGCGGGCGGGGGTGAGCGTGGCCATCAGCCGATCACCTGCCCATCCCTGACGCGTACCTGGCGGGGCAGGGCGGCCGCGATCTCGGGGTCGTGGGTGATCACGGCGATGGTCGCGCCGTCGCGGTTGAGCTCGTGCAGGAGATCGAGTACGGCCGCGCCCGACGCGGTGTCCAGGGCGCCGGTGGGTTCGTCGGCCAGGAGCAGGTCGGGTTCGCCGGCGACGGCGCGGGCGATGGCCACGCGCTGCTTCTGGCCGCCGGACAGCTCGTGGGGCCGGTGGCGCATGCGGTCGGCCAGGCCGACGCGCTCCAGGGCTTCGGCGGCCCGGCGGCGGCGCCGTACCGGGGAGAGGCCGGTGTAGAGGAGGCCTTCGGCGACGTTGTCGAGGGCGGTGACGCCGGGCATGAGGTGGAAGGCCTGGAAGACGAAGCCGATGTGGCGGGCGCGCAGGGCCGACAGCGCGCGGTCGGACAGGCGGCCGACGTCGTGGCCAACGATGCGCACGTGTCCGTCGGTGGGCAGGTCGAGGGTGCCGACGATGTGCAGGAGCGTGGATTTGCCGGAGCCGGACGGGCCGACGATGGCCAGGAGTTCGCCCTGTTCGACGTGCAGGTCGACGCCGCGCAGGGCGTCGACGCCGCCGGGGTAGCGCTTGGTGACGCCGGTGAGTTCGACGACGCTCATGTGCCGGGCACCTCGATCTTCGTGCCTGGGCCGAGCCCGTCGCCGGTGACCTCGACGCGGCCGTCGGCGAACAGGCCGAGTTCGACCTTCACGTCACGCGGTGGTCCGGCGCCGACGACGCGGACGGCGTAGCCGCCCCCGGGTACGGCCAGCAGCGCGGTGACCGGGACGGACAGGACGTCCTTGCGGGTCTCGCCCTTGATGAGGACGCTGACGGGAGCCTGGTCGACGCCCTTGACGTTCGCGCGGCGGTCGAAGGCGACGGTGATGCCGACCTTGGGGGTCTTGTCGGCGGCCTGGTCGTCGGCTTCGGCGGTGCGGCCTATGCTGGCGATGCGGCCTTTGACGGTTTTCCCGGTGGGAAGTTCGACCGTGACACGGTCGCCGGTCTTGAGATGGGCGGCCTCGGCGACGTCCACCTTGAACGTGACGGCGCGTTCCGCGCCGGTGGCGGTGAGCAGGCGGGCGCCGGGGGTCACGCGGTCGCCCGTCGCGGTCTCGAGCTTCTGGACGCGCAGCGCGCGGGGGGCGAACGCGATCTGCTCCGGGCCGATGGTGCCGGTCTCGGGCAGGTCGTGGTCCTCCTGCCAGTCGCGTACGGCCTGGGCGGTGGCCCAGGTGTACTCGTCGTCGACGGTCATGCCGGAGCCGTGGCCGAGGGCCTTGAGGTTGGCTTCGAGCTGGCGCACGTCGGCGCCTTTCGCGCCCGGGGAAAGGGTGCGGTACATGGGCTTGGCGCCGTACATGAGATGGACGGGTCTGCCGTCGACCTCGTAGAGGCGCTCGCCGCGGCCGACGGCCGAGCCCGCGCGCGGCAGCCAGGTGAGGACGCCGCCGAGGGCGGCGCCGACGGTGCGGCGGCCGGCGAAGCCGAGCGTGCCCTTGGCGCGGACGCTCTGTGTGAGGTCGCCCTTGCCGACGGTGCCGGTGGCGGTGGTGAGCGGCGACGGGGCGGACGGCTCCGCTCCGCCGGGCGTGGCGAACGTGGCGAAGGCGACACCGCCCGCGAGTGCCGCCAGGACGGCCCCCGCGGTCAGCGTCGTCGTGGCGCGCTTCATCCCGTCTTCTCACTGCAGGTCTTGTTGGCCTTGTCGAAGGCGGCCTTGTCAACGGGCACGGGCCTGGCCCGCTGCATGCCGCCGTCGAAGTCGGGGTCGGGGAAGTCGAGGCCCTGCTCGCGCATGCACTTGGCGAACGCGAGGGCCTTGTCCTTGTCGGCCTGGCTGATCTGCTTGCCGGTGCCGCCGATCGCGCCGCACTCCTTGAGCAGCTTCTCGAACTCCTTCTGGTCCATGCCGCCGCTGTCGATCGTCTGGCTCTCCCCGGGGCCGCCGGGGTCGCTGACCTTGACGCCCTTGGAGCGCAGGCACTCGGCGGTCTTGAGGCGCTGGTCGCCGGAGTTGACGGTCGTGTTCTTCTCGGGCGCGGTGTTGCCGCAGGCGGCCAGGCTCAGGGCGAGCGCGGCCAGGGCGATGGTGGTCTTCATGCGGCTCAGGCTGGCCCGAGGCCGCGTTTCGCCGCTCTAACGGTCGCCTTTATGGCAAGGAAATGCGCACCTCAGGTAGAGAGGGGGCATGCGTGTGCTGGTGGTAGAGGATGAGGCGTTCCTGGCGGAGATGATCGCCGAGGGGCTGCGCCGGGAGGCGCTCGCCGTGGACGTGGCCCATGACGGCCGGGAGGCGCTGCGCAAGCTGGAGGCCGGCGAGTACGACGTGATGGTGCTCGACCGCGACCTGCCCGGCGTGCACGGCGACGAGGTGTGCCGCCGGGTGGTGGCCTACCGGCTGATGACCCGGGTGCTCATGCTGACCGCCGCGGGCAGTGTGCGTGAGCGCGTGGACGGGCTGCGGCTGGGCGCCGATGACTATCTTCCCAAGCCGTTCGTCTATGACGAGCTGCTGGCGCGGGTGCTGGCCCTCGGGCGGCGCGCGCGTCCGGCGCTGCCTCCGGTCATCGAGCGAGGCGGGGTGGTGCTCGACACCGCCTGCCGTACGGCCGGCCGCGACGGCCGCCCGCTGCACCTGTCGCGCAAGGAGTTCGCGGTGCTGGAGGCGCTGATGCGCGCCGAGGGCGCGGTCGTCAGCAACGAGGACCTCATCGACCAGGTGTGGGAGGAGGACACCAGCTATCTCACGAACGCCGTGCGGGTGACGCTGAGCAAGCTGCGGGCCAAGCTCGGCGACCCTCCGGTGGTGGAGACGGTGCCCCGGGCCGGCTACCGGATCGGCGCATGAACGAGCGGACCCGGCTGACGGCGTCGTTCGGCGGGCTGCTGCTGCTGGCGGGCGGCGGGCTGGTCGCGCTCATCTACTTCCTGCTCCGGGACAGCCTGGTGAGCACGATCAGTTCGGCGGCGGCCAGGCAGCCGGGCTCGCCGGTGCCGCTACCGGGTGTCAGGGTGAGCGCCGCCGCGCCGTCCGGCGGTGACTTCGCCACCACGGTGCAGCTGCTCGGCTTCGTCGAGGAGACGGCGCTGGATCGGCTGCTGCTCGTCTCGATCGCGGCGGCGGCGGGGTTCGCGCTGGCGTCGGTGGTGCTCGCGTGGTGGATGGCGGGACGGATGCTGCGGCCGGTGTCGGTGATCACACGGACCGCCCGGCGGCTGTCGGGGTCGAACCTGCACGAGCGCATCGCCCTGGACGCGCCGCCGGGCGAGCTCAAGCAGCTGGCCGACACCTTCGACGCCATGCTGGACCGGATCGAGCGGCTGGTCGGCGCGCAGCAGCGCTTCGCCGCCAACGCCGCGCACGAGCTGCGTACGCAGCTGGCGATGCAGCGGGCGGCGGCGGAGATCGGGCTGGCGGGCGAGCCGGACGCGGCGCGGGTGTCGCGGATGCGGGAGAAGCTGATCGACCTCGCCGACGGCAACGAGCGGCTGATCGAGGGACTGCTGCTGCTGTCGGTGTCGGAGCAGGGACTGGAACGGCGGGAGCCGGTCGCGGTCCACCACATCGCGGCGGCGCTGGGCGATGACGCCGGAGCGCTCGTCCGGGGCGGGCCGCTGGTGGTGAAGGGCGATCCGGTGCTGCTGGAGCGGCTGGTGGGGAATCTGGTGGCCAACGCGGTCCGCTACAACCGGCCCGACGGCAGGGTGGAGATCGTCACCGGGCCCGGGGAGCTCGCGGTGACGAACACGGGGCCGGTGGTTCCGGCGGAGGTGGTGCCGCTGCTGTTCGAGCCGTTCCGGCGGCTGCACGAGCGCCGGCACACGCCCGGCGAGGGAGCGGGGCTCGGGTTGTCGATCGTGGCGGCCGTGGCCCGTGCCCATGACGCCGTCGTCGCGGCCGAGGCGAACCCGGGTGGCGGGCTGACGGTCCGCGTCACGTTCGGCGGGGCTTCGCTGGGTTAAGGTCGGCCAAAGGAGTACGACGATCTTCGGGGGGTTGCCGTGGCGCTGAGCGCTGCTGATCGGGAGGCGTTCCTGGCCGAGCCGCACATCGGGGCGGTCGCGGTGGAGGCGGGCGAGGGCCGGGCGCCGCTGAACGTGCCGATCTGGTACGACTACGAGCCGGGCGGCATGGTGTCGTTCCTCACCGACGGCGATTCGGTCAAGGCACAGCTGATCGGCAAGGCGGGCCGGGTGTCGATGCTCGCCCAGCGCAGCCATCCCACCTACCGCTACGTGTCCGCCGAAGGCCCGGTGGTCGCGAAGAATCCCACCACGCTGGATGAGATGACCAGGATCGTGGCCCGCTACCTGCCCGACGACGCGGTGGCCGGCTACGTCGGGCAGTCGAACCTCGCCGTCCTCGTCACCTTCCACATGCGGCCCGAGCGGTGGCTGTCGGCCGACCTCGGCACCATCTGACCCGGTATTTTGGGCCCGTGACTGCTATCGATCCCACCACCACCGGCGCCCACGGCACCGGCCTGGCCACCATCGCCGCCGACGGCACCGTGCTCGACACCTGGTTCCCCGCGCCCGAGCTGGGCGAGCCGGCCTTCGCCGGCACCGAACGGCTCAACGCCGACGAGGCGGGTGAGCTGGCCGCCCTGACCGGCCCCGACCCGGCGCGCGGCGTCGAGGTCGTCGCCGTCCGCACCGGCATCGCCAAGCTGTCGGAGGCCCCGGCCGACGCGCACGACGCGTACCTGCGTCTGCATCTGCTGTCGTCGCGCCTGGTACGGCCGCATGGGCTGAGCCTGGACGGGTTGTTCGGGCTGCTGGCCAACGTCGTGTGGACCGACCGTGGGCCGTGCGCGGTGGACGGGTTCGAGCGGACCCGGTTGCGCCTGCGCGCCACGGGGGCGGTGACGGTCTACGGCGTGGACAAGTTCCCGAGGATGGTCGACTACGTGCTGCCCTCCGGTGTCCGCGTGGCCGACGCCGACCGGGTACGGCTCGGCGCCCACCTGGCCGCCGGCACGACCGTGATGCACGAGGGCTTCGTCAACTTCAACGCCGGCACGCTGGGCGCCTCGATGGTCGAGGGCCGCATCTCGGCCGGCGTGGTCGTCGGCGACGGCTCCGACGTGGGCGGCGGCGCGTCGATCATGGGCACGCTGTCGGGCGGCGGCAAGGAGGTCATCGCGATCGGCGAGCGCTGCCTGCTGGGCGCCAACGCCGGTGTGGGGATCTCGCTGGGCGACGACTGCGTGGTGGAGGCGGGCCTGTACGTCACCTCCGGCACCAAGATCGCGCTGCCGGACGGCCGCGTGGTCAAGGGCAAGGAGCTGTCGGGCTCCAGCGGCCTGCTGTTCCGCCGTAACTCCCAGTCGGGCGCGGTCGAGGCGGTCGCCCGCACCGGTCAGCGCATCGAGCTGAACGCCACCCTGCACGCCAACTGAGTCCGGACGGCAGGAAACCCCGCGAGACCGGGTAGGCGGCGCTCGCGGGGTTTCGGCGCAAAGGGCTAGTGGGCGTGCGACACGGCGGAGCCGATGGTGTGCACGCGCAGCGCGTTCGTGGAGCCCGGGGTGCCGGGAGGCGATCCGGCCACGATGACGACCTTGTCGCCCTTCTCCAGCCGGCCCAGCGACAGCAGCGACGCCTCCACCTGGCGGACCATGTCGTCGGTGTGGTGGACGAACGGCACGTGGAAGGTCTCCACGCCCCACGTCAGCGACAGCTGCCCCCGTACGTGCGGCGCCGAGGTGAAGGCCAGCAGCGGGATCGGCGAGCGGTAGCGGGCCAGGCGCCGCGCGGTCTCGCCGGACATCGTGAAGGCGACCAGGGCCTTGGCGCCCACGATGGCGCCGACTTCGGCGGCGGCACGGGCGATGGCACCGCCGGTGGTCTCCGGCAGCCGGTCGAGGCTGTGCGTGGCCGTCAGGGAGGCCTTCTCGGCGGCGCAGGCGATGCGGTCCATCGTGGAGACGGCCTCGATGGGGTAGTTGCCGACCGAGGTCTCGCCGGACAGCATGACGGCGTCGGCGCCGTCCATGACGGCGTAGGCCACGTCGGAGGTCTCGGCCCTGGTGGGGCGCGGGGCGTTCATCATCGAGTCGAGCATCTGGGTGGCGACGATGACCGGCCTGGCCTTCTCGCGGCACAGCTCGATGATGCGCCGCTGGACGATCGGCACCTCTTCGAGCGGGAGCTCGACGCCCAGGTCGCCGCGGGCCACCATGATGCCGTCGAAGGCCTCGACGATCTCCGGGAGGCGTTCGACGGCCTGCGGCTTCTCGATCTTGGCCAGCAGCGGCAGGCGTACCGCCTCCTGCTCCATGATGTTGCGGACGACATCGGCGTCCGAAGGACGGCGCACGAACGACAGCGCGATCATGTCGAAGCCGGTGCGCAGCGCCCAGCGCAGGTCGGCCTCGTCCTTGTCGGTGAGGGCGGGGGCGCTGACGTTGACGCCCGGCAGGTTGAGGCCCTTGTTGTCGGAGATCATCCCGCCGATGACGACGCGGGTGGTCACGCGCCGGCCGTCGACGCGGGTCACCTCCAGCACCAGGCGGCCGTCGTCGACCAGGATCGTGTCGCCGGAGCGCACGTCGCCGGGCAGGCCCTTGTAGGTGGTGGAGACCTGCTCGCGGTCGCCGGGCACGTCCTCGGTGGTGACGGTGAAGACGTCGCCGAACCCGAGCCGGACCGGGCCCTCCTCGAAGGTTCCCACGCGGATCTTGGGGCCCTGCAGGTCGGCGAGCACGCCTACGCCGCGGCCGAGGTCGGCCGCCACCTCCCTCACCCGGTCGAATACCTCTTTGTGCATCTCATGGTTGCCATGCGAGAGGTTGAAGCGGGCGACATCCATCCCGGCGGCGATCAGCTCGCGCAGTCGTTCGGGAGAGGATGTGGCGGGGCCAAGTGTGCAGACGATTTTCGCGCGACGAGTCACGAGTCCCACCTTAATTGGTACAGACCACTTGATGGAGCGAAGCGAGCATCCTCGGTCGCTGCCATCACCGTGAGGACCCCGTCATCGACGTCGGAGAACGTAGCCGATATAGGAGAACAGCACGAGAACGGCCACACCCCAGCGTGCCAAGAGTGTGTATTCCTCCGGGTAGATCACGCCCTCGATGTAGTGGTCGATGAACCCGGAGTCCGGCAGCCCCGCCTGCCCGGCCCGCTCACGGCCCCAGTCTTCGACCAGGGTCAGCGGGCACTCCACACCTGTCGTCACCGACAGTACACCCCAGGCGACCACGCCCAGGTGGATCCAGATGGTACGCGGCCAGCGCCAGGCCAGGAACCCGCCGACGGCCATGTAGACGAGGAAGGCGAAGTGCACCAGCATCGCGGCTTCTGCGATGAGGCGGTACCCCATGCCCCGACCCTACATTCAGCGCTTGACGGTGGTGGCGTTCAGGGCGTTGACGATGCCGCGGCCGTAGAAGCCGTTCCTGGCCGTGCCGCCCTCGCAGGTGTGCGTGTCCTCCTCGCCGTACACCTGGTAGACGTACGCGCGCGGCGACGGGCAGGCCTTGGGTGTGGCGCTCTTGTAGAGCAGTTTCTCCACCGTCGCCGGGGACAGCGTGAGGCCGCCCTTGCCGGGCTTGCCGAAGCGGCTGATCAGCAGGGCGGCGACGCCGGTGGCGTGCGGGGCGGCCATGGAGGTGCCGTCCATGTACTGGTAGTAGGAGCACGTGCCCTTGGCGCAGTCGCGGACCACTTCGTTCGTCTTCGGCCTGCCGTTCTTGTCGATCTTGTTGCCGGCGCGCAGGGCGGACTCGGGCGCGGCGGCGAGGATGGAGCGGGTGGGCGAGGCGCCCTTGCCGTCGAGCGCGTCGCCGCCGGGCGCGGCCAGGTCGGTCTGCTCGACGCCGTAGTCGCTGTAGATCGACTTGCGGCCGGACGGGCCGACCGCCGAGATCGAGATGACGCCCTTCGACTCGGCCGGCACGTTCAGGCACGAGTTGTCGACACGGCGTACGCGCTCGTCGCCGCGCGGGTAGCCGGGGCTGTCCTTGTCCACCTTCGGCCGGCCCAGGTCGGTGGCGCCGTTGCCGAGGGCGGAGATGAGCGTGACGCCCTTGCCCCTGGCGTAGTCGAGGGCGCGCTGCATGCCGGTGATGACGGCCCGCTGCTCGGACCGCTCGCGGGCGCTGTCGTCCTTGTTGGCGGTGCAGTTGAACAGCCACGGGTCCACGTAGTAGCTCATGTTGACGACGTCGACGCCGATGTCGGCGGCGTAGGTGAGGGCGTCGAGGCTCGGCTTGAGGAAGAAGAAGCCGGAGTCCTGGCCGGCGCGGATGTTGACCAGCCGGACGCCGGGGGCGACGCCGGCGATGCCGACGCCGTTCAGCGGGGAGGCGATCGTGCTGGCCACGTGGGTGCCGTGGCCGTCGTCGTCGCGGTCGACCGGGTCCTTGCAGCCGGCGGCCTCGCAGGGGCCGTCCAGCGTTTCGCCGTGTTTGTCGTTGGGGCGGTCGGTG
Organism: Nonomuraea sp. NPDC050394; assembly: GCF_044459065.1. Classification (NCBI taxonomy): domain Bacteria; kingdom Bacillati; phylum Actinomycetota; class Actinomycetes; order Streptosporangiales; family Streptosporangiaceae; genus Nonomuraea; species Nonomuraea sp. NPDC050394. The sequence goes on along the minus strand of NZ_JBITIO010000008.1, from coordinate 261,389 downwards.
ACGAAGTTGCGCGACAGTGCGCGCTCGAAGTTCGGGGCGATGTCGGGGTGGTTGCCGTCGATGCCGGTGTCGATGACGCCGACCAGCACCTTCTTGCTGCCGGGCAGGGTGGCGTTGGCCTTGTCCGCGCCGATCATCCGCATGTCCCACTGCCGCGTGGCCAGCGGCTCGCGGCCCTTGACCGCGCCCTCGCGGGCCGAGGCGTCCGGGACGGCGCTTGCCGTACCGGGGTGTGCGGGGTTCGCCGAGGCGTACCCGATCTGGCGGTCGGCGGAGACGCCCACGACGGCCGGGTCGTCGTCGAGCGCGGCGGCGAACCTCTCCCCCGCGCCTCTGGCCAGCACGTATCCAAGCCGTTCCTCAGTCCGTACGGCGGAGCCGCCCGCCCGCCCGATCGCGCCGAGCGCTTCGCCCCGTTTGCCGTCGGCGTAGAAGACCAGGAAGTCGGCGCTCGCCTGGGAAACGCCGGGGCGCTGCGCGGCCTGGGCGCAGGCGGTGAGTGAGGTGACGACGGCCAACCCCGCCAAGATTGAGGCGATCCGCCGCATTGCTCCCCCTTTGTTCCAGCCAGAAAACGCATCTTTCCGACACTCGTCGAATCGGTCAACTTCATCCCGATATTTCGCTATCTATTGGTAGATGCGGTGGCTTTCAGGTGAGCGGCAACCGGCTTTCAAGAGGCTCCGGCCACCGTGAACGGCATGAGACTCTCCGCCGTCGCCGCCACCGCGCTCACCGCCGCGGTCCTGGCCGCCCTCGCGCCGAGCCCGGCGATGGCCGGCTCGTACCCGATCAAGGACCGCCGCCTCACCCACAACGCCCTCTACGGGACCGGCCAGTTCCCGGCCTCCGCCTGCCGGCTCCCGGCCCCGGCCGACCGCGGGCACGCGGCCGTGCGGGCGTACCTGAACACGACCTACGCCTGCCTGAACACCGCCTGGGGCAAGCACCTGCGGGCGCACGGCCTGGCCTCGGCCAAGCCGGCGTTCACCTACATGACCAGCGCGAACGCGCCCTTCTGCCAGGGCAAGGCCGCCGACATCATGCCCGGCGCCTACTGCAACCCCACCGGCGTCATCGGCGTCTACCTGCCGGAACCGGTCAGGGAGTACGCGCCCGAGGTGGGCTTCCTGCTGGTCATGGCGCACGAGTACGGTCACCACGTCCAGCGGCTGACCGGCGTGCTGCAGGGGGCCTCCCGGGAGAAGTACACCTCCAAGGCCCACGTCCTGGAAGCCCAGCGGCGTTACGAGCTGCAGGCCGACTGCCTGGCCGGTGTCTACATCGGCAGCGTGTGGGACGCCCAGAAGCGCTCGGTCCCCGAGTGGGGCGCGCTGATCGCCATCGCGTGGTCGCTGGGCGGCGAGAAGGGCAGCAAGACCAACGACCACGGCAGCCGCGCCAACCGGGCCCGCTGGTTCAACAAGGGGTTCGCCGCCGAGACCCCGTCGGCCTGCAACACCTGGACCGCCGCCCCGGCCACGGTCGCCTGACCCCGGACCGGCCAGATGGGTGGGCGAGACAGCCCAGAACGTCCCGGGAACCGGGTGGACCGGCAGGGACGGGATGGGTCCGCGCCGGGTGCCGGGCGGGCAGCGACGCGGAAAGCGGTGGTGAGCGGTGGTGAGCGCCGATGTCACCCGAGTGGGCCGCGAGCGCCCGGCCGAAGGCGTGGGACGCGCCGGGCCGTCAGGGCCGCGGGACCGCCTGAGGGGACCGCCTGGGGGACCGGCTGGGGCGTGAGTGGGTGGGCCCAAGGTGGGTGGGCCCAAGGTGGGTGGGCCCAAGGTGGGTGGGCCCAAGGTGGGTGAGCCTGAGTGGGTGAGCCTCAATTGGGGCTGAGATGGCTTTGGCGGGGCGGTTGGGGCCGCCCCGCCGTACACCGTGAAGGGGTTAGACGAGCGAGCGGGCCGTCGGGAGGATCGGGTACGGCAGCGCCGTCTCCCCCGTCAGGAACGCGTCCACCCGGGAGGCGGCGGCGCGGCCCTCGGCGATGGCCCAGACGATGAGCGACTGTCCCCGCCCGATGTCCCCGGCCGAGAACACGCCCTCCACCGAGGTCATGTACGAGGCGTCACGCGCCATGTTCCCGCGCTTGTCGTAGGCGACGCCCAGTTCCTGCAGCAGCACGCTCTTCTCGGGCCCGGTGAAGCCCATGGACAGCGTGACGAGGTCGGCGGGGATCTCCCGCTCGGTGCCCGGGATCGGCTTGAAGCCGTTCTGCGGGCCCTCGACCTCGACCAGCCGCAGCGCGCGGACGTTGCCCTCCGCGTCGCCGGCGAAGCCCAGGGTGGAGACGGCGTAGACGCGGTCGCCGCCGCCGTCGGCCAGCTCCTCGTGGGCGCTCTCCATCTTGAACAGCGTCGGGAACGTGGGCCACGGCTGCGAACCCGCCCTGGACGCGGGCGGGCGGGGCATGATCTCCAACTGGGTCACCGACGCGGCGCCCTGGCGGATGGCGGTGCCGATGCAGTCCGCGCCGGTGTCGCCGCCGCCGATGACCACGACGTGCTTGCCGCGGGCGTTGATCTCGGAGTCTGCCCCGGCGGATGCCGCGCGGTTGGCCGGAGGCAGGTACTCCATCGCCTGGTAGACGCCGCGCAGCTCGCGTCCCTCGACGGGCAGGTCACGCCACTGGGTGGCGCCGCCGGCCAGGACGACGGCGTCGAACTCGGCGCGCAACCGCGCGGCGGTGATGTCGACGCCGGCGTTGACCGACGTACGGAACTCGGTGCCCTCGGCCCGCATCTGCTCCAGGCGCCGGTCGATGTGGCGCTTCTCCATCTTGAACTCCGGGATGCCGTAACGCAGCAGCCCGCCGATGGCGTCGGCCCGCTCGAACACGACGACGTCGTGCCCGGCGCGGGTGAGCTGCTGGGCGGCGGCCAGCCCGGCCGGGCCCGATCCGACCACGGCCACGCGCCTGCCGGTCTTCACCGCCGGGGGCTCGGGGCGGACCCAGCCCTCGGCGAAGGCCCGGTCGATGATCTCGACCTCGACCCGCTTGATCGCCACGGGGTCGGAATTGATGCCGAGCACGCAGGCGGCCTCGCACGGGGCGGGGCACAGGCGGCCGGTGAACTCCGGGAAGTTGTTCGTGGCGTGCAGGCGCTCGATCGCCTCCTGGAAGTCCTCGCGGTAGACGAGGTCGTTCCATTCGGGGATGAGGTTGCCCAGCGGGCAGCCGTTGTGGCAGAACGGGATGCCGCAGTCCATGCAGCGGGCGGCCTGCTGGTTCAGCTTGGCGGCGGGGAAGTCGTGGTAGACCTCCTTCCAGTCCTGGATGCGCACGTCCACGGGACGGCGCACGGGCAGCTCCCTGTCGTGTGTGAGGAAACCCTTCGGGTCAGCCATGGAAGCCCCCTATCCCTGAACGCTGCTGGTCGATGCGGCCGGCCGGTCATGTCCCGGCTCGTGACGGCGGGTCATGACTGCACCGCGGCGGCCATGACCGCCTCGTCGATGTCCCGGCCTTCGATGCGGGCGGCCTCCGCGGCCTGCAGGACCCGCTTGTAGTCGGTCGGCATGATCTTGCTGAACCGTCCCGGATCCCAGGTGGCCAGCAGCGCCGCGGCCACCGACGAGCCGGTCTCGGCGAAGTGCCGCTCGACCGTCTCGCGCAGGAACTCCACGTCGTCGGCGGTGGGCTCCTCGATCGCGACCATCTCCCGGTTGACCCGGTTCAGGTCGAGGTCGAGCAGGTACGCGATGCCGCCGGACATGCCCGCCGCGAAGTTGCGTCCGGTGGGGCCGAGGATGACGGCGCGGCCGCCGGTCATGTACTCGCAGCCGTGGTCGCCGACGCCTTCGACGACCGCGGTGGCGCCGGAGTTGCGTACGCAGAACCGCTCGCCCACGACGCCCCGGATGAACGCCTCACCCGAAGTGGCGCCGTAAAGGGCGACATTTCCGGAAATGATGTGGCCGTCCAGCGGCGCCGCGTCGTGCGGCCGGACCGTGATGCGGCCGCCCGACAGGCCCTTGCCCAGGTAGTCGTTGGCGTCGCCGGTCAGGCGCAGCGTGATGCCGCTCGGGATGAACGCGCCGAAGGAGTTCCCGGCGGAGCCGGTGAACGACACGTCGATCGTGTCGTCGGGCAGGCCGTCGCCGCCCCACTTCTTGGTGACGTGGTGGCCGAGCATGGTGCCGACGGTCCGGTTGACGTTGCGGATCGGCAGGTCGAGCTTGACCGGCTCGCCGTACTCGATGGCACCCTCGGCCAGCTGGATGAGGGTGTTGTCGAGCGCGTGCTCGAGACCGTGGTCCTGGTACTTGGTCCGGCGCCGGTCGGCGCCCGCGGGGACGTCGACCTGGTGCAGGATCGGGGCGAGGTCGAGGCCGTTGGCCTTCCAGTGGTCCTCGGCGGCCGTGACGTCGAGCAGGCCGACCTGCCCGATCGCCTCGTCGAGCGAGCGGAAGCCCAGCTCGGCCAGGTATTCGCGGATCTCCTGCGCGATGAACTCGAAGAAGCTGACCACGAACTCGGGCTTGCCGGTGAAGCGCTTGCGCAGCTCCGGGTTCTGCGTGGCCACGCCCACCGGGCAGGTGTCGAGGTGGCAGACCCGCATCATCACGCAGCCGGACACGACCAGCGGCGCGGTGGCGAAGCCGTACTCCTCGGCGCCGAGCAGCGCGGCGATGACCACGTCGCGGCCGGTCTTGAGCTGGCCGTCGACCTGCACCACGATCCGGTCGCGCAGGCCGTTCAGCAGAAGGGTCTGCTGGGTCTCGGCGAGGCCGAGCTCCCAGGGCGCGCCCGCGTGCTTCAGCGAGGTGAGCGGCGAGGCGCCGGTGCCGCCGTCGTGGCCGGAGATGAGCACCACGTCGGCGTGCGCCTTGGACACACCCGCGGCGACGGTGCCGACGCCGACCTCCGCGACCAGCTTCACGTGCACCCGGGAGACCGGGTTGGCGTTCTTCAGGTCGTGGATGAGCTGGGCCAGGTCCTCGATGGAGTAGATGTCGTGGTGCGGCGGCGGCGAGATGAGGCCGACGCCCGGGGTGGAGTGGCGGGTCTTGGCGATCCACGGGTAGACCTTGTGACCGGGCAGCTGGCCGCCCTCGCCGGGCTTGGCGCCCTGGGCCATCTTGATCTGCAGGTCGTCGGCGTTGACCAGGTACTCGGAGGTCACGCCGAAGCGGCCGGAGGCCACCTGCTTGATCGCCGAGCGGCGGGAGATGTCGTAGAGCCGGTCCGGCTCCTCGCCGCCCTCGCCGGTGTTGGACTTGCCGCCGAGCTGGTTCATCGCGATCGCGAGCGTCTCGTGGGCCTCGCGCGAGATGGAACCGTAGGACATCGCGCCGGTGGAGAACCGCTTGACGATCTCGCTGACCGGCTCGACCTCCTCGATCGGGATCGGGTTGCCGGGCTTGAGCCGGAACAGGCCCCGCAGCGTCATCAGCTTCTCGGCCTGCGAGTCGACGAGGTTCGTGTACTCCTTGAAGATCTCGTACTGCCGCGTGCGCGTGGCGTGCTGCAGCTTGAAGACCGTCTCGGGGTTGAACAGGTGCGGCTCGCCCTCGCGCCGCCACTGGTACTCGCCGCCGACCTCCAGGCGCCGGTGCGCGTTCTCGGCGCGCGGGTAGGCCCGCTTGTGCCGCTGCGCGACCTCTTCGGCCAGTACGGCGAAGCCGATGCCGCCGAGCCGCGAGGTGGTCCCGGTGAAGCAGGCGTCGACGACCTCGGCGCCCAGGCCGAGCGCCTCGAAGATCTGCGCACCGGTGTAGGAGGCGACCGTGGACACGCCCATCTTGGACATGACCTTGATGACGCCCTTGCCGTACGCCTTGATGAGGTTGCGCACGGCCTTGTGCTTGTCCAGGGCAAGCACACCGGTGTCGACCAGGTCCTCGACGGTCTCGATGGCCAGGTAGGGGTTGATGACGCCGGCGCCGTAGCCCACGAGCAGGGCCATGTGGTGGCACTCGCGGGCCTCGCCGGTCTCGACCACCAGGCCGATCTTGGTGCGGGTCTTCTCCTGGATGAGGTGGTGGTGTACCGCGCCGGTCAGCATCAGCGACGGGATCGGCGCCATCTCGGCCGAGGAGCCCCGGTCGGAGAGCACGAGGATGCGCGCGCCCTGCTCGATGGCGCGGGAGGCCTCGGCGCGGATCTCCTCCAGCCGCCTGAGCAGCGCCTCGCCGCCACCCGCCACCGGGTACAGGCCCGAGATGGTGTGCGGGTGGAAGCCGGGCAGGTCGCCCTCGTCGTTGATGTGGATGATCTTCGCGAGCTCGTCGTTGTCGATCACCGGATAGGGCAGCACGAGCTGGCGGCAGCTCGTCGGCCCGGGGTCGAGGAGGTTGCCCTCGGGGCCGAGCACGCTGGCCATCGAGGTGACGACCTCTTCCCGGATGGCGTCCAGCGGCGGGTTGGTGACCTGCGCGAACAGCTGCGTGAAGTAGTCGAACAACAGCCGGGGCTTCTCGCTCAGGACCGCCACGGGCGTGTCGGTGCCCATCGACCCGATCGGCTCGGCGCCGTTCCTGGCCATCGGCGACAGGATGATCCGCAGCTCTTCCTCGGTGTAGCCGAAGGTCTGCTGCCGCTTGACCAGCGCCTCGTGCGTGGGGATCTCGCGCTGGCGGGCGCGCAGTTCCTCGAAGCGGACGAGCCCGGCGTGCAGCCACTCCTCGTACGGCAGCGCCGCCGCGAGCTCCGCCTTGATCTCGTCATCCTCGATGATCTTGCCACGCGCGGTGTCGATGAGGAACATCCGGCCCGGCTGCAGGCGGCCCTTGCGGACGACCTCCTCGGGCTTGAAGTCCAGCACGCCCGCCTCGGAGGCGAGCACGACGAGCCCGTCGGCGGTCACCCAGAACCGGCCGGGGCGCAGGCCGTTGCGGTCGAGGACGGCTCCGGCCAGGGTGCCGTCGGTGAAGGTGATCGAGGCGGGGCCGTCCCAGGCCTCCATCATCGAGGAGTGGAACTCGTAGAAGGCGCGCCGGGCGGGGTCCATCCCGGTGTGGTTCTCCCACGCCTCCGGGATCATCATGAGGACCGCGTGCGGGAGCGAGCGGCCGCCGATGTGGAGGAGTTCCAGGGCCTCGTCGAAGGAGGCGGTGTCGGAGCCATCCGGGTCACAGATGGGGAAAAGTCGCGAAATATCGCCTGGGATGTGCGCGGACTCCAGCATCGCCTCGCGCGCCCGCATCCAGTTGCGGTTGCCCTTGACCGTGTTGATCTCGCCGTTGTGCGCCACGTACCGGTACGGGTGGGCCAGCGGCCAGCTCGGGAAGGTGTTGGTCGAGAAGCGCGAGTGCACCAGCGCGATCGCGCTCTCGAAGCGCTCGTCGGTCAGGTCGGGGAAGAACGGCTCGACCTGGTCCGGGGTGAGCATGCCCTTGTAGACGATCGTGCGCGCGCTCAGCGAGGGGAAGTAGACGTCCACCTCGTGCTCGGCCCGCTTGCGCAGGCAGTACGCCAGCCGGTCCAGCTCCAGCCCGGACTCCCCATCGGGCCCGGCCACGAACAGCTGCTTGAAGAACGGCATGACGGCCCGGGCGCTCGGCCCGGGAAGAGCCCGGTCGACCGGCACGTCACGCCAGCCGAGCACGGTCAGGCCCTCCTCGGCGGCGATCTCCTCGATCATGCGCACGCCGATCTCGCGCGCCTCGGAGTCGCTGGCCAGGAAGGCGGTGCCCACGGCGTACTCGCCGGCCGAGGGCAGCGCGAACGGCACGTTCGCGCGCAGGAATGCATCGGGGATCTGCGTCAGGATCCCGGCTCCGTCGCCGGTGTCCGGCTCGCTACCCTTGGCCCCCCGGTGATCAAGGTTGCACAACGCCTCCAAGGCCTTCTCCACGATGCCGTGACCACGTCGCCCTGCGACGTCGGCCACCATGGCCACTCCGCAGGCGTCATGCTCGTTGGCGGGGTGGTAGAGGCCCTGGGGCTCGGGGAACCCGAGGTGGGCAGCAGGCATTGAATCCCTCCCGTCGTCTCTTCGCTTGCTCTTGGTGCTTCAAAGGCGAGGGACGACGTTGGCCCTGCTGCAGTTGTGCGTTAGAGGTTACAACACGTTGCCCGAATGGTGCCCACCAGGTCCACATCGCGAACATCGCACCTGTTCCGATATACGGACGCCGGTGTCCCAAACCCCGGAATTTCAGGACCGATAAGCGGTCCCCACGGAGCACGAAAGGGGTCGAACGCCTGCTCGAAGAGGCCGGGCCGGTGGCCTCGCTCCACCGCCCGCGGGCCCTGCCCCGGCACGGTGACCGCCCCGCCCGCCGGGTCAGACGGCCTTGAGGACCCTGGACTGCACGACGCGCGCGAGGGTGTCCAGGGCCACCTGTGACTGGGTGAGGTCCACCCTGGCGCCCTCGGCGGCCGGGCCCACCCAGCTGACGGTCACGTAGTGGCCAAGCGCCCGTGCCTGCGCCCAGCTGCGGGCGGTGTCGAAGGCGACCGCCTGCTCCAGGAAGCCCTCCTTGCCCAGCGCCGAGACCAGGGCGTCGGCGGCGTGACCGTCGGGCAGGTTGAAGATGACGAACTGGCCGTTGACCGCCGGGCCGGTGTAGGTGGCGCGCAGGGCCTGCGAGCAGCCGGTGGCCTCGGGACCGGCCAGGGCCTCGGCGCAGTCGTCGAACTGCTCGGCCGCGCCCCTGGTCAGCTCGCCCAGCTTCGCGGTGGCCGGGGTGAAGACCTCCTCGGTGGTGAGCGGGGCGGCGTCGCTCTGGCGGGAGTCGATGGCGGCGTACATGGCCGAGGTGGGCTCGCCGCGGAAGGTCGCGGGCCGGACCGGACCGCCGCGGGTGAGGAACCAGGCGGCCAGGGCGGCGGCGAGCACGATCAGCACGGCCACGGGCACCGCCACGCGAGCGGGAATCATCGGCGGGCTCCGGCGGGACGGTGGGTCACGAGGGCTGCTGCCCGGTGATCGCGACGACGCGGCGGTAGACGGCCTTCTCCGCTCCGCGCAGGGTGAGGGTGGCCGAGACGAAGTCGTCCTTGGGCGTCGGCTCGGCGCCGTCGGCGCGGCCGATCCAGACCACACCCAGGTAGTGGCCGAGCGCGTAGGCGCCGCCCTCGGTGTGGCCGCCGCCGGGGAAGGAGGCCTTCTCGCTCTGCAGGGCGTGGGTCCAGCCGCCCCGGTAGCCCGCCTTGAGCTCGGCGACCAGCTCGTCGGCGGCCTTGGCGTCGCGCAGGTTGAGCAGGGTGTACTGGGCGACGTAGCGGCCGTCGGAGCTGGTGTAGAGGGCGCGGGCGGCCTGCGTGCACTCGCCGTCGGCGGCCTTCTCGACCAGGGTGGGACCCCACAGCACGGCCGCGCAGTCGGCGCCGAGCTCGTGCGCGACCAGCTTGAGCGTGAGTTTCTTCTCGTCGGCCAGCGTCTTTCCGGCGAACAGCTCCTTCTCGGTCAGCGGCTTGGCGTCCTTGGCCCGCTCGCTGATCGGCTCGAACAGCTTGGGCGAGCTCCAGCCGTGGAAGGAGTCCGGCCGGGCGGTGCCGGGCCCGCCGGCCGCGGCGGTGGCCGCGCGGTCGGGCAGGTAGCCGGTGCCCAGCGAGCCGATGACGGCCACCAGCCCCACGGCCAGGACCACGACGCCGAGCGCCGAGCCGATGATCACGAGCAGGCGCTGCTGCTCGGGCCGCAGGCCCATGTCGCTGAGCAGCGGCAGCTGCCAGTCCGACGCCGGGGTACTCCGGGTACGCCGCCGCTTCCTGCTGCTGCTCCTCACAGCCCCGTTCCTCCGATCAGGTTGCCGAGCGCGAAGGTCAGTCCCGCCGCCACCGCGCCCACGACGAGCTGGCGCAGGCCCGAGTACCACCAGCTGCGGGCGGTCACGGCCGAGACGAGCGCGCCCGCCCCGAACAGCGCCACGCAGGACAGGAGCGCCGACAGCGTCAGGCTGGTCACCCCGAGCAGGTACGGCAGCAGCGGCAGCGCCGCCCCCACCGAGAACGAGGCGAACGACGACAGCGCCGCCACCTTGGGCGAGGGCAGGTCCTTGGGCCCGATGCCCAGTTCGTTCTGGGCGTGCACTTCCAGGGCGCGCTCGGGGTTGGCCGAGATCTGCCTGGCCACTTCGGCGGCCAGGTCGGGCGCGACGCCCTTGGAGACGAAGTCGTCGGCGAGTTCCTGCTGCTCGGCGGCGGGGTGGCGGTCGAGTTCGCGCCGCTCGACGGCGATCTCGGCGAGAGCCAGCTCACGCTGGCTGGCCACCGACACGTACTCCCCGCCGGCCATCGAGAACGCCCCGGCCGCCAGGCCCGCGACCCCGGCCAGGGCGATGACCTTGGTGTCGTCGGTACCGCCCGCGACACCGGCGATGAGCGCGAAGTTCGACACCAGCCCGTCCATCGCCCCGAACACCGACGGCCGAAGCCAGCCGCCGGTGACATCGCGATGCTGGTGGTGCTGCTCCGCGCGACCCTTCATCGCGGGTTCTTTTCCTCTTCCCGTACGGCTTCCGCGTCGTCCCTGACCCCGCCGTCCTTGGCGGCATCGACCTTGGTGGCATCGACCTTGGCGGCGTCGTCCTTGACCGGCTCGTCGGTCTTCACGACGAGCGCCTCGTCGGTCTTCACGGGCTCGGCGGGCTCGTCGGTCTTCGCGGACTCGGCGGGCTCGTCAGTCTTCACGGACTCGGCGGGCTCGTCGGTCTTCGCGGGCTCGCCGGAAGCGGCATCGGCGGCGGGTCCGTCGCCGGTGGCGGAGGCGTCCGCCTTGGCGGGTTCGCCGTCCTCCGCCTTCTCCGCGTCGTCCGCCGGCTTCCGCGCGGCGTCCGCGTCCCGGACGGTCTCGGCACCATCGGCCTGGTCGGCCGTGTGTGCCGGATCGGCCAACGTGCCCTCACCCGGCGGCCCCGAGCCGTCGCGCGGCAGCACGTACTCCACGGTGTCCTTGCCGCGCGTCGCGAAGAAGAAGGCGAGCGCCGCGACGAACAGCACGATCGCGGTCCACTGGTTGATGCGCAGGCTCAGGAACGTCACCGCGTGGTCCACGCCGCCGACGGGGTCGATGCGCAGCCCCTCGATCCAGAAGCGCCCGAGGGTGTAGCCGGCCACGTAGAGCGCGAACAGCCGCCCGTGCCGCAGGGTGAAGCGTTTACCCGCCCAGATGAGCACGAAGGCGAGCACGAGGTTCCAGAGGGACTCGTACAGGAAGGTCGGGTGGTAGAGCCCGTCGACGATGCCGTCCTTGTTGATGTCGATCTCCAGCCCCCACGGGAGATCGGTCGGCCCGCCGTAGAGCTCCTGGTTGAACCAGTTGCCCCAGCGGCCGATCGCCTGGCCGATGGCGATGCCCGGCGCGACCGTGTCGGCCACGGCCGACAGTGAGATGCCGCGTTTGCGGCAGGTCAGCCAGACGCCGACCGCGCCCAGCGCGACCGCGCCCCAGATCCCCAGCCCGCCGTTCCAGATGAACAGCGCCTCATACGGCTCGTTGGGGGCTTCGGGTCCGAAGTAGAGCCGCCAGTCGGTGATGACGTGGTAGAGCCGGCCACCGATGAGACCGAAGATCACCGCGGGCACGGCGATGTCGATCATGGTGCCGGGCGCGCCGCCACGGGCGCGCCAGCGGCGCTCGCTCATCCAGACGGCGACGATGACGCCGAGCACGATGCAGAGTGCGTAGGCCCGGATCGGAATCGGGCCGAGATACCAGACCCCTTGGGGAGGGCTGGGAATCGAGGCAACAAGGGGCATGTCAGGTGAGGGTAGCGGACCGGCGGGCTACTTGGCTGCGTTGAGGACGGCCTCGCGCAGCTCCGACGGGCGGAAGAGGACCTCGTTGTCCATCTCGACGCCGTTGAGCTTGACGGTGGGCGTGCCGGTCAAGTTTTGCTCCTTGTTGACCTTGTCGCTGTAGCTCTGCTGGACACCGGCGTACTGCTGCTTGGTCACGCAGGGCTCGAAGTCGGCCGCGGTGATGCCGACGTCCTTGCCCCACCCGACGAGCTGGTCGATCTTGAAGCCCTCGACGGTCTCGCTCGGCTGCTTCTCGAAGAGGGTGTCGTGGAAGGCCATCCACTGCTTGCCGTCCTTCACGCAGCGGGCCGCGGCCCCGGCGCGGATGGAGTTGCCGCGCGTCGGCTCCTCGCTGAAGATCGTGATGGGGTGGTAGACCACCTTGGCCTTGCCTTCGGCGGCGAGGTTCTTGAACGTGGACCCGCTGACCCGCTCCAGCTCCTTGCAGGCCGGGCACTGGAAGTCCTCGTAGATGTCGATCACCGGCTTGTCGACCCCGGCGTTGCCCATCGTGACGCCCGCGGCGGCCTGGACGGCGATCGGCGCGAGGTTGGCACCCGCCTCCTCCGACTTGGAGCGGTTCATGTTCCAGAGGATCCCCGCACCCAGCGCGGCCACCGCAACGACGCCCGCCGTGGTGTAGGTGATGATCCGCCGGCGCTGCTCCCGCTTGCGATCGGCGGCCTGCTGCTCCTTGATCCTGTCGCGCGCCGACTTCTCGCGGTCGCCCTTGCCCATCAGTCGTTCTCCTTGTCATCCAGCGTGTGCAGTCCGAGGGCCCCGTCGAGGGCGAAACGCCCCGGCGGGAAACGCGCGGTCCAGACGCCGAGCACCACCAGCCCGAAATCCCGCAGGATGTCGATCAGGTACGTCGGCTCCTGGCCCTTCTTGAGCTCGCCGCCACCCCCGAAGCAGCCGCAATCGATCTTGTAGCCCTTCGCCCACGCCCAGGCGATGCCGAAGACGAAGGCGAGCATGAGCAATGCCCCGACCACCGCCACCACCCTGGTCATCAGGCCGATCACGAGCAGGATGCCGATGATGATCTCCACGATCGGCAGCGCGTAGCCCACGATGGTGGCCAGCGACTCGGGTAGCAGCTGGTACGCCTTGACCGCCACCACCGAGTCGGACGGGTTGCCGATCTTCAGCCCCCCGGCCACGATCAGCACCACGCCCAGGACCAACCGGGCGACGGTCGTGACCCAGGGTATCGCCGATCTGACGTTGCGTGACGGTGACGACGCGGCCACGGTGATCTCCTTCATGTCTTCGCCTGCGACAGCGCACAGTACTCGCAGGACATCCGATCACGGGCTGGATAAGCGTCGGCTAAGGCAAAATCCTTCCTCATCCGCACCGGAACAGGGCATCGCCCCAGTCCGCGTGGTCGTTGCCGATCCCGTCGCCGCCGTCGCCGGCGACGAGTTCCACGAACCGCGCGCCACGCACGTCGGCGCTCAGCTCGTGGGCCGGATCCGGCCCGCGCAGGACCGGCGTCCCGGCCTTGACCACCCCGTCGGCCAGCACGGTGTAGCTCACCGAGCCGCGCGGGGCGGCCTGCGAGTCGTCCACGCCGACGACGGCGGTGAAGGTGGCGCACCGCCCGCCCAGGTAGTAGCGGATCTTCGCGGGCGCGTGCGTCCCGAGACCCTTGGCGAAGACCCGGCCGCCGACGGTGAGCGGCGAGCCGTCGCCCTGGGCCCTGTCGCCGTTGGACTGGTCACGCTCGACCGGCCCCCAGCCGTTGTCGGCAGCCACCCACTCCAGGTCACTGGCGTGGACGTCGGCCGTGGGCGGCGGCGGGAGCGTCCTGACGACCGCGAGGCCCGCCACGCTCTTGCCCGCGTACGCGGCGACCGCCTTCAGCTCGTAGCTGTCGTGGGCGGCGCCGGCGGGCGGGGTGACCTTCCACACAGTGGTGAGCGCCGCGCCCGGCTCGACGTCGCCGCGCCCCTCCCCTTCGACCTTCCAGCCGGGCGGCGCGGTGAGGCGTACCTCGACGCCGCGGGCGGCCGCGTCCTCCAGGTTGGTGAAGACGGTGGTGACCTCGTTGGCGACGCCCTGCTCCACGCTCGGTGAGGCCGGCCTGACCTCCAGCGTGGCGCAGGCGGCGGGCCCGGCGACGGGTCCGAGGTCCCTGACGGCGAAGTCGTCGAGGATGAAGTCGGCGCCCGGCTGCTCGGCCCGCAGTGACCGCAGGCCGACCCAGGCGTCGCCGCATCCGGCGACCACCCGTTCGGTGAAGCGGGTGGTGGAGCGCTGCTCGGGGATCGCGGTATGCCGGGTCTCGACGCTTCTGCCGCCCTTGTCATAGCCGGTCACCCAGGTGTAGGCGTCGGCCAGGGCGTTCTGATAGGCGAAGGAGACCTCGTAGGCGTGGCCGTTCACGAACCGGGCGGTCTGCGGGACCGTCCGGTAGACCAGGCCCTGCCGTTCCTCGTGCACCTTCAGCGACCAGTCTCCGGCCAGCACGTCGTCGACCGCCTTGCCGTTCCACCCCTTCTGCGTGTACGGCTCGCGCCGCTGCGCCAGGTGGGTGCGGGCGTCGAAGGAGCCGCCCGCGTCGCCCTTGACGAACGGCCCCCAGCCCGCCTCCGGCGCCTCGAAGCCGTCCTGCCCCGTGGTCGCGACCACGCGGGCGTCGTCCACCCGTACGGCCCCTTCCCCGTCCGCCGCCGCGATCCTCAGCGTGACCGGACCGGCGGGGGCGGTGAAGCGCACGCGCACGCGCTGGAAGTAGGTGCCGTGCTTCTCGTCGGAGGCGATGTGGTTCTTGGCCGTAGACCTGTCCAGCCGGACCTTCTGCCCGCCGATCTCCAGGGTGACGGCGCGGGTGCGGCCCGGTTCGATCTCCACGAACGCCTCGGCGGCGTAGCGGCGGCCGGGACGCAGGCCGGTGACGCGCTGCTCCAGCGCGGCCGGCGCGCCGCCGCCGAGGTGGGCGTGGCGCTGGCCGAGGTCGTTGACGCGCAGGCTCACCGGGCCCGTCGTGGTCCAGGCGCGCTCGCCGTTGAAGCCCGGGTCGCGCAGTCCGCTGCCCTCGCCCCACCCGGGTTCGGGCTGTCCGGGCGGATCGCCGGGATACAGCACGTACGGCACGCCGGGCTCGGCGGTGATCGTGATCCTGCCGCCGGACGGGGTGAGCGTGCCCTCGGCGACCCGGCCCCGCGGGGTGAGCCGGTAGATCTTCATCGGCCGGTCGGCCGCCCAGGTGGTCGGGCCGCCGGCCGGGTTGTAGTGGTAGGACCTGCCCTCCCACGGCAGCAGGTAGGCGGTTCCGTCGAGGACCTTGCGGTCGCCGGCGAACAGTTCGCGCCTGCCGTTGGTGAGGGTGCCGCGGACGCCGTTCTCGAAGAGGATCTCCCCGTCCGCCCACTTCGTGATCGGCTGCCGCTGCAGGAACTTGACCGGCAGGTTGTGCTCCCAGATGTTGCGGTAGAAGGCGTTCCAGTTGTTCTCGGCCGTCCAGCCCTCGAACTCGACGATGCGGGCGTTGCCGAGGATGGGGTGGGCGTTCCAGACGTCCTTCTGGTGGTTGCGGATGAAGCGGATGATCTGGGAGTTCAGGCCTTTGTTGGTGACGCCGCCGTAGTTGAGGTCGTTGGCCCAGTGGGCCCACAGGGACGAGCGTTCCAGCTTGTCCGACCACTCCGTGGTCACCTGCCAGCCCTGGCGGCGCAGTTCGGCCAGCGTGCGGTCGGCGACCCAGCCGAACGGCCGGAAGACGTCCACGTACAGGACCGACAGGTTGCGGCCGGTCTCCTCGCGCAGCCGCCTGAAGCGCTCGGCGAGGGTGCCCGCGGTCAGGTCGCGGCGCTGGTCGATGCGGTAGGACTGGTCGAGCCAGTTCCAGCCTTTGACGTTCTTGTCCACCAGCGTCTCGCTGAACGTCATCGCCTCCGGATAGGACTCGGTGGCGTTGACGTGGACGCCGAAGTCGGCGTTCCATCGCCTGCCTGACTTCAGCAGGGTGTTGAGGTCCTTGAGGCCGCCGGCGCGGGTGTTGTAGTTGCCGCCGTAGTCCGGGTGGGCGGAGTCGTGGCCCTCCGACTGGTAGCCCTTCAGGAGGGCGAGCTGGCCCAGTCCGTCGGTGGCCAGCGCGATGCGTTTGACGTCGTCCAGCGTGCGCAGGAACGGGTGGGTCGCCTGGCTGCCGAAGTTGAACGGGATGTGGGTCACCACGCGTCCGCTCGTCTCGCCGGCGCCGGGCGGGGTGACGGCGATCTCGCGGAAGGCGATCGCGCCGTCCTGCCAGTCGAGCGTGCCGTCACCGTTGGCGTCCGGCGTCACGACCACCTTCGCCCACGGCAGTTCCTCCGTGAACGGCGCGCCCGCCGCCCGATAGGTCCACTGACCGCTCCACACACCCACCCGGACCACTCCGTCGGCACCCTCGCGCGCCTGGTGCCACAGGCGGGCGGCGTCCTTGTCGGTGGCGCCGGCGGGCTGGTCGTGGACGGAGTTGGTCTCGACGGCGGCGGCCAGCCGGTCGGTGTTGACGATCCCGTAGGTCGCCCCGACCGGTTCCGCCTCCGGCTCCGTGACCTTCGCGAACACGTCGGCGGTCCGCGTCGCGTTCGGATCCAGCCGGGTGAACGCCGTCGCCGCACCCGCCTGGTCACTGGCCACCGACACCAGGTCGTGGCCGGGCAGGTCGATCGTGCCCACGCGGAAGGCCGGGGTGTCGCGCACGGCCTCGACGGCGAAGGTCGCCACGCGCCGTTTCACGCTGATCGCCGCGTCGAGCTCGACGCCGCCCAGGCCGGCGAAGGTCAGCCGGTAGCGGGCGGACTTCCCGTCCGTGCCGGTGAGGGCCACCGTGACCGGGTACGGCCGGCCGTTCAGGACGACGGCGGGCCGAGCCGTACCGCCGCCCAGCCGTGCCCCGCTCGCGCGGTCGACATAGCCGAGCACGCGCGGAAAGCCCGGATCGACCTCGACGGCGAGCTCGCCGGAGGAGAGCGTCAGGGGCCGTGCGACCTGTACGGGGCTGGGCGGGATGCGCTGAACGTCCGGCTGCGGCGCGCCGGTCGCGGGCTCCTCCGGCGAGGGCAGCTCATGGCTCGGTGGGGCGGGCGGCGATTCGGGGGCCGGGGCGAGCGGGGTCGTGGGCGGGTCGGACGGAGCGGAGTGGGCCGGGGCGGCCATGGCGAGGGACAGCACGGCGGCGAGCGGCCCTGATAACCAGCGACGCAAGGGATCTCCTCCTCCTGGAACCCCTATTGTCCTCTGATTTGACAAAAAGTCCTGACTTAACCGAAACGTTGGGCGCGAAATTCGCTCGGCGGCATCCCCGTCCGGCGGGTGAACAACCGGGTGAAGTACGCCGGATCGTCATACCCCACCCGCCGCGCGACCGCCGCCACCGGCAGGTCGGTCCCGGCCAGCAGATCCTTGGCCTGGTTGAGCCGGACCGTCAGCACGTAGTCCTTGGGACTGCACCCGGTCAGCCGCCGTACCCGCCGCCGCAGCTCGGCCAGCGGCAGCCCCAGCCGCCTGGCGTGCTCGGCCACCGGGATCGGCAGGCAGGCGTCCCTCGCGAGCGTCTCCAGCACGCCGTCCGGCCCCTCGTCCACGCGGGCGTGCCGCAGCGCCACCAGCACCTCGTGCACCACCGCCGACGTCTCCACCTCCAGGTACGGGCTGCCGCGCCGGCAGGCCTGGACGATGCGCCCGATGGCGCGGGCGGCCGGCTCGGACGTGGTCAGCGGCGTCACCGGCCGCCCGTCGCCCAGGAACCCCAGCTCGGTGTAGGTGGCCACCGCGGAGCCGGTGAAGTCGACGAACCACTCGGTCCAGCCGGGCGGATGCGGCGCGTAGTGGTGCCGGACGCCGGGACGCAGCCACAGCACGGCGGGCGCGGCCACCTCCACGGGCGCGCCGCCCGCCTCGGCGAACCAGCCGCCGCCCTCGGTCACCACGACCGCCACGTGGTTCTGCATGGTGCGCGGGCCCACGGTCGGCAGCGCGCCGTCCTGGTGACCGACGCCCAGGCAGACCAGGCCGAGCCCGCGATGGGCCGGGCCGGGCGTGAGGTAGTGCATCCACTGCCGGTACGGCTGCGCCATCCTCACGCCCTCCTCCACGCCGGGAGGGGATCCTAGCGGTTCACCCGCAGGTGAACTGGGCCCCTCCCCAGTCGCCGTGGTCATTGCCGTTGCCGTCGCCGCCGTCGTCCACGACCAGGTCCACGTACCGGGCCCCGGCCAGGTCGGCGCGCAGTTCGTGGGCGGCGTCGGCGGCGCGCAGCACCGGGCTCTGCGCCTTGACCGCCCCGTCGGCCAGCACGGTGAACCGCACCGACCCCCGCGTGGGCTGCGCGTCGTCCACGCCCGCGGCGGCGGTGAAGCCGGTGCAGCGTCCGCCCAGGTAGTAGCGGATTCTGCTGGGCGCGTGGACGCCCAGGCCCTTGGCGTAGGCGACGCCGCCGATGGTCAGTGGCCGGCCGTCGCCCTCGCCCTGCTCTCCGTTGGACTGGTCCCGCTCGGCCGGGCCCCAGCCGTTGTCGGCGCTGACCCAGTCGTGGTCACTGGCCCACGCCGTCCCTGAAGGCGGCGGTGGCAGCGTCCGCACGCTGACGGCCGCCTCGACCCGCTTGCCGCCGTAGACGGCGCTCGCCCTGAGGTCGTAGGCCCGGTAGGGGGCGTCGACCGGCGGCGTCACCTTCCACGTCGTGGTGAGCGCGGCGCCGGGCTGCACGGTCCCGGTTCCCTGCCCGGCGACCTGCCACCCATCCGGTACGGCCAGCGTCACGCTCACCCCGGCCGGTACGTCCTCAAGGTTGGTGAAGACGGTCGTCACGTCGTTGGCCACCCCCGGCTCCAGCGTGGCCGTACCGGGCCGGACCTCCAGCGAGGCGCAGGCGGCGGGCTCGGCGACGGGTCCGAGGTCCTTGACCGCGAAGTCGTCGAGGATGAAGTCGGCCCCTGCCTGCTCGGGCCGCAGTGACCGCAGGCCGGCCCAGACCTCGCCGCACCCGGCCACCACCCGTTCGGTGAAGCGGGTGGTCGAGCGCTGCTCGGGGATCGGGGTGCGCCGGGTCTCGACGCTTCTGCCGCCCTTGTCGTAGCCGGTCACCCACGCGTACGTGCCCGGCTGGGCGTTCTGGTAGGCGAAGGAGACCTCGTAGGCGTGGCCGTTCACGAACCGGGCGGTCTGCGGGACCGTCCGGTAGACCAGGCCCTGCCGTTCCTCGTGCACCTTCAGCGACTCTTCGCCGCCGATCACGTCGTCCACGGTCTTGCCGTTCCATCCGGCCTGCGTGAACGGGGCGTGCTTCTGGGCGATGTGGGTGCGGGGGTCGGTGCTGCCACCCGCGTCGCCCTTCACGAACGGTCCCCAGCCCTGGTCGACGTTCTCGAAGTCCTCGACCGGGCCGGGCTTGGCGGTCGTGACCAGGCGGACGTCGTCCACGCGGACCGCGCCGTCACCACCGCCCGCGCCGAGGCGGAGCTTGGCGTGGCTCCCGGTCGCGGTGAAGACGACCCTGACGCGCTGGAAGTAGGTGCCGTGCTTCTCGTCGGCCGCGACGTTGTTCCTGGCCGTGGACCTGTCCAGCCGGACCTTCTGCCCGCCGATCTCCAGGGTGGTCTCGCGGGTCTTGCCCGGTTCGACCTCGATCCAGGCCGAGGCGCTGTAGGTGCGGCCGGGGGTGAGGCCCCTGAGGTTCTGCCCGATCGCGGCGGGCTGACCGGCGGCCAGCAGCGCGACCCGCTGCCCCTTGGCGTTCTTCTCGATCGAGACCTGGCCGGTGCGCTCCCACGCGCGCAGGGTGTCGTCGTTGAAGCCGGGGTCGGCGACGCCGGAGCGCTCGCCCCACTCGGGTGTGTCCTGCTGGGGCGCCTTGCCGGGATACAGCACGTACGGCACGCCGGGCTCGGCGGTGATCGTGATCTTGCCGCCGGACGGGGTGAGCGTGCCCGCGGGGACGCGGCCCTGGTCGGTCAGCTTGTACAGGCGCATCGGCCGGTCGGCGTCCCAGGTGGTCGGGCCGCCCGCGGGGTTGTAGTGGTAGGACCTGCCCTCCCAGGGCAGCAGGTAGGTGGTGCCGTCCAGGATCTTGCGGTCGCCGAGGAACAGCTCACGCCTGCCGTTCGCGGCCGTTCCGGTCACGCCCCGGCCGAAGACGATCTGGTCGGCGTTCCAGTCGAGGATCGGGTAGTGCTGCAGGAACTTGGCCGGAAGGTTGTGCTCCCAGATGTTGCGGGTGAAGGCGTTCCAGTCGGCCTCGCCGGTCCAGCCCTCGAACTCCTCGATCCTGGCGTTGCCGAGGATCGGGTGGGCGTTCCAGACGTCCTTCTCGTGGTTGCGGATGAAGCGGATGATCTGGGAGTTGAGGCCCTTGTTGGTGGCGCCGCCGTAGCTCATGTCCGTGGCCCAGTGCGACCACAGCGAGGCGCGCTCCAGCTTGTCCGACCACTCCGTGGTCACCTGCCAGCCCTGGCGGCGCAGTTCGGCCAGCGTGCGGTCGGCGGTCCAGCCGTGGCTGTAGTACACGTCGACGTAGAGCAGCGCGAGGTCGCGGCCGGTCTCCTCGCGCAGTCGCCTGAACCGTTCGGCGAGGTCGCCGGTGGTCAGGTCGGTGCGCTGGTCGATGTAGTACGACTGGTCGAGCCAGTTCCAGCCCTTGGCGTCCTTGTTCACCAGCGTCTCGCTGAACGTCTTCGCCACCGGGTAGGCCTCCGTGGCGTTGACGTGCACGCCGAAGTCGGCGTTCCACCGCCTGCCGGTCTTCAGCAGCGTGTTCAGGTTCTTGAGGCCGCCCGCGCGCTTGTTGTAGTTGCCGCCGTAGTCCGGGTGCGCCGAGTCGTGGCCCTCGGACTGGTAGCCCTTCAGGATCGCCAGCTGGCCCAGTCCGTCGGTGGCCAGCGCGATCCGCTTGACGTCGTCCAGCGTGCGCAGGAACGGGTGCGTCGCCTGGCTGGCGAAGTTGAACGGGATGTGGATCGCCACCCGGTCCTTGGTCTGGTCGGCGCCCCGCGCCTTGACGCCGATGTCGCGGAAGGCGATCGCGCCGTCCTGCCAGTCGAGCGTGCCGTCACCGTTGGCGTCCGGCGTCACGACCACCTTCGCCCACGGCAGTTCCTCCGTGAACGGCGCGCCCGCCGCCCGGTAAGTCCACTGGCCACTCCACACACCCACCCGTACCACGCCGTCGGCGCCCTTGCGCGCCTGGTGCCAGAAGCGGGCGCGGTCCACGTCCGTGGGGCCGGAGGGGCGGTCGTAGGTGGAGTTCGACTCGATCGCCGCGGCCAGCCGGTCGGTGTTGACGATCCCGTAGGTCGCCCCGACCGGCTGCGCCTCGGCCGCCGTCTGCGCCGTCACCTTCGCGAACACGTCGGCGGTCCGCGTCGCGTTCGGATCCAGCCGGGTGAACGCCGTCGCCGCACCCGCCTGGTCACTGGCCACCGACACCAGGTCGTGGCCGGGCAGGTCGATCGTCCCGACCCGGAAGGCGGCCGTGTCGGTCACCTTGTCGATCCTGAACGTCGTGGTCCGCCCCCGCACCCCCACCGACGCCTCCAGCGCCACGCCGCCCAGCGCGGCGAAGGTCAGCCGGTAGCGGGCGCTCTTCCCGTCCGTGCCGGTGAGCGTCCCTGTCACGGGGTACGGCGTGCCGTTCAGGACCACGACCGGGGCGGTGGTGCTGCCGCCCAGGGTGGCCCCGCCAGCCCGATCGGTGTAGCCGAGCACCCGGGGGAAGGCCGGGTCCAGGGAGACCGACAGCTCCCGCGAGGAGATCGTCACCGGATCCGCGACGGCCGCCGCCTCTTCGATCGGCACCACGGGGCCGGACGGCGCCTCGGATGTGGACGAGGTCGCGGGCGGCGTGATGGGCGGCGTCGTGGGCGGCAGGCGGACGTCCGGTGGTGCGGCGGTCTCCGCCGACGGGTGCGTCGGGGTGGCCTGGGCGGGGGTGGTGGTGAGGGTGGCGAGCGCGAGGAGCCCGGCTAACGCGGCGGATCGTCGGCGCATGTGCGTCCTTTCGTGCGAAGGGTCCGTGCCGCCACCCTGGCGCGATCACCGGACCGCTTCTATGGACAAACCATGCGCCTTGTTGCACTTTTGCGTCCTTGCTCCGATGAATGCACGCACAAACGAAAAGCGCGGCTCCAGGGAAACCCTGGGTGGCCGCGCTTCGCCGTACCGGAGATCAGGCGTGGGAGCGGACCCCCGCGGCCATGTCGCGGGCCAGTTCGGCGCAGGCGGCGCGGCCCGCGGCCTCGTCGGGCGCGTCGAGCAGGCGGCGGATGAAGGCGGAGCCGACGATGACGCCGTCGGCGTAGGCGGCCACCTCGGCCGCCTGCGCGCCGGTGCCGACGCCCAGGCCCACGCAGACGGGCAGGTCGGTGTGCGCGCGGGTGCGCTCGACCAGGCCTTCCGCGGCCACGTTCACGCTCTCGCGGGCGCCTGTGACGCCCATGAGCGAGGCGGCGTAGACGAAGCCGGTGCAGCACTCGACCACGGCCTTGATGCGCTCCTCCGTGGAACTGGGCGCCACCAGGAAGACGGTGTCGATGCCCGCCGCCGCGGAGGCCTCGCGCCACGGCCCGGACTCCTCGGGCGTGAGGTCGGGCGTGATCGTGCCCACCCCGCCCGCACCGGCCAGGTCGCGGGCGAAACGCTCGGCGCCGTAGCGGTCGATCGGGTTCCAGTAGGTCATGACGAGCGTGGCGGCGCCGGTGGCGGCCACCCCCTCGACCGTGCGGAACACGTCGGCGATGCGGGTGCCGTTGGTCAGCGAGCGGTGCACCGCGTCCTGGATGGTGGGACCGTCCATGAGCGGGTCGGAGTACGGCAGGCCGATCTCGATGACGTCGCATCCCGCCTCGACCAGGGCCGCGGCGGCGGCGATGGCGCCGTCCTTGGACGGGAACCCCGCGGGCAGATAGCCGACGAGCGCCGCCCGGTTGTCCGCCTTGGCCTTGGCGAACACCGTCTGAAGAGTGGTCATGATCGTGAACCCTAGAGGTTGAAGTACTTCATGGCGGTGCCCATGTCCTTGTCGCCGCGCCCGGAGAGGTTGACCAGGATGGTCGCCTCCGGGCCCAGCTCACGGCCGAGCTTGAGCGCTCCGGCGAGCGCGTGGGAGGACTCGATCGCCGGGATGATGCCCTCGGTCCTGGCCAGCAGCGAGAACGCCTCCATGGCCTCGGCGTCGGTGATGCCGTGGTAGGTGGCGCGGCCGCTGTCCTTCAGCCAGGCGTGCTCCGGGCCGACACCCGGGTAGTCGAGACCGGCGGAGATCGAGTGGGACTCGATCGTCTGGCCCTCGTCGTCCTGCAGCACGTAGGTGCGCGAGCCGTGCAGGACGCCGACCGAGCCGGCGGTCAGGGTGAGCGCGTGCTCGCCGCTGGCCAGGCCGTGGCCGCCCGCCTCGTAGCCGTGCAGCGCGACGTCCTTGTCGCCGATGAAGGCGTGGAAGATGCCGATGGCGTTGCTGCCGCCGCCGACGGCGGCGCAGACGGCGTCCGGCAGCGCGCCGGTCAGCTCCAGCATCTGGCGGCGCGCCTCCACGCCGATGATGCGGGCGAAGTCGCGCACGATCTCGGGGAAGGGGTGCGGGCCCGCGACGGTGCCGAAGAGGTAGTGGGTGGTGTCGACGTTCGTGACCCAGTCGCGGAAGGCCTCGTTGATGGCGTCCTTCAGCGTCTGCGAGCCGTTGGTCACCGGGATCACGGTGGCGCCGAGCAGCTTCATCCTGGCCACGTTGAGCGCCTGGCGCTCGCAGTCGACGGCGCCCATGTAGATGACGCACTCCAGGCCGAGCAGGGCCGCGGCGGTGGCGGTGGCCACGCCGTGCTGACCCGCTCCGGTCTCGGCGATGACCCGCTTCTTGCCCAGGCGCTTGGTGAGCAGCGCCTGGCCCAGCACGTTGTTGATCTTGTGGGCGCCGGTGTGGGTCAGGTCCTCGCGCTTGAGGATGATCCGGGCGCCGCCGGCCTGCTCTCCGAAGCGCGGGACCTCGGTCAGCGTGGTGGGGCGGCCCGCGTACGTGCGCAGCAGGTGGTCGAACTCGCGCAGGAACCCCACGTCGTTCTTGGCCGTCTCGTAGACCGAGGCCACCTCGTCGAGCGCCGGGATGAGCGCCTCGGGCACGTAGCGGCCGCCGAAGATGCCGAACTTGCCGTGCACGTCGGGGTCGTCGCCGTAGGCGCCGTTGCCGGCCAGGTCGGCGGCCGTGAGGATGGAGCCGTCTTGTGCCACTGCTATCCCTCTGATCCGTGGTCGGGGCGCGTCGCTGGGTGGGCGCCGGCGGTCACGAGCGCCTCCACGGCCTTGCGCGGGTCCTTGCCGGTGACCAGGCTCTCACCCACGAGGACGGCATCGGCGCCGCCGCGCGCGTAGGCGAGCAGGTCGTGCGGGCCGCGTACCCCGGATTCGGCGATCTTGATGATGTCGTCGGGGATCATCGGCGCGATCTTGCTGAAGACGTCGCGGTCGACCTCCAGCGTCTTCAGGTCGCGGGCGTTGATCCCGATGATCTTGGCCCCGGCCGCGATCGCGCGCTCGGTCTCCTCCACGGTGTGGACCTCGACCAGCGGCGCGAGCCCGATCGACTCCGCCCGCTCGATCAGCGACACCAGCGCCTCCTGCTCCAGGGAGACGACCATGAGCAGCGCCAGGTCGGCGCCGTAGGCCCTGGCCTCCCACAGCTGGTAGGCGGTGAGGATGAAGTCTTTGCGCAGGATCGGGATGTCGACCCGGGCGCGCACGGCGGCCAGGTCGTCGAGGCTGCCGCCGAAGCGGCGCTGCTCGGTCAGCACGCTGATGACGTGCGCGCCGCCCGCTTCGTAGTCGGCGGCGAGCGCGGCCGGGTCGGCGATCGCGGCCAGCGCGCCCTTGGACGGGCTTGACCGCTTGACCTCGGCGATCACCGACACCCGGTCGCCACCCAGTGCCGCATGGGCGTCTCTGGGGGTGGGAGCCCGCCCTGCCCGTTCCTTGAGCTCGTCAAGCGACACGGCCTGCTGTCGTGTGGCCAGGTCCGCTCGCACCCCGTCGAGGATGTCGTCGAGCACACTCACGCGCTGGGGTCCCTCCGGTCGGCAGTGTTGGGGGCGGCTGAGAGTTCGCTTCGCGTCCGCTCCCGGCCTGCTCTTGCGATGGTATCGGCCCGGTCGCGCTCACCTCACCATCGGGGCCCGACTACGGAGCCAAAAATGCCCCAAACGGAAGATTTCGCACGACCCAATACACGATCACGACCGCGAGGAAGGCCCAGATGTAGCCGGGATGGGCGAGGGTCGTCCGCCGGGGTGAGCCCTTCCACGACCGCACCAGCCACCGGCCCCACCAGAACAGCAGGAACGGCACGACCGCGACGGCGAGCGGGTTGAGCCCCAGCGCGGCCACCGGGTCGAGGTGGGCCAGCGCGTGGATGGTCCGCAGCGTCCCGCAGCCGGGACAGAACAGCCCCGTGCCGAACGCCTGCTCCGTCAGCCACAGGAACGGGCAGGTCGGATAGTGCCCCGGCTCGTTCGGGTCGACCGCGCCGACGAAGGCGAAGACCGCCGCCGTGCCCGCGGCGACGCCGAGCGGCGGGAGCACGGCCTTCCAACGGTCCGCGGCCCGCCGCTCGAGGTTCGCAACGCTCATGAGGTCAAGTATCGCCTTTAGTACGACGAGTAGCTGCTGGACACGGCGGCCGCGATGATCACGAAGTAGATGATCAGGCCGATGATGAGCAGCACGTAGTAGATGATGCCGCCGATCAGCGAGCGCTTCCACCAGGTCTTCGCCTCCTCGGAGGCCAGCATCGCGCCCTGGTAGTCACCCGCCTGCCACTTGGAGTTGACCTGCGACGACTTCACGATCGAGACGATGCCCAGAGGAAGGCAGCAGAAGATCGTGGTCAGGATCGCGGCCACCAGGTGGTTGTCCGGCGGCGTCTGGCCACCGCCGTAGCCGCCGGGCTGGCCGTAGCCGCCGCCGCTCGGGGGTTGCTGGCCATAACCTCCGCCGCCGGGCGGCTGCTCGCCGTAGCCCCCGCCGCTCGGAGGCTGCGCGCCGTAGCCTCCGCCGGGAGGCTGCTGGCCATAGCCGCCGCCGCTCGGCGGCTGCTGGCCGTATCCCCCACCGGGGGGCTGGGCACCGTAACCGCCGCTGCCGCCCTGGTTTCCGTAGCTCATGACTGGAGACTCCTCGTGTGGTGCTTGTGGCGAGTTGCCCGCCGCAGCATAGCGACCTACCACGCCCCACATGGGGAATTATCCGTCATAAGGATGATTTGTGACCTGACCGCAAGGAGGGTGTCAGTAGCCCGTGCCGGCCGCGCTCGCCAGCCCGAACATCGCCAGGATGAAGCCGCCGAACACCAGCCAGCCGATCACCCACGCCACGATCGTCAGGTAGGAGGTGATCAGTCCGGCCACCGCCAGACCGTGCCCCTCACCGCCGTTGCGCTTCACCTGGGCCAGCGCGACGTGGCCGCAGATCGCGCCCGGGATGCTGGTCAGGCCGCACAGGAACAGGCCGACGATGCCGAGGATCAGCGAGGTGATGGCCATGGCGTTCGTCTGGGCCGGAGGCTTGGCGTAGGCGGCGGGCTGGCCGTAGGCGGGCTGCGCGTAGACGGGCTGCTGGGCGTAGGCCTCCTGGGCCTGGCCGTAGCCGCCGGAGGACTGGCCGTAGCCGTAGCCGGGCTGTTGCTGCGCGTAGGGATCCGGCTGGCCGTAACCGCCGCTGCCTGGCTGGGGCTGGCCGTAACCACCCCCACTGCCGGGCTGCTGGCCGTAACCGCCACCGCTGCCGGGCTGCTGGCCGTACCCGCCGCCACTGCCCGGCTGCTGCTCGTAGCCGCCACCGCTGCCCGGCTGCTGGCCGTAGCCACCGCCGCTGCCCGGCTGCTGGCCGTAGCCACCGCCGCTACCGGGCTGCTGGCCGTAACCGCCACCGCTGCCGGGCTGCTGCTCGTAGCCGCCGCCGTTTCCCGGCTGCTGGCCGTATCCCCCGCCGGGCGGCTGCGCGCCGTAACCGCCGCTGCCGTCCTGGTTGCCGTAGGTCATGCTGCCGCGCCCTTCGTCATCGTGGCCCCTTGCACGGAAGCGTAGGTCAGGAACCTCGATCAACACCGAAAGCCACCGATATTTCGGGACTCAGCTCGTGGGATCGTCGCCTCTGTCCAGAGCGTCCCACATCGAACGGTCGTCCGCAGGCCGCTCCCCCGCCGGCCGGCGGTCGTAGCGGGCCGGCATGGCCGTCCAGCGCCCGCCGCGTACCACCGCCATCACGCCCCCCACCAGCACCAGCGCCGCGCCGACGCCCGCCACCACCGGCCAGGGCATCTCGGTCGTGTACGCCGGATCCGTCACCCCGTGAAGCGCCGGGACATTCCTGGCCCATCCGGCGACCGACCCCGGCGACAGCGCCGAGAACGTGATCCATCCGAGGCCCGCGCCGCACAACGCCAGCAGCGCGCCCACCACGCGGCGCGTCACACCCTTGGTCGCCAGCACCGCCACCACACCGGCCAGCGCCGCCAGCCCCACCGCGGTCAGGCCGCCGCTCAGGTCGCCGCCCGTCCCGGCGGCGGTGACCCCGCCCGTTCCCGTGGCCGTTCCCGTGGCGCGCACCCAGACGCGGCCCGCCGCCAGCAGCACCAGCAGGCAGCCCGCCGCGGTGGCCGCCGCCCAGACCCACGTCTCCCTGTTCACGGCAGCAGCGCGTCCGCGTCGAAGCAGGTACGGTCGCCCGTGTGGCAGGCGGCGCCCACCTGGTCCACCTTGAGCAGGACCGTGTCACCGTCGCAGTCGAGCGCCACCGCCTTCACGTGCTGGACGTGGCCGGAGGTGTTCCCCTTCACCCAGTACTCCTTGCGGCTGCGCGACCAGTAGGTGGCGCGGCCGGTGGTGAGCGTGCGATGCAGCGCCTCGTCGTCCATCCAGGCGAGCATGAGCACCTCGCCGGAGTCGTACTGCTGGACGATCGCGGGCACCAGCCCGTCGGGGCCGCGCTTGAGCCGCGCGGCGATGTCGGGTTCCAGGGACATGCCGCCATTCAACCAGCCCCGCCTCCTGCTTCTTCCCCCGCTCCCCACCTCCCGCGCCGGGCCGTGGCCCCGGGTCAGGAGTGGGCGGCGGAGATCCAGGAGGCGTGGAGTCCGGCGTACACGCCCTCCTCCCGCACCAGGTCGTCGTGCGCCCCCCTCTGCACCAGCCGGCCACCGTCGAACACCAGCACCTCGTCCGCGTTCTCCGCCGTGGACAGCCGGTGGGCGATGGAGATGGCCGTGCGGCCCCTGGTGACGCCTTCCAGGGCGCGGGCCAGCCGTACCTCGGTGGCGGGGTCGACGGCGGAGGTGGCCTCGTCGAGCAGGAGGAGGTCGGGGTCGGCGAGATAGGCGCGGGCGAGGGCGACGAGCTGGCGTTCGCCTGCCGACAGCGACTCGCCGCGCTGCCCGACGGGGGTGTCGAGGGCGGCGGGCAGGCCGTCCACCCAGTCGGCCAGGCCGAGCTCGGTCAGCGCGAGGGAGATCTCGGCGTCGGTCGCGGACGGCCGGCCGTACCGGATGTTGTCGGCGAGGGTGCCGTCGAACAGGAAGCCGTCCTGCGGCACCATCACGATGCGCTCGCGCAGCGACGAGAAGCGGATGTCGCGCAGGTCGTGCCCGTCGATGGTGACGCGGCCCGCGGCGGGGTCCATGAGGCGGGTCAGGAGTTTGGCGAACGTCGTCTTGCCCGAGCCGGTCTCCCCCACGATCGCCACGCGCGAGCGCGGCGGGATCTCGACGGTGACCTCTCGCAGGACGGGCTCGCCGCCGGGGTAGGCGAAGTGCACGTCCTCGAACCTGACGGAGATGGGGCCGCGGGGCAGTTCGGCGCCCTTGTCGCCCGGGTCGGCCACGTCGGGCGGGGTGTCGAGGACGCCGAGGATGCGCCGCCAGCCGGCGACGGCGTTCTGGGCCTCGTTGAGCACTTCGGTGGCGATCTGGAGCGGTGAGACGAACAGGGTGACGAGGAACAGGAAGGCGACGAGCTTGCCGGCCGAGATGCCGCCGGACAGGCCGAGCTGGACGCCGAGCAGGACGATCCCGGCGATGGCCAGGGCGGCGACGATCTCCGTCAGCGGGAAGACGAAGCCGACGATCGTCTGGGCCCTGATCTGGGCGGAGCGGTTGGCGTCCACGCTGGTGTCGACGCGTTCGGCGGTGCGGTTCTCGGCGGCGTGGGCGCGGATCACGGCGGCGCCGACCACGGACTCGCTGACGGCGGCGAGCATGTCGCCGGTGCGTTCGCGCACCACGGTGTACGCGCGCGACAGCAGCCGCTGGAACCGCGGCAGGGCGATCATCAGCGGGATGAAGCAGATCCACACCAGGAGGGTGAGCTGCCAGGAGTAGATGAACATGAGCACCGTGGCCACGAGCAGCTGCCCGAGCGCCACGATGATCATCAGGCCGCCCCATTGCATGAAGGTGCTGATCTGGTCGACGTCGTTGGTGACGCGGGAGACCAGGGCGCCGCGGCGTTCGGTGTTCTGGGTGAGAACCGACAGGTCGTGCACGTGCCGGAACCCGCGTACGCGCAGCGTCGCCAGGGAGGACTCGGTGGACTTGTAGAGCCGGACGTTCATCAGGTATCCGGCCAGGGCCGTCAGGATGACCGCGACGGCGCAGAGCGCCACCGCCCCGAAGATGTACGACAGGTCGGGCTTGCCGCCCTTGAGGCCGGTGTCGATCGTCTGCTGCACCGCGATCGGCACGATGATCTTGCCGACGGTGGCGACGACGGCCAGGGCCATCGTGCCGATCAGGCCGTTGCGGAACTCGGGGGTCAGCGACAGACCCCGCCGTACCGTGGCCAGCGCCGAGCGCTCCACTCCCCGCAGAGCCATCAGGCGCTCACCCCTTCTTGTTCGCCGGCCTCGATCGCCGCACGCTCGGACTCCTCGCGCTCGTAGGCGGTCACGAGGTTGCGGTATCCCTCGCTGCGGGCCAGGAGCTCCTCATGGGTGCCCCGGTCCCCGACACGGCCGCGCTCCAGGAAGACCACCTCGTCGGCCAGGGCGATCGTGGCCATCCGGTAGGCGACCACGACGGTGGTGGAGGATTCGGCGGAATCGCGCAGGCCGTACAGGATCTTGGCCTCGACCTGCGGGTCCACGCTGGAGGTCGCGTCGTCGAGTATCAGCAGGCGCGGCCCGCGCACGATCGCGCGGGCCAGCGCGATCCGCTGGCGCTGGCCGCCGGAAAGGGTGGTGCCGCGCTCGCCGACGCGGGTGTCCAGGCCGTCGGCCAGCCGCGCGACGAAGCCGTCCGCCTGCGCCAGCCGCAGCGCCGCCCACACCTCCTCGTCGGTGACCTCCAGGCCGAGCGCGACGTTGCCGCGCACGGTGTCGTCGAACAGGAACGTCTGCTGCGGCACCAGCGCCGCCGAGCGGGCGATCGCGCCGTACGCGAGCTCGCGCAGGTCCTCGCCGTCGAGCCTGACCGCGCCGTCGCGCGGGTCCACCAGCCGCACCAGGAGCTGGGTGAGCGTGGACTTGCCCGACCCGGTGGGTCCCACCAGTGCCACGGTACGGCCGGCCGCCACGTCGAAGCTCACCCCGTGCAGCACCTCGCTGTCGCCGTAGGCATAGGAGACGTCGTCGACCTGGAGGGAGGCGGGCCGCGTGCCGGTGGGTTCGGCGGAGCCGTACTCCATGGAGCCGCTCGCGTCGAGCACGGCCTGCACCCGCGTCCAGCCGACCACGCTGCGGGGCAGTTCCGCCAGCACCCAGCCGAGCGCCCTGATCGGGAAGGACAGCAGCGTGAACAGGTAGGCCACCTGCACCAGCTCACCCGAGTTGATCGAGCCGGACGACAGCCGCATGGCGCCCACGGCCAGCACGGCGAGCACGCCGAGGGTGGGCAGCGCCTCCAGCATGGGGTCGAACAGGCCGCGCACCCGCCCGACCGCGATGTTGGCGTCGCGCAGTTCGTGCGCGCGCCGCTGGAAGCGCTCGGTCTCCAGCGCCTCGCGGCCGAGCGTCTTGACGACGAGCGCGCCGTCGAAGCTCTCGTGCGCGATCTCGCTGACCTCGGCGCGCAGTTGCTGGGCGCGGGTGGCGAGCGGGCTGAGCTTGCGCTGATAAATCAGATTCAGTACGGCTATCGCCGGAAAAATCAGGAATCCGACCAGCGCCAGGGCCGGGTCGGTGAACACCATGGCGATCGCGGCCGTGAACAGCATGACGATCACGCCCACCGCCATCGGCAGCGGGGCCAGCGGCGCCCAGGCCGCCTCGGCGTCGGCGCTGGCGTTCGACAGCAGCTGGCCGGTGGGGTGCTGGTGGTGCCAGGACAGCGGCAGCCGCAGGTACTGCTTGGTGACGTCGCGGCGCGAGCGCGCCTGCATGCGGTACTGGACGACACCGGCGAAGATGCGCCGGCCCGCCACGCCGATCGCCTTGAGCAACGCGGTGCCCATGATCAGCAGGGTGGCCGACCAGAGCACCCCCGCGGTGATGTCGCCCTGCTCGAAGGCGGGCAGGACGGCGTTCTCCGTCGCCCAGCCCAGGGCCCACGCCGAGGCCACGGTCATGCCGCCGTACAGGCCGCTGGCCAGGACGGCGATCGCGAACACCGCCTTCTCCGTGCGGACGGCCACCCCAAGGACGCCCAGTCCTTGACGCATCACGGCCGAGGTGACCTTGCTCGCCACTCGGGGGGATTCCTTCCCAACGGGGATATTTCTACATAGTGACTATCACGGCTGATCACCCCGTTATTCCCACAGGTAGGCTGGGCCTCGTGACTCACGCCCGTGCCGAACGCTCCGCGATCTGCGATCTGCTCGACCAGACCGGCCCTGACGCGCCCACCCTGTGCACCGGGTGGACGACCTACGACCTGGCCGCGCACCTGGTTCTGCGGGAACGCCGCCCGGACGCGGCGGCCGGCATCGCGCTCAGGCCGCTGGCCGGATACACGGCCTCGGTGCAGAACGGGCTGAAGGCCAAGCATCCCTTCCCCGAACTGGTCGGGATGGTCCGCAAGCCCGGCGGCTTCTACGGGCTGCTGCCGTTTCTGGACGAGACGGTCAACACGCTG
Source organism: Nonomuraea sp. NPDC050394 (assembly GCF_044459065.1). Classification (NCBI taxonomy): domain Bacteria; kingdom Bacillati; phylum Actinomycetota; class Actinomycetes; order Streptosporangiales; family Streptosporangiaceae; genus Nonomuraea; species Nonomuraea sp. NPDC050394. The sequence continues at coordinate 229,656 of NZ_JBITIO010000008.1, read as the reverse complement.
GAGTTCTTCGTCCACCACGAGGACATCAGGCGGGCCCGGCCCGGGTGGGAGCCGCGCCCGCTGCCCGACGACTTCGAGCGGCTGATCTGGAAGCGGCTGGCCGTGGGGGCCCGCCTCATGCTGCGCAAGTCGCCCGTGGGCGTGGTCCTGCACCGGCTGGGCGGAGGCGTCGCGCTGGGCGGCGCGCAGGAAGGGCCCAAGGTCGAGGTGACCGGCCGGGCGGGCGATCTGCTGCTGTTCTGCTTCGGCCGCCAGCAGCACGCCCGCGTTGACCTCACCGGCGACGAGGACGCCGTGGCCCGCCTCCTCAACGCCTCACTCGGCGTCTAGGAGTCCGGCGCCTGAGTCCAGCGCCTGCGAGTCCGGCGTCTGGGAGTGCGGCGTCTGGGAATCCGGCGTCTAGGAATCCGGCGTCTGGGAGTCCGGGGCGCGCTTGGACGACATGTGCTCCTGGGCCACTCTGCGCAGGGCGCCCACGATGGCGTCGCCCAGGCGGGTGCCGAGTGCGACGATCTCGACCGCCTGCTCGCGGTCCTCGACGTCGCCCATCACCCGCATGTCCACCTCGGCGATGCGCTCGGCGGCGTCGGCGTAGTCGCCGAGCGCGGTCACCATCTCCCGGCGGCCGAGTTCGTCCAGCGCGGCCAGCACGCCGACCAGGGTGCCGATGGCGGGATTGCGGCCGGCGTCCTGCCACCCCTTGCGCTCCAGCAACTCGGTCACGACCCGCTCCGCCTTTTCGCGGTGCGGTCCCGGCCGGGGGCTGTCGTGGGTGGTGACGGTCTTCTGTGCCTCCCCCATCAGCTCGAACAGGGCGACGCGCGGGTTGTCGAGGTGGCCGGTGAGGTCGCGGATGGCGGCGATGCCGAGGCCACCGTACTCGACGAGCGCGCGCACCAGGCGTAGCCGCTTCACGTGCGCCGGCCCGTACTCGGCCTGGTTGCGGCCGATCGGGCGACCGGGCTCCAGCAGCCCCTCCCGCAGGTAGTACTTGATCGTCGGCACGGAAACCCCGGTCGTCTCGCTCAGCTCTGCCATCCGCACGTCTCAATCCTCACTCTTGCCAGTGTTGGATAGCTTAGCTATAGATAGTGGAGATTGCTACTATCCATTCACTGTCTGCACCCACCCTGTGGGTCACCATCGCCGTACTCCTGCCGGCCAACCTCGCCGCCGTCGCCGTCCTGCTCGGCCGCCTCGCCGACCGGCCGCTCGCCCGGGCGATCGGCGCCGGCCTGATCGTCTCCCCATCGCCCTGTCCCTCTACCTGGGACTCCGTCTCACGACTCGGAATTACGGCGTGGCAGGCGCACCCCGGGGCGACAAAGCCCGTACCATGACGTAGGAAAGACGCCCCCCGGTTATGATCAAGAACATCTTCACAGAAGATGCCAGTGATCGCCCAGATCCGGGTATATACGGCTGGGAATGGACTGCAGGAGGCCCCCCATGCAGGTCAAGAAGGTGGTCACATACGTCGCGGTGGCGTTCGTGATCTTCTACTTGTTCACCCGGCCGGCCCAAGCCGCCGCCGCCGTGAACGGCGTGTTCGACGGAATCGTCAATGGAGCGAACCAACTGGCCGTGTTCTTTACCAACGTTCTGAACTGAGGAACGTCTTCGTCTGCGGAAGTCGCTTCCTTGAGCTGCCGGTTCGTGCTACGCAGACAGGATGGAAGATCGTCAGAGCGTCACCAGGGTCCATCAGCCTGATCCCGCCGTCAACCGCATCCTGGAACGCGCGGAGATCGATGGGATCGAGCTGATCCGGTTCCTCTACGCCGACCACGGCGGTGTCATTCGTGGCAAGGCGGCGTCGCGGTCACTGCTGGCCGAACGGCTGGAGACGGGGATCGGGCACACGGTGGCCATGATGGCGATGAACATGCTCGACCAGCTCCAGGAGGTCGAGCAGCTGGGACCCGTCGGCGAGGTCAGGCTCGTGCCTGACCCCGCGACCTTCGTGCCGCTCCCTTACGCGCCCGGCGCCGCCGCGATGATGGCGGACCTGCGCCAGTCCGACGGCAGTCCGTGGGACGCCTGCCCGCGCACCTTTCTCAAGGACGCCGTGGCCACCCTCGGCCGCGCGGGCTACACGCTGGTGGCCGCCTTCGAGCCGGAGTTCACGCTCGGCCACCGCCGGCCCGGCCCCAGCGGCGAACCCGACCGGCTCGTCCCCCTCGACGACACGCTCTGCTACGCCGCCACCGGCTTCGACACCGCCCACGACTACACGATGACCCTGGTCCACGCCCTCGAGAAGCAGGGGCTCCAGGTCGAGCACTACCACCCGGAACTCGGCCCCGGCCAGCAGGAGCTGTCTATACGCCACGCTCCCGCCCTTCGCGCGGCCGACAACCACGTCATCTACCGCGAGACCGTGCGGGGCGTGGCCGTCCGCATGGGCATGTGGGCCTCGCTGGCCCCCAAACCCCTGGCCGAACAAGCCGGAAACGGCGCCCACCTGCACCTGTCGCTGTGGCGCGAGGGCCGCAACCTCTTCGCCGACGACGACGTGCGCGGCTGGTTCGTCGGCGGCCTGCTCGCCCACTTGCCCGCCCTGACCGCGCTCACGTGCGGCAGCGTCAACAGCTTCCGCCGCCTGGGCCCGCGCATGTGGTCCAGCGGCTACGCCGTCCACGGCCCGGACAACCGCGAGGCGGCGGTCCGCGTGTGCTCCCCGCTGGGCTCCGGCGGCGAGATCAACCTGGAGCTCAAGCCCTCGGACTCCTCGGCCAATCCGTACCTGTCGCTGGGCGCGGTCATCCACGCCGGGCTGGACGGCATCCGCCGTGAGCTCGACCCGGGCGAGCCGGTCACCGTGGATCCCGACACCGAGCCGGGCCGGTATCCGCGCCTGCCCGCCTCGCTGACCGAGGCGCTGGACGCGCTGGAGGCCGACGAGGTGCTGATGGCCGCCCTGGGTGAACTGCGCGCCCGCGCGTACCTGGCGGTCAAGCGCTCGGAGGCGGCGGCGTTCAGCGAACAGGACGCCGCCTTCGAGCTCTACAACCACATGCGGGCCTTCTAGGCCCGCACGCGCCTGCAGCCGAGCCACACACGGGCCTCGAAACCCGCACGCGCTCTCTAGGCCTGACCGGTCTCGAAGCGCTGGATCTTCGAACCGTCCGGGGTGAGGACGAAGCGCCAGCGGGTCTTCATCTCGCCCCACGTGTCGTTGCGGAACCGGGCGAGCATCGACAGCCCGTCCGGCTCCTGCGACTCCACGGCGAAACGGCCGCCGGCCGAGAAGATCTCCCGCTCGGTCCACTGGCCCAGGTCGCGGTCGGAGCCGTCGTCGGACATGGTGGCGTCCGGGGCCAGAAGTGCCTCGAACGCCGCCTTGTCGCCTTCGTTGATGGCGGCGACGAACGCCGCCACCACCGGATTGTTAGCGGTCATACCGCCAGTTATCCCCGGACGGGGTATCCCGCCGTCCGCAGAGTGTCCTTGACCTCGGAGATCTTCAGCGTGCCGAAGTGGAACACCGAGGCCGCCAGCACCGCGTCGGCGCCCTCCGCGATCGCCGGAGGGAAGTGCTCCAGCCGGCCCGCGCCGCCGCTGGCGATCACCGGGACCCGGACCGCGGCTCGCACGGCCCGGATCATCTCCAGGTCGTAGCCGTCCAGGGTGCCGTCGCCGTCCATCGAGTTGAGCAGGATCTCGCCCACGCCCAGCTCCTCGCCGCGGGCCGCCCACTCGACGGCGTCGATCCCGGTGCCCTTGCGGCCGCCGTGGGTGGTGACCTCGAAGCCGCTGGCCGTACCGGGAGCACGCCGCGCGTCCACCGACAGCACCACGCACTGCGCGCCGAAGCGGCGCGAGCACTCCGTCAGCAGCTCGGGACGGGCGATGGCGGCGGTGTTCAGCGACACCTTGTCCGCGCCCGCCCGCAGCAGCCGGTTGACGTCCTCGACCGCGCGGATGCCGCCACCCACGGTCAGCGGGATGAACACCTGCTCGGCGGTCCTGCGGACCACGTCGAGCATCGTCTCCCGCTCGCCCGACGAGGCGGTGATGTCGAGGAAGGTGAGTTCGTCGGCGCCCTCGGCGTCATAGCGCCGCGCCAGCTCGACAGGGTCGCCCGCGTCGCGCAGGTTCTCGAAGTTGACGCCCTTGACCACGCGTCCCGCGTCCACGTCCAGACACGGGATGACTCGTACCGCGACCGTCATGCTCTCTGCGCCTCGATCTCGATCTCGACCAGCATCCGAGGGTCGACCAGACCGGCCACCCGCACGCCCGTGCACGCCGGCCGCACCCGGCCGAACACCTCGGCGATCGCGGATCCGACCTGGTCGAAGTGACGGTGCTCGACGACGTAGTACCGGACCATGACGACGTCGTCGCGGGTCAGCCCACCCGCCTCGACCGCCTCCAGGGCGATGCTCATCGCCGTCATGCTCTGCCAGTAGGGATCGCCGACGTGCTGGACCTCGCCGTCGACGGTGGCCGTGCAGCCGGAGACGACCACCCGGTCGCCGACGACGACGGCTCTCGCGTAGCCGTAGCGCTCCTCCCAGACTCCGCCCGAGAACACCCTCGTCCCGGTTCTTTCCATGCTCACGCTGCCCATCACGCCCCCTCCCAACGAACTAAACGCGGACCGCATCCAGCGCGTTCTCCAGCGTGAACGCCCGAGCGTAGAGCGCCCTGCCCACGATGGCGCCCTCCAGCCCCTGCGCCACCAGGCCGGACAACGCCACCAGGTCATCGAGGCTGGAGACGCCGCCGCTGGCCACGACCGGCCGCTCGGTGCGCGAGCAGAACTCGCGCAGCAGCTCCAGGTTCGGGCCGCGCAGCGTGCCGTCCTTGGTCACGTCGGTGACCACGTACCGCGGGCAGCCGTCGGCCTCCAGCCGTTCGAGCGTCTGCCACAGGTCACCCGCCTCCTGCGTCCAGCCCCGGGTGGCGATCGTGGTGCCGCGCACGTCGAGGCCGACCGCGATCTTGTCGCCGTGCTCGGCGATGATCTTCCGGCACCACTCCGGGTTCTCCAGCGCGGCGGTGCCGATGTTGACCCGGCGGCAACCGGTGGCCAGCGCCGCCGTCAGCGAGTCGTCGTCGCGGATGCCGCCGGACAACTCCACGTTCACCTCCAGCCGGGCGATGACCTCGGCGATCTGCGCGTGGTTGCTGCCCCGGCCGAAGGCGGCGTCGAGATCCACCAGGTGGATCCACTCCGCGCCCGCCTCCTGCCAGGCCAGCGCGGCGGCGAGCGGGTCGCCGTAGCCGGTTTCGGTTCCCGCCTCACCCTGGACCAGGCGTACGGCCTGGCCGTCCACCACGTCCACGGCCGGGAGCAGCACAAGCGACATTCAGATCCTCCGGTTGAAGGCAAGGGTCACGAAGACAGGGACGAACAACACCGAGAAGACGAGCACCCCGAAACTCACCGCCGGCGCCCGCCAGATCAGCCACACCAGCAGCTGCACGAGCAGGAAGACGCCGACCACGACGGCGTTCTGGACGCGGTGGCGGCGGGCCAGCAGCCCGCCCTGGCGGGCGAAGCGCACCGGCCGGGGAACCAGCCGGCCGAGGCGGGCACGGCGGCGCGCCGCACGCGCCTGCCGTTCCTCGTTGCGCCGCATCGCCTGTGCGCGCTCGGCCTCGCGCACGGCGCGCCGCCGCGCACGTTCCTTGCTCACCGCGTGTTCACAGGGTGCCGACCCAGTTCTTCAGCAGGGCGGCTCCCGCGTCCCCGGACTTCTCCGGATGGAACTGGGCGGCCATGAGCGGCCCGTTCTCCACGGCGGCCACGAACGGCACGCCGTGCTCGGCCCAGGTGACCAGCGGGTGGCCGAAGCCGTCGCCGGGCACGAGTTCCCACTCGCGTACGCCGTAGGAGTGCACGAAGTAGAAGCGCTCCTCCTCGATCCCGGCGAACAGCACGCTGCCGTCGGGCACCTTGACGGTGTTCCAGCCCATGTGCGGCAGAACCGGCGCCTCCAGCCGCTCGACCGTGCCCGGCCACTCGCCGCAGCCCTCGGTCTCCACGCCGTGCTCGACGCCCCGCGCGAACAGCACCTGCATGCCGACGCAGATGCCCAGCACCGGACGGCCGCCGGCGAGCCTGCGCCCGACGATCTCGTCGCCGCGCACGCCCTTGAGCCCGGCCATGCACGCCGCGAACGCGCCCACACCGGGCACGACCAGCCCTTCGGCGTTCAGCGCCGCGTCGTAGTCGGCGGTCACCGTCACCCGGGCGCCGGTCCTGGCCAGCGCGCGCTCGGCGGAGCGCAGGTTGCCGGAGCCGTAGTCGAGCACCACGACGTTCCTGCTCACCACCACAACACCCCCGCCGTGATCGCCATGACGCCGCCGAGGGCGCAGAACACCGCACCGAGCTTCAGCCCCTGCTTGACCAGCGAGAACACCCCGCCGAACAGGAACAGCCCGATGAACACCATCGCATAAGCGATCATGTTCTCGCTCATAGGACACCCTTGGTGGACGGCACCCCGCTGGCGCGCGGGTCGCGCTCGCTCGCCGCGCGCAGCGCGCGGGCCAGCGCCTTGAACTGCGCCTCCACGATGTGGTGGGCGTTGCGGCCGTAGGGGACGTGCACGTGCAGGCAGATCGCCGCCTGTGCCACGAACGACTCCAGGATGTGCCGGGTCATCGTCGTGTCGTACGCGGGGCCGATCATCGGCGCCATGCCCTCCGGCTCGGAGTGCACCAGGTACGGCCGGCCGGACAGGTCGACCGTGACGTTGGCCAGCGCCTCGTCCAGCGGACACGACGCACTGCCGAACCGCCGGATGCCCGACTTGTCGCCCAACGCCTGCCGGAACGCCGCGCCCAAAGCCAGCGCCGTGTCCTCCATCGTGTGGTGGGAGTCGATGTGGAGGTCACCCTCGGTCTTGACGGTCAGGTCGAACAACCCGTGCTTGCCCAGCTGGTTGAGCATGTGGTCGTAGAAGCCCACCCCGGTGGACACCTCGACCTGACCCGTGCCGTCGAGGTCCACCTCGACCAGCACCGTCGTCTCCTTGGTGGCCCTCTCCACACGGCCGATACGGCTCACAGAACTCCCTCCAGAGCGGCGCGGAACGCCGCCATCTCCTCGCCGGTGCCGATCGAGACCCGCAGCCACTGCGGTGGCCCGACCTCGCGGATGAGCACTCCCCGCTCCAGGAGCCCCCGCCACACCGCCTCACGATTTGCGAACCGTCCGAACAACACGAAATTGGCGTCCGAATCGGCGACCGTCAACCCCTGACCGCGCAGCCATGCCACCGTGGCATCACGCTCGCGCCGCAGCGCCGCCACCCCGCCGAGCAACTCCTCGCGGTGGCGCAGCGCCGTACGCGCCGCGGCCTGCGTCAGCGTCGACAGATGGTACGGCAGGCGGACCAGCAGCAACGCCTGCACCACCACCGGATGCGCGGCCAGATACCCGACCCGCGTCCCGGCCATCGCGAACGCCTTCGACATCGTCCGCGTCACGATCAGCCGGGGAAACTCCGGCAGCAGCGTCAGCGCCGACGCCGTGCCCTCGCGGGCGAACTCGGCGTAGGCCTCGTCCACGACCACCATGCCCGGCGCCGCCTCCAGCACCGCCCGGATCGTCGCCAGCGGCAGCGAGGTGCCCGTCGGGTTGTTCGGCGAGGTCAGGAACACGATGTCCGGCCGGTGCTCCTCGATCGCGGCCACCGCCTTGCCCGGATCGAGCGTGAAGTCCTCCTCGCGCGCCCCGTCGACCCACTCGGTGCTCGTGCCCGAGGTGATGATCGGGTGCATCGAGTAGGACGGCTCGAAGCCCAGCGCGCTGCGGCCGTGGCCGCCGAACGCCTGCAGGATCTGCTGGAGCACCTCGTTGGAGCCGTTGGCCGCCCACACCTGCTCGCCGCTCAGCCCGTGGCCGAGGTAGGCGGCCAGCTCCGCGCGCAGCTCCACGGCGTCGCGGTCGGGGTAGCGGTTGAGGGTCGAGGCGCTCCTGCGCACCTCCTCGGCCAGGTCGTCGACCAGGGCCTTGGAGGGCGGATAGGGGTTCTCGTTGGTGTTGAGCCGGATCGGGACGTCGATCTGGGGCGCGCCGTACGGCGTCTTGCCCCGGAGGTCGTCGCGCAGCGGCAGGTCTTCCAGCCTCACGGGTTAGGCACTTCCCAGTCGAAACGGGCGCGGACCGCCGCGCCGTGTGCGGGCAGGTCTTCGGCGTCGGCCAGCACCGACACGTGCGCGGCGGCGCCCGCCAGCGCCTGCCTGGTGTAGTCGACCACGTGGATGCCGCGCAGGAACGACTGCACCGACAGCCCACTGGAGTGACAGGCGCAGCCGCCGGTCGGCAGCACGTGGTTGGACCCGGCGAGGTAGTCGCCCAGCGAGACCGGCGCGTACGTGCCCACGAAGATGGCGCCCGCGTTGCGCACCCGCGCCGCCACCGCGGCGGCGTCGGCGGTGTGGATCTCCAGGTGCTCGGCCGCGTAGGCGTCGACCACCTTCAGCCCGGCCTCGACGTCCGACACCAGCACGATGCCCGACTGCCGGCCGCCCAGCGCCTCGGCGATGCGCTCGCTGTGCTTGGTCGCCCCGACCTGGCCCGGCAGCTCCTTCTCCACCGCCTCGGCCAGTTCCACGCTGTCGGTGACCAGCACCGCGGCGGCGATCACGTCGTGCTCGGCCTGGCTGATCAGGTCGGCGGCCACGTGCACGGGATTAGCCGTGGAGTCGGCCAGGATCGCGATCTCGGTCGGGCCCGCCTCGGAGTCGATGCCGATGCGGCCCTTCAGCAGCCGCTTGGCCGCCGCCACCCAGATGTTGCCGGGACCGGTGACCATCGTCGCGGGCGCGCACTCCTCGGTGCCGTAGGCGAACATCGCCACCGCCTGCGCGCCGCCCACGTTGTAGACCTCGTCGACGCCCAGCAGCGCGCAGGCCGCCAGGATCGTCGGGTGCGGCAGCCCGCCGAAGTCACGCTGCGCCGGGCTGGTGACCGCCAGCGAGGCGACCCCGGCCTCCTGCGCGGGAACCACGTTCATGACCACGCTCGACGGATAGACCGCCCGCCCGCCCGGCACGTAGAGCCCCACCCGCTCGACCGGCACCCAGCGCTCGGTGACCGTGCCACCCGGGACCACCTCGGTGGTGGTGTCGGTGCGCCGCTGGTCGCGGTGGACCTTCCTGGCTCGCCTGATCGACTCCTCCAGCGCCGCCCGCACCCTCGGGTCGAGCTCGGCGAGGGCCCGGTCGATCTCCTCCTTCGCCACGCGCGTGGAGGCGATCTCGACACCGTCGAACCTGGCGGTCAGCTCCCGTACGGCTGCCGCCCCACGATGGCGCACGTCCTCGCAGATGGGCCGCACCTTCTCCAGGGCGGCCTCGACGTCGAGCTCGGCGCGGGGCAGCACGTCGCGCAGGTTCTCCGGCAGGGAACCGCGCATGTCGATACGGGAAATCACCCTCCCTAGTCTACGGAGTCCGGCAGCCCATCCCCGTATCGTCCACGATGCGGACGGTTTGTACGTCAGCACAGCGCGTGGCCGATGACTTGGTGGTTCAGCACGAAGCACAACCGCACGCGGGAGGCGGAGGGTTACGGAAAGCGATTTCGAAGCCCGGGAGGAACCAACGGCATGGGACTCGCCGAGACCGCCCCCACCATGACGTCGGCGCAGGTGCGCAAGACCGCCGCGCTCACCGTCGGCCTGCTCATGGGCGTGTGGGTGATCGACTACATCGACCGCGTCATGATGGCGGTCGCCCTGCCGTTCATCGGTGCCGAATACGACCTCAGCAAGACCGAGCAAGGCTGGCTCATCACCGTCTTCTCCCTGGTGTACCTGCTGTGCCAGGTGCCCGGCGGCATCCTCGCCGACCGGTTCGGCGCCCGCCGCCAGCTCATGGTCTCCCTCGTGCTGTGGTCGATCTTCACCGCGCTCACCGGCCTGGCCTGGGGCCTGGCGGCGCTCCTGGTCATCCGGGCGTTGTTCGGCGTCGGCCAGGGACTGTTCCCCGGCGCCTCGTTCAAGGCCATGGCCGAACGCACCACCCCGCAGACCCGCGCCACCGCCGCCGGATCGATGCTGGCCGCCAACCAGCTCGGCGCCGGCGTGGCCCCGCTCATCGTGGCGCCGCTCATCCTCCTGCTCGGCTGGCGGCACACGTTCTGGGTCACCGCCGTCGCCGGAGTGATCATCGGCTTCATGCTGTGGAGGATGCTGCCGCCCGCGCTGCCGCCCCACCTCAACGGCTCCGACCGCGCCGAGCGGCAGGGCGTGCCCCTGTCCCTCGTGCTGCGCTCGGCCTCGGTGTGGAAGTTCGCCGCGCTGTTCTGCGCCGCCAACATGCTCGGCTACGGGATGATGACCTGGGTTCCCAGCTACCTGCTGGAGGAACGCGGCATCTCGCTCATCAGCACCGGCTTCATGAGCGCCGTTCCCAGCCTGGTCATGTGCGCGACCACGTTCGTCGGCGGCTGGCTGTTCGACCGCTACTTCCACAACCGCGCACGGCTCTTCGTCATCCCGCTGCTGCTGCTCACCGCGCTCCTGCTGGTGGTCATGCTCCAGGCCGAGACCGCCGTCGGCTTCACCATCTACCAGACCCTCGCCCTGGGCGTGGCGGGCCTGTCCACCATGGGCGTGCTCGGCATGCCGTTCCGCGCGCTGCCGCCCGCCGTCGTCGGCTCCGGCATGGGCGTCGTCAACGTCGGCGGCCAGGTCGCCGGCGTGCTGGCCCCCGTCCTCATGGGCCTGCTCGTCGACAAGTTCTCCTACACCGCCGCCTTCGGCCTGCTCATCGCCACCACGGTGCTGGCCGCGCTGATCGCCGTCATCGTCCCGCAACGCCCGGAACAGTTCACTTTTGGCACCAAGGAGACCATGTGACCGCGTACGACCTCGTCCTCGCCAACGGCCGGGCCATCGACCCCGAGACCGGCCTCGACGCCGTGCGCGACATCGGCATCACCGGCGGCGTCATCCGCGCCGTCTCACAGACGCCGCTGACCGGCACGACCCGCGTCGACCTCGGCGGCCTGGTCGTCTGCCCCGGCTTCATCGACCTGCACAGCCACACCATGGACGTCGCCGGGCACCGCCTGCAGGCCCTCGACGGCGTCACCACCGTGCTCGAACTCGAAGCCGGCGCCTACCCGGTCGGCGCCGCCTACCACAAGGCCGCCCAGCAGGGCCGGCCGCTCAACTACGGCTTCGCCACCTCCTGGGGCATCGCCCGCATGGGCGTACTCCTCGGGCTGGAGGCCGGTGGCGACATCGAGAAGTTCCTCGCCTACATCGGCCACGAGGACTGGCAGCGCCCGGCGGCCCGCCCCGTCGTGGACCGCATCCTCGCCATGCTGGAAGGCGACCTCGCCGACGGCGCGCTCGGCATCGGCATCCTCGTCGGCTACGCCCCGCGCGTGGACCCCTCCGAATACCTCGCCGTGGCCGCGCTGGCCGCCCGCCACAACCTGCCGACCTACACCCACGCCCGCGAACTCGTCGAACAGGACCCCACCACCCCCATCGACGGCGCCGAGGAAGTGGTGCGCGCCGCCGCCGAGACCGGCGCCCACATGCACTACTGCCACGTCAACAGCACCTCCATCCGGCACGTGGACCGGGTGCTCGGCCTCGTGGAGAAGGTACGCGCCGAGGGCTCGCGCGTCACCACCGAGGCCTACCCCTACGGCGCCGGCATGACCGGCGTCGGCGCCGCCTTCCTCGCCCCCGAGATCCTGCACCGGCGCGGGCTGACCGCCCACTCCATCGGCCTGCTCGGCGCCGAGGGCCGCCTGGCCGACGAGGAGGCGCTGCGCGCCGCCCGCCGCGACACCCCGGGAGCCGCCGCGTTCGTCCATCTCCTCGACGAGGACGACCCGGCCGCCTTCGACTACATCCAGCGGGCGCTCGCCTTCCCCGACGCAGCGGTCGCCACCGACGCCGTGCCGCTGCTGTGGCGCTCGGGCACGCCCGACCCCCTCGCCTGGCCGCCGGCCCCCGACGCCGTCACCCACCCGCGTACGGCCGGCACCTACGGGCGCACGCTGCGCCGCCTCGTGCGCGAGAACGCCGTCCTCGGCCTGCAGGAGGCCATCAGGCGTTGCACACTGGTGCCCGCCGACGTCGTCGGCTCCGGTGTGCCGGCGATGCGCCGCAAGGGGCGCGTGCAGGTGGGCTGCGACGCCGACCTCACCGTCTTCGACCCGGAGACCGTCACCGACCGCGCCACCTACACCGACACCGCCCGGGGCTCATCCGGCTTCGTCCACGTCGTCGTCGCCGGCGACTTCGTGGTCAGGGACTCGGAGATCGTCACCACGGCCTTCCCCGGCCGCCCGGTCAGAGCCTGACGCCCCGCCGAACCCGGGGCCCCAGCCCGTCACCCTCCGGGGCTGGGACCTCTCGGGGGCCTGGGATCCCAGCTTTTCCCCTGGGCTGGGATCCCAACCTCCCGCAGAACCTCGCCGAGCTCGCCGGGCCGTTCCCGCCAGGGATGGTGACCGGCCCCCTCCAGCACGCGCAGGCGGCCCTCCGGCAGCGCCCCGGCCAGCGCCGCCACGGAACCGACCGGCCGCGGGTCGCCCGCGCCGTGGACGACCGAGACCGGCACGGCGATCCGCCGGACGTCCGCCTCCGCCCAGGCCGCCGCCTCGGCGCTCAGCCGCCGGTTGGCCACCCAGTTGATCTCGTACGGCGCGGCGGCGTCCTGCGCCGCCCATTCCCAGGCCCGCTCCCGGTCGGCGTGGTCGGTGAACCACGCCAGCGTGCGGAACTCCCGCTCCTGCTCCGGACTCCGCACCGGCAGCGCGCCCAGTCCGGCCAGCCGCGCGCTCTGCCCGGCCGTCATCCGCCGGTCACGCTCGGCCCGGTAGGCCGTCCGCCAGTCACCCAGCCCCGTCCCGCTGAGGTAGCCCACCCACGCGAGCCGGTCCGGGTGCGCCCTGGCGTAGGCGAGGGCGAGCGTGGCGCCGAAGGAGTGGCCGGCCACCGACCAGCGCTCGTACCCCCAGTGGCGGCGCAGGATCTCCAGATCGGTGACCAGGCGGTCCACGCGCTGCTCGGCGGAGGGCGAAGAACGGCCGCAGCCGCGCTGGTCGAAGCGGTGCACGGCGACGCCGGCACCGAACAGGCGGGCCAGCGGGCCGAGATAGTCCCACAGGCCGGGACCGCCGTGCAGCAGGACGACGGGCGCGCCCCGCCCGGTGGTCCCGGTCCACAGCCGGACACCGTCGTCCATGGTCACAAAAGACATCACGTCAGCATACGAACCTTCACGGCAGGACGATCGCCGGTTCCTTCAGCGGGCGCGACAGGAACCAGGCCAGCAACGGCATCGCGATGAGCGTGGCCAGCGCCAGGCGCAACGAGGTGGCCTCGGCCAGAGCGCCGATCAGCGGGCTGGCGACGCCGCCCACGCTGACCGCCAGGCCCAGGGTGACGCCGCTGGCCGTACCGGCGTGGCGGGGCAGGTAGTCCTGCCCGAGCGTGACGTGCAGCGAGAACGGGACGTACAGGGCGAGGCCCGTCGCCGCCAGGAACAGGAACACGGCCGGGCCCGGCACCAGCACCACCCCGGCCACGGCGGGCACCGCGGCGGCGTAGGCCAGCCGCAGCGTCCGCACCCGCCCATGGCGGGTGGCCAGGCGGCCACCCAGAATCGTCCCCGCCGCACCGCCCGCGAACAGCACGAACAACGCGAACGCGCCCGCCGCTCCCCCGCCCGCGTACAACGCCACGAACGTGCTCAGCCCGATGTAGCCCACCGAACGCAGCCCCATCACCAGCGCCAGCCGCACGAAGGCCGCCCAGTCGTCGCGCGCCCCCTCCCGGGTACGGCTCCCGCCGCCACCCCGCCCGACCGACCGCATGGCCACCACCGTGACCAGGCACCCCAGCACCGCCGGCACCACCAGCAGCGGCGAGGCGGCCAGCCCGCCCCAGGCCAGTATCGGCGTGACCATCAGCGGCGCCACCGCGAACCCGAGGTTGCCACCCAGCGAGAACCAGCTCATAGCCACATGGCTGCCCTGGCTGGCCGCCCTGGCCAGCCGCGCCGACTCGGGATGGTAGGCCGCCACGCCCAGCCCGGACAGGGCGATCGCCAGCCACGTCAGCGGGTACGAACCGGCGGGACCCGCCAGCCCCGCCCCGAGCCCGGTCGCCAGCATGCTCACCGGGATCAGCCAGCCCAGCCGCCACCGGTCGGCGATCGCGCCGAACACCGGCTGCACGACCGAGGACAGGAGGGTGGCGGCCAGCACGATCCCGGAGGCGGCCACGTAGCCGTAGTGCCGCTCGGCCACCAGGAACGGCACCATGGCCGGGACGACGCCCTGGTAGAAGTCGACGCTGGCGTGGCCGGCGGCCAGCACGCCCATCCTGTTGATCCGCACCCCTCGATCGTCGCCGCCGGAGTGTGTGGCGCGCTTCCGATAAAGTGCCAACATATGCCGGAAAATCGCCAGACGCCGGAGGAGGTGGCCGGATGGTGCGCCACATGCCGGCGGCCCCCACCGGGACACGCCCCCTGCCCGGCGGCGGCGAGATCGACGCGCACCGCCACGACGACCACCAGATCGCCTACCCCTATGAGGGCGTCATCTCCATCAGCACCGGCGCGGGCACCTGGGTGGCGCCGGGCAACAGGGCGCTGTGGATCCCGGCGGGCACCGTCCACGAGCACCGTGCCTACGGGCGTACCGACCTGCGCCTGATCGGCTTCACCGAGAACCCGCTGCGCCTGGAGCGACCCGCCGTCCTGGCCGTGACGCCGCTGCTGCGCGAGCTGATCGTGGCCTGCTCAGAGGAGCCGGGGGACCCGCTGCTCCGCGCCGTCCTGCTCGACCGGCTGCGCCGCTCCCCCGCCCCCGAGCACCCGGTGCACCTGCCCGCGCCGCGCGACCCCCGCCTGGCCGCGGTCTGCGCGATGGTCCGCGCCGATCCGGCCGGCGACCGTACGCTGCCGGAACTGGCCGCGGCGGCGGGCACCAGCGACCGCACCCTGGCCAGGCTCTGCCGCGCGGAACTCGGGATGACCTTCCCGCAGTGGCGTACCCAGGCCCGCCTGCACCACGCCCTGATCCTGCTGGCGGAGGGCCTCCAGGTCACCACCGTGGCCCACCGGTGCGGCTGGTCGTCGGCCAGTGCCTTCATCGACGCCTTCCGGCACGCTTTCGGCCACACCCCAGGCCGCGCGTTCCGTTCCTGACGCCTTTACATTGTAGATCCCGAGTACGATGAAGTGCTGTGAGCAAGAAGAGCAAAGGCGGCGGTCAGGGCACCCCGGCCACCGTGGCGCTGGTCAAGGCGGGGGCGGACTTCACCCTCCATCCGTACGAGCACGACGCGAACGCGCAGGCCTATGGCGAGGAGGCGGCCGACGCGCTCGGCCTGCCGTACGAGCAGATCTTCAAGACGCTCGTGGCCGAGGTGGAGAGCGGGCTGGCGGTGGCGGTGGTGCCGGTGGCGGGCAAGCTGGACCTGAAGGCGTTCGCGGCGGCGCTCCAGAGCAAGCGGGCGGCGATGGCCGACGCGGCCAAGGTCGAGCGGGTCACCGGCTACGTGGTGGGCGGCATCAGCCCGCTCGGGCAGCGCAGGCAGTTGCCGACCGTGGTGGACGAGTCGGCGCTCGGCTTCGAGACGATCTACTTCTCGGCCGGGCGGCGCGGGCTGCAGATCGAGACGGCGCCGGGCCACCTCGTCGGGCTGACACGGGCCACGACGGCCCCGATCGCCAAGACCGGCTGACCACGCTCATCCCGCCCGGCGTGTTGATCATCCGGAGGACCACCGGCCGGCCCAGGATGACGAGGTGGTCGAGGCCAGCGCGACGAGGCGGGGTTTCAAGGGCGCCTTGACCATGTCAGCGGGCGGGTGCGCCTCCCCCGGGGGGAGGATTCGTAGGATCGCCCTGTGACGGATCTGCACTATCTGACGGCCACCGAGATGTCCCGGCTGCTGCGCGCCCGCGACATCAGCGCCGTGGAGCTGCTCCAGGCCCACCTCGACCGCATCGAACAGGTCAATCCCCGCGTCAACGCGATCGTGACGCTCGCCGCCGAGCAGGCCATGGACACCGCGCGGGCGCTGGACTCCGTCGCGCCCGCCGGTCCGCTGCACGGGCTGCCCGTCGCGCACAAGGACCTCGTGGACACCGCGGGCCTGCGCACCACGTACGGCTCGCCCGCCTTCGCCGAGCACGTGCCGGAGAAGGACGACCTGATCGTGCAGCGGCTCAAGGCGGCCGGCGCGATCACGGTCGGCAAGACCAACACGCCCGAGTACGGCACCGGCTCCCACACCGTCAACGAGGTGTTCGGCGCCACCCGCAACCCCTACGACCTGACCAGGTCGGCGGGCGGCTCCAGCGGCGGCGCGGCCGCGGCGCTGGCCGCGGGGATGGTCCCGCTGGCCGACGGCTCGGACATGGGCGGTTCGCTGCGCAATCCGGCCTCGTTCTGCAACGTGGTGGGGCTGCGGCCGACGCCCGGCCGGGTGCCGGCGATCTCCGACAAGGCCGCCTGGTACACCCTCGCCGTCCCCGGCCCCATGGCCAGGACCGTCGACGATCTCGTGCTGATGCTGCAGGTCGTCTCCGGGTTCCACCCGGGCTCGCCGTTCGCGGTCACCGAGCCGTTCAGGACCGATCCCATCGAGTCCGTGGAACACATGAGGGTCGCCTGGAGCCCCGACCTGGGCGGGTTGCCCGTCGACCCGCGTACCGCCGAGGTCACCGCGAACGCGCCGCGGGTCCTGGAAGAACTCGGCGCCCGCGTCGAGCGGGTCGACCTCGACCTGTCCGACGCCGACGACGCCTTCCGCGTCTACCGGGCCTGGTACTACGCGCTGGCCTTCCCCGACCTGGACATCCTCGGCCCCAACACCCGCTGGAACGCCGAGCAGGGCCGCCTGCTCACCGGCGCCGACCTGGCCCGCGCCGAACGCCTGCGCACCGGGCTCTACCACCGGATGACCGCGTTCTGGGACCGCTACGACGTCCTGCTCGCCCCGGTCAGCCAGGTGCCGCCCTTCCCGGTCGAGGATCCGTACGTCAGCGAGATCAACGGGGTCCGGCTGCCCGACTACCTGTCGTGGATGCGCTCGGCGTACTGGATCAGCGTCCTGCACGCGCCCGCCGCCAGCGTCCCGGCGGGCTTCACGCCGGACGGGCTGCCGGTCGGCGTGCAGATCGTCGGCCGCCCCTTCGCCGACGCGCGCGTCCTGCGCGTGGCGCGCGCCTTCGAGCAGGCCACCGGGTACGGCTCCCGCCACCCCGCACTCTAGATCCCGTACGGCCCGCGCGACGAGATCCCGTACGGCCTGCGCGGCTAGATCCCGTACGGCTTGCGCAACGCCGAGTCACGGTAGCCGTGCATGCCTTCGAGCAGGCCGAACAACGCCACGGCCAGCAGCGGCCAGGCCACCAGCACCCCGCGCGCGGTGAGCTCCAGCGACCCCGGCACCACCTTCAGGCCGGGCGCCGCCGCCTCCACGGTGACCACGCCGATGGTGACGGCGGAGCCGACCCACAGCGTGAGGAAGGAGGCCAGCACGCCGCCGACGCAGAGCCCGGCGAGCACGGGCAGCTGCTCGCGCCGGTGGCGCCACCACGCCACGGCCCCGCACAGCAGGCCGAGTCCGCCGGTGATCGCCGCGAACCATCCGTCGGCGGCGATGAGCGCCTGCGTGGACGGGTCGGCCAGGATGGGGCCCTTCTCGGTGACCGCCATGGCCGCGCGCGGAGCCGCGTACGACCAGGCAAGACCGGCCAGAACCCCCAGGACCGCCATGACAAGCACGGTCACCGCGAAAGATCGCACATGCCGTACCACGCCACTCTCCCTCGCAACTATGCCCGAACCGCTCGATGGTATCCCGGGACCTACCCGAACACGCCGAGGCGGACATCGCACCAGCGCGTCCGGTAACGCGGGACAATGTCCGGATGAGCGATGAAGAGGTCTGGCTGATCGATCCCTCCGGGCCGCTGCGGGGGGACGTCGTCGTCAGGGGATCCAAGAACGGCGTCTCCAAGCACATGGTGGCCGCCATGCTGGGCACCGGGGAGAGCACGATCGGCAACGCGCCCGAGGTCGGCGAGGTCGGCATCACCGCCGCCATGCTGCGCGCCCTCGGCATCAACGTGGAGATCGACGACGGCGAGATCCGCATCGAGCAGGGTCCGGAGATCCGGCCGAGGGTGCCGGAGGAGTACACCGGGCTCAACCGCATCCCCATCCTGATGCTCGGCCCGCTGCTGCACCTGGCGGGCGAGGCGTTCGTGCCGCTGGTCGGCGGCGACCCGATCGGCCGGCGGCCCATCGACTTCCACGTCGACGCGCTGCGCCAGATGGGCGCCGAGGTCGACATCCAGGAGGGCGGCGTCTACGCCAAGGCCAAGCGGCTCAACGGCACCCGCCTCGTGCTGCCCTACCCGAGCGTCGGCGCCACCGAGACGGTGCTGATGTCGGCGGTGCTGGCCGAGGGCAAGACCGTCCTGAAGAACGCGGCCATGGAGCCGGAGGTCGTGGAGCTGGCGCTGTTCCTGCAGCGGATGGGCGCCAGGATCGAGCTCTCGCCCGACCGCAGGATCGTCATCGAGGGCGTCGAGCGCCTGCACGGCGCCCAGACGTGGCTGGCCGGCGACCGCATCGAGGCCTTCTCCTACCTGGCGGCCGGGCTGGTGACCGGCGGCGAGGTACGCGTGCACGGCTGCCCGCAGGATCGCCTGGTCACCGCGATCACCACGCTGGCCAGGATGGGCGCCCAGTTCCAGATCAACGACGAGTACCTGTGCGCGACCGCCCCGCCCGAGGGCCTGCGCTCGGCGGCGGTGCAGACCGACACCCACCCGGGGTTCATGACCGACTGGCAGACGCCGCTCATGGTGCTGTTCACCCAGAGCCAGGGCATGTCGGTGCTCCACGAGACCGTCTTCGAGAACCGGCTGGTCTACGTGCCCGCGCTGCAGGAGATGGGCTGCGAGATCGAGGTGTTCGACCAGTGCCTGGGCGGCCCGGCCTGCCGCTACCACGACACCAACGCCAAGCACTCGGCGGTCGTGCGGGGCGTGTCGCAGCTCAAGGGCGCCGACGTGCGGCTGCCCGACATCCGCGCCGGCTTCTCCGCGGTGCTGGCGGCGGCGGTGGCCGACGGGCAGTCCACGCTGCGCGGGGTGCACCACATCGAACGCGGATATCACCGGCCTTTCGAGCAGTTCAAGATGCTCGGATTGAACATCCAAAGGCGCCGGTAAAGAGTTGGAAGCGGGCGTTTGCCGCTGATCACCAGGTCGTACATCATCCTTCGTGACTGTCCTCAAATCCGTCGGCGCTTTGGGGGTGGTGGGGGCTCTCGGAGGGGTGCTCACGGCCGCCTTGGCCGTGCCCGCCGTCAGCGGCGCGGGGCTCACGGCCAAGAACCTCGCCGCGACCTTCACCGACCTGCCGCCCGCCCCCCGCGAAGAGCCGCTCTCCCAGGTGACGCGGCTCCTCGACCGGCACGGTGAGGTCTTCGCGCAGTTCTACACGGCCAACAGGACCGAGGTGCCGCTGGCCGGGGTCGCGCCGGTCATGCGCCAGGCCATCGTGGCCATCGAGGACGCCCGCTTCTACGAGCACGGCGGCCTGGACGTCAAGGGCACGATCCGCGCACTGATCACCAACAGCCAGGCGGGCGGCATCCGGCAGGGCGGCTCCTCCCTCACCCAGCAGCTCGTGAAGAACATCCTGGTGGAGAACGCGCAGAGCGAGGTCGAGCGCGACCGGGCGCGGGCGCCCAGCATGGCCAGGAAGATCACCGAGCTGCGGTACGCGCTGGCGCTGGAGGAGAAGTACCGCAAGGACGAGATCCTGGAGCGCTACCTCAACATCGCCTACTTCGGCGCCGGCGCCTATGGCGTGGAGGCCGCCGCCCGGCGCTTCTTCTCCACCTCCTCGGCCAAGCTGACGCTCACCCAGGCGGCCACGCTGGCCGGGGCGGTACGCGCGCCGTACGCCAACGACCCCTCGCTCGGACGCCGGCAGCAGGCGCGGCTGAAGGCGCGGCGCGACCTCGTCCTGGACCGCATGGCCGCGCTCGGGATGGTGACCGGGCCGCAGGCCGCGGCGGCCAAAGGCGCCAGGCTCGGCATCAAGCTGGCACCGCAGCCGGGCGGCTGCGCCCAGAGCCCCTACCCGTTCTACTGCGTGTACGTGCAGCGGGAACTGCTCTCCAGCCCGGTCTTCGGCAACACGCCCGCCGAGCGGCAGCGGCGCATGGCCCGCGGCGGGCTGACGATCCGCACCGCGCTCGACCCGAAGGCGCAGCGCGCCGCCGAGCGGGCGATCTCCGCGCAGGTACGGCCGGAGGACACCGAGGTGGCCGCCGAGGCCATGGTCGAGCCCGGCACCGGCCGCATCAGGGCGATGGCGGCCAGCAAACGCTTCGGCAACAACCCCGGCAACCGCAAGAACGGCCCGAACACCACCTTCAACCTGCCCGCCGACGTCATGCACGGCGGCGGGCAGGGCTTCCAGGCGGGCTCGACGTTCAAGGCGTTCACGCTGGCCACCGCCCTGCAGCAGGGCTGGCGCTTCGGCCAGGGCTTCCAGACGCCGGGCGCGCTGGTGCCCGCGAACGGCTACCGCGACTGCCGGGGCAACGCGGTCAACGACCGCAGCGCCCGCGTCTACAACGCCAGCGGCGAGGGCAAGGGCGGCCCGCAC
This sequence comes from Nonomuraea sp. NPDC050394, assembly GCF_044459065.1. Classification (NCBI taxonomy): domain Bacteria; kingdom Bacillati; phylum Actinomycetota; class Actinomycetes; order Streptosporangiales; family Streptosporangiaceae; genus Nonomuraea; species Nonomuraea sp. NPDC050394. Next base: position 209,006 of record NZ_JBITIO010000008.1, on the reverse strand, counting down.
AGCCTGGAGACCGGCACCTGGCAGTCGGTCAACATCTTCTACATGATGCTGGAGGAGAAGGTCGGCCTCTGCAACGTGGTCAAGACCGCGCAGGCGCTCGGCGTCAGCCGCGCCGACGGGACGGCGCTGCGCGAGGTACCGACGTTCACGCTCGGCGTCAACGAGATGGACCCGGTGACGGTGGCCGCCTCGTTCGCCGCCTTCGGCGCCAGGGGCCGCTACTGCGCGCCGCAGGCCATCCTGGAGATCTCCGGCGGCGACACCGGCAGGACCGCGGTGCCGCCCTCCTGCGAGCAGGCGCTCGACCGGCGTGTGGCCGACGCGGTCAACCACGTGCTCAGCGGGGTGTTCACCAAGGGCACGATGAAGGGCCAGGGCATCGGCCGCCCCGCCGCCGGCAAGACCGGCACCAACAACGGCTACACCTCGGCGTGGTTCGCCGGCTACACCCCGGACCTGGCGGCGGCGGTCAGCGTCGGCGACATCCGGGGCTCCTACCGCTACCCGCTGCGCGGGGTCCAGATCGGCGACGAGTACTACGGCTCGGTCCAGGGCGCCTCACTGCCGGGCCCGATCTGGGTGCGCTCGATGGAGTCGGCGTTGCGGAACGTGCGGAGCCATGGCTTCGTCCATCCGGATATGTCACGCTTCGGCGGTGGATTCACTCCGGGCCTGAAGGAGGCCCAGGCCGCCGAGCGCAAGGCGGGCCGCGACCGCAAGGCCCGCCACCAGCGGGTGCGCTGGAATCGCGGCGGCGGCAACCATCGCAAGCCGCACAAGGTGCGCTGGAAGCGCCGCCACCGCTGACGGAGGCACTTGACATCGCATCGCAACCCCGGAGTTATGTTCCGGGATTGAACCACGTGGCTGCGGTGGATAACGTCCGGGAGGATTCACCTAGCCGTTCGGAGTCATTCATGCGCGATTGGCCAGGTTTAGTCGGGCGGGACGCCGCACTTCACTCGCTGCGCGAGGCGATGACGGCTCCCCCGTCCGTGGCGTTGGTGGAGGGTGAGCCGGGCATCGGCAAGACCACGCTGGTGCACGCGGCGGCCGTCCACGCCCGTGCGTCCGGGCGCAGCCTGCTGCTCGGGCACTGCCATCAGCTGCGCGAGCCGTTTCCCTATGGGCCGGTCTTCGAGGCGTTACGCGACCTGATGGGACGCCTGCCGTACCCGGACAAGCTCAATCCCGTCACCGGCGCGCTGCGCGGCCACCTGCCCGAGCTGAGCGACGTGTTACCCATGGCGCCGGCGCCCCTCACCGACCCGGACGCCGAGCGCCACCGCCTCTTCCGCGCCGTGCACGGCCTGCTGGACGCCGCCGGGCCGACCGTCCTGGTCATCGAGGACCTGCACTGGGCCGACGACGGCACCCAGGATCTGCTGCGGTTCCTGCGCCGGCGGCCGCCGGACGGGCTGTCGCTGGTCATGACCTACCGCAGGCGCGACCTGCCCGCCGCCGGGCTGCCGCTCGGCTCCGCCTACCGCCACGCCCCCGAGGCCACCACCGTCGTCATCCCGCTCGGCCCGCTCGACGCGCGCGACGTCGGCACGCTGGCCGCGGGCCTGCTCGGCCGCGACGACCTGCCCTCCGCCTTCGCCAGCCGCCTGCACGAACGCACCTCCGGCATCCCGTTCCTGGTCGAGGAGGTCGTGCGCTCGCTGGGTGACGACCGCAGCCCCGAAGCCCTGGAACACGCCGGAGTGCCGTTGCTGCTGCGCGAGTCCATGACCGAGCAGCTGGCCAGGCTCTCCCCCGCCGCGCTCGGCACCGTCCGGGCGGCCGCCGTACTCCGCCTGCCCTCCGGCGAGCCGCAGCTCGCCGCCGTCGCCGGCGACGGGGGCGGCCTCCTGGAGGCCCTCGCCCTCGGCGTCCTGCACGAATACCCCGGCAACCGGTACGGCTTCCGCCACGCCCTCGCCCAGGAGGCCGTCTACGACACCATCCCCGGCCCCGACCGCAGGATCGCCCACGAACGCGCGGTACGGGCCCTGTCCGGCGAGGACCCGCCCTCGCTGGTCCAGCTCACCTTCCACGCCCGCAGGTCCGGCGACACCCGCGCCTGGTTGCGCTACGGCACCGCCGCCGCCGAGCGGGCCGCCGCCCTCGGCGACGTGGCGCTGGCGATCCAGCTCCTTGAGGAGATGGTCGCCGACCCGGGGCTGCCCGGCTCGGAACGCGTCGCGCTGGTGCTGACCATGGGCCGCCTGGCCGTGGCCGGGCTGTCGGTGCCCCGCGTGACCCGGCTGCTCAAGCAGGTGCTCACGGACAACACGCTCTCCCGCGACCTGCGCGGCCAGGCCAGGCTGGCCCTCGGCCTCATCCTGTTCGCCCAGATGGGCGACATGGTCACCGGGCCGCCGGTGATCCTGACCGCCGTGGAGGAACTGGACGACCGCCCCGCGCTGGCGGCCAGGGGCCTGGCCGGGCTGGCCATGCCCTGGTGGGGCACCGAACCCCTGGCCGTGCACGAGAAGTGGATGGCCCGCGCCGAGGAACTGGTCGCGACCACCGACGACCCCGAGGTGAGCGCGGCCGTGCTCGGCAACAGGGCGGCGCTGGCCATGGCGATGGGCACCCCCGATGCGAGTAAGCTCATCGCCCGCCTGCCGGCCTCCGACCCCTCGGCCGCCGTACGCAGGCAGGTCGCCCGCGCCTACTGCAACCTCTACGACCTGGCCGCCACCCTCGGCCTGTACGGCGAGGCCGACGACCTCGGCCGCCGCGGCCGCACGCTCGCCCAGGACACCGGGGCCTTCTTCCACGCCAATCTGGCCGAAGGGGTGGACCTGCGCCTGGCCTGGCTGACCGGGCGCTGGGAGGGCCTGGGCGCCAGGGCGGCGACCGCGATCGAGCAGTTCGAGGAGACCCCGGTCGCGACCCTGGACGCGCACTTCGTCATCGGCCGCCTCGCGCTCGCCTCGGGCGAGTGGTCCGAGGCCGCCGCCCACCTGCGCGCCGCCGGCCTCGACGAGCCGCACGCCGGCTACCTGCCGCTCGCGCTGGCCGCCAGCGGCGGCCTCATCGAGCTGCACCTGGCCCGCGGCGAGGAGGCCCCGGCCGTGGTGGAGGCGGTGCGCGCGGTGGAACGGCTGCGCGGCAAGGGCGTGTGGGTCTGGGGTGACCAGCTGCTGGTCCCCGCGGTCAACGCCCTGCTGCGCGGCGGGATGGCCGAGGAGGCCGCGGACCTGGCCGCCGGCTTCGCCGAAGGAGTCGTGGGCAGGCACGCGCCCGCCAGCGCCGCCGCGCTCGACCTGGCCCGCGGCACCCTTGAGGCCGCCGCCGGCCGGCACGAGGCGGCCGCCGCCAGGTTCGCGCTGGCCCGCGCCGCCTACGCCGCCATGCCGCAGCCCTACGCCGCCGCACGCGCCGGAGAGGCCGAAGCGGGTTCCAATCTCGCCCTGGGTGACCGTACGGCCGCCGCCACCGCGCTGGCCGAGGCCGCGGAACGCTTCGCCGCCCTGGGGGCCACCCGGGACGCCGCCCGGTGCCGGCACGCGCTGCGCGAGTGCGGCGTCGCCATCCCCACCGTGCGGCGCAAGAGCGCCGGTGTCCTGTCCCCGCGCGAGCGGGAGGTGGCCAGGCTGGTGGCGCTGGGCCGTACCAACAAGGAGATCGCGGAGGTGCTGTTCCTGTCGCGCAGGACGGTCGAGACTCACGTGGCGACCCTCCTGCGCAAACTCGGAGTGCGCTCGCGGACGGAGGTCGTGTCCGCGCTCGCGGCTGAGGGGGTCCCGGCCGCCGGGCGGCCGGGACCCGGGTGATCAGACCTTGATGCTCCACCAGTCGAGAACGCCCTGGTCCTGGGCGTAGACGTCCTCGATGTAGAGCACCCACTGACCGCTCGCCTGCTGGGTCACCGGCACGGACCAGGTCCGGGTGCCGAAGGCCGAGCAGGACGTGCCGCCGGCGGCCCTGATCTGGCGCCACGTGCCGTTGGGGCCACGCAGCCAGATGTCCAGGTCCTCCAGGCAGGTGTGGGTGCTGGTGGCCGTGACCGTCACCGGGGACTGCGCCGTGCCCGTCGCCGTGGAGGTGATCGGGCTCTGGATGTAGGTGTAGTCGCGGATCTGGTAGTCGGTGTCGTTGCGGAACGTGCGGCCGCCCGTGTCGCCCGTCACGTTCAGCGTGAACGCCGTGGTGCGGGTCGCGGTCTCACCGGCACCGGTGATCGTCACCGTGTGGTTGCCCGTCGGGGTCGACGTGCTGGTGGTGATCGTCAGCGTGGAGCTGGCGCCGGAGGTGACCGAGGCGGGGTTGAAGGTGGCGTTGGCGCCGGCGGGCAGGCCGGAGGCGGTCAGGTTGACCGTCTGCGCGGTGCCGGCCGTCGTCTGCGTGTTGATCGTGGTCGTCGCCGAGTTGCCGGCCAGAACGGTGCCGGACGACGGGTTGGCCGCGATCGAGAAGTCGCGCGGGTTCGGGTTGTCCGTGCCTACCGCGAGCTTCCAGATGGCCCAGGCCGACGCGTCGGAGGCGCGGTCGAGGACCGTGTCGTTGATGTTGGCGGAGGTGTCGCACGCGGCGTGGTAGCAGCGGTCGTAGGCCTGTCCGGCGGTGCCGCCCCACTTGGCCGCCTGCGCCTGGGTCTTGGTGTAACTGGCGCCCGCCGCCACACCCGACGTCGCGATGCCCGCGTTGCGGAAGGAGGCGTCGTCGGAGCGGTTGGCGCCCTCGGTGTTCTCCTCCGGCTGCAGGTTCAGCCGGTCGTAGAACGCCTTCAGGTGCTGGGCGGCGGTGGTGTTGATGTTGTTGATGAAGTAGCCGCCGTTGGGCGAGCCCACCATGTCGTAGTTGTGGTAGACCTGGATCTTGCTGCGCTCGGTCTGGTTCAGCGTGGCCACGTAGCCCTCGGAGCCGTTGAGACCCTGCTCCTCGTCACTCCACCAGCCGAACCTGACGTGCTTGAGCATGTTCGGACGTGTCGCCGCCAGCGTCAGCGCGACCTCGAGCAGCGCCGACGAGCCGGAGGCGTTGTCGTTGATGCCCGGTCCCGCCGAGACGCCGTCGAGGTGCGCGCCGGCCATGATGACCTGGTTGGCGTCGCCGCCCGGCCAGTCGGCGATCAGGTTCGGGCCCGCCCCGGAGGTACAGGTCGAACCACACGCCACGCGGCGTACCTCGAAGCCGGCGGCCTGGAGCTTCTGCTCCACGTAGGAGACCGAGGCGGTGTAGCCGGCGCCGGTCGACCTGCGGTTGCCGCCGTTGTTGTTGGCGATCGTCTGGAACTGCGAGAGGTGCGCCTTGACGTTCGTCAGGCTGATGTCCGGCGGATCCACCGTCGAGGTGCCCACGGTCAGCCGGTAGGTGGCCGTGTGCGTTGCGGTCTGGCCGGTGCCCGTCACCGTGATGGTGTGGGCGCCCTGCGGCGTCGACGCGCTCGTCGTGATCGTCAGCGTGCTGTTGTTGCCGCTGGTCACCGACGCCGGGCTGAAGCTGGCGTTGGCGCCGGCGGGCACGCCGGAAGCGGTTAGGTTGACCGTCTGCGCGGCGCCCGACGTGGTCTGGGTGCCGACCGTCGTCGTGGCCGTCTGACCCGGCTGGACCGTCCCCGTCGCCGGGTTGGTGGAGATGGAGAAGTCCTGGCCGGGCTGGGTGCAGGTCGGCTCGCCGGTCTGCACCGGCACGCTCACCGCGTTCCACGCCGCCTTCGTCGTGGCGCACTCGACGCTGTTGGCGCCGTACAGCTCCACCACCGCGGCCAGCGAGGCCGAACGGACGCCGGCGTAACGCCAGGACGAGGTCTTGCGGGCCAGGGCGCCCATGAAGATCTTGCCGGCCTTCTGGATGCCGATGCCGGTCACCGAGCTCGGTCCGCCGGAGCAGATCGGGCTGTTCGGCTTGCCGCCGCCGGGCGCGCTGCCCTCGGCCAGCAGGTAGAACCAGTGGTTCAGCGGACCGGCCGCCGCGTGCACCTCGGTGTTCGGGATCGAGGTGGACCAGCAGTTCGGGTCGCCGACGCGCGACGGGTCGAACATGTACCTGATCGGGCCGTCGCCCACCAGGTTCACCTCTTCACCCACCTCGTAGTCCGGCGGGTCGTTCGGGTGGTTGGCGTAGTGCTCGGTCAGAGCGCCGAAGATGTCGCCGGTGCCCTCGTTGATGCCGCCGTTCTCGTTGCCGGAACCGGCGCCGCCGGGCGTGGTCTGGAAGATGGCGTGGCCGTACTCGTGGCCGACCACGTCGATCGGGGTGACCTGGCGCTGGTTGTCCTGGGAACGGCCGAAGTTGGTGTAGCTGCCGTTCCAGTACGCGTTGACGTCGGCCAGGCCGACACGGGCCGGGAAGCCGCGGCCGGCGCCGTCGATGCCGTTGCGGCCGAGCCAGTCACGCAGCATGTCCCACTCGCGCTGCGCACCGTAGAGGGCGTCCACGCAGGCGGTCTCGAGGTTCGTGCCCGAGCCGTTGCCCCAGACGTCGTCCGGTCCGGTGTACGGCTGGCCGTTCTGACCGCCGCACTGGATGCCGGGACGGGAGGTGTCGACCATCCGGTAGGTACCGGAGGACTGGCTCGTGTCGATGGTCACGTTCGGGTAGTAGTAACCATTGCCGGTGCCGGCCTTGACCTCGTCGTAGTGGTCGGCCACCTTGCCGGTGCGCGCGTCCACGAAGACGTGCTGCTTGCTCGGCTTACGGGCGGCGACGCCCTCCACCACGGTCTCCCAGGCCAGCGTCGGCCGCTCGCCCCAAGCCAGCACGACCAGGCGGGGCGTACCGGTGACGTCCACCCGCGACAGACGGCTCTTCGACACCCGGATCGCGCGCTCGGCGCTGACCACGGGCCGCACCGCGAGATCGGCCGGCGCGGGGCCGGAGGCCGCGGTGGTGTCACGCACCCGGCCCTGCGAGTCGGTCACGACGACGGCGTCGCCGCCGACCACCGGCAGGCCCTTGTAGGTGCGGTCGTAGGACACGTAGAACATGCCACTGGCGCCAGGCGTGACCGCCCGGCGCCAGTACGTCTCATCAGGGCCCTTGCGTAATTCGTCCAGCCCGCTGGCAACGGCCCGATCGGCCGCGGTGGCGGCGAGGCTCTTCGGGTCCGAGGCGGTCAGGCTCTTTTGGGGGTTGACGCCGGGGGGCGCCGCTGCGGCGGCCGGATTGATCACCATGGCGGCCGTGACGGCCAGCCCGGCGACTGCCGCGAGGACGGATCTGCGTCTCACTCGCCAGTCCTTTCAGGGGTCCGTCCACGCTGGCCCGCCGGTGTGGGCGGGCCGGCGTGGAGGATGGGGGGTGTGGCGGCTTGACACTAAGACTGGACAGCTTGACGGGATATCCGTATCGATATCGGTATACGTACGGAAATTACGTTAACCACCGCTTTACGCGCCCACCTGTAAGACCCCAACCTCGGAAAACCCGCCCCCGTCCCCGCCTCCCACACCCGACACCACGAAATCCCACGCCCGACGCCCCTCCTCGCGTCGCACCCCGCCACCGCGAAGCCCACGCCCGGCCCCCTCCCCGCCAACGCATCCGCCATCACGAAGCCCTCCCCGCCCGACACCACCCAGGGCTTCGCCACACCCGCCACCACGAAGCCCACACCCCCGACGCCAGCCCGAGGCGAGCTCCGAGACCTCCGCTATCCACGTCACAGCACGACGGCATGCGCGGGCAGGCGCAGCACGACAGAACCCCACGGCTGCCGGAGGCGGCCCGCTCGCCTCCCGCACAACGCGAAAGGGGCTCCCGTCGGCGGCGCGCGATGGCGCGGCGGGACGAGAGCAGGCGCGGGAGTGGACCGGACAAGCGGACGCGGGGGTGAGCCGGACAGACGGGGACGGAGAGGCGGGGATGGGACCGAGGGGCGGGGACGGGGGTCGAGGGGGGGGTGGTTAGTGGATGGCGGAGGGGGAGGAGGCGTTGGGGGTGAGGAGGTGAGGGGTGCCGGTGCCGTTGGCCGGGACGGACCAGATGTCCTTGCCCTTGGCGTACATCACGGTGCGCTCGTCCAGCCACGCGGCCTGGTCGTCGATGGAGGTGGTCTCGGCCAGCGGCGTTTCGCGGCCGGTGGCGAGGTCGAGGGCGTGCAGGCGCCACGGGCCAGGTTTGACGCGCTTCTTGTAGACCAGGGTGGAGCCGTCCGGGGAGAGGGACGGGCATTCGGCGTTCTCGCGGAGCGTACGTGCGCGCCAGTTCGTGAAGTCCCCCTCCACCAGGTACGTCTTGCCCTTCGTTGACAGCGTGGCGTAGAAGCGGGAGTCGTCGTCGGCGAAGGTGATGCCCCAGTAGTTGACGTCGGCGGAGTAGTAGCGGCGGCCGTCGATGCGTAGCGGGATCTCCTCGATGTTGGTGATCACGTAACCGGTCTTGGTGTCCAGGATGCCGCTCCAGGTGGAGAAGCCGCCGCTGTTGTAGGAGTCACCGGTCACGAACACCGTCCACGACGCCATCCGCCCGCTGGCCGAGATGCGGGCCCGGCTGGGAATCCCGGCCAGCCGTACCTTGCGGACCTCACGCATCGAACGGTCAAGGATGATCGCGTCCGTGGTGGGAGGCGCACCGGGGCGGGTGACCAGGCAGATGGTCGTACCGGCAGCGGTGTAGTTCCGGTCGCACGTGGTGGCGCTCACGGCCGGCACCGCCGCGGGATTCCCCATCGGCACCGCCGCAATCCGCCCCGAACTCCGCACCACCAGTTGCCCCGCCCTCCCCGGATCCACGGCCGAAGCCGCCGGCCCCTCCTTCTTCGCCGCCGCCCAGCTCGCATACCCGACGGCCACCCCGGCCAGCACCACGACCGCGAGGACAACCGCCCCCACCCGCCGTGCCCCGCCCCTCCTCCCAGAACCCCCTACCACCTGGTCGGTCCCGTTGCCCTGGGCGGCCCGGTCTCCGGTGGCGGAGGTGGCGGGGATAGGGGCGGAGACCGATGGGGTGGAGTCGCAGGGCCCGGGGGCGGGAGAGGCGGAGGCCGGAGGGGCGGGGGCGGGAAGTGGGGAGGCAGAAGGCGCGGAGGTGGGAGGGAAAGAGGCAGAAGGGGTGGATGGGGTGGGGGTGGATGGGGTGGGGGTCATAGGACTCTCCAGGCGACGATGATCGATATGACGAGTCCGGCCGACATCACCAGCAGTCCCTGGCCCGCGCCCAACCCCGTCCACAACACCCCGAACCCGATCGACGACACCATCCGTGCCGCCGCCTGTCCCGTCTGCAGGACCGCGAGGCCGCTGGTTCGCAGGGTTTCGGGCAGCATCGGGCCGGCCAGGGCCATCAGCACCCCGTCCGTCGCCGCGTAGAACGCCCCGTGCAGCACGAGCACGGGCACGAGCCAGCCCGGCCCCATCAGCACCAGGTACGCCCCCAGCAACGCCAGGTGCCCGCCCAGGAACACGAAGGCCCTGCCGTACCGGTCAGAAAGCCGCCCGAACGGTACGGCCAGCAGCAGATAGACCCCGGCCGTCCCCAACGGCAGCAAAGGGAACAGTTCCGGAGCGAAGCCCAGCCGCCGCTGCAGCATGAGGTAGACGAACGCGTCGCTCACCGTGACCAGCCCGAGCAGGCACGCGGCCGCGCAGACCCGCAGGAACGCGCGGTCGCGCAGCACCGCCGCCCGCAGCGACGGCCGGGGGGCCAGGGGGCCGCGGCGGTCGCGGACCAGGGCGGCGAGCAGGACGACCCCGAGCATCGCGACGCAGAAGCTGGTCACGAACACGGCGTCGTGCGCGCCGCCGGTCGCCGCCAGTACGCCGAAGGCGGCCAGCGGGCCGAGGAAGGCGCCGGCGGTGTCCATCGCGCGGTGGACGCCGAAGGCCGAGCCGAGCCCCTCCGGCGGCGCGCTCAACGTGATCAGCGCGTCCCGGGGCGCGGTGCGCAGGCCCTTGCCGGTGCGGTCGGCGGCGATGGCCGCGCCCAGCGCCGCCACGGAGGCGCCGGCGGCGAGCAGTCCCACCTTGGCGGCGGCGGACAGGGCGTAGCCCACGCCCGCCACCAGCTTGCGGCGGCGCCAGCGGTCGGCGGCGTGGCCGCCGGCCAGGCGTACGGCGGCGGTGATGCCGAAGTAGAGGCCGTCGAGGACGCCGAACTGCACGAGGCTGAGCCCGAGCGTCCCCACAAGGTACAGCGGAAGCACCGCTGTGATCATTTCTGAGGAGATGTCGGTCACCAGGCTCACCGCGCCGAGCGCCACCACGTTGGCGGGCACGGCGCGGGTGAGCATGGTGCCGCGGATCGACACGTACATCTAGTGGCAGGTGTAGGTCGGGCTGGTGTCCTTGACCGAACCGTCGACGCCGATGAGCTGCCAGGCGAACGTGGTGTCGGTGAAGTTCAGCTTCAGGACGCCGAAGGTGTTGGTGAGCCGCTTCTGGCTGTTCGGCTGGACGTTCTCGATGTTGTACGGCGAGGCCCCGCCCATCCCGCCGAGGATCTCGACGATGCCGTTGGGGTCGGCCTGCGCGGTCGGGCTCTGGGGCCCGAATCGCTCGTAGTGGTGGTCGTGCCCGTTGAGGACGAGGTCGGCGCGGGCGGCGTACAGGCGCTGCCAGACCGGACGGCTGACCGGGTCGTTGCCGTGCTCACCGGAGCTGAACAACGGGTGGTGCCAGTAGGCGGCCACGCACCGCTTGGTGTTGGCGGCCAGGTCCGCGCTGAGCCAGTCGAGCTGGGCCTGGCTGTCGAAGGAGTTGGAGTCGAGGGCGATGAAGTGCCATTCGCCGCGGTCGTAGCTGTAGTACGGCTTGCCCTGCGGGTAGGCGATGGACCCGAAGTACGACTTGTAGCCGGCCAGCGGGCCCGCCGGGTCGTAGGTCTCGTGGTTACCGGGCGAGGGGCGCGTCTTGGACTTGAACCGGCCCCACGTCTTGTCGTAGTAGTTCCGGAAGTCCGACAGCAGCGCGTCGTCGTACTGGTTGTCGCCCATGGTGATCACGAACTCGGGGTTCATGGACTCGACCAGGGCGGCGGTCTTGGGGTGGATGCAGGAGGAGCCGGAGGTGCACTGCTCGGCGATGTCGCCGGCGGCGGCGACGGTGAAGGAGGGGCCGCCGGGGTCGGGGGTGCCGCCGAACACCTGCATCTCCCACAGCGAGTAACCGTAGGAGGTGCCGCGGGCGGTGCCGTACATGCGCACATAACGGCCGGAGGCGGTGACGGTCAGGTCGTCGAGGCCGCCGTCACCGGAGGTCGTGGAGTAGACGGTGCTCCAGGTGGAAGCGTCGGGCGAGACCTGGATCTGGTACGCCTTGCCGTAGGCGACCTCCCAGAACAGTTTGACCCGCGAGATCTGCTGGACGCTGCCCAGGTCGACGCGGATCCACTGGGGATCGCTGCCTTCCAGGGAGGCCCAGCGGGTGGAGGTGAAGTTGCCGTCGACGGCCTTGCCCGAACTGTACGAGCTGCCCTCCTTGGAGGAGGACGAGGCGGGCTTGCCCTGCGACAGCAGGGTCTCGACGGCGGCGGTGGCGGTGGCGGTGGCTGTGGCTGTGGCTGTGGCCGGGGTTAACAGCCCGGCCATCAGGACGAGGACGGAGAGCAGAGACCAGCGTGCTCTGGACATGGCGAATCTCCTGGGGGGCGAGATCTGGGCATGATCCGTTGAGCAGCCGGGACAGCGGGTGGTTTCCTCGCTGAGCGCGTCACCCCTGGCGGGGCCGCGCCGAGCCGCTTACCGGTGATCGTGGCAAGCGGCAACGAGCGTGTCAAGTTAGTTAGGAAGGTTTCTTAACCTCCAAGGCACGCCGGACCGAGCAACTCCTTGAGATCACCCACCAGCGACGGCGACGGCGTGACCCGCAACCGGTCCTCGACCCGCAGGACCGTCGTCTTCGGCCCGTGGTGCACCTGCAGATGCACCTCGGAGGTGCCGGGGTGGGCGGTCAGGATCTCCTTTAACCGGGCGACGACCGGCGGCGTGCAGCGGCCGAGCGGCAGGCTGACCGTCAGCGGCCCGCCCGCCTCGCGGGTCAGGTCGGGCGCGGTCACCTCCATCGCGATGATCTTCGCGACGTCCTCGCGCTTGTCGATGCGGCCCTTGACGAAGACGATCGCGTCCTCGGCCAGGATCGTCGAGCACAGCAGGTACGCCGACGGGAAGATCATGACCTCGATGGCGCCTTCGAGGTCCTCCAGCTGGGTGAGGACCCAGGTGTCGCCCTTCTTGGTGACCTTGCGCTGCACGCCCGACAGGATGCCGCCGACGGTGACGACCTGGCCGTCGGCGTGGCTCTCGTCCTGCAGGGCCGCGATCGAGCAGTCGGCGCCGGAGGCCAGGATGTGCTCGACGCCGAACAGCGGGTGGTCGGAGACGTACAGGCCCAGCATCTCCCGCTCGAACTGCAGCAGGGTGTTCTTGTCCCACTCCCCCACCGGGATCTGCACGTCGAAGGTCTGGTCCTCGCCGCCCTCGATGGCGCCGAACAGGGAGTCCTGGCCGATGGCCTCGTTCTTCTTGATGTCGATGATCGCGTCGACGGCCTGCTCGTGCACCATGACCAGGCCCTTGCGGACGTGGCCGAGCGAGTCGAAGGCGCCCGCCTTGATCAGCGACTCGATGACGCGCTTGTTGCAGACGACCGCCGGGACCTTGCGCAGGAACTCCTTGAAGTCGGCGAAACGCCCCTTCCGCTTGCGCGCGCCGATGATGCCGTCGACGACGTTGCCGCCGACGTTGCGGATCGCCGACAGCCCGAAGCGGATGTCGGTGCCGCGCGGGGTGAAGTCGAAGTCGGAGTCGTTGACGTCCGGCGGGAAGACCTTGATGCCCATGCGGCGGCACTCGTTGAGGTAGAGGGCTGACTTGTCCTTGTCGTCCTTGACCGAGGTGAGCAGGGCGGCCATGTACGCGGCCGGGTGGTTGGCCTTGAGGTAGGCGGTCCAGTAGGAGACCAGGCCGTAGCCGGCGGTGTGGGCCTTGTTGAAGGCGTAGTCGGAGAAGGGCAGCAGGATGTCCCACAGGGCCTTGATGGCGGCGGCCGGGTAGCCGTTGTCCTTCATGCCCTTTTCGAAGAACTCGTACTGCTTGTCCAGCTCGGACTTCTTCTTCTTGCCCATCGCGCGCCGCAGCAGGTCGGCGCCGCCGAGCGAGTAGCCGGCCACCTTCTGCGCGATGGCCATGACCTGCTCCTGATAGACGATCAGGCCGTGGGTCGTGTCGAGGATGTCGCGCAGGGGCTCTTCGAGCGCCTCGTGGATCGGGGAGATCTCCTGCTGGCCGTTCTTGCGCAGCGCGTAGTTGGTGTGGGAGTTGGCGCCCATCGGGCCGGGGCGGTAGAGCGCGAGCGCGGCGGAGATGTCCTCGAAGTTGTCGGGGCGCATCAGGCGCAGCAGCGAGCGCATGCCGCCGCCGTCGAGCTGGAAGATGCCGAGGGTGTCGCCGCGCGCCAGCAGCTCGTACGTCTTGACGTCGTCGAGCGGCAGGCCGAGCAGCTCGACCCTCTCGCCGGTGGCCGACTCGATGGCCTTGAGGCAGTCGTCGAGGACCGTCAGGTTGCGCAGGCCCAGGAAGTCCATCTTCAGCAGGCCGAGCGTCTCGCAGGTCGGGTAGTCGAACTGTGTGATGATCACGCCGTCGGAGTCGCGGCGCATGATCGGGACGTAGTCGGTCAGGACCTCCGACGACATGATGACGCCGGCGGCGTGCACGCCGGTCTGCCGGATCAGGCCCTCCAGGCCCTTGCCGAGGTCCATGGTCGCCTTGACGTCGGCGTCCTCGTCGTAGAGCCTGCGCAGTTCGCCGGCCTCGGCGTAGCGCGGGTGATCCTTGTCGAAGATGGCCGACAGCGGGATGTCCTTGCCCATGACGGCGGGCGGGAAGGCCTTGGTGACCCGGTCGCCCAGCGCGTACGGGTAGCCCAGCACGCGGCCGGCGTCCTTGATGGCGGCCTTCGCCTTGATGGTGCCGAAGGTGGCGATCATGGCGACCTTGTCGGCGCCCCACTTCTCGGTCACGTAGCGGATCACGTCGGCGCGCCTGCGCTCGTCGAAGTCGATGTCGACGTCGGGCATGGAGACGCGCTCGGGGTTGAGGAAGCGCTCGAACAGCAGCGCGTGCGGGATGGGGTCGAGGTCGGTGATGCCCATCGCGTACGCCACCAGCGACCCGGCCGCCGAACCTCGCCCGGGGCCGACCGCGATGCCGTTGCCCTTGGCCCACATGATGAAGTCGGCGACCACGAGGAAGTAGGACGGGAAGCCCATCTGGAGGATGACGCCCATCTCGTACTCGGCCCGCTCGGCGCGCTCGTCGTCCCAGCCCTCCGGGTAGCGGCGGCGCATGCCCTCCCAGACCGTCCGGCGGAAGAACTCCTCCTCCGTCATGCCGTCGGGCACCGGGAAGCTCGGCATGAGGTTCTTGTGCTCGAAGAACCCGGTCGCGTCGACCTTCTCGGCCACCACCAGCGTGTTGCGGCAGCCCTCCGCCCACAGCTCGGAGGTGTCGGCCGCGCGCATCTCGCCGGCGGACTTGATGTAGTAGCCGGAGCCGTCGAAGCGGAAGCGGTCGGGGTCGGACAACTGCTTGCCGGTCTGGACGCACAGCAGGGCGTCGTGGGAGGCGGCGTCGGACTCGTAGGTGTAGTGGGAGTCGTTGGTCACCAGCGGCGGGATGTTCAGCTCTTCGCCGATCCTGGCGAGGCCGTCGCGGACGCGGCGCTCGATCTCCAGGCCGTGGTCCATGATCTCCAGGAAGTAGTGCTCCCTGCCGAAGATCTCCTGGAACTTCGCCGCCGCCTTCACGGCCTCGTCGTACTGCCCGAGCCTGAGCCTGGTCTGCACCTCGCCGGACGGGCATCCGGTCGTGGCCATGAGGCCGCCGGCGTGCTCGGCCAGGATCTCGGCGTCCATGCGGGCCCACTTGCGGTGGAAGCCCTCGGTGTAGGCGCGCGAGGACAGCCGCATGAGGTTGTGCAGGCCGGTCCTGTCGCGCGCCCAGATCGTCATGTGGGTGTAGTAGCCGCCCGCGGAGACGTCGTCCTTCCTCTGGTGCGGCTCGCCCCACAGCACGGGCCGCTTGTTCTGCCGCGCCTCGGGGGCGACGTAGGCCTCGATGCCGATGATGGGCTTCACGCCGGCCGCCGTGGCCTGCCGGTAGAAGTCGTAGGCGCCGTGCATGTTGCCGTGATCGGTGATGGCGATCGCGGGCATGCCCAGCTCGCCGACCTGTCCGAACATCTGCTTGAGCCGCGCGGCCCCGTCGAGCATGGAGTATTCGGTGTGCACGTGCAGGTGGACGAACGAGTCGCTGGACGACATGGAGCGGCGCCTCCCGGACGGACGTGGCGAGCGCTCCGACTCTAGTTGCCGGCACCGACAGTTCGGGGGCGGCCGCGAGAGCCGCGCGACGGCGCGCCCCACTGGTCGCGGGCACCCGCGTGGATATCGTCGCCATGACGGAGTGCGACGAAGGGTTCACACAGTGCAGACGGATGAAGGCTACACCCACGCGCTGGGCAACCGGCACGTCCAGATGATCGCGATCGGCGGCGCGATCGGGGTCGGCCTGTTCCTGGGCGCGGGCGGCAGGATGGCCGCGGCCGGGCCCGCGCTGGTGCTGTCCTACGCCGCCGCCGGCCTGGCGGCCTTCTTCGTCATGCGGGCGCTGGGCGAGCTGGTGCTCTACCGGCCCACGTCCGGCTCGTTCGTCGACTACGCCAACGAGTTCGTCGGCCCGTGGGCCGCCTTCGCCAGCGGCTGGATGTACTGGATCAACTGGGCCTTCACCGGCATCGCCGAACTGACGGCGATCGCCACCTACGTCCACCGCTGGGCGCCCCACTTTCCCACCTGGGCCACCGCGCTGCTCGCCCTGGCCCTGGTGCTGGTGGTCAACCTGCTGTCGGTGCGGCTCTTCGGCGAGCTGGAGTTCTGGTTCGCGCTGCTGAAGGTGCTGGCGATCATCACCTTCCTCGTGGTCGGGCTCTGCGCGGTGCTGTTCTCCGTGGGCGCGGCAACCCCGGCCAACCTCGTCGCGCACGGCGGCTTCTTCCCCAACGGCTTCGGCGTCGTGCTGATGAGCCTGCAGGCCGTGGTCTTCGCCTATGCCTCCATCGAACTGGTCGGCATCACCGCGGGCGAGACCGCCAATCCCCGCCAGGTCATGCCCAAGGCCATCAACGGCGTCATCTGGCGCATCGCCGTCTTCTACGTCGGCTCGGTCATCCTGCTGGCGATGGTGCTGCCCTGGACCGCCTACAGCGCCGACAGCTCGCCGTTCGTCACGTTCTTCGCCAGCCTCGGCGTGCCGTGGGCGGCCGACGCCATGAACCTGATCGTGATCACCGCGGCCATGTCGTCGTGCAACTCCGGCCTCTACTCCACGGGCCGCATCCTGCGCTCGATGGCGATGAAGGGCGAGGCGCCCGCCTTCGCCGCACGGCTCAGCGGGCGGCACGTCCCCATCGGCGGGATCCTGATGACGGCCGCCGTCTTCCTGGCCGGGGTGGCGTTGTTCTACTACGTGCCCGAGCGCGCGTTCAACATCGCCACCGCGGTGGCCTCCCTCGGCGTGATCACCACCTGGGGGACGCTGGTCTACTGCCAGCTCCGGCTGCGCGGGCGCGGGCACGTCTCGCCGTTCAGGATGCCGGGCACGCCGTACACGAACTGGGCGACGCTGGCGTTCCTGGCGCTGGTGGTGCTGCTCATGCCGTTCGCCGACGACGACCAGCGGGTGGCGTTCTTCCTGCTGCCGCTGCTCGCCGCCGGGATCGCGATCGGCTGGAAGATCACCGCCGCACGGCGGCGCGCCCACCGTGCGGGTCCCCCGCCCATGCCGTAGACCGCCGCTCCGGTGAACGCGTGGCGACAAATGATGTCGAAAAGATTACATCTGGCGTCTACCTGCCATAGCTTGCTACCCGCAGAACGGACTGACTCTTACGTGAGTCGCCGTTGATCCCCCGCTATGGGAGTATTTCTTGGCCTAGAGGAGGGTTTGAGGCCGTTGACGTCGGATCGTACGCAGCGTGGTCGCCGCATCGCCGGCCGCTACCAGCTGCAGGAGCCCATCGGCAGGGGCGGCATGGGGATCGTCTGGCGGGCCCATGACGAACTGCTCGACCGCACCGTCGCGGTCAAGGAGGTCCGTTACGCGGCCGCTCTGGGCGACGAGGTCCAGCTGCTCAACCGGCGTACCATGCGCGAGGCCAGGGCGGCGGCGAGATTCGAGCATCCCAACGTGATCGTCGTGCACGACGTGATCGAGGAGGACGACCGCCCCTGGATCGTCATGCAGCTCGTGCCCTCGCGCTCCCTCGGCGCCGTGATCAAGCAGGACGGGCCGCTGCAGCCCGCGCGCGTGGCCGAGATCGGGGTGGCCGTCCTCGACGCGCTGCACCGGGCCCACGAGGCGGGCGTACTGCATCGCGACGTCAAGCCTGAGAACGTGCTGCTGGCCGACGACGGCCGCGTGGTGCTGACCGACTTCGGCATCGCCACGCTGGAGACCGAGACGCAGCTGACCATGACCGGCCTCGCCGGAACGCCCGCGTTCATCGCGCCGGAGCGGCTCAAGGGCCTGCCCGCCCGGCGCGAGTCGGACCTGTGGTCGCTGGGCGCCACCCTCTACACCGCGGTGGAGGGCAAGTCTCCGCACGAGCGCGGCATGGCGCTGGCGACCATGCACGCGGTGCTGACCGACGAGCCCGACGCCTCGCACAACGCCGGGCCGCTCAAGCCCGTCATCGACGGACTGCTGGTCAAGGAGCCGGTGCAGCGGCTGACGTACGAGGAGACGGCGCGCATGCTGCGCCGGATCGTCATGCAGTCGCACTCCGAGGCCGTGGTGGCCGTGGACGACATGCCCACCGACCCCAATCTCAAGCCCGTGCCGGCCGCCGTACCCGAGACCGGGACCAAGATCGCCCGGCCGACGCGGATCGACACCTCCGCGCTGGAGAGCGCGGCCGTGGAGCAGGCGCGCACGGCCGAGCGCGAGCGCGCCGCGGCGGAACGCGAACGTGAGCAGATCCGCAAGCGGGAACTGGAGCGCGAGCGGGCGCGGGCCCGCGAGCGCGAGAAGGCCGCCGAACGCGAGCGGGCCCGTGAGCGGGAACGGGCGAGGGAGCGGGAGGCCGCCCGGGAGCGGGAACGGGAGCGCGAGCGGGAAGCGGCCAGGCAGCGGGCGGCGCTCGCGGCCGAGGCGCCCGCCGACGCCGACGACCCGGACTCCTGGGACCTGGTCCCGGCCGCCCCCGCGACCGAGCTCACCCATCCCTCCGGCGAGGGCGGCCGCCGCCGTTACGGCCCGCTCATCGCGGTCGGCGCGGCCGTGATCCTGGTCGCCGGGATCGGCGGCTACCTCGGCCTGAACTCGGCGATGGACAAGGCAGACAAGAAGGAGGGCCCGGGGCGCGCCCAGCAGACCGCCGCGGTGACCTCCAGTCCGGAAAAGAGCACGCCGCCGGAGCAGGCCGACCCCTCCCCCACCCCGGAGGCGTCCAAGGCGGAGGGCGTGCTGCCCGACGGCTGGAAGATGCACAAGGACAAGTCGGGCTTCTCCCTGGCCCTGCCCAAGGGCTGGGATGAGTTCAAGCGCGAGGGCAGCCAGGTCTTCTACCGCGGTCCCGGCGCCGGACCCAACGCCTTCGTGGCGATCGACCAGATCGACAAGGCCGGCGACGATCCGGTCGGCGACTGGAAGCGGCAGGAGAAGTCGGCCAAGAACAGCTTCGGCGGTTACAAGAAGATCCACATCAAGAAGGTCGACTACATGGTGGCGGCGGCGGACTGGGAGTTCACCTGGAACACCAACACCGGTGAGACCCGGGTCCGCAACCGGGGCTTCGTCACCGAAGGCGGGATGGGCTACTCCATTTACTGGCACAACCTGGCCAGCCGGTGGAAGAAGGACCTGCACTTCTTCGACACCTTCGCCGCCACCTTCAAACCCGCCAAGTAGGCTGCACCGCGTGGAACGGCTGGTCAGCAACCGCTATCGCCTCATCGAACCGATCGGCGAGGGCGGCATGGGCGTCGTCTGGCGCGCGCACGACGAGTTGCTCGACCGTCCCGTGGCCGTCAAGGAGGTCCGCTACTCCGGCGTCGGCGAGGACAAGCGGAACGAGCTCAACCGGCGCACGATCCGGGAGGCGAGGGCCGCCGGGCGGCTGGAGCACCCGTCGGTGGTCGTGGTCTACGACGTGGTCGAGGAGGACGGCCGCCCCTGGATCGTCATGAACCTCGTGCGCTCGCGCTCGCTGGCCAAGGTGGTCGGCGACGACGGCCCGCTGCCGCCCGGCACGGTGGCGGCGATCGGCGCGGCGCTGCTGGACGCGCTGCGCACCGCGCACGCCGCGGGCGTGCTGCACCGCGACGTGAAGCCGGAGAACGTACTGCTGGCCGACGACGGCCGCGTGGTTCTGACCGACTTCGGCATCGCCACGCTGGAGGCCGAGCAGGGCCTGACCGCGACGGGCCACCTGGTCGGCACGCCCGCGTACATGCCGCCGGAGCGCCTCAACGGCCTGCCCGCCGGGCCGGAGTCCGACCTGTGGGCGCTGGGCGCGACCCTGTACACCGCGGTCGAGGGCAGGCCGCCCTTCCGCGGCGACTCGTGGGCCGCCACCGTGGCCGCCGTCCTGCGCGACCTGCCCGCCCCATCGGCGCGCGCGGGCGCGCTCGCGCCGGTCATCGAGGGCCTGCTGCGCCGCGACCCTGCCGCCCGCATCCCCGCCGCCCAGGCCGCCGCACTGCTCCACACGGCATCCGGTACGGCCAAGCCGCCCCTCGGCCACGGCGGGGCACCCGGCGGCGCCCGCCACGAGCCCACCCTCCACAGCGGCGGCCACCCCACGGGCGCGTCGCGGGCCGGACGCCGCCCACGCTGGATGGCCGCCTCCATCGCGCTCGTCGCCGTGGGCGGCCTGGCCACGGCCGGTTTCCTGCTGTCCGGCCGGCTGACCGGCACCGCCGCGCCCAAGCCCACCCCCACACCACCCGCCCCCGGCGTCACCGCCACCCCCACCCCCACGACGACCGCCACGCCGTCCCTTGCGCCCCCCGACGGCTGGCGTACGGTCACCAGCAAGACCGGCGCCTTCTCCCTGGCCGTGCCCAAGGACTGGAAGGGCAGCAAGAGCCAGGACCGCGACAGCATCTCCTGGACCGGCCCCGGCCCCGGCGGCCAGCTCATCGTCGAGTGGACCGACGACGTCTGGAGCGACCCCGTCCAGCACTGGAAGAACGTCGAGGGCGACATCCTGCGCAGGAAGGAGTTCCGCGACTACCGGCGGATCGCGATCAGGCGGCTCACGTACCTGGGCCGTCCCGCCGCCGACTGGGAGTTCACCCGGGTCAAGGGCACGACGCGGGTGCACGTCATCACGCGGGGCTTCCGCGCCGCCGACGGCCGCCCGTACGCCGTCTACTGGGAGCTTCCCGACAGCCGGTGGGAGGCCCACGTGAACTACTTCAACACCTTCGTGGAGTATTTTCGGGTGTTGTGAAGGAGCAGGCGAACTTCTGGCGGCACCCGGCGGTGCCCGAGGTCAACCTGCTCAAAGCCCGCTACGTCACCCACCGCTTCACCCGCCACAGCCACGCCGAGTACGCGATCGGGCTGATCCTCGACGGCGTCGAGGAGTTCCAGAACCGCGGCTCCACCCACCGGGCGGGCTCGGGCGAGATCGTGCTGGTCAACGCCGACTCGGTGCACACCGGTCACGCGGGGACGCCGGACGGGTGGGCCTACCGGATGCTGTACCCGTCGGCCGAGGCCATGGCGGAGGTGGCGGCCGAGCTGGGCCTGCCGTACGCGCGGCCGTTCTTTCCCGAGCAGGTGGTGGGCGATCCGGCGCTGGCGGGACTGCTGGGGCGCACGCATCTGGCGGCCGAGCGCGGCGACGACCTGACGGCCTCCACCTTGATGCGGACCTTCTTCGCCCAGTTGCTGTCGCGCCACTCGACGCCGCCACACGCTCCGCCGGACGGCGCGTCCGCGGGCGGGCGCGAGGTGAAGGCGGCGCTGGAGGTGTTGCGCGCGCGCATGGTGGACCCGCCGACGCTGGAGGAACTGGCGTCGGTGGTCGGCGCGCGGCCGTTCCCGCTGCTGCGGGCGTTCAAGGCGGCGACGGGCCTGCCGCCACACGCCTACCTCACCTCGTTGCGGGTACGGCGGGCCCGCTCACTCCTGGAGACGGGCAGCCCGCCCGCCCTGGTGGCGGCCGAGGTGGGCTTCACCGACCAGGCCCACCTGAACCGGCACTTCAAGCGCATCGTGGGCGTGCCGCCGGCGGCGTACCAGCGCTCCGCAGGAACGTACAAGACGGAGGAAGGCCCAGCTTCCTAGCCTTACCCGCATGGAACAGACAACAACCCGTTCCGCCGCGATCCGGGACGGTTTGGGCGTCGGGCTGGCAGTGGGCCTGTCCGGCGTGGCCTTCGGGGCCGCGGCCGTCACCGCGGGACTGGACGTGGCGCAGGCGTGCGTGCTGAGCCTGCTGACGTTCACGGGCGCCTCGCAGTTCGCCCTGACCGGCGCCGTGGGCGCGGGCGGCGACCTGGTCTCGGCCACGGCAGGGGCCCTGCTGCTCGGCACCCGCAACACCCTGTACGGCCTGCGCCTGGCCGACCTCCTCCAGGTCCGCGGCGGGCGCCGGGCGGTGACGGCGCACGGCGTCATCGACGAGAGCACCGCCGTCGCCCTCGCCCAGCCGGACCCGGCGGCGGCCAGGGCCGGGTTCACCACCACGTTCGTCACGCTCTACGTCATGTGGAACCTCACCACGCTCGCCGGCGCGCTCGGCACCTCCTTCCTGGGCGACCCGGGCATGCTGGGGCTGGACGTCGTCGGCCCTGCCACGTTCCTGGCCATCCTCTGGCCGCGGCTGCGGGAACGTTCCGAACTGCGCACACTCGCCCTGACCGGCGCGCTCATCGCGCTGGCCGCCACGCCGTTCCTGCCGCCGGGCGTGCCCGTGCTGGTGGCGGCGGCGGCCGTGCTGGTGGTGATGGTCCGATGACGCTCTGGTGGGCGATCGCGATCGTCTGCGCGGGCTGCTACGCGCTGAAGCTGGCCGGCCTGGCCGCCCCGCGCAAGGTGCTGGACCACCCGCTCGTGCACCGCTTCTCCGAACTGGTGCCCGTGGCGCTGCTGGCCGCGCTGATCGCGGTGCAGATGTTCACCGAGCAGGGCCGCCTGGACTTCGACCTGGCCAGGACCGCCGGGCTGGGCGCCGCGGTGGTCGCGCTGCTGCTGCGCGCGCCGTTCCTGGCCGTGCTGGCGTCAGCGGCCGTCGTCACCGCGCTTGTAAGGCTCTTTACCGGGTAGACGCCCCGCATGTCCGAATCTGCGGGGATCGTCGGCGGCCGCTACCGTCTGCTCAGAACCATCGGCAAGGGTGGCATGGGCACCGTCTGGCAGGCCCATGACGAGGTGCTCGGCCGGGATGTGGCGGTCAAGGAGATCCAGCCGCCACCCGATCTCAGCGGCCCCGAGCGCGAGCTGTTCACCGTACGGACCTTCCGTGAGGCGCGGGCCGCGGGACGGGTCGCCCACCCGGGTGTGGCGACCGTCTACGACGTGCTGGAGGAGCACGGGCATCCCTGGATCATCATGCAGCTCGTGCCCTCGCGCACGCTGGGCGAGACGGTGCGGGAGGAGGGCGCGCTGCCCCCGGTCCAGACGGCGGCGATCGGCCTGCAGCTCATGCAGGCGTTGCGGGCGGCGCACGCGGCCGGGGTCCTGCATCGCGACGTCAAACCGGACAACGTGCTGCTCACCGACGACGGCCGGGCGGTGCTGACCGACTTCGGCATCGCCACCACCGAGGACGACGCCTCCCTCACCAGGACCGGCGTCCTGGTCGGCACCCCCGCCTTCATCGCCCCGGAGCGCGCCGCGGGCGGCACCGCCCGCCCCGCCGCCGACCTGTGGTCGCTGGGCGTCACCCTGTACGTGGCCGTCGAGGGCCACTCCCCCTTCCAGCGCGGGCACGCGCTGGCCACGCTGGGCGCCGTCATGCACGACCCGCCGGGGCCCCTGTCCAAGGCGGGGCCGCTGGGCCCGGTCATCCTGGGACTCCTGGAGAAGAACCCCGCCGACCGCCTGACCGCCGAGGACACCGAGCGCCACCTGCACGCCATCACCACCGGCCTCGCCCCCGAACCCACCATCCCCATCCCCCCGATCCCGGGAACCGGAGCCGCGGACCCGGGTGACGCGGGAGCGGGCGGCGCGGGCTCGCGTGGCGCGGGCATCCCTGGTGCGGGCATCCCTGGTGCGGGCGTCGCGGGTGCGGGTGCGGGCATGAGTGGCGCGGGCGTGGCGGGCGCGGGCGTCGTGGGTGCGGGCATGGGCGGCTCGGATGGCGCGGGCATGAGTGGCGCGGGCCTCGAAGGCGCGGGCCTCGCGGGCGCGGGCGCGGGTGCGGGTGCGGGCGCTGCGGGTGCGGGCATGGGTGGCGCGGGCGCGGCAGGCTCGGGCATGGGTGGCGCGGGCGTAGCGGGTGCGGGCGTCGCGGCCGGGTATGGCGGGCCGGGCGCGGGCGGCGCGGGCGGGGGCGGGGGTGGCCGCGACGGGCGCGGGTCCGGACGGCACGGACGCGGCAAAGGACGGGCGGGGCGGGTGGCCGCGCTGAGCGGGCTCGTGCTGGCGGCGGGCCTGGTGACGGGTGGGGTCGCGTGGTGGTCGGAGCGCGACGTGGCCACCCGGACGCCCTCGACGCCCGTGGTGAAGAGCACCCCCACGGGCGACCCCTCGCCATCTGACACTCCCCCGCCGTCCTCCGCCCCGCCCACCGAGTCCCCGGTACGGCAGAGCCCCACCACCCGGCCCACCACTCAGCCCACCACGAAAGCCCCGGACCCCGATCGCACCCCGACCAAGAAACCCACCCCCACCCGCTCGGCCACCGAGAAGGGCGAGGACGACAAGCCCGGCGAGGTCGACCCGTCGGAGAACGGCGACGACAAGGGCGGCAAGAACAAGCAGGACGAACGAGGACCAGCAAGCCGAGGACCAGCAGAACGAGGACCAGCCGAACGAGGATCCCGGCTCCGGCGTCGCAATGGGACGAACTGACACAAAGGGCTGACACAAAGGGCTGACACACCGGGCTGAAGCACCCGGGCTCACAAAGAGCTTCATAGCCGACAAGGCACGCGGTTCACGTCAGAGCGGTAGCCGTACCGTGAAGGTGGTGCCCGTGCCGGGGGTGGACGCGGCCCGTACCTCGCCGCCATGGGAGGCCACGACGGCGGCCACGATCGACAGCCCCAGCCCCGACCCTCCGAGCCGCCGCCCGTCGGCCTGCCGGTGCTCGCCGCGCCAGAAGCGCTCGAACACCCGCTCGGTCTGCTCCTCGCCCAGGCCTGGCCCCTCGTCGGCGACCTCCAGCACCGCGTGCCCGCCCTCCCTGTCCAGGCGGACGACGGCGGGCGTGCCGGGCGGCGTGTGGTCCAGGACGTTCTTGAGCAGGTTGCCGATGACCTGGCGGAGCCTGAGCGGGTCGCCGGTGACGGTGACGGGGGTGGCGCACTCCAGTCCGATCACGCGCCCGGGGTCCATGGCGTGGGCGTCGGAGACGGCGTCGGCGGCCAGCGCCATCAGGTCGACGGGCGTGCGTTCCAGGGGGCGGCCCTGGTCGAGGCGGGCCAGGAGCAGCATCTCGTCGACCATCGAGCCCATGCGCCCCGCCTCGGCCTCGATGCGGTGCATGGCCCGCGCCAGATCCTCCGGACGGCCGTCGGCGCCACGGCGGAACAACTCGGCGTAGCCGCGGATGGTGGCGATCGGGGTGCGCAGTTCGTGGGAGGCGTCGGCGACGAATCTGCGCAGCCGCTCCTCCGAGGACTCCCGCTGGCGGAACGCCCCCTCCAGCTGGCCGAGCATCGCGTTGAGCGCGTGGGCCAGGCGGCCCACCTCGCCGACCGGGCGGGCGGCCTCGACGCGGCGTTCCAGGTTGCCGGCGCCGATGTCGGCGGCGGCCTCGACCATGCGGTCCAGCGGGCGCAGCCCCTTGCGGATCAGGTGCGCGGCCAGGAACGTCAGCAGGACCAGCGCCGCCGCCGAGGTACCGGCCAGGACCCAGGCCACCCGCGAGGTCAGCTCGTCAGAGGCGGCCACGAGCGCCTCCGGCGTGTTCATGGCCAGCAGCCTGCTGCCTCCGGAGCCGCGCCAGTCCTGCAGCGCGCCGAACGTGGCCCCGGCCACGAGTCCCAGCGCCAGCGTGACCAGCCCGACCGTGGTGAGGACCAGCCGGGTGCGCAGGGTCATCGGTCCTCCCTGGGCAGGCGCAGCACGTAGCCGATCCTGGGCATGGTGTGGATGAGCGGCGGCTCGAAGGCGTCGACCTTGCGGCGCAGGTAGCTGATGTAGGTCTGGACGACGCCGTCGTTGCCGCCGAAGTCGTAGTCCCAGACGTGGTCGAGGATCTGGCGTTTGGACATGACCTTGCCGGCGTTGGCGACCAGGAAGCGCAGCAGCTTGAACTCGGTCGGGGTCAGGTCGATGCGCTGACCGGACCGCCAGACCTCGTAGGTGTCGTCGTCCACGACCAGGTCGGCGAACCCGGCCCGCGCCGAGCTCTGCGCGGCCCCGCTGGTCCTGCGCAGCACGGCGTGGATGCGCAGGATCAGCTCCTCCAGGCTGAACGGCTTGGTGACGTAGTCGTCGCCGCCGACGGTCAGCCCGGTGATCTTGTCCTCGGTGGCGTCGCGCGCGGTGAGGAAGACGACGGGCACCTGGGAGCCCGCCGTCCTGATCCGGTGGCAGACCTCGGTGCCGAGGATGTCGGGCAGCAGCACGTCCAGCACGATCAGGTCGGGGTCGAAGCTCTGGGCCAGCGCCACCGCGGACGCCCCGCTGCCGGCGATCCGCGTCTCGAACCCCTCGTAGCGCAGGGCGGTGGAGACCAGGTCGGCCAGGTACGGTTCGTCGTCGACGACCAGGATTCGGCTCACGGGACCAGTCTTTCCCGTCCGTTCTGTGAAAGCCCATAAAGATCTCTGTGAAACCGCACTCACATGCTTTCCTCAGAACGCCCACAGAGCGGGCACCGGCGGCGCTGCTCGACTGTTTCCATGGAGAGAATCTCGGCCTTCGTACTCGGCCGCAAGGGCCTCGTCACGCTGCTGGCCGTCCTTGCCTTCCTGATCGGCATGGGCGCCACCCCGATCGCGATCCAGCGGCTGTCAGAGGAGTACTCCCACGCCGGCATGCCCGCCTTCGACGCCAACCAGGAGATCGTCCGTCTTTACGGCAACGGCGGCTACCAGCGGCCGTTCGTACCGGTCGTGGTGCTGCCCGAGGGCACGACCGCGACCGGTCAGCGGGCGGCGCTCGGCCGCGCTTACGACGCGGTCGCCGCGGCGATGCCCCAGGCACGCGTCGTGTCGTTCGCCACCACCGGGGACACGAAGCTGGTCGGCTCGGACGGCCGCACCACCTTCGGCCTGGTCTACCCCGGCACCTACTCCGACGGCAGCCCACCGGGCGGCGGCCTCGGCGAGACACCCGACGAGGGCCCGGTGATCAGGGCGGCGATGAGCCCGCACCTTCCGCAGGGCAGCCGGGTCGAGGTGACCGGCCTGGACGCGCTGGCGCCCAGCGTGGACGCCGGCGGCGTGGACGTGCCCACGAAGATCGGCATCGGCGTGCTGGCGGCGGTGCTCGTGCTGCTGCTGGTCTTCCGCTCGGCGCTGGCCCTGGTGCCGGTGCTGATCTCGGTGCTGGCGGTGTTCGTGTCGTTCATCGCGATCCTGCTGCTGACGTTCGTGATGACCGTGCACGACGTGGCGCTGACCACGATGCCGCTGCTCGGGCTGGGCATCGCGGTGGACTACTCGTTGCTGATCGTGGCGCGCTGGCGGGAGGAGCAGGCCAACGGCCACCGGGGCGACGAGGCGGTCCACCGGGCCATGGCGGGGGCCGGGCGGGCGGTGTTGTTCAGCGGCGTGGCCGTCGCGATCGGGCTGGTGACCATGGTGGTGCTGCCGGTGCCGTTCCTGCGCAGCCTGGGGGTCGCCGGGATGATCATCGCGGCGGTGAGCGTGCTGGCGACGCTGACCGTGCTGCCGGTCCTGCTCGCCCGCACCGGCCAGCGCCTGGACCGCAAGAAGGGCGGCGCGGAGGGCGGTGACGTGCGCTTCGCCCGCGAGGCGCGGGCGGGCCGGGCCTGGTCGGCGTGGGCGAGCGTGGTGGTGCGCCGGCGCTGGCCGGCCGCGCTCGTGGCCGGCGGGCTGCTGGCCGCGCTCTGCTACACCGCCCTGGGCGTCAACCTCGGCCTGCCGGAGAGCGCGCACCTGCGCACCTCCGGTTCCGGGTACGCCGGGCTGACCGCGCTGCGGCAGGCGGGTGTGCCGACCGGCTCCATCACCCCGTTCGACGTGCTGGTGAAGGGTGACCCGGCCACGGCCACCGCCGTGATCGCCGGCGTGGAGGGCGTCTCGGCGGTGCTGTCGCCGGACACGCCCGGCTGGCGCCGCGAGGGCACCGCCGTCCTGGCCGTGCTGCCCTCGGCCGAGAACGGCACCGACGCCGGCGAGGCGACCATCGCCCGCGTGCGCGCCGCGGTGCCGGACGGCGTACTGGTCGGCGGCAACGCCGCGCAGAGCATGGACTTCCGCGAGCACACCTACGGCGCCTTCCCGTGGATGTTCGCGATGATCGCGCTGGTGACGTTCGTGATGCTGGCCCGCGCGTTCCGCTCGCTGCTGCTGCCGCTGAAGGCGGTCCTGCTCAACCTGCTGTCGCTGGGCGCGGTGATCGGCGCGATGGTGCTCATCTGGCAGTACGGCTGGGGCACCAGGGAGATCCTGGACATCCAGCCGACCGGGGCCATCGGGGAGTTCGTCCCGCTGACCATCTTCGCGTTCCTGTACGGGCTGAGCATGGACTACGAGGTGTTCCTCCTGGCCAGGATGCGGGAGGAGTACGACAAGTCCGGAAACACGGCACAGGCGGTCGTGGAGGGGGTCGGGCGGACCGGGCGGCTGGTGACCTCGGCGGCGCTGATCCTGTTCATCTCCTTCGCGGTGCTGGCGATGACGCCGGAGCTGGACGTCAAGGTGTTCGCCAGCGGGCTGGCGCTCGGGATCGCCCTGGACGCCACGCTCATCCGGGCCGTGCTCGTGCCGGCGGCGGTGGCGATGATGGGGCGCTGGAACTGGTGGCTGCCTGGGTGGGCGGCTCGGGTGCTGTTCGTGCGGCCCTCGCCGCTGCGGCACGAGGATCGGGTGGCGCCGGCCGTACCGGAACCCGTGGGCTGATCCCCGGCCGACCGGGCCGCCGCCCCGCCCCGGGGCGGCGGCCTCTCACCGGCCAAAACCCCCTCACAGACCCAAGCCCCTCGCGCAAGCCAAGGCCCCGCACGGAGCCAAGCCCCTCGCGCAAGCCAAGGCCCCGCACGGAGCCAAGGCCCCGCACGGAGCGAAGGGACCGAGCGGAGCGAAGGGGCTGTGCGGAGCGAGAGGGCCTGTGCAGGGTGAGAGGGCTGTCCGGAGCGAAAGGGCCTGTGGAGCGGAAGGTGGGAGCCGAAAAGCCCGCCCCCGGGCGGGAGGCGGGCTGGTCGGGGTGGGGTGGTCAGGGGCGGGTGAGGACGGCGGCGGAGTTGAAGCCTCCGGCGCCGCGGGCGGTGACGAGGGCGGCCGAGAGCCCGCGCACCAGGCGCGGCTCGGTGACCAGGTCCAGGTCGGTGGAGGTGGTGTTGATGGTGGGCGGGATGACCCCGTCGGCCAGGGCCAGCGCGGCCCACGCGAGGTCGAGCGCGGCCCCGCCCGAGCACAGGCGGCCGGTCATGGTCTTCGGTACGGTCACCGGCACCCGGCGCGCCCCGAAGACCTCGCGGAGCGCGGCCACCTCGGCGGCGTCCCGGTCCCGGCTGCCCGCGCCGTCGGCGAAGACGACGCCGATGTCGGCGGGGGTCAGCCCGGATCTGGCGATCGCCTCGCGCATGGCCCGCGCGTACTGGCGGTGGTCGGGGCTGGGGTCGGTGACATGGTGGGCGTCGTGGGTGGAGGCGGTTCCGGCGATCTCGGCGTAGACCGTGGGCGCGCCCCTGCCGTAGGCCGAGTCTCTCTCCTCCACGAGCAGGATCGCGCCCCCTTCGGCCGGGACGTATCCGCCGGCGTCCGGCGAGAACGGCCGGTAGGCCAGGTCGGGGTCGGCGCAGCCGGACAGCGCCGTCTCGCTCGACTGGCAGGCCAGGGCGTAGGGAGACAGCGGCGCCTCGGTGCCGCCGGTGACGACCGCCTCGGTCCCGCCCCGTACGAGCCGCGCGGCCTCGGCCAGCGCGTCGATCGCCCCGGCCGCGTCGGCCACCAGGACGCCGCAGGCGCCCTTGAGCTGGTGCTTGATCGACAACTGGCCGCTGCCGGCGGCGTAGAACCAGCCGATCGACTGGTAGGCGCTGACCGCCTTGGGACCCTGGTTCCACAGCGCCTGGATCTCCCGCTGGCCGAAGGCGTTGCCGCCCGAGCCGCTCGCGGTCACCACCGACAGGTCGTACGGGTTCTCCCTGCCGGGGTCGAAGGCGGCGTCGGCCAGCGCCAGGTGGGCCGCCGCCAGCGCGAACCAGGTCCACCGGTCGGTCTGGACGCGCAGCTTGCTGTCGACGAACTCGCTGTCGTCGAAGCCGCGGACCTGCCCGGCCAGGGGCACCGGGCCCGAGCCGAGTGCGGCGATGCGGTTCTCGCCGGCGAGCGAGGCCTCCCAGTGGTCGGTGACGCCCACCCCCGTGGGCGCCACCACGCCGAGGCCGGTGATGACCGCGCGGCGGGCGCTCATGCGGCCCCCGAGAAGACCATCGCCGACTGGAAGCCGCCGAAGCCGCTCCCGGCCGACAGCACGTGCCCGGCCCGGACCTCGCGGGCGACCAGCGGCGTGTAGTCGAGGTCGCACTCGGGGTCGGGCGTGGCCAGGTTGGCCGTGGGCGGCACGACGCCGCGCTTCAGCACCAGCGCGCAGGCGGCCATCTCGATCGAGCCGATGGCGCCGAGCGAGTGGCCGACGACCGACTTGATCGAGCTGATCGGCACCCGCCTGGCGTGCTCGCCGAGGGCGCGCTTGTAGGCGGCGGTCTCGTGGCGGTCGTTCTGCTTGGTGCCGGAGCCGTGGGCGCTGATGTAGCCGATCGCCTCGGGGCCGAGCCTGGCCTGGGCCAGCGCGGCGGAGATCGCCTCGGCCAGTTCGTGCCCGTCGGGGCGCAGGCCGGTCATGTGGAAGCCGTTGGCCCGGGCGGCGTACCCGGAGACCTCGCAGTAGATCGTCGCGCCGCGCCGCATGGCGTGCTCGCGCTCCTCCACGACGAGGATGGCGGCGCCCTCGCCGAGGACGAAGCCCTTGCGGTCGGCGTCGAAGGGCCGCGAGGCGGCCTCCGGGTCGTCGTTGCTGGGGGTGGTGGCGCGGATGGCGTCGAAGCAGGCGACGGTGATCGGGGAGATGGGCGCGTCGGCCGCTCCCGTGATCATGATGTCCGCCTCGCCGTCCCGGATGAGCTGGAACGCGCGGCCGATGGCGTCGATGCCCGAGGTGCAGCCGGTGGAGACCACCGCGGCCGGGCCGTGGGCGCCGTAGCGTACGGCCAGCTCACTGGCCGCGCTGGAGGGCACGAGCGCCTGGTAGAGGAAGGGCCGCAGGTGGCGGTGGTCCACCTCCCAGTCGCGGCCGTGGTCGCTGGCGACCACGTACTCGTCCTCCAAC
Source organism: Nonomuraea sp. NPDC050394 (assembly GCF_044459065.1). Taxonomy (NCBI): domain Bacteria; kingdom Bacillati; phylum Actinomycetota; class Actinomycetes; order Streptosporangiales; family Streptosporangiaceae; genus Nonomuraea; species Nonomuraea sp. NPDC050394. The sequence continues at coordinate 178,426 of NZ_JBITIO010000008.1, read as the reverse complement.
GTGATGGTGGCGCCGACGGCCGAGCCGAGTGAGACGCCCATCCGGTCGCGGTCGGCCGCGTCCAGGTCGAGCCCGGAGTCGGCGAGCGCCTCGTCGGCGCAGGCCAGCGCCATCTGCGCGAACCGGTCGGTGCGCCTGATCTCGCGCGGCGTCAGGCCCGCCGCGGCGGGGTCGAAGTCCACCTCCGCGGCGATCTGGGAGCGGAAGGGCGAGGGGTCGAAGGCCGTGATCCGCCGTACGGCCGGCTTGCCGTCCACGATCCGGTTCCAGAACTCCTCGCGGCCCACGCCGCCCGGCGCGATGACGCCCAGGCCGGTGACGACCACACGCCTGGAGCTCACGAGGCTTCCTCGGTGTCGACGTGGCCCAGCTCGGGCCGGGGCGCGAGCGGGCAGAGCTGGAAGACCACGAGCGCCTCGACCTCGCCGACGTTCGTCAGCCGGTGGCGGACGTTGCGGGGCACGAACAGCGCCTGCTCGGCCTCCAGGACGACGGGCTCGCCGTCCAGGTCCACCTTGAGCGTGCCGGCGGCCAGGAAGAGGAACTCCTCCGAGTACGGATGGTAGTGCTCGGCGACCTTCTCGCCGGGCGCGACCCGCACCGCGCCGCTGAAGCCCGCCGTGGCGCCGCAGGTGGCGGGCGAGAGCAGGGTGCGCAGGTCGCCGCCGCGCCGCTGGTTGGAGGGCACGTCGTGGAAGCCGATCACCGCGCGGCGGCGGCTCTCCAGCTTCTCCTTGATCAGCCCCATCTGGACCAGCGTGTTGGTGTTGATCCGGTCGGTCATCGCGGCGGTGTCGATCGGGGCGCCGGGCTTCATGTGGAAGTCCTGGACCCAGCGCATCCGGGTGAGGTCGTCGGCCAGTTCCTCGTACACCCAGGTGATGTTCATGAACTCGAACGGGCCGGTCTCCACGCGGCGGGCGCGCACGGTCCAGGTGTCACGGTCCCAGGAGCGCTCGGAGACCCAGCTCCAGACGCGGCCCTGCTCGTCGGGGTGCATGGTGAGGCGGAAGGTGACGGAGGACTCGCTCTCCTCCAGCACCTCGGCCTTGGCGTACTCGGAGAACAGCCCCGGCCAGGTGGTGACGTCGTTGGTGTGCTCCCAGACGAAGGCGGCCGGGGCGGCGATCTCGATCGCGTTGTCGGTGTGCCCGATCATCGGGTCACCGCCGTGAGCCGCTGGTTGACCAGCTCGCGTACCTCGGCGGGGGTGGCGTGCTCGGTGATGCGGTCCTCCACGTCGACGCCGAAGCGGTCCTCGATGCGGGTGGCCAGCTCGACGCGGGCCAGGGAGTCCAGGCCGAGCTCGTCGAAGGTGCGCTCGGCGGCGCCGTCGCCCGCCTGGGAGGGCAGGCCCACGGAGGCCAGCAGGTCGCGCAGCGTGCTATCGGTGAATTCCATCATGATCCTTTCAGGGCGGTGACAAGCCAGATACGGGCGGCGCCGACGACCGAGGAGTCGGCCATCGGGGGGACGGGACGGCCGAGCCTCCTGGCGAGGTCGGCCTGGTGGGTGACCTCGGCGCGCCAGCCGAAGCCGGCGAGCCAGCCGACCGGGTCCTCGACCGAGGACAGCCAGGCGGCCTGGGTGGCCCGCAGGCGGTTCATGGCCGGTTTCATGGCGGGCTGGCGCAGGTAGGCGTCGTTGACGTGCTCGGCCGACAGCCGGCTGCCGGGCGCCGACAGCTCGCCGACGCGCTCCAGCACCCGCGCGCCGTCCTCGGGCGCCAGGTACATGAGCACGCCCTCGATCAGCCAGGCGGTCGGCTTCCCCGGGTCGAACCCAGCCTCGGCGAGCGCCGCCGGCCAGTCGCCGCGCAGGTCCGCGGCGACCGCCCTGCGCGCGCAGCGAGGCTGGGCGCCCTGGTCGGCCAGCACCTTCTCCTTGAAGGCCACCAGATCGGGCAGGTCCACCTCGAACAACGCGAGGTCCTCCGGCCAGCCGAGCCGGAAGGCGCGGGTGTCGAGCCCGGCGGCCAGCAGCACGACCTGGCGGATGCCGGCCGCGGCGGCCTCGGTGAGGCGGTCGTCGAAGTAGCGGGTGCGCAGCACGAAGTGGTCGGCGGCGCGCCGGCCCGCCTCGCTGACGCCGTCGATCCGCCCGGCCGCCTCGACCAGGGGGCGGGCGAGTGGGTCGTGGAAGAGGCCGCTCGGGCGCGCGCTCTCTCCCTCTCGTGCCTGCGCGATCAGCACGGCTGTACGGCTCACGCCGCTGGGCAGCCCGGTCATGGTGTGTTCCTCTCGGCGAAGTCGACGGCCATGGTGAGGTCGTAGGTCTTGCGGAAGACGAGGCGGTCGAAGGTCAGCCGCATGAAGGCGTCGCGGGCCGCGCAGGCCAGCGGGTTGCGCCAGCGGGTCAGCGCCCCGTTGGCCCGGGACCTGCGCGCGATGCGGGCGGTTCTGGCGACCCTCCTGGCCTCGTAGCGGGCGAGGGCGGCGGGCAGGTCGTGCCCGGCTTCCGGTTCTGCGAGCACCTGGCCGAGGACGACGGCGTCCTCGATGGCCTGTCCGGCGCCCTGGCCCAGGTTGAAGGTCATGGGGTGGGCGGCGTCCCCGAGCAGCGTCACCGGGCCGTGGCTCCAGCGCGCGGCCGGCGGCCGGTCGTAGATGGGGACGGGGGTCAGGTCCGCCTCGGGGGTGGCGGCGATGAGCGCGGGCACGGGATCGGGCCAGCCGGCGAACTGTTCCGCCAGCAGGCCGGTGATCCCCGTGCCGGGCGGGGCGGTGATGTGGTCGCTGAGCACGCCGTCCCAGTAGACGTGCCCGCCGCCCAGCCGGTAGCAGACGAACCAGCGGCCCTCTCCCCAGGTGCTGAGGAAGGTGTGCGGGGGGACGCCGGAACCGGGCAGCTTGATCACGCCCTGGAAGGCGGTGAAGCCCGCGTACCTGGGAGGCGGTTCGTGCGGGATGAGCCCGGACCGTATGGACGAGCGCAGCCCGTCGGCGCCGACGAGCAGATCGGCACGCTCCTGCCTGCCGTCGTCGAAGCGGAGCGTGACCCCGTCGTCTCCGGTGGAGAAGCCGGTGCAGCGGGAGCCGAGCACGAGGTCGCCGCCGACCTCCTCGGCTAGGAGCTGGTGCAGGCCGGGACGGCTGACGCTGTAGACGGGCGCGTCGTAGACGGGGGCCATGTCGGCCATCGGCCAGGTGGCCAGCGTGCGGTCGCGCCGGTTGCGGAAGTGGTGGGTGTGCAGCTCGTAGCCGGCCTTGCCCGCGTCCAGGCCGAGCTGCCGCAGCGCCAGCACCGCGTTGTGCCAGAGCACCAGGCCGTGACCGGACTGGGCGGCGCGCAGCGCGGGCGCGCGCTCGTGCACGGTGACGGCGGCGCCGGCGCGGCGCAGCGCGATCGCGGCGCTGAGACCGCCGATGCCGCCGCCGACCACGGCGATCCTGCGCGCGCTCACGACGGGCTGCTGGTCTCTTGCCTGATGTGGAAGCGCAGCGAGCGCGCCTCGGTGATGCACTCGCGCATGGGCTTGACCAGCTCGCGGTGCTCCTCACCGGCCTCCCAGGCCAGGAACGCGTCCAGGCTCGCCCACTCGCTGGTGATGAGCCACTGCCCGGGGTCGGTGGCCGACTGGCAGACCTGGTCCTTGAGGTGTCCGGGCACGCCGCCGGCGACCTCGTAGCGGATCTTCTCGTAGGCGGTGAGGAAGTCGTCGGTGCGCTCGGCGGGCACCCGGATGAGGAAGACGATGCGGGCGCTCATCGGGGCGGCCTTCCGGACAGCTCGGAGGTGAACTCGAAGCGGCCGAGCACCGGCACCACGCTGCCGTACAGGCCGTCGGACTCGGCGCTGGTCAGGAACGCCACCACGCGGGCCACGAGCTCGGGCGCGACCATGTGGTCGGTGTTGAGGTCGGGCCGCTCCCGGCGCTTCTGCGGTGTGTCGGCCATGGTCATGGACACGACGTTGGCGTGCACGCCGCCGCGCTTGAGCTCGTGGGCGATCGAACGCACCCAGGCGACGAGCGCGGCCTTGGAGGCGGCGTAGGCCGACAGGGCGGGCATCGGCTCGTCGGCCAGCGGGGTGCTGAAGTACACGAGCCGGCCGCCGTCGGTGAGGTGCGGCAGCAGGGCCTGGGTGGCGGTGACGGCCGACAGGAAGTTGTCGCGCAGCATGCCCTCGTAGGCGGCCGGGTCCATGAGGAAGTACGGCCCGGCCCGGAACCCGCCGACCAGGTGCACCAGCCCGTCGATCCGCCCGAAGGCGGCCAGGGCGGCCTCGGCGGCCTCCCGGGCTCCGGCGGGGTCGGAGACGTCGGTGGCCAGCGTCTCGACGTCGTACTCCTTGCCCAGCTCGGCCAGCCTGGCCTTGTCGCGGCCGGTGAGCAGGAGGCGGTCGCCGCGCCCGGCCAGCCGGCTGACGACGGCGGGGCCGAGGCCGCCGGTGGCTCCGGTGACGATGAGCGCCGGCGCCGTCATCGGACGGGCTCCGCCACGCGGGTGGTGACGTGCTCCATGATCGCCGTCATGAAGAAGGCGCGGGCGCCGTCGGGCGTGCTCAGGTCGCGGGGCACGGCCAGGTGGGGGTCGAGCGCGCGCTCCAGCTTCTGGATGCTGGGCTGCCTGGACAGGTGCGCCATCACGCTCGGCAGGCTGCCGTCGATCTCGACGACGCGGATCACCGTGGTGTCCTTCATGAAGATCGAGGTGCTGACCAGCCGCGCGCCGTCGGGGGTGTCCCACTCGGGCGGGTCGTAGGTGGCCAGCAGCTCTCGGACGGCCGCCTCAGAGCCGGGCTTGATCTGGAATGTGATCGCATGACGTTGCATGCCTTCAGCGTGTTCGGAGGGGCGCCGGGTGTCTTCCACCGCTTTGGCGAACCCGCGTCCCCTCACTTCGGGGGATCTCCTCCCCTCCTCGAATGAGACATAAAGGATTCACCCTAATAAAACCCAAATGTAAATTGTTGAAGCGCACACCATTTCGCCCTGTTACGTCGAGCATAGAGAAGGCATGGCGAACGCTGGGAGAACGCTGTGAGCGCTTGATCCGGGCAGGTCAGCATGGTATGCCCGGCGCGGGCGGAGCTCCGGGAAACCGAATAACCCTCCATGTGAAGCTCCTGTGACCATTCTTACGATTTTCTTGTAATGGGTATCCGGGTCAACTAGGCTCCCCGATCATGGGGGTTAAATGGGGAAATACTCACTTACTTGGGGACATCCAGCTCCTTGAGGTAGAGGTACTGCTGGCCGTCCTTCTCGGCCTCACCACCGCGGCCCTGGTCGTCACCGGGGCGCACTGCCGGCTCAAGTCCGGCGCCATGCTGCGCGAGCGCAGCCGGATCGCCCGCGACCTGCACGACGGAGTCGGGCACGGCCTCGTCGTCATCGCCTTCCACGCCCGCCAGCTCGCCACCGCGCTGCCTTCGGCGCGCTGCGCGGCCGACGTCATCGACAGCACCGCGCAGGCCACGCTGGCCGAACTGCGCGGCGCCCTGGGCAGCCTGCGGGCCATGCCCGCTCCACCGCCGGGAGGAGAACCCGGCCTCGTGGCGCCGTCCCGGACCCCCCTGGCGGTCCGGCTGGCCGAGCTCACCGACCGCGCGCCGGAAGGACAGCTCACGCTCGTGCTGGAGAACCTGTCCAGCGTCAAGGACGTGGGAGCGGACGTGGAGCACACCGCCTTCCGGGTCGCCCAGGAGGCGCTGACCAACGCGCTCAAGCACGCCGACGGCCCGATCCTGCTGTCGGCCTCGATCGACGGCCGCCTCACCGTCGAGGTGATCAGCCATGGCGGCGGCGGGCCGAAGGCGGTCCCGCCCGAAGGAGGGGGCGGCACCGGACTCGAAGGACTGCGCCAGCGCGTGGCCGAGCACGGCGGCGTACTGGAGTCGAGCCCGCTGGCGGGAGGCGGCTTCGCCGTACGCGCGCTGCTCCCGCTGGAAGGCGGCCACTTATGGGAGGACCGCCCGTGCGAACGATCCGCGTCCTGATCGTCGACGACCAGCCGCTCATCAGAACCGGCCTGCACGCCACGTTCAGCGGCGTGCCCGACATCGCCGTCGTGGGCGAGGCGGCCAACGGGGTGGAGGCCGTGCAGGCGGTCAAGCGCCTCAGCCCCGACGTCGTGCTCATGGACATCAACATGCCGCGCATGGACGGCCTCACCGCGACCAGGGAGATCATCGGCGCGCGCAGTCCGGCCAAGGTCGTCATCCTCACCATCTACGACCAGGACGAGCACCTGTTCGAGGCCCTGCGCAACGGCGCCAGCGGCTTCATACTCAAGCACGCCCCCACCGAGCGGGTCATCGACGCGGTACGCGAGGCCGCCGAGGGCGACGCCCTGCTGTCACCCTCGGTCACCCGGCGGCTCATCGACGAGTTCGCCAAGCGGCCCACGCTCGCCGGCACGACCACCGGCAGCCTGCAGCAGCTCACCGACCGGGAGCGGGACGTCTTCCGGCTCCTGGTACGCGGCTACAGCAACGACGAGATCGCCCGGGAACTCGTCCTCGGCGACAGCACCGTCAAGTCCCATGTCCAGCACCTCTACCAGAAGCTCGGCGTCCGCGACCGCGTCCAGGTCGTCATCTACGCCTACGAGAACGGCCTGGTCCCCTCCTCCGCGCGTTAGGGCTCTCCCCCGCGCGGAGGAGGCGGGCAATCAGGCATGCGGTGGGCGACACCCGCCGGGGGCGCTTCCTACGGTGAGAACGCCATAGCGGCTCGTTCCACCCAGGAGGTCACGTGTCCGAAAGGATCCTCATCGTCGCCAGGCTCAGCCCCGGCAGCGCCCCCGAGGTAGCCCGCCTGTTCGGCGAGTCCGACGACGGCGAGCTCCCCCGCGCGCTCGGGGTCCGGCGGCGCGAGCTGTACCAGTACCGCGAGCTGTACTTCCACGTCGTCGACTTCGACGGCCCCGCCGGCCAGGCGATGGAACGGGCCCGCGACCGCGCGGACTTCCGCGGCCTGAGCGAGGAGCTGAGCCCGCACGTCGTCCCGTACGACCCGGCCACCTGGCGCGGCCCGGCCGACGCCATGGCCACCCGCTTCTACCACTGGAGTCCCGGCGGAGGTGCGCAGTGACCGTCACCGCCACCGACGAATGGACCCGGTGCGCCGGCTGCTCGGCCATCGTCTACCTGCCCCGCCTGACCCGCGCCCACCGGGTCTGTCCCGAGTGCGGCCACCACCACCGCCTCCGGGCGATGGAACGGATCGCCACGCTGGTCGACGAGGACTCCTTCCGCCCGGCCGTACCCCAGGTCAGGGGCGGCGACCCGCTGGGCTTCTCCGACACGCTCCCCTACACCGAGCGCCTGGCGCGCGCCAGGGCCAGGACCGGCCTCGACGACGCGGTCGTCTACGGCCGCGCGAGCATCGGCGCCCGCCCCGCGGTCGTGGCCGCCATGGACTTCGCCTTCCTCGGCGGCAGCATGGGCTCGGCCGTCGGCGAGGCCGTCACCCGCGCCTGCGAACTGGCCGTGCGCACCCGCCTCCCGCTGGTGCTGGCCATCGCCTCCGGCGGCGCCCGCATGCAGGAGGGCACGCTCTCGCTCATGCAGATGGGCAAGACCGCCCAGGCCATGAGCCGCCTGCGGCAGGAGGGACTGCTGTCGGTCTGCGTGCTCACCGACCCCACGTTCGGCGGCGTGACCGCCTCGTTCGCGACGCTGGGCGACGTGCTGGTCGCCGAGCGCGGCGCGCTCATCGGCTTCGCGGGCCCGCGCGTCATCGCCGCGGCCACCAGGGAGCGGCTGCCCGAGGGCTTCCAGAGCGCCGAGTACCTGTTCGCCGGCGGCATGCTCGACCGCGTCGAACCCCGCGAGGGCCTGCGCCCGCTGCTGTCCCGCCTGCTGACGCTGACCGCCCCGCGGCCGCCCGCCGCCCCCACCGTGGCGCGCGAACCCGTCGTGGTGCGCGACCCCGACGAGCTGACCGGCCCGCTGCGCCCCCATGAGACGGTACGGCTGGCCCGCGGCACCGCCCGCCCCACCGCGCTGGACTACGTCCGGCACCTGTGCGCCGACTTCGTCGAACTGCACGGCGACCGCCTGCACGCCGACGACCCGGCGATCGTCGGCGGCCCCGCGATGCTCGGCGGCGTCCCGGTGATGATCGTGGCCCACCAGAAGGGCCACGACACCAAGGAGCTCGTCGCCAGGAACTTCGGCCTGGCCCACCCCGAGGGTTACCGCAAGGCGCTGCGCCTGATGCGCCTGGCCGACCGCCTGAGCCTGCCGGTGGTGACCTTCGTGGACACGCAGGGCGCCGCGCCCGGCGTCGGCGCCGAGGACCGCGGCCAGTCGTGGGCCATCGCCGAGTGCCTGGCCGGGATGTCGGAGCTGGCCGTGCCGGTGGTCGCCACCGTCATCGGCGAGGGCGGCAGCGGCGGCGCGCTGGCGCTGGCCGTGGCCAACCGGGTGCTGATGCTGCGCCACGCCGTCTACTCGGTGATCAGCCCGGAGAGCTGCTCCACGATCCTGCACGGCGACCCCTCGCACGCCCTGGAGCTGTCGTCGTCGCTGCGGATCACCGCGCCCGACCTGCTACGGCTCGGCGTCGTGGACGGCGTCGTGCCCGAGCCGGCCGGCGGCGCCCAGGAGAACCCCGCCGCCGCGATGGACGCGCTGGGCGGGGCGGTGCTGGAGGCGCTGGGCGAGCTGGCCGGGATGGACGGCGCCCAGCTGCGCAAGGACAGGTACGAGCGGTTTCGCCGGCTGGGGGTGGTCGAGGGTGGCTGAGCAGGATCTGCACGCGGCGCTGCGCCTGCTGCGCGAGGAAGTGGGGAACCTGGTCAAGACCGTTCCCGGACCGGTCTCGTCGGTCTCGGTACGGCTGGGCGACTGCTCGCTGGAGGTGTCGTGGGCCGGGGCCGTGCCCACCGGGCCGCCCGCCGTACAGGCTGAGTGGGAGGAAGCGCCGCAGGAGGCGGCCGATCCGGCGCTGGCGGTCGTGACGGCGCCGCTCGTCGGCACGTTCTACGTCGCGCCCGAGCCCGGAGCGGCGCCGTTCGTGCGCGCGGGAGACCGGGTGGAGGCGGGCCAGACGATCGGCATCGTGGAGGCGATGAAGCTGATGAACCCGGTGGCCGCCGAGCAGTCCGGCGAGGTCGTGGAGGTGCTGGCGGGCAACGCCGAGCCGGTGGAGTACGGCCAGGACCTGGTGCGGATCAGGGTGGACGGATGAGGCCGCGCAAGATCCTCATCGCCAACCGGGGCGAGATCGCGGTCCGCGTGGCCAGGACCTGCCGGGAACTGGGCATCCCCACCGTGGCCGTGTACTCGAGCGCCGACCGGGCGGCCAGGCACGTGGCCGCCTGCGACGAGGCGGTGAGCATCGGCCCGCCCCCGGCCCGCCGCAGCTACCTGTACGTGCCGGCGATCATCGAGGCGGCGCTTCGGACCGGGGCGGACGCGATCCACCCGGGGTACGGCTTCCTGTCGGAGGACGCCGACTTCGCCCGGATCTGCGCCGCCCACGGCATCACCTTCGTCGGCCCGCGCCCCGAGGTCATGGACCTGGTCGGCGACAAGGCCCGGGTGCGCGCGCTGATGGCCGGGGCCGGGCTGCCGGTGCTGCCCGGCAGCGACGGCGCGGTGCCCTCGCTGGCCGACGCGGAGAAGATCGGCGCCGAGATCGGCTACCCGGTGATCGTCAAGGCCGCCGCGGGCGGCGGCGGGCGCGGCATCGCGGTCGCCCGCGACGCCGGTGAGCTGCGCGAGGTCTACCGCGCCACCACCGCGCTGGCCCAGCAGGTCTTCGGCGACGGGTCGGTGTACGTCGAACGGTTCGTCCCGGCGGCCAGGCACGTCGAGGTGCAGTTGCTCGGCGACGACTCCGGCGGCGTCATCCACCTGGGCGAGCGCGACTGCTCGCTGCAGCGCCGCAACCAGAAGCTGGTCGAGGAGGCGCCCTCCCCGCTGCTGCCGGACGACCTGCGCCGCCGGCTCGGGGCGTACGCGGTGGCCGGGGCCCGGCACGTCGGCTACACCGGCGCCGGCACGATGGAGTTCCTGGTCGACGCCGGCGGCAACGCCACCTTCATGGAGATCAACGCCAGGATCCAGGTCGAGCACCCGGTCACCGAACTGCTCACCGGCGTGGACCTGGTCGCCGAGCAGATCAGGGCCGCCTCCGGGGAACGGCTCTCGCTCACGCAGGAGCGGGTCACGCCGACCGGCGCGGCCATCGAGTGCCGCGTCAACGCCGAGGACCCGGCCGCCGGCTTCCGTCCCACGCCGGGGCTGCTCACGGTGTTCCGCCCGCCGGGCGGGCCGGGCGTGCGCGTCGACTCCGGGTTCGCGCAGGGCGACCGGGTGCCGCCCGACTACGACTCGCTCGTCGCCAAGCTGGTCGTGTGGGCGCCGACGCGGGCGCAGGCGATCGCCAGGGCCGACCGGGCGCTGGCCGAGTTCGCCGTCGAGGGTCCGGGAGTGGCCACCACCATCCCGCTGCTGCGCGCGCTGCTGGCCCAGCCCGAGTTCGCCGCCGGCACCCACACGACCGCCTTCGTCACCGACTTCCTCTCCCGCGCCCCGATTCCCACCGGGTAGCACGGGTCCCGGTCGGCCGGCACACGCGTGGGGCCGGTCCAGGTGGTCAAGGGGGCCGTGACGGTGGTGCGTCTGTCCGGCGTGAGAAGCGACCCCCACGATCGGCGCCCGCGCATGGCGGCGGGTGGCGTGGGGGCGGCTCGCCGTAACGGATGGAGCGGCGGAAAGCCTCGCCGCGACAGAGACTTACGACTCGGCGCGCACCAGGTCGAGGGCTTTCTGGAGGTCTTCCGGATAGTCGGTGGTGAAGGACATCCACTCGCCGGAGGAGGGGTGCTCGAAGCCCAGCGACACCGCGTGCAACCACTGCCGCGTCACGCCGAGCCGGGCCGCCAGCGTCGGGTCGGCGCCGTAGAGAAGGTCGCCCACGCACGGGTGCCGCAGGGCGGACATGTGCACCCGGATCTGGTGCGTACGGCCGGTCTCCAGCTTGATGTCCAGCAACGACGCCGCCCGGAACGCCTCGATCGTGTCGTAGTGCGTCACCGACGGCTTGCCGCCCGCCACCACCGCCCAGCGCCCGTCCCCGGCCGGATGCCGGTCGATCGGCGCGTCCACCGTGCCGCGGAACGGGTCGGGATGTCCCTGGACGAGGGCGTTGTAGCGCTTGTCCACCGTGCGCTCCTTGAAGGCGCGCTTGAGGTGGGAGTACGCGTGCTCGCTCTTGGCCACGGCCATCGCCCCGGTGGTGTTGGCGTCGAGCCGGTGCACGATGCCCTGGCGTTCGGCCGCGCCGCTGGTGGCGATGGTGTGCCCGGCGCCGAGCAGGCCGCCGATCACGGTGGGGCCGGTCCAGCCGACGGTCGGGTGGGCGGCCACGCCGATCGGCTTGTTGACCACGACGACGTCGTCGTCCTCGTACACGATCGTCATGCCGGGCACCGGCTCGGCGACGGGCATCGGGGTGGTGACCGGGGGCGGCATCGTCACCTCCAGCCAGGCGCCCGCGTGCACCCGGTCGGACTTGGCCGCCTCGTTGCCGTCGACCAGCACCTCGCCGGCGCCGATCAGCTCCGCTGCGCGCGTACGGGAGAAGCCGAACAGCCGCGAGAGGGCGGCGTCCAGCCGCTCCCCCTCCAGCCCGTCCGGGACGGGCAGGCTGCGCTGTTCGCTCACTTCTTCACCTCGCGGGTGCCGTCGATCTGCAGGCCGCGCCAGGCCAGGATGACCGCCAGGATGCCGCCGCACACGATCGCGGAGTCGGCGATGTTGAAGACCGGGAAGTAGTCGATGATCGGGAAGTTGCCCGGCAGCACCTCGATGAAGTCGACCACGTGCCCCTGCAGCTGGGTCGACCGGCCGAAGCCGGACGGCCAGCGCAGCAACCGGTCGGTGAGGTTGCCCAGCGCGCCGCCCAGCAACAGGCCCAGCGTGATCGCCCACGGCAGGCTGCGCAGCTTGCGGGCGGTGCGGATGATCGCCACCACCACGCCCGTGGCGATGATGGTGAACACGAACGTCATCCCGGTGCCGATGCTGAACGCGGCGCCGGAGTTGAAGATCACCCGGAACTGGAGCACGCCCGGGATGATCACGTTGGGCGGCTCGCCTTCGAGCGTCCGCAGCACGACGGTCTTGGTGACCAGGTCGGCCGCGTAGATCACAAAGGCGAGCGCGCCCAGCAGGAGGAGGAGCTTGCGCTTTACCTGCGCTCCTCCCGCTGCTTGCACGTCACGCACAGCGTCGCCCTCGGGAACGCCTGCAGGCGCTCCTTGCCGATCGGCTTCTGGCACGATTCGCACACTCCATAGGTCCCTGCGTCGATCCTGGCGATCGCACGTTCGTTCTGCGCGACCAGGTCGCGCGCATTCAGGGTAAGGGCGATCTCGCGTTCGCGCTCATAGGTCTTGGCTCCGGCGTCCGCCTGGTCGTCGCCGGCGCCCTGCGTCACGTCGCCCGAGGCGATCTCCGACTCGTGGCGGCGAATGTCCGCGTTGAGCTCGTCTATCTCCCTTTGCAGGGACTCGCGTACCTCGGCCAGCTCCTGCTCCGACCACATCGACGGTGTTGCGGTCTGCGTGACTGCCGCCATGGCTGCCTCCATGCTGATCAAGGCCGGTGAATGGTGCGGGCAGCTTAGGTGCCCGATAACGGATCGGCAAACGACCCGCCGTGAGGTTTACCCCTCCCGTACTATCCCGCCCCGCGAATTCAACTCCTCCACTGGAGAGTCCATTCCCACCGCTTTGCCCGCCACGGACACGGCCCGCGGAAAACGGGGAAGTCTTTCGCTCCACTCTGCGTTATGGTTTGAGCCTGCAAGGCGTTGATGGGGCCCGACTGTGAGGGATATCACCCCGGAGCCGCCGGAAGAACGGCTCGTCACCGAGCTCACTAGAACCGGCCGCAGCCCTGAACGAAGAGGGTCCCTTTCGGGGCCAAGAAGGGTGGTACCGCGGAGCCTCCGGCTTCGTCCCTTCACGCACCTGTCAGCATGTGACCAGCGTGGAGGTCCCGCCCGAGATGTCTTCCCACTCTTTCCGCTCTCTTCCCGCGCAGGTCGACCTGCCCGCGCTCGAGCGCGAGGTCCTCGACCGCTGGCGCGACGGGAAGATCTTCGAGCGCTCGGTGGAGCAGAACGAAGGCAACCCGTCGTGGGTCTTCTACGAGGGCCCGCCCACCGCCAACGGCCTGCCCGGCGTCCACCACGTCGAGGCGCGCGTCTTCAAGGACCTGTTCCCGCGCTACAAGACCATGCGGGGCTTCAGCGTCCCCCGCAAGGCCGGCTGGGACTGCCACGGCCTGCCGGTCGAGGTCGGCATCGAGAAAGAACTCGGCCTGTCCGGCAAGAAGGACATCGAGGCGTACGGCATCGCCGAGTTCAACGCCAAGTGCCGCGAGTCCGTGCTGCGCCACGTCGACGCCTTCGAAGAGCTCACCGAGCGGATGGGCTACTGGATCGACCTGTCCACCGCCTACCGGACCATGGACCCGTCCTATGTCGAGTCGGTCTGGTGGTCGCTGAAGGTCATCTTCGACAAGGGCCTGCTGTTCCGCGACTTCCGCATCACGCCGTACTGCCCGCGCTGCGGCACCGGCCTGTCCGACCACGAGCTGGGCCAGCCGGGCGGCTACGAGACCGTGTCGTCGCCGTCGGTGTACGTGCGCATGCCGGCCACCTCGGGCCGCCTCCAGGAACTCGGCGCCTCGCTGCTGGTCTGGACGACGACGCCGTGGACGCTGGTGTCCAACACCGCGGTCGCCGTACACCCCGACGTCACCTACGTCGCCGCGCGCACCGCCGACGGCGAGGTGCTCGTGGTCGCCGAGCCGCTGCTCGGCGTGCTGGGCGACGGCGCCACCGAGGTGGCCCGCTTCACCGGCCGCGAGCTGGAGCACACCTCCTACACGCGCCCCTTCGACCTCGTCGACATCCCCGGCGCGCACTACGTGGTGCTCGGCGACTACGTCACCGTCGAGGACGGCACCGGCCTGGTCCACCAGGCGCCCGCGTTCGGCGCCGACGACCTCACGGTCTGCAAGAAGTACGGCATGCCGGTCGTCAACCCGATCGGCCCCGACGGCCGCTTCCTCGACGACGTGCCCATGGTCGGCGGCCAGTTCTTCAAGGACGCCGACGAGGGCCTCACCGAGGACCTGCGCGCCCGCGGCCTGCTGTTCCGCGGCGGCCACTTCGAGCACAGCTACCCGCACTGCTGGCGCTGCCACACCGCGCTGCTCTACTACGCGCTGCCCTCCTGGTACATCCGCACCACCGCGGTCAAGGACCAGATGCTCGCCGAGAACGAGAAGACCAACTGGTTCCCCGACACGATCAAGTGGGGCCGCTTCGGCGAGTGGCTGCGCAACAACGTCGACTGGTCGCTGTCGCGCTCGCGCTACTGGGGCACGCCGCTGCCGCTGTGGGTGTGCACCGCCGACGAGAGCCACGTCACCTGTGTCGGCTCCCTGGAGGAGCTGGGCGAGCTGGCCGGTCAGGAACTGTCCGCGCTCGACCCCCACCGCCCGTTCGTGGACGACGTGTCCTTCCCCTGCCCGTCCTGCTCGGCCGAGGCGTGGCGCGTGCCCGACGTCATCGACGCCTGGTACGACTCCGGCTCGATGCCGTTCGCCCAGTGGGGCGCCCGCGGCAAGCCCGAGGGCGTCTACCCGGCGCAGTTCATCTGCGAGGCCACCGACCAGACGCGCGGCTGGTTCTACTCGCTCATGGCCGTCGGCACGCTGACCTTCGGCCAGTCCTCCTACGAGAACGTGCTCTGCCTCGGCCTCATCCTGGCCGAGGACGGCCGCAAGATGAGCAAGCACCTGGGCAACGTGCTGCAGCCCATCCCGCTCATGGACCAGCACGGCGCCGATGCCCTGCGCTGGTTCATGGCCTGCTCAGGCTCACCCTGGGCGGCGCGCCGGGTCGGCCACGGCACGCTGGAGGAGATCGTCAGGAAGGTCCTGCTGACCTACTGGAACACCGCCTCCTTCTTCACCCTCTACGCCAACGCCTCGTCCTGGACGCCGCGGGAGGCCACCCCCGCCGCCGAGCGGCCGCTCATCGACCGCTGGGCGCTGGCCGAGCTCCACCGCACCGTCGCCGAGGTGAGCGCGGCGCTCGACGAGTACGACACCGTGCGGGCCGGGCGCCGGCTGGCGGAGTTCCTCGACGACCTGTCCAACTGGTACGTGCGCCGCTCGCGCCGCCGGTTCTGGCAGGGCTCGCAGGACGCCTTCGCCACCCTGTACGAGTGCCTGGAGACCGTCACGCGGCTCATGGCGCCGATCACCCCGTTCGTCACCGACTACCTGTGGGACGTGCTGCGCCGGGAGGGCGACCCCGCCTCGGTGCACCTGACCTCGTGGCCGGCCGTACGCGAGGACCTGCTCGACCCCGCGCTGTCCCAGCAGATGGCGCTGGTGCGGCGGCTGGTCGAACTGGGCCGCTCCGCGCGCGCCTCGTCGGGGGTGAAGACCCGCCAGCCACTCGGCCGCGCGCTGGTCGGCGCCCACGACTGGCCCGCCCTGCCCAACGAGCTGCGCGAGCTCATCGCCGACGAGCTGAACGTGCAGACGCTGGAGGACATGTCCGGCTACAGCGCCGACCTCGTCTCCTACACGGTCAAGCCCAACTTCCGCGCGCTGGGCAAGCGGTTCGGCTCCCAGACCAAGCTGGTCGCCGCCGCCGTCTCCGCCGCCGACGCCGCCTCGCTGGCGCGCACCCTGCGCTCCGGGGGTACGGCTTCGCTGGAGGCAGCCGAGCTCGGCACGGTCGAGGTGGGCCCCGACGACGTGATCGTCACCGAGCAGCCGCGCTCCGGCTGGGCGGTGGAGACCGGCGCCGTCGACACCGGCACCGGCGAGACCGTCGCCCTCGACCTGGCCATGACCGGCGAGCTGCGCAGGGCCGGGCTCATCCGCGAGGTCATCCGCCTGGTGCAGGACGCCCGCAAGTCGAGCGGCCTGGCGATCACCGACCGGATCGACCTGTGGTGGACGGCAGCCTCGCCCGACCTCTCGGAGGCGCTGCGGTCCGACGGCGGGCTGGTGGCCGACGAGGTCCTGGCGCTGTCGGTCACGGAGGGCACGTCCGAGCTGCCGGTGTTCACCGACGCCGACCTCGGGCTGACCTTCCAGCTGCGCCGCGTGTAGAGGTGAGAAGACGCGGTCCCCTTCGTCCGGGGGCCGCGTCCTTCCATGTGCGGGGCCACTTCGTCAGCCCGCGTGCGGGGCCGCTCGGTAAGCCCGTGTATGGGGCCCCTTCGTCAGCCCGCAGTCCTTGGGCGCGGGTGGTCAGCTGACCGATTCGCGGTCGTTCTGGCAGACCGAGCAGCTCGTCAGCCCGGCCGCTTCGGCCTGGGCCAGCGTCATGGTCTCCACGCCCGTGTCGCCGGCGCCGCGGATCAGCGGGCAGGCGGTGCTGTGGTAGCGGCGCGTGCCGACGATGACCTTCACCGTGCCCGGCCGCGTGTCCTTGGCGGGCGCGTCGTCACCGGCGTCATCCTCGGCGCCCGGGCGGGGCTTCGGCTCCGGCTTCGGCTCTTCCGACTCCGCCCGGGACTCGGCGGGCGTGGGCCGTGAGCCGGGCTCAGGCTTCTTCTCCGGGGTCGCGGGCTTGGCCTCGCCGTTGGTGGTCGCGGGGGCGACATAGGGCGCCACACGCGGCCCTGACGGGCTCTTGCCGGTGGGCCTGCCCTCGTCGGCGACCGGCGCCTCGGGCCGCCGGCCCGCGCCGTTGTCGCCGGTGACCGGATGCACGGCCTTCTCCTCGGCCGGAGGCCGCTGCCCGGCCGGGGCGGCCCGTTCGGGCTTGTCCGTCCCCGGCCTGTCCGTCCCGGGCTTGTCCGTCCCGGACCGGTTGTCCGTACCGGGCTTCTCGTCCTTCCGGGGCCTGTCGTCCGCGGGACTCGCGGGCCTGCCGTCCGCGCTCGCGGGCTTGCCCGCCGCGCTCACGGGCTTGCCGGCCGGGCCTGTGAGGCTGCCGGACGGGCCCGTTGGGCTGCCGGCCGGCGGCTTGGACGGGGACTCCATGGCGGGGAGCCGGAGGTGCGGGTTGGTCGTCTCGGCGTCGGACTCGTCGTCCGGTCCCGGCGCGGGCGGGGTGTCGTCACCGGCCGCGGGGGGCTTCGCCGTACCGGAGGAAGAGGCTTTGGGGGCGAACCAGCCGCCAGGCTGGTCGGGCCCGGACTCCGGAGTGGGGGTGGAAGCGGCGGGGGCCGGCTTCGGCGCTGCGACGGGGCCCGGGGGCCGGATGTCGCGGGTCGCCTCGGAGGGTTCCGCCGGAAGCTCGGCGGAGACGGTCCTGGTCTCCGGCGAGGCAGCGGGGTGGGGCGTGACGGGCTCGGGGTCGGCGGCAGGCGGCAGCTGCCGTCCACCGAGCGCCGCGTCGGGCAGGCAGCTCGTGCAGGGCGTGAAGCCCTCCTCGCGCGCCTCCTCGAATGTGAGCTCCTCGTGATCCCGTCCGATCAGCTGACGGCATCCCGGTACGTGGTAACGCTTGCGCCCGGGGATCACCAGGACGAGGGCGTCCGGGGAGATCCCGCGTGCCGCGGGCCGGCGGGGAGCCGGTGAGGGGACGGTCGCCGTCTGCTGGAACGTCTGGGGACGCGGAGGAGACGGCGGCGCTCCCGCGGGAGCCTGGTCGGAGTGCGGCGGCTGCGGGTACCCGAACTTCGCGGGTTCGGGAGGGGTGGCCGTGGCCCCGGCACGCCCGCCGGGGAACAGCTCATGACGCCGCAGCAGCGCCCCGATCACCAGGAACAACGCGGAAAGCACGCTCACCACGATGGACCACATGATCAGGAACGGCTTTGCCAGCACGAAGCCCGCGATCAGCAGTACGACCGCCGCGAGCACCAAACCAGCACTGATAAGGATCACTAGGGGGCTCTCTCGAGTGACGGGTCCTGTTGACCCGCTACTTTACCGGCGGTCGTTGTGCGGGCCGTCGGCGCCGGGGAAGGCGCCCTGGGGAGCCTCGCCGCCGAACGGGCTGGGACCGCCGGGAAGCGGCTGCTGACCACCCTGGGGTACGGCGTGCGACATGGCCGGAGCGCCGGGGTTCGGCAGAACCGGGAACCCGCCGCTGCCCTCCGCGGAGACGTTCAGCTCGGCGAGCTGGTTCTCCAGGTAGAGCTTGAGGCGGCTGCGGTACTCGCGCTCGAAGCTGCGCAGCTCCTCGACCTTGCGCTCCAGCTCGTCACGGGTCTGGACGAGGGAGCCCATGGCCTGGCGGTGGCGCTCCTGCGCGTCGCGCTCCAGCGTCTCGGCGCGGGCACGGGCGTCACCGATGACCTGCTCGGCCTGGCGGCGAGCCTTGGTCAGGATGTCGTCGGCCTCGCGGCGGGCGCGGGTGACGGTCTCGTCCGCCTCGCGGCGGGCGTCGGCGATGGCCTGGTCGGCCGTCTGCTGGGCGAGGGCGAGCACGCGGGCCGCGGTGTCCATGTTGTCCTCGGCGGGAGGCATGTTCATGGCGACGGGCTGGGGCTGCGGCTGCATGGGCTGCGGCTCGGGGGCCCGCATGGGCTCCGGCTGCGGGGGCAGCTGCATCTCGGCCTTCGGCTCCTGCACCGGGGCGGAGGCCATGGGCATGTTCATGCCGCCGGGCACCTTCCCACGCAGGCACTCGGCCAGTTTGGCGCGAAGCTCCTCGTTCTCTTGGATCAGGCGGTCAAGCTCAGCTTCCACCTCGTCGAGGAAGGCGTCTACTTCTTCCTCGTCGTAGCCCGGCCGTAGCCGGGTGGTACTGAACTGCTTGTTCCGCACGTCAGCGGGCGTCAGCGGCATTTTTTGGTCTCCTTGGCGCGCTTGGAGTCTGTCCGGAGGGGGCAGACCCGAATCACTTCAGCGCGGACACGAGTCGGTTCTCGACCGGACCTCGCAGGCCCGTCATCTGGCGAGTGATCCAGCGATCTGGATCAGGATCAGCACCACGATGAACAGGACTGTGAAGCTTAGGTCAAAGGCCACCGTACCCAACCGGAGGGGAGGAATGAAACGGCGGAGAAACTTGAGAGGTGGGTCGGTTGCGGTGTATGTGGCCTCTGCGAGGACCAGCACGACGCCGGAGGGCCGCCACTGGCGGGCGAACGCCTGCACCGTCTCAAAGATCATTCTTCCGATGAGCAACACCAGGTAGAGGGACAGGACAACCACCAAGATCTGACCTACGATCCCCACGGCGTGGCCGCGCCTCCACTTCTGATGAGCCCTCCCGTCGGTCTCGGTGAGACCAGGTTGGGTCCGATAGACATACAGAGACTCTAACTCTGGTTGAAGAATCCGCGTTCCGCGATTCGAGCCTTGTCCTCGGCGGTCACCTCGACATTGGCAGGGGACAACAGGAACACCTTGTTGGTAACACGTTCAATGCTGCCATGTAGGCCAAAGACCAGACCTGCCGCGAAATCCACCAGCCGCTTGGCGTCGCTGTCAACCATTTCAGTCAAGTTCATGATGACCGGGGTGCCGTCCCGGAAGTGCTCTCCGATCGTACGCGCCTCGTTGTACGTGCGCGGATGGAGTGTGGTGATCCTCGCGAGGTCGGTGGTACGCCGCTCCAGGACCGTCGTCGAGGGCCGCGGCGCGGGTACGCCGGGGTCGGTCTCGTCGTCGCGGTCCTGGACCGTGACGGCCCGCTCCTCACCGGTCCGCGGCGACTCCTCCTCGTACGGAGGGTCGTAGTCCGCGTAGGCCTCGTACCTCTCGTAACGGTCGTCCTCCACGAGACCGAGGTAGACCGCCATCTTGCGCATTGCGCCGGCCATACTACGTCGTCCTCCTGCTCATGGTCGCACTCGCTCGGGCGGGGACCCGAGGCGGTAGCCGTACCCCCTTGGAGCTCACCGCGGATCGACCTCTACTAAGACCCACTTGAGGGGACATTACCTGACGAAGGGCTTGCGGCGACCGAGCAACGCCGTACCGACCCGCACGTGTGTCGCGCCGTTGGCCACAGCCTCGGACAAATCCCCACTCATCCCCGCGGACACCATGGCCGCGCCCGGATGGCGCGATTGAAGCGCGAGCGCGATCTCCCGCAGCCTGCCGAACGCCTTGCCCGGATCCTCCCCCAGCGGCGCCACCGCCATCACCCCGCCCAGCCGCAGATTCCCGGCCGCCGCGATCACGTCGGCCAGCGCGGGCACGTCGGCGGGCAGGGCGCCGCCGCGTTCCGGGTCGTCGTCGAGCGCCACCTGCACCAGGCACGTCACCTCGCGCCCCGCCCTGACGGCCTCCTTGGAGATCGCCCTGGCCAGCCGCTCGCGGTCGACGGAGTGGATCACGTCCGCGTACCCGACCACCGACCTGACCTTGTTCGTCTGCAACTGCCCCACGAAGTGCCAGGTCACCGGCAGATCGGCGCATTCGGCGGCCTTGCCCGCGGCTTCCTGATCGCGGTTCTCGCCCACGTCGCGGACGCCCAGCTCGGCGAGGGTCCGCACGTCGTCGGCGGGGTAGGTCTTGGTGATCGCGATCAGCGTCACCTCCGCCCGGTCCCTGCCGGCGGCGCGGCACGCCCGCGCGATCCGCTCCTCCACCTCGCCCAGCCGCTCGCCGATCTCCGCCTTGCGCGTCACTTCACACCTTTCTCCCGGTACGGCAGGCCGCCGTCACCAGGGGGCCTGCCGTAAGAACGCTACTCCAGGGCAGGGTGGGGCCTCGCACGTGAGTTCGATCACTCTTGACCGGCGGCGGCATGTCACCGGTGGCAGAACGCGGGCGGGCAGACAGCAGAGCGCCCGCGCCGGTTGCGGCGCGGGCGTTCGGTGAAGCTGCGGCTACTTGAGGAAGTCCGGGACGTCCAGTTCCTCTTCCTGCTCCTCGAAGACCACCGGACGGCGCTTGGCCGGCTCCGACATCCGGGAGTTGATCGGTGTCGGCGGGTTCGGGGGCTCGGGGGCCGGGCGGGGGATGGAGACCGGGGCGGGCGGCTCCTCCGCGACCGGCTCCACCGCGGGAGCCACCTGGGCGGCGGGCGCGGGCTGCGCCGGCGCCGGTTCCGGCGTGTGCTGCTCGGCCGCGCGGACGGGCTCAGGCCTGGGCTCCGGCCGCTGGTCGGGGCGCATCGGCTCGGCGCGTAGCTGCGAATAGGGAACCGAGTCCGAGCGTACGGGCTCGGGGCGGGCGGGCTCCGCGCGCGGCGGCGCCACCGGCTCGGCCTTCACGCTCGGCGCCTGGACGCCGCTCGGGCGTACCGGGGCCGAGGCCTGGGCGGCGGTGGCCGACGAGGCGGCCGGCCGTACGGCGGCGGGAGGCAGCTTGGGCACCTCGTCGAAGCCGGCGGCGATGACGGTGACCCGCACCTCGTCGCCGAGCGCGTCGTCGATGACCGTGCCGAAGATGATGTTGGCGTCGGGCGCGGCGGCCATGGACACCAGCTGGGCGGCCTCGTTGATCTCGAACAGGCCCAGGTCGGAGCCGCCCGCGATGGACAGCAGCACCCCGTGGGCGCCGTCGATCGAGGCCTCCAGCAGCGGGCTGGAGACCGCCATCTCGGCCGCCGCCACGGAACGGTCGTCACCGCGCGCGTGCCCTATGCCCATGAGGGCCGAGCCGGCGCCGGACATGACGGATTTCACATCCGCGAAGTCCAGGTTGATCAGACCGGGCGTGGTGATCAGGTCCGTGATGCCCTGGACACCGGACAGCAGCACCTGGTCGGCCGCCTTGAAGGCGTCCAGAACACTGACCTGGCGGTCGGAGATCGACAGCAGGCGGTCGTTCGGGATCACGATCAGGGTGTCGACCTCGTCGCGCAGCGTCTCGATGCCGGCTTCGGCCTGTGAGGCCCTGCGCCGCCCTTCGAAGCTGAACGGCCTGGTCACCACACCTATCGTCAGCGCGCCGAGTGACCTGGCGATGTTGGCCACGACGGGTGCGCCACCGGTGCCGGTGCCGCCGCCTTCGCCTGCCGTGACGAAGACCATGTCGGCGCCCTTGAGCACCTCTTCGATCTCTTCACGGTGGTCCTCGGCCGCCTTGCGCCCCACGTCGGGGTTGGCGCCCGCGCCAAGTCCGCGCGTGAGCTCACGGCCCACGTCCAATTTCACGTCGGCGTCACTCATCAGCAGCGCCTGGGCGTCGGTGTTTATCGCGATGAACTCGACGCCCTTGAGTCCCTCTTCGATCATCCGGTTGACGGCGTTGACTCCGCCGCCGCCGATGCCGACGACCTTGATGACCGCGAGGTAGTTCTGCGGTGCTGCCACGACGAGGGGCCTTTCCGCTCGTTGACTTGCCATTTCGGTGCGGATCGTTCTCCGCCATTTCTCACTTCGGGTAACTCTCAACCTCAGGTTGAGATTTAGATTTATGTCAACCTGAGGATTGATACGGACAGTAGGAGTTACGCTCCGGGCGGGTCAACTAACCGCGCCGCAAGCACGTCCGGCGTGTCGCGGGCTGTCCGATTCGTTCCCGTGTCATGCCTGGCCGGGCTCCCGTCCGGGATACAGACTCTCACGCTCCACCCCCCGGATCGGACAGGCTCCACCCATTCTCCTCCCAAACCCTCACCACCCCGGGCCACCGCGGCCTGCCCTGGAACTACCACGCACCGGGCAATACATGTCTTAACCCGCTCCCACCCCAGCTCACGCCCGTCTTGGAGGGACAGGGCAGGCCCCCTGGCCACCCCGTCGAGGACACCGCCCAAGGGGGCATCAGGCCGGCCGCACGGCCGCCACCGGGGCAGGCGCGCGGGACAACCCGGCGGGGAGAGCAGGGCGCGGCGCGGGCCGAGCGATCGGGGCGCTGACCGGGGCCGTGACGGCGGGGGCCACGTCCGACGTGAGAAGCGATCCCCCCGACCTGCCCCGGCGCACGTCGGCGGGTGGCGTCAGCCCGGCTTGCCGTAACGGAGAAGAGGCGTCACGCGAGAAGAGCGCATCACTTGAGCGTGACCACGTCCGGCGAGCTGACGTCGTACAGGTCCGCCTTGCGGGACAGGAGGGAGAGCAGCACGGCCGCCTTGTCCTCGCCGCGGTCGGTGCCGCCCCACACCACGGTCCGCCCGTCGTTCAGGCCGAACGTGATCCCCTCGGCCGACGACGCCCGCACCGTCTTCACCTTCCCCGACAAGGTGTCCGGCAGTGTGCTGACGACCTTGAGGGCCGCCAGCGTCACGGGGTCGGTCGGGCTGGGCCGGTCCATGTGCAGCACCGGCAGGTCAGGCGGCCCGATGGCGCGGATCTCGGTCACGACGCCCTGCTTGTCGACGAGCGCCGCCTTCCCGCCCACGGGCAGCACGGCGACCGGCTCGCGTTCGGCGACGGTGATCTCCAGCGTGGACGGCCACACCCGCGCGGCCTTCACGGTCGCGAGCTGCCGGATGCCCAGCACCCGGCTCTCGACCGAGGCCAGGTCGACGGTGGCCAGCGGGTGCAGGGCGGTGATGGCGGCCTGCTGTTCGATCCGGTCGGCGGGAACTGTGAGATTCCCCACGATCTCGACATTTCGCACGCCGAGGACGGGCGAGTAGAAAACCAGCCATACCGCCGTGCCCACGACCCCGGCGGTCAGCAGCCCGATGAAAGCGGTACGCGCCCTCACCGGGTGGACAGCTCCGCGACGATCCGCGGCCCGAGCTCGGTGACGTCGCCCGCGCCCATGGTCAGGACGATGTCGCCCTGCCGCGCCTTGTCCGCGACCAGCGCGGGCACGGCGGCCTTGTCGGGCGCGTAGTCGACGTGGGAATCGGGCAGGTTGACCCGCTCGGCGACCATGGCCCCGGACACTCCCGGCTCGGGATCCTCGCGGGCGCCGTAGACGTCCAGGACGATCGCGCGGTCGGCCAGGCCGAGCGCCGCGCCGAACTCGTCGGCGAAGAACCGGGTGCGCGAGTACAGGTGCGGCTGGAAGACCGCGATGACCCGCCCGTCACCCGAATAGGAGGCGACCACGTCGCGGGCGGCGCGCAGGTCGGCGGCCAGCTCGGTGGGGTGGTGGGCGTAGCTGTCGAAGACCGCCACGCCGCCCGCCTCGCCCTTGGCCTCGAAGCGCCTCTTGGCCCCCGTGAAGGCCGCCAGACCGTCCCTGATCTCCTCGAACGGCAGGCCCAGGGCATCGGCCACGGCCACCACCGCGGTGGCGTTGAGCGCGTTGTGCGCCCCGGGAACGGCCAGCCTGACCTCGCCACGCCCCTCGATCGTGAAACGCGTGCCGAACCCGTCGGGCCGCACCCCGGTGACGCGGTAGTCGTCGGACTCGGTGCCGTAGGTCCTGACCCGCAGCCCGCGCCTGGCGGCCACCTCGGCCAGCGCCGCCGACCCCGGGTCGTCGGCGCAGATGACCAGCAGCGAGCCGACCCGCTCCACGAAGCGGTTGAAGCTGTCGTACACGGCCCGCGGGTCCCCGTAGTTGTCGAGATGGTCCGCCTCGACGTTCGTCACCAGCGCGATGTCCGGCGCCAGCATCAGGAACGACCCGTCGCTCTCGTCGGCCTCGGCCACGAACACATCACCGTTGCCCTCGTCCGCGCCGAGCCCGGTGGTGACCAGCTGCCCGCCCACGCAGTAAGACGGATCGGCGCCGCTCTTCTGCAGCGCCACGGTCAGCATCGAGGTCGTGGTGGTCTTGCCGTGGGTGCCGGCGATGGCCACGGCGGTGCGCCCGGCCATCACCGAGGCGAGCGCGGCGGCCCGCGGGATGACCCGCACCCCGCGCTTGAGCGCCTCCCCCAGCTCGGGGTTGGAGTCGCGGATGGCGGTGGAGACCACGACGGTGTCGGCGTCCTTGACGTGGGAGGCGGCGTGCCCGATGTGCACGGTCGCGCCGAGCTCACGCAGCTCGTTCACCAGGTCGGAGCCGCGGGCGTCGCTGCCGGTCACGCGTACGCCGCGCTTGAGCAGGATGCGGGCGATGCCCGACATCCCGGCGCCGCCGATGCCGATGAAGTGGACCCTCCCCAGGTCCTCGGCGGCGACCGGATCGACCAGCTTCACGAGACTCATTGGGCTATCTCCAACACTTTCCTGGCCAGCGTGATGTCCGCGTCCTTGCGTCCCAGTCTGACCGCGGCCTCGGACATGACGGCGACGCGTTCGGGGTCCCGCAAGATGGGCAGCACGTTCTGGATGATCCAATCAGGTGACAAATCGGCATCGTCGATGAGCAGCCCCCCGCCGCCGCCGGCGATGCGTTCCGCGTTGATCCGCTGCTCGCCGTTGCCGTGGGGCAGCGGCACGTACGCCGCGGGCAGGCCGACCGCCGTCAGCTCCGCGCAGGTGAGCGCGCCGCTGCGGCACAGCGCCAGGTCGGCGGCGGCGTAGGCGAGGTCCATGCGGTCGAGGTAGGGAAGCAGCACGTACTGCGGGTCGCCCGGCGGAGGCTCGCGCTCGACGGTGTTCTTGGGGCCGACGACGTGCAGCACCTGCACCCCCGCCGAGCGCAGGGCCGGCGAGGCGGCCAGCGCGGCCTGGTTGATCGAGCGGGCGCCCTGGGAGCCGCCGAAGACGAGCAGCGTCGGCCGGTCGGTCTGCAGGCCGAACCAGGAGCGCGCCTTGTCGCCCATCGACAGCCGGTCGAGCTGGACGATCTCGCGCCGCAGCGGCGTGCCGATGTACTCCGCCTTGGCCAGCACGCAGTCGGGGTGGCCGGTGAAGACGTGGTCGGTGAGCTTGGCGCCCAGCCGGTTGGCCAGGCCGGGGCGCGGGTTCGCCTCGTGCACGACGATGGGCACGCCGCGCCGCTTGGCCGCCAGGTACGCGGGCGTGGCCACGTACCCGCCGAATCCCACGAGCACGTCGGCCCGCACCCGGTCGAGGACCGCGGCCGCGGCGTTGACCGCCCCGGCCAGGCGGCCCGGCATGGTCAGCAGCTGCGGGGTGATCGCCCTGGGCAGGGGTACGGCGGGCACGAGCTCCAGCTCATACCCCCGGGTGGGCACCAGCCGGGTCTCCAGGCCGCGGTCGGTGCCCATGCAGGTGATGCCGATGCCCGGGTCGAGCCCGCGCAGCGTGTCCGCTAGGGCGAGAGCGGGCTCGATGTGCCCGGCCGTCCCGCCACCGGCGAGGACCACCCTCATGATCGGTCACTCCCTAACGTCTCGCTCGGCCCCTGCTCGTTCTTCCCCCCAGGCCAAGCCAGCTTAGAGCCCGAGCGGCCGGTCCGGGGCCACGAGCGGCCAGCGCCTCGCGCGCGCCGGGTTCCTGTTTGGCGAACGACAGGAGCATCCCGAGCGCGGCCAGCGTCGGCAGCAGGGCCGAGCCGCCGTAGGAGACCAGCGGCAACGGGATGCCGGTGATCGGCAGCACGCCGATCACCGCGCCCATGTTGACGATGGCCTGGCCGCAGATCCAGGCCACGACCGCGGCGGCGGCGAGCCTGATGAACGGGTCCTTGACCCGCCCCGCCACCCGCAGCCCGGCGTAGCCGAGCAGGCCGAACAGCGCGACGACGACGAGCGTGCCCATGAGGCCGAGCTCCTCGCCGAGGATGGCGAAGATGAAGTCGCTCTCGCCGTGCGGCAGCCAGCTCCACTTCTGCCGGCTGGACCCGAGCCCGAGCCCGAACCAGCCGCCGGAGCCCATCGCGATCTGCCCCTGGACGGCCTGGTATCCGGCGCCCTGCGCCTCGGCCCACGGGTCGAGGAAGGCGCCGATGCGGGCCATGCGGTACGGCTCGACCTTGATCATGATGACCGCGGCCAGCACCGCCACACCGAGGATGCCGCCGAACAGCTTCAGCGGCGCCCCCACCACCCACAGCAGCGACAGGAAGATCATCATGAGCACGAGGGTGGTGCCGAGGTCGCGGCCGAGCATGACCATGACGGCCAGGATCGCGGTGCCCGGCATCAGCGGGATCAGCATCTGCCGCCACTCGATCCGCCCGGCGCGCGCCCGGCGGGCCAGCATGTCCGCGCCCCACAGCGCCAGCCCGAGCTTGGCCGGCTCCGACGGCTGGACGGTCAGCGGCCCGATGTAGATCCACCGCTGCGCGCCCAGCTCGGAGGAGCCGATGAACAGCACCATGACCAGCGCGATGATCGACAACACCATGAGCGGGTAGCCCGCCCAGCGGAAGAACTTGTGCGGCAGCCGCGAGCACACGTACATCACCGGCACGCCGATCGCCGCCGACAGCGACTGCTTGATGAACCACGAGAACGGGCTGCCGGTCTTGTTCAGCGCCTCGATGCTGGAGGCCGACAGCACCATCATGAGCCCGAGGATCAGCAGCAGCGCGCTGCAGCCGATGATCAGGTAGTAGGTGGTCAGCGGCTTGCCGAGCAGTTCGCGCAGCGCGCCCATCTGCTCACGCGCCCACACCGACGGCCCCTCGACGGCGCCGCTCTTGCGCGGCCGCTCGTCCGTGGTCGCGCTCACGTCCGCGGCTCCCGGCGCAGGCCGTGCTCGTGTACGGCTCGCGCGAAGGCCTCCCCCCGCGCCGGGTAGTTGGCGAACATGTCCAGCGAGGCGCCCGCGGGCGCCAGCAACACGGTGTCCCCCGGGGAGGCGAGCGCTGCGGCTTCGGTGACGACGCGGTCCATCACTCCAGTGTCTTGGTCGGCGATGTCCACCACGGGGACATTCGGCGCGTGTCGCGACATCGCTTCGGCGATCCTGGCGCGGTCCACGCCGATCAGCACCGCCCCGCGCAGCCTCGGCGCCGCCGTGCGGACGAGGTCCTCCACGTCGGCGCCCTTGAGCTGGCCGCCGGCCACCCAGACGACCGACGGGTAGGCGGCCAGGGCCGCGGCGGCGGCGTGCGGGTTGGTGGCCTTGGAGTCGTCCACGTAGTCGACCTCGGCGACCCGCTCGACGAACGACATGCGGTGCGGGTCGGGCACGAAGTCCCGCAGGCCCTGCCGTACCGCCCCGGCCGGTACGCCGTGCGCGCGGGCCAGCGCGGCGGCGGCCAGGGCGTTGGCCACGTTGTGCGGCGCGAACGGATGCACGTCGGCCAGGTTCGCGAGCTCCTCGGCGGCGTGCACGGGATCGGGGCAGAAGGCCCGATCCACGATGAGGTCCTCCACCACGCCGATCTCGCCCGCCCTCGGCACCCGCAGCGTGAACCCCACCGCGCCCGGGTACGGCGCCGCCAGCTCCGCCGCGATCGGGTCGTCGGCGTTGTAGACCACGGTCGCGGCCCGCTCGAAGATCCTGGCCTTGGCGGCGGCGTACTCCTCCAGGGAGCCGTGCCAGTCGAGGTGGTCGGGGGCGACGTTGAGCAGCGCGGCCGCCTTGGGCGCCAGCGATCCCGACCAGTGCAGCTGGAAGCTGGACAGCTCCACGGCCAGCACGTCGTACGGCTCGGCGACGGCCTCCACGACCGGCACGCCGACGTTCCCGACGGCCAGCGCCTTCTCCCCGGCCGCCAGCAGCATCGAGGTGAGCATGCGCACGGCGGTGGTCTTGCCGTTGGTGCCGGTCAGGGCCAGCCAGGGGGCCGCCTGCTCCGGACGCAGCCGCCAGGCCAGCTCGACCTCGCCCACGACCTCGACCCCGGCCGCGAGCGCGGCGGCGATCAGCGGGTGGTGGGGCGCCCAGCCGGTGGTGACCAGCCGGGTGGTCTCCCCGGGCAGTTCCATGGGGCCGAAGCGCACCTCGACGCCCAGGCGGGCCAGTTCGGCGGCGACGAGCCGCT
The DNA here is from genome assembly GCF_044459065.1 of Nonomuraea sp. NPDC050394. Lineage (NCBI taxonomy): Bacteria > Bacillati > Actinomycetota > Actinomycetes > Streptosporangiales > Streptosporangiaceae > Nonomuraea > Nonomuraea sp. NPDC050394. The sequence continues at coordinate 149,884 of NZ_JBITIO010000008.1, read as the reverse complement.
GGCGCTCCCCCTCGGCCGCCTCCAGGACGACGACCCGCTCGCCCCGCCCGGCCAGCACCCGGGCGGCGGCCGTACCGGAGACTCCGAGCCCCGCGACACACGTCAGCGTCATGGGCGCGGCATCCACTCCACGTAGAACAGTCCGAGTCCCACGGCCGCGCACAACCCGGCGATCAGCCAGAAGCGGACCACGATCGTGGTCTCCGCCCAGCCCTTCAGCTCGAAGTGGTGCTGCAACGGCGCCATGCGGAAGACCCGTTTACCGGTCATCTTGAAGAACCCGACCTGGATGATCACCGACATCGTGATGATCACGCAGAGCCCGGCCAGGATGATCAGCAGGAGCTGGGTGCGGGTGGCGATCGCCAGACCGGCCAGCACGCCGCCCAGCGCCAGCGACCCGGTGTCGCCCATGAAGATCTTTGCGGGCGGGGCGTTCCACCACAGGAACCCGATCAGCGAGCCCAGCACCGCCGCCGCCACCACCGCCAGGTCGAGCGGGTCGCGCACCCAGTAGCAGTTGGGCCCGAGCTGGTCGATGCAGTTGTTGCGCAGCTGCCAGTTGCCGATCAGCACGTACGCGCCCAGCACCACGGCGGTCGCGCCGCTGGCCAGGCCGTCGAGGCCGTCGGTGAGGTTCACCGCGTTGGAGAACCCGACGATCATGATGAGCACCCAGATGGTGAACCCGACCAGGCCGATCGACGGCCCGAAGTCGCGCAGGAACGACAGCCGGGTCTCGGCGGGCGTGATGCCGTACACGTTGGCCTGCTGGGTCACCAGCACCGCGAAGACGGCGCCGACGATCAGCTGGCCCAGCGCCTTGGCGCCCGAGCGCAGGCCGAGGCTGCGCTGCTTGTAGATCTTGATGAAGTCGTCGAGGAAGCCGACCGCGCCGAGCCCGGTCATCAGGAACAGCACCAGCAGGCCCGAGATCGTCGGCGACTCGAACGTGACCAGGTGCGAGGCGCCGTAGGCCAGCAGCGAGGCCAGCACGAACACCACGCCGCCCATCGTGGGCGTGCCCTTCTTGCTCAGGTGCGCCTGGACGCCGTCCTCGCGGACCTCCTGTCCGTAACCCCGCCTGGCGAACAGGCGGATCGCGAGGGGAGTGCCGAGCATCGACAGGATCAATCCCACCGCGCCGGCGATGATGATGTTGGTCACCGCGCGCTCCCGAGTACACGCTCGGCCGTGCGTTCGAGCCCCATCGCCCGCGGGCCCTTGACCAGCACGGCGTCACCGGGCCGCAGCCACGACGCGAGCTCCCGCGCCGCCGCCTCCGCGTCGGCCACGTGCACGATCCGCGTGCCCTGCTGTGGGTACGGCCCCGCCGGCGGCGCACCCGGTGGCGGGGCACCCTGGGCCGCGGCCACCTGGCTGGAGGCGGCGAAGGCGCCCTCCAGCACCGGCCCGGCGTCGGGCCCCGCCACGATCAGCCCGGCCAGCCCGGCGCCGCCCGCCAGGCGGCCCAGTTCCTCGTTGAGCGTGGCGCTGTCCTCGCCCAGTTCGCGCAGCGCGGCGATGACGGCGAAGCGGCGCCGCCCGCCGCCGATCGCGCCGAGCGCCTCGAAGGCGGCCCGCATGGAGTCGGGGTTGGCGTTGTAGGCGTCGTTGATGACGGTCACGCCGTCGTGGCGGTCGGTGACCTCCATGCGCCAGCGGCTGCGGGGCTCGGCCTCCGACAGTTCCTCGGCGATCGTGGCCACCGGCAGCCCGAGCTCGTAGCCCGCCGCCGCCGCGGCCAGCGCGTTGCCGACGGCGTGCTCGCCGTACAGCCGCAGCCGCACGTAGGCGACGCCGGACGGCGTGCGCAGCCGGAAGGAGGCGCGGCCACGCTCGTCGACGGTCACCTCCTCGGCGCGGATGGCGGCCTCCTCGCCGCGGCCGAAGAACGTGACGCGGGCGTCGGTGCGCCCGGCCATGTCGCGGACGAGCGGGTCGTCGGAGTTGAGCACGGCCACGCCGGTGGCGGGCAGCGCCTCGACGAGTTCGCCCTTGGCCTTGGCGATGGCGTCCTTGCCGCCGAAGACGCCGAGGTGGGCGGTGCCGACGTTGAGGACGACGCCGATGCTCGGCGGCGCGATGGAGGCCAGGTGGGCGATGTGCCCGGCGTCGCGGGCGCTCAGCTCCAGCACCAGGAAGCGGGTGTCGAGATCGGCCTTCAGGACGGTCAGCGGGTGGCCGATCTCGTTGTTGAACGAGCCGACCGGCGCGATCGTCGGCCCGATGCGGCCGGTCAGGCGGGCCAGCAGGTCCTTGGTGGTGGTCTTGCCGGCCGAGCCGGTCACGCCGAGCACGGTCGCCTGCGGCAGCGAGCCGGCCACCGCGGTGGCCAGGGCCGCCAGGGCCGCGGCCACGTCGGGGACGATCACCGTGGGCGCCTCGACCGGACGGCTGGCCAGTACGGCCACCGCGCCCGCGCGCACCGCCTGGACGGCGTACTCGTGCCCGTCGACGTTGGCGCCCCGGAAGGCTGCGAACAACGATCCCGGCTCGACCTGCCGCGAGTCGATCACGACGGGGCCGCGCACCACGGCCCGAGGGTCGGCCATGCCCGACAGAGCGCCCGAGGTGAGCTCGGCGATCCTGGCCAGTGGCAACGGGATCATTGGTAAACCTTCCTGTGGATCGCTTCGGCGACCACCTCGCGGTCGTCGAAGGGGATCACTTCGCCTGAGATGTACTGGCCCTGCTCGTGGCCCTTGCCCGCCACGACGATCACGTCGCCGCGTCCGGCCCGGCGCACTGCCAGGTCGATCGCCGCCGCGCGGTCGGGCTCAATGATCACATGAGCGCGCTCATGCCGGGGAACGCCGAGTGCCCCCTCCATCATCGCGGCAAGAATGTGGAGAGGATCCTCTGTGCGTGGATTGTCGCTGGTGAAAATGGCCACATCCGCGAGGCGCGCCGCAGCTTCTCCCATCATGGGCCTTTTGCCCCTGTCGCGATCGCCGCCGCAGCCGAGCACGATGGTGAGCCTGCCAGAAGTCACCTGGCGCAGCGAATTGAGCACCGACTCGACGGCGCCGGGCTTGTGGGAGTAGTCGACCACGGCCTGGAAGTCGTCCTCCGACGTCGTCACCCGCTCCATGCGGCCGGGAACGCCCTTCAGCGTGCCCACGCCGTGCACCGCGGCCTGCAGCGGCACGCCCGCCTCCACCAGCGTCACGATCGCGCCCAGCGCGTTGGCGACGTTGAACGAGCCCGGCAGCGCCACCTGGGCGTCGGCCTCGACGCCGCCGGGACCCACGACGCGGAAGGAGCTGCCGTCGGCGCCCAGCCGTACGTCGAGCGCCCGCCAGTCGGCCTCCGGGTCACCCGTGGGCGAGAACGTCGTCATCGGGATCTTGGCCACCGTCAGGAGCTCGCGCCCGTGGGGGTCGTCCAGGTTCGTCACGCCGGCCCGGCTCAGCTCCGGCTGGAACAGCCTGGCCTTCGTGGCGAAGTAGTCGTCCAGGTCGCGGTGGAAGTCGAGGTGGTCCTGCGACAGGTTCGTGAACAGGGCCACGTCGTAGAAGATCCCGTCGATGCGGCCCAGCGCCAGCGCGTGGCTGGAGACCTCCATCACCGCCGAGGAGACGCCCTGCTCGCGCATGAAGGCGAACAGCCCGTGCAGCTCCGAGGCCTCCGGCGTGGTCAGCCGCGACTCGAAGCGCACCTCGCCCGCCCGGATCTCCACGCCGCCGATCAGGCCCGTCGTGTGGCCGGCGGCGCGCAGCCCGGCCTCCAGCAGGAACGTGGTCGTGGACTTGCCGCTCGTGCCGGTCACGCCGATGACCGACAGGTCGTGGGACGGCTGGCCGTACACCCAGGAGGAGATCTGCCCGAGCATGCCGCGCGGTTCCGGCACGACCAGCACCGGCAACCCGGTCGCGACCGCGGCGTCGCGGCCGGCCGGATCGGTGAGCACGGCGACCGCGCCGCTGGCCATGGCCTCGGCGGCGAAGCTCGCCCCGTGGGCGTGGCTGCCGGCGAGCGCGACGTAGAGGTCTCCGCGCCGCACCTGGCGGGAGTCGATGGTGACGCCGGTGATCGCGGCATGCGGCGAACGCGCCGTGCCGGAATCGGCGTCGAGCATGGTGGCCAGGCCGGTCAGCGGGCGCGGCGGGCTGGTCGTGGGACGCATAGACGACGGGGGACGCACGGCGAGAGCGTACCTTCCCCGGTCACTGTCCGGCGCTCAACCGCACCGGAGGCGCGGTCGAGCTTGTGGGCGGGATTTTCCTGCTCTTGATGGCGAACGTCATCACCTGCTTGAACACGGGGGCCGCGAGCTGCCCGCCGAAGTGGCCCTTCTGCGGGTTCTGCAGCACCGACAGCACCACCAGGCGGGGCGCGTCGGCGGGCGCGAAGCCCACGAAGGATGCGGTGTAGCCGTCGTAACGGCCCAGCTTCGGATCGTAGCGGTTCGCGGTACCGGTCTTGCCGGCCACGCGGTATCCGGGGATGGCCGCCAGGCCGCCGGTGCCCTCCTCGCTGGCCGCGCTCTCCAGCATCGCGGTGATCTCCGTGGCCGTCCGTTCGCTGACCACCTTGGTCTGCTTGCCGGTGGCGGCCGCGGTGAACCTGCCGTCCTGGCCGGTGGTGCCGGCGACGATCTGCGGGGGCACCCTGACGCCTCCGTTGGCGATCGTCTGGTACACGCTGGCCATCTGCAGCGCCGTGACCGAGACGCCCTGGCCGTAGGCGATCGTGCAGCTCTGGCTGCCCGACCAGGTCTTGTAGTCGGGCAGAAGACCGGCTTCCTCGCCCGGCACGCCGCCGCCCGGCTTGGCGCCGAACCCGAAGGACTTCAGCATGCCGTGCAGCCGCTGCGAGCCCACCTTGCGGGCGGCCATGATCGTGGCGACGTTGCTGGACTTGGCGATCGCCGTCTGGAACGTCATCGTCTCCGTGGGGTGCGGCTCGGCGTCGCGCAGCGTGCGGTCGTAGCAGCGGATGTTGTCCTTGACGCGGAAGCTCGTCGTCGGCCTGACCGCGCCGCTCTCCAGCGCCGCCGCGGCGGTGATCACCTTGTTGGTGCTGCCCGGCTCGAACACGTCGGCCGCCGCCCGGTTGACGTAGTTCTCCTGGGGGGCCTGACGCCAGTTGTTCAGGTCGAGCTCGGGGGCGTTGGCCATGGCGACGATCTGCGCGGTCTTCACGTCCATGACGATGACCGTGCCGCTCTCCGCGCCCACCGCCTGGACCTGCTCGGCGATCGACTTCTGGGCGGCCCACTGGATGTCGCGGTCGATCGTCAGCCGCACGTCGCTGCCCTCCAGGGGCGCCTGGCGCTGGCTGTGGGTCATCGGGATGCGCTGGCCGTCGCGGCCCTGCTCCACCCGCTGCTTGCCGTCGCGGCCGGCCAGGAGCGAGTTCTTGGCCTCTTCCAGGCCGCCCAGGCCGGTGCCGTCCACGCCCACGAAGCCCACCAGCGTGCCGGCCAGGTCGCCGGCCGGGTAGATGCGCTTGTACTGCTTCTTCGCGGTCAACGCCGGGATCTGCGCCTTGAGCAGGCGGCCGGCCACGACCGGGTCGACGTCCTTGGCCAGGAGCTGGTACTGGGTGGTGTCCTTGGCGAGCTTGCCGGCGATCTCCTGCTGGGACTTGCCGAGCTCGGCCGCCAGGACGTTGGCCACCTTGGCGCGTACGCTCGGATGCACCTTCGACGGGTCGATCGCCATCTCGCGGGCCTCGACGGTCATGGCCAGAGCGTGGCCGTTGACGTCGGTGATCGAGCCGCGCTTGGCCGGGATGACCTCGGTGATCATGCGCTGGCCCACGGCCTTGGCCTCGTAGATCTTGGAGTCGAGCCCCTGCATCTGGATCAGGCGGCCGGCGAAGATCGACAGGATGAACGTCATGACGATCATGCCGATGTTGATGCGGCGGCGCGGGTTGCCCAGCCTGAGCACCAGCGGCGGCCTCGGCGGAATCGGCGGAGCCGGCGGCCTGCGCGGCGGCATGCCGCCCCTGCGCGCGCCGCGCTCCGGGTCGGCGGGCCCGCGCGGCGCCCCGCCACGCGGGCGCGGCACCTCTCCCCTGGGCCGTCCTGCGTCGGCGCCGGGCCTGCCGGGCCGCGTCCGCGGGTCACGCGCCTCGCGCTCGTCCCGCCCGTCGGGCCTGCCCGGCCGCTGCCGGGTCTCGCGCGCGCCGTCCTGAGCGCCCCGCCGTTCGCGGGAAGCGCGCCCTTCCTGAGATGTACGGCCCTCCGAGGACGTGCGGCCCTCCGGGGAGGTACGGCCCTCCGGGGAGGTACGGCCACGCGGCTCCTGGGGCGAGCGCTCGCCCTCCCGGGAGGTACGGCCGCGCGGACGCTCGTCCTGCGGCCCGTCGCCGGGCTCGGGGCGGCGGCGGTCGTCGGTGAAGGGCAGGTCGAACGGGTCGTCGCCCGGCGCCGGTCGCCCGGTCCTGCCGGTCCGCCCGGTGCCGCCCGTGCCCCGGGGCGTACGCCGAGCGGCGCCGGGCCCTCCTTGAGCGCCGGCGCCGCCTGGTCCGCGACCGGGTCCCTGCCCGCGGCCGCCCGAGTCTCTCACCGGTTCGCGCCGCCCACCTTGCTGGAATCCTCGCTGGCGGGGGTGATGACGTTCGGGTCCTTCCAGTCGGGCTGGAGGTGCTGCCGCTTACCGGCCTCGGCGATCTCGCCCGGCTGCTTGCGGCGCTCGATGTCGACCCCGAGCTGCTGGTTGCCGAGCTCGAGCTGGGCGATCTCGGACTTCAGGTTGCCCGCGCGGATGGAGTCCTGCGCCAGCACGGTGTTGAGCAGCAGCAGGCTGACCAGCCCGCCGCCGAGCAGCCCGAGCACCAGCACGATGAACGGACCACGCTGGCGCCGCGCCGGACCGCGCCGCGCGCTCGCCGGCCGCCGCGACCCCTGGGGCCGCACCGACCGCCCGCCACGTACCCGCGAAGCGACGCCGGGCTCACCCCCGGCCTGGGGCGAAGCGGCCGGGCGCCCGTCGCGAAGCTCGTCACCCTGACGCGTCCGCACCGCACCGGCACGCTCGCCGGCGCCGTCCTCGGCACGCCGGGACGTCACACGCTCCTCACCATCGGCACGCCGGGACGCCGCACGCTCCTCACCGTCGGCACCTCGCGTGGTGACACGGCCCTCACGGTCGGCGCGGCGCGTCGAGGCGCGCTCGTCGGTGTCCTCGGCGCGGCGGGCGCGACCGGTCGGGCCGCGGCGCGCGCGGGTGGCCGCGGCGCGCTCGTCGCGAGGCTCGGTGCCCTGGCGGGGCCGCACCCCGCCGGAGCGCTCCTCACGTGCCTCGTCGGCGTGGTCAAGGGTGGAGGCGGCGGGACGCGGGGGCGGGACGGGCTTGTTCGCCGAACCGGACCTGCCGGCGCCACTCTTCGGCGTGCCGGCGCCGCGTGCGGGCGCGCTCCTCCTGATCTCCTGCTCAGTCCTCGTCGTCAACACGGATCCTCTCTGCCGCCCTCAGCCGGGCCGAGGTCGCCCGCGGGTTGCGGGTGACCTCTTCTTCACTCGGGAGCTCCGCTCCCCTCGTCAGCAGGCGGAACCTCGGCTGGTGTGCCGGGAGCGGGACGGGCAGCCCGTGCGGGCTGGTGTCCCTGGTTCGCGCCGTGAGAACCTGCTTGGCCAGCCGGTCCTCCAGGGAGTGGTAGGCGAGCACGACGACTCGCCCACCCAGCACCAGCGCGTCGAGGGCGGCGGGCAGCGCCGCCTCCAGGGCGGCGAGTTCCGCGTTCACCTCGATGCGCAGCGCTTGAAAAGTCCTCTTGGCGGGGTTTCCCCCTGTGCGCCGGGTAGCGGCAGGAATCGCCTCTCGGACGATGTCGGCAAGCCGCTTAGTCGACGTTATGGCCTCCTTGGCCCTTTCCTTGATGATTAGGCCTGCGACACGCGGTGCGAACCGTTCCTCTCCGTAATCACGAAGGATGCGGGTTAGCTCCCCAGCCGAGTAGGTATTGACCACCTTCTCCGCCGTGAGGTCCTGGCTCGTGTCCATCCGCATGTCGAGCGGAGCGTCGTAGGAGTAGGCGAAACCGCGCTCGGCCTCGTCGAGCTGAGGCGAGGAGACGCCCAGGTCGAACAGCACTCCGTCGACCTTCTCACGGCCCAGCCGCGCGAGCACGGAGGCCAGCTCGTCCGATGTCGCGTGGACGAGCGAGGTCCGCCCGGCGTACGGCGCGAGCCGCCGCGTGGAGAACTCGATCGCGAACGGGTCGCGGTCGATCCCGATCACGTGCAGTGAAGGGTGGGCGGCGAGCAGGGCTTCCGTATGGCCACCGAGGCCGAGGTTGGCGTCGACGACGACGGGGCGCGCACCGGTCAACGCCGGCGCCAGCAACTCCAGAACGCGCTCGAGCATCACCGGAACGTGAGCGCTCTCTGCCATCTCTCCAACCCCCCTCTCGCGTCCTTGCTCGCGGATGACGCGTCGGCCGATCCTTCCAAGGTCCCCACCCGGTGCCCGTCCGGCCAGGTCCCCATCCGCATCCTCTTCGAGATACCGGTCATCTGACACCGGGGAAGGTGCATCAGCTGCCGGACAGTGGTTGCGGGTGGAGACCTCGCCGAACGACCACACCGTCGAATCGACCGTGACGATTACAGAATCCCTGGCAGCACCTCCTCCGAGAGATCGGCGAAGGCCTGCTCCTGTGCGTTGAGATAGGTCTCCCAGGCCTGCGCGTCCCAGATCTCCAGGCGGGTGTTGGCCCCGATGACCACGCAGTCACGTTCCAGGCCCGCGTACGTGCGCAGGCCCTGCGGGATCGTGATGCGCCCCTGCTTGTCCGGAGTCTCGTCGGACGCGCTGGCGAAGAAGACACGGCTGTAGTCACGCACCGCCTTGGCGGTGACCGGGGCGGTGCTGAGAGCCTCGGTAATGCGCTGGAACTCCTCCACAGGAAAGACGTAGAGGCATCGCTCCTGGCCTTTGGTAATCACAAGACCCTCCGCCAGCTCCTCACGGTACTTAGCCGGCAGGAACAGCCGTCCCTTGTCGTCGAGACGCGGCTGATGGGTGCCGAGGAACATCGGCCCCACCTCCCGTGCCTCATGAAGTGCCTAGCGCTGGTGCACCGGCCCTCCACTGCGCACCACCATACTCCACTTCTCCCCACCGTCAACTGATTACAACCCAGGTCGCCGCCTATACGTCTTGCAAAACCCCAGGTCAGCGCGATGGCGCTCGGTGGAGCGGGCTGGGCGGCCGGTCAACCCTCATGGGCGTGTCGAGAGTTGAAACGCCCCACGGAATGGGGCCTGGAGGGGTGCCGCGGGGGCAGTGGTGGAGGAAAGTGGAGCGCCTCGCGCCACCGACTGTCACGGGATTCGCACCGCGACGGGACAAGAACACGAAGGTTCCTTCGAACACTGTCAGGACTGGAGGAATACCGACAAATGTCGCTCAAGAACCCCCAGCGTCGTAGGGTCGGTACACACAATGGAAAAGGAATGGCATGGCTCCCGCCAAAGCACGCTCCAGCGGGACAGCCGTCGCACTTCTCATGGAGGCCTGGTGGCAGTAACCCATGACGTCCCTCAGCGGCTGGAAGAGCTCGTGTCCACCGCGCACCGTATTCGGCAGGCTATCGAGTCGGTGATCGAGGGCAAGAGCGACGCCGTCCGCCTCACCCTGACGGTGCTGCTCGCCGAGGGGCACCTGCTCATCGAGGACGTGCCCGGAGTCGGCAAGACCATGCTCGCCAAGGCCCTGGCGCGCTCCATCGACTGCCCGGTGCGCCGCGTGCAGTTCACGCCCGACCTGCTGCCCAGCGACATCACCGGCGTCAGCGCCTACAACCAGCAGACGCGCGAGTTCGAGTTCAAGCCCGGTCCCGTCTTCGCCAACATCGTGGTCGGCGACGAGATCAACCGCGCCTCCCCCAAGACGCAGTCCGCCCTCCTCGAGTGCATGGAGGAGCACCAGGTGACGGTCGACGGTGTGACGTACCACCTTGAGTCGCCCTTCATGGTCATCGCCACGCAGAACCCGATCGAGATGGAGGGCACCTATCCCCTCCCCGAGGCCCAGCGCGACCGCTTCACCGCCCGCGTGGCGATGGGCTATCCCGAGCCCGCCGCCGAGCTGGAGATGCTCGACGTGCACGGCGGCACCCCTCCGCTGGACAAGCTGGAGCCCGTGGCCACCACCGCCGAGGTACGGGCGCTGATCGAGGCCGTACGCGGCGTGTACGTCTCGCAGCCGGTCAAGAAGTACGCCATCGACCTGGCGGTCGCCACCCGCCACTCCCCCGACCTGCGCCTGGGCGCCTCCCCGCGCTCCACGCTGCAGCTCGTGCGCGCCGCCCGCGCCCACGCGGCCCTGTCCGGACGCGACTACGTCATCCCCGACGACCTCCAGGACCTGGCCGTGCCGGTCCTGGCCCACCGGCTGCTGCCCAGCGTCGAGGCGCAGGGCCAGCGCCGCCTGCCCGAGCAGGTCGTGGGCGATCTGGTCAGGAGGGTGCCCGTACCGGAGACACGGGCGTGAGAACGGGACTGCGCGCACTGACCGCGCGCGGCAGGTCGTTCCTCGCCGCGGGACTGGCGGCGTTGCTCATGGCCCTGCTGCTCGGTGAGCACGACCTGCTGCGCATCGGCGTGCTGGTGACGGCGCTGCCGCTGCTGGCCGCGATGGTGGTGGCGCGCACCCGGTACCGGCTCAGCTGCGCCCGCCGCCTGTCGCCCTCGCGGGCCGAGGTCGGCGGCGAGGCCACCGTGACGTTGCGGCTGGAGAACGTCACGCGCCTGCCCACCGGCCTGCTGCTGATCGAGGACACCGTCCCGTACGCCCTGGGCGTGCGCCCGCGCTTCGTCCTGGACCGGGTGGAGGCCAAGGGCATCAGGGAGATCGACTACCGGGTCCGCTCCGACCTGCGCGGCCGGTTCACCATCGGGCCGCTGTCGGTGCGCATCGCCGACCCGTTCGGGCTGGTGGAGCTGGCCCGCGCGTTCACCATCAGCGACACGCTCGTGGTGACGCCGCAGGTCGTGGCGCTGCCCCACGTACGCCTGTCGGGCGAGTGGACCGGCGGCGGCGACAGCCGTACCAGGAGTGTGGCCGCGGCGGGCGACGACGACGTGGCGCCGCGCGAGTACCGGCAGGGCGACGACCTGCGGCGCGTGCACTGGCGCTCCACCGCCCGCCACGGCGAGCTGATGGTGCGGCGCGAGGAGCAGCAGTGGCAGAGCCGCGGCGCGCTCCTGCTCGACACCCGGCGTTCCGCGCACCGCGGCGAGGGCCCGCGCTCGTCGTTCGAGGTGGCGGTCTCGGCCGCGGCCTCCATCGGCGTGCACCTGGCGCACGAGGGGCTCGGCCTGCGGCTGGTCACCGACCAGGGCGCCGAGCACCTGACCGACAGCGGGCTGAGCTGGTCGCTGCTCGACACCCTCGCGATGGTCCGCAACAGCCCGGCGCGCTCGCTGGAGATCGGCGTCTCGGCGCTGCGGCAGGGCAGCGGCGACGGCCTGGTCGTCGCCGTGCTCGGTGCCATGGACCCGGAGGAGGCGCGCGACCTGGCCAGGATCAGGCACAGCGGCATCACCGGCGTGGCCGTCCTGCTCGACGTCGACACCTGGGACGCCGTCCAGCCGAACACCTCGGAGAACTACCTGGCGGTCCAGACCGTCCTCGCCGGGTACGGCTGGCGCACCGTCAGGCTCCCGGCCGGCACGTCCATCGCCTCGGTGTGGCAGGACGCCGCCAGCCGGGGCCGCTTCGCCGTCCATCCCGGAGGTGCGGCATGAGGCTGTCCGTCGCCGCGGCCGTCGCCACGTTCTGCGCGGCCATCCTGCTGCACCCGTTGTTCGAGGGCGGCGCCTGGTTCTGGGGCTCCCTGGGCGCGGTCCTGAGCATTCTGGTCGCCAGCGCGATCAGCGGCCGGCTGTCGCTGCCCACGTGGGCGGCGGCGCTGGTCAGCCTGGCCACACTCGGCGTCTACCTGACCGCCTCGTTCGCCGGCGACAAGGCGTGGGCGCTGCTCGTGCCCACGAAGGGCTCGGCGGCCGAGCTGCTGAAGCTGCTGGCCACCGGCTGGGACGACATCCAGCGCTTCGCCGCGCCGGTGCCCGGCGACACCCCGGGGATCGCACTGCTGACCACGGGCGGCGTGGGGATCATCGCGATCGCGGTGGACCTGCTGGCCGCCCGGATGCGGCGGGCGGCGCTGGCCGGGCTGCCGATGCTGGCGCTGGCGACCGTTCCCGCGACGATCCTGCTGGAGCCGATCGCCTGGTGGGCGTTCATCATCGCCGCGCTCGGCTTCACCGGCCTGCTGATCGCCGACGGCCGCGAGCGGGTCGGGCACTGGGGCAGGGCGGTCCTGGTACGCAGGACCCGCGCGGCCACCACCCCGTCGCCGGGCGAGAGCGCGGACACGCGGGGGCTGCGGCTGTCCGGGAAGCGGATCGGGTTCGCCGCGATCGCGATCGCCGTGGTGGTGCCGGCGTTCCTGCCGCCGCTGGAGCCGGTGTCGTTCTTCAGCTTCGGCGTGGGCGGCCAGGGCACCGGGGGCAGGGGGAACATGATCCAGATCCCCAACCCGGTCACGAACATGAAGGGCCAGCTGACGCTTCCCGAGAAGCGGACCGTGCTGACCTACACCAACAACGACGACGTGCCGCGTTACCTGCGGATCTACTCGCTGGACACCTTCGACGGCGATCAGTTCGGCCTGACCAAGCCGAAGGGCGCGCCGGAGAACCGCACCGACGCCGGCCCGCTGCCGCCTCCTCCGGGGCTGGGCGGCGGCGTCGAGACCGTGAGCGCGGTGACCGACATCAAGATCAGCGAAGAGGTCGAGAACCTGGCGTTCCTGCCGCTGCCGTACCCGCCGCGTGAGGTGCGGGCGGACGGCGACTGGCGGGCGGACGTGAGCACGCTCATGGTCTTCTCCACCCGTGACAGCGCCTCCGGCCTGGAGTACCAGGTGGCGACGAGCGAGCCGCGGCCGACGCCCGACCAGTTGCGCGCGCTCCAGCGCCCGCAGCAGCCCAACGTCGAGGCGCGCTACCTGCGGCTGCCGGAGGACTTCCCCTCCGACCTGCGCGACCTGGCCTATGAGCAGACCAAGGGCGCCGAGACGCACTACGACGCGGCGCTGAAGCTGCAGGAGTTCTTCACCAAGACCGGCAACTTCACCTACGACCTGCGCACGCAGGGCAGCAGCACCTCGGCGCTGCGCGACTTCCTGCTGAGCAGCAAGGTCGGGTACTGCGAGCAGTTCGCCAGCGCGATGGCGGTGCTGGCCAGGGCGATCGGCATCCCCGCCCGGGTCGCGGTCGGCTACACCGGCGGCGACAAGGCCGGCGACCGGTGGACGGTCGGCACCGACGACTCCCACTCCTGGCCGGAGCTCTACTTCGAGGGCGTCGGCTGGCTGCCGTTCGAGCCGACCCCGGCGGGTTCCGCCGGTCAGGGCAGCGCGCGGGTCCCGGAGTACGCCCGCCCGCAGCCGACGCCGACCGCGAGCTCCTCCAGCCCGACGCCCGGCGCCACCACGCAGGGCGAGGAACTGCCACCCGGCCAGCAGCCCGGCCGCAACCCGCGCGAGATCGACGACCGCGAGGCCAGGCTCGGCGGCAACGGCCTGCCGGCTGAGGAGCCGACGCCGCTGATCGCCAAGATCGGCATCGGGGTCGCGATTCTGCTGCTGATCCTGCTCATCCCTGCGGCGATCCGGCAGGTCACCCGCAGCCGCCGGGTGCGCGCGCTCGGCTGGAAGGTCTCCGCGCCCTCCGACGAGCTCACCGCGCGCGTGATCGCGGGCAGCCACCCGTCGGTGGCCGCCGCGTGGGCGGAGCTGGACGACATCCTGTACGACTACGGCATGGCCCGCGAGCCCAGCGAGACGCCGCGGGCGCTGGCCCGGCGGCTGACGCAGCGCTACGAGTTCGACGCCGAGTCGGCGGCGGCCATGACCGCGATCGCCGCGACGGTCGAGCGGGTGCTGTTCGCGCGCGACCCCGGCGTGGTCGGGCCGCTGGGCAAGGACCTGCGCAAGGTACGGCGGGCCCTGGCGGCCACGCTCTCGCGGGGACGGCGGATCCGGGCGGCGCTGCTGCCCCCGTCGACGCTGCGCAGGCTGCGGTCCATGGGCGAGGGCGTGCTGGACGGCTTCGACCGCCTGGAGAACCTCAGGTTCAGGAGGAGCGCGACCCGGTAGATCAGAAGGTCAGACGAAGGAAGGTGGCTTGCCCGGCTCTGGGCAGGCCACCTTCGTCTGTGCGCCCTGGTCAGATCGTCCCCGTCGGCCGGTCGGGCGTGACCGTCTCGGCGGGGACCACGTCCGACGTGAGAAGCGATCCCCCCGATCGAGGCCAGCCCTCATCGGCGGGTGGCGGTGGGGCGGCACCGCCGTAACGTATGGAGAGAAGTCAGCGGTCGTCGTGACGACGGCGCCAGCGCTCCTCCATACGCTCCATGAACGTGCCACGGCTCTTCCTGGCTCCCTTGCCGCTGCCGGGCACCGGAGCGCCTTGGGCAGAGCCGGAGTCACCGAACCCGTTCATACGTTTCCAGCTGGACAGACCCCACAGACACGCGGCGAGCATGACCACGAAACCGCCGACGCCGAGCGGGATCATCTGGATGACGACGCCAACCATCATGATGACGACGCCCAGAGCAAAGCCGATGGAGGCTTTGATCAGGCGACGCTTGTAATGGCTGCGCGGGTCACTGATCCTTACGGTGTTGGCCCACTTCGGGTCCTCGGCGTAGAGGGCCTGCTCGATCTGGTCGAGCAAGCGCTGCTCGTGCTCAGAGAGCGGCACGGCGCCTCCCAAGGACGGCCCCAGGACGGGGAAGACGGCAACGGACGACACGGGGTGTCCGAACCTCGCGGTCGGTTATCCCCAGAATACGAGCCTGTAGACGTAGGCGAAAGGAAACGTCCAACGCAGACCAAACCGGAGGTGACGTCATACCTCCATTTTGGGCCATTCGCGACATGGGCGTCATGCCTCCATTTCATCAAGTCTGCCCCGAACTAGCGAAGCCGGGAGTACCGCATCCGGCCCGAAGCGCCGGATCGCCTTGTCCATCGCCTGTTCGGCCTCGCGCCAGCCGGTCTCCCGCGCACCCAGGCTGAGCTGGCGAGAGGCCGCCTGGGCCGGCCCGAGATTCTCCATCCGGACGCCCACCAGGCGCAGCCGCACGCGCTCCAGGCCCGCCGCGTCGAACAGGTCGCAGGCCGTGGCGTAAATCTCCTGGGCCACGTCGGTCGGCTCCCTGAGCGTGCGGGAGCGGCTGATCGTGGAGAAGTCGGCACGGCGCAGCTTCACACTCACCGTCCTGCCCACGTGTCCGCTCTTACGCATCCTGGCGGCGACCTTCTCCGACAGGCGGAGCAGCTCACGCTTGATCATCTCGGGATCGTCCACATCTGTGGCGAATGTCTCTTCGTTGCCGATGCTCTTGTCGGGCGTGTGGACGGTCACGGCGCGCTCGTCGCGTCCCCAGGCCAGCGCCGCGAGGTGACCGCCCGCGGCGGGGCCCAGCTCGCGCTGGAGCGTCGTCGGCGGCACTCTGGCCAGATCGCCCACGGTACGGATGCCGAGGCGGACGAGGGCCTGCTCGGTGCGCTCCCCCACCCCCCACAACGCCGAGACCGGCAGCGGGTGGAGGAAGCCGACGATCTCGTCGGCGGGCACCACCAGCAACCCGTTGGGCTTGCACTGTTTTGAGGCGAGCTTGGCGATGAACTTGCTCGCCGCCACGCCCACGGAGCAGGTGATGCCGTATCTTTCCCGAACCTGTTCCCGGATCAGCACCGCGATCTCCGCGGGCGAGCCCAGCCTGCGCCGCGCCCCGCCGACGTCGAGGAAGGCCTCGTCGGAGGCGATCGGCTCGACCAGCGGGGTGATCGAGTGGAAGATCTCCATGACCCCCTTGGAGACCTCGGAGTACTTCCCGTGGCCGGGCGGGATGATCACGGCCTGGGGGCACACGCGGCGCGCCCTGCTCATGGGCATCGCCGAGTGCACGCCGAACGCCCTGGCCTCATAGGTCGCGCTGAGCACCACGCCGCGGCCCGCGGGCGAGCCCACGATGACCGGGCGGCCCCTGAGCTCGGGCCGCTCCAGCAGTTCGACGCTGGCGAAGAAGGCGTCCATGTCGACGTGGAGGATCGGGCAGCCGGTGTCGTCGGCCCCGGTGGTGGGAGCGGGGCCGATGCCGGTGATCTGCTTGCGTGCCACTCCGTGATTCTATCCGAACAGACGTTCTATGGCTTGTGGGCGAGGATGTGGACCTGGGCGGCGATCTCCCGCAGGACCGGATGGGCGGCGGCGGCCTGCTCCAGCGCCACCAGCGCTTCCACGGCCCCCGGCTCGCCGTCGACCAGCCTGCTGGGCACCAGGTCGGCGAAGACCCGCACCCCGAGCGCCGGCCCGACCGCGAGCCCGGTCACCGCCAGCAGCTCCGACAGCGCGGCGGGCGTGAAGCGGCGCGGTGTGGGGTCGCGGTCGCCCCAGCGCCCCCGAGGATCGTCCAGTACGGCGAGTGCCTCGTCGAAATGGCCGGTGAGCGCCCGGTGCAGGGCGCTGGCGAGCGGGTTGGCGGCCAGCACGCTGACGGCTCCCCCGTGGCGCAGCGTCCCGGAGACGGCGGTCAGCGCGCTGATGGGGTCCTCGACGTACTCCAGGACGCTGTGGCACAGCACCAGGTCGGCACTGTCCTTGGGCAGCAGCTCGCCGAGGTCGGCGGCGTCGCCCTGGATCGCCCTGACCCCGACGCCCTTCTCCTTGGCCCGCCGCTCCAGCGCGGCCAGCGAGTCGGGGCTGGGGTCGACGACCGTGACGTTGTGCCCGAGCTCGGCCAGCGGTACGGCGAAGCCGCCCGTGCCCCCTCCGGCGTCCACGATGTCGAGCACGCCGCGCCCGGCGGATCCGGCCCGTTCGGCCAGCACTGCCCGCAGAGCGTCCCAGACCACGGCAGTGCGCACCGGGCTTCGCGTCACGTGTTCCCCTCCCACTCGAGCCAGCCGGTGTCAGCCTACGCTCTCCGGCGCCACCCTGGTGTCCGGGGCGAGAACGCTGATGCCCCGCCCGGCGAAGAAGTCGCCGAACCGGGCCAGCGGCAGCCTGGCCCGCCTGCTGGCCTCGGTGTGGCCCGAGGGGTTGTTGAAGCGCACCGTCCCGTCCGCGGCCCCGGTGACCAGGACCAGGTGCCCGCCCCGGCCGGGCGCGGGACGCTCGGGGCGGCGGATCTCCGGGTGGACGGAGGCGATCACCATCCGGCCGGCGGCCAGCAACCCTTCGAGCTCGCCCGGGTCCATCAGGGGGTGGACCTCGGCGGCGAGGCCGTGCTCGGCCCGCGCGTAGTCGGCGAAGGGGGCGTAGTAGAGGCCCTTGATGCCCTCGGGCTCCTCGCGGTAGCCGCCGTAGGCGCGGCAGCCGTACACGAGGTCGAGCAGGGATGGGGCGTGGCCGTCGCGGTGGTGCAGGAGCATGCGCAGGCAGGCCATCCCGCACGCGTGGCGGCACCAGCGGGCGTACTCCTCGCGGGTGCGCGCGCCCGACTGCCGCCACAGCGGGTCGTCCCCCGGGTCGGCGCCGCCGTAGACGTAGGAGGCGATCCGGTCGGCGCTCATGAACTGTGTGAAGGCGGCTACCTGCATGAACGTCCAGGGTAATCGGTCAGGGCACGAGGGAGCGGAGTTTCCTGGGGGCGCGCAGGCGCCAGGCGTCGGCCAGGAGTTCGGCCGTCTCCCGCTCCCCGATCGCGGGCATGCGGACCAGAACGATCGCGTGGCCGTCGTAGTGGGGCAGGGTGAAGAAGACTTCCGGGTCGGCGGCGATCAGCTCGTGCTTGTCCTCCTGGGTGGCCAGCGGCAGCACCAGCACGTCGCCCTCCTCGCGGATGCGGGCGAACCATCTGGCCTTCACGTAGAAGGCGGGCGTGCCGTACATGGGCTTCTCGCCGGTCTCCGGCAGAGCGAGGGCCAGCCGGCGGACGTCTTCCTCGGTCACCATGAACCGATTGTCACCCCCGGCGACCGGCGAGATCGAGCGCGATGTCCACGATCATGTCCTCCTGACCGCCGACCATGCCGCGGCGGCCGACCTCCACGAGGATGGCGCGGGTGTCGAGCCCGTAGCGGGCGGCGGCGTCCTCGGCGTGGCGCAGGAAGCTGGAGTAGACGCCCGCGTAGCCGAGCGTGAGGGTCTCGCGGTCCACCTGGACGGGGCGGGTCTGCAGGGGGCGGACGAGGTCGTCGGCGGCGTCCATGAGCGCGAACAGGTCGCAGCCGTGCTCCCAGCCCATCAGGTCGGCGACGGCCACGAACGCCTCCAGCGGGCAGTTGCCCGCGCCCGCGCCCATGCCGGCCAGGGAGGCGTCGACGCGGGTGACGCCGTTCTCGACGGCGACGACGGAGTTGGCGACGCCGAGCCCCAGGTTGTGGTGGGCGTGGATGCCGAGCTCGGTGCCGGGGTCGAGGGCCTCGCGGTAGGCGCGCACGCGCTCCTTGACGCCGTCCATGGTCAGCCGGCCGCCGGAGTCGGTGACGTAGACGCAGTGCGCGCCGTACGACTCCATGAGCTTGGCCTGGCGGGCGAGCTCGGCGGGCGGGGCGAGGTGGGACATCATGAGGAAGCCGGAGACGTCCATGCCGAGCTCGCGGGCGACGCCGATGTGCTGGGCGGAGATGTCGGCCTCGGTGCAGTGGGTGGCCACGCGCACCGAGCGGACGCCGAGCGCGTGGGCGCGGCGCAGGTCGGCGATGGTGCCGATGCCGGGCAGCAGCAGCGTGGTGAGGACCGCGCGGTCCATGGCGGAGGCGGCGGCCTCGATCCACTCCTCGTCGGGGCAGGCGCCGAAGCCGTAGTTGACGCTGCTTCCGGCCAGCCCGTCGCCGTGGGCGATCTCGACGGCGGCCACGCCGGCGGCGTCGAGGGCGCGCGCGATGGCCGCGACCTGTCCGGCGGTGTACTGGTGGCGGATGGCGTGCATGCCGTCGCGCAGCGTCACGTCCTGGATGTAGAGCTTCATCGGGCCGCCATCCTCTCCGCGACGCGCAGCGCCGCCGACGTCATGATGTCCAGGTTGCCGGCGTAGGCGGGCAGGTAGTGGGCGGCGCCCTCGACCTCCAGGAAGACCGAGACGAGCGTGCCGCTGTCGGCCGGGCGGAACTGCACGTCCTGCTTGAGCCGGTAGCCGGGCACGTAGGCGGCCACGGCGGCCACCATCTCCTTGACCGAGGCGGCGACCTCGGCCTCGTCGCAGCCGGGCACGAGGCAGTAGACAGTGTCGCGCATGATCACCGGTGGTTCCGCGGGGTTGAGCACGATGATCGCCTTGCCGCGCTCCGCTCCGCCGACGCTCTCCAGGGCGCGCGCGGTGGTCTCGGTGAACTCGTCGATGTTGGCGCGAGTGCCGGGACCGGCCGAGCGGGAGGCGATCGAGGCGACGATCTCGGCGTAGCGGACGGGCGCGACGCGGGAGACGGCCGCGACGATCGGCACCGTGGCCTGGCCGCCGCAGGTGACCATGTTGACGTTGTCCTCGCCGAGGTGGTCGCCGAGGTTCACGGCGGGCACGACGTAGGGGCCGATGGCGGCGGGCGTCAGGTCCACGACCTTCTTCCCGTACGGCGCCAGCGCCGCCGCGTTGCGCCGGTGGGCCCCGGCCGAGGTCGCGTCGAGCACCACCGCGACCTCCTCGAAGCAGGGCAGCGCGAGCAGGCCCCCGACGCCCTCGTGGGTGGTGGCCACGCCCATCCGCCGGGCCCTGGCCAGGCCGTCGGAGCCGGGGTCGATCCCGGCCATCGCGGCCACCTCCAGCGACGCGGACGTGCGCTTCACCTTGATCATCAGGTCGGTGCCGATATTGCCGGACCCGATGATGGCGATCTTGCTCATGTGTCCTCCTCGCCGCGGCAGAACCGGGCGAACTCCTGGGTCATCTCCGGCACCGGCTTGTGGCCGGTGAACGGGGTGCCGTGGTTGCCGAAGTACAGCGGCACGTCCGCGAGGTGACAGGCGCCGAGTTCGACGCCGTCGCGCGTCATGGGTGAACGCGCGTCGCTGACGAGATGGCGGGCGGGGCCGGGGTGGACGCGCACCAGTTCCCGCGCGGGCTCGGTGAAGATCTCGCGGGTGGACGGCCGGCCCATGCCGGCCGCGGCGAACAGCCGTCCCTCCTGAGCAGTGGTGGTCACCAGCAGCGGCACTTTCGCGAGATTTCCTGACATGGGGTGCTCTTTCAGCAGGTCGCCGTCCAGCACCGGGGCGACGGGCAGCAGCCCTCCCGCCGGGGGCCGCGCGCGGGCGGCACGTGCCTCCCCCGCCAGCAGTTCCCCGATCGGCGCCGTGGCCGGGCCCGGGACGGCGGCCGCCCTGGTCCAGGCCTCCGCCTGGCCGGGGGTGGCGAAGCCGTAGGGGACGGGGCTCATGGCCGCCGCCCGCGCGTACAGGCCCGGGGCGCCGGCCAGCGCGCAGGCCAGCAGGGCCAGGACGCTGGTGCCGCCCGCCGAGTGCCCGGCGAGCGTCACATTCCCCGGGTCGCCGCCGAAGGCGTCGATGGCGTTCCTGACCCACTCCAGGGCGGCGATCTGGTCGCGCAGGGCGAGGTTGGCCGGTACGGCGCCGCCGTACCACAGGCCGGTGGCCCCGAAGCGGTAGTTGACGGTCACCACCACGAGGCCGTGCTCACGCGCGAGCACGGTCCCGTCGTACATGGCCTGCGCGCCCGAGCCGAACACGAACGCGCCCCCGTGCAGGAACACCAGCACCGGGCGGCGGCCCTCGGTCCCCGAGGTCCAGACGTTGAGGAACAGGCAGTCCTCGCGGCCCGTGGCCGGGTCGATCTCCAGGCCGGGCACCCACGCCATCCGGCCCGGCCGCTGCGGGGCCGGCGGGCCGGGGGTGAGCGCGTCGCGCACCCCTTCCCATGGCCGGGGCGGCTCGGGGGCCATGAAGCGGCGGGCGGGGGCGGCGTACCTGATGCCCTTGAACGCCAGCGCTCCCCCGAGTCCGAGCCCCCGCAGCGTGCCCTGCGGGGTGTGGGCGAGCGTCATGCGCGCGGCGCGCTCTCGGTCAGGCCCAGGAAGCGGGCGGCGTTGCCGCCGAGGATCGCCTCGCGTTCGGCCTCCGTCAGCCCCGGGCAAGCGCGCACGACCGAGCCCGGGTCCTCCTCGCCCAGGGGGAAGGGGAAGTCGGTGCCGAGCATGACCCGTTCCGCGCCCATGACGTCGACGAGCAGGCGCAGCGCCCGGGGGTCGAAGACGGCGGAGTCCACGGAGAAGCGGTCGGTGTAGGCGGAGGGCGGCCTGGGCGAGTCGCGGCGGACCAGGTCGCGCCGGTGCCAGGCGTTGTCGGCCCGGCCGAGCAGGAACGCGAAGCTGCCGCCGCCGTGGCAGAAGCACAGCCGCAGGCTGCCGGGCAGCCTCTCGAAGGCGCCGGAAAGGATCATCGTCAGGATGCCGAGCTGGGTCTCGGCGGCCATGCCGACCAGCCAGGGCAGCATGTACCCGCGCATGCGGTCGGCGGCCATCATGTCCCACGGGTGCACGAGGACCGGCATGTCCTGGTGGGCGCAGTGCTCCAGGAACGCGAGCAGATCGGCGTCGTCGAGGTTGCGCGGGCCGACGTGGTTGCCGATGTGCACGCCCCGGTGCCCGGCGGCCTTCGCCCTGGCCAGGGTCTCGGTGGCGCGGCCGAGGTCCTGCAGCGGCACCTGGCACAGCGGGACGAGCCGGGCGGGGTCCTGCGAGCAGTACGCGAGGATCCGGTCGTTGACCATGTCGCACCAGTCGGCGGCGCGGCCGGGCTCGGCCTCGTAGCCGAACAGCAGCGGCGTGGAGGAGACGGCCTGCACCGCGACGCCGGTGCGGTCCATGGCGGCCAGGCGCGCCCCGGCGTCCCACAGCTCGGGGGTGACGGGGCGGTAGTCCTCGTCGCCGCTCATCATCATGCCTTCGCGCAGCCACGGCTCGCCGGCCCCCGCCAGGGTGCGCGCCTCCTCGCGGGAGATCCGCGGGAAGACGTGGGCGTGGATGTCGATCACTGGACCACCGGGCGCAGCTCGTCGGGCCAGTCCTTGCCCGGGTGTACGGCGCCGCAGTGCGGGCAGGTGCGGTCGCTGCCGTAGAAGGCGTTGAAGACCGGCGGCAGGTCGTCCACGATCGACTCCAGTTGCACCTCGGCGCGGTGCACGAGGCGGTGGCAGTTGACGCAGTACCACTCGAAGGCGTCCAGGTCGCCCTGCGGGCGGGCGTACTCGACGACCAGGCCGATGGAGCCGGGCACCGGCCGCTGCGGGGAGTGGCGCACGTGCGGCGGCAGCAGGAAGACGTCGCCCTCGCGGATCTGGACGTCGACCGGCGGCTTGCCCTCCTCCTCCATGACGCGCAGGACCATACCGCCCTTGAGCTGGTAGAAGAACTCCTCGATCGGGTCGTCGTGGAAGTCGGTGCGCTGGTTGGGGCCGCCGACGACGGTCACCATCAGGTCGGCCTCCTTCCAGATCTGCACGTTGCCCACGGGCGGCTTGAGCTGGTCGGCGTGCTCGTCGATCCACGTGGCGAGGTTGAACGGCGGGATCATGGGGTGCTCCTCGTCGGGATGTGGGCGGTGCAGGAGATCTCGATCAGCAGGTGCGGGTGGGGCAGCTGGTGGACGGCGACGGTGGTGCGGGCGGGGCCGTTCTCGTCGAAGTACGTGCCGTAGACCTCGTTGTAGCCGCCGAAGTCGTTCATGGAGACCAGGTACGTGGTGACGTTGACGACGTCGGCCAGCCCGCCTCCGGCGGCCTTGAGGATGTCGGCGATGTTGCCGATGACGGCGCGGGTCTGCTCGCGGATGTCGAGGCTGGTGGTGCCCATCTCGTCGGCGCTCGCCCCGGCGAAGGTGCCGTCGGGGCGGCGGGAGCTCGTACCGGAGACGAAGACCAGGTCGCCGGCCCGCCTGAAGTGCGGGAAGCGCCCGCGCGGGCGGGCCTTGCCCGGCACGAGCATCGACTCCTCGCTCATGTCGTCACCTCCGCGTGGCCGAGCCCCTGGCCGCTGACGCGAACGTGGGCGCCCGGCGGCAGCGGGACGGCGGCGGTGGCCGCCCCGGCCAGCACGATCCAGCCCGCCTCCAGCTCGATCCCGGCGGCCTGGGCCAGGCGGGCGGCGGCGTGCAGGGAGCGCATCGGGTCGCCGAGGATGGCGGCCGACGACCCCGAGGCGACGGTCCGCCCGTCGATCTCCAGGGTCAGGCCGACGTTGGCGACCGCGCGCGGCGTGTGCCAGGGGCCGAGGCCGAACCCGCTGGCGGAGGCGTTGTCGGCGATGACGTCCTCCAGCGTGAAGGAGAAGTCGGCGAAGCGGGAGTCGAGCACTTCGTAGCCGACGGCCACGCCGCCGACGGCCGCGCCCACGTCGGCGGGCGAGCGTACCGGGCGCTCCAGCAGGAAGGCGATCTCGGGTTCGACGCGCGGGTGGATGAGCGTGCCCGTGTCCAGATGCGACTCGATCAGCATGGCGTCGGTCAGCAGGCCCCAGATGACGTCGTCCACGCCCATCTGGATCATCTTGGCCCGGCTCGTGAAGCCCATCTTGACGCCGATGAGCTTCTCGCCGCGGGCCTCGCGGCGGGCGATCACCTCGCGTTGCACCTGGTAGGCGGCGGGCACGTCGAGCGCCGTCTCCTCGGTCAGCTTCGCGATGGCGGTACGGCTGAGCGCCGCCTCGTCCAGGCGCTGCGCCAGGCGGTTCACGTGCTCTCCTTCGCGAAAGTCTCCTTCGCGTGAGGCTCCTTCGCGAAGGCGGCTCGGACGTCGCCGAGCCCGTCGATCCTGGCCTCCAGCACGTCGCCGGGCACGACCGGCACGACGGGCCCGAGCGCGCCGGTCAGCACGGTGTCTCCCGCCCGGAGCGGGCGGCCGAGGCGGGCCAGTGTGTCGGCCAGCCAGACGGCGGCGTGCAGCGGGTGGCCCAGGCACGCGGCGCCGATCCCGGTCGAGACCTGCTCGCCGCGGCGCTCCATGACCATCCCGGCCAGGCGCAGGTCCAGGTCTTTCAGCGGGACCGGCCGGTTGCCGAGCACGTACAGGCCGGAGGAGGCGTTGTCGGCGACGGTGTCGGCCAGCGTGATGTCCCAGCCGCGGATCCGGCTGCCGACCACCTCGATCGCGGGCAGCGCGAACGCGGTCGCCCTGATCACGTCGGCCACCGTGTGGCGCTCGTGCGGCAGGTCGTGCTCCAGCACCAGGGCCACCTCGGCCTCGGCGCGCGGCTGCAGCACGGTCCCGGCCGGGATCTCGGCGCCGTCGGGAACCGCCATGTCGGCGAACAGCGCCCCGAAGTCCGGCTGGTCCACGCCGAGCTGCTTCTGCACGGCCGCGCTGGTCAGGCCGATCTTGCGGCCGGTCAGCCGCCGTCCCTCACCCAGCCACCTGCCGGTCAGCCAATCCTGTACGGCGTACGCCTCCTCGACCCCGTCGACCAGATCGCGCACGGGCTCGCAGGGCAGGCCGGAGGCGTGCGCCCCCAGCAGCCGCTCGGCGGCCTGTTGAACGTTCGTCACCGATGACCTCATATCTTCACGCACACGTTGACCGGCTCGGAGAAGAAGTCGAGTGAGTACTCGCCGCCCTCCCGGCCGATGCCCGACGCCTTCACCCCGCCGAACGGGGTGCGCAGGTCGCGCAGGTTCCAGCAGTTCACCCAGACGATCCCGGCCTCGATCCTCGGTGCGACCCGGTGGGCGCGCGACAGGTCGCCGGTCCAGACGGTGGCGGCCAGGCCGTACGGGCTGTCGTTGGCCAGCCGGATCGCCTCGGCCTCGTCGTCGAAGGGCGCGAGGTGGCAGATCGGGCCGAAGACCTCCTCGCGCACGGTCCTGGCGCTCTCGGGCAGGCCGGTGATGACGGTGGGCTCGACGTAGAAGCCGCCGTCGCGCTCGTCGCCGAACCTGGGGGCGCCGCCCCCGGCGACGACCGTGGCGCCCTCCTCGACGGCCAGGCGGTAGTAGGACAGCACCTTGTCGCGGTGGCCGGCCGAGATCATCGGGCCGTAGTCCTTCAGCCCCCTGGCCCGTTCGGCGAGCTTCGCGGTGAACGCGTCGAAGATCGGGCGCTGGACGTAGACGCGCTCGGTGCACAGGCAGATCTGGCCGGAGTGGGTGAAGGTCGACCGGATCGTGCCCTCGACCGCCTCGTCCAGGTCGGCGTCGGCGAAGACCAGGGCCGGGTTCTTGCCGCCGAGTTCGAAGGAGACCGGGGTGACGTGGTCGGCGGCGGCGCGCATGATGGCCGAGCCGGTGGCCGACTCGCCGGTGAAGGCGATGGCGTCCACGCCGGGGTGGGAGGTCAGGAACTCGCCGGCCGCTCCGGCTCCGTGGCCGTGGATCAGGTTGAAGGCGCCGGGCGGCAGCCGTACCTCGTCGATGACCTCGGCCAGCAGCGTCGCGGTGGAGGGCGTCTCCTCCGAGGGCTTGGCCACCACGGCGTTGCCCGCCGCCAGGGCGGGCGCGACCTTCCAGGTGAGCAGCAGCAGGGGGAGGTTCCACGGGGAGATGACGGCGACGACGCCGAGCGGGCGGCGCACGGTGTAGTTGAGCGCCTCGCCGGTGCCGCTCCAGCCGGGGACGCGGGTGTGGTGGGCGCGTTCCGGGCGGCCGTAGGACAGGTCGGCGTAGGCGCGGAAGTTGCCGATCGCCCGGGGCACGTCCACGGTGGCGGCCAGCTCGCGCGGCTTGCCGGTGTCGGCGACCTCGGCGGCGACGAACGCGTCGAACCGGGCCTCGATGCCGTCGGCGATCCGCCGCAGCCAGGCGCAGCGCTCCTCGGTGCTCGTGGCGCCCCAGGGTCCTGCCAGCGCCGCCCCGGCCGCGGCGACCGCCGCGTCGACGACCTCGCGCGGGGCCTCGGGCACGGTCCCCATCTGGCGCCCGTCGACGGGCGAGATCAGCGGGAAGGGGGTCCCCGTGGTCTCGAAGACCCCGTTGACGTAATGCTTCATGGCGCCATTGTCCGGCCGCGGCGCCATATCAGGCCAATACCTGATCGCGGCCCAGCTATCACACTTCCGATATATGACGCTTTTGACATACGCGACGGCCAGAACAGTATTCGCCTTGACATAGCACCAGCGTGCATCCTCGTCCGTACCCCCTGATCGGAAGGTACAGACGCAAAATGGACACTGACCGCCGCAGGGCGGCGCGCCGCGTCTCGTGGGCGGCCTTCATCGGCACGACCATCGAGTGGTACGACTTCTTCCTCTACGGCACGGCCGCCGCGCTCGTCTTCAACAAGCAGTTCTTCCCCGCCATGGACCCCGTCGCCGGCTCGATCGCCGCCTTCGGCACCATGACCGTGGGATTCCTGGCCCGCCCGCTGGGCGGCATCGTCTTCGGCCACTTCGGCGACCGGCTCGGCCGCCGCAACACGCTGGTCGTCTCACTGCTGATCATGGGGATCGGGACCACGCTCATCGGCGTGCTGCCCACCTACTCCAGCATCGGCATCTGGGCCGCGGTGCTGCTGGTCGTGATGCGCATCGCCCAGGGCATCGGCCTCGGCGGCGAACTCGGCGGGGCCGTGGTGCTGACCATGGAGCACGCGCCGAAGGGCCGCCGCGGCCTGTTCGGCGCCTTCCCGATGATGGGCACGCCCGCCGGGATGCTCTGCGCCAACCTCGTCTTCCTGGGCACCTCCTCGGCCCTGAGCGAGGAGGCCTTCATGTCGTGGGGCTGGCGGGTGCCGTTCCTGCTGAGCGTCGTCCTCGTGGTGGTCGGCATCTACCTGCGGCTGCGCATCGAGGAGAGCCCCGACTTCGTGGTCCAGCGCAAGCCGGTCAAGCTGCCGATCGCCGAGGTCCTGCGCGGCCACTGGCGCGGCGTCGTGCACAGCATCGCGGTCATCATCGGCAACAGCGCCGTCGCCTACGTCTTCATGGTCTACATCCTCCAGTACGGCCAGGCCCCCGCGATCGGCCTGTCCCGAACCTTCCTGCTGACCTGCGTGATCGGCGGCGCGACGGTCTGGCTGGCGACCGCGCCGCTCTGGGCCCACCTGGGCGACCGGTTCGGGCTCCGGGCCCTGTTCTCCCACGGCTCATGGGTCCTGCTGGCCGGAGCCGTGGCCATCCTGCCCGTCGTCAACACCGGCAACCACGTGCTGATCGCGGTCTTCATGGTGGCCATGGGCGCGGTGCTGGCGATGACCCACGCCGCGCAGGGCACGCTGACGGCCAGCTTCTTCCCCGTCGCGATCCGCTACTCGGGCACCTCGGCCGCCTACCAGCTCGCCGCGCTGCTCGGCGGCGGCATCACCCCTCTGGTGGCCGCCTCCCTGCTGGCCTCGACCGGCTCGTCGTGGTCGATCACCGCGTACCTGGCGGTCGTGACCGCGATCAGCCTCGTGGCCGCGCTGGTCCTGCCCCGCAACGACGCCGAACGCTTCGGCGACGTCCCCGAAGCCATACCCAATCGGGTCGCCCAGAGCTGAAAGCTATGCTGAAATGGTGATGACCCGCGCCCTGGACCTGCTCGGCGGCCGCCTCAAGCTCCGCCACCTCGTGCTGGTCACCGCCATCGCCGACCACGGCAGCGTGCTGCGCGCCGCCGAACACCTCCGCCTCGCCCAGCCCGCCGCCACGCGCGGCCTGCGCGAGGTGGAGCAGATCCTCGGCGTCGAACTGTTCACCCGGGGGCCGCGCGGGGTCACCCCGACCGTGTTCGGCACCGCCTTCGTCGACCACGCCCGCGCCGTCCAGGCCGAGCTGCGCCGGGCCGGTGACCGCATCACCGGCCTGGCCAACGGCGAGACCGGCACCGTCACCGTCGGCACCCTGCTGGCCGCCACGAACGTCCTGCTGCCCCGCTCGATCGCCGCGCTCAAGGCGGAACGGCCCGGCATCACGGTCATCGTGCGCGAGGGCACGTTCGACTCGCTGGTCCCCCGGCTCATCGACGGCGACACCGACCTGGTCCTCGGCCGTCTCAACCCCATCGACGACCGGCACGGGCTGCGCCAGATCCCGCTCTACGACGAGCCCATCCTCCTGGTCGCCCGCTCCGGCCACCCCGCCTCGGCCGCCTCGACGCTGGGCGGGCTGCTCGGCTATCCGTGGATCCTGCCGCTGGAGCAGACGTCGCTGCGGCAGGAGCTGGAACAGGTCTTCAAGAACCAGGACCTGCCGTTGCCCGAGGACCGTGTGGAGTGCACGTCGATCCTGACGATCCGGTCGCTGCTGCTGCAGACCGACATGGTGGCCGCGCTGCCGGCGCTGCTGGTCCGGTCCGATCCGCAGCTCGTGTGCCTGCCGGTGCCGCTGGCCTCGGTGAAACGCTCGGTCGGCGTCACTCTGCCGGGGTCGCGGGCCCTCACTCCGGCGGCCAAGGTCATGCTCGACCACCTCCGAACCCAGTCGGCCACCCTTGAGCCCTGACGACCCAGCTGGCACACCCTCGAACCACGACCGGGTCCCTTGAGGCCCGACCGGGTTTCCCTCAGGGCCTGACCGGGGTCTCCTTTGAGCTCTTACCCGGTCTCCTTTGAGCACTTACCGGGTTGCCTTTGAGCTCTTATCGGGTCAACAGCGGAGTCGTCACGGCGGGGACCCCGTGAGCCCTCACGAGCGGCGCTCGACGGGCGCGCGCCCATGGCGGCGGTGCGGGTGGGGTGGCGGGAGCCGTAACGGAAAAGAGGCGCCGTGATGATCACGGCGCCCCCTTTCAGAGCGACAGACTCGGCTTGAGCTGCTTGAAACGGGCCAGGAGGCCGTTGATGAAGCTGGGCGACTCGTCGGTCGAGAGCTCGCCCGCCAGATGCACCCACTCGCTGATGACCACGCCCTCCGGGACGTCGGGCATCCACAGCAGCTCGTAGGTGCCGCCGCGCAGCAGGTTGCGGTCGACGGCGGGCATGCGCTCCAGCGTCCAGCCCTCGGAGTAGGTGGTGATGAGCTCGTCGATGCGGGCCCGGTGGCGGGCCACACCCTCCACGATCGCCGAGGTGTACTCGTTGACCGGCGGCTCGCTCCGCTCCACCCGCTCGGCGAGGATCTTCAGCGGGTCTTCTTCCCTGGCCTCCGCCTCGAACAGGATGTCCAGGGCGCGCCTGCGTGCTTTGCCGCGTGCCGACACCTCAGGCCCGGCCGAGGTATTCGCCGCTGCGGGTGTCGACCTTGACCTTCTCACCGGTGGTGATGAACAGCGGGACCTTGATCTCGGCGCCGGTCTCCAGCGTGGCGGGCTTGGTGCCGCCGGTCGAGCGGTCGCCCTGCAGGCCCGGCTCGGTGTTGGAGATCAGCAGCTCGACCGCGGCCGGCAGGTCGACGTAGAGCGCGGAGCCCTCGTTGAAGGCGATCGTGGCCATGGTGTTCTCGAGCATGTAACTGGCCGCGTCGCCGACGGTCTTGGCGGGCACGTTGACCATGTCGTAGGTCTCGGTGTCCATGAAGACGAAGTCGTCGCCATCCTTGTAGGAGTACTGCATCTCGCGCTTGTCGACGTTGGCCACGTCGACTTTCACCCCGGCGTTGAAGGTCTTGTCGACGACCTTGCCGGAGAGCACGTTCTTGAGCTTGGTGCGCACGAACGCGCCGCCCTTGCCCGGCTTGACGTGCTGGAACTCCACAACGGCCCACAGCTCACCGCCGTCGAGCTTCAGCACCATGCCGTTCTTGAGGTCGTTGGTCGTCGCCACTCGTTTTCTCCCGCGTGTTGCCGCTCTAAAGGACGAGCAGCTCTTTGGTCGTCTTCGTGAGGAGTTCCGGCCCGCCCACACGCGTGACCAGCGTGTCCTCGATGCGGACCCCGCCCTGTCCCGGGAGGTAGACCCCCGGCTCGACGGTGATCGGAACTCGATCCTCTAGTCTACCGGTCCTGGCGGGGCCCAGGAACGGCTCCTCGTGGATCTCCAGGCCGACGCCGTGTCCGAGGCCGTGCCGGAAGTGCCCGGCGTGGCCCGCTTCGGCGATCACGCCGCGTGCGGCGGAGTCGATCTCCTTGGCCGTGGCGCCGGGCGCGAGGGCCTCGCGACCGGCCTTCTGCGCGGCGGCGACGAGGTCGTAGATCTCGCGCTGCCAGGCGGCGGGCTCGCCCAGGCTGACGGTGCGGGTCATGTCGGCGTGGTAGCCGCGGTAGTTGGCGCCGAAGTCGAGGGTGACCAGGTCGCCTTTGCGCAGCTCACGGTCGGTGGGGGTGTGATGGGGTACGGCCCCGTTCGTGCCCGCGGCGACGATGGACTCGAAGGCGACCTTGTCGGCGCCGAGTTCGATCATCCGGTGTTCGAGGACGCGGGCCACGTGGCGTTCGGTGGCGCCGGGGCGGATATTTTCGGAAATATCGCTGAATGCCTGGTCGGAGATGGCGCAGGCCATACGCAGGAGCTCGATCTCTTCCTCGTCCTTGACCGTACGCAGGAGTTCCACCAGCGGCTCCAGCGGGACCAGGCCCTCCCCCAGCCGACGGAACGTCGCGACCGACATGTGCGCGGCCTCGATCCCCGTGCCCGGCGCGGCCAGGGCGCCCGCGGTGTCCGGCGTCTCGACGACCTCGACGCCCAGGTCACGGGTCATCTCGATGTAGCGGGAGTCGGTCGCGAGCGTGGCGCTGCCGTCCTCGCGGACCAGGACCGCGGCGTTGGAGCTGTCGAGTCCGGTCAGGTACCTCACGTTGACCAGGGAGGAGACGAGCACCGCGGGGACCCCGCGCTCGGGCAGCAGCGCGGCCAGGGCGGCTCGGCGCCGCGCGTGAGTGTCGGTCATTTCGTCAATGTACGCGTATTGACCTTCCTCACGCTCCGCGGCTACCGTGCGCAGCAAGGTTAGTAAGGTTTCCTAACCTTCAAGGAGCGTGCATGAAGCTGGCAGCGGCGTTGACCGCGTTATCCGTCCTGATCGCAGGGAGCCCAGCGATGGCCGAGAGCGCGTCGTTCATCAGGGTCGACCAGGTGGGCTTCGCGCCAGAGGAGGCCAAAGAGGCCTACCTCATGGCGGATCGTCCACTCCCCTTCACCGTCGTCGATCGCCGGGGGCGGGTGGTCCTGCGCGGTACGGCGGGCCGCGACCTCGGCAAGTGGAACGACACCTACCGTCACGTCTACCACCTGGACCTGTCCAGGCTCCGCATCCCCGGCAGCTACCGGGTCAAGGCGGGCGGGCAGACCTCCGCCGAGTTCGCCGTGGCCCCCTCGATCGCCCTGTCGCTGCCCGCGGCCAAGATCGTGACGTTCTTCGGCGGCCAGCGCGACCGCTGGCACAAGAGCGACAAGGCCGCCTCGGTCTATGACTGGCCCGAGTTCACCGGCCCCGACACCGACCAGATCAAGGGCGACCTGACCAAGGTCGGCGGCCCGGTGGACGTGTCGGGCGGATGGTTCGACGCGGGCGACTACCTGAAGTTCACCCACATCCTCGCCTATGTCGACACGCTCCTGTGGGCGGCCAAGCGCGACGGCGCCATCGACCCGCGCCTGCGCGGCGAGGCCGACCACGGCCTGAAGTTCCTCGACAAGATGTGGGACGAGACGTCGAAGACCCTCTACATCCAGGTCGGCATCGGGGCCGGCAACGCCGAGGGCACCTTCGCCGGCGACCACGACATCTGGCGCATGCCGGAGGAGGACGACCACTCCACCGAGAAGTACATCCGCGACCGGCCCGTCTTCCGCGCCGCCGCGCCCGGCCAGCCGATCAGCCCCAACCTGGCCGGCCGTACCGCCGCCGCCTTCGCCCTGGCCGCGCAGGTGGAGCCCGACCGGGGACGCGCCCGCGAACTGCTGGAGAAGGGCGCCTCCGTCTACGCCATGGCCAAGACCGAGAACGTCGGCCGGCTCGTCACCTCGCTGCCCCACGCCTTCTACCCGGAGAGCGTCTGGCGCGACGACATGGAACTGGGCGGCGCCGAACTGGCCCTGGCCGCCCAGCGCCTGCGCGACCCGCGTGCCGGCGAGTGGCTGCGGCAGGCGGCCCACTGGGCCGGCGAGTACCTGAAGCACGACGCCGGCGGCGACACCTTCAACCTGTACGACGTCAGCGCGCTCGGCCACGCCGACCTGGTCAGGGCCATCCGCCAAGCTCGTGGCGGCACGCTGCCGGTGACCGAGCGGCAGCTCGTCGGCGACCTCAGGGCGCAGCTGGAGATCGGCGCCGCGCGGGCCGCCCAGGATCCGTTCCAGGCCGGTGCGAGGTACGACCAGTTCGACTCGGTGCCGCACGCGTTCGGGCTGGCGGCCACCTCGCGCCTCTACCGGTCGGTGAGCGGCGACCGCTCCTACGACTCCTTCGGCACCCGCCAGCGCGGCTGGGCCTTCGGGGCCAACGCGTGGGGCGTGTCGTTCGTCTCCGGAGTCGGCGACGACGCGATCACCTGCCCGCACTACCAGATGTCCAACCTCACCGGCAGGCCGCCGACCGGCGCCGTGGTCAACGGCCCGAACAGCGCTTCCCTGTTCGATGACGGGCTGGGAGGTCACATGGACCGCATGAGCCCCTGCCCCGCCGACGGAGTCGACCGCTACGCCCCGTTCACCGGGCGCGGCAGCCGCTTCGTCGACGACGTCCGGTCGTGGCAGGCGTCCGAACCCGCCGACGACTTCGCCGCGGTGGCGCTCTACGCGCTCACGCTGATGTCGCGGGGCGGGTAGCTTCCCCGCCCCGCGCACCCTGGCGGGCAGAGACCTCGGCCGCTCACGCGGGCCTCGCGGAGCGGCTGAGCCTCTCACCGCTCACGCGGATGTCCCGCGCAGGTGAAACCTCAGCCTGCCACGCGGATGTCGAGCGGCGGGTGAGACCTCGGCCGCTCACGCGGATGCCCCGGAGCAGGTGAGACCTCAGCCTCTCACGCGGATGTTCCGGGGCGGTTGAGGCCCCAGTCGGCGAGGAAGTTCGCGAGGGGGCCGGTGGCGGCCATGTCGCCGTCGCCGGCCGCTTCGCGCAGGTCCGCCGCCGCCTCCAGCGCGTGGCGGCGGCCCTGGTCCTCGCGGCCTTTCCTGATCCGGTCCATCGCTTTGGCGATCTTCTTGCGGGCGTCGGCGGCGACCCCGCCATCGATGCCGTTCACCTGCTGCTGGAGCCTGACCGCCTCATCGAACCGGCCCAGCCAGGTCTCCCAGCCGCCCGGCGGGGTCTGCCGCAGGCCGGTGGTGTCGCGGGGCTGGGGGGTGAGGGTGTCCAGGGGGTTCGCCGGGCCCAGCGTGTCGACCAGGCCGGTGGGTTCCGGAGTCGGCTCTTCCGTCGGCTCTGGCTCTGTCGGGGTGGCCGAAGGTGTCGGGTCTGGCTGTTGCGGAGTGAAGGTCGCGCTGGGTACGGGGGTCGCGGCGGGCTGGTCACGGCCGGACAGGACGACGAAGCCGATCGTGACCAGAGCGATGACGGCCAGGGCGGCGACCATCTGGATGATCAGGCGGCGGTTCTGGTTGGGCGGATCCTGGATGGGACCTTCGAAGACCTGGGTGTGGCCGTCCTTGACGGGCGGCAGGCCACCGGGGACCGTGTGCAGACCGGTTTGCGGGTCTGGTCGCGGGCTGTAGTGGCCCGTCTGCGGCCCGCCCAGACCCGAGGCGCCGAAGCCCGCTTGCGTGCCCCCGTGACCTGAAGCACCGTGGCCTGGGCCCCCATGGCCTGAGGCGCCGTGACCCGCTTGCGAGCCCCCGGCACCCGGCGCGCCGTGACCCGCTTGCGAGCCCCCGACGCCCGGGACACCGTGGCCTGTTTGCGGGACCCCCACGCCTGGGGCACCGTGGCCTGGTTGCGGGCCCGCACCGGGGCGGGTGGATGGCTGGCCGTCGGGGTTTCCGGTCAAGGGGATCTGGGCGTCCGGGAGGTTGGGGAGGGGGCCGGTGCGCTGGGTGGCGCCGGGGCGGGCGATGCTCGCCAGGCGGCGCCGTACCGTGTCACCACTGGCGGGACGTGCGGCGGGATCCTTGGCCAGCAACGCCAGCAACAACTGCTCCAGCTCGGCCGGAACGGCGGGACGGTGGCGCGTCGGCGGCTCGGGCTCGGCGGTGCGGATGCGCTCGGCCAGTTCCTCCCCCTCGCCCTCGAACGGCGGCCGCCCGCACAACATCTCATAGCAGACCGCGGCCAGCGCATACAGATCGGCGGCCGCCCCACCCTGCCCGTCAAGCTGCTCAGGAGCACGGTACGGCGTCACCGGCCCCGGATCCGCCCCCTGAATCCCGAACCCGACCACTTTGAGCACCCCGCTGCCCGCCCGGCGGAAGGAGTCAGGGTCGATCTGCCCGTGCGCCACCCCCGCCCGATGCGCGGCGTCAAGCCCGGCCGCCGCCTGTCCGAACAGGTCGCATGCCTCGACGATCCCCAGCGGCCCGTGCGCGACACGCTCCTCACCGAGGCTCGCCCCGGTCAAGAACTCCATCACCAGGTACGGCACGCCGTTATGCCCACCGATGTCCAGAACCATGGCCACATGGGGATGCACGACCTTGGCCACGGTCTGGGCATGCTTGTGAGCCAGCTCGCTGGAGCCCGCGGTGAGCATCTTGACCGCCACGGTCCAGTCGGCGTTCTCGTCGTGCGCCCGCCACACCTCACCGGCCTGCCCTCGGCCGATGAGGTCGTCCAGCCGGTAGCGGCCCGCGACCAGCGTCTCCTCGGACATATCCCCGCCAATGCACTCAAGGTTGGCAATTTGCCCCCAACCTTAGGGGCTCACCCGCCCTCAAGCCCCCGAACTCCACCACCCCGCCCCAGGGGTCCACGGAGATCACCCACCCCGGCACCGGACCACGCCACAACCTCCTCCCACCCCCACAAGCCAGACCGGCCCCATCCCCACCCCCCACCTCCCCGCCGCAGACCGCCCACCACATCCCCAGCCACGCAGACCGCCACATTCCCACCGCCAGTCAGGCCGGGTGCAGAGACACAGAGGTCAAGCCAGGCGAGGCAGGCGATCCGTGGGGTGAGGCGAGCCAAGCGGGTGGGCGGGCGAGGTAGGCGGCGCGGACGGGGTGGGCGGACGGAGTGGGCGGTGCGGATGGACGAGGTGGACGGTGCGGACGGACGGGGCGGACGGGGCGGACGGGGCGGACGGGGCGGACGGACGAGGTGCACGGACGGGGTGGGCGGTGCGGATGGGCGGGGGTGGGCGGTGCGGATGGGCGGGGGTGGGCGGTGCGGATGGGCGGGGTGGGGTGATAGGTGGGGTGGGTCAGCGGAGGAAGGCGGCGGGGACGCCCGCGTCGACCGGGATGTGCAGGCCCGTCGTGAGGTTCAGGTCGCCGGCGGTCAGGGCGAACACCGCGGCCGCCACGTGCTCCGGCAGGACCTCGCGCTTCAGCAACGTGCGCTGGGCGTAGAACTCGCCGAGCCGCTCCTCGGGCACCCCGTAGACGGCCGCGCGGTTGGCGCCCCATCCGGAGGCGAAGATGCCGGAGCCGCGGACGACGCCGTCCGGGTTGACGCCGTTGACGCGGATGCCGTGTTCGCCCAGTTCCGCGGCGAGCAGGCGGACCTGGTGGGCCTGGTCGGCCTTGGCGGCGCCGTAGGCGACGTTGTTGGGGCCGGCGAAGATCGAGTTTTTGGAGGAGATGTAGATGACGTCTCCCCCCATGCCCTGATTTATCAGGACTCGGGCGGCTTCGCGGGAGACCAGGAACGAGCCCTTCGCCATGACGTCGTGCTGGATGTCCCAGTCGTCCGCCGTGGTCTCCAGCAGGGGGCGCGACAGGGACAGTCCCGCGTTGTTGACCACCAGGTCGAGGCCGCCGAAGGCCAGCACGGCCCGCCGTACCATGTCCTGGACCTGCGCTTCGTCGGTCACGTCCGCGCGGACCGCGACCGCCGCGTCCGCCGGGCCGATCAGCGCGGCCACCTTCTCGGCGGCGGCGAGGTCGCGGTCGGCGACCACCACGAGGGCGCCTTCGGCGGCCAGGCGGCGCGCGGTCGCCGCGCCGATGCCGGAACCGCCGCCGGTGACCAGCGCGATCCGGGTGGCCAGCGGCTTGGACTGCGGCAGGCGGCGGAGCTTGGCCTCCTCCAGGTCCCAGTACTCGATGCGGAACTTCTCGCTCTCCTCGATCGGCGCATAGGCGGACAACGCCTCGGCGCCGCGCATGACGTTGATCGCGTTGAGGTAGAACTCGCCGGCGACGCGCGCGGTCTGCTTGTCCTTGCCGAAGGAGAACATGCCGACGCCGGGTACCAGCACGATCGCGGGGTCCGCGCCGCGCATGGGGGGTGATTCCGGTACGGCGTGGCGGGCGTAGTACGCGGCGTAATCCGCTCGGTAGGCGGCGTGGAGATGCCTGATCCGCTGCTCGTCGGGGTCCGGCGGCAGGACGAGCGGGGCGACCTTGGTGCGCAGGAAGTGGTCGGGGCAGGAGGTGCCGAGCGCCGCCAGGCGGGGGTGTTCGGCGCGGGCGAGGAAGTCGAGGACCTCGGGGGTGGCGGTGTAGTGGCCGACCATGGGCGCGTCGGTCGAGGCCAGGCCGCGCAGCAGGGGGAAGAGCCGGGCCGCGTTGGCCAGCCGTTCCTCTTCACCGGGGGTTTCGTGGACGATCGGGCCGAAGGGGTCGGGGCGGCCGTGGGCGGCGATGTACCGCTCGGCGGTGCGGATGATCTCCAGCGAGTTGGCGTGGCACTCCTGCGAGGTGGCGCCCCAGGCGGTGATGCCGTGGCCCCCGAGGATGACGCCGATGGCCTGCGGGTTCTCGGCCTGGATGGCGGCGATGTCCAGGCCGAGCTGGAAGCCGGGGCGGCGCCATGGCACCCACACCACGCGGCCGGCGAAGATCCGCTCGGTCAGGGCGGGGCCGTCCTGCGCGGCGGCGATCGCGATGCCGGCGTCGGGGTGCAGGTGGTCGACGTGCGCCGCCTCCACCAGGGCGTGCATCGCGGTGTCGATGGACGGCGCGGCACCGCCCTTGCCGTGCAGGCAGTAGTCGAACGCCGCCACCATCTCGTCTTCGCGTTCAACGCCGGGGTAGATCGTTTTAAGCGCGCGTACGCGGTCGAGCCGCAGGACGGCCAGGCCGCTCTCCTTCAGCGTGCCCAGGTCGCCGCCGGAACCCTTGACCCACATCAGATCCACGTCCTGGCCGGTGACGGGATCGTGTCCGGCGGCCTTGACGGAGGCGTTGCCGCCCGCGTAGTTGGTGTTGCGGGGGTCGCCGCCCAAGGCGTGGGCGCGGTCGAGCAGTTCCCTGACCGGCGCGGGAGTGTCGTGGCGCGTGCTGCTCATCAGGCTCCCCAACCTGCCTGGGCGCCGCCGACGCGGGTGGCGCTGATTTCCTGGAAATATCCGGACTTGGCGTAGGCGGCCATGGGGTCCGGGTCGAGGCCCGCCTCCTGGCGGAGGTCGGCCAGCAGGGGGCGTACGTCGGTGTTGTAGGCGTCCATGAGGACGGCGTTGGCCCCGAGGACGTCGCCCGCAGCCTGCGCGGATTTAAGGGCATTTTTGTCGACAAGGAGGGCCTTCGCGGTGGCCTCCTGCACGTTCATCACCGAGCGGATCTGGCCGGGGATCTTGGGCTCGAGGTTGTGGCACTGGTCGAGCATGAACGCGATCCCGGGCTCCTCGGCCACCTCGTACATGATCCGGAACAGCTGGAACGGGTCGGCCGCCCCCACCATCAGGTCGTCGTCGGCGTAGAAGCGCGAGTTGAAGTCGAAGCCGCCGAGTTTCCCCTCCCTGAGCAGGAAGGCCACGATGAACTCGATGTTGGTGCCCGGCGCGTGGTGACCGGTGTCCACGACGACCTGCGCCTTCGGGCCCAGCCTGAGGCAGTGCGCGTAGGCGGTGCCCCAGTCGGGCACGTCTGTCGTGTAGAAGGCCGGCTCGAACAGCTTGTACTCCAGCAGGAACCGCTGCCCCTCCCCCAGCCGTGCGTAAACCGATTCAAGGGCCTCGGCCAGGCGGTCCTGGCGAGCGCGGATGTCGTCCTGACCCGGGTAGTTGGTGCCGTCGGAGAACCAGAGCTTGAGCGTGTCCGACCCGGTGTCGTCCATGATGTCGACGCATTCCAGCAGGTGGTCCAAGGCCTTGCGGCGGACGCGCGGGTCGGGGTTGGTGACGCTGCCCAGCTTGTAGTCGTCGTCCTGGAAGACGTTGGCGTTGATCGCCCCGATGCTCAGGCCGAGGCCGTCCGCGTGGCGGCGCAGGCCGGCGTAGTCGTCCACCTTGTCCCAGGGGATGTGCAGGGCGACGCTCGGGGCGATCCCGGTGAAGCGGTGCACCTGGGCGGCGTCGGCCAGCTTCTCGTAGGGGTCGCGCGGGACGCCGGGCTGGGCGAAGACCTTGAAGCGGGTGCCCGAGTTCCCGTACGCCCACGAGGGGGTCTCGATCCGTTGCTCCCTGAGCCGCGGTCTGATGTCCATGAGGGCAATCCTTTGAATCGTTTTAACAACGTGTGCGACGCTAGACAGCGATCTCGCTGCCGTCAATTGCCGTTTCGCGGTTGTTACGTTTTAATCAGGTCCCGTGGTGAACATCAAGGAGGTCGCCGAACTGGCCGGAGTCAGCCCCGGCACGGTCTCGAACGTCCTGAACCGCCCGGAGAAGGTCTCCCCCACGACCCGCCGGCGGGTAGAGGCGGCCATCGAGGACCTCGGCTTCGTCCGGCACGCCTCGGCCTCCACGCTGCGCGCGGGCTACAGCCGGACGATCGGCCTGTCGGTGATCGACATCGGCAACCCGTTCTTCACCGACGTGGCCGCCGGAGTGGAGGAGACCGCCAGTGCCCTGGGGTACGCGGTCATCCTGGGCAACTCGGCGGGCTCGCGTACCAAGGAGGAACGCAACCTGCGCGTCCTGGCCGAGCAGCGGGTGCGCGGGGTCCTCATCACCCCGACCGACGAGCACCCCGCGCGCCTGGACCGCCTGCGCGCCCACGACATCAACGTCGTCCTCGTCGACCACCCGCCGCACCGCGCCGACCAGTGCTCGGTGGCGGTGAACGACGTCGTCGGCGGCAAGCTGGCCGTGGAGCATCTCCTGGCCGGCGGCGCCACCTCGGTCGCCTACGTCAGCGGCCCCCTGACGATCCGCCAGTGCCAGGACCGCTTCGAGGGCGCGTCCCGGACGTTCCCCGGCACCCTGCGACTGATCCAGATGCCCGCCATGACCGCCCGCGCCGGCGAGAAGGCGGCCCAGCTGCTGCTGGACTCCGGCATCCCCGACGCCGTCTTCTGCGCCAACGACCTGCTGGCCCTCGGCGTCCTGCGCGGCCTGACGCAACTCGGCGTCCGCATCCCGGACGACGTGGCCCTGATGGGCTACGACGACATCGACTTCGCGTCGGCCTCGGCCGTCTCGCTGACCTCCATCCGCCAGCCGACCTACCAGCTGGGCAAGGTGGCCACGGAACTGCTGCTCGACGAGTGCGACCGCCCCGGCGCGCACGCCCACCAGCAAATCGTTTTTCAGCCCGAACTGGTCGTGAGGGAGTCCACGCGATGACCCGCTTCGCCGCCATCGACCTCGGCGCCTCCAGCGGGCGTGTCATCGTCAGCGACGAGTCCCTGACGTTGACCGAGGTCCACCGCTTCCCCAACGGCGCCACCCTGCGCGAGGGCGCCCTGCGCTGGGACATCCACCGCATCTTCCACGAGATCCTGTACGGCCTGGCCAAAGCGGGACCGGTAGCCTCGATCGGCATCGACTCGTGGGGCGTCGACTACGGTCTCCTGGGCCACGACGGCACCTTGCTCCGGGACCCGGTGAGCTATCGCGACAGCCGCACGGAGGGCGTGGTGCCCGCCACGATCGACCGGCTGGGCGCCGGAGCGCTCTACGAGGCCACCGGGATCCAGCCCCACCCCATCAACACCATCTTCCAGTTGCTGGCCGACGACCTGACCGACGCCGCGACCATGCTCCTGATCCCGGACCTGATCGCGTACTGGCTGACCGGCGAGAAGGGCGCGGAGGTCACCAACGCCTCAACCACCGGCCTCCTGGACATCCACTCCCGAACCTGGGCGTACGATCTGGCGGGCAAGGCAGGCATCCCCACTCACCTTCTCCCGCCGATACGCCACCCCGGCACCCCCATCGGCGTCATGACCCCCGCCCACGCGCCCGCGTCGTGCTGCCGCGACGCCTTCCCGGACTGGTCGGCACCGGTCGTGACCGTCGCCTCCCACGACACCGCCTCCGCCGTGATCGCCACCCCGGCCGCCACGGACGCCTTCGCCTACATCTCCTGCGGCACGTGGTCGCTGGTGGGCGTGGAGCTTTCTTCTCCGGTGCTGTCAGAGGCCAGCCGTACCGGAAATTTCACGAACGAGACCGGTCTGGACGGCACCACCCGCTACCTCCGCAACGTCATGGGCCTGTGGCTCCTCCAGGAATGCCTGGCCACCTGGGGCATGCCCGATCTCCCCGCCCTGCTGAAGGCGGCCGAAGAAGCCGAACCCCACCGCTCCCTGATCGACGCCGCCGACCCCGCCTTCCTGGCCCCCGGCGACATGCCCGCCCGCATAGCCGAAGCCTGCCGGAGAGCGGGCCAACCCGCCCCGAGAACACAGGCCGAGACGGTCCGCTGCATCCTGGAAAGCCTGGCCCTGGCCCACCGAAACGCGATAACCGACGCGACAGCATTGTCCGGCCACCAGGTGGACGTCATCCATTTGCTGGGCGGCGGCGCCCGCAACCGCCTCCTGTGCCGGCTGACCGCCAACGCCACCGGCCTGCCCGTGGTGGCCGGCCCCGTAGAGGCCACCGCACTGGGCAACATCCTCGTCCAGGCCCGAGCGGCCGGAATGATCGACGACTTCCACGAAATCCGCGCCGGCGCCTCATGCAAGCTATTCGAGCCCAGTCCCGACCGTGTCATACAATAAGGCGCTTTCGAAAAAATCGATCAGGTTTCAATCAACGCGACTGACACACAGCCTAAGAACTCGACAGACCGACAGCAGATGGTCGCGCTCATCGACATGCCCGGCCTCGAAGAGGTCAAACTGGTCGAGGCAGTGGGCCACGCGACGAGGGTTCGGCGTATGCAGCCAAGGCCAACTATGCCGACACCTGCAAGCAGACGGCGGGCGGGTCACCAACAAGATCTGGATAGAACGACCGAGCGGCAGAGCCAGACGATCTTCTCAAATCTAAACCCGGCAGCGGATTCTCCACCACGACCCTAGAGAAGAAACCATTTCGGTAATCTGGTCGAGTATTCGACCATCGCCGCGAATCAAGGCTGAAGCTTCACCACCAGAAGCGCGTCCGAAGTGGACCGTTCGCGTGCTCTCTTGATCACCTCTGCAACCTGAGGCTCTTCCACATCCTCCAACCCCCAGATTTGAACGTACTGCTTCACACTGTAGGCGAAAAGCTGCAGCCCCTGCCACCTGCCAGACGTCATGGACAGGCTTCCATCGCCTGCTGGCGCGTCGATCTCCCACCCACGCTCGATCAGAAGCGCGCGGGCCTTTTCGAGAGCAGCCTGTGCTGTGGTGCTTCCCATATCGAGAACCACTGTCTTGTTGAGGGAAGTGTATCCGGGCCCTTCGTCTCCCCAGTGCCATTCGCTAGTGCCTTCTGTCAGGACGCGGCCAATGGCGTGGATCTCCGACACAGCCGCAGGATCAACGCGTACCTCTTTCCCGCAGGCTGCAATAAAGAGCGCGGCACCTAGAACGGCGATCAACAATTTCGCGATACCCCGAGCAGCACCAGAGCGGCCCATCTGACGGTTCGCACGAAAGTTGCCTTGGAACCCACTCGTCATTGCAGCCACCAACAGTAGACATCCACACACCGCCAATAATCCGTAGCCCAAGAGCGAATTGAATCCTTTCCAAACATTTTTCATAGCGCGTTTGAGCCCCATTGTAGCCATTCTTGTCACGGTCCGGCGCATCCTTGAGGCTGTATCCGCCATCCGCGCGTCCATGCTGTTGTAGGTGCGCACCACCGACAACGACGGCCCCCTCGCCGTGACCTTCGCATCAACGAACGAACTCGTGTAGTTGCCCGTGGTCGGCGAGAACTCCTGCCCATTCGGAGCGCCCTCACCCAGATGCGGCTGATCTGCGGCTGAGGCGACCCGGTGGTGAAAAGATTCTTGCTACACAGATTGAAAGTTCGGGGTGTCATGTCGATCTCAGGTCTGTGGTCAGGCCGGTGTGTGCCAGGAAGGCGTCCAAGAGGGTGGGACGATACTGCATCTGCTTGAGTCTGCTGCGGATGACCTGGGCGAGGTCGGCGAGCGTGCAGGGGGCCAGGTTGCCCAGGCCGCGTTTGAGGTGGGACCACACGCTCTCGACGGGGTTGAGTTCGGGCGCGTAGGTCGGCAGGCGGAACACCGTCAACCAGGGACGCGTCTCGATCAGGCGGCGCATCCGGGCGCCGACGTGGGTGTTGACGTTGTCCCAGACGAGCACGATCGGCCCGGCGAGCTGCTGGTGGGCGGCATCCAGCAGACGGGCGAAGTCGGCTTCGTTGAACCCTTTGCGTTCGTTCTTGCGGCGCCGGTAGACCCTCATCCGGTAGATCAGGCGGGTCCGCCGGCCCTGCTTGAAGCAGATCAGCCCAGCCAGGTTGACCCGACCCGAGCCCCTGCTCGTGACGGTGACGGTCGGGGTGACTCCACGGCGGGACCAGGTACGGGCCTTGGGCGGCCTCAGCGATGGTCCTGCTTCGTCGGCGAAGCAGATCCACGCGTCCTGGTCCCGCGCCGTTGTTCCACCAGCGGCCAGGTGTCCTTCACCCAGGTGGCGATGGCTTCCTCGTCGCGTTCAGCGGCACGTCGCCGCGGGACCTGCGGACTCCAGCCGAGCCGGTGCAGCAGGTAGGAGATCCCGCGTGGGGTGTAGGAGACGTGGAACAGCCGACCGACCACAACGGTGACCCGCGCCAGTGTCCACCGCTGGTCCTCGACCCAGCCCCATACTGCGGGACCGGCATCCAGCGCGGCCTCCAGCCGCTCCACCTGCGTGGCGTTGAGCCGGCAGTGCTGCCCGCCCGGTCCTTTCGACGCCAACGCCTCGACCCCGGCCGTTCGCCAGATCTTGTACCAGGCATAGGCCGACTTGCGCGAGACCCGTAACTTCTTTGCCACCAGGGGCGGCGACATGCCCGCGGCAAACAGCCCGGCAGCTTCCAAGCGGATCTGTTCACGCCTGGCTCGCGCCGCCGGGGTCAGACCACCACCATCCGGATAACGCATCCCACCGGCATACTCCCGAACCAGCCGATGAGCACGCAACCACGCCGTGTCACCTCAGGCTTTCATCCTCTGTACTGGTGGTCGAGGTGTTGTCGCGGGTGTTGACGATGCGCACCCACCGCTCGTACTGCTTGCCCCACTCCACCTTGCCCGCCGGCACCCGCCACGAGTCCACACCCACCCGACCCGGCGCATCCAGGCACATCGGCACCGGCGTCGGCATACCCGCCACGGGTTTTCCACCGGCTCCAGCTTCTCGCAAATGCTGAAGAAGAACTTCAAATCCCCGAACGCGCCATCTATGGCGAGCACCTCGACCGTCAGCAGCGGCACACCCTTCACCCGAGGACCCGAACCCACCGGAGCACCCACGCCACCCACCTGCGTGAGCGATGTGTCCACCAACGACGGCAACCCGCTCGCGGTCCCCGACATCTGCTTCGGCGTCACCACCGACGTCAACTCACGCGCCGCGACCTGCGTGCCGACCTCCTGCGCCGACGCGGGCGGAACCACCATCGGCACTAGGAGCTGTTTCTTAGATTTGCTGACTAATTGTGGTGATGTTGTCACGATTGGGTCATGGGTCGTGGTGATCTGACTAACACGGAGTGGGAACGGCTCAAGCCTCTGCTGCCTGAAGGCGGCGGGCGGGGCGGGCGGTGGAATGACCATCGAAGGACGATCGACGGCGTGTTGTACCGGGCCCGTACCGGGCTGCCGTGGCGTGACCTGCCCGAACGGTTCGGCTCCTGGATCACGGTGTACGAGCGGCATCGCCGCTGGTCGGCTGATGGCACCTGGCAGATGCTGCTGACCGCGATCCAGACCGGGCAGGACGCCGAGGGCCGCCTGGACTGGGACATCAGCGTGGACTCCACCACCGTGCGGGCGCACCAGCACGCCGCCGGTGCGTCCCGCACCCCGCCGCCTGCCGTGTCGAGGCGGCAAAAGGGGGACGAGGCCGGAACGAAGCGGGGCGATCCGGTGCCGGCCACACTGGCCGCCCGGCTGGCGGAGGTGGTCAGGCTGGGGAGTGCTTAGGCCGTTCCCGGGGCGGCTTCACTACCAAGATCCACCTGTCCGCGGATGGCCGGTGCCGGGTGTTGTCGCTGGTGCTGACGCCGGGTCAGTACGGTGATAGCCCGCAGTTGCGGCGGGTGCTGGAGGCCATCCGGGTGCCTCGGCCCGGGCCGGGACATCCGCGTACCAGGCCGGACAGCCTGGCCGCGGACAAGGCCTACTCCTCCCGCGCCAACCGCGTTCACCTGCGCCGCCGTAAGATCCGCCACACGATCCCCGAACCACGCGATCAACGCGCCCACCGCCGCCGGCGCGGCTCGGCCGGGGGACGCCCCATTGGCTTCGACGCCTAACGCTACAAAGCGCGCAACGTCGTCGAACGGGCGATCAACAGGCTGAAGAACTTCCGGGCCGTGGCCACGCGCTACGACAAACGCGCCTCCGTCTTCCTCGGCACTGTCACCCTGGCCGCCCTGGTCATCTGGCTCAGAATCTGATCTAAGAAACAACTCCTAACCCCGGCAAAACACCCACCGCGATCGCCGCGATTCCCGTACGTACCCATGCCAACGATCGACGCATGCGCCGTCACACTCCGAACCAACGAGGGGCAACCCGGACCCGGGCCACCAGACGTCGCTCTGCTCACCGACATGGACGACGTCCACTCCATCGGAGGCTCAGAGCTCCCAGCAAACGGGCAAATCGTAACAATCGCCCAACGGGACC
The DNA here is from genome assembly GCF_044459065.1 of Nonomuraea sp. NPDC050394. Taxonomy (NCBI): domain Bacteria; kingdom Bacillati; phylum Actinomycetota; class Actinomycetes; order Streptosporangiales; family Streptosporangiaceae; genus Nonomuraea; species Nonomuraea sp. NPDC050394. Next base: position 105,098 of record NZ_JBITIO010000008.1, on the reverse strand, counting down.
ACAAGATCAAATATGAGACCACGCATTCACAGAGAGTAATACAGAGAAAGTAAGTTGCAGCAGGAAGATCGTTATGCCGAGGCATCCGGCTCCCCGGCTGAATAGATCCCGCCAAGCCGGTCTTGCCGGTATATGTTCGGGTCGTTGATTCGTTCAGATCAATAATCGAATCCGGGATGGACGCAGCGGTACCGCTTTATTCTGGCCCTTGTGGACTCGGTTCTATAGTTGTAGGACTGAGCCTATTCAATCCGACCTCGCGGGCTTGAGGTACGAGAGTTGCTGGTGACGAGTTGACCCGCCCGAGGAGGTCAGCAATCTAGGTTCCGCAGGATGCGTCACCCTTTCAAGACGGATTCGGCTCGCGCTCCCCGCCGCGAAGTTTGACGGGCGCGAGGATCGCAACCTTTTGTGACAGCGGCGTCACACATTAAAACCCGAGTTCTGTAATTCGTGGGCACATGAGGCTTGATCTCTGAGGATTGGCACTGGTCGGAAAGTCGATGTTTCGGCACGCGAAAAGGGCGAGAGGCCGGAGCCTCTCGCCCTTTTGTTGTCATGCGGTTATGCCAGCGCCGGTTCCCTGGCGGGGGACTTGGCGGCGGGGGCTTCGTCGTCGAGGGGCTGGGGCGGGGCGTTGAAGACGGCCTCGTCCAGGCGGCCCTCGGAGCGGGCGACCAGGACCGGGACCACTGCCTGGCCCGCGACGTTGGTGGCGGTGCGGATCATGTCCAGGATGGGGTCGATGGCCAGGAGGAGGCCGACGCCTTCCAGGGGCAGGCCCAGGGTGCTCAGGGTCAGGGTGAGCATCACGATGGCGCCGGTCAGGCCCGCGGTCGCGGCCGAGCCCACGACCGAGACGAAGGCGATCAGCAGGTAGTCGCCCACGCCCAGCGGGACGTTGAAGACCTGGGCCACGAAGATGGCGGCCAGCGCGGGGTAGACCGAGGCGCAGCCGTCCATCTTGGTGGTGGCGCCGAACGGGACGGCGAAGGAGGCGTAGTCGCGGTCGACGCCGTTGCGCTCCACCGTCACGCGCTGGGTCAGGGGCAGCGTGCCCACGGAGGAGCGGGAGACGAAGGCGAGCTCGATGGCCGGCCAGGCGTTGCGGTAGAACTTCAGCGGGTTGACCTTGCCGAAGACGGCCAGCAGCGTCGGGTAGATCGCCAGCAGGACGATGAAGCAGCCGATGTAGACACCGGCCGAGAACTTGGCCAGCGGGGCCAGCAGGTCCCAGCCGTACGTGGCCACGGCCTTGCCGATCAGGCCGGCGGTGCCGATGGGAGCCAGGCGGATGACCCACCACAGGGCCTTCTGGACGAGTTCGAGGACCGAGCGGCTCAGGTTCAGGAACGGCTCGGCCTTGTCGCCGATCGCCAGGGCCGCGGCGCCGAGGACGACGCCGAGGAAGACGATCTGGAGGACGTTGAGCTCGGTGAAGGCGGTGACGATGTTCGTGGGGATGATGCCGGTCACGAAGTCGAGCCAGGTGCCGGCGCCCTCGGTGTCGACGGCCTTGGCGGTGCTGGTGTCGAGGGTGACGCCCTGGCCGGGGTTGATGACGAGGCCGAGGCCGATGGCGAAGGCGACCGAGATGAAGGCGGTCGCGAGGAACCAGAACAGGGTCTTCGAGGCCAGCCTGGCGGCGCCGTTGACGTTGCGGAGGTTGGCGACGCTGACCAGCACCGCGGTGAACACCAGCGGCGGGACGGCCAGCTTCAGGAGCTGAACGAAGATCTTGCCGACTTGGGTCAGGGTCTCTGCCAGCCAGGAGACGTCCCAAACCTTGGCGACGAATCCGAGGGCGATGCCGGCCACGAGGCCGGCGAGCAGTTGCAGGGAAAAGCTGAATCTCTTCACGAGAGGAAGGCTCCGGAGATGACGGCATGCCGAAGGCGCACCGGAAAGGAGAAAAGGGGTGAGTGGCGATCTAGCGCGTCATGGCGCGATCAGCGACAGCTCGTCCCCGTCACGCGGCACAGGTCGATGTGCAGCCGCTCAACGAGCCACACGATGACTACCGAATACCTCACGAAGCATCACAACACCGCTCTTATCTCTGACTATTCCCGCCGTCCTCTGTGATCCGCGCCACCGTCCCTTACGGCTCCGCCCACGAACCACCGCCCGCCGCCCCAGGCGCGCCGCCACAGCCGATGCTCCCCACCACACTCCGGCGAGGCGCCGCAACAGCCCTCCGCCGACCAGCCACCGTGGCCCACCCCGGGGTGCGCCGGACACCACCGCGCCCTTCCGCCCACGCGGCGCACCAAAGCCCGACAACCCTCACAATCCCGAACAACCCAGGACGGACACGGCCCAGGGACCCGACCCGTGACCCCGGGGCCGGGAACCAGTGACCGGGGGTCGGGAACCCAGCAGAAGGGAGCGTGGGACGGGCGCGGGTCGGCGAGGCCGGGGCGGGGCAGGCGACGCCGGGTTTCCGGGAGAGGGCGGGGTGACGGCGTGCCGGGACGGCAGGCCGGGGTGCCGGGCGGGGCGGCGTGGCGGCGTGGCGGGGTGGTGGCGTGCCTGTCTGCCGGGGTTAGGCGGTCAGTTCTTTCATTTTTTCCACGAGGCGGAGGCGCTCCTCGTGGGTGTTGGCCAGGGGCGTCACGTTCAGCGTCGTCACCCCCGACTCACGCAGAGCCTGGATCCGGTCCCGGACGAAGCCCTCCGACCCGATCAGCGACATCTTCTCCAGCAACTCCTGCGGCACCAACGCCGCCGCCTCCTGCTTCTTCCCCTCCAGGTACAGGTCCTGGATCTGCTCGGCCTCCTTCTCGTAGCCGTAGCGCCGGGCGAGTTCGTTGTAGAAGTTGCGCCCCTTGGCGCCCATCCCGCCGATGTAGAGGGCCGCCATGCCGCGCCCCAGCTCCAGCAGCCCCTGCACGTCGTCCCCGATCGCCAGGGCGGCCTGCGCGATGGTGTCCAGGGGGCCGAGCGACGGGTCGCGGCGGGCGGCTCCGGCGGCCAGTGACGGTCCCCAGACGTCGGCCGCCTTCTCCGGTACGTAGAAGATCGGCTCCCAGCCCTCGGCGACCTCGGCGGTCAGCTCGACGTTCTTGGGACCGATGGCGGCGACGACGATCGGGATGCGCGGCCGTACCGGATGATTGATGATCTTGAGGGCTTTGCCGAGTCCGGTGCCCTGCTCGGGAGGGAGCGGCAGGGTGTAGTGGTTGCCGGAGTAGGTGAGCTTCTCGCGGCGCCACACCTGGCGGCAGATGTCGATGACCTCGCGGGTACGGCCCAGCGGCGCCGTGTACGGCACGCCGTGGAAGCCCTCGATCACCTGCGGGCCGGAGGCGCCGAGGCCCAGGGTGAAGCGGCCGTCGGAGACGTAGTCGAGCCCGGCGGCGGTCATCGCGAGCAGGGTCGGGGTGCGGGAGTAGATCGGCAGGATGCCGGAGGCGATCTCCAGGCGGTCGGTCTTGGCGGCGATGTAGCCCATCTGGCTGACCGCGTCGAAGCTGTAGGCCTCGGCCACGAAGACGATGTCGAGCCCGGCCCGCTCATAGTCGGCCAGTTCGGCGACCGTCTCTTTGAAGCCGCCTGAATAGTTGAGCGCCATACCGATCCGCATGCCGGACTCCCTCGAACCGAGCAGTAACCGAACTATATTCGGCACCAGGTTAGCCTGTCCGCATCCCGGGCCCACACCGGCTAGCCTGGGACAGGTGCTGAGTCGCGTCGTCATCGTCGTGTCCGCCCTGGTCGCCGTGGCCTTGGCGGGTCATCAGCTCTTTCCGGCCATGGGTGGATTCACGCCTATCTGGGAGAGCATGCTGCCCTGGGTGGGGCTCACGGTGCCCGTGCTTCTGCTCGGCGCGGCGCTGTCGCGCTCGAAGGGCGCCACGGTCGCGGCTCTGGTGCCCGGCCTGGTGTGGGCGCTGATGTTCGGCTCGACCATGCTGCAGTCGCCGCCCGGCGGCGCCAGCGACCTCAAGGTGGCCACGGTCAACGTCGGCGTCACCAACAGCGCCTCCGGCGAGGCCATGCGCAAGATCGCCGAAGGGCTCGACCTGGTCGCGGCCCAGGAACTCACCCCGGGCGGACCGGCCGCCAAGCAGCTCGACCGGATGTTCCCGCACAAGTACCCCGTCGGCACGGTCGGGCTGTGGAGCCGCTACCCGCTGAGCAAGCAGCAGAAGCTCGACGTCGGCATGGGCTGGCCGAGGGCGCTGCGGGCGGTGGCCGACACGCCGAAGGGCAAGGTCACCGTGTACGTGATGCACCTGGCCTCGGCGCGTCCCGGGCACACGGCCTTCCGCGACAAGTCGCTGGCCCACGCGCGCTCGCTGGTCGACAAGGACTCCAGCAAGCGCATCCTGCTCATGGGCGACCTCAACACCGCCACCACCGACCGCGGCATGTCAGGGCTGACGCCGCCGCTGCGGGACGCGCAGCGCGAGGCGGGCGACGGGTTCGGGTTCACCTGGCCGTCGTCGTTCCCGATCACCCGGCCCGACCACATCCTGTACAAGGGCATGACCGCGACCAAGGCGGGCGTCGCCCCGGCCGTCGGCAGCGACCACCGCGCCGCCCTGGCGTCTCTGCGACTCAGTTAGGACCTTTCAGAAGCTCCAGGTCCTCGGGCGTGTCGATGTCGGCCGGGCTGCCCAGCCCGTCGCACGGCACGTCGGTGATCAGTTCCGGATACGCCTTCAGGAACGGCCTGGCCCCCACGTCCCCCACGGCCAGCCCGGCCACCTCGGCGAAGTGGTCGCGGCCGAACAGCACCGGGTTGCGCCGGGAGCCGCCGTACGTGGCGACGGCCACCTCGCCCCCGCTGGCGATCAGCGCCGCCACGGCGGCGGGCGTCACGAACGGCTGGTCCACCAGCGCCACGACCACGGCGGCGGCGTCCGGCGGCAGCGCGGCCAGCCCGACGCGCAGCGAGGAGCCCATCCCGGCGCGCCAGCCGGGGTTGCGCACGACGACGGCGCCCCGCACGGGCACGGTCGCGGCCCCGAGCACCACCACGACGGGATGGCACCCGCCGGTCTCCAGCAGCCGTACCCCGCGATCGACCAGCCGCTCGCCCTCGTACTCCACGAGCGCCTTGGGCGTGCCCAGCCGCGCTCCGCGCCCGGCCGCGAGCAGCAGCCCGGCCACGCTAGATCGCTTCATCCCGCTTTTCTGCCCATCCGTGAATGCGTCCACGCGTCTCGCTCAGCGGCCGTCCGGAACCGCCCCACCGCAGCTGGATGAGCTCGGCGGCGATGGACACCGCCGTCTCCTCCGGGGTGCGGGCGCCGAGGTCGAGGCCGATGGGCGAGCGCAGCCGTGCCAGCTCGCGGGCGCTGAGCCCGGCCTCGCGCAGCCGTTCCAGCCGGTCCTCGTGGGTACGGCGCGAGCCCATCGCGCCCACGTAGCCGGCGTCGGTGCGCAGGGCCAGTTCCAGCAGCGGCACGTCGAACTTGGGGTCGTGGGTGAGCACGGCGATGACCGTGCGCTCGTCCACCTTCTGCGTGGCCAGGTAGTCGTGCGGCCACTTGACCACGACCTCGTCGGCCTCGGGGAAACGCTTGGGGGTGGCGAAGACCGGCCGGGCGTCGCAGACGGTGACGTGGTAGCCGAGGAACTTGCCGACCCGGGCGACGGCGGCGGCGAAGTCGATGGCGCCGAAGACCAGCATGCGCGGCGGCGGCGCGAAGGAGTGCACGAACACCGCCAGGTCGTCCAGCCGGCGCTCGCCGTGGCCGCCGTAGTGGCGGATGCCGGTCAGGCCCTGGGCGAGCATGCCGCGGGCGTCGTCGTCGACGGCCTGGTCGAGGCGGTCGAGGCCGAGGGTGCCCGCGGTGCGATCGGGCCAGATCACTCGTCGTGCGCCCATCCGGCCCGGTCCGCCGACGATGGTGGCGACGGCCACGGGTTCGTGGGCGCGTACCGAGGAGTAGATGTCGCCGAGCTCGGGGAAGGTCTCGATGGAGACCGGCTCGACGAGGATGTCGATGATGCCGCCGCAGGTGAGCCCGACCGCGAAGGCGTCGTCGTCGCTCACGCCGTACCGCTGCAGGACGGGGGCCTCGGCCTCGGCGGCCAGCTCGAACACCGCGCCCTCGACGCAGCCGCCGGAGACGCTGCCGACGACCTCGTCCCCGCGCACGGCCATCGAGGCGCCGGGCGGCCGGGGCGCGCTGCTGAACGTGCTCACCACGGTCGCCAGCCCGAACCTCAGCCCGGAGCGCCACCACCGCATGATCTCCGGGAGCACCTCACGCATGGCCGAGCCTTTCGCTGAGCGCCTCGAACGCGGCCAGGCTGTGCCCGGCCACGAGGTCGTCTATGTACGGCAACGCCGCCCTCATCCCACCGGTGAGCGGCTCATAACCCTCATACCCCTTGTGCGGGTTCACCCAGATCACCCGGTACGCCTGCCGGGCGAGCCGGGCCATCTGGGCGCCGAGCAGCGCGGGGTCGCCGCGTTCCCAGCCGTCCGAGGCCAGGACCACGATCGCGCCGCGCGCGTCATGATCTTTCAGGAAACTCCGGAGCTCCTCCCCCAGCCGGGTGCCGCCGCTCCAGTCCGGTATCACCCGCGACGCCTCGTTCAGCGCGGTGCCCGGATCGCGGTGGCGCAACTCGGCGGTCACGTGCGTCAGCCGCGTCCCGATCGAGAACACCCTGGTCGCCCTGGGTTCGCTGCGCACCAGCGCGTGCGCGTACCGCAGCAGCGTCTCCGCGTAGGGCGACATCGACCCGCTCACGTCGACCAGCAGCACCACCTTGCGCGGGCGGGTGGCGTGCGCCTTCCTGCGCAGCCGCGCCACCTCGCCCTTGCGCAGCGCCTCGCGGATCGTCCGCCTCGGGTCGAGGACGCCGCGGTGGGCGGGCTGGTGGCGCCGCGAGCGCCGGCGGGCCCGCCGTTCGCGCAGCATCGCCAGCATCCGGTGCACTTCGGCGCGTTCCGCCTCGGTCATCCTGGCCATGTCGCGGTGGCGCAGGATCTCGGTGCGGCTGGCCGTGCCGGGCGCCGCCTGCGCGTCCTCCTGCTCGCCGTCCTCGCGCGCCTCGCCCGCCGCCACGTGCCGCGTGACGACCTTGTCCGCGGTACGGCCGGCCGCCCGCAGACCGCCGAAGTAGGCGGCGAAACAGCGGTCGTACCGGGGCAGGTCGTCCGGCGCGGCGCACAGCGTCAGCCGCCCGGCCCAGTACACCCGCGCGGGGTCGCCCACGTCGAGGTGGTCCAGCGCGAGCAGCAGGTTGCGGGTGCGCTCGTGGTCGGCCGCGACCCCCGCCGCCCGCAGCGTCCTGGCGAACCCGGTCATCGTCGCGGCCAGCTCATCCATGGCGCAGCAACCCGTTCGCGAGCACGGCCTCGACGTCCTCCCGGTACTTCAGCGCCGCGCCCAGCGTGGCCGCCGCCAGGCCCGGGTCGAGCTCGCGCGCGCCGAGCGTCAGCAGCGCCTCGGTCCAGTCGAGGGTCTCGGCCACGCCGGGCGGCTTGATCAGCTCGGCCGCCCGCAGCCGCTCCGCCGCCCCCGCCACCTGTACGGCCAGCGTCTGCGTGCACCCGGGCAGCCTGCGCAGCAGGATCGCCACCTCACGGTCGAACCCCGGATGCTCCAGCCAGTGGTACAGGCAGCGGCGCTTCAGCGCGTCGTGCACCTCCCGCGTCCGGTTGGAGGTGACGACCACGACCGGCGGCGTGGCCGCCTTGATCGTGCCCAGTTCGGGAATGGAGATCGTGAAGTCGGACAGCACCTCCAGCAGGAACGCCTCGAACTCGTCGTCGGCCCGGTCGATCTCGTCCACCAGCAGCACGCTGGGCTGCGTCTCGACCGCCTTCAGCAGGGGCCGGGCGATGAGGAAGCGCCGGTCGTAGATCTCGCTCTCCAGCCGGGCCACGTCGGTGACCCCGGCCGCCTCGGCGGCCTTGAGGTGGAGGAGCTGGCGGGCGAAGTCCCAGTCGTAGAGTGCCTGGGCGGCGTCGAGGCCCTCGTAGCACTGCAGCCTGATGAGCGGCGCCTTGAGCAGGTCGGCCAGCGTCTTGGCCAGCTCCGTCTTGCCGACCCCCGCCTCCCCTTCCAGGAACAGCGGCCGGCCCATCCGCAGCGCCAGGAACGCCGCCGTCGCCAGTCCTTCGTCGGCCAGGTAGGAGTACCGGTCGAGCAGCTCGATCAGCTTTTCCGGTGACTCGATGTCCGCCGCCCTGATGGTCCGCCTCAGCACCCCTTCAGGCTACGCCGACATTCAGAGGATCGTTCGGTAGTGCGTCGTCACGCGGCCCTCGTCGAGCACGTGGAAGGCCAGGGACGGCGGCTGGTCGAGGTCGACCACGCCCTTGGGCAGTTCCCAGGGGAGCCGGAGCGTCGAGACGACACCGGGCGCCACGAGCAGGGGCCGGCCCGCGAACGTGGTGGCCGCCGGGGTGTGGGCGTGCCCGGCCAGCAGGGCGGCGACGTGGGGGTGGCGCTTCAGGAGGCCGGCCAGGCGCTGCTCGCCGTACTGCCTGATGCCGTCGATGAACGGCACGTGCAGCAGCGCGGGAGGGTGATGGAAGGCGACCAGCGCCGTCCGCTCCCCCGCCTCGGCCAGGACCTGGTCCAGCCACTGGAGCGTCTCGTCCTCCAGCAGCCCCTCGTCCTTGCCCGGCACCGAGGAGTCACACGCCGCCACGACGAAGCCGGAGCCGTGGTGTACCTGGTTGACCGGGCCGGTGGCGGCCTCGCCGCCGAGAAGGTGCGCGCGGAAGGCGGCGCGGTCGTCGTGGTTGCCGGGGCAGACCAGGACGGGGTGGCGCGCGGCGAGCAGTTCGCGGGCCCGCTCGTACTCCTCGGGCAGGCCGTGGTCGGCGATGTCACCGGTAACCAGGACGAGGTCGAGGTCGTACGGGAGGTCGTTCAGGTAGTCCATGACGGCGCGGGTGCGGCCGGAGCTGCGGGGATCGGCGTCGATGTGGACGTCGCTGAGATGCGCGATCACGTTCATGTCCGTGCAGCGTAGCCCCGGGGAGGTCGCCGGCAAAGGTCCACCTCGGCCCCGGATTCCCAGGCCACTTCAGTCTTCGCGGGCTTCTCCCCGGGCGCGGATGAGGGCCCTGAGCTCGGCCGTGGCCTGTTTGGCGCGGGCCTTCTCCGAGCCCTGGATGCCCATGGCGCCGACGGTGCGGCCGTCAGAGAAGTCGATCTTGGGCCAGGGGTCGCCGACCATCAGCGTGATGTCCAGGACCTCGGGCCAGGTGTAGCGGTGGGTGCGCAGGGCGTTGACGAGCGTGATGCCCTCGTCGTCGGCCTCCACGCGGACGCGGCCCAGCAGGTGCAGGATGTACGCCACCGCGCAGCCGAACAGCACGATGGCGATCCGGTCGGCCAGCTGGAACGGCTCGGCGATGAACAGGGCCATCAGCACGGCACCGATGAGGATGATCACGGCGAAGCCGTACGGGACGATTCTGCCGCGGCGCGGGCGGAAGGTCACGGGTAGCGGCGGCGGGCTGACTGGCTCGGGCACGCAGGAAACTTACCGCACGTCGGGGTCGGTCCGGCGAGCGGTCGGGGGGGGGGGGGGGGGGGGGGGGCCCCCCCCCCCCGCGCCCCGGCCCCCCCCCCCCCCCCCCCCCCCCCCCCCCCCCCCCCCCCGCCCCCCACGGCGCCCCGGCCCCCCAG
>NZ_JBITIO010000008.1:42707-95474 GCF_044459065.1 Nonomuraea sp. NPDC050394 | reverse complement strand
GGGGGGGCCGGTTTTTAATCTCCCGTCGGGGGGGGGGGGGGGGGGGGGGGGGGGGGGGGGGGGGGGGGGGGGCCGCCCCCCCCCCGGCGATCAGACGGTCAGCCCGCGGAGCAGCAACGCCGTCTCCAGCGCCGCCATGGCCGACTCGTAGCCCTTGTCCTCCTTGGCGCCGGGCCCGCCAGAGCGGTCCTCGGCCTGCTGGAGGTTCTCGCAGGTCAGGACGCCGTTGCCGACCGGGGTCTCCTCGTCGAGCGAGATTCTGGTCAGTCCCGCGGTCACCGAGTCGCAGACGTACTCGAAGTGGGCGGTCTCACCCCGGATCACCGCTCCCAGCGCCACCACCGCGTCGCAGCGCCTGGCCAGCGCCTGCGCCACCACGGGAATCTCCAGCGAACCGGTCACCCGCACCACGGTGGCGCGGGCGCCGCTGTCGTCGCAGGCCTGTACGGCCCTGGCCACCAGCCGGTCGGTGATCCCCGCGTGCCAGCTCGCCGCGACGATCCCGACCTTGAGGCCGGAGGCGTCCACCGCGGACGCCCCGGGCCGTCCTTCACCGCTCATGAGGTCTCCTCCACGAAGTGGCCGAGCCGTTCCCGCTTGGCCGTCAGGTACCGCTCGTTGTGGGGGTTCACGGCCACCGGCATCGCCTCGCGGCCCAGCACCTTGATGCCGTAGCCGTCCATGCCCTTGAGTTTGGCGGGGTTGTTGGTCAGCAGCCGGATCGACTTGACCCCCAGGTCGGCCAGCATCTGGCCGGCGTTGGAGAACTCGCGGGCGTCCACCGGCAGCCCCAGCTCCAGGTTGGCGTCGACGGTGTCGCTGCCGTTGTCCTGCAGGCTGTACGCCTTGAGCTTGGCCAGCAGGCCGATGCCGCGTCCTTCGTGCCCGCGCAGGTACACGACGACGCCCCTGCCCTCCTCGGCGATGGCGGCCATGGCGTGGTCGAGCTGTACGCCGCAGTCGCAGCGCAGCGAGCCGAACACGTCGCCGGTCAGGCATTCGGAGTGGGCGCGGACCAGCACGTTCTCGCCGTCGCCGAGGTCGCCGAGTACGAGCGCGAGGTGCTCGCCGCCGTCCAGCGAGCTGGAGTAGCCGTAGGCGCGCCACGTGCCGTGGCGGTTGGGCAGGCGGGTCTCGGCGACCCGGGTGACCATGCTCTCGGTGCGCCGCCGGTGCTCGACGAGCTGCTCGATGGAGATGAGGGCGAGGTCGTACCGGTCGGCGAAGGCGCGCAGTTCGGGCAGCCTGGCCATGGTGCCGTCGTCGTTGACGATCTCGGCCAGGACGCCCGCGGGTGACAGCCCGGCCAGGCGGGCCAGGTCGACGGCGGCCTCGGTGTGGCCCCTGCGCGTCAGGACACCGCCGTCGTGGTAACGCAGCGGGAAGATGTGGCCGGGCCGTACCAGCTCATTGGGTTCTGTGGCGGAGTCGGCGAGCGCGCGGATGGTCTTGGCGCGGTCGGCGGCCGAGATGCCGGTGGTGACGCCGTCGCGCGCGTCGACGCTGATGGTGTACGCGGTCCGCATGCGCTCGCGGTTCTGGAACACCATGAGCGGCAGGCCGAGCCGGTCGAGCTCCTTGCCTTCCATGGGCACGCAGATGACGCCGCTGGTGTGGCGGATGGTGAAGGTCAGGAGCTCGGGGGTGGCCTTCGCGGCGGCGAAGATGATGTCGCCCTCGTTCTCGCGGTTCTCGTCGTCGACGACGATGACGGGCCTGCCGTCGCGGATGTCGTTGATGGCCCGTTCGACGTGGTCCAGCATGGTCATGTCGCCACCGCCATGGGCTTGAGCTCGGCGGTCCGTGTGCGGTACTCGCGCAGCCACTTCACGAAGCCGATGAGGACGAGGATGAAGAACAGGCCGTAGACGGCGCCGGAGACGTAGAGCTGGGAGCGGAACAACAGCGGCACGCCGACCAGGTCGACGGCCATCCACACGATCCAGAAGTCGACCAGCGCCCGTCCCTGCGCCCAGGTGGCGACGGCCCCGCCGACGAAGATGTAGGCGTCGGCGGCCACGAGGAAGTAGCTCTCCGGCGCGGGCGAGTGCACACCCCACGACAGCGGCAGCTCGAACCACGCCCACGCGCCGTAGAAGAGCGCGGCGACCGCGGCGGTGCCGAGCACCATGGCGGCGATGAGCGCGAGCCGCTCGCCGGAACGGGCCGGGCGCACCTCAAGGGCCTGCCCGCCCTGGGTGCCCTGGCGCCACTTCCACCAGCCGTAGACCGCCAGCGCGCCGAACAGGACCTGCTTCAGGGCGTTTCCGGTGACGTGCGCGCTGACCGAGGCGACGAACAGCAGCACCGCCCCGATGAACTGCACCGGCCACGTCCAGATGGACTTGCGCATGGCGAACAGCACGGTCGCCACCGCGAACACGTTGCCGAGCAGATCGGTCCACTTGACCGGCAACCCGAAAACATTGATAGAGGCATCTGCCCAGCTCACCGCAGTGCCACCAGCCTTTCCACATACTTGGCGATCACGTCGACCTCCAGGTTCACCAGTTCCCCGGCCACGCGCCGGCCCAGGTTGGTCAGGCGCAGCGTGGTCGGGATGAGGCTCACCCCGAAGCTGTCGTCGTCAACCGTCGTGACCGTGAGACTGATTCCGTCGATCGCGATCGAACCCTTCTCCGCCACATACCGGGCGAGCTGGGCGGGCAGGCTGAAGCGCAGGTTGTCCCACGCCTCGCCGGGCTCTCTCGACAGCAGTACGGCGGTGCCGTCCACGTGGCCCTGCACGATGTGACCGCCGAGCCGCTGGTCGGCGCGGACCGCGCGCTCCAGGTTGACCGCCGAACCCTCCTTGAGCCCGCCGAGCGAGGTGCGTTCCAGCGACTCCTTCATCACGTCGACGGTGAACACCCCGTCCGCCGACTCCACGACGGTCAGGCAGACGCCGTTGACGGCGATGGAGTCGCCGTGGCCGGCGTCGGAGGTGACGATCGGGCCGCGTACCGACAGCACGGCCGAGTCCCCGCGTGTCTCGAGGGCGACGACCTCGCCCATTTCCTCGATGATTCCGGTGAACATCACTTCTCCTTAGGGGAGCCCGGCCGCGCGGTGAGCCGCAGGTCCGGGCCGATCATGGAAACCTCTTCGAAGACGAAGGAGTGGATGCCGGCGATCGTGGACACGCCCGCCTGCCCCAGCGCCGCCCGCCCCGAGCCGAGCAGCGCGGGCGCCACGTAGGCCACGACCCGGTCGACCAGGCCCTGCCTGACGAAGGAGCCCGCGAGCGTCGGACCGCCCTCCAGAAAGACGCTGACCACCCCGCGCCGGCGCAGCTCCGTGAGCAGCGCGTGCAGATCCAGCCCATCCGGCCGGTACGGCAGCCGCGCGAGCTCGGCCGTCAGCCCGGTGCGCGTGGTGTCGGCGATGGCCACGAGGGTCGGCGCCGCCCCGTCGAGCACCCGTGCCCCGGCGGGCGTACGGGCTCCCGAGTCGACCACCACCCGCAACGGCGGCCGCGCCCGCCGCCTCGCCTCGGCGAGCTGCTCGCGCATCGCCCCGTCCAGCCCGCCTGCCAGCCCGCTCTCCGGCCCGCCTGCCAGCCCGTCGTCCGGTACGGCCTTGGCCGGGCGGGCGGTCAGGAGCGGGTCGTCGGCCAGGACGGTGCCGATGCCGGCGACGATCGCGTCGGAGGCGGCCCGCAGCCGGTGAACGTCCTGCCTGGCCTGGGGCGAGGTGATCCACTTGCTGGTGCCGTCCGCGGCGGCCGAGCGGCCGTCCAGGGTGGCGGCGAACTTCCACGTGACATGCGGCCTGCCCAGCCGCACCGAGGTCAGCCACGCGGCGTTGACCCGCTCGGCCTCCTCGCCCAGCAGGCCGTGCGCGACCTCGACGCCGTGGGCGCGCAGCCGTTCGCCGCCGCCGGCCGCGAGCGGGTTGGGGTCGGGGACGGCGTAGACGACCCGGGCCAGGCCCGCGGCCAGGAGCGCCTCGGTGCACGGGCCGGTGCTTCCGGTGTGGTCGCAGGGTTCGAGGGTGACGTAGGCGGTGCCGCCGCGGGCGCGTTCACCGGCCGTGCGCAGGGCCACGACCTCGGCGTGGGGGCCGCCGGCGTAGGCGTGGAAGCCCTCGCCGGCGACTTCGCCGTGGGCGTCGAGGATGACGCAGCCTACGACGGGGTTGGGGCTGGTCGTGCCGAGACCGAACGCGGCCAGTTCGACGGCCCGCGCCATGTGCCCGGCATCCCGCCCGCCCGCGCCGTGCTCTTGTCCGGGGCCGTGCCGTTGACCGGCGCTGTGCTCTTGCCCGGGGCCATGCCGTTGACCGGCGACGTGCTCTTGTCCGGCCGCGTGCCGCTCGTCGGCGGCGGGCCGTTCGCCTGCGGCGGGCCGCTCGTCGGCGGTGCGCCGTTCATCGGAAAGGGGGTCATCCCGGAAGGGTTCGTCCACCCCCGGACCTCCTACTCGCCAGTAGCTCCAAGCCACGGCGAACCCCGGGGGTGCGTGGTGCGCGTACGCCACCACAACGGCGCCCGGCCACGGCCGGACGCCTGCGCGCTTCCTCCCATCCGGACTTTAACCGTCGGTCCCGGAATTTCACCGAGTCAACCGGCCGATGGCATCGGCCGGGTCGCGGACTGTAACCGCCGGTTCGGAATTTCACCGACCCCGGAGCACGCTAGCTCTTCTTTCGCCTATCAGTCTGCCATGCCCGAATCGGCATCTGCGACCGCCCCCATGTTCTCAACCAAGCGCTCGCTTGGTCAAGCGGCCATGAGCTTGCGCGCCCGGCGGGCGTCGGGGGCGTAGCGCATCTGGGCGGGCACCAGGCCGAGGCCCGCGTGCAACGTCCGCAGGGTCGCGGTGGCCCACAGGTCGCCGACGGGGGTGGCGGGCAGGCCGTACAGGCGGCGCGCCCAGCGGGGCAGGGTCGCGAACGCCAGCAGCGTCAGGGCGGGAAGCACGGGCTTGAGCGGCGCCAGCCGCAGTGGCAGCGGCGCGGTCAGCGACTGCAGCAGCGGGTGCCCCGCCTCGGGCACCAGGCGCAGGCCCGGCCGCTCGGCCTCGACGTAGGCGCGCAGCTCGGCGACGCTGCCCGGGGCGTCAGCGGGATTCAGTCCGACGACCTCCGCGGCCCGCCGCCATTCCAGGACGAACCGATCGGCATCCCCGGCCGACAGCCGCACACCCGCCCGCCGCGCCACCGACAGGTAGGAGTCCACCTCGCCGACGTGCACCCACATCAGCGCACCGGGCTCGTCCAGCCGGAAGCGCTCACCGGTGTCGGGGTCGTCGGCGCGGAGCATGGAGTGGATCTTCCGGACCCGTCTGCCGGCCCGCTCGACCTCGGGCAGCGTGCCGTAGGTCCGGACCCGGACGAACTCGGTGGTCCGCATGAACCGCGACCAGGCCTCGTCGGGGTGCATGAGCGCGGAGTTCTGCAGGACACCGCGCATCGCCCTCGGGTGCAACCCCTGCATCAGCAGCGCACGGAACCCACCCACCAGAAGGATGGGCTCCCCCATCACCCGCCACGTCACCGATTCCGGCCCGAACAGTCCATGGTCCGTCATAAGTAAACAGTTACCCATAACCCCCGACCAGACAAACGTTCCAGAACACCCTCGGCCTCAGACCCCGCGCCACACGGCCTCTGGCCCCGGCGCGAACAACGGCAACCTGACAGCCGGCCCAGCCCGTGCGGGATGGCCGGAGGTTTCCGTGCGGGATGGCCGGAGGTTCCGGGCGCGAGGAAGCCCGGGGCGCGCCCGGTGTGAAGAACGGCTTTCAGGGTTCCCGGACAGCCCGCCCGGGTCCATGTGGCCGGCACCGGAGGTGCGGGGTCCGGGTGCCGGTCCGGAATGGGGGCGTACCGCCGAGGGCTAGAACAGCTAGATCGCGCCGCCCGGGCGGGGGACGCTCTCGGCCAGGGCGCGCAGGTGGTCGATGGCGGCGCGCGGGTCGGTGGCGCCGTAGACGGCGCTGCCCGCCACGAACACGTCCGCGCCCGCCTCGGCGCACCGTTCGATCGTGTCGGCGGCGACCCCTCCGTCCACCTGGATCCAGATCTGGCCCCCGTGGCGGGACACCAGCTCACGGGCGCGGCGGATCTTGGGGAGCACCACGTCGAGGAAGCGCTGTCCGCCGAAGCCGGGTTCGACCGTCATCAGCAACAACATGTCGATCTCGCCCAGCAGGTCCTCGTACTGGGTGACGTCGGTGGCGGGGTTGAGGGCGAACCCGGCCCGCGCCCCCAGCGCCCTGATCTGGCGCAGCGTCCGCACCGGCGCCTTGGCCGCCTCCGCGTGGATGGTCACGCTGCCCGCCCCGGCCTCGGCGTAGGCGGGCGCCCAGCGGTCCGGGTCCTCGATCATGAGGTGGCAGTCGATCGGCGTGGACGTGGCCTTGAGCAGCGCTTCGACGACGGGCAGCCCGAGGGTGAGGTTGGGCACGAAGTGGTTGTCCATGACGTCCACGTGGAGCCAGTCGGCGTTGGGCACCGCGGCGGCCTCGTCGGCGAGCCGGGCGAAGTCGGCGGACAGGATGCTGGGCGAGATCTGCACGCTCCGATTCTAGGGAAAGCGCAGACCCGCACCGGGCACCGGCCATCCCCCGGGAAACCTCGCAGGGCCCGGGAAGTCCGGAATGCCCGCGCCTTCTAGGCCACCTTGCGCTCGGCTCATCAGGCCCAGCCAGATGAACGCCTTCTAGGACACCTTGCGCCCGGCCCCGTCCATCAGGCCCAGCCGGATGAACGTCAGCGGCGCCCCCAGCTGCACCCACAACGTCAGCAGCGCATACCGGAGATAGCGCAGCACGTCATGGTCCGGCAGCAGTTCCCGTAGCCCGAACCACACCGCCCCCACCACCACCGACCCGAGCGCCCACCGCGCCGCCTTCCGCCCCGGCGTCCCGCGCACCGAGAACCACCCGAGCCGGTACATCACCGACGCCCCCGCCAGCATCCCCAGCACCGACCCGCACATCGCCACCAGCGTGTCGAGCGCGGCGGGGTCGACGTCCCCGGCCGCCCGCCACGCCGTGGGCGGTGACCACCCGGCATGGGGCAGGCTGGCCAGCGCGGCCGCCCCCAGCGGCAGGACCGAGACCAGGGCCGAGGCGGCCAGCTGCCGGGCGAGCGACAGCCCGCGCCACCACCGTACGGCGGGCTCCTCCAGCTTCACCACCAGAACCAGCACGGCCGCGCCCAGCAGCACCCCCGCCACCACGTCGGAGATGAAGTGCACTCCCAGGTAGACCCGGGACAGCCCGATGAGCGCGACCGCCGCCACCGCGCCCCACCACGCCCACGGCCGGCGCACGGCCGCGGCCAGGGCGCCCCACGTGGCCGTGGCGATCTGCGCGTGCCCGGACGGCAGCCCGAACGTGCCCTCCAGCGACAGCGGCCTGACCCGGGCGTCCACCCAGTAGGGACGCGGCGCGTGGAACAGCAGTTTGAGCACCGCGTTGCCGGCCGCCGCTCCCAGCACGACCACGCCCATCCGCAGGCCGAGGCGGGGACTGACGCACCAGTACAGGACGGGCAGCAGGAACAGGAAGGTCTGCTCGCTGCCGAACAGCGACACCGCCTCCATCACCGGTTCGAGCCAGCCGGGCAGCCCCTGGAGCGCGATGATCGGCCCGAGTTCGGCCCCGCGCAGGCCGTCGAGGATGTCCACGTGGCCGATGGGACCACACCGGCCCGGGGCAAGGACAGGCTTAGAAGGCGAATCGTGACCTAACGCTTGCTTGTTATCGCTTGCGGAGCAGGGCCAGGAACATGGCGTCCATGCCGTGCCGGTGCGGCCAGAACTGCGCGTGCGGGCCGTCGCCGAGATCGGGCACCTCGGTCACGTACGAGCGCGCGTCCAGTTGCTCGACGTCCTCGCGGCCCCGCAGGACGTCGGAGACCACGATCCCGGTCTCGGCCAGGTGGGGCGAGCAGGTGACGTACGCGACGACGCCGCCGGGCCGTACCGCGTCGAGGGCGGTGCCCAGAAGGCCGCGCTGCAGCGCGCCGAGACCGGGGACGCCCGCGGGGTCACGCCGCCACCTGGCCTCGGGACGGCGGCGCAGCGCGCCCAGGCCGGTGCAGGGCGCGTCCAGCATGATCCGGTCGAAGGCGCCGGGCCGCCAGGCGGGCTCGGTGCCGTCGGCGGTGATCACCGAGGCCTCGCGGGTGGTCTGCCAGACCAGGCGGGCACGGTGGTACTGGACGTCGGCGGCCAGCAGGTGCTTGCCGCCGGGGAAGCCCTCGTCGGGATCGCCGTAGGCGGCGATGGCGTCGAGCAGGCCCGCCTTGCCGCCGGGGCCCGCGCACATGTCGAGCCAGAACTCGTCGCGGCCCTCCACCGGCACCCTGGCCAGGGCGAGGGCGACGAGCTGGCTGGCCTCGTCCTGAACGGCGGCGCGGTACTCGGCCACCGCCGGCACCTGGCCCGGGTCGCCCTCGGGCAGGTAGGCGGCATAGGGCGAGTAGCGGCCGGCCTCGGCGCCGGAGTCCTGCAGCTCGGCCACCGAGCTGCGGCCGGGACGGGCCACGAGCGTGACCAGCGGGCGTATGTTGTCGGCCGCCAGCAGATCGGCCGTCTCCGCGTCGTCGCCGCCGAGCGCGTCGCGGAAGGCGGACACGATCCAGCGCGGGTGGCTGTGGGCGATCGACATGTGGCCGACCGGGTCCTCGGGAGCCACGATCGGGATCCAGTCGTCGAGGGGCCTGGCGGCCACCTTGCGCAGGACGGCGTTGGCGAACTTGGAGGCGCCGACGCCGACGCGCAGCCGTACCAGATCGACGGTCGTGCCCACCGCGGCGTGCGGCGGGACGCGCATCTTGAGCAGCTGGTGGGCGCCGAGCCGCAGCGCGTCGCGCACGTCGGGGTCGGGCGCGCGGTCGGTGCAGTACTCGATGATCGCGTCGTAGGTGCCGAGCCCGCGCAACGTCCCGTAGGCCAGTTCGGTGGCGAGCGCCGCGTCGCGCCCGCCCAGCCGCCGCTCGCGCAGCAGGCGCGGCATCAGCAGGTTGGCGTAGGCGTCCCGCTCGTCGACGGCCCGCAGCACGTCGAAGGCCGCGTTGCGCGGCTCGTCCCGCACCGGCCCCTTCCCGGTACGGCTCCCGCCGCCCCGGCCGTAGCCGCCGTCACCACGACCGCGGCCCCGTGCGCCGCCGTTCCCCCGTGAAGCCGTCACGCGAACTTGTCCCCTTCGCCCAGGCGCGAGCCGCGGGCCCACTCGGCCGCGCTCATCGCCCGTTTGCCCTGCGCCTGCACCTCGGTCAGCTCGACCGGATGGGTGGCGGTGCCGACCAGTACCTCATGCTTGGTGGCCGCGATCACTCCGGGCTCCAGCCGGGCGGCGTCGGGCCGCGGCCGGACCGGGCCGAGCTTGACCCGCTGGCCGCGGAACTCGCTCCACGCGCCGGGGTTGGGTGTGCAGGCGCGCACGAGCCGGTCGACGCGCATGGCGGGCGCCTGCCAGTCGGCCCTGGCGTCGTCCACGTTGATCTTCGGTGCGTAGCTGATGCCGTCGGCGGGCTGGGGCCGGGGCTCCAGGGTGCCGTCCTCGATTCCGTCGAGGGTGGCGGCCAGCAGCCCGGCGCCGGAGATCGACAGGCGCTCCAGCAGCGCGCCGCTGGTGTCGCCGGCGCGGATCTCCTCGGTGACGACGCCGTAGACGGGCCCGGCGTCGAGCTCCTTGACGATCTGGAAGGTGGCCGCGCCGGTGATCTCGTCGCCGTGGAGCACCGAGTGCTGCACGGGGGCGGCGCCGCGCCAGGCGGGCAGCAGCGAGAAGTGCAGGTTGACCCAGCCCCGGCGGGGCACGTCGAGCGCGGACTGCGGCAGCAGCGCCCCGTAGGCGACGACCGGGCAGCAGTCGGGCTCCAGCGCGCGCAGCCGGTCGAGGAACCCGGGGTCGCCGGCCTTGGCCGGGCGCAGCACCTCGATGCCGGCCTCCTCGGCCAGCTCGGCGACCGGCGACGGGTGCACCTTGCGGCCGCGGCCGGTCTGGGCGTCGGGGCGGGTGACCACGGCCACGACGTCGTGGCGTGGCGAGTCGATGAGGGCGCGCAGCGAGGGCAGGGCCGTCTCGGGCGTGCCGGCGAAGACCAGGCGCATGGTCAGAGAGCCTTCCCGCCGGTGGCGTGCGGGGAGAACTTGACCGCCGGTGGGGTCAGACCGCTCCACTCGGCCTCGCGGATGGCCTTCATCGCGAGCTTGCGCTGCGCGGAGTCCATCCGGTCGATGAACAGGATGCCGTCGAGGTGGTCGGTCTCGTGCTGGAAGCAGCGGGCCATCAGGTCGGTGCCTTCGAGGGTGACCGGCTCGCCGTGCATGTCGAGTCCCTTGGCGACGGCGCGGATGGCGCGCGGCGTCGGGAAGGACAGGCCGGGGAAGGACAGGCAGCCTTCCTCGCCCTCCTCGTCGAGGTCGGCCGACAGGTCGAGGTCGGGGTTGATCAGATGGCCGAGCTGGTCGTCGACGTAGTAGGTGAAGACCCGCAGGCCGACGCCGATCTGCGGGGCGGCCAGGCCGGCGCCCGGCGCGTCCATCATCGTGTCGGTCAGGTCTTTGACCAGTTTGCGCAGCTCCTTGTCGAAGTCGACGACCGGGGCCGCCGGGGTGCGCAGCACCGGGTCTCCGAACAGCCGGATCGACTGGATCGCCAAGAGGCCAACTCCGTTCCGCGAAGGCAGGGTGGGATCAGCCCAGTTTAGTGGTCTGGAGCGACCTTGCCTTCATCGCGGCTTTGCGCGCCGCCTTGGCGACGGCCGCGTCGCCGTGGGTGGAGGCCAGGAGTTCGAGGACGGCCACGGTGTCGGGATGGCTGGAGCCGGCCATCTCCCCCACGCTCCTGACCAGGTCCTCGCCGGACTCCAGCGCGCCGAACTCGCCGACGGACTCGGGACTGCCGGAGATGTGGAGCAGGGCGGCGACGGAGTCGACGGCGATCCAGGTGTGGTCGTCGGAGCTGAGCGGCGGCGCGTCGAGGTCGCGGATGTGCAGCCAGGAGGCGGCGTAGCGCCACATGGTGGGGTCGGCCAGCGAGTCGCGCACCGGCGACTGTGCCTCGGGGCCGAGCTCTTCGAGTATGGCGCCCACGGCGCCGCGGTGGCCGGCGCCGCCGGCCGTGGCCACGGCCAGGAGGTCGCGGGCGGCCTGCTCGGGCGGGCGGCGCTCCAGCCAGGTCGTCACGGCGCTCTGCGTGACCGCGCCGCTGACCAGGCAATCCACCAGCGCCTCCGCGTCGAGCCCGGCGAAGACCTCGACCTCGGCCAGCGTGGGCGCCTCGTGGCCCTCGCGCAGCAGGTCGTGGCGGACGGCCCAGACGCCGAGCGGGGTCAGCGCGATCCGGCCGGTGCCGGTCTGCTGCACCAGGCCGCAGTAGGTGAGCAGGGACAGCGCCTCCAGCAACTCGCCCGGCAGGCTGCCGCTGAGCTCGCGCAGCTCGGCCTGGCTCGGCTCGCAGGCCACCTCGTGCGACTGCAGCAGGCCCTTGGCGAGGTTGGCGATGGCGACGCCGGAGCGCACGGAGTAGATGGTGGCGAGGGTCTCCGCCAGGTGGCCGTCGATGACGCGCGAGCCGGTCAGGCGGGAGGTCTCGGCCTGGTCGAGTACGTCCATGACGACGCCGTCCCAGAACTCCAGCGTGCCCTCGACGGGCAGGCGCGTGGGCAGCGCGCCGCGCGAGGCGGTGCCGCGCACGATCTGGAGTAGACGGGTGTTGACCGCCACGATCCAGGCCAGCCGCAGCCGGGCCCGGGAGACGCCGAGCTCCTTGGCCGCGGCGGCGGCGTCGGTCTCGGGCAGCAGTCCCTCGTCGGTGACCGGGCGCTCGCCGGTCCAGGAGGTGAGCTTGATGGCGTCGGCGACGAGCGGCACCCGGGGCACCGCGGCGGCCAGCTCCGCGTCGGCGGCCAGCGCGACAGGCGGGAACGTCAACGCCTCCCTGACCTGGGGCGCGGGCGTCTCCACTGGAGCGGGCTCCTCGATCAGCTTGCGGAGCTCGGCGAGGTCGAAGACGTTGTTTGCCACCCACGAAACTTACTGCACACGAGTCACAGGGATGTACTTCATCGGATGGCTCGTGAGCGCGCTTTGAACGCCGCCTTGCGCGCCGCCTTGGCCTCTCCGCTGCCCGGCAGGGACCGCCCGAGCAGTTCGAGCACGTCGACCACGTCGGGGTGGTCGACCCGCCACATCTCCTCGATGAGGTGGGCGGGCGGGCCGGAGGCGGCCATGTTCTCGGCGAAGATCTCGGGGTCCTCCCGGGCCGCCGGCATCGCCAGCGCGAGCATGTCCACGCTGACCCACAGGAGCTCGTCCTGGGTGAGCGGCGGCGCGGGCAGGCCCCTGGAGGTCAGCCAGTGGATGGCGTGCGGGCGCAGCTCCCCGTCGTCGAGCACCGCGCGCAGCGCCGGTTCCGCGGCGGGGCCGAGGTGGTCGACGATGGTGACCGCGATGCCGCGGGCGACGGCCGGGGCGCCGGTGGCGGCGGCCAGCAGCTCGGCGGCGGCCTGATCGGGCGTGCGCCCGGCCAGCCAGCGTTCGATGTCGTGCTCGGCCGCCTCGGTCGGCATGCCGTCGAGCAGTCCCTCGATGAGGCCGACCGCGTCGGCGGCGGCGAGGTCGGGCGCCTCGGGGGCGTCGCGGCCGTGGGCGAGGTAGAGCTCGCGCAGCCCCCAGACGGCCAGCGGGCTCAGCCCGGCGCCGTCGTGACGGCGCTCGACCAGCCCGCACCAGGCCAGCCGGTCGAGCACCGCCTCGACGTCCACGTCCGCGTCGGCCAGCTCGAACACGTGGTCGGCGACCACCTCGTCCGGCACCCGCGCCTGCAGGCGGTAGAGGCGGTCGAGCAGGTCGTAGAGGGCGTCGTCGAGCTCGGGCAGGCCGGTGACCGCGCCCCCGGTGTCGTGCTCGACCAGGTGGGCGACGGTGCTCGCCCAGCCGCTGAGACCCTCGTGCCCGGCCAGCGCCCACAGCAGCCTCGGCTCGGGCACCGGCGCCGCGGCGGCGTCCTTGGCGCGCAGCGCGCCCTTGGCCGTGGGGGTGCTGCCCCGGTCGCCCAGCCAGGCCAGCAGCCGGTCGCGGTCGGCCAGCAGGGCCACCCCGCCGAGCGCGGCCTCCAGCTCCCGCGCGGAGGCCAGCCGTACGGCGGGCAGCGGCGTGCACGCCGGGCAGTCGCAGGGCGCCTCCTCGATCTCGGGAAGCTCACTCCCGGGCGCGTCGGCGGAGGGGATCGCGATGTCCTGTTCAAGCGATTCGGGCCCGATCGAGCTGAACAGGCTCTTGGCCATGCCGAAGTTGGCCGGGTCGGCCAGGGCGGCGGGCATCTCCTCGGCGATCTCGCTCAGCCGCGCGCGCATGGCCCGTGCCCGGTCGGCGCCGGCGGCGCCGGAGGACTCGAGGTAGTCGACGAGCGTGCCGGCCGCGGCGATCGACTCGGGGGCGCTCTCGGGCGGCGCGATCACCTTGCGCGGGTAGATGGACAGCAGCAGGTCGTCGAAGGTCGACGGGGCGAAGTCGGCCAGCTCGTTCACGCCCAGATAGTCGCTGGCGTAGTCGCAGAGCAGCCGCACCTCGTCGGCGTCCACCTCGACGCCCCGCGCCCGCCCCCATGCGCGCAGGTCGTCGATGGCCCGGTTCACCCATTCGATCGACACAGGGAGACGCTAACGGCTGGCCAACAGATGAGCGAATCGGGGAAAGCGGCTAAATCAGGTCGAGAGGGTCGACACTCACCCGGACGACATCAGGCGCCTTACGCGCCGCACGTACCCCGGTGGCCCCTTTGAGCGCGGCGGCCAGCACGCCGCCGGAGGCTCTCGGGACCCGGATCATGGCGCGTTCCCGCTCGTCGTCGACCTGTACCGGGCCGAGGACCTGGGCCTCGTCCGGCAGGCGGACCTCGTCGAGCATCTGGCGTACGGCGGTGGCCGTACCCGTGAGCGTGGCCATCCGTACCGCCGGCGGGAAGCCGAGCTCGGCGCGGTCGGCGAGCTCGCGCTCCGCGTGGGTGACGGGATCCCACCGCAGTAGCGCCTGTACGGCCGGCAGCGCCATGTCCGCCAGCACCACCAGCTCCGCGCCGGGCCGCAGCAGGGCGGCGGCGTTCATCCAGCGGCGTACGCCCTCCTCCGCCGCCCGCAGGTCCGCGCGGCCCAGCAGGGCCCAGCCGTCCAGGAGCACGGCCGCCGCGTACCCGCCGTCGGACACCGGCTCCGCGCCCGGCGTGGCCACCACCAGCGCCTTGCCGGGACCGACGCGCGCCAGGACCCCGTCCCTGCCGGACGTCTTGACCGGCACGGAGGGAAAGGCCCGTCCCAGTTCCTCGGCGGTGCGGCGGGCGCCGACAACGACCGCGCGCACGTGAGCGCCGCCGCAGTGCTCGCAGCGCCAGGCGGCGTCCACCCGGCCGCACCAGCGGCAGTAGGGCGCGCTGTGCCCGCTGCGCAGCGCCAGCGGCCCATGGCAGGCGGCCTTCCCCGGCACGGCGTCGTCGATCCTGTTGCCCCGGTCGGGGGCGGTGCGGGTGGGCGGCAGGGCGCAGCGGGCCGGGCGGCGGCACTGGCGGCAGGCGATCGAGGGAAGGTAGCCGCGCCTCGGGACCTGGACCAGCACCGGGCCGGACTCCAGCCCCTCGCGCAGCGCCCGCCAGGCGACGCTGGGCAGGCGGGCGGCGCGGGCGGCCTGGTCCTTGGCCAGTTCGGCGTCCTCGCCCGCCGGGCGCACCCTGGGGGCCATGGCGCGCACGCTCTCGCGCGCGGCCACGATCGGCCTGGCCCAGCCGGTGGCGATGAGCTGGGTGGCCTCGGCGGTGCGGGCATAGCCGCCGATGAGCATGGCGGCGCCGCCGCGGTGGGCGCGCAGGGCGAGTACCTCGCGGGCGTGCGGGTAGGGCGCCAGCCGTTCGGCGTGGAGGTCGTCGCCGTCGTCCCAGAGGGCGACGAACCCCAGGTCGGCGACGGGCGCGAACATGGCCGCACGGGTGCCGACCACCGCGCGCGCCTGCCCGCGCAGCACCCTGAGCCAGCGCCGGTACCGCTCGGCCGGTCCCAGGCCCGCGGTGAGCGCGACGTGCGCGCCGTCGCCGAGCAGCCGCTCGAACACCTCGTCGGCGAGCGCCACGTCCTTGCCGTCCGGCACGACGACCAGCGCGCCCCGGCCGCCCGCCAGCGTGGCGCGCACCGCCTCGCCGATCGCCTCGGCCCACCCTCCGGCCCCGGGCAGGGCCGACCACACGGCCCTGGGCGCCCGCCCGTGCTCCAGCGCGTCCAGGAACGACGGCCCCATCGGGTAGCCGGCCCAGGCCTGACCGTCTCCGGGCTCCGGCGGGCCGTCCGTGGCGGCCGCCTGCCCGGGCTCCGCCTCGACCTTGGCGTGCCGCGGGGGTACGGCCAGCCGCAGCACGTCGGCCAGCGTCCCGGCGTAGCGGTCGGCCACGGCCCTGGCCAGCGCGGCCACCTCGGCCGTGAGGACCGGCTCCGCCGACACCACCCGCTCGATGGCGGCCAGCTTCCCCCGGTGCTCGCTCTCCTCGGTCCGCTCCAGCAGGAACCCGTCCACGAGCTTGCCGGCGAACCGCACCCGGACCCGCACCCCCGGCCGCGCGCTGTCGTGCAGGGCGGCGGGCACGAGGTAGTCGAAGGGCCGGTCGAGGTGCGGCAGCGGGTTGTCGACCGCCACCCTGGCCACGGGCGCCTCGGGTGCGGGAACGACCGAGCCCTTGGCCTTCTGCGCGGCCGGGCGTACCGCATCCAGCGGCAGCAGGGCGTGGTCGGTCTCGGTCACGCACTACGTCTACCAGACCGTGGCCTCCGGTAAGGCCGGTCGGTCACTGGCCAGGTCGTGGTGGATACGGGCGCGGGGCACGCCGTCGCGCAGCAGAAGGACGCGGCCGCGCGCTCGGCGTGCGGTTCCACCCGGGTGAGGCCGGCCCGCACCAGGGCGGGGTCGATCGGCATCGGCTTCCCCTCTTCGCTGTGGTGCCGGCGGATGGACGCGGGGCGCCGGACCCTGGGACCCCTCCCCTGGACGGCGCCGGTGGTCATCCGCCGGCATGACAACAGTTCGTCGCGGACCCCGCCTTGCGCATCCGGAGAAGTGCCGATTAATCGCTGGAAGCCACCCAGGCGGCGACATGGGTGCGCGAGGTGAGATGCCCCTTCGCGAGGATGTTGCGGACGTGCGCGTCGACCGTCCGCTTCGAGATCACCAGCCGCCCGGCGATCTCCAGGTTCGTCAGGCCCTCGGTGATGAGCTTGGCGACCTGCAGCTCGCGGGGGCTCAGGACCACGTCACCGGCCTCGGGCCGGCTGCCGGGCGCGGGCACGGGCGCGGCCGTGGCGGCGCCGTAGCGGGCCGTCAGGCGCCTGCGCGCCCGCGCCTCGAGAAGCTCCAGCCCCACCTGCCGGTACGGCCGCAGCAGCCGGTAACCGGCGCCGCCCGGCGCCGGCTCGCGCAGTACCACCGAACGGGCGACCAGGTCGCCCAGCACCACGGCCGCCCGCACCCTGGGCAGGCCCGCCTCGATACCGATCGCCTCGGCCGTCTCCTGTTCGAAGCCGCCGTCCACCACCGACAACGCCGCCCACAGCGTGCGCTGCTCGGCCCCGCACAGCGCGTGGCTCCACTCGACCATGGCGCGCAGGTCGCGCTGGCGCGGCAGCGCGCTGGTGGTCCCCGCCGGCAGCGGGCGGCGGTCGCGCAGCCGGTCACGCAGTTCGGGCGCGGTCAGCGAGCGCAGGCACGCCGCGGCCAGTTCGATGGCCAGCGGCAGGCCGTCCAGGTTGCGGCAGATCTCGGCGACCGCGGCGCGCGTGCCACCACCGGAAAGGGAGAAGTCGGGGTCGACGGCGGCGGCCCGCTCGGCGAATAGCGTGACGGCGTCGGCCTCCGCCAGCGGCCGCACGTACAGCACGTGCTGCCCCGCCAGGTCGGGCGGCTGCCGTCCGGTCACCACGATCTTGGCGTGGGGCGCCCGGCGCAGCAGTACCTCGGCCAGGCGCGCGACGGGGCCGGTCAGGTGCTCGCAGGTGTCGAGCACGACCAGCGCCCTGCGCTCGCGCAGCGCCGCGGCGATCCCCTCGGGGGTACGCGCCTGCGGCCGGCCGATCGCGGCCGCCACGCGGGCGGTCAGCGCCGGTTCCCCGGTCACCGCCGACAGCTCGGCGTACCAGGTCCCGCCGGGGAACCGCCGCCGGGCGTGGCGGGCGACCCTGACCGCCACGCGGCTCTTGCCCACCCCGCCGGGCCCCGTGACCGCGAGCAGGCGCGTGCGCGCCAGCGACCGCAGGCCCTCGGCCACCTCGGCCGCGTGGCCGATCATGCTGGTGAACTCGGCGGGGAGATTCCCCCTGCCTCGCTCGGCCATGGACCCTCCCTCCCTGCGGCGGCAGGCCCGGCGGGCCGTCCGTGCCGCGGACCTCGTGGGTTCGCGTCAGCGCGCGAACCCGCCCCCGCGTCCCCGGGCCATGGACACGATGAGTATTCATCTCATCACCCAAGGCGACATCGGGGATTATGCCTATCCCTCCCTCTGCCGGCGCCTGATCACCCATGCGGCGATCTGGCTGCGTCCGGAAAAGCCAAGTTTGGCGAGGATGTTCTCGACGTGGGTGTCGACCGTGCGCCGGGCCACGACGAGCCGGTGGGCGATCAGCCGGTTGGTGAGCCCGTCGGCGACCAGGTCGGCGACATCGGCCTCGCGCGGCGTCAGCGGCGTCCACGCCGGGGCCGCCCGCGGCTCACTCTCCTCCGGCTCGCCGGACAGCGCCTCGGCGATCGCCTCCTCCGCCGACAGCGCCCGTCCGGCGGCTTTGACGCGTTCCAGCTGCGATCCCAGGGCCTCGGCCAGCTCGTCCTGGTGGCGCTTGCGCTCGGCCGCCATGTGCGGCGAGCCCAGCAGCGGCCGCACCTCGGCGCCCCAGAGCCGGTGCGCGGCGCTCAGCAGCCGCGCCGCCCGCGCGTGCGCGCCGCGGTCGGCCGCCAGCCACGCCAGCACCTCCACGCAGAACGCCCGCCCGAACGTCGTCTCCACCCGCGCGTGCGTGCGCAGCGCCGCGCGCGCGTGCCCCTCGGCCTCGCCGATCCGTCCGCACCGCCGCAGCAGCAGCGCCAGCGCCAGGTCCGCCCACGCCGCGCCGCACCCGTCGCCCGCCTGCCCGCACAGCCGCGCCGCCCGTGTCAGCACCCGTTCCGCCTCTTCGGTACGGCCCGCCGTCAGCAACGTGAACCCCAGCTCGATCAGGCCGTTGAGCAGGTGGATGCCGCCGTGCCCCGCCAGGCCGTCCACGCTCTCGCGCAGCAGCCGCTCGGCCGCCTCCAGATCGCCCTCGCAGAACCGCAGCGTGCCGCGCATCTTCGTGAGGCGCAGGCCGCCGAGCGTGCCCAGCCGGGCCGCCGGCTCCCCTGCCCCGGCCAGCGCGCGCCGGGCGGCGGGCAGGTCGCCCTGGCCGATGGCGATGTGGGCGAGGTCCAGGTGGGCGCCCAGACGGATCCAGTCGGGGGCCTCGGTGCCGGGGAGCAGGCGGTCGAGGTACTGCCGGCCGTACCTGGCCATGCCGCCGAACACCCACAGGTAGCCGAGGCGCAGGCCCATCTCCAGACCGGCGGCGCGCCCGGCGGGGTCGGCGGCGTAGGACTCCAGGGCGGCGCGCAGGTTCGGCCAGTCGGAACGTGCGCGCAGCACCTCCTCCACGCGGTCGCGCCCGGCGCGCTCCACGCCGAAGCGGCGGGCGACGGCGAAGTAATGCTCGCGGTGGCGCACCCGCAGCCGTTCGGCCTCGGGCGGCGGCATGCGTCCCATGGCGTACTCGCGCAGGCCGTCCAGCATCCGGTACACGGTGCGCCGCCCGTCGTGCTCGCGGACCACGATCGACTTCTCGACCAGCGCGGCCAGCGCCGGGTAGACGAGGGCGCCGGGCAGGTCGGCGCCGGAGCAGACGCGCTCGGCGGCGTCCAGGTCGAAGGAGCCGGAGAAGACGGTCAGCCGCTCCCACAGCAGCCGCTCCTCCTTGGCGCACAGGTCGTGGCTCCAGGCGATGGCCGCCTGCATCGTCGAATGGCGTCCGCCGCGGGCGCGCGAACCCGCGGGGCCCAGTGAGCCGTAGGCGTCCATGAGCTGCAGGAGCCGGGCGACGGGCAGCAGCCGGGCGCGTACCGCGGTCAGCTCGATGGCCAGCGGGATGCCCTGGATGCGCCGGCACAGCTCGGCCACGACGGGGGCGTTGTCGGGCCGCAACTCGAACGCCGGGTCCACGGCGGCCACCCGGTCCAGGAACAACGCGACGGACTCGACGTGCGCGACCGCCGCCGGCTCGGTCTCCGGCCCCGGTACGGCCAGCGGCCGGACGATCACGATGTGCTCACCGGGGGCGCGTAAGGCCTGGCGGCTGGTGACCAGGATGTGCAGGCCGGGTGCGGCGGGCAGCAGGGCCTGGGCCAGCCTGGAACAGGCTTCTGCGACGTGCTCGCAGGTGTCGAGGACCAGGAGCATGCGCCGATCGGCCACGTGGGCCGCCGACTCGGCGGGCGCGCCGACGCCCAGGGCCTGGGCGATCGCCTCCTCCACCGCTTCGGCCGTGGTGGCGCCGGACAACTCGACGTAGGTGACGCCGTCGGTGAAGGCCCGCCGCATGAGCTGCGCGGCGCGTACGGCCACGCGCGTCTTGCCCACGCCCGCTATCCCGGTGACCGTGACCAGGCGGCTGCGCTGGAGCATCCTGCGGACCCCGGCGACCTCCTGACGGCGTCCCACGAAGCTGGTGACGGCGGTGGGGAGGGCTGCTCGCGACAGCATGGTCCCGCACCCCCGTCAAGCCGCGCCCGCGGCCCCCGTGGCGGGCCCGGTCCTGGAAGATCCCTGGGAACACGTTATATGGATCTTGGACCGGACACACAGCCCCGGCCCGCCGAACACCCGGCCCCGAGGTCGCGTCGCACCCTGACGGTCCGGGCGGGTGGCACGCGCACACGAGTTCCCTCCGGCCGGGAGCGGACCTCCTCCAAGGCCACCCACAACACCCCTGGCCACACGAGAGTCCGCCTCCGGGCCTCTGGGCCTCTGGGCCTCTGGGCCTCTGGGCCTCTGGGCCTATCGTCCCGGGGTGGGGCGCCGCGCCTCGGGACGGGTGCTCTGGTCCGGGCATGCGTGAGCCCTGAGGCCGCCGGGTGGCGGAACTCAGGGCTCAGGCGGTGGAACGGGTGCCGGTCAGAGGCCGGCGGCGGTGCGGAGGGACTCGGCGCGGTCGGTCGACTCCCAGGAGAAGCCCTCGCGGCCGAAGTGGCCGTAGGCGGCGGTCTCGGAGTAGATCGGGCGCAGCAGGTCGAGGTCGCGGATGATGGCCGCGGGACGGAGGTCGAAGACCTGCAACACGGCGGCCTGGATCTTCTCGACCTCGACCTTCTCGGTGCCGAAGCACTCCACGAACAGGCCGACCGGCTGGGCCTTGCCGATGGCGTAGGCGACCTGGACCTCGCAGCGGTCGGCCAGGCCGGCCGCGACGACGTTCTTGGCGACCCAGCGCATGGCGTAGGCGGCCGAGCGGTCGACCTTGGACGGGTCCTTGCCGGAGAAGGCGCCGCCGCCGTGGCGGGCCATGCCGCCGTACGTGTCAATGATGATCTTGCGGCCGGTGAGGCCGGCGTCGCCCATGGGGCCGCCGATCTCGAAGCGGCCGGTCGGGTTGACCAGCAGGCGGTAGCCCTCGATGTCGATCTCGAGCCCGGCGAGCACGGGGTCGACCACGTGCTCCTTGATGTCGGGGGCGAGCATCTCCTTGAGGTCGATCTCGGCCGCGTGCTGCGTGGAGACGACCACGGTGTCGAGGCGGACGGGCGTGTCGCCGTCGTACTCGATGGTGACCTGGGTCTTGCCGTCGGGGCGCAGGTACGGCACGGTGCCCGACTTGCGGACCTCCGACAGGCGCTGGGCGAGCCGGTGCGCGAGCATGATCGGCAGCGGCATCAGCTCGGGGGTCTCGCGGCAGGCGTAGCCGAACATCAGGCCCTGGTCACCGGCGCCCTGGCGGTCGAGCTCGTCGCCGACGCCCTCCTCGCGGTGCTCGTAGGCGTCGTCGACGCCCTGGGCGATGTCGGGCGACTGCGCGCCGATCGAGACGGAGACGCCGCAGGACGCGCCGTCGAAGCCCTTGTGCGAGGCGTCGTAGCCGATCTCAAGGATCTTCTCGCGGATGACGCCGGGGATGTCGACATAGGTCTCGGTCGTCACCTCGCCCGCGACGTGGACCTGGCCGGTAGTGATCATCGTCTCGACGGCGACCCTGCTCTTGTGGTCGTCCTTGAGCATGGCGTCGAGAATCGCGTCACTGATCTGGTCGGCGATCTTGTCCGGGTGGCCCTCGGTGACCGACTCGGAGGTGAACAGGCGACGTGACAACTCAGTGGCTCCTCATGCAGCGGCTGCTGACGTATGTGCGGCTCGGACGGGTGGACACCAGCCTGGGCCTCGCCGAAGTCTAGCCCCACGGGAGGCCAGGTAGCGAAACCGCGGGCCGATTCAGAGATCCGGCAGGGGGTCGGGTGGGAGCGTCTCGGGCGCGAAGATCTCCGCGTCCGCCGCTCTCACCACGGCGGCGTACTCCTCATCGAACTCGAAGGCCATCGAGCCGAGCTCGATGATCGATCCAGTCATGATGGGGCCCAGGCGTGTCGCCCTCGGGAACGTGGCGTAAACCGACACCGGCCGGTCGCTCCTGAGCATCCTGGTGGCGAGCACCGAGATCGCCCCGTCGGTGACCACGATGAGGAAGTTGGCCATCCCCGGTGGCCCCACCGACAGTGCGGGAAACACGTACCTGATCTGTTCGTCGGGCCCGAGCAGCGTCCTGCAGCGGTCCCTCACCGCGGTTCCTACCGGCATCTGTGTTCTCCCCCTTTGTGTAAGTATCCGCAGGGGTACGGCAGCGCGGCAACATCCAAATCCCGATCCCCCGACCACAAACCCAGGAGAAACGCAAGCGCGCCCAGGACAGGCGACGGACGGTGGGGGCTCCGGCGAACCACGGCAGGGGGCCGGGGCGGAGTCGTCGCGGCGGGAAGCCGTTGGCCTTCACGACCGGCGCCCGACGGGCGCCCGCCCGCGACGGCGGGGCGGGCAGGCCGGCGTGAGCCGTAACGGATGGCGGGCGTCTCACGGACGGCGGGCGTGACGGACGCGTGCCGGAAGAGGAGCCGGAAGAGGAGCCGGAAGATGAGCCGGAAGGGGAGCCGGAAGCCGCGGAGAACAGCCCCGGCCGCGCCGATGACAGCGGGCGCGGCCGGGACGGGGTCAGTTGGGGCTGGGGGATTGGATCGGCAGGGGCTTGCCCATCTTCAGGGCGGCCAGGCGGGCCTCGATCTCGGCCTGGGCGCCGATGTCCTCCAGGCTCTCGAACTGCGCGTCGAGCGACGAGGCGGCCAGTTCCTGCTGCCCGATGACCTTCGCCTCCTCCCGCTTGATCTTCTCTTCGAAGCGGCTGACCTCGCTGGTCGGGTCGAGGATGTCGATGCTCTTGATCGCGTCCTGGACCCGCGACTGGGCCTGGGCGGTCTTGGCGCGGGAGACGAGTTCGTCACG
The DNA here is from genome assembly GCF_044459065.1 of Nonomuraea sp. NPDC050394. NCBI lineage: Bacteria > Bacillati > Actinomycetota > Actinomycetes > Streptosporangiales > Streptosporangiaceae > Nonomuraea > Nonomuraea sp. NPDC050394. Next base: position 72,945 of record NZ_JBITIO010000008.1, on the reverse strand, counting down.
CTTGCTCCGGAGCTCGCCGAGCTTGTTCCTCATCTGCTGGAGGCCCGCCTTGAGCTTGTCGACGACCTCCCGCTGCGCCGCGATGCCCGGCTCCGCGGCCTTCGCCTCCTGTTCGGCCGACATCTGGCGGCCCAGGGCGACCTTGGCGAGCTCGTCGAACTTGTCGCCCTCCGCGCGCTGCCCCGACGCGCGCAGCTGGTCGGCGCGCTGGCTGGCGGCCATGGCCTTCTTGCCCCACTCCCCGGCCGCCTGGACGTCCTCGCGGTAGTCGGCCTCGACCATCCGCAGTGACCCGATGGTCTGCGCGATGGCCTTCTCCGCCTCGGCGATGTTGTCGGTGTAGTCGCGCACCATCTGGTCGAGCATCAGCTGCGGATCCTCGGCCGAGTCCAGCAGCGCGTTGATGTTGGCCCTGGCCAGCTGGGCGACACGGCCGAAGATGGACTGTTTGGACATTGCTCGTTCCCCCGATAGGTGATCGTTTCCGGGTCAGAAGGCTCCCCCTGAGCCCCTCCGCCCTCGTGTACCCGAGCCGCCGAAGCTGCCCGGCGCCTGGCCGCCGCGCCTGCCCGTCCCCGCGGTCTGGCGGCCGCCGCCGCGGCCCGCGCCGCGCCCGGACATCATGCCGCCCATCATCCCGTCGATGAGGATGCCGCCCAGGACCGCGCCCATCATCGCGTCGGCGCCGCCCCTGCCGTTGCCGGTCCTTCCGTAGCCGAACGCCGACACCTCGCGCCGCGCCGCCTGCCCGGCCTCCTGGGCGAGCTGGTCGGCGCGCTGGGCGGCGGCGAGCGCCGCGGACGGGTCCTCCCCGGCCCGCGCGCGCGCCTCGGCCAGCAGGCGTTCCGCCTCGGCGATCCGGGTGCGCGCGGTGCTGCCGACCGCGCCGCGGTTGGTGGTGATGAAGTCCTTGGTGGCCGCGATCTCGCTGCGGGCCGTGAGCATCGCCTGGTCGAGCATGCTGCGCGCCTGCTCCTGACGGGCCTTCTTGTCGCGTACGCCCTTCAGCGCCTCGTCCAGCGTCGCCTGCGCCTCCTCCACGCGGCGCAGCAGCGCGATCGGGTCCACGCGGGTCGCGACGACGTCCTCGGCCACCTGGGTCGCGGTGCTCTCCGCGTACGCGATCTGGGGCGTCAGGTCCGCCGCGTACGCCTGGTCGGCGGCCAGCGCCTTCGCCGCCGACAGGTTGGCCGCGACGGTCTCCAGGGCGGGCTTGAGACCGGCCGCCGCCTGGTGGATGTCGTCGGCCCGCCTGGTCACCGCCTCCATGAGCTGCCTGGCCTGGTCCACGGCAGACTGCGCGGCCAGCACCTGGGCGACAGCCTTGCCCGACTCCCCCGCGTCCAGTGACGCCTGCGCGGCGGCGAGTGTCTGGCCGGCGAACTCCAGGCGGTTGGCGGCGTCGTCCGGGTTGTCCTCGACGGGGGTCAGGGCGCTCTGGGCGAAGCGCTCGGCGGTGGCGGCCATGGCCCGCCGTACCTCGGCGAGCTTGGGTGTGAGCTCGGCGTGCGCCTGCCGGACCTCGGCCAGGACGCGCGGGGCCTGCTTCTCCATGTCGCGCAGCCGGTCGAAGGCCTCCGACTCGGCGTCGAGCCGGGCGTTGGCGTCCGCGCAGCGCCTGACGATCTCCTCCAGCATCGCCTGGCGGGTCACGTCGTCCTCCGGGACTTCGTCGTCGAGCTGCTGGCGGAGGCGGAAGGCCTGGTCGAGCTCGCCTTTGGCGTACTCGAGCGCTTCGGCGAACGGCTGGGCGGCTTCCTCGCCGAACTGCGCCGTCGCGAAGCCCACCTCCTGCTCGGAGGTCTTGACCGCGTCGTCGGTGTGGACGAGCGCCTGGCCCGCCCGCGTCTCCAGGTCCTTGGCGGCGGCGGTGTGGCGCGAGGTCTTGCGGCGGCGCGAATACAGGTAGACGCCCCCGCCGGTCGCGGCCAGCACCCCCGCCCCCGCCAGCCACCAGGCGCTGCGGCCTTCGGGGTTGGCCGGGTTCGCCATGGCCGTGCCGTACCCCTTGGCGGCGCCGACGGCCGCGCCCGCCCAGTCGTCCTTCCGCAGCGCGGGGACGATGGTGTCCTGCGCGACCGCGTTCATCTGCTCGGTGGACAGGGGGAAGTTCGTGTCGGCGGACACGGCGTAGCGGCGCTCCTGCGTGGCCACGGCCATCAGCAGGTCGTCACGGCCCAGGCGGCTCAGGCCGGCGGTCTGGTCGGCCCAGGTGGTGGCGTTCCAGCCGGAGAAGCCGGTGACGTAGACGACGTAGAGGCGGATGCCGTGCTCGGCTTCGAGCTGGCTGGTGGCGGCCTGAACCTCACCCGCCCGGTCGCCGAGGGCACCGGCGTGGTCGGTGACGGTCTGGGTGACGGCCTCGGGCGCCTCGGCGGACGCCGCCGCGGGGATGGCCAGGAGGGCGCCGGTGACGAGCAGTACGCGTATAACGTGCCTGAATGCTGACAACCCCGACCGCCCCCAGTCGTAGCTTCACTGACCCCTGAGGCGTCTCATCCCCACATTACGGAGCGTGTACACATTTGTCCCATTAGTGAGGGAGACGCAGCGAGGAAGACTCAGTGAGAAAGACACAGCGAGAAACGCAGGTCACCAGGGCGCTAGCCGGCCAGGCGTGGGGCGACCAGCGACCAGAGGGCGTCGGCCAGATCTTCCTTCGGGCCCCTCGGGACCTCGACCGGCTCTCCCCCGGCGACCAGGATCGTGGCCGCGTTGTCGGGGGTGCCGAAGGCGAGGCGCTCGCCGACCTGGTTGACCACCAGGAGGTCGCACCCCTTGCGGGCCAGCTTGGCCTGGCCGTTGGCCAGCACGTCCTCGGTCTCGGCCGCGAACCCCACGATCACCGCGGGGGTGGCACCGTTCCCTGCCCGGGTACGCCGCACGCCCAGCTCAGCCAGGATGTCGGGATTCTTCGTCAGCCGGATGGCCTCGGGATCGTCGGAGGTCTTCTTGATCTTGGACGTGGCCCGCGTCACCGGCCGGAAGTCGGCCACGGCGGCGGCCATCACCACCGCGTCGGCGTCCTCCGAGGCCGACAGCACCGCCTCGCGCAGCTGCTCCGTCGACTCCACCCGCACGAGCGCGACCCCGGCCGGATCGGGCAGTGTGACGTTTGCCGCGATCAGGGTCACCTCGGCGCCGCGTGCCACGGCCGTGCGCGCCAGCGCGTACCCCTGAAGGCCGGAGGAGCGGTTGCCGATGAAGCGGACCGGATCGATCGCCTCGCGGGTGCCGCCCGCGGAGATGACCACCCGGCGGCCGGCCAGGTCGCGCGGCGCCCCGCGCAGCACGCGGCGGCAGACCTCGAAGATCTCCTCGGGGTCGGGCAGCCGTCCGGGGCCGGTGTCGGCGCCGGTCAGGCGGCCCGATGCGGGGTCGATGACGAGGGCGCCGCGCTCGCGCAGGGTGGCGACGTTGGCGCGGGTGGCGGGGTGGTCCCACATCTCGGTGTGCATCGCGGGCGCGAACACCACCGGGCAGCGCGCCGTCAGCAGCGTGGTGGTGAGCAGGTCGCCGGTCAGTCCCTGGGCGGCCTTGGCGAGGACGTCCGCGGTGGCGGGGGCGACGATCACGAGGTCGGCGTTCTGCCCGATCCGCACGTGCGGCACCTCGTGGACGTTCTCCCACACCTCGGTGGTCACCGGGTTGCCGGACAGCGCCGCCCAGGTCGGTTCGCCCACGAACCGGAGCGCGTCGCGGGTGGGCACCACGCGCACCTCGTGCCCGGACTCGGTGAACAGGCGGAGCAGCTCGCACGCCTTGTAGGCGGCGATGCCGCCGCTGACGCCCAGTACGACCTTCATCGGCGCGCCGCCACCCCTCTCCTCCGCACGAATCGCCCCAACCCTAGAGCTCCGCGCCGGTACGGCTCCGCCCGGGGTCCGGACATGGCGCAGCTCCCGGCTCCGCCCTGGGCGGCGTCGAGAGCTGGAGTCGAACGGTCAGACCGCGCCTTCGATGGGCTCGGCGTTGAGCAGCCCCTCGGAGACCTCGCGCAGCGCGATGGACAGCGGCTTCTCCTGGGCGTGGGTCTCGACCAGCGGGCCGACGTACTCGAGCAGGCCCTCGCCGAGCTGCGAGTAGTAGGCGTTGATCTGCCTGGCGCGCTTGGCGCCCATGATCACCAAAGAGTACTTGCTGTCGACGATGTCGAGCAGAGAGTCGATCGACGGGTTGGTGATTCCCTCAGCGACCGGGGCAATGCCTGCCACGATTGTCAGACCTCTCGGTTGGTGGATGTCGTGACCCCCTGAGGGTCCGTCATCAAGGCTATCAGCCGATGACATACATCCTGGACACTCGTGTTCACAAGTGTGATGTCGAACTCGGGTTCGGCGGCGCATTCGACGCGTCCCGCGGCCAGGCGGCGTTCGATCACGTCCTCCGGCTCGGTGCCGCGGCCGCGCAGCCGGCGTTCCAGCTCCTCCCACGTGGGCGGGGCCAGGAAGACCAGGAGCGCCTCCGGCATCGTCTTGCGCACCTGCCTGGCGCCCTGGAGGTCGATCTCCAGGAGGGTGGGCACGCCGTTGGCGAGCCGGTCGAGCACGGGCCGGCGCGGCGTACCGTAGCGGTTGCCGGCGAACTCGGCCCATTCGAGCAGGTCGTCCGACTCGATGAGCCGGTCGAACTCGTCGTCGTCGGCGAAGAAGTACTGCACGCCGTGCGACTCGCCGGGGCGGGGCTTTCTGGTGGTCACCGAGACCGACAGCCACACCTCGGGGTGGGACCGCCGGATCTCGGCGACGACCGTGGACTTCCCCACGCCCGACGGCCCGGACAGGACCGTCAGGCGCCTGGAGGGAAGGAGGTCGACCTGTGTGTCGTGGGCCCTCGAACTGTCGGACCAAGACATGTCGGTCACTTCCTACCCCCCGCTGAAGCTGCGCTTTCGTGTGAAGACGAGATTAGCTCTCGCCGCCACCGAACTCGCGCTCAAGGGCGGCCCTCTGGTTCGCGCCGAGGCCGCGCACGCGGCGCGACTCGGCGATGGTGAGCCGCTCCATAAGCTGCTTGGCGCGGACCTTGCCCACGCCTGGGAGCGACTCCAAAAGCGCCGACACCTTCATCTTGCCGATGACGTCGTCGGTCTGCCCATCCTTGAGCACCTCAGCCAGAGAAACCGCGCCATGCTTGAGCCGGTTCTTGACCTCGGCACGCTCTTTACGGGCCTTGGCAGCCTTCTCCAGGGCTGCGGCGCGCTGCTCGGGGGTCAACGGAGGAAGAGCCACGCCGGGTCACCTCGAATTTCTGTCGATGTACTCGGACGAGAGGGGAAACTAGCTGGTCATCGCCACCTAAGCAACGCCAAGAGCGGTTTCTCTCACCACAAAATCCAGTTCTTAACTCTCCGTGTTTGTAAAACTACAATGAGCTGATCAAATCGCGCTCACTTCCCGGTTCTCGAAGATCGTCACCCGCCAGGGACGATAACGATCATGACTACTGACCGTCACCCGAAACCCCTCTTAGCGCGACCCGAAAACCCGTTATCAAACCGAGACCTTCCATGCGCCGGAACGGCTCCGCCGCCCCCACGATCACACCCGTGGGTGGAGAATTCTTATATCCGGTAGAAGGTTCTTCCTCCCGCAGGAGCCCGGCGGAGTGATCAGGCACTGACCCGGGGTTAGCTTGGCGGCACGCGAGTCTCACTCGCGATCGACGTGGGGATCGGCGAGGGCAGGCGAGGGGGAAGTACCGCACGGCTTCGTGGTCGTGCGGTACTTCCGAGAAGCCCGGTGAGCGGCACGGCCCGCCGTACGACTCCTTGCCGGGCTGTTCCAGGAGCTACGAGCGGAGCTCGGCCTCCCTGGAGGCGGTGGCGGCGGTTCTCGCCGGCCACGCCGTGACGGCCAGCACCGCCACCGAGCACGCGGCCACCACCGGAAGGTTCCCCGGATCGGCCAGCCATGGAGAATGGCCGGCAGTGACGCTCACGAGCGGCGACGCGACGAGCACGGCCCGCCGCCCCACAGGCGACCGCAGCGCGGCCACCGCCGCCACCGCGAGCACGGCCATGGGCAGGAGTTCGGCCGCCGGCGACGGGATGTGTGTGCTCACCACGAGACCGGCGAGCGTGATGGCGGCCCATCCCGCCGGCCGCCGCACTCCCGTGGAGGCGGGACCGGATGACGGGGCGAACGTCAGCATCACGGCGACCAGGCAGGCGGGCAGGACGAACCGCCATCCCGTCCCTTCTATGAGAAGTACGCCGTCCCGCACCACGTACAGGGGCGAAAGGCCCAGATCCGTCGGGCCGGCGACGAGCCAGGCGTACAGCGCGGCCCATCCCCATGCCACCGAGGCCGCGGCCCTTCGCGAGTTCCGCCAGGCCAGAAAGGCGATGACTCCGTACGGCAGGGCGATGGCGAGGGATTTCAGCGCCGTCTCCGGGCCCATTCCCGGGGATCGCAGCGCGTCCCCGGCGTAGGCGGCGGCCCGGCCGGCTTCGAGGAGGAACAGCCAGATCGGTGCGAGCAGCGCCGCGAGGCGGAAGGCGGCGTTCCAGTGCCGGCGGGAAGCGGCTCCCACGGCGCGGCGCAACCGGATCGTGAAGGCTCCTCGCAGCAGGTCGAACGTCTCGCGAGCGCTTGGCCGCTCGCGGCCGGCCGCGGCTGCCGCGAGGAGAACCGCGACCATTTCCTCCTCGTGCGACGCGCGGTGATCTCGCGGATACCACGCCAGCAACCGCCGGTAACGATCCTCCAAGCTCACGTGGCGCCCCCGAAGGACGTGGCCCGGCGAGACAGCGCCGCTTTCATGCTGAACGCCGGGCGCAGCCCGCCGCCGCGCAGGCGGGAGGCGGCGGTGTCGGCGTTGCGGCGCAGCCGCTCCGCTTCGACCGCCAGCCGGGCCTCGCCGCCGGAGGTGAGCCGGTAGTACCGCCGCGCCCGGCCGTCGACGACTTCCTCGCGATCGGCCTCGACCAGCCCCTCCCCCTGCAGCCGGTCGAGCGCGGCGTACAGGGTGCCCGCCTGCAGCCGTACCCGGTCACCCGAGATCTGCAGAACATCGGTGATGATGCCGTAGCCGTGCTGGGGCCCGGCCGCGAGCGCCGTAAGGATCAGGAAGGTGGGTTCCTGCATGGATCTTCGACTCATACGATCTGTATATACCGATTAATTGACCTCCGTGAGCGACTTCCGGAATTCGGTGGCGCGCGAGGGGGCACTGAGGCAGGCTCCCGCTCATGGTCTCGGTGGTGCAGAACGTGGCGATCGATTGTGCGGATGCCTTTGAGCTGGCCGGATTCTGGAGCGAGGTGACCGGCGGGCCCCGGCATCCGGAGGACCGGCCGGGTGACCACGAGACTCAGGTTCTGCTGCCGGAGGGCCCGGTGCTGCACTTCAACCAGGTGCCGGAGAAAAAGACGATCAAGAACAGGATCCACCTGTGCCTGCGTCCGGAGACCTCACGCGAGGAGGAGGTGGAGCGGCTGCTGGGCCTCGGCGCCACCCGGGTCGCCGACCACCGCAACCCCGACGGCTCGGGCTGGGTCATCCTCGCCGACCCGGAAGGCAATGAGTTCTGCGTCCTGCGCGGCGACTCCGACCGCGCCGCGACGCCTTCCTGACCTCGAAGCGCGCCCGGCTCGCCGCACGAGGCTCCTACCCCGAAGAGGAACAGGATCGCCGCGACGAGCATCCCGGCTCCGACGACGAAGACCCGGGCGCTCATCCGCATGACGGTTCTCGCCCAGCCACGCTCCGGCGACGATGGCCTGGATGAGGACCGGCCCGAACTGGAGCACCTTGACCGACCGCAGGCTGCCAGCCCCCTTGGGCAGCGACGCGGCGGCTCCGGTGCCGGCGATCAGGCCCTTGGCTTGGCGAGAAGGAACGGCGCCGACGGCGTGCCAGCCGATGATCCGCCACCGGACATCGCGCCGGTTGAAGCGGCCCCGTTGCCGGCCGGTTGCGCCAGGGTCAGGGCGGGCACGGCCACCCGAAGCCGAACAGCGCGGTGAACACCCGGCAGCATCAGCACACCGCCGCCCATGCCGCCCACGGACGACAGCCAGGCGAGAAGGCCACGACCGAAGCGGCGTCGCCATGAGAAGCCAATGCCTGCCCGGAGGGCGCCGACCTCCCAGCACCCTGGCCTGGCAGTCAGCCGGCCTCGTTAGGGCGACCCAGCCGAAGGAAGCCGCTCGCATGGTGGGCGAACCCCACCAGCAGGTACTTCGTTCATCGCCGAGACGTGGCTCTCAACCGGCCAACGCCCGGGGAGCGCGAGGGGCCGGAGGCCTCTCGCCGGGGTTTGGGGCCAAGCCCCAAGCGAAACAGCCCGAAGGCCCGAGCTTTTGGCAGTGGGGCGTGGGGGCCCTGCCCCCACTCAGACGCGGCCCGGAGCCGCCCCGGCGCGAAGCGCCCCCGCTCGACAAGCGGAGGCCCGAGCTTTTGGCGGGCCCTGCCCCCACTCAGACGCGGCCCGGAGCCGCCCCCGTCGAGGAGCGGAGGCCCGAGCCTTCAGGTGGTGCGGCGCAGGGAGGCGGCCAAAGCCGCGGCCGTGGCTCCCGGGTCCGCCGAGCCCGTGATCGGGCGGCCGATCACCAGGAGGTCCGCGCCGTCGGCCATCGCCTGTTCCGGGGTGGCCACGCGGGCCTGGTCCTGGGTTTCCGCGCCCGCCGGCCGTACACCCGGAGTGATCAGTGTGATCGCGGGGCCGACTTCGGAGCGGACGGCGGCCACCTCGTGCGGCGAGCAGACCAGCGCGGTCGCGCCCGCCCCCACCGACAGTACGGCCAGCCTGCGCACGGCGTCGTCGGCCGGGCCCGACAGCCCGATCCGGTCCAGGTCGGCCTCCGACAGCGACGTCAGCACGGTCACCGCGGCGATCTTGGTGTGTGGAGCGGCCTGTACGGCCGCCTGGATCATCGCCGGCCCTCCGGCGGCATGCACGGTCAGGATGGCGGGCCGAAGCCGGGAAACGGCCTTTGCGGCCCCCGCGACGGTATTGGGGATGTCGTGCAGTTTGAGGTCCAGGAAGACCCGCACCCCGCTGCCACCGCGGACGGAGTCGATCACGTCGGGCCCGTAGCGGAGGTAGAGTTCGAGCCCGACCTTCACCGTGCTGACGTGAGGGGTGACCATCGCGGCCCAGCGGGCCGCGGTCTCGAGGTCCGGCGCGTCCAGGGCGACGGCGATCGGGGCGGGCGTCACGGTGGTCTCTCCTCGTGCGGGTGCGAACGTCAAAGGGAACTCTCTTCGTGCAGGTGCCGGGCGGCGCTGCCCGGGGGGCGGTGGGCGAGGCCGACGGCGTCGGCCAGCCGCTGGAAGCCGCGTGCGCGCAGCAGGTCCTCGAGTTCGCGCTCGATGCGCAGGCACGCGTACGGGTCGTGGAACAGCGCGGTGCCCACGCCGACGGCGCAGGCTCCGGCGAGGATGAGCTGGAAGGCGTCGGCGCCGGTCATGACGCCGCCGACGCCGATGATGGGCGTGCCGGGCAGGGCGGAGTGGACCTGCCACACGCACCGTACGGCCAGCGGCAGGATGGCCGGTCCCGACAAGCCGCCGGTCACGGCGGCGAGGGCGGGCTTGAGCGTGACGGTGTCGATGCTCATCCCGAGCGGGTTGTTGATCATGGACAGCGCGTCGGCCCCGGCGTCCACGCAGGCGCGGGCGACGGCGGCGATGTCGGCCACGTCGGGCGCCAGCTTGGCGATGACGGGCACGTCGTAGCGCATCACCGAGCGCACGGAGCCGATGACCTCGGCCGCCGCGCCGCCTTCGCGGGCGAAGACGCGGCCGCGGTCCTCGATGTTGGGGCAGGACAGGTTGACCTCGACGGCGGTGACGCCGGGCGCGTCGGCGAGCCTGCGGGCCAGGGCGGCGTACTCGGCGACGGTGCCGCCGCCGATGGAGACGATGGTCTTGATGCCGCGCTGGGCCAGCCAGGGCAGTTCGCGCTCCAGGAAGGCGTCGACGCCGGGGCCCTGGAGGCCGACGGCGTTGAGCAGGCCGGCGGGCGTCTCGGCCATGCGTGGCGTGGGGCGGCCGGCGCGCGGCGCCATGGTGATGGAGCGGGTGACGAGCGCGCCGAGCCGGTGGAGGTCGAAGAACTGGGCGAGTTCGCGGCCGGAGGCGGCGCAGCCGGCCGCGGTGGTGATGGGGTTCGCTAGCTCGACATGTCCAAGAAAAGTCCGCATATCAACTGACATGTCGGGCTCCACCTCCGGGCGCGCCCAACGCGTCGAACGGGATCGTTCCCACGTCCTCGAAGCGCACGCGCTCCCCCCTGAACACCGGCCCCTCCGCGCACGCCCGCGTCATCCTCGTCACCCCGTCGTCGCCGATGACCGGCAGCACGCAGGTCATGCAGATGCCGATCCCGCAGGCCATCGACTCCTCCACCGCCACCTGCACCGGGATGTCGGCCTCCATGGCGACGGCGGTGACCGCGCGCAGCGTCCGCATCGGGCCGCAGGCGTAGACGACGTCGGCGCGGGTGCCGGCCACGACCGCCGGCAGCGCGTCGCTGACCGTGCCGCGCACGCCCAGCGAGCCGTCCTCGGTGGTGAGCGTGACCGTGGCCCGCTCGGCCATCCGCCTGGCCCGCATCGCGCCGAACACCCGGTCGGCCGAGGCCGCCCCGAGCACGAAGTCGACCCGGCAGCCCCGCTCGGCCAGCGCGTCGGCCAGCGGGAACAGCACGGCGGAGCCGTACTCGGAACCGACGAGCACGCAGTGGACGGGGTCGCGCGGCAGCGGGAACGGCCGCCCGAGCGGCCCCACGAGGTCGATCGTGTCGCGGGCGCGCCGCTCGGCGAGCCACGCGGTGCCCGGCCCGCCGGCGCTGAAGACCAGTTCGACGGTGCCGCCGTACTCCGGCTTGACGTCGTGCACGTAGAAGGCGCGGCGCGTCACCATCGCGGTGCCGGCGCCGCCGATCGACACGGACACGAAGTGGCCGGGGCGGAAGCGCTCGGCGATGCCGGGCGCCACCACGGTCAGCGCATGGTAGGCGTCGACCCGGCGCGTCGTCAGCACCGTGCCCGTCACCTGCACCGGAGTGCCGGCCAGTGTCGCTCACCTCCCGCGGGGGCTCACCCCCGAAGCGCTCGTGCGTGCTCCTGGAGGGACCGTACGCCAACATCGCCCCGCACCTTGGCCTGGATGCCCGCGGCGGCCGCGGCGAGTCCCTGGACCGTGGTGATGCACGGGATGCCGCGCAGCACCGCGGCGGTGCGGATGTCGTAGCCGTCCAGGCGCGGCCCGGACTGGCCGGGGCTGCCGAACGGGGTGTTGACGATCAGGTCGACCTCACCGTCCAGGATGCGCTGGACGATCGTGGGCTCACCTCCGGGTCCCGTGCCGTCGCTCTGCTTGCGCACGATCTTGGCATGGACACCGTTACGGCGCAGCACCTCGGCGGTGCCCTCCGTGGCGAGGATCTCGAATCCGAGGTCGGCCAGCGCCCGCACCGGGAAGATCATCGCCCGCTTGTCGCGGTTGGCCACCGAGACGAACGCGCGGCCCTTGACGGGCAGCTCGCCGTATGCGGCGGCCTGCGACTTGGCGAAGGCGATGCCGAAGAACTCGTCGATGCCCATGACCTCGCCGGTCGAGCGCATCTCCGGGCCGAGCACCGTGTCGACGCCCCTGAACCGGTTGAACGGCAGCACCGCCTCCTTGACCGCGATCGAGGCGTCCAGCGGCAGCGTGCCCCCGTCGCCCTCGGCCGGCAGCATGCCCTCGTCGCGCAGTTCCTTCAGCGTGGCGCCGAGCATGACGCGGGCCGCCGCCTTCGCCAGCGGCACCGCCGTCGCCTTGGAGACGAACGGCACGGTACGGCTGGCCCGCGGGTTGGCCTCCAGGACATAGAGCACCCCGGCCGACATCGCGTACTGGACGTTGAGCAGCCCGCGCACCCCGACGCCGCGGGCGATGCCCTCGGTGGCGGCGCGGATGCGCTTGATGTCGGCGCCGCCGAGCGTGATCGGCGGCAGCGCGCACGCCGAGTCGCCGGAATGGATGCCGGCCTCCTCGATGTGCTCCATGACGCCGCCGAGGTAGAGCTCGTGGCCGTCGAAGAGCGCGTCCACGTCGATCTCGATGGCCTCGTCCAGGAACTTGTCGACCAGCACCGGGTGCCCGCCCTCCTGGGCCGACATGTAGGTGGTGAGGGTCTCGTCGTCGTAGACGATCGCCATGCCGGCCCCGCCCAGCACGTACGAGGGCCGCACCAGCACCGGGTAACCGATCTCCTCGGCCACCGCCAGCGCCTCCGCCACGGTGGTGGCGGTGCCGTGCTTGGGCGCGGGCAGGTTCGCCTCGGCCAGCACGCGCCCGAACGCGCCGCGTTCCTCCGCCAGGTGGATCGACTCGGGAGAGGTGCCGACGACGGGCACGCCCGCGTCCTTGAGCGCCTGCGCGAGGCCCAGCGGCGTCTGCCCGCCGAGCTGCACGATGACGCCGGCGACCGGGCCGGTCTGCTGCTCGGCGTGGACGACCTCCAGGACGTCCTCCAGCGTCAGCGGCTCGAAGTAGAGCCGGTCGGAGGTGTCGTAGTCGGTCGAGACGGTCTCCGGGTTGCAGTTGACCATGACGGTCTCGAACCCGGCCCTGGACAGCTCGAAGCTGGCGTGCACGCAGGCGTAGTCGAACTCGATGCCCTGGCCGATGCGGTTGGGCCCGGAGCCGAGGATGAGGACCTTGGACCGCTCGCCGTAGGGGACCTCGTTCTCCTCGTCGTAGGTCGAGTAGAGGTAGGGCGTGGTCGCGGCGAACTCGGCCGCGCAGGTGTCGACGGTGTTGTAGACCGGGCGCAGGCCGAGCGCGTGGCGCAGGTCGCGCACGCGGGTCTCGTCGAGGCCGCGGATCTCGCCGATCTGGACGTCGGAGAAGCCGTGCCCCTTGGCCCGCTCCAGCGTCTCGCGGGTGAGCTCGGGCGCGGCGGCCAGCGCCATCGCCTCCTCGTGCAGGAGGAAGAGCTGGTCGACGAACCACGGGTCGACGCGGGTGGCCTCGAACAGCTCCTCCGCCGTGGCGCCCGCCCTGATGGCCTGCTGCATCGTGCGCAGCCGTCCGTCATGGGGGGTACGGCACGCGTCCAGCAGGTCCGCCTTGCCGGTGAACTCCCCGGCCCAGGAGAACGACGAGCCCTTCTTCTCCAGCGATCGCAGCGCCTTCTGCAGTGCCTCGGTGAAGGAGCGGCCGATGGCCATGGCCTCGCCCACGGACTTCATGTGCGTGGTGAGCGTCTGGTCGGCCCCGCGGAACTTCTCGAAGGCGAAGCGCGGCACCTTGACCACGATGTAGTCGAGCGTCGGCTCGAAGGAGGCCGGGGTGACCCGGGTGATGTCGTTGGGGATCTCGTCGAGCGTGTAGCCGATGGCCAGCTTCGCGGCGATCTTCGCGATCGGGAAGCCGGTGGCCTTGGAGGCCAGGGCGCTCGACCGGGACACGCGCGGGTTCATCTCGATGACGATCATGCGGCCGGTGGCCGGGTCGACGGCGAACTGGATGTTGCAGCCGCCGGTGTCGACGCCGACCTCGCGGATGACCGCGATGGCCACGTCGCGCATGTTCTGGTACTCGCGGTCGGTGAGGGTCAGCGCGGGCGCGACGGTGACGCTGTCGCCGGTGTGGACGCCCATCGGGTCGATGTTCTCGATGGAGCAGACGATGACCACGTTGTCGTGCTTGTCGCGCATGACTTCGAGCTCGTACTCCTTCCAGCCGATGATGGACTCCTCCAGGAGCACCTCGGTGGTCGGCGAGGCGTCGAGCCCGGCTCCGGCGATGCGGCGCAGGTCGGTCTCGTCGTAGGCGAAGCCGGAGCCGACGCCGCCCATGGTGAAGGAGGGCCGCACGACCAGCGGGTAGCCGAGCGTCCCGGCGGCGGCCAGGCACTCGTCCATGGTGTGGCAGATCACCGACTCGGCGCTGGAGGCGTTGAGCCCCTGCTCCCGGGCGACCTTGGCGACGATCTCCTTGAACCGCTCGCGGTTCTCCCCCGCCTGGATCGCGTCGAAGTCGGCGCCGATCAGCTCGACCTCGTAGCGCTCCAGCACGCCCGCCTCGTGCAGGGCGACCGCGGTGTTGAGCGCGGTCTGCCCGCCGAGCGTCGGCAGCAGCGCGTCGGGCCGCTCCTTGGCGATGATCTTCTCGACGAACTCGGGGGTGATCGGCTCGACGTAGGTGGCGTCGGCGAACTCCGGGTCCGTCATGATCGTCGCGGGGTTGGAGTTGACCAGGATCACCCGGAACCCCTCGGCCCGCAGCACGCGGCAGGCCTGGGTGCCGGAGTAGTCGAACTCGCACGCCTGCCCGATCACGATCGGCCCCGAGCCGATGACCAGGACCGATTGGATGTCTGTTCTCTTAGGCACGCTGCATGACCTCGCAGAACTCGTCGAAGAGGTACGCGGCGTCATGCGGGCCCGCCGCGGCTTCCGGGTGGTACTGCACGCTGAAGGCGCGCCCGTCGAGCAGGCGCAGTCCTTCCACGCAACGGTCGTTGAGATTGATGTGACTGACCTCGGCCGGGCCGTACGGGGTGTCGAAGGAGCCGTCGAGCGGCGCCTCCACCGCGAAGCCGTGGTTGTGCGCGGAGATCTCCACCTTCCCGGTACGCACGTCCTGGACCGGCTGGTTCACCCCGCGGTGACCGTAGGCGAGCTTGTAGGTGCCGAGCCCGAGCGCGCGGCCGAACAGCTGGTTGCCGAAGCAGATGCCGAAGAACGGCACCCTCGCCTCCAGCACCCGCTTCAGCGCGCCGACGTCGGCGGTGGCCGGGTCGCCCGGCCCGTTGGAGAAGAAGACGCCGTCCGGCTCCACGGCCATGATCTGCTCGAAGGTGGCGGCCGCGGGCAGCACGTGGACCTCGCAGCCGCGCTCCGCCATGCGGTGCGGCGTCATGCCCTTGATGCCCAGGTCGACGGCGGCCACGGTGAACCGCTTCTCGCCCTGGGCGGGGATCACGTAGGTCTTGCCGGTGGAGACCTGCTCGGCCAGGGAGGCTCCGGTCATCTGCGGGGCCTGCCGTACCCGCTGGACGAGTTCCTCGACCGGGACGGTGGGCGCGCTGAAGACGCCCGCCCGCATCGCGCCGCGCTCGCGCAGGTGGCGGGTGAGGGCGCGGGTGCCGCGCAGGGCGATGCCGACCACGCCCTGCTCCTTGAGGTAGGTGTCGAGGGAGCGGTCGGCGCGCCAGTTGGAGACCACGCGGGACGGCTCGCGCACGACATATCCGGCGACCCAGACCTTCGACGACTCGGGGTCCTCGTCGTTGACGCCGGTGTTGCCGACGTGCGGGGCGGTCATCGCGACGATCTGGCGGTGGTAGGAGGGGTCGGTGAGGGTCTCCTGGTAGCCGGTCATGCCGGTGTTGAAGACCATCTCGCCGAACGTCTCACCCTCGGCGCCGTAGGGGGTTCCATGGAAGACACGACCGTCTTCCAGGACAAGCACCGCGTTCACATTTGCTCCCTCTGGTCGCGCACAGGCGGAAACGTCCTCGCTTCGCCGCGGTTCCCCGCGCCCACGTCCTGTGTCACACCAGCTTCCCTTCCAGAACGGTGGGCCTGCCCCGGAGGAAGGTGGCGACGACCCGGCCCGGGAGGGTCATCCCTTCGTACGGGGTGTTGCGGCTCTTGGAGGCGAAGGCGCGCGGGTCGACCTCGGTGCGGGCGCCCGGGTCGTACAGGGTGATGTTGGCCGGGGCGCCGGCCTCGATCGGGTTGCCGTGGCCGGACAGGCGGCCGATCTCGGCGGGCTTGAGCGACATGCGCTCGGCCACGCCCGCCCAGTCGAGCAGGCCGGTGTCGACCATGGCCTCCTGGACGACGCTGAGCGCGGTCTCCAGGCCGATCATGCCCATGGCGGCCGCCGCCCACTCGGTCTCCTTGTCCTCGACCGGGTGCGGCGCGTGGTCGGTGGCGACCACGTCGATGGTCCCGTCGGCCAGGGCCGCGCGCAGCGCCTCGACGTCGGCGCGGGTACGCAGCGGCGGGTTGACCTTGTAGATCGGGTTGTAGGAGCCGTTGGGCGACTCCTCGACCAGTTCGTCGGTCAGCAGCAGGTGGTGCGGAGTGACCTCGGCGGTGACGTTCCAGCCCTTGGACTTGGCCCAGCGCAGGATCTCCACCGAGCCCGCGGTGGAGACGTGGCAGATGTGCAGGCGGGAGCCGACGTGCGCGGCCAGCAGGCAGTCACGGGCGATGATCGCCTCCTCGGCCACGGCGGGCCATCCGGCCAGGCCGAGCCGGCCGGAGATGACGCCCTCGTTCATCTGGGCGCCGGAGGTGAGGCGGGGCTCCTGGGCGTGCTGGGCGACGACGCCGTCGAAGGCCTTGACATACTCCAGCGCGCGGCGCATGAGCACGGCGTCGTCGACGCAGTGGCCGTCGTCGGAGAAGACGCGCACGCGGGCGGCGGAGTCGGCCATGGCGCCGAGCTCGGCCAGCTGCCTGCCCTCCAGGCCGACGGTGACGGCGCCGACGGGCTGCACGTCGCAGTAGCCGCCCTCCTGGCCGAGCCGGTAGACCTGCTCGACGACGCCGGCGGTGTCGGCGACGGGCGAGGTGTTGGCCATGGCGTGCACGGCGGTGTAGCCGCCGCGGGCGGCCGACTGGGTGCCGGTCAGGACGGTCTCGGCGTCCTCGCGGCCGGGCTCGCGCAGGTGGGTGTGCAGGTCGACCAGGCCGGGCAGCGCGATCGCGCCGCGGCCGTCGACGATCTCCTCGGTGCCCTGGAGCCCCGTGCCGACCTCGGTGATGGTTCCGCCGGAGACGCGGATGTCGGCGGGCTCGCCGCCGAGGACGCGGACGTTGCGAATGATCATGCGGACTCTCCCCCGAGGAGCAGGTACAGGACGGCCATGCGGGTGGTCACGCCGTTGGCGACCTGCTCGACGATGGTCGAGCGCGGGGAGTCGGCCACGTCGGCGGCGATCTCCATGCCCCGGTTCATCGGGCCGGGGTGCATCACGATGGCGTCGTCCGGCATCTTGGCGAAGCGGTCGCGGTCAAGGCCGTAGCGCCTGGAGTACTCGCGCTCGCTGGGGAAGTAGGCGGCGTTCATGCGCTCCTTCTGCACGCGGAGCATCATGACCACGTCCGACTTGGGCAGCACCGCGTCGAGGTCGTAGGAGACCTCGCAGGGCCAGGTGCCGACCGAGACCGGCAGCAGCGTGGGCGGGGCGACCAGCGTCACGTCGGCGCCGAGCGTGGCCAGAAGCAGCACGTTCGAGCGGGCCACGCGCGAGTGGAGCACGTCACCCACGATGGTGATCTTGCGGCCTTCCAGCGAGCCGAGGCGGCGGCGCATGGAGAAGGCGTCGAGCAGGGCCTGCGTGGGGTGCTCGTGGGTGCCGTCGCCGGCGTTGACGACGCTGCCGCGCACCCAGTTGGCCAGGCGGTGCGGCGCGCCGGAGGCGCCGTGGCGGATGACGACCGCGTCGGCGCCCATGGCCTCCAGGGTCAGCGCGGTGTCCTTGAGCGACTCGCCCTTGGAGACGCTGGAGCCCTTGGCGGAGAAGTTGATGACGTCGGCCGACAGGCGCTTGGCCGCGGCCTCGAAGCTGATGCGGGTGCGGGTGGAGTCCTCGAAGAACAGGTTGACCACCGTACGGCCGCGCAGCGTCGGCAGCTTCTTGATGGACCGTTCCGAGACGGCCGCCAGTTCCTCGGCGGTGTCGAGGATGAGCAGCGCGTCGTCCTTGGACAGGTCCGCGGCGGAAATGAGGTGCTTGTTCACTTGATCAACTCCACTGCGTCGCGCCCGTCGATTTCGTCGAGGAAGACCTTGACCTTCTCGCTCTTGGCGGTCGGCAGGTTCTTCCCGACGTAGTCGGCGCGGATGGGGAGCTCGCGGTGTCCCCTGTCGACCAGCGTGGCGAGCTGCACGGCCGTCGGGCGGCCCAGGTCGTTGAGCGCGTCGAGCGCGGCGCGGACGGTGCGGCCGGAGTAGAGCACGTCGTCGACGAGCACGACGGTCCTGCCGTCGACGCCGTCCGGCGGAAGCTCCGTGTGGCCGAGGGGGCGGGCGGGCTTGAGCCGCAGATCGTCGCGGTACATCGTGATGTCGATCGAGCCGACGGGGATCTTCACGCCTTCGAACTGCTCGATCCGCTCACCGAGGCGGCGGGCCAGGGTCACGCCGCGGGTCGGGATGCCGAGGAGGACGACGCCGTCGGCGCCCTTGGTGCGCTCGAGGATCTCGTGCGCGATCCGGGTCAGCGCCCGGTGGATGTCCGGGCCTTCGAGAACGGCCCTTGATTCGGACATGGGAAATCATCACCACCTTCCCCGCCTCACGGGACGGGACTTAAAAGGGTGTCGGTCGGGACACACAGTACCAGGCGCCACCAGCCACGATGCGGCGCCCCCTCGGCGCGTTAGCCTGATCACGCACACCATGTAGTCGGGGGGTCACATTGGGTGCTCAGCTACGCCTGATCAGGCAGCGGATCAAGTCCGTGAAGTCGACAGCGAAGATCACACGAGCTCAGGAGCTGATCGCCTCGTCGCGGGTGGGCAAGGCCCGCGACCGCGCCGACGCGGCGCAGCCGTACGCGCGGGAGATCTCCGCGGCGGTCTCGGCGCTCGTCAGCCACCACATGAAGATGAACCACGCGCTGCTCAACGAGCGGCCGGACACCTCGCGCGTGGCGGTGCTGGTGCTGACCAGCGACCGGGGGTTCGCCGGCGGCTACAACCACAACGTCATCAAGAACGGCCAGGCCCTGCACGCCATGTTCGAGGCGCAGGGCAAGGAGCCGCTCTTCTACGTGGTGGGCCGCAAGGGGGTCGACTGGTTCCGCTTCCGCGGCCGGGAGATGGCCGGGCACTGGGCGGGGATGAGCGGCCGGCCGGGCTACGACACCGCCGCCGAGATCGGCAAGACGCTCATCTCGGCCTTCGACCTGCCGACCAGGGACGGCGGCGTGGGCGAGGTGCACGTGGTCTACACGGAGTTCGTCTCGATGCTGACGCAGGCGCCGCGCGTCACCAGGATCCTGCCGCTGCAGGTGGAGGAGGTCGAGGGTGAGGCGGGTACGGACTCGGGGCCGCCCAAGGCGCCCTACGAGTTCGATCCCTCGCCGGAGGCGGTGCTGGACGAGATGCTGCAGAAGTACGTGCGCTCGCGGATCTGGTACATGCTGCTGTCGTCGGCGGCGGCCGAGCACGCGGCCCGCCGTACCGCGATGATGGCGGCGACCGAGAACGCGCACGAGCTCGTCGAGAAGCTCACGCGCGAGGCCAACGAGGCGCGGCAGGCGGAGATCACGACGGAGATCACCGAGATCGTCGGCGGCGCGGAGGCGCTCAAGCACTCCTGACGGATTTGGCATAATCGGACAAAACATTATAAAACCTCCTTCAAAGTCTTTTGGGGGAGGTTTCATCATGGCGCTGTCCGCGCGCGAGCAAACGGTCCTGGACGCGATCGCCCGCCAGATCGCGGTGGAGGACCCGGCGCTGGTCAAGGACCTCTCCGAGCACGGCAGCGGGGTCGTGACCGCCGAGCGCATCCCCCAGACCTGGGACGCCTGGCCCGTGGCGCTGATCGCGCTGTGCCTCGCGGTCTTCACGGTCGTGCTGCTGCTGAGCGGTTCACCGTCCGATCTGCCGCATCCCGTGATCAGGTAATTTCCGGACAAGGCCCCGTGTCAGCACTCTGAGTGCCGGGCACGTCACCGTGAGTCGCACGCGTTCCGCCTGCGGCTTTCCGCGGGACGACGTGCACGGGGGCACCGCATGGGGGAACCACGACCGCCCGAGGGCGGTGTCACGACCGCGGTTCCCACCGAGACCGCTCCCGGCTCCGGCGGGCTCGGGCTCGGCTCGGCCATCGCGCTCATCATCGGCAACGTCGTCGGCACCGGAATCTTCCTGCTGCCGGCCTCCCTGGCCGCCTTCGGCACCGTCAGCCTCGTCGCCATGGTCGTGGTCACGATCGGCGCCATCGCCATGGCCATGGTCTTCGGCAAGCTCGGCGAGCGCATCCCCGCCGGCGGCGGCCCCTACGCCTACGCGCGCAGCGCCTTCGGCGAGTTCGCCGGGTTCTGGAACGCCTGGTCGTTCTGGCTGACGGCGTGGATCGGCAACGCCGCGATCGCCGTCGCCTGGGTCGGCTACGTCCAGTACTTCGCCGGGCAGGTCTTCGGCCTCGACTGGAACAGCGTGCCCGCCGCCATCGTCATCGGGCTGGTCGGCCTGTGGATCCCGGCGGTCGTCAACCTGATGGGCGCCAGGAACATGGCCGCCTTCCAGCTCGTCACCACGATCCTGAAGTTCGCCCCGCTGCTGTTCGTCGGCATCATCGGGCTCTTCTTCATCCAGGGCGCCAACTTCGGCGCGTTCAACGCCACCGACGGCAACTGGGTCGGCGCCATCTCGATGGCGGGCGCGGTCGCCCTGTTCATCTACTCCGGCGTCGAGAGCGTGTCCATCGCCGCCGAGAAGATCAGGAACCCCGAGCGCAACATCGGCAGGGCCAGCGTCATCGGCGTGCTCGCCTGCGCCGTGCTGTACATCCTGAGCACCGTCGCCGTCATGGGCACCGTGCCGCACGATCGCCTGGTCAACTCCACGGCGCCGTTCGCCGACGCGCTCAACAACATGTTCGGCGGCTCGGCCGGCGGCATCCTCATGGCCGCCTGCGCGATCGTCTCCGGCATCGGCGCGCTGAACGGCTGGACCATGCTGGTGGCCGAGATGCCGCTGGCCGCGGCCAAGGACGGCATGTTCCCGCCGGTCTTCGGCAGGGTCTCGCGCCGGGGCGTACCGGCAGCGGGCATCCTGGCCGGCACCATCCTGACCTCGGTGATGCTGCTGGTCGGCTACGCCTCGGAGAACGCCTTCAACACCATCGTGCTGCTGGCCTCCTTCACCACGGTCATCCCGTACTTCTTCTCCGCCGCCGCCCAGATCTTCTGGCTGGCCACCGGCGGACGCCTGGTCGACAGGCGCCGCCTGGCCAGGGACATGGTCATCGCGGTGGTCGCGCTGCTGTTCGCGTTCTGGATGGCCTTCGGCTCCGGCGCCGAGGCGGTACTCGGCGGGACGCTCATGCTCCTCGTGGGTGTTCCGGTCTACATCTGGGTCAAGTCCAAGAGGGGCGAGTACGGCCCGCGTGACGCCCGCGTTTCCTGAGGGGATAGAGAAGAAATGACCTTTCACGTCGATTCCGAGGTGGGCAAGCTCCACCAGGTGATGCTGCACAAGCCCGAGCTGGCCCTGAAGCGCCTCACACCCACCAACAAGGACGAGTTCCTCTTCGACGACGTCCTGTGGGTGCAACGGGCGCTTGAGGAGCACGAGGAGTGGCAGCAGGTCCTGCGCGACCGCGGCATCAAGGTCTACATGCTGGCCGACCTCCTGCGCGAGACCCTCGACATCCCGGAGGCGCGCAAGCACGTGCTGGAGCACGTGGTCGACGAGCGCTGGATCGGCCCGCTGGCCGTGGACGCCGTGCGCAACGTCCTGGACGCCATGCCGTCGGCCGAACTCCAGCAGTACCTGACCGGCGGCATCACCAAGGGCGAGCTGATGGAGCGCGGGGTCGACCCCAAGAGCGTCGCCTACCACGTGCTGGAGGTGTCCGACTTCGTCCTGCCGCCGCTGCCCAACCACCTGTTCACCCGCGACACCTCCTGCTGGATCTACAACGGCGTCTCGATCAACGCCATGAAGAAGAAGGCCCGCCAGGCCGAGACGATCAACCTGGAGGCCGTCTACCGCTACCACCCGGTCTTCGCCGCCGGGTTCCGCCGTCCCGAGGCGGGCGGCTTCAACGTGTGGATGCCCGGCACGGCGGTCGCCCCGGCCACGATGGAGGGCGGGGACGTGCTGGTCATCGGGCGCGGGGCCGTACTCATCGGCATGAGCGAGCGCACCCAGCCGCAGGCGGTGGAGATGCTCGCGCGCAACCTCTTCAAGCACAACGGCGCCAAGAAGATCGTGGCGCTCAACATGCCGAAGGCCCGCGCCTTCATGCACCTCGACACGGTGATGACCAACGTGGACGTCGGCGTGTTCACCAAGTACGCCGGCCTCGGCATGCTGCCCTCCTACACGATCGAGCCCGGCGACAACGACAAGGAACTCAAGGTCACCGACCACCGCCCCGAGGACATGCACAAGGCGATCGCGCGCGCCCTGGATCTGGACGACATCAAGGTCCTGACCGCCCACCAGGACGTCTACGCCGCCGAGCGGGAGCAGTGGGACGACGGCTGCAACGTGCTGGCCATCGAGCCCGGCGTGGTCGTCGCCTACGAGCGCAACACCACCACCAACAACTTCCTCCGCTCGGAGGGCATCGAAGTGATCACCATCAGGGGCAGCGAGCTCGGCAGGGGGCGCGGCGGCCCGCGCTGCATGAGCTGCCCGCTGGAACGCGACGGCATCTGACCTTTCAGGTTCTCGGGGGGAACTTCATGGCATTCAACCTGCGCGGGCGCAGCTTTCTCAAGGAACTGGACTTCACGCCAGAGGAGTTCGGGTTCCTGCTGCGCCTGGCGGCCGACCTGAAGGCGGCCAAGTACGCCGGCGTCGAACAGCAGCGGCTCAAGGGCAAGAACATCGCCCTGATCTTCGAGAAGTCCTCGACCCGCACCCGGTGCGCGTTCGAGGTGGCCGCCCACGACCAGGGCGCGCACGTCACCTACCTGGACCCGTCCGGCTCACAGATGGGCCACAAGGAGTCGGTCAAGGACACCGCCCGGGTGCTCGGCCGGATGTTCGACGGCATCGAGTACCGGGGCAGCGCCCAGTCCAACGTGGAAGAGCTCGCCCTGTACTCGGGCGTACCGGTGTGGAACGGGCTCACCGACGAGTGGCATCCCACGCAGATGCTCGCCGACATGCTCACCATGAAGGAGCACAGCGACAAGCCGCTGCACGACATCTCCTTCGCCTACCTCGGCGACGCCCGCAACAACATGGGCAACTCGCTGCTGGTCACCGGTGCGATGTTCGGCATGGACGTACGGCTGGTCGCCCCCAAGGCGCTGCAGCCCGACAGGCAGATGGTCGTCAAGCCGGCCAAGGACCTCGCCAAGCAGACCGGGGCCACGGTCACCATCACCGACGACGTGGCCAAGGGCGTCAAGGGCGTCGACTACCTCTACACCGACGTGTGGGTGTCGATGGGCGAGCCCAAGGAGGTCTGGGACGAGCGGATCAAGCTGCTGAAGCCGTACCAGATCAACGACAAGGTGGTGAAGGCCACCGGCAACTCCAAGGTGAAGTTCATGCACTGCCTGCCGGCCTTCCACAACCGGGAGACGAAGGTCGGCGAGGACATCTACGAGAAGACCGGCCTGGACGCCCTGGAGGTGACCGAGAGCGTCTTCGAGTCGCCGCGCTCGATCGTCTTCGACGAGGCGGAGAACCGCCTGCACACGATCAAGGCCATCATGGTGGCCACCCTCGGGGACTGACCGCGATGCGCGTCATCGTCGCCCTCGGGGGCAACGCGCTGCTCAAGCGCGGGGACCGGCCGGACGCCGACACCCAGATCGCCAACGTCAACATCGCGGTGAAGACGCTGGCCAAGCTGGCGGAAGAGCATGAGCTGATCATCACCCACGGCAACGGCCCCCAGGTCGGGATGCTGGCGCTGGAGAGCGCCGCCGACACCAATCTGACCCGGGCCTACTCCTTCGACACGCTCGGCGCCGAGACCCAGGGCATGATCGGCTACTGGATGCTGCAGGCCCTGCAGAACGCCCTGCCGGGCCGGCAGGTCATGGCGCTGGTCACCCAGACGCTCGTCTCGGCGGTCGACCCGGCCTTCGACAACCCGACCAAGTTCGTCGGCCAGGTCTACGAGCAGGCCGAGGCCGAGAAGCTGGCCAGGGAGAACGGCTGGGTGGTCAGGCAGGACGGCCCGTACTGGCGCCGCGTGGTGCCTTCTCCCGCGCCGCAGCGCGTGGTGGAGACCCGGCTGATCCGCAAGGCCGTACGCGACGGCGTCGTGGTGGTCTGCGCGGGCGGCGGCGGCATCCCGGTCGTCCGCGACGCCCAGGGCCGGCTGTCCGGGGTCGAGGCCGTCATCGACAAGGACCTGACCGCGTCGATGCTGGCCGAGGCGCTGGACTGCGATGCGTTCCTGATCCTCACCGACGTGCCGAGGGTCATGAAGGACTTCGGCACGCCACAGCAGAGCGAGATCGGGCACACCACTCCGTACGAACTGCGCTCCATCGACTTCCCCGCCGGCTCGATGGGGCCGAAGGTGGAAGCCGTGTGCAGGTTCGTGGAGACCACGGGTGACATGGCCGCGATCGGCAAACTCGACCAGGCCGTCGAGATCCTCAAGGGGAAGGCGGGCACGATCATCACGCCGAGCGCCACCTGGCCGTTGACGAGCACGCTTTAGTCGCATCGGGGCCGCTGGCCCCTTCTTTGGGGAGGTGCCGGTGGCACTGACACAGTTGTTCCGCATCAAGCCGACGGACGAGATCGTCTCGGAGGCCGGCAGGGGCGAGGGCGGCGAGCTACGGCGCACGATGGGCCTGTGGCAGCTGACCCTCTTCAGCGTCGGCGCCACGCTCGGCACGGGCATCTTCGTCATCCTCGGCCAGGCCGTGCCGAAGGCGGGCCCGGCGGTGGTGCTGGCGTTCGTGCTGGCCGCCATCACGGCCCTGTTCTCCGCGCTGAGCTACGCCGAGCTGGCCGGGACCATCCCGGTGTCCGGCTCGTCCTACTCCTACGCCTACGCCACGCTCGGCGAGATCGTGGCCTGGGTCTGCGGCTGGTGTCTCATGCTGGAGTACGCCGTGTCGGTCGCGGCCGTGGCCGTCGGCTGGGGCGAGTACCTCAACACGTTCCTGCAGGGGCTGTTCGGCTGGCAGCTGCCCGCCGCGATCACCCACTCCCCCGGCGACAAGGGCGGCGTCGTCAACGTGACCGCCATCCTCATCGTGCTGCTGGCCACCTGGCTGCTGCTCGGCGGCTCCTCCGAGTCGGCCACCGCCAACGTGGTCTTCGTGCTCATCAAGGTCGCGGTGCTGGCGTTCTTCTGCGTGGTGGCGTTCACCGCCTTCCAGTCGAAGAACTTCACCCCGTTCGCCCCGCTGGGCGTCCTGGGCATCACCGCCGCCGCCTCACAGGTCTTCTTCTCCTATATCGGCTTCGACGCCGCCTCCACCGCCGGTGAGGAGGCCAAGAACCCCAAGCGCGACCTGCCGCTGGCGATCATCTTCTCCCTGGTGATCGTGACGGCGATCTACGTCCTGGTGGCGGTCGCCGCCATCGGCGCCATGCCGTGGACCGACTTCGACCCCGAGAACACCGAGGCCAGCCTCGCCGTCATCGTCGACATGGCCACCGGCGCCACCTGGCCCGGCCTGGTCGTCTCCTTCGGCGCGGTCATCGCCATCGCCAGCGTCGTGCTCACCGTCATGTACGGCCAGACCCGCATCCTGTTCGCGATGTCGCGCGACGGGCTGATCCCGAAGGTGTTCCAGAAGGTCAACCCGCGCCGCCAGGTCCCGGTCGCCAACACGCTGATCGTCACGTTGTTCATCAGCGTCCTGGCCGGGCTCATCCCGCTCGGGCAACTGGCCGAGGCCACCAGCATCGGCACCCTGTTCGCCTTCGCCATCGTCAACGTCGGCGTGATCGTGCTCCGCCGTACCCGGCCCGACCTGCCGCGCAACTTCAAGACGCCGCTGTTCCCGATCACGCCGATCCTCGGCGTGATCATGTGCGTGGTCGTGATGGCGGGCCTGCAGGGCGTCACGTGGCTGGCGTTCGCGCTGTGGATGGCCGTCGGTTTCATCTGCTATTTCCTGTACGGCTACCGCCACTCCAGGCTCCGCACGGAGGTGCCCCGATGAAGATCGAGAACGTGCTGACCGGCTTCATCGCCGAACCCCGTGGACGTGACGGGCTGGCGCTCGCCGTACTCCTGGCCAGGCAGGCGAGGGCGAAGCTGACGGTCGCGACCGTGCAGCCGCCCGCCTGGAACACGCCCGGACCCGCCAAGGCCGACGAGAGCGCCTGGCGCGCCTACCTGCGCGAGCAGTCGGACGCGACGCTGGAGCAGGCGCGCGAGCTGGCCGGCGACGACGCGGACTACGTCGTCCACACCAACAAGGGCAGCGGGCGCGGCCTGGTGGAGCTGGCCCGCAAGCGCGAGGCGGACGTCGTCGTGATCGGCTCCGCGCCCTCGGGCGCCAAGGGCCGCATCTCGCTGGGCAGCACCGCCGACCAGCTGCTGCACTCCTCGTCGGTTCCGGTACTGCTGGCGCCCAAGGGCTGGTCGGAGGACCCGCCGGCCGAGTTCCAGCGCCTCACCGTCGCCTACCGGCGCGGCCCCGGCTGCGACCACGCGGTCGCCGAGGCGGCGCGGGCGGCGGTGAGCCTGGACGTCCCGCTGCGGCTGGTCACGCTGGTCGTGAGCAGTGCCAAGAAGGCGAAGATCGAGCAGGAGATGTCCGAACGGCTGCGCGAGCAGGCGGCGGCGGACCTGAAGGCGGCCGCGCGCGGGCAGCGCCGCAAGCTGCAGGTGGACGTGGAGATCCTGGAGGGCAGGAACGTGGCCCAGGCCCTGGGCGCGGCCACGTGGCTGGACGGCGAGCTGATCATCTGCGCGTCGAGTAGTTCCGGGCCGCTGCGCCGGGTCTTTCTGGGCGACACCTCCATCAAAATCGTCAAGGCGGCAACATGCCCCGTGATGATCCTGACTCGAGAGCCATAGCTGGATATCCCTCGTCAAACTATGACGAAGTACTGTTATCAACGGGACAAGAGGGGCGTTTGAGGCGATCCATACCGGACCGGATTCGGCATCTTTTTTCCAATCAGCTTGACCTTCGGCTTAACCCCCTTTACCGTCACTGTGCGTAACCACTTTGCGCGGCGTTCTGGGGTAAACCCGGGGCCATGGCTACCGATGGTGCCGAGCTTGGCACCAGACCCCCCGGTGGCCGCGGCAATCGTCGCAAAGGCGCACAATCTACTGAGAGCAGTACATAACACGAGCCGGGGGGCCACAACGATGCCGTCTGAGTACGCAAAGTCGCTGGGTGCACGACTCCGCGCGATCCGCACCCAGCAGGGGCTTTCCCTGCACGGGGTCGAGGAGAAGTCGCGCGGACGCTGGAAAGCCGTGGTCGTGGGCTCCTATGAGCGCGGCGACCGGGCCGTCACGGTGCAGAAGCTTGCCGAGCTTGCCGACTTCTACGGGGTACCGGTGTCCGAGCTGCTGCCGGGCGGCGCCGCCCCCAGCCCGCTCGGCCCGACACCCAAGCTTGTGATCGACCTCGAGCGTCTGGCCACGCTGCCGAAGGAGAAGGCCGGGGCACTCGCCCGGTACGCGGCGACGATCCAGTCGCAGCGCGGTGACTACAACGGCAAGGTGCTCTCGATCCGGCAGGAGGACCTGCGCTCCCTTGCCGTGATCTATGACAAGTCGCCGAGTGAGCTGACCGAGGAACTGATCAGCTGGGGCGTACTCGACGCCGAGGCCCGGCGGGCGGTCGAGTCGTTCTGACCTGGTTCGTGAAAGGGCGCGCCTGAACCTCTCAGGCGCGCCCTTCGCGCTTCCCCGGGCCCTTTGTGGCGGCCGTGGGCCGGGGTGTGGTCATGCGGGCTCTCAGGGGCTTGGAGACCCGCCGGACCTTGGGTCGCCGCACCCCCTGCGTGCTCCCGGCACACGCGCCAGCCAGCCCGCCACCACTTGAGCTCGGGGGCACATGGAGCCCCTGGGCCCAGGCCTCGGGGGCACATGGAGCCCCCTTGAGGCCAGGCCTCGGGGCGCAAAGCCCCTTGAGGCCAGGCCTCGGGCGAAGGGCACAGGCTCGGCGACGTGCCGCTCGGCCTCGCCCACGGGGCTTGAGGACGACGTCGGTCTACGGGCTTGCCGGCATCCGCGGGAGCCCTTGGGGCGTGAGGGTGCCAGGTGGTGGGGCTGGTTGTGGGCTTGGCCGGTCAATGGGGCGCCGTCGCGGCGGGCACCACGTCCGGCGTGAGAAGCGATCCCCACGATCGGCGCCCGCTCACGTCGGCGGGTGGCGTGGGGGCGGCGGTGCCGTAACGGATGGGACACCTCGAAGCCACGTCCGCGGCCAGGCGCAGCTAGGTCACAAGGGAGGGAAACCTGGAGATCCACCGGCGCTGCCAGGGGGTTTCGACGGCGCGGGGGTGGTGGTGGGCGCGGGTCCAGGCGATCGCGTCGGCGGGGGCGAGGCCGGACAGCACGGCGAGGCACGACACGACCGTGCCCGTGCGACCCACTCCGCCTCCGCAGGCGACCTCGGCGCGTTCGCCCGTCTGGAGCCGTTCGTGCAGGGCCCGGATCAGGCGGACCGCTTCGCCCGTGTCGCGTGGCAGCAGGAAGTCCGGCCAGTCGATCCAGTCGTGTGGCCAGGTGTGTTCGTGCTTGCGTCGTAGCTTGGAGGTGCCGAGGTACAGGCCGTAGTCGGGGTCCGGCCCCTCCGGTACGGGGTTGCGCAGCCCGCGCCCGCGCACCCAGCCGCCGTCCGGCAACTGGATCGCGCCGGTGAGTCGATCGTTCATCCGGCGACGATAGACCCGCCCGCCCCCCTTCGGCCCGGCCCGGACGCTACGGCCGGCGCGGTCAACGCCATCGGTGACCGCACCGACCAGGCATGAAGGCGCCCGCCCCGGGCCAGATCGGCCCTTAGCGAAACCACCGAGCCCTGCCCGGCACACCGGGCTTCGGCCACATCCGCCAACTGTCAACACACATGCTGCCTGGGCATGGGGGCTCCCACCCGACGGCGCGCTGTCCCCGGGCAGGCGACGCGTCCCTGCCGGCGAACTGTCGGCGCCGAGCCCGCGGATGCCTGATGGCGTGCCGCCGCCGCCAGGTGCCGGATGGTGTGCTGCCGCTGGGCAGGGGGTGCGTGCCTGATGGCGAACTGTCGGCGCCAGGTGCCGGATAGCGTGCTGCCGCCGGCGGGCGGCTCGTCTCTGATGGGGAACCGTCGCCGGCAGGCTCGCGGGTGCCGGATGGGCGCTGGGCGGTGCTGCGGTTGGCGGGGGTTGGTCGCTGGTGCCCCGGGGCGTGCGGCTGCCTGCCCCGGGTGGGCCCTGTTGTCTTGGGTGGGGCGCTGTTGTCCTGGGTGGCTTCGGTGGGCGGTGGGTGGGTCGTCGTCAGGCGATCCGGTTTGCCGGGCCGCCCTTGCTGCCTGGGCTATGTGCGGGAGCCCGGGGCGGACCGGGGCGCGCTGGGGTGGTGTTGGGGTGCCCCCTCGCCGGTAGCGGGAGCAGGCATGGGGGAAGGCCATGCCGTGGTGCTCGTGCTAGCCGGCGAGGGGGATGTCCATGGGGAGCTGGGGCTGGGCGGGGACGCCCAGGAGGGACTCGGCCGTCGTGACGAACGTCTCGGCCTCGGCCAGGAGTTCGTCGGCGTCGGCCGAGGTGATGCCGCGGACCACGCCCGCCTCGGCAGCGGCGCGCTTGGCGGCGCTCTGCGCGAAGTAGGCGGCCCACGGGGCAAGGTCGGGTTCGGCTTCTGGCAGGAGCTCCCAGGCGCTGCGCAGGCGGCGTCTGCGGCCCTCCATCGGCCTCGGGTGGGCGGCCAGGATCGCGGCGGACGCTCTCAGCGCCGCCATGTGGGCCGCCACATATCGTGTCGCCGGGGTGCGGGCCGTCATCGCCTCGGCCAGGCAGGCACGTGAATCCGCCAGGTGTGCCCGCACCGCGGGCGACAGCCGGGGGCCGGTGTTGTCTGTCTGCCGTCGGGACATCTTGCGCGCCTCCTTGGGGTTATGGGGGCTGCCGGCGCTTCCACCGGTGGTGCTAACAATTTCAGAGCCCACCGACATTTCCGCCGGGCGGCCGGACGAGGAGCTTCCCCTCACCCCGTCCGGCCGGGACGCGCCCACTCGTCTCCGCCGACGACGAGGACACGCCCTTCGCCCGTGGACCCTGATCGCGGACCCCGCCATGGGGGAGGCGGTTCGCCCGCGACCAGGACCTGCAGACGCGAGCCGCGAGCCCCG
Organism: Nonomuraea sp. NPDC050394; assembly: GCF_044459065.1. Taxonomy (NCBI): domain Bacteria; kingdom Bacillati; phylum Actinomycetota; class Actinomycetes; order Streptosporangiales; family Streptosporangiaceae; genus Nonomuraea; species Nonomuraea sp. NPDC050394. The sequence continues at coordinate 43,014 of NZ_JBITIO010000008.1, read as the reverse complement.
CGTCCAGCATCGAACATAATTTCGATCACGTTGGATGTCAACCGATTCTGCGAACACGGGTTCGATCAGCGACACGGTTCCCAGCTCCGGCACACCGAACCCCACCAACGCCGCCCGATACACCCCCGACCCCCAGGCGGCACTCCGTCGCCCCACCCACAAACCCCGCGAAGCCGCTCCCCGCCCCCGGCACCAGAGCGCTCAAGGCGAAGGCGAAGGCGAAGGCGAAGGCGAAGGCGAAGGCGAAGGCGAAGGCGAAGGCGAAGGCGAAGGCGAAGGCGAAGGCGAAGGCGAAGGCGAAGGCGAA
>NZ_JBITIO010000008.1:0-42612 GCF_044459065.1 Nonomuraea sp. NPDC050394 | reverse complement strand
GCGACCCCGTCGGGCGGCCACGACCAGGCGCGTGGCCGGGAACCGCCCGCCACGAACGGGACCCACGGCAAGGACGCCCATGCGCGCCGACGCCGGTCAGGAGTGCGCGCGAAGCACCGCGCCGAGCGAGCAAGAAGCGTTGGTGATCGTTTGCCCGAGGTTGGGGAGTGCTTTACCGGGCGTAGAGGCGGGGCCCGGAGGATCTGGCACGCAATTACCGACAATAGGAGCATTGCGTGCGATTCCCCCTTCGAGGCGCGGTCATCGCCGCGGCCATCGCCGTCCTCAGCGGGACCCAGGCCGTCGCCTTCGCCGACATGCGGGCCGCCGAACCCCCCACCGCGGACCCGGCCTCAAGCCGCCGGTCCGTCGACGTGCAGCTGCTGTCCCTCACGGACTTCCACGGCTATATCCGTCCCCACACCGACGCCGGCAACGGCACCATCAAGGACGCCCAGGGCAAGACCATCGTGGTGGGCGGCGCGCCGTACATCGCGACGCATCTCGGCAAACTGCGCCAGGGCAGGCGCAACACCGTCACCTTCACCACGGGAGACAGTTTCAGCGGCTGGCCGCCGGAGGTGGCCAGGCTGGCCGACGAGCCGACGATCGAGTTCCTGAACAAGATCGGCGTGGACTTCTCGGCCGTGGGCAACCATGAGCTGGACATCTCGCTGGAGTTCCTGCGCGACCACATGGGCCGCGGCAAGTGCTTCGGGCAGCGCGGCGTGGACAGCTGTTTCACCGACTCCGACGGACGCCGCTTCCGCGGCGCGCGCTTCGACTTCTCCGCGGCCAACGTGACGCGCAAGGAAAGCACGCGGCCGGTGCTCAAGCCCTATGTGATCAAGTACTTCCAGGGAGTGCCGGTCGGGTTCATCAACCTGACGACCACGACGACGGTGGACGGCTCGACCTCGTTCCAGCCGTCGCTGGACAACCTGCCGCTGGTGGAGACGGCCAACAAGTACGTGGCCGAGCTCAAGCGGCGCGGTGTCGAGGCGATCGTGGCCAACGTCCACGAGGGCGGTACGGCCGGCGACGTCTACGACCGGTGCAACGCCAACCCCACCGGCCCGGTCATCGACTTCGCCCGGCAGGCGTCCGCCGAGATCGACGCGATCGTGACGGGCCACTGGCACGCGCCGTTCAACTGCTCCATCCCCGACCCGGAGGGCAACCCGCGCCCGGTCGTCGAGGCCGCCTTCCACGGCAAGCTGATCAACGAGATCAACCTGAAGATCGACCGTCGCAGCCGCGAGGTGATCCGTTCGGCCACGGTCTCCACGAACCACCCGGTCACCAGGGACGTCCCCGCCGACCCCGCGATGGTCAAGCTGGTCGACCACTGGGTGGCCGCCGAGAAGGGCCTCTCCGCCCGCCAGGTCGGTACGATCACCGGCGACCTGACCAGGACCCGCGACGCCGACGGCGAGAGCACGCTCGGCAACGTGCTCGCCGACGCCGAGCGCGCCGACAGCGCCGACGCCGACCTGGCCATGGTGGCGGTGGCGCCGGTGAAGGGCTCGAACTCGCTGCGCGGCGACCTGCGCTTCGCCAAGGGCGCGGATCCGGCCGACGGCGACGGCAAGGTGCTGTTCGGCGAGGCGTGGAACACCTGGGGCTACGCCAACCCGGTGGTCACCGCGACCGTCAAGGGCAGCCAGATCGACCAGGCGCTTGAGCAGCAGTGGCAGACGCAGCCCGACGGGACGGTCCGGTTCGCCCCGCTGGCCGTATCAGGAAATGTCCGCTTCTCGTATGACGTGAGCAAGCCGGTCGGCGAGCGCGTCGGGAACGTGCTCATCGACGGCAGGCCGCTCGACCCGGCCCGCGGCTACCGTCTTGCCGCCCTGGCCTACACGCTGATCGGCGCCGACGGCTACAGCGCCTTCGCCGGGTACACCGACGCGGTCCGCGGCAGCCGGGACTACGAGGCCTTCCGCGCTTTCCTCGCGAAGGGCCCCGTCTCCCCGCCCGCCCTGGACCGCGCCGTCGCCGTGAGCGCCGCTTCCTGAGCCGTGCTCAGACGCTGATCGCGCCCGAAGGGCACTGCTGTACGGCCCGCCGAACCAAAGCCTCCTGCCCTTCCGGAACGGGTGAGACGAGCACAACGACGGTGCCCTCCTCCTCGCTCTGGTCGAAAACCTCGGGCGCGGTCAGCGCGCACATGCCAGCTCCGATGCAGACGTCCGTGTCCGCTTTGATCTCCATACCTACCTCTCTACCAGGTCACGGGGAGGCGGTGCACACCGTAGATGGCCATGTCCGAGCGCATCGGCACCTCCGACGGCGCGCACGCCAGCCGTAGCCCGGGGAAGCGCCGCAGCAGCGCGGGGAAAGCGATGCGCATCTCGATCCTGGCCAGTTGCTGGCCGAGGCACTGGTGGATGCCGTGCCCGAAGGTCAGGTGGCCGGTGGTGGCACGGGTGAGGTCGAGCCGGTCGGGCGCCTCGAAGTGGGCGGGGTCGCGGTTGGCCGAGGACAGGGAGATCGCGACCGACTCCCCCGCCTTGATCTGGTGGCCCTCGATCTCGACATCTTCCAGCGCCGCCCTGATCGGGCCGGCGTGGATGATCGTGAGGTAGCGGAGCAGTTCCTCGACCCCGTTGTCCACCGCCGAGGGGTCGTCGCGCATGAGGGCGAGCTGGCCCGGGTTGGTGAGCAGGGCGAAGGTGCCGAGGCCGAGCATGTTCGCGGTGGTCTCGTGACCGGCGATGAGCAGCAGGAACGCCACGCCGAGCAGTTCGTCGTCCTCAAGGCCGAGCAGCCCGCTGAGCAGCGCCTCGTCGGGCTGGGCGCGCTTCTTCGCGATGAGCCCGTACAGGTACCCGGCCAGATCCTGGTAGGCGGCGATCAGCGCGTCGGCCTCGCCGTCGAGCGAGAGCAGCGTGGCCGAGTCGCGCTGGAAGGTCTCCCTGTCCTCGTACGGCACGCCGAGCAGCTCGCAGATGACCAGCGAAGGGATCGGCAGCGCGAAGTCCTTGACCAGGTCGGCCGGCGCCGTCATGGCGTCGAGCCGCTCCTCGGTGATCTCGGCGATCCGCGGCTCCAGCCCTTTCATCCTCCGGACCGTGAACTGGCCGGTCAGCAGCTTGCGGAAGCGGGTGTGGTCGGGCGGGTCCATCCGCAGGAACATCCCCGGCTGCGGCTTGCTGTCCGGCATCTGCTTCTTGAACTTCTCCGCGATCGCCGCTCGCGACGGGATGGCCTGGTGCTGGAGCTCCGTCCGGTTGCTGAAGCGGTCGTCGGCGAGGATGGCGCGGGCGGCGCCGTATCCGGTGACGAGCCAGCCCTCGTGGCCGTCCGGGTAGGTCATGCGGTGCAAGGAACCCTGCTCGCGCAGGACGCCGAACTCGTCGGGCGGGTCGAGCGGCCGCTGCCGCCGCATGGGAAAGGTTGTCATGACTCCAGAAAACCTCAGCAGATGCAATTTTTCAATGAATGCAAATCATCAGGCAGTGTAGAGTTTCGCCATGACGGGGCTACGCGAGCGCAAGAAGGTGCGCACCAGGCACGCGCTGATCGAGGCGGCGCTCCGGCTCTTCGCCGAGAAGGGCTACGAGGAGACCACGCTGGCCGAGATCGCCGCGGCGGCCGACGTGTCGACACGCACGTTCTTCAGCTACTTCGACAGCAAGGAAGACGTGCTCTTCCATGACGGCGGCCTGCGGCTGGAGGCCGCCCTCGACATGGTCAGGCAGCGCCCGCCCGGCGAGCCGATCGGCGAGCTTCTGCTGCGGGTGAGCGAGAGCAGCCTGAACTGGACGGCCAAGGAGGACCTCGCGCTCGACCTGAGCCCCGAGCGTGTCGACCTCATCATGAGCGTGCCCGCCCTGCAGGCCAAGGCGCTGCATCTGCTGTTCGACAGCCAGTTGCGGCTGGCCAAGGCGCTGCACGAGGCCTACCCGGACGAGCTCGGCCTCCTGGAGGCGGCCACGATCGTCGGCTCCCTGGTGGGGGCGGCCAAGCTGACCGTGATGGCGGCCATGGACCGGGGCGACTCGCTGGAAGAGGTCTGGCAGGCCGCCCGCACCGCCGCCACCGTGACCATCGGCCGGTTGGGCTAGCCGGGACCCAGGCCGATGAGGGCCATGATCGTGACCGCCGCAGCGGCGCGCGCCCACGACTCGGGGGGCAGCGGCGCGACGATCAGCGGGCAGCCGCCCGCCGCGCCGAACGCCTGCGGGCCGTAGGCGGCCCGCAGGTCCCCCTCCAGTACGGCCACGCCGTCCCCGGTGACCACGACCTTCTCGGGCCCGAACATGTTGACCAGGGCCGCGATGCCCCGCCCCACCGCCCGTCCGGCCGTGGCGAACGACTCCAGCGCCGCGCGGTCGCCCGCCTGGGCCAGGGCGATGGCGCCGGGCAGGTCCAGGGCGGCCCGGCCGGTCGCGGCGCGGATCCGGGCCACGACGGCGGGCTCGGCGGCGATCGCCTCGACGCAGCCCCGGCCGCCGCAGTGGCAGCGCGGGCCGGCGTCGTCCACGGGGACGTGGCCGATCTGGCCGGCCACGCCGTACCCTCCCTCGACCAGCGTGCCGTTGACCACGAGGCCGCAGCCGACCCCCTCGCCTACCGTCACCAGCGCGAAAGACCGGGTCCCCGCCCCCTCCCCGAACCACTGCTCGGCGACGGTCAGCGCCCTGACGTCGTTCTCGACGGTGGCCGGAAGGCCGGTCGCCTCGCGCACGAGCGCCGCGAGCGGCACGTCGCGCCAGCCCGGGTACGGCCCGCGCCGCACCGTGCCGGAGCCCCGGTCCACCTCCCCCGGCACCGCCACCCCCACCCGCCGCACCAGGACGCCGGGCGCGCCCACGACGGCGACGGCACGGGCGATGGCGGCGACCGCGGCGGCCACGTCCGCGCCGGGCAGGGGAACCCGGTGCGCCGCCCGCACCCCCGCCCGCAGGTCGGCCAGCACCACGACCAGTTCCCCCGCCCGCAGCCACACCCCGGCGAAGAACTCCCGGTCGGCCCGTACGGCCAGCGGCGCCGCGGGCCGCCCGGACCCGGCCGACGCCGGCCCCACGGGCAGTTCGTCCAGGTACCCGGCGGCCAGGATGGGCCTGACCACCTTGGTGACGGCCGCCGTCGACAGCCCCGTCACCCGCGACACCTCGGTCCTGGAGATCGGCCCGCGGGTGAGCACGGTGGCGAAGACGGCGGTGGCCGCGGGCGTCAGCGTGACGCGGTCCATGCGACTCAGACCCGCACCGGCAGACCCGTCTCGATGGACGTGTTGGCCGCGATGCCGATCCCGGCGGCGCGGATGCCGTCGGTGTAGTCCGCGCGGCGGCCCAGCGGGTCGGGGGCGGGCGTGCCGAACAGGTCGTCGAGCAGGAGCCGGTCGCCGCCGCCATGCCCGCCGGAGCCGGTGGGGATCTCGATCTCCTCGGCGGGTTCCCAGTGGCGCTGCAGGACGAGGCGCTCGCCGCGTACCCGGCCCTCGGTGAGCCGCCGGGCGCCCTTGCCGAGCCTGGCGGCGGAGTCGGGGTCGGCCCATTCGCGTTCGACGACGTCGAGTTCGATCCGGCCGAGCGTGCCGTTGAGCGCGACCCGGTAGCCCTCCCAGGGCGCGTGCGCGTGCAGCGAGTAGGTCAGCAGGGCCCGGGAGTCGTAGCGGACGAGCACCGCCATGTTGTCCTCGATGTTCACGCCGGGGGCGAAGACGTCCTGGTCGCGGTGGTAGCCGTCCTCGTGCTCGGCCCGGAGGTAGAGGGTTTCGAGCCGGGGGTCGGCGGCGAGGTCGATGGAGAAGCGGTCGGCGCCGATGAGGCCGGAGCCCCGGCTGCGGGGCGGGCGCGGGCCGGGGGCGTTGGCGGGGCCGTAGAAGCGCAGGTCGCCTTGCGCGTAGACGGTCTGCGGGGCGGCGGCCAGCCACCAGTTGACCAGGTCGAAGTGGTGGCCGGACTTGTGCACGAGCAGGCCGCCCGAGCTGGCCTTGTCGCGGTGCCAGCGGCGGAAGTAGTCGGCGCCGTGCATGGTGTCGAGCAGCCATTCGAAGTGCACGGAGGTGACCTCGCCGATGGCGCCATCGGCGACCAGGCGCTTCACCGCGGAGTTGCGCGGCGAGTAGCGGTAGTTGAAGGTGATCGTCACGTCGCCGGCGGCCTTGGCGATGGCCCGGCAGCCCTCGGCCGTGGTGGCGAGGGGCTTCTCGACGATGACGGCGCAGCCGCGCTCCAGGGCGGCGACGGCGTAGACGTGGTGGGTGCGGTCGGGGCTGGTGACGATGACGACGTCGGGGCGCGCCCGGTCGAGCATCTGGCCGAAGTCCTGGTAGGCGGGCACGCCGGCGCCGTAGGAGGCCATGCGGGAGGCGTTGGTGTCGCAGAAGGCGACCAGTTCCCCGGTGTGGCTCCAGTCCCCCCTCAGGGCGTTGACGTACATCCCGGCGCGGTGTCCGAGTCCGACGATGGCGTAGCGGCGGGTCAAGGGTGCTCCTCGCGCAGGCGGATGAGGGCGCTGGCGTAGTCGTCGCCGGGGAAGGGAGGCAGCAGGCCGCGGGAGGTCAGCAGCACGCCGTGGTGGACGGCGCCGGTGTCCTCGTCGCGGTAGCGGGCCTCGGGGTCGAGTCCGGAAAGGCGCAGGGGAACGCCGGGCGCGCCGAACGCGCCGCGGCGCCTGAAGGCGAGCACGACGACACGCTCGCCGAGCGTGTACTGCACGGCATCGCGCAGCCGGCGCAGCTCGCCGTGCTGGACGACCGGGCGGATGTCCTTGTAGACGGCGACCAGCCCGGCGGCCTCGTCGAGCTCCCGCTCGCTCCAGTTCGGCAGGTCGCCGCCGAGGCCGAGTACGCCGGCCATGGCCACGTGGAAGCGGAAGGCAAGCGGGACGCGCCGGCCGGTGATCGGGTTGGGGCTGTCGGTGACCCAGGCGGCCATGGCGCCGGCCGGGTAGATCTGGGTGAAGCCGTGCTGGATGGACAGGCGGTCGGCGGCGTCGGTGTTGTCGGAGGTCCAGACCTGGTCGGTGCGGGCCATGATGCCGAGGTCGGTACGCCCGCCGCCGCCCGAGCAGGCCTCCACGCGCAGGTGCGGATGGTCGGCGCGCAGCCGGTCGAGGATGGAGTAGACGGCCCGTACGTGGCCGACCAGCAAATCGCCCGGGCCGGCCTGGGTGAAGGTGCGGTTGCAGTCCCATTTGAGGAAGTCGATGGCGTGCTCGCTGACCAGCCGGTGCAGCCACTTGTGCGCCCAGTCGGCCACCTCGGGGCGGGAGAAGTCGAGCAGGAGCTGGTGGCGCAGCTCGGTGCGCGGCCGTCCCGGCATGTGCACGACCCAGTCGGGGTGCTCGCGGTAGAGGTCGCTGTCGGGATTGACCATCTCGGGCTCCACCCACAGCCCGAACTTCATCCCGAGCCGGTGAACCTCCTCGATGAGCGGCGTCAGCCCGTGCGGGAAGCGCCCGGGGTTGGGCCACCAGTCGCCGAGCCCGGCCCGGTCGCTGGTCCGCCCGCCGAACCAGGCGTCGTCCATGACGAACACCTCCGCCCCGACCCGGGCGGCCAGCGCCGCCATCCGCTTCTGGCTCTCCTCGCCGACGTCGAAGCCGACGGCCTCCCACGAGTTGTAGAGCAGGGGCCGCAGCTCGCCGGCGGCCGGCCGGACGTGCTCGTTGACGTAGCGATGCCAGGTACGGCTGGCGTCCCCGAACCCGCCGCCGGAGTAGAGCCCGGCGAAGACCGGGGTGCTCCACCCGGTCCCCTGCCAGGACACCCCTTCGTGGCCGAACCCGCCGGTCCAGCCGGTGCGCCCGGAAGGGGTACGGCCGAGCGTGAGGCGCCAGCTTCCGCTCCAGGCCAGGGCGGCGCTCCAGACCTCTCCGTGCTCCTCTCCGGCGTCGCCGGCGTCCACCATGACCCAGGGGTTGGCCTGGTGGCTGGTGATGCCGCGCCGGCTGGTCAGCACGGTCTCGCCGACGGGCAGTTCCACGCGGCGCACGGAGTTCTCGGCGGCCCATCCGCCGCTGGCGTGGCTGAGCCGGTAGCCGGGCAGCGGGGGCAGGTTCCAGGCGGCCGAGTCGCAGCGCAGCAGCGTGACGGGCTCCTCCGCGCGGATCTCCGTCCAGCGCTCGACGACGTCGCAGCCCGCGCGCACGCGGTAGTGCAGCGCCACCTCCAGCGGGTGGGCGCGGTCGCGCATCAGGATCGTCAGGTGGCCGTCCTCGATCTCGTGCCCGGTGTGCCGCCACTCCACGCCGGTGTCGCCGTTGGCGAAGCGGATCTGCAGGGAGGCGGCGCCGTAGCGGGCGCCGGCCTCGGTGAGGAGCTCCTCGGCCACGCCGGACTCGTCGAAGCTGCTGGCCCTGAACGGCGTGGCCCCGGGCAGCGCCGCGGCCTGCCCGGGTGTGAGCCTCGGCCCCCAGTGCAGGCAGGCGGGCACGTCGTCGTCGGTGAGCCCGATGACGTAGCTGGTGCGTGGAGTGGTGAGCGACCAGCGGCGTCGCGCGGGATCGAAAGCGATGAGGCTCATGATCTGGAGCCTAGGCACGGCCTCCCGCGAATTCAATTCTTGACGAAGTTAATTACTGCTACTATGCGGCCATGCTGGATCCCTCGCGCGGGCGGGCGGCGACGATCACGAGCCCGGCCTCCGCCACCGTCTTCACCATGGTCCTGACGCAGGGTCCGGTATCCCGCGTGGAGATCGCCAGGCGCACCGGCCTGTCGTCGGCGGCCGTCACCAAGGCGGCCAGGCCGTTCATCGACGCGGGATACCTGTTCGAGATGGCGGCCACCGAGCGCAGCGGCCCCGGCGCGGGCCGCCCGGCCAGCCCCCTGGCCATCCATCCCGGCCGGGAGTTCTTCGTCGGAGTGAAGATCACCGACGACGACCTCATCGGCGTCGTCACCGACCTGCGCGCCCAGATCGTCGAGGAGGCCCACCGGCCGCTGAGCGCGCGCACGCCCGAGCACGTGGTGGCGGAGCTCAAGGCGCTCACCGGTGAGCTGCTCGGCCGCGCGCCCGGCTACCGCGAGCGCTGCCACTCCCTCGGCCTGGCCATCTCCGGCGACGTCGACAAGAGCACCGGGCTGGTGCGCTACTCCCCGTTCCTGCGCTGGCACGAGGTGCCGCTCGGCGAGCTGGCCGCGGCCGCGACCGGGCTGAACGTCACCGTGGAGAACGACGTCAAGGCGCTCACCGTGGCCGAGCACTGGTTCGGCGAGGGCGTGGGCGCCTCGTCGTTCGCGCTGGTCACGGTCGGGCTCGGCATCGGCTGCGCGGTCGTCGTGGACGACCGGCTGGTGGCGGGGGCGCGCGGCGTGGCCGGCGAGATCGGGCACGTGCCGGTCGGCGGCGACAGCCCTCCCTGCCACTGCGGCGGCCACGGCTGCGTGGAGGCCATCGCGGGCACCCCGGCCGTGGTCGCGGCGGCCCGCGCGGCGCTGGGCGACGACACGCTGACGCTCGACGGCGCCATGGCCGCGGCGCGTTCGGGCTCGCGGGCCGCCATGGCGGTCTTCGCCCGCGCGGGCGAGGCGATCGGGCGGGCGATGGCGGCCATGGCCAACCTCATCGGCCCCGAGCGCATCATCGTCAGCGGCGACATGCCGGGTCTGGCGGCCTACGAGCTGTTCGAGGACCAGCTCCGCGCGGCCTTCACCCGGCAGGCCTTCGGCGCGGCGGCCAACTGCCGCCTGATCCTGCGGCCCTCGCCGTTCGAGCAGTGGGCCCGCGGCGCGGCCGCGGTGGCCATCCAGACCCTCTTCACCCTCCAGGAGAGATGAGTGACCGCGACCATCTGGCAGCCCCATGACACCGCCGCGGCCTCGGGCGTGGTGGAGATCCCTCTGGGCCTCGGCGATCTGGCGGCCCGGGCGAGCGCGGTGGACGCCGCCGGCGCGCCCGTCGGGCTGGCGTGGGAGGTCGTGCCCACCGGCGACGGCGTGGTGGAGGTGCGGGTGACGCCCGCGGCGCCGGCGGTGGTGCGCGTGGCGTGGCGGGTGCCGTGCGTGGACGTGACCGCCTTCTGGGTGCCCGACAGCGGCGAGCACCGGGGCCTGCCGCCGTTCTGGCGCCGCCCGCGCCAGACCTCGCTGGAGAAGGGCGCGCCGGTGGGCGCGCTGGTCGGCGCGGGCGACGTGTCGGTGTGCACGTACGCGGTGGCCGAGGTCGTACGGCCGGTGCTGATCCGCACCGGCGTGGTCGAGGAGACGGGTGACTTCGGCTTCTGGGCCGAGCACCGGGCCGCCCCGGGGGCCGGCCTCGTGCTGCGGCTCGACCTCAGCGGCCGGCACTTCGCCGACACGCTGGCCGGCGTCGCCGCCTGGTGGCAGGCCGGGCGCGGCGCGCGGGAGGTGCCGCGCGCCGCCCGGATGCCCGCCTACTCCACCTGGTACGCCATGCAGCAGCACGTGAGCGCGGAAAGCGTGGAACGCCAGGCCGCGGCGGCCGCCGCACTGGGCTGCGAGGCGATCATCGTGGACGACGGCTGGCACAGCGACGACCGGGGCCGGGGCTACGGCCACGTCGGCGAGTGGCTGCCCTCCCCCACCGCATTCCCCGATATTTCCGGACACGTGGCCAAGGTCCGCGCCCACGGCCTCGCCTACCTGCTCTGGTACGCGCTCCCCTTCGTCGGCCGCCACACCCCGCTCTGGGACCAGGTCCAGGACTACAGCCTCACCTACAAGCCCCACATGAACGCCGTCGTCGTCGACCCCCGCTACCCCCACATCCGCGACCTGCTCACCGGCAACCTCGCCCGCGCCGTCGAGGAGTGGGGCATGGACGGGCTCAAGATCGACTTCATCGACCAGTTCGCCGTGGACGACCCGCCGGAGCCCGGCCCGGAGGCCGACTGCGCGACCGTCAACGAGGGTGTGCGCCTCCTGCTGGCCGAGCTGAGCGCCCGCCTGCCCGCCGGAACGCCGGTCGAGCTGCGGCAGCCGTACGTCAGCCCGGGGCTCTGGCGGCACGCGGCGATGGTGCGCGCCTCCGACTGCCCGCTCAGCGCGTCGCACAACCGCCAGCGCACGATCGACCTGCGCCTGGTCGCGGGACCGCTGGCCGTACACGCGGACATGATGATGTGGCACCCGGCGGAGAGTGCCGAGCGCGTCGCCGCGCAGCTGATCAACGTGCTGTTCGCGGTGCCGCAGATCTCCGTGGACCTCACCGCGCAGAGCGACGCGCAGACGGCGGCGCTGCGCTTCTGGCTGGGGTTCGTGAAGGAGCACGCCGAGGTGCTGCAGCGCGGGCGGCTACGGCCGTCGCGGCCCGACCTGCACTATCCGCTGGTCACCGCGCGGGGCGACGGCGTGGTGATCGCCGCGCGCTACGCGCCGGTGCCGGTCGCGGTGCCCTCGTCGGGCACGCTGTGGCTGGCCAACGCCGACGACGACACCGCCGTCCTGCTGACCTCCGCCCTCGCCGGTACGGCCCGCGCCACCGTCCGCGACTGCCGCGGCGAGGTCGTGGACCGGGGCGCGCACGCGTTCGAGGCCGCCGGCGCGCACCAGATCACGGTGCCCACCGGCGGCCTGCTGGAGCTGGTCAGATCTGGATGACCGACAGCACGTTGCCCGCGGGGTCGGTGAACCACGCGATCGGCGGCCCGCCGGCCCGCATGACGCCGTTGGCCTCCTGCTCGAAGCCCGGGTAGCGGGCGAACTCCACGCCGCGCTCGCCGAGCTGCTCGACGGCCTTGTCGATGTCGTCGACGGGGAAGTTCAGGATGGTGTAGCCGGCGGGCTCGTGGGCCTCGCCCTTGGGATAGACGAGGATGTCGCGTTCACCGGCGATGTGCAGGGTGAGCATCCCGTTCTCCTCCGAGACCCGCAGGCCGAGCACGCCCTCGTAGAACGCCTTCGCCTTGGGCACGTCGTCGACGGAGAAGCCGCTGAACGCCTTGGTCTGGCCGAACATCACTTCGCCTCCATTTCCGCGCGGTGCTCGGGGCTGAGCTGGATGACCTGGACGTAGTTGCCGTCGGGGTCGATCGCGGTGGCGAACAGGCTGCCGTCGCGGTCCTCCAGCGGAGCCAGCCAGGTCACCCCGAGGCCCTCCATGCGGGCGGTGACCTCTCTCGCATTGTCCACCTGGAAGTTGAGGATCATCCTGGCGGGCTCGGGGTTCTTGCCGCTCACGTCCGCACGCCGGTCGAAGAGCACGCCGAACGTGCCGAAGCGCAGGTAGCGGTAGTCGCCGAGGTCGGCCGTCTCGGCCGGCTCCAGCGCCGCGGCGTACCAGTCGCTGAGCCGGACCGGGTCGGTGCTGGCCAGCAGCATGCTGTCCAGGGCGGGGCTGGTCATGTCTTCCTCCGGGGTCGTGGATCGCTTTCCCGTACAGACCCCGGAGGAATCCGGAACTCATCGGTGGCGGTCGAAGAACTGTGCCTGATACAGCGAGGGCGGCAGCAGACCGGGCCGGTTGGCGCCCTCGATGTAGCCCGCGGGCTGGGCGAACGGGCCGTCGCCCGTGATCGTCCCGCGGCAGCCGATGGCGTAGTTCTGGGCCGTGGGCGGCTTCTGGACGATCAGCCTGCTGGTGGACACGTCGCAGTTCCAGGCGACGGAATGGGCCGCCGACCAGCCGTGCGAGGTGCCGTAGCGGCCGCGGTTGTACAGGCCGAGCGTGTAGTCGTAGTGCGGGTCGAGGTCGCGGTGTCCGTCGAAGAGCATGCCCTGCGACCAGCGGCGGTGGCCCTCGCTGGAGTTGAGCGCGTACTCCGAGACGCCGCGCAGGAACACGATGCCGGAGACCGTGCTGTGGCCGTTGGAGACGAAGGCGTGCCTGGCCTTGTAGGCGTAGCAGTCCTTGAACAGGATCTGCTGCGAGTAGGTGTAGGTGTTGAAGTTGTAGCGGCGGCTGCCGGTGACGAGGCTGACCGGGTCGACGGCGCGGCAGTTCTGGATGGTGGCGCGGGTGGTCTCCTGGGTGGCGAAGCCGGCCTGGGTGAAGTGCAGGGCGGTGCAGTCGCGTACCCAGGCGTCCTCGCAGCGCAGCAGGCAGATCGCGTTGTAGGCGTGGTTCTCGTCCTGCTCGGGGTCGCCCGTGTACGCGATGTCGACGCGCAGGCGCTCCACGCCGACCTCGGTGACGAGCCCGGCCCGCTCCCAGGTGTAGAGGAAGGACGGGCTGTGGGCGCGGTTGAGGTGGTTGTAGAGGGGCACGTCGACCGTCACGACGTCGCCGGAGATGTCGGTGACGTAGCGGTTGAAGAAGAGCGGGTGCTCTCCCACCTTCCACGGCGGGCCGACGTCGTGCCCGCCGTGGTCGATCGCCTTCAGCCACTCCTCGGTGCAGGGGTGGGTGATGACGACGTTGTGCCCGGCCCGCAGCGCGCCGGGGTCGGCGACCCGGAACTCGCGCGCGCCGACCTGCACGAAGTCGCTCGTGATGTCGGTGCGGGTGCCGGGAACCTCACCCCGCCAGCCGCCGCCCGCGACGCCGCCGGCCACGATGACGTTGCGGTCCTTGGGCGTGTTGCCGATGGCCTTGATGATCGTGTTCGACGCGGGGTCGGCCCCGTCGCCCGTACCGCGCAGGACGAGGCCGTCGGCGCGCACGTACAAGGTGCCCGCGACGGGATAGAGGCCGGGTGACAGCAGCAGGGCGCCGCGCCGCGCGCGGGGCAGCGCCGCCACCTCGTCGAGCGCGGCCTGGATGTGCGCGGTGTTGTCGCCCTCGACGGGCCTGATCACCTTGACCACCCGCACGTGCGGAAGGGGCCGCTCGCCGCCCCGGTAGCCCGCGTGGCTGAAGTCGGGCACGCGGTTGCCCTCGGCGTCGGCGGTGTAGACGAGGCGTCCGCGGCGGTCGTAACGGACAAGGGCGGACTGCCAGAGGGTGCCCGCCCGCGCGGGCGCCGGGCCCGCGGCGGCGGCGAGCGCCAGCGCGCCGCCGGCGGCCAGTAACCCGCGTCTGGTGAGATCCATGCTCCGCTCCTACCTGATGACGATCTTGTCGAGCTCGGGCGTCCTGGCGGTGAGGTTGAAGAAGCGGACGTTGTTGACGCCCGCGATCAGCGGCACCTGGACGGTCGTCGTGGTGACCTTGTCGGGGGTGCCGGTCATGGGCACCTCGACGGAGTCCGCCCCGTTCACGCTGATGCGGAAGGACTGGGTGCCGTTGACGACGGCGTGGACGGTCATCTCCTTGGTCGCGGTGGTCTCGGAGAGGATGCCCCTGACCGTGGTGTAGTCGTAGGTGTTGCCGCCGATGAGGATGGTCTTGCGCCCGCCGGAGCAGATCTTGCAGTAGGCGGGTTCCGCCGCGCCCTCGAAGACCGTGCCCTCACGCTCGGCCTCGTACGCGGCCGGGTCGGGCGCCGGCAGCCGGACCGGCGGGTTGACCGGCCCCAGCGTCCAGGCCTTGAGGTCCCTGACCAGCATGTGGGTGTCCTGCAGGCCGGTGCTGCGGATGCTGCGGTAGATGCCCCACTTCGGACGGTTGTACTGCTCCTCGGTCCAGTAAAAGTCGATGTCGTCGATCCGCTGGTCCACCAGCGTGCGGTGGCCGTCCTTCAGCACCCAGCGCATGTAGCCCTTGTCGCTGGACTTGATCTCGATCGTGGTGGTGACCCATTTGTTCTGGATCGCCTCCAGGTCGTAGGAGGCGAAGCCGTGCGTGGCGTTGTCGGCCAGCGTCCAGTAGCGGGCCTCGATCTTCTGCACGCCGCTCTTGATCGGCAGGGAGAGCTGGGCGACCGGGGTGCCGATGTCGGAGGTCTTGAGCTGCCAGATGTGGCTGAAGCTGGAGGTGGCGTCCAGGGTGTCGGGAATGTACATCTGCCAGCTGATCCGCCAGGTCTCGTCCTTGCGCATCTCCAGGGCGCGGCCCCGGCCGTCGCGCATGCCGCGTACCTCGTTGCGCTGGCGGTCGGAGCCGTCGCGGTCCACGTTGTGCATGTCGAAGCGCCAGGCGTTCCTGTCGGTGGAGACGTGCGGCATGCCGTCGGCGTGCGAGCCGCGCCGGTCGTCCTCCGGCGCCTCGAAGGCGTTGACGCCGTCGCGCGACGGGCTGGGGTTCCAGCGCGGTTCCCAGCGGTCGCCCGCGGCCCGCGCCGCGGCCGGGGTGAAGGCGGCCAGCAGCACGAGCGCCGCCGCGATCTGCCTGATCATCGCATCTCTCCCACGGCGTAGACGTTTCCTGTCTGCACGGTCTGGTCCTGGGTGCCGGTGTTGGTCTCGGCGAGCATGCGGACGGGGTCCTTGCCGCCCTCGATCACGTTGCCCTTCTGGAGCTTGGTGTCGGTCCAGATGTACTGCCCCTGCCGCCAGTCGCGGCCGCGGTCGAGGGTGAAGGCGGTGATGCCGGACTCGCTGCCCCGGGTGGTGTAGACCCGGAGCGTGTGGGGTCCGGTCTTCTCGCTGTCGAGCAGGCCGTACTCCTGGGTGAGGCGGGTGAAGTCCCACGAGCGGCCGTTCCAGCGGCCCGCGGTCAGCCAGGCGCGCTGTCCGCCGGTCTGGTTGTCGTAGAAGACGATCACCGGCTTGCCGTCGGCCATGACCTGGACCGAGTGGGTGAAGCCGGTGCCGTGCAGAAGTTCCCTGTTGCTGCGCCACACGATCGCCTTGTCCAGCATCTCGGCCTGGTCGAGCTGGGTGCCGAGGTCCTCGCCCGCGACCGTGGAGAAGTGCCGGGTGGCCGGGTCGAAGACGGCGTAGAACACGTCGTGGATCTGGGTGCCGTGGCCGTGGACGTCGGGCCTGCCGCCGCCCGCCATCGTCCAGAGCAGGTGGAAGCGGCCGTTGTGCTCGGTCATCTCGGCGACGTAGACCTCGTCCATGTTGTCCGCGCGCTCGGAGCCGAGGATGTACGGGTGGCCGGTCAGCTCGCCCGAGCTCTTCCAGGTCACGCCGTCGTCGGCGGACATGAGGTACTGCATCGGCCGGTCGTCGACGAACTGCGTCGAGTCGTCCTCCTTGAGCGTGTCGCGGAAGAAGACGTAGACGTCGCCGTTGCGGGCCTTCAGTGCCATCGGGTAGGAGGCGTGGTAGGGGGCGACGTCGCCGAGGCCGCGGTCGCTCCACGTGCCGTCGGCCGCCCGCGTGGCCAGGCGCAGGGGCGAGTTGTGCGCGCCGTGGAAGACCAGCAGCTTGCCGTCGTCGGCCTGGACCATGACCGGGTAGTTGTGCTTGTCCTTGAAGGAGGAACCGATCTTGACCGGCGTGCTCCAGCGGCCGCCCTTGTGGTCGTAGTCCTGGAAGTAGGCGTCGGAGTCCTTGCCCATCCAGGAGACGTAGGTGCGGTCCGCCTCGCGGTCGTACAGGCCCGCGCCCATCGGGCGGCGGTCGCTGTGGACGCGGGCGTGGGTGGCGGTGGTCTGCGCGACGAGCGTGCCGCCCCTGCCGTGCTGGGGTTCGGCCCGCGCGGTGGTGAAGACACCGAGGGCGAGGGCGGCCACCGCCGTGGCGGCGCCGATCCGGGTGGGGTGCACGGGTCCTCTTTCCGGTCGTTACGGCCGGCGCCGGGCCAGCCGTAAGGTGAAACCGCCGTTGGCGGCCACGGGGATGTCGAGCTTGGCGCCCGGGGCGACCTCGGCCTCCTCGGAGGCGACGCCGTCGCCGGGGGCGTCCCGGTAGATCTCGGCCGTCCAGCCGCCTTCGCCTTCGCCTTCGCCGAGGAAGTCGAGCGCGACCGTGATCACGCGGGGTTCGCCCGCCGTGCCGCAGGCCACGTACCAGACCACGCCGTCGCGGCGGGCCAGGACGAGGTGGTCGGCCGGGTCGCCGGACAGCAGGCGGGTCTCGTCCCAGGCGACGGGGACCCGGGCGAGCAGGCGGCGGGCGTCGGGGCGCGCGCCGTACGCCTCGATGCTGTCGGCGAAGTGCTGCACCCCGGACTCGAACAGGACGGCGAGCGCGAGCTCGAACCCGGCCGAGATGCTCCGCACGGCGCTGAAGGTGACGGGGGTGAAGTCCATCGGGCCCTGCACGTTGCGGGTGCAGGCCAGCGACAGGTAGTGCGTGGGCGGGTAGAGCGGCTCCTTGCCGGGTTTCGGCTTGATCCACTCGGCGCCCTTGACCGCCTCGGCGGTCATGAAGTGCGGCCAGGTGCGCTCGGTGCCGCGCGGGATCGTGCCGCCGTGGAAGACGACCATCAGCTCCAGCCGCGCCGTGGCCTCCAGGATGGAGTCGAACCAGCGCATGCGGTCCTGGCCGTCGGACTCGGTGAAGTCGATCTTCACGCCGACGGCACCCCACCCCTTCCAGAGGGCGAGCTTCTCGCGGTGCTCCAGCGGGGTGTCGACGTGCTGCCAGTGCGACCAGAGCCAGATGCCGACGCCGCGCTCGCGGGCGTAGGCGATGAGCTCGGGCATCCACTCCTTGTTCCATCCGGCGTCGGCCAGCACGTACGGCCAGCCCATCCCGGCGGCGAAGTCCACCCAGACCTTCTGGGCCTCCAGGTCGCGGGTGGAGGGGCCGTCCGACCACCAGGACCAGGCGGCGGCGCCCGGCCGAACCCAGGAGGCGTCGGCCACCCTGGACGGCTCGGCCAGGCCGGTCACCAGGTCACTGGCGACGACGGCGGCGAGGTCGCCGACGATCGCCGTGCGCCAGGGCGTGACCAGCGGGGAGGCCGCGGTGACGTACGGGTCGGGCAGGTCGAGGCGGAAGGCGGTGCCGTCGAAGGCGAGACGGGAGCCGGCGTAGCCGCTGTCCAGGTTCGACTCGGTGACCAGCATCCAGCTCTCGCCGATCTGGAACAGCGACGGGTAGCCGTACAGGATGGGCTCGGCCCGTTCGACGGTGGTGTGGTGGTGGATCTCCTCGTAGTCGCAGCGGCCGTTCTCGTAGGGCAGGAGGATGGCGCGGGCCGCCCCCGGCACCACATACTCCGAAATTTCATCGCAAATCGTGACGGGGCCGGTCCAGCTGACCCGGTACCGGTACGCGACCCCGCCCGAACCCGCCCGCACCTGGAGTTCCAGGCCTGGGCTGAAGGAGAGGGTCCATTCGGTGGCGGTGTAGCGGTGCGCGCGGCTCTTGCCGGTCACGGTCTCGTAGGTCTCGTCGACGGCCCGGCTGGTGATCCCCTCGAACGCCAGGCCGCGGGTCAGGTCGGCGTGGGCGGCCTTCAGGCCCAGCCGGGACGGGCTGACGACCACCCGGCCGGCGTGCCGTACCTCCCATGAAAGCCCGCCGTCAGGCGAGAGCTCGATCACTGCTTCCAGATCGTCGGCAGCACAGGTCCATTTGGGCACGAAAGCCTCCATGGCTAGCTCACAGTGCGCCCGAGCCTAGGTTGCAAGCGATTGCAATTCAATTCTTGACGAAGTTAATTACCAGGTCTACGGTACGGCCATGCCCCTGAGTCATCGGACCTTTATGGCGAGACTGACCGAACCGGGCCTGGGTGCGCCCGGCACCTTCACCCTGCGACCGCCGGTGCGGCCATCGAGATCTTCCTCGGAAAGAGGTCATCCATGGACATGAACCGCCGCCGGATGCTGGCCCTCGCCGTTGCCGCCGCGTCCATGCCCGTCATCGGCGCCTGCGGGGGCGACACGCGCCAGCAGAAGCAGGCCGCCGCGCCGGTCAAGACGGGCATCCAGACCATCGACCCCAACCGGCCGGGCAACGACACCTGGCCGTTCGAGGAGGCCGAGAAGCTCAACGACTCGCTGCGGTGGCCGAAGTCGGAGGTGGCGGACCCGGCGGCCAAGGTGACGATCACCATCGCCTCCACCTCGGACGTCATCGCCGAGGTGCGCAACATGCAGTTCGACTACTTCTTCGGAAAGCGCCACCCGAACATCGAGATCAAGCGCGAGACCTCGACCTTCGACGGCTTTCTCACCAAGTACATGGCCCAGGCCGCGGGCGGCTCCCTGCCCGACGTCATGTACAACCACTACTCCTGGACCCAGAACTTCATCTCCAACAACATCGTCGCCCCGCTGGAGGACTTCATCGCCAGGTCCCCCGACTTCGCCAGGGACGACCTGCCCAAGGCCGGGCTCGCCTACTTCGAGCGCGGCGGCAAGCTGTACGGCCTGCCCACCGACATGGCGCCCAAGCTGCTCTTCTTCAACAAGGACATCTTCGACAAGGCCGGACTGAAGTACCCGGACGAGACCTGGACCTTCGAGAAGATGATCGAGACCGCCAAGAAGCTCAAGAGCGGCTCCGGCGCAACGAAGATCTTCGGCTTCTCGCCGACCCCGAAGCCCGCCCCCGACCTGTCGACGGTCTTCCTCATGCCGTACGGCGGGCGCTTCCTCTCCCCCGACGAGACCCAGGTCCAGATCAACTCCCCCGAGGCGGTCAAGACGCTCGGCATGTGGCTCGACCTGCTGCTCAAGGACGGCGTCACGCCGAGCCTGGCCGAGGAACTCCTGCTGGAGAAGGTCGACCCGTGGAAGTCCGGCCACGCCGCCATGCACATCAACGGCGCCTGGATCATGACGGAACTGGCCAAGCAGAAGGCGTTCACGTGGGGCGCGACACACGTGCCGAAGGGCCCGCAGGGCCGCTTCTCCCCCGCCGTCGGCAGCGCCCTGGTCATCACCGAGGCCTCCCGGCAGAAGGAGGCGGCGTGGCTCTACATCTACGAGTACTTGTCGTCCTCCGGCTACCAGTTCCGCCGCATCAGCGCCCCGGCGCGCCAGTCGGCGTGGCTGCCCAACGCCGAGGCGCTCGGCATCCCGGCCGAGACGGCCGAACTGGTCAAGGAGATCCTCGCCGACTACGCCACCAGTGACGGCGTGCTGCGCCTGCCGGCCACCAAGAAGGCGGTCGACACGGCCAAGCCCATCTGGGAACGCGCGATGCTCGGCAAGATCGACGCCAAGGCGGCGCTGGACGAGATCGCCGCCAAGGTCGGCCCGCTGCTCGCCGAGAACAAGATCGCGTGATGGCCACGCTCGCCCAGCGCGAGGCGCGGCGCTTCCACCTGTTCGTCTCGCCGTGGCTGCTGGGGTTCATCCTGTTCACGGCCGGCCCGATCATCGCGGCCATCGTCATCAGCTTCATGGAGTGGAACCTGCTGAAAGCGCCTCAGTGGGTGGGCCTGGCCAACTACGAGCGCATGTTCGGCGACCCCGAGTTCTGGGAGTCGATCGAGAACACCGTCCAGTACGGGGCCGGATACGTCGCGCTCGGCGTCACGTTCACGTTCGCGATGGCGCTGCTGCTCAACCAGCCGCTGCGCTTCCAGGGCCTGTTCCGCACCGTCATGTACATGCCGTCCGTGGTCTCCGGGCTGGCGACGGCGCTGCTGTGGCTGAACATCCTGCACCCCGACTACGGCCTGATCAACAAGGTCCTGGCCACGGTCGGCATCACCGGCCCCGGCTGGCTGGCCTCGCAGGAGTGGGCCATCCCGGCACTGGTGCTCATGGCCGTGTGGGGCGCGGGCAACACCATCGTCATCTACCTGGCCGGGCTTCAGGGCATCCCGAAGTCGCTCTACGAGGCGGCCGAGATCGACGGCGCCGGCTGGTGGCGGCGCTTCTGGAGCGTCACCGTGCCGATGATGTCGCCGGTCATCTTCTTCAACGTGGTCACCGGCTTCATCGGCGCCCTGCAGGGCTACGTGCTCATCCTGGCCATGACCGAGGGCGGGCCCGGCAACGCCACGATGGTGCTCGGCCTGTACATCTACCGGCACGCCTTCGTCTACTTCGACATGGGGTACGCCGCCGCGCTGTCGTGGGCCATGTTCGCCATCATCATCGCCGTCACCGCCATCCAGTTCGCCCTGGCCAGGCGCTGGGTGCACTACGAGTTCACGTGAGGTCGCGATGCTGCTGAAGAGAGCGGAGCCGAGGACCCTCACCCCGGCGCAGACCGAGCGGATCCGGCGGGCGCGGCGGGCGGGCGCGTACGTGCTGCTCATCGCGAGCACCGTCGTGTTCGTGCTGCCGTTCCTGTGGATGATCACGACGTCGCTGAAGTCGGACGCGGAGAACCTCGCCTTCCCGCCGCAGTGGCTGCCCGACTCCTTCCACTGGGAGAACTACTCGCGCGGCTGGTTCGGGTCGCTGGACTACACGCGGTTCATGCTCAACACCGTGCTCATCACCGCGCTGTCGATGGCGGGCAACCTGATCTCGTGCGTCCTGCCCGCCTACGCGTTCGCGCGGATGCGGGCGCGGGCCGCCACGCTGATGTTCGGGGCGCTGCTGGCCACGATGATGATCCCGCGCGAGATCACGCTGGTGCCGAAGTTCATCCTGTTCTCCAAGATCGGCTGGGTGGACACGTACCTGCCACTGATCGTGCCGGAGTTCTTCGGGGTCGCGCTCTACATCTTCCTGCTGCGGCAGTTCTTCACCACGATCCCGCAGGAGCTCATCGACGCCGCCCGCATCGACGGCGCCTCCGAGCTGCGGATCCTGTGGCGGATCATGCTGCCGCTGTCGAAGCCGGCGCTGGCGGCCATCTGCCTGTTCTCCTTCGTGGGCAACTGGAACCAGTACCTGGAGTCGGTCATCTACATCAGGACGACCGAGAAGTTCACGCTGCCCATGGGGCTCGGGCTGTTCACCGACCAGTTCGCCACGCAGTACAACCAGATGATGGCCGTGGCCCTGATCGCCATGATGCCCATCGTGATCATCTTCTTCATCGCCCAGAAGACCTTCATCAGGGGCGTCACCCTGACCGGAATCGCAGGAAGGTAGGACGTGGACCATCGACGGTGCGGGCGCAGCGGGCTGCTGCTGCCCGCTGTCTCCCTCGGGCTCTGGCACAACTTCGGCGA
Source organism: Nonomuraea sp. NPDC050394 (assembly GCF_044459065.1). NCBI lineage: Bacteria > Bacillati > Actinomycetota > Actinomycetes > Streptosporangiales > Streptosporangiaceae > Nonomuraea > Nonomuraea sp. NPDC050394. The sequence continues at coordinate 20,950 of NZ_JBITIO010000008.1, read as the reverse complement.
CGGCCGTACACCGGAGAGCCAGCGCGCGATCGTGCGCGCGGCCCTCGACCTCGGCATCACCCATTTCGACCTCGCCGACCGGTACGGCCCGCCGCTCGGCGCCGCCGAGCGCACGTTCGGCTCGATCTTCCGGCTCGACCTGCGCGGCATGCGGGACGAGATCGTGGTCACCACCAAGGGCGGCAACCCCATGTGGGACGGCCCCTACGGCAAGGGCAACTCCCGCAAGCACCTGCTGGCCGCCCTGGACCGGTCGCTCGGCCGCCTCGGCCTGGACCACGTCGACATCTACTACCTGCATCGCGACGACCGGGACACCCCGCTGGAGGAGCAGGCCGCGGCCCTGGACCACATGGTCCGCACCGGCCGGGCGCTGTACGTGGGCGTGTCGAACTTCGCGCCCGGCCGCACGGCGGCCATCGCCGGGCTGCTGCGCTCCCTGGGCACACCGCTGCTGGTGCACCAGCCCGTCTACTCGCTGCTGCGGCGCGACATCGAGCAGGAGTTGCTGGGGGTGCTGGAGCGGGAGGGCGTGGGCTGCGTGGTGTATTCGCCGCTGGCCCAGGGGTTGCTGACGGACCGGTATCTGGCGGGCATCCCGTCGGACTCGCGGGCGGCCGAGGGACGGTTCCTGACGGCTGACCGGGTGACGGAGGAGGTGCTGTCTTTCGTACGGCAATTGTCGGAAATTTCGGCTGATCGTGGGCAATCGGTGGCGCAGCTGGCCCTCGCCTGGGCGCTGCGCGACGAGCGGATCACCTCCGTGCTCGTCGGCGCCTCCAGCCCCGAGCAGCTCGCGGCCAACGCCGCCGCCGTGGACCGCCTGGGCTTCACCCCCGACGAACTGGCCGCCATCGAACGGGCGGCCAAGGAGAGCGGTGTCCTCGGCTGACGGCCTTCGGAAAGGAGCCCCATGCGCAGGAGCACGCTGGCCGAGCACGGCGACGGGATCTCGTTACCCGGCTACCGGGTCGAATCCGGCGGCGTCTCCACCCTGTCCCCGGGGCAGATCAGCCACAACCGGGGCCCGCACACCCATCCCGATCCCGAGATCTTCCTCATCCTGTCCGGCACGGGCCGCGTCCATCTCGACGGCGAGGTGTCCGGCTTCGCCGCCGGGGACGTGCTCATCGTCGAGGCCGGCGAGGACCACCACCTGGAGGCCGTCACCGAGGTTGTCACCACCTGGCTCCATCTGGAGGCCGCCCCGTGACCCTGCCCCACCTGCCCGAGCTGGGGCTGGGCGGCGGCCCGCTCGGCAACTACCTGCGTCCCGTCAGCGACGGGCAGGCCCGCGAGGTCGTGGACGCCGCCTGGGAGTCGGGCATCCGCTACTTCGACACCGCCCCCTACTACGGGCTCGGCCTGGCCGAACGCCGTCTCGGCGCGGCGCTGCGCGACCGGCCCCGGTCGGAGTACGTGCTGTCGACCAAGGTGGGCCGGCTGATCCGGCCGGGACCCGGCGGGCCGGGGATCTTCGCCGTGGCCGACGACCGGCACGCCGTCTGGGACTTCTCCCGCGACGGCGTCCTGCGCAGCCTGGAGGAGTCGCTGGAACGGCTCGGCACCGGCCACGTCGACATCCTGCTCGTCCACGACCCCGACCGCCACTGGCCCCAGGCCCTCGACGAGGCGTTCGCGACGCTGGCCGACCTGCGCGCGCAGGGAGTGGTGAAGGCGATCGGCGTCGGCATGAACCAGCCCGCGATGCTCGCCGCCTTCGTCAGGAACGCCGATCCCGACGTGCTGCTGGCCGCCGGCCAGTGCACGCTGCTGCGCCGTACCGCGTTCGACGAGCTTCTGCCGCTGTGCGCCGAGCGGGGCGTCCCGGTGGTGGCGGCCGGCCTGTTCCACCGGGGCCTGCTGGCCGAGCCGCCCTCCGATCCGCCGCCGGAGGTCCGGCCGATCCTGGACGCCTGCGCCGCGTACGGGGTGCCGGTGGCCGGTGCCGCGATGCGTTTCCCGCTGCGCCACCCTGCCGTGCGCTCGATCCTCATCGGGGCCCATACTCCGGCCCAGGTGCTGGCCAACGTGGCGGACTTCCGTACCCCGGTCCCCGAGGGGTTGTGGGCCGCGCTCTAGGAAGCCTGGACGACGGCGGCCAGCTCGGCGCCGAGCGGGTAGGGACGCTCGTCGGGCAGCAGCCCGGTGACGTCCCGCTTGGCCCGCAGCGCCGCGTGCACGGCCTTGACCTGCGGAGTGATGTCGCGGATGCCGGTGATCCACTCGTCGGCGTAGCGGGTGACCGCCTCGCCGGACAGCCCGATCTGGATCGAGCGGTGGGGCAGCGGGTTGTGGTGGAGGTCGCGCTCCGGGTCCCATTGCACCCGCACCGGCCTGCCGCGGACCTCCGCGCCGCCGTGGTGGCTCAGCGACGCGTTGGCCAGCGCCCACGCGAAGCCGTCGCGGCTGATGTCGACGGCCAGCACGCGGGCCTGGCCGGGCTTGGTGGCATAGCCGCAGCGGTACATCATCCAGAGGAACGACGGCTTGATCCACGTCATCCGCTCGCGCTTGAAGGGCGCCACGAACCGCTGCGCCGCGACCGCCGGAACGGCGATGGCCGGGTCGTAGGCCTGGTAGACGGTGATCGTCTCCTCGGTGTAGACGGCACGGATCTGCCGATAGGGCACGTTCATCCGCCCAGCGTGGCGAAGCGGCGGCAACCCCGCAACGCGATTTACCCGTGTCTGTCGATGCGCGGGCCGCCCGATCGTGTAAAGGGAGAGGAGCACCGCAGAAAGGGAGACCTGGCATGACGTTCACCGACGAGGAGCGCGCCTACCTGCGCTCCCAGTCCCTCGCCCGCCTCGCCACGCTCGACGATGGCGACCAGCCCGACGTGATGCCCGTCGCCTACGAGTTCGACGGCACGTACTTCTGGATCGGCGGCGGCCGGAGCGTGGTGGCCACCCGCAAGTTCCGCAACGTCGCCGCCGGACGCGCCAAGGTCGCGCTGGTGATCGACGACATGCCGTCCTCCGACCCGTTCGTCGCGCGCGGAATCCGCGTGTACGGCGTGGCCGAGCAGCCCTTCGAACGCACCGGCATGGTCGGGCCCGGCGTGTACCTGCGCATCACGCCCACGATCTCCTGGAGCTGGAACCTCGCCGGCGAGCCGGTCGGCGAGAGCTGGTACCCGTCCCGCCGTGCCGTACATCAGCCCTGAGACTCCCGGATCCTCGTGTCCCAGGGTGGCGGCATGACGCGGAGCTGGACCGACGCCGACGTCGGACGGGTAGGCGAGCGGTGGAGGAGCCGGCCGCCTACGACGCGTCCAGGCGCCGGTAGCCCTCGCCGAACACCCAGGGATCGGCCTCGCACTCGGCCAGGAAGTCCCCGGGGAAGCCCGCCTCGAAGGCGGCCGCCGCCTCCAGCCTCCTGACCACCTCCCCGTCCAGCACGACCTCGGCCGCGCCCAGGTTGTCGGCCAGTTGCCGGGCGTCGCGGGCGCCGACGATCGGGTGCACGAACGGGTGCCGCGCCCGCGTCCAGGCGATCGCCACCTGCGACGGGCTCGCGCCCACCTCCCCCGCGACCTCCCGCACGGCCCGCGCCACGGCGTGATCCCGGTCGCCGAGCGTCCCGGGATCCACCCGGGTGGGCCCCTCCGCCCCCTCGCCGCCGCTGAACTTGCCCGACAGCACGCCCCCGGCCAGCGGCCCCCACGCCGCCACGCTGAGCCCGAGCTCGCCCGCCATCGGCAGCAGCTCCCGCTCGACGTCCCTCTTGAGCAGGCTGTACGGCACCTGCACCCCCGCGAACGGCGTCCACCCGCGCCACTCCGCCAGCGTGTTGGCCCGGCTCACCACCCACGCGGGCGCATCCGAGATCCCGACATACAGCACCTTCCCCGCGCGTACCGCGTCGTCCAGCGCCCGCATCGTCTCCTCCAGCGGGGTGCGCCGATCCCACAGATGCACCCAGAGCAGGTCCACGTAGTCGGTGCGCAACCGCCTGAGGCTCTGCTCCAGCGAGTGCACGAGGTTCTTGCGGTGGTTGCCCGCCGCGTTCGGATCCGTCTGGTCACGGGAGATCGAGTACTTGGTGGCCAGGACGAGCCGCTCGCGCCGCCCGGCCAGCAGTTCGCCGAGGACGCTCTCGCTCTCGCCGTAGGCCGAGGCCGTGTCGATCACGTTGCCGCCCGCGCCCTCGTAGGCGTCGAGCATCGCGCGATGCTCCTTGCCCGCGCCGCCCTCGTAGAAGCCCATCGCGCCGAAGAACAACTCCGACACCCGCAGCCCGGTACGCCCCAGCAGCCGGTACCTCATGCCGCCACCTCCCTGGCGGCGAAGTCGCCCTCGATGCCCCAGGCGAGGATCCGCCGCGGCCGGATCAGGATCCACGCCTCCTCGAACGGGAACGGCGCCGCGAGCCGCTCCCCCACCTCCACGCCGCCCTCGTCGAACGTCCGCGCCACTCCCCTGATCTCGATGCCCCGCGGGGACCACGGCTCGACCGAAGCCAGGTCGTCCACCACGAACGCGACGTCCGGGTTGCGCCGGGCGTCGCGGAACTTCTTACTGCGGGCCATGCCCGAGCCCGCGACGCCGCCCACGATCAGCCCGCCGGAGCCGGGATCGTAGATCACCCCGACGGGGCGCACCGACGGCCTGCCGTCGGCTCCGGTCGTGGCCAGGCGGCCGAGAGGCTGGCTGGTCAGGTAGGCGATCTCGCCCGGTGTGAATGCGCTCATGGGGACGAGACTGCCGGGCCGTACACGGGAGAGGGAGACCGCCGTAAGCCTGGCTCCCGCAGGGCCACCCTCGCGGCCCGCACTACACTCGGGCCATGGGTAACAACGAGCTGGGGGCGTTCCTGCGCGCCCGGCGCGAGGCGGTGCCACCCGAGGCGGTCGGATTCCCGTCGGGAGCGCGCCGCCGCACCCCGGGCCTGCGCCGCGCCGAACTGGCCACGGTCGCGGGTGTCAGCGTCGACTACCTCACGCGTCTTGAGCAGGGCCGCGACCGGCGCCCGTCCACCGAGATCCTCACCGCGCTGGCCGACGCGCTCTCACTCTCGCCGGACGAACGCATCCACCTGCACCGCCTGCACAAGGCGGACGCCGGCGGCGTCTGCGCGGGCGCCCCGCCGCTCTCCCGCACGCTGCGCCCCACGGTGGAGGCGATGCTGGCCCGCATGGCCCACACCCCCGCCCTGGTCGTCAACCAGCTCACCGAGATCCTGGCCCACACTCCCGCGTACGCCCGCCTGCTCGGCCCCTTCGGCCTGCTCGACGACGACCCGCCGAATCTGGCCCGCTACCTGTTCACCGACCCCCGCGCCCGCGACGCCTTCCCCGGCTGGGCGGAGGTGGCCGCGCAACGCGCCGCCGACCTGCGCGCCGGCGCCGCGCTGGGCGACCGGCACGCGGCGCACCTGGCCGACGAACTGTCCCTGACGGCCGGAACCGAGTTCACCCGGCACTACGCGAACGCGATGCTCCCCGCCCGCGTCGGCACCGAACGATGGGCGCACCCGGAAGGCGAACTCCTGCTCGCCTACGAGACCCTCACCCTGGCCGGAACCGACGACCAGCGCCTGATCGTCTACGTCCCCGCCGACGAGGCGACCACGGCCCTGCTGGCCGAGCCCACCCGCACCAGCCTGTCGTAGGACGCCCGCCCGGAGCGGTCAACGCTCCGGGCGGACGCTCGGCCCCGAAAGGCTTGTGCCAGATCCCGAACGGCTTGTGCTAGATCCGGAACGGCTTGTGCTAGATCCCGAACGGCTTGTGCTAGATCCCGAACGGCGCCGCGTACCGGATGATCCCGGACGGCAGCCGCTCATCGGGCACGAGCGCCAGCGCCATCAGCGCCTCGTCGGGCACCTCGAACGTGACCCCGATCCCGTGCTCGGACGCGCGCCCGAACCCGAACCTCGGGTAGTACTCGGGATGCCCGAGGACGACGACGAACCGCTCGCCCATGGCGGCCGCGGCCCGGAGCACGGCACGTGTGGCGGCCGACCCCGCACCGGTCTTCTGCCGGCCGGGCCGCACCGAGACGGGCGCCAGGCACAACGCCGGGGTGTCCCCGATGTGGCACCGGGTGAGCAGCGCGTGCCCCACCGGCCGGTCGTCGCTGTCGACCGCGACGACCGACAGCCCGTCGATCCAGGCGGAGTCGGTGCGGAGCGCGTCGACGAGATCCGCCTCCAGCGGGGTCTCGAACGCCGCCAGAACGATCTCCCGCACGGCGGGGACGTCGGCGGTGGTCTCGGCGCGCGTGATCCACTCAGTAGATGAAGACATGATGGATGAAGATCCGTTTCGTGATGAGTTGACGATGTCCTCCGGCGGGCTCACGCACCCGGCCGGTCAGAAGGGCACGGTTCAGGCCGTCGTCCGGGACGTGAGGATGCTCCGGACGCTGCGCACGACAGTGGCCTCCAGCGCGGTCATCAACTCACCTCCCCTTCTCTCTCCATCTCGACCACCCACCCTACCAGCCCCGGATCCCTCGCCCTCCGTGAGAGGAGAGCGAGGAGGCGTGGGTCAGCCGGCCGCGCGCTGCATGATCTCCCGCTCGGTGAGCGGATCGGCCGCGTGATGGCCAAGGCGGTGCGGTGCACGGATCAGAGCCTCAGGGATGCCCGTGCCCACCGCGTAAAACTGTCCGGCCTTGGTGATGTGGCCGTCTTCCTGATCGAAGAGTTGGGTAGACTTCATCTACGTAGATTCTATCTACATAAGTGGAGGCCAGGTTGCGCGGTTTCATCGGCCGCACCGCGGAACTGTCATTGCTCACGAAACGGCTCCGGCGGGTACGGGAGACAGGTGCGGGTGTCGCCGTGACCCTGCGCGGCCGTCGGCAGGTGGGCAAGTCCAGGCTGGTCCAGGAGTTCTGTGACCGCGCGGGCGTGCCCTACCTGTTCACCACCGCGACCAAGGGCGCCTCTGCCGTGGAGGCCGTCGGGGCCTTCCTCGCGGATTTGCGGGAATCTGAGCTTCCCGAGGATCCCGCTCTGGTTCCCACCGCGGTCGGGGGGAATTGGCCCGATGCCTTCCGTGCGCTGACCATGTCGCTTCCGGCGCGGCCGTGCGTCGTCGTCCTGGATGAGGTCCCGTGGCTGTCGGAGCAGGACGGGCTGTTCGAGGGCGCTCTGCAGACGGCATGGGACCGTCTGCTCGCCACCCGGCCCGTGTTGCTGCTTCTCCTCGGCAGCGATCTCCACATGATGGAGCGGCTGACCGCCTACGACCGGCCGTTCTTCGGGCGTGCGGACAACCTGGTCCTCGGTCCGCTCCATCCCGGTGACGTCGCCGACGCTCTCGGCCTCGATGCGGAGCATGCGATCGACGCTCATCTGATCACCGGAGGCCTGCCCGGCATCATCAGGACCTGGCCCCGTGCTCTGCCCGCACTGGAGTTTCTGCGCCAGGAGGCCGAGGATCCCGGCGCGGCCGTTTTCAGCGTCCCCGAAGCGGTGCTGATGGCCGGGTTTCCGAATCCGGATGTCTCTCGCAGGGTCCTGGAGGCCATCGGCGCCGGGGACCGCACCCACGCCAACATCGCCGCGACAGCGGGCAGCCGCGACGGAGCGCTGCCGTCAGGCACTTTGTCCCCGCTCCTACGGAAACTGACAGCGGAGAAGCGGGTGCTCGCCCTGGACGAGCCGCTGTCGGCCAGGCCGGGAAAACCGGGGCTGTATCGGGTCGCCGACAGCAACTTGCGGCTCTATCTCGGCATGCTCCGCACGGTCCAGGAGCAGGCTCGGCGGGGGCGCCCCGAGGCGGGGTTCCGCCTGGTCGAGCGGCGTTGGACCGCCTGGCGAGGCCGGGCCGTCAAACCGCTCGTCAGGCAATCGCTCGAACTCGCCGCACTGTCAGGGCGCCTGCCCTGGCCCGAGGTGGAAGCGGTGGGCGGCTGGTGGAATCGCCGGTTCGATCCCGAGGTCGACCTGGTCGGAGCCGACCGCGTGCCCGTCGCCGGACGCGTTCTCTTCACCGGGTCGATCAAATGGCTGGCATCCCCTTTCGACACCCACGACCTCGCCACGGCACGCCGGTCCGTCGTCCAGGTTCCGGGCTACGACCCGGCGACCACTTCACTCGTCATCGCCTCGCTCACGGGGCTGGCGCCGGATGTCGATCCTCGTTGCGTGGACCTCGTGTGGACGCCGCGCGACATCATTGATTCCTGGCGTCCCTGAAAGGGAACCGCATAGTAGTTTGCAGGCATGCCTGGATCACCTGCATTCCTCCGGCGTAAGCCCGTTGTGTTAGCCGTGGTCGCGGGAGTTGTCGCGCACGGCGTGCCGCCCGTGTACGCCGCGGATTCACCGCCGAATGCCATCATCGTCTGGGACAAGAACGCCGAAACGGCGATCTGGGAAATCGCCCGGCAGCAGCCGCAGGTCCAGGCCCGTAGTTTCGCCATGGTGCACGGCGCCGTTTACGACGCGGTCAACGCGATCGCCGGCCGGCCGTACCAGCCTTATCTGCGCGCGCCACGCGCCGACGGGAGCGAATCGACGGAGGCCGCCGTCGCGACCGCGGCTTTCCACGTTCTGCGCTCGCTTTTCCCGGCGCAGCGGGAAAGGCTGCGAAAGCAGTACGACGAGTCGCTCGCCGCCATTCCCGGCGGCACCGCCAAGCGGCGCGGCATCGCCGTCGGCGGCCAGACGGCCGCGGCGATGATCGCCGCGCGGGAGGACGACGGCGCGTTCGGCGACCAGACCTGGCCCGTCGGCACCAAGCCGGGTCAGTGGCGGCCGACCCCGCCCGTGCCGAGCACGGAGGGCGCCTGGGTCGCCTACCTGAAGCCGTTCATGCTGGCGAGGGCGTCGATGTTCCGCACCGCCGGCCCACCGGCCCTGACCGGCAGCAGGTACGCCCGCGACTTCAACGAGGTCAAGACCGTCGGCTCGGCGACCAGCACGGTCAGGACCCCGGACCAGACCCAGGCCGCCATCTGGTGGCACGACCGGCACCTGGCCGAATGGGAAATCAAGCGCCAGCTCGCCGTCACGCGGCGACTGACCCCGCTGCAGACGGCCCGCATGTTCGCCATGGTCGACCTCGCGGAGGCCGACGCCACGACCGCCTGTTTCAACGAGAAGGCCGCCTGGAACTTCTGGCGTCCCATCACCGCCATCCGCCTGGCCGATACCGACGGTAACCCGAGGACGGACGCCGACCCCGGCTGGACCCCGCTCCTGGTCACCCCGCCGCACCCCGACTACACCTCCGGCCACACCTGCTTCACCGGGGCGAGCATGTCGGCGCTCGCGCACTTCTTCGGGCGCGACGACATCTCCTTCAGCGGCCACAGCAACGACTCGGGCACGACCCGCCACTTCCGCAGCTTCTCCCAAGCCCTGGAGGAGGTCACCAATGCCCGCGTCTGGGGTGGAATCCACACCCGCACCGCCGACATCGAAGGCGCCAAGATCGGCAAGCGGGTAACCGCGTACATGGTCAAGCATTACTTCAAACCCAGGAATCACTGACACCACCCGGCGGCGGATCCTTGGTCGGCCGCATGCGGACACGCGGCAGCCGTAACGGCCACGAGGCCCGGCTGTGAGCAGGGCGGAGTGGCCGGCGCGGCCCGATCACCCAGAATGGGCGCCCGGCCATGGGTCTGGGCGGTCCGTGAGTCCGGTGGCACGATGCGGATATGGAATACCTGAACGCGGTCGAAGCCGAATTGAAATCCGTCTCGCCAGGGATGGAAGGGAAGCTGTGGAGCCGCACGCCGGGCAACATATTCGACACGACCGGCGATGACGCCGCGTCCTGGATATTGCAGGTTCCCGACTGCTGGGGATGGACCGCCTCCAAAGGCATTCCGGCAGGCGCCGAAAAGCCCGGCGTCAAGAAGCTCCTGAACCGGCTGCGGCACAACATCGCCCAGGCGGGCAGAACCGTGGACATCACCGGTTTCGGCCCGCCGGACATGATAGGTTCCCCCGCCGGGCCATTTCCGGACGGTAATTTCCTCGACGCCATGTTCGACGGAATCAAGGAAGCCGTCGAACGCCGCGACGAAGGCGACGACCGGTTGATCGTGCGGTTCATGACCGGTGTGGTGGGTGTGGACCGCACGGCCGATCCGTGGGTGTTCCGCGACGCGCTGATCAAACGGCTCGGCACGCTGGCGCGCGAGGTCGACCTGCGGGTCTGCTCGATGACGACGCGCGGTGTGTCGTCCTACAACCACACCAAGTTCGTGATCGTGGACGGCCGGTCCGTCATTCACGGCGGCATCAACTGGATGACGAACTACTACATCGAGGAAGGCCCGTTGTTCAGCCGGGGCTTCGGCGACACGGCGCCGGTGACCGACCTCGACATCGCCCTGCGCGGCCCGGCGGCCCTGTCGGCCGGCAAGTTCCTGGACATGTTGTGGGAGTGGGCCCGCACCCACGCGGGCTGGGTCAAGTCAGGCTGGATCAAGAACCGCAAGCAGTATCCGGCCTGGATCGCCGTGGAAAAGCCCAGTCCACCGGCCGAGGGCTGGACGTTGTACGACGGGGACGACGAAGAGCCCTATACCCCGGGCGAGCTTCAGGTGATCTCCGTCGGCAGCCTCGGATACGGCATCCTGGACCGCGACAAGGACTCCGCCTACGAACGGCCGTACGCCGAACGGGAAGACCAGGCGGCGAGCTACCTGAACAACGAGACCAACCTCGACAGCGCGTTCATGACGGTCAATCCCGACGCGAACGCCATCCGGGCTCTGGTCGCCCACGCGAAGACCAGCATCGTGCTGTCCCAGCAGGACATCAACGGATTCACCGGCCTGCCGTTGATGCACGCCCTGTTCGATGTCAGGCTGCTGGACGTCCTCGCCCAGAAGATGATGGAGAAAGTCAAGGTCCGGATCGTCATCAGCAATCCCGGGAGCCCGGACTACTCCAACGTCAGCAGCGTGGACGTGGCCTACAAATCGCTCTACCAGCGGGTCAGGCTCAGGACCAGGTATGACGCGGAGGCGCATCGGGTGCTGCGGCGCGGCCTGCAACTGGCGCCGTTACGCGTGTCGGATGAGCAGACCTGGCCGGGTAACTACAAGTACCGGCTGCACAGCAAGGTGGTCTGCGTGGACGCCACGGCGTTCTACGTCGGTTCCAGGAACGTGTATCCCGACACGACCCAGGATCACGGATTCATCATCCAGGACGAGGCAGCGGCCGCCCAGCTCATCGAGCATTTCCTCGAAAAACAGTGGCTCTATTCCAGGAACGCCGCGATCTGCGACTGGGAATGGTGACCTTCAGATCCGCCCGCCGAGCACGCGCCGTTCGGCGAGCACGAACAGCTCGTTGAAGGCGGATCCGAGCAGTCCGAGCAGGGCGATGCCGGCCCACATCCCGGGCAGGTCGAAGCGGGCGTACGACTCGGTCAGGTGGAAGCCGATGCCGTCGCGGGTGCCCGGCAGCAGTTCGGCGAAGACGGTGACGATCAGCGCGAGCGACAGGGCGAGCCGGAGCCCGGCGAAGACCTTCGGCAACGCGGCGGGCAGGACCACCCGGGTCAGAAGCTCCGCCTTCGAGAGCTTGAAGACCCGGCCGGTGTCCAGATAGAGGGGTTCGACCGAGCGGACGCCGTCGGCGGTGTTGAGCAGGATCGGCCAGACGACGCTGAAGACGATGAACGCCAGTTGCGTGCGCAGCCCGAATCCGAACACGACGACGAACACCGTGACCACGGCGGGCGGCGGGATCGTCCGGAGGAACTGCAGCACGCCGTCGAGGTAGTCGTGAACCCGGGCCGACAGGCCGATGACCGTCCCGAGCAGGATTCCGGCCACGGCCGCCAGTGCCAGGCCGGCGAAGACGCGTACCAGCGTGGGCGCGATGTCGCGCAGCGCGGCCGCGTCGCCGGACAGCCACTGCTGGTGCATGCGCGCGGCGATCACGCTGGGCCGGGGGAAGAACGGATTCCCGGCCAGGGCCGTGGCCACTTCCCAGGCGGTCAGCACGACCACGACCAGCGCCCAGCGTCTCACGTGCGCCTCCAGTGCCACGGAAAGAGCCTGCGCTCGGCGGCCACGAGGGCGGCGTTCACGCCCAGGCCGAAAAGCCCGACCCAGGCGACCGCGGCGAGGATGCCGGCGAGCCGTCCGTCCACGGTGCCCGCCAGCGCGATGAAGATGCCGACGCCCTGGCCGCGCCCGCCCACGACCTCGACGCTGATCGTGAGGATCAGCGCGACGCCGGCCGCGAGACGCAACCCCGTTCCGATGAACGGCGCCGCCGACGGCAGCGAGACGCGCACCAGGGTCGCCGCCCTGCCGAACCCGAAGGCGCGCAACGACTCCTTGGCCAGGGGGTCGACCTCGCGCAGGCCATACATCGTGTTGTAGAGCAGGGGCCACACCGAGGCGTACACGACGAGCGCGACGCGCAGTTGCAGGCCCGTCCCGATGAGCAGCGCGACGAGCGGAATGAGGGCGACCGACGGGATCGGCCGGAGAAACTCCAGGATCGCCCGGGTCGCGGCGCCGAGCGCGGGCACGGTGCCGAGCAGTACGCCGAGCGGGACGGCCACCAGCACGGCGAGGCCGAGCCCCGACGCCCACGCCAGCGCGCTGGTCGCGGCGTGCGCGCGGAACCCGGCGTCGGCGGCGAGGGCCACGGCCTGCCGGAGGATCTCCGTCGTGGGCGGCAGGATGCCCGGATTGGCGCGGGCGAGCAGCTCGAAGGCGGCGCAGAAGGCCAGCGCCCCGGCCGCCCGGCGGCTGTGAACGTTCACCGCATGAGGGACGTGACGTCCAGCGGCTTGGACAGCCATCCGGCCTGGCTCATCCAGTCGGCGACGCGCTGCAGCCTGACGGGTTCGTCCTCATCCGGGAAGAACGGCAGCGTGACCCGCTCCGCGGTGGCCCGGTCGACCTGCGTGAATTCGGGCAGCACCGAGGTCACGGACGTGCGGTCGGCCGTGAGCTTCCCGGCGGCGTGGATGGCCCGCCGGAAGGCGGCCGAGGCGGCGGGGTTGCGGGCGGACCAGTCCCGCGTGGTGACGTAGCCGGAGATCGGGAACTCGGCGGCCGGGCCGGAGGCGGGATCGAGGATCTTGCGGGCGCCCAGCTTGGTCGTGAGGGAGGTGACCATGGGCTCGCCCACGTAGGCGGCGTCGATCTGGCCTTTCTGCCAGGCGGGGACGAGGTCCTGGAACGTCACCGGGACGTAGGTGATCTTCGTCGGGTCCACGCCGTGCCGCTTGAGTACCTGGGTGAGGGCCAGTTCCTGGAAGTTCTTGAGGACCTGGACGTTGATCGTCTTGCCTTCCAGGTCCTTGGGGGTCTTGATGGGCGAACCGGGCAGGGCCATGATGCTCAGCGATTGGGGTGCGGCTCGCGAGCCTTCCGCCAGGATCTTCACCTGGAGGACTCCGGTGTCGTTCGCCTGGAACATGGAGACGTAATTGGCGAAGATGACGTCGGCTTCGCCGTTGAGAAGCATGGGGACGCCCTGCGGACCCGCCTGGATCGGGACCGGGGTCACCTTGATTCCCTCCTTTTCGAACAGGCCGTTTTTCAGGGCCACATAAAGGGCGGCGTTGTCGATGATGGGGAGGGTGGCCACTTTCAGCTCGGTCTTTTCCGGAGGGCCGCTCGGGTCGGGAACGGGCGACCTGGCGGCGCCGGAATCGCCGCCGCATGCCATTACGCCCAGTGCCAGGGATAAGGCCAGGGCGGCGAACAGGGTGCGGCGCGGAGATCTCATGCGGCTGGCTCCCTCTCGTGTCCGATCGGCGTGCCGTCCTCTCGATTGTGCGGCATCCAGGCGTGAAGATCAGTGCATGCTGGAGTCATGACTGATGATCAGATGGCCGCCGTCCGTGCCTTGATCAAGGGGTATGACCCCGAAGGGTTACTGAGCATGGGGGCTCCTGACGACGAGTACGACCCCGAAGTGCGCGATCTCGTCGCTCTCCTGGGCGGCGGAGAAGAGATCACCCCCGACGCTGTCCGCACCATCTGGAACAAGTGGTTCGACAATGGCTCCGACTGGTGCGCCCGGGAACCGGAACAGGTAAGTGAAGTCGCGGCCGCACTCGAGAGACTTCGCGGCCGGGCGGTTCTATAGCGACGCCCCGGGCCGTGCTTCCCGCATCGACACGACGGTACGGCGAGCGGAACCACCGGCCGCCATTCCGCATCGTTTGCGCGGCACGGGAGAACCGCCATGTTCAACACGATCCCCGATCAGCATGCCCGCCCGGCTTTGACCGCGTCCTGAGGAAAGGGGAGATCATGGCCCTCGACGACGCGCAAGAAGGCGATCATCGCGGAGTACGCGACCTTCGAAGGTGACACCGGTTCACCCGAACTGCAGACCGCCCTGCCGACCCACCGAACCGCCGACATCACCGCGCACCTGCGCGACCATGACAGCCGACGCGGCCTGCACATGCTCAACGGCCGCCGGCGACGACCGCTGACGTACCTACGCAACACCGACATCGAACGTACCGACGCCTCCTCCAACGCCTCGGCCTCCGCCGATGACCCCTGTGCCGGAGGGAACACCTCCCCCGGCACAGGGTCTTCGATCCAGCGGTGATGGATCGTCATAGTGTCGTCACGCGCCCAATAGAAAGAGCGTCCAGCAGAGCGAGACTAGGTCAGCCACGCGTCCTGCCTAGACGGCGAAACGAGCATCCGGTACGCGGCCCTGCCGGGCCGACCAGCATGAAGTCACTCCATGAACACCGTCTCCCCCTGAGTCCGCAGCTGGCGGCTGTCAATTTGCGCCCCGTTCAGTCCGCACGGGCAGTTAGTACGCACTTCAGCACTGGTCGTGACGAGCTCGGCGAGACTGTTGATCTGCCAGTCCGCCGCTGCCGGACCGTCTGCCCACAGTGAGGAAATATTAGCGCGATACAACAATTCGCGCTACACACGAGAATTATTGGACAATTCCAGGGAGCGATCCTCCTTCTGCACGTGCACATCAACATGACCGGCCAACACAAAGAGCAATTTATCTTGGGAAAATAGGCGGCGGACCTATACCGAGACTGGAGGGCGCCACGCAACGTCACTAGAGCTCCGCAGCAGCGATGGAACAAGTTCACTCTTGGATATTCTTATTCCGACGAACGTGAGATCGCGGATTATCCCGCGTCTCTCGCAGGGACGAGAGGTCGAGATTAGGCTGGCACTCTGGCGACTCTTCTGCCTTAATGGATTGACGTAGTAAATGACGGGTGATCGATGGCATGAGGACGGGTAAATCGTGACCGGTCAGCGACGTGATGCCTTGGCGGATGGGTTTGTGGCAGACCTTCTGACGGATTGGGTACCTGACGCGATCGGCGCCGTGGATGCCATACGCGCACTACGCGAAACCCCCGCTCCACCCGCCACACCTGTGGCAACGGACGAGATCACGGTGCAGATGGCCAGGCGCTCGGAGCGACTCGCGATTATCGACGTGATGCTCCGTGCTCGCTTGCACTGGCTCGTTGACGAGGCACTCACGGATCACTTGCCAGCCCCGGGCGTCTTCAGCTACCGCTCTGGGCACTCGGGCTACCACACTGGCTATTGGCAGCGGGCCGCGCGTCTACGGGAGCTATCCAGCGACCAACGGTACCCGCTCGTGCTCTACGCCGACGTGCATCACTTCTCCGCCTCGGTGTCCCTGGAAACCTTGCTCCGGCAGCCATGGATGACTTCCGTGCTTGCCGCGGAGTTGAGTGCCATCAACGTCGTCGCTGGCCACTGCTGCCTGCGAGGCCACCTGTGGGCCAATCGCCTCTGCGGCACAGTACTAGAGCCCCTTGACGCGGCACTCGAACAGGCCGTGGGATCTCGATGGGTGCGTTGGTCGGACGACATCCACGTCTTCGTCACCGATGACGACGAGGCGCAGCGGGTACGTCAGCTCATCGCCGAGGAACTGTCTAACCAGGGGCTCAGGCTCTCCGATGCCAAGACGGGCGTCGGTCCTGCGACATGGCCGCTGGCCGGACCCGCCAGGAACGTTGCTGGCCGACCTGCGGAGGTTTGGCGTGCGGGCGTCGAACACAATGACATGCGGGCGCTGCGCTTCGCGCTCCCAAGGCTCGGTCCTCTTGGCGACCCGGTAGCCCTTCGGGACCTCCTCGCGGTAACGGCGGCACACCCTTACCTGCTCCCCCGCGCGATCTCCTACCTGGACCACTTCGCAGAGACGACAGAGGGGGTAGAGATCTTCCATCAGTGGTTGGAGCGCGAGCTTGTCGAGCCATGGCCTCTGGCTCGGCTGCTGGCCTTAGCGATACGTCATCCGGCCCTTCTTTCAGCGTTGCCTGAACACACAGTGCGGGCCGCGGCGTACTCAGATGTGGCTGGCGTACGTGCACTGGCGTGGCGCGCCGCGTTTGAGCAGGGCCGAGTCACACCCGCGCCCACAGCGCGCCTGTCCTCGTGGATGCGGGATAACGGGTGGTTGAACGCATGCGGAACCGATTTGCCGAGTGTAAAAAGTCTGTTGTGACACATCCAGCCGAAACGGCCAGTTGGGGCGGACGCGACTACGCTGCCCTTCCACTCATCAGCCGGCTGTCCCTCCGTTCATATGCCTCGGCGATAGAGGGCTTGGCGCATGTCCTGCCGCATGGACTATGGCATGTCAAGGGCGCCACGGCCCTCCTGGCGCATGTGGGGCCGACCGCGAGACTCCCCCGAGATCTCGACGTCAGCGTCGCGGAACCCGCTGCCGAGGCTCTCCTCCGCCGCACTTCTCCACTTGAGGATGACGAAGGCGGCCTAGTGGACATCCTGGGGTCTGAGACCATGAGGTTCAGCGACGCAAGAGCGAAGCCTCAGGTGTACCGAGTCCTGCTAGGAGTGGGGCGCGACCCGCTGATCACCTTGATCACCGCGGATGTTCTAGTGATCCCGGAAGTGGACGCCCTAGCCGACAAACGGGCTACGTCCATAAGGTTCCCGACCTCCAGGACCTGGGTGCCTGCAGCAACACTCAGCAGATGCCTGGCACAGAAGTTGCTTCGCTACACATTGCGACGTAGCGGCAACCGACTGAATACCCGCTGGTCGGACCTGTGGGACTTTCTCGTGGCCGTGTCGAGCCCTGCCGCGACGGAGCTGGACGCATCTGTACTGAGAGATGACATCGAGATCGAGTTTTCGCACATGGGCAGGACGGTCCCAGCCACGCTTTCGGAACCTCCCGCGGAGTGGCTCGATCATTGGGACGCGCACTCGTTCCAGTCGAGGCTCTCCTTCGGCTCCCTGAACGCCGCAGCGGCCCGTCTGGCGCTCTTCTGGGACCCACTGCTCTCCTACGGCGGCGTGCCGCTTCGCTGGAACCCCGCTTCTTGGGAGTGGAGAGGCTCCCCGACCACGTCGGTGAACTTGCGATGAGACGCGGGAGGAAGGTGCCTCAACCACGTATCCGCGTGGTGGCGGGCGTGGTGGAAGTGGTGGTTGGGATGATCACGCAGGCGGAGCAACCGTCCAAGGACAATCAGGGCCTCGCGTTCTGGCAGGAGTTCACCGAACACGTGCATCGCTGCGAACGGTGTGTCCTCTGGCGTGAGCAATTTCGTCACGTGCAGGCTGAACTCCGCGCTCCGCCGCGCGACATCTCGGTCCGCCGCATCGGTCCCTTGTGCCCTCGCCGCTCCTGCTCCGCTGCGGATTCTCCCCTCCCCGGCCGCATTCGTGGTCGCCAAAACGGTCCTGAAACGATCTATGGACGACACCATGCCTTCGAGGCCGTCGCCCAACGTCCCGAACAGCATGCCCGGTTGACGACCGAGATCGCGGAGATGAACCGCCAGAGCCTGCTCACGTTCCAAACGGTCGCTGTACGCGATGTCCAGCGTCTTGGATGTGCTCCGCTCCGCCGCAAGCCAGGCACGAGCCGCTGGAATCAGCCGTGCCGCATTGCCTTCGACTGATGTCGTCGCTTTGGTTCCGGCCGTCGGCATCGGCCCTTTGGCCGACCCCCATTCGATGCCGTGGACGTCCGTGATGACGTAGAGCGGCATCCCTTGGGCACCGGAGAGTTCCTCGATACGGTCGCCCCGCCGGACTCCTGGCCAACGGGGGTCGTCTCCTTCCTCGGCTGCGATCTCTTGGTCGCCGTACGGTCTGACCAGCACGGCTGCCAGCATCGAGGCGACGTCGCGCTCATCTGGGCCCGGGCGCCGTGAGCGCCACTCTTCAAGGCTTCGCACGGCCTCACTGGTTCGCAAGCTTGAGTGGCTCCGCCGCACCCGCGCAGCGACGGCAGCGCGATAGCAGGCGGCCAGCAGTGTGGAGATCTGGCGGCTGGGAGGGCCGGAGAGCGGGACAACGGTCCAAGACCAGCCCATCCGGACCGGAGAATCGGCGGGCAGTGTCTCACCTAGCGCCATGGCCAAGTTGGGTTCGGCGCCAGGCACGACAGCGACCAGATCCTTACCGTAGAAGCCTGCTCGCCAGAATCGTGGAAGTGTGGCGGCGAACCGGGCGAGTTCGGAGCGCACGAGGGCCAGGCCGCCGACGTGATCGCGCCGCGCCTCGATGATCGTCCGCAGCGCGGTCGTAACCACGACAACCGTTGCCGCCGACCCCTCAATTGCTGCCAGCACATCACCAGCATCCGCACAGCCAGGAGGAAACCCAGGCGCCTGCCGCGGTGGCGTCTCGAATGTCCTCATCGCCGTCTCAACGAGAAGATGCCCGACAACAGTCTTTTGAGTCCGGGAAATGCCAGGACGAGGCCGACCGAGACGATAGCCGATAGTGCAACCGTCTTCCATAGCGACGGATAGTCGTTGTCGGCCAGTCCCTGCCACATCGCGACCCCCACCGTGATGGGAAGGCCCAGGGCCGTGAGCAACCCCAAGATGGCGTTGGTGGTCTCGCTCGCTGCGGCTTGCACTTGCCGGGAGAATTCCCCAAGGTCCCGCACCAGTCGATCCATCTCCGCCTGCAAGCCAAACTGACTCTGGCAGGCGGCCAGAATCACGTCCATGCTTTCTCGATGACCGAAATGGGCTGACCAATAAGTGCGGCGAAAATTCAGAAGTTCTCGCTCCAGACGGGCGACCTCCTCTCGCTTGGGTTCGTGACGTCCCGTCCTGGCCACCGCACCGCCGATCGCGTCGAGGAAGATTCGCTGCAAGCAGGCGAGCGCGACGGCGTCAGCGTAGAGCGTGCGCAGGTGGTACGTGGTCCCGTCGTAGAAGTTGACAGGCGTATCACGGCCTGGATCCTGGGCGGTGCCTACAAGGGAGAGGCCCCTGTGAGTGACGATGCCACGCACTTTCGACGACATACGAATCTGCAGGGCACGCAGGTCGTTGAGATTCTCCGCGTCCGGCAGATATCGAGCGGAGTAGTAAAGACTCCAGAGCCACTGATCCTCAAGCCGCCACCCAGCGTACTCCTGCCGAGGAAAAAGCTCGGGCAACCGGTTCACCGCGGTGACTAGGGTGCATGCGAAAGCCTCTCTGGTATAGGGGGAGACCGTGGACCCTTCAGGCAGTTGATGGCCGATCCACTCCCGTTGCGCTATGCCATGGCTCGGATCGAGATTGCAAGTTCTATGTAGTGTCTTTAGTACCTTTTCACCCTCCTGGATGGGCAAGGTGCCGTGCAGCATCGCGACACCGTTCGGGCCTCGGTCACCACCTGCGCCCGCTGCCTGAAGCGCCTCTGGCGTGAGCCGGACGATCTCCACGCCGGAAAGCGTGAAGCCAGCTTTCGGCATGGTCAAGCCGTCGGCTTCCCGGTGCCAGCGCACTGGGTCGGCCCAAAGTAGCGGTAGCAGTCCGTCAGAGGTGTACGACCGGCGGCTACCCGCCTTCGCAGTGATCTCGTCGCGACGGCCCATCCGCCAGCCTAAGGGGAGTGGCCCCGCCTCAAACGGTGCCTTCGGTTCCGCGGACACGGCGACGGGCACCACCAGCACAACATCGCAGCGGGCAAGCGCTGGTTTTTCGCGCCTGCCCAGCTCCTTCAGTCTGCTCGTTGCGGTTCGCAGAGCAGCCGACAGTCGCGTATTCACGCGATCTGCTGTAGCACGGAACGGATTAAGGCGTCACGCTCGGCGGATGTTACAGGCGTGAACTCTTGCCGCGAAGGACCTTGGCCCCTCGGCAACAGCACACGGGCGATGTGGCGGACATGCCGACCCCGTGCCACGAGAGTCACCGTGCCGGCCGCTCCGGCTACGCGGTGCAGTTCCATCGGCTCCTGCGAGTAGCGCGCCCCCCGGAGCATAATTGACCGAGCCCGCTCCACGGCGACGACCGTTCGACCACTGGTGGGATCGAGCGCGAATGTGGTGCCGTCCGAACTATAGGCCGCAATCAGGGCGCCGCCCATGTCACTGTCCTCAGACACATCGAGATCGTATGTGGTGTTGACGAGCCTGCCAGCCAGAAGCATGGAGGTGAATCCCCAGCGATGATCATGTATCTGCGAGTCCATCGCCGCGTTCTCCCAGACATGAAGGAACAGACGCTGTCCGTCTGTGTTCATCCCGAGAGAGACCTTGGTGAACCCGTTGGGATGACGTACCGCAGCCCCTTCGCCATCGCGACAGAGGGCGGTGCTCAGAACAGCGCAAGCAAGGGCGAAATCCTCCCTCGTGCCAGGGCGCTCAGCTTTCATCGCAGCCCCGCGGGACCAAACGCGATCTCATCCAAACCATGCTCACCCCCATACAGACCCTTTGGCTCGTGATCAACTCTACGATTCTCTGGCAAAGAACACGAGCACGACCTGTTCGCTGACTAGACCTGTCTCTGCCTGGACCGGAACAAACACGATGCCTCCCACCAGCATCCGATCAACTCGCGCCAGGCTTTTACGCGGACCCGGTTCCGTGAATCGACCTTCTGACACGCTCAGGTCTCGCGTCTCTAGCCGACGAGGTAGTCACAGTGAACGCTTTTCATCCTCACGTTGCTGGCGCAACTCGGCGATTCTGCAGGACGGCGATGGCCTTGCACAGGTGGCCGGCCTTGGATGGGCTGCAACGTAGTTTC
>NZ_JBITIO010000007.1:0-523175 GCF_044459065.1 Nonomuraea sp. NPDC050394 | reverse complement strand
ACTGCGCTGCTGCCCGCATCGAGCTACCGCGATCGTGCAGGCCATCCTCGTACTTCAGACTGCTGAAGATGGCCGCTGATCAAGATGGAAAAGGCTCACTCGTAATGAAGGGGTCGCCGAGCCGCACGATCTAGAGGCGATTGGCCCTGTCCGAGGGTTCGATCTTGTGACGCAGCTCTGCCACCTGTGACGCCAGGTTCGAATAAGCGGCAATTAGGTCCACAGGCAAGGTCTTTCACATTGGCGCGCTTCGCTCTTTAGGGTTCCAGGCGTTTCTCCAGTCGAGCTGAAGCCCGACCCCTGATGGTGCTTCGCGCGTTCTCCGCGGGTCCCACCCGTTGCCCGGCTGGGTGGTTGGGCGGTTGGATCCAGCCCTGGGTCAGTGGTCCTCGCTTCGCTCGGGCGCCTTGATCGTGTGCGCCTTCGGCGCGTGGCTTGCGCTGTGTTTCCCAGAGTTGCGGGTGTGGTGCTGGGATCGGTGGCGTTCGGTGATGGGATGCCACGCGTAGACGGGCACGATGGCGCTAGCCGTACGACGCTGTGCATCGCCAGCAGCGCTCCCTGATGCATCGGGCGACGAGAGGCCGTCTACACCCTCACCGAGTTCCAAACCACGGAGTCGATGATGCGAGTATCTCGCGGACGAGAGAATGCGTCACACCCGGACCTGGATCCGGCGGCCGCACGCAGCCGCCGGATCGGGACGGCGCCGACGAACGGCCGGGCGATGACGCTCTACGGCAGCGTGACGTCGATTCCGCGGCTACCGAAGAAGGTCGCGAATACCTCGATGCGCAAGACCGCGAGGCAGGCGGCGGTGCGGCGGAGGTACGGATCAGGTGGATCTCTTCGTGGACCGAAGCCCCGACCACACGGCCATCGGCTGGCGGATCGATCCGCGACAACCTGCTCGCACACATCCTGCTCAAGGCGGTCGCTGCCTTCCTGAAGGTTCACCGGGCCCCAACCTTCCCGCCTCGAGCCTGAGACCGGTCAGCTGAACAGGCTGACGATCACGTCCATGCTGGGGGCGACCGGTGTGAGGCGGTGCGGCGGCGGCTCGATTCCCATGAGGTTGCGGAGGAGGAAGTCCCACTTGCGCCGGTTGACGTGGTGCTCGTAGCCGATATAGAAGTGCTCGGCGCCGGGGACCACGAGGAGTTCTACGTCCTTGTCGGCCGCCATCAGCCGTTCGGCGAGCCGGAGTGAGTGGTGGACGTGGACGACGTCGTCCACGCCGCCGTGGATCAGCAAGAGCTTGCCCTCCAACTGGCCGGCCAGTTCCACGTTCGACGAACGAGCCCAGGCGGCGGGGTCCTGGCCGTCGTAGGCTTCGGCGAAGTGCAGGTGGAACAGGCGGGTGTCGTGGTTGCCCGACTCGGCGACACCGACCTTGTACACGTCGGGAAAGGCCAGCATGGCCCGGACGGCGGCGAATCCGCCTCCGGAATGGCCGGTGACGCCGACGCGGCCGAGGTCCATCCAGGGGCGGGTGGCCGCCAACTGCCGGAGGGCGGCGACGTGATCGGCGATGCCGCCGGCGGCGGCCTGGTTGCCGTAGGAGGCGTCGTGGAAGGCCTTGTCCCTGCCGGGGGTTCCCCGCCCGTCGACGGCGATGACGACGAAGCCGAGCGCGGCCAGCACCTCGGCTTCCTGGCCGAGGATCCCCGGGTCGAAGGCGGGTGAGACCCGGGTGCTCTGCGGGCCGGGGTAGACGTGGTCGATGACCGGATAGCGGCGGCCGGGGTCGAAGTCGTGCGGCCGGTAGATGATCCCGTAGACGTCGGTGACGCCGTCGGCGGCCATGGCCCGGAACCGTTGCGGCGGGGTCCAGCCGGTTGCCAGCAGCGGGGTGATGTCGGCCTGCTCCAGTTCGACCAGCACCCGGCCGTCCCATCCGCGCACGGTGGTCACCGGAGGGCGCTCGATGGTGGAGGCCGAATCGATGAAGCAGTCCCCCGTGGGGGAGACGGTGACCATGTGGTGCAGGTCGTCGTCGGTGATGCGGGCGAAGCCGGTGCCGTCGAGACTCACCCGGCACACGGACTGGCGGTAGGGGTCCTCGGCGACCAGGCCGGAGGCGGCGATGTAGACCTCGCGCGCCGTTTCGTCCACGTGCAGGATGCGCTGCACCGCCCAGGCTCCCGAGGTGACTTGCCGGATCGGCGTGCCGGTGTGCGCGTCGTACAGGTAGAGGTGGCCCCAGCCGTCGCGCTGTGAGTACCACAGCACCTGCGCCCCGCCGGACAGGATATGGACGATCGGCGCCGTCCCCGTCTGGCTGGGCTCCACGCGGGTCGGGCCGCTCTCGCTCAGCACCGTCCTCACCTGCCCGGTCGACGGGTCGAGCCGGTTCAGGTGCAGGGAGCGCTGGTCACGGGGCTGGCTCAGGTAGTACACGGCCGACCCGTCTTGGGCCCACCAGGCCCAGCCCGAGGCGATCGGCGACATCAGCGGCATGGGTTCGGGAGCCGTGCGGGCCTTGACGACGTGGCCGGTCGCGGCGTCGATCACCACGAACTCCCCTTGCGACATGTGGGTGTCGCCGGGGTAGGCGTAGCGCTGCGTGATCGGCCGCGGGACGCCGCCGTCAGCCGGCAGCGCCTCCATGATCTGGGTACGGCGGACCGCGCGCTGGTCGGTGCGGTGGGTCAGCACGCGTGTCGAGTCGGGGGACCAGGCCAGGGCGGGTGGCAGGTGGCTGTGCAACCCGAGCTTGTGCGGCAGCACCGACGGGGCGAACGGCGTGGCGCCGTACTCGTTGTCCTCCTGGCCGTCGGTGGTCAGGGACCATTCGCGGCCGTCGGCCACCGAACGCGCCCACAGGTCGTGTCCGCGCAGGAACGCCACGAGCTTGCCGTCCGGGGACGGCACTTCCAGGAAGCCGGCGCCGTGGGCGGTGTCCCGGGGAGTGGGCGCACACGTGTAGGTGTCCAGCCGGCAGCGCCAGAAGGAGCCGAAGGCGAAGAACTCGACCGCGTCCGCACCCAGCTCGATGCCGGAGAACGGCAGCGCGTCCGGGCTTACTTCCTGCCCGGATGCCGCCGCCAGCGCGGCTGCCAGACGGTGGTGGTCGAAGGCGGGCGCACGGGATCCGGCGGCGGGGTCCACGAGGATGAAGCGCCTCCCGTCACGGGTGTCCACCGTGTACCAGAAGCGGGCGCCGTCCCACTGAGGATTGATCTTGCCACCGCGCGTCAGCGCCGCCCGGTTGTGCCGGAGCAGGCGCTCGGCTGCTTCGTATCGGGTTCTGTCCACCGTGATCACTCCATGTCATTGGGATACAAAAACGAATCGTTTCGTTTCGAGGATGGCAGCGGACGTGCCGGTATGTCAAAACGATACGTTTCGTTTAGGGTGTGGGCATGACACGAACCCCGAACCCGGACCGTCGCCGGGACCGAAGCCGCAGGGCGACCCTCGCCGCGGCTCTGGAGATATGTGTGGAGCGGGGATACGCCGCGGCGACCGTCGATGCCATCGCCGCCCGCGCGGGTGTCAGCAAGGCGACCATCTACCGGTGGTGGCCCGCCAAAAGTGCGATCCTCCTGGAGGCGGTCGACGAGGCGGCTCCCATTCCCGAGACGTTCCCCGACACCGGCGACCTGGCAGCCGACCTGCACGCCTGGCTCGGCGGCATCCTGGGCGTCTTCCGCGATCCACATCTCGGCCCGGCCTTCACCGGCTTGCTCGCCGAAAGCCAGCTCGACGCGCACCTCGCCCGGCAGTTGCGCGCAAGGCTGATCGACCACCGGGTCGCCCAGCTGGAGGAGCGCATGACCAAGGCGCGAGAGAACGGGGAACTCGCCCCCGACGCCGATCTCGAGGTGGCGCTTGACGTCCTTCACTCACCGATCTACCGGCGGCAGGCCCTGCATTATCCACTGCCCGACGACGCCTACCTGGAAAGGCTCATCGCACTCGTCATGCGGGCCATAAGTCCCACTCGCGCCGGCTGACCTACAGCTGATCGCTCCAACCTTCGCCCCAGAGCCTCCATGGCCGGGTCAGGAGGTCGCCAGCGAAAGGAGGATGGCCAGGGAGCCCGCCGTCGTCAGGAGAAAGCGGGTCATGACCAAGGGCCGGAACCAGCCGGGGAAGACCCCCTTGGCCGCCCCCATCAGCGCCTTGGTGTCGATGGTGGTGACGTTGGACCTGCGGAGGGCGCTCTCCACATAGCGGTCGACGAAGACCTGAGTGGTGGTGACGAAGCCGCCGGCGATCAGCAGGATGGGCTGCAGGATCCAGGTGAACAGCGGCTGGCCACCGAGGTTCAGTACGGCGAGCGCCGCCAGGACCGCGGCGATCAGCACCGAGACCGCCACGCTGGCGATGCCGGCGGTGAAGTCGAGGCCGTGCTTTGCCAGGATGGCGGGAAGGTGGCCCTGGCGCCGGACCTCGGCTTCGGCCGCGTGCTGGGCGGCGGTGCCGTACCGGTGGCCGGCAAGCGGAACGATCACGTACGTCAGGGCTGTCAGGAATTGAAGGGTGGCAACGACGAACACAAGGGGTCTCCTCACACCAGAGTTTGAACTTTGTTCAACACCGTAGCGTCGATTTGATCTAAGTTCAAAGCGGGTTGAGGTGAGCGGCGCCGACGGCGGCAAGGAGCTTCGCGAGGTCATCGCCGAAGTGTTCGAGACCGCCCTGTGGTCAATGGCCGCTCGCGGGGGTGAGCCAGCTCTGCAGGCTGTCCAGGAACAGGGCGAGGCGGCGCTCGAAGTCCTCGTCGCCGGCGCTGTGCGGGCTCTTTCCCGGGCGCGTGGCGTACAGCTTGCTCAGGCGCGGGTACGGCTGCGCCGCCTGCTGGGCCGCGGGCCACAACCGCTCGGCCACGTCGTGCGCGGACTGTCCGCTGCGGGCCAGCATCGTCAGGTACGCGGCTTCGCTGATCGCCGTGCCGAGCACGTAGGCGATGAGCGTGTTCAGCGCGTGGTCGGCCTGCTCCAGCGTGAAGCCGCCGCGTTCGAACAGGGCGAGGATGTCCTCCGAGGCGCGCATCATGCTGGGCCCGAGGAAGACCAGGCCCGCCTGGCCGATCACCGAGGCGAACCACGGATGCCGCAGGATCACCGAGCGCAGGCTGTTCGCGGTGCGGACGGCGCCGCTGCGCCAGTCGGCCGGCGGCCCGGGAACTTCGATCTCGCCGTAGATCTGGTCCACGACCAGTTCGAGAAGTTCGTCCTTGCTGCCCACGTGGTAGTAGAGCGCCGGGGCGACGGCGCCGAGCCGGCTGCCGAGCCGGCGCATCGTCAGCGCGTCGATGCCCTCCTCGTCGAGCAACCGGATCGCCTCGGACACGATCTGCTCGCGGCTCAGCTCCGGCTTGGTCCGCCGTGCGCGGCGTGGCCGGGTCCACACCGAGGCGAACGGCTGGTCATCGGCTGACATACGACCTCCTCTGTCCCGGCCAAGCATAGCCCCCTGTTGAACGACGTAAAACTTCGTGTACGGTGTTGACAGCTTCTAACAGCGTTCAACTATCCATACATCGTTCGAGAAGGAGGTGTCCGGGATGGAACGACATCCCCGGCGCTGGCTGATCCTGACCGTCCTGTGCCTGTGCACGCTGGTCCTGGTCGTCGACAACGGCGTACTCACCGTGGCGATCCCGACGCTCACCCGCGACCTCGGCGCCGGCGCCCAGGACATCCAGTGGATCACCGCGTCCTACATCCTGGTCTTCGCCGGGCTGCTGCTGACCGCCGGCAGCCTGTCCGACCGCTACGGCCGCCGCCGCGTCATGATCATCGGTCTGGTGGTCTTCGGCGCCGCCTCCGCCCTGGCCACCTACGCCACCACTCCCGGCCAGCTGATCATCGGCCGGATCCTGATGGGCCTCGGCGGCGCACTCGTCATGCCCAGCACCCTGTCGATCCTCATCACCGTCTTCGACGACGACGAACGCCGCCGAGCGACCTCCATCTGGAGTTCGGCCCTGATGCTCGGCGTGATCGGCGGCCCGGTGCTGGGCGGCGCGTTGATCGCGAAGTTCTGGTGGGGCTCGGTGTTCCTCATCAACGTCCCCATCGCCATCGTGGCGATCATCGCCGCGCTCGCGTGGATGCCGGAGTCCAAGGCCCCCGCCCGCAAAGCCGACCCGCCGGGCGTGATCCTGTCCGCGCTCGGCATGAGCGCGCTGGTCTGGGCGATCATCGAGCTTCCCCGCTACGGCCTGGCCCACCCGCTCATCCTCACCGCGCTCGGGGTGGGGACGGTGGCCATGGTCACGTTCGTACTCTGGCAGGCCCGCACGCCGTACCCCATGATGCCCCTCGCGCTCTTCCGCCAACGCGACTTCACCGGCGGCAGCCTGGCCCTGGTCCTGGTCCAGGTGGGCACCGCGGGACTGCTGCTCGCGGTGCCGCAGCACCTGCAGTTCGTCCTTGGCTACACCCCGACCCAGGCCGGTATGGCGATCGCCCCCATGGCACTGGCCACCATCGCCGCCAACGCCGTCGGCGGCGCGCTCGGGAACCGGATCGGCAACCGCCCCCTGACCGTCATCGGGATCGCGGTGCTGGCCGCGGGGTTCGCCTTCCTGGCCGTCACCTCGGGCGGGGACGGCTACGGAAGCGTGGTCACCGCCCTGATCCTGTTCGGCACGGGAACCGGGCTGGCCCAGCCCGCGGCCGTGGCGGCACTGATGGGCGCGGTCCCGCACGAGCACGCAGGAGTCGGATCCGCGCTCAACGACACCATGCAGCAGGCCGGCAGCGCCCTCGGCGTCGCCGTCCTGGGCAGTGTGCTGGCCTCGGCGTACACCTCGGCCATGCCCCTCACGGCCACCGAGCGGGCACGCGCCTCCATCGGCGACGCCCTCGGCGTCGCCGCCCGCACCGCCGACACCGCCCTGGCCGAGACCGCACGCGACGCGTTCACCACCGCGATGTCCATCACCTCCATCGCCGGAGGCGTCCTCGCGGTGGCCGGAGCCGTCCTGGCCTTCCTCCTCATCCGCGACCGCTCGGCCGGAGCGCCGAGCTCGAAGGAACTCCATCATGCACGTTGACGTGGACATTCCCGCCTGTATCGGCGCCGGCCAGTGCGTCCTGCTCGCACCCGACGTCTTCGACCAACGCGACGACGACGGCCTCGTGGTGCTCCTGAGCCCGGAGCCCGCCCCCGAGCTCCGGGAGGCGACCCGCGAGGCGGCCCAGGTCTGCCCCGCCAGGGCGATCAAGGTCACCGAATGAACCGGATCGTGATCGTCGGCGCCTCCACCGCCGGGCTCTCCGCCGCCCAGACGCTGAGGTGGGAGGGCTATGACGGGCAGCTCACCCTGGTGGGCGCTGAACCACACCTGCCCTACGACCGGCCGCCGCTGTCCAAACAGGTGCTCGCGGGAACCTGGGAACCCGAGCGCGTCCGGCCCTTCGACGCCGCCCACTACGCCAGCCTCGGCGTGGACCTCCGGCTGGGACGGGCGGCCACCGCCGTGGACCTGCCCGGCAAGGCCGTTCTCCTGCGCGAGGAGAGGCTCGCCTACGACGGCCTGATCATCGCCACCGGCGTCTCCCCCCGCCGCCCGCCGTGGCCCCACGTGCTCGCGCTGCGCACCCTGGATGACGCGCTACGGCTACGCGCGGCCCTCCGGCGGCTGCCCCGCCTGGCGGTGATCGGCGCCGGCTTCCTCGGCGCGGAGGTCGCCGCCACCGCCCGCACCCTCGGCTGCGACGTCACACTGATCGATCCGGCTCCCCAGCCGATGGCCCACCAGCTCGGCCTCCGGCTCGGCGCCCGCGTCGCACACCTGCACCGGGAACACGGCGTCATCGTGCGCACCACCACGAAGGTACGGCGCGTGACGCCGTCCGGCGTGGAGCTGCACGACGGCCGGACCGTCCAGGCCGACCTGGTCGTCGCGGCCATCGGCTGCACTCCCGCGACCGGCTGGCTGACCGGCTCCGGGCTCCCGCTCGGCGACGGCGTCGAGTGCGACGAGCGCGGCCGCGCCGCACCGGCCGTGTACGCCGCCGGCGACGTCGCCAGCTGGCACAACGCGGCGTTCGGCACCCGGATGCGGCTCGAACACCGCCTCAACGCCGTCGAACACGCGAACGCCGTAGCCCGCAACCTGCTCGGCGCCGACCGGCCCTACGCCCCGATCCCGTACTTCTGGAGCGACCAGTTCACCACCAAGATCCAGGCGTACGGGATCCACCCGGCCGACGCCGAGATCACCGTCGAGCACGGCTCACTCACCGGCGACCGGTTCGTCGTCGCCTACCGCAACGACGGCCGGATGGTCGGACTGCTCGGGTGGAACAGCCCGCGCGAGCTCCTCACCCTGCGCGCCCACACCTTCGAACCAAGGAGAACGCGATGACCGAGTCAGTGACCTTCCCCCACGAGCGCCTCGCGCGATGCCCCTTCGATCCCCCGGCGGAACTGGCGAGCCTGCGCGAGCAGCGGCCGATCGCCCGGCTGGCCTTCGCCGACGGTCACCAGGGCTGGCTGGTGACCAGCCACTCCCTGGTCCGCGAAGTGCTAGCCGACCCCCGCTTCACCTCCCGCTACGAGCTGATGCACCACCCCCTCGTCCCCGCCGGGTCGGGCCTGATGCCCCCGGCCCCCGTCGGAGACCTGTCCGGCATGGACGCCCCCGGGCACACCCGCTACCGCAAGCTGCTGACCGGCCAGTTCACCGTCCGCCGGATGCGGCAGCTCACCGGCCGCGTCGAAGAGGTCACCGCCGAGCACCTGGACGCCATGCGACAGCACGGCCCACCGCTCGACCTGCTCCAGGCCTACGCACAACCCATCCCCGCGATCATGATCTGCGAGGTCCTCGGCGTGCCGTACGCCGACCGCGACACCTTCCGCCGCCAAGCCGCCGACGGCATCGCCGCCTCCACCCCGGAAAAGCAGTTCACCGCCTTCGCCGCACTCAGCGAATACATCGGCGAACTCGTCCGCGCCAAACGGGCCGACCCGACCGACGACGTGCTCAGCGACCTGACCGACACCGACCTGACCGACGAAGAGCTCACCGGCATCGGCACCCTGCTCCTTGGAGCCGGCCTCGACACCACCGCCAACATGATCGCCCTCGGCACCTTCGCCCTGCTCCAGCACCCCGCCCAGCTCACCGCACTGCGCGAGAACCCCGGCCTCGCCGACAAGGCGGTAGAGGAACTACTGCGCTACCTGACCATCGCCCACACCGGCATCCGCGCCGCCTTGCAAGACGTCGAACTGAACGGCCACCTGATCAAAAAGGGCGAAACGGTGGTCCTCGCGGCCAACGCCGCCAACCGCGACCCGGCCAAGTTCCCCAACCCCGACACCCTCGACCTGAACCGCCAGGCCACCGGCCACCTGGCCTTCGCCCACGGCATCCACCAATGCATCGGTCAGCAACTGGCCCGCGTCGAACTACGCACCGCCCTTCCCGCCCTGCTCACCCGCTTCCCCGGCCTGCGGCTGGCCGTAGCGCCAGAGGACGTTCCGATGCGTACCGACTCCAACGTCTACGGCGTACGCGCACTACCGGTCACCTTCTAGCCGCGGCACGACGAGCGATCCGATCACCTCACGGACCGGCCGGCGGTCAGGAGATACGGCGAGCGAGCAGGACCTGCGGCCGCGCACAGTCCTACAGCCATGTGCCTCGGACTGACTGAACGCCCTTCGAGTGATGGTCCCCTGGGGTGGGCTTTTGCCTGGTCCAGGGGTCCTGCCCGGGGCGCCGCCCGGCCCGTCGGCCTGCCGTTCAGGTGAGCAACGCGCCATGATCACGCGGGCAGCGGCCGACCGGCCCCGGACGGAGGCTGGCGACGGACCGGATACCGCAGGTGCAAGGCGCGCCGGCCCTGGATGACGATCGGGTCGTCGAGCAGCAGGTGTCCACCCTCGATCTTCGAGAAGTACGGGATGCCC
This sequence comes from Nonomuraea sp. NPDC050394, assembly GCF_044459065.1. NCBI lineage: Bacteria > Bacillati > Actinomycetota > Actinomycetes > Streptosporangiales > Streptosporangiaceae > Nonomuraea > Nonomuraea sp. NPDC050394. Next base: position 513,293 of record NZ_JBITIO010000007.1, on the reverse strand, counting down.
TCGCCGAACAGCACCGGTACGAGGCTGACGCACACCTCGTCCACCAGGCCGAGAGCGAGTGCCTGCTGGGTCACGTTCGCACTGGCGATCGTGACGTTCCGGTCACCGGCGATCTCCCGCGCCCGATCGATCGCCGCCTCGACTCCGTCGACGAACGTCGTGGTCGGCCACTTCTCGGCGGCATCCGCGGGCGGGCGGTGCGTGACCACGACCACGGGTGCGCCGGCCGGATGCTTGTCGTTCCAGCCACCGGCGATGTCGAACAGGCGGCGGCCGGCGATGAGCGCGCCGGTGTTCTCGGTCAGCTCCCGCCACGCCTGCGCACCCGCATCATCGACCTTGACCGAGATGTCCTCGTTCGGGTTCGGCACGACCACGTCTCCGGCCTCATACCAGTCGAACAGCTCGCCGACCTGGTCATCCGGTTGTGCGATGTATCCGTCCAACGACATCGTCATGTGGCTGAAGACCTTGCCCATGAGGGTCCTCCTCTGGATATCGCTCGGCCGGGTGACTCCCGGCCCGTCTTACAAGGGTCCTGAGATAGACCACCTTCACCCGCGGAACTCATCGCACCACCGCACCCCCCAAGCGGTGACGTCGAACCGCAAGGCATCACGCTTCCCGGGTAATCAGGGTCGCGGTCTTCGTCCAAGATCGCCCAAATCGTCGACGTGCATGGGGGTGCTTCATGGCCCCCCACGCATTGGCCGGCAAGCCACCACAAGATCAACGCGCGTTCATCTGGCGACCGTAGGACCAACGAGCAGCGAACCGTTCCCGGCAGGCGCCGATTCCGCCGCCATGTCCGGGTCTCGCGTTCGTCTGGCCGTTCGTCTCCGCTGACGTTCATCGGTCTGCGCGTAGGAGTGGAGCAGCCAACCGGGTTGGTTCCGTGAATGACCGCAGCCGGTCGGGAAGATTCACCTGAGATCGGCGAGGGTGATCTCCGGGTCGGGGAGGGGGTCGGTTGCGGGGCGGGCGCGCAGGCCTTCGAGCATGAGGGCGAGGTAGCGGCCGGCGCCGGCCGGGGTGAGGTCGGGTTGCAGGCCGGGCATGGGCCGCAGGAGCAGGGCCATCATCATCGAGAGGTCGGCGGCGCTGACGTCGTTTCGAACCTTGCCGTCGGCCTGGGCGTGGCGGACGAGCCGGTCGAGGATCTTCAGCAGGAGAGCGCGTAGCCGGAGGTTCTCCGGGTCGTCGCGAAGGGTGGCCCAGGTGCCGGCGAAGCGCATGGCCAGACCCGCCGCCAGGCGCAGGTCGCCGCCGGCTTCACGGACGAATCGCGTCAGCGCCGCCCAGGCGTCCGGCTCCTCGTCCTCGGCTGTTCTGGCGATGGCGATCACTTGGTGGAAGCTGTTCAGCGCCACCCCGCGGATCAGCTCGTGCCGATTCGGGAAGCGGCGGTACAGGGTGCCGGTGCTCACCCCGGCCCGGCGGGCCACCTCCTCCATCGGCACATCGGCACCATGCTCGGCGATGAGGGCGTGGGCCACCGCGATGATCTGCTCGCGGTTCAGCTGGGCGTCGGCACGGAGCTTGCGATCAGGGTTCACCGGTCCAGTATATGTGTAACAAGACCCTCCGTATAGGATGCTGAAACGGAGGGAATGCTGTCACTTATTGATGGAGGATCCATGCGAGTCCTGATCTCCGGTGCGAGCATCGCCGGTCCCGCCCTGGCCTACTGGCTGACCCGGTACGGCTACGAGGTGACCGTGGTGGAACGCGCACCGCAACCGCGAAAGACCGGAGGACACTCAGTCGATCTCTGGCGCCCAGCCCTGGACATCGCCGAACGCATGGGTGTGCTCCCGGCGATTCAGAAGCGTTCCACCGCGACCGAGCGCACGCTCGCCTACCGCCCCCGCGTCAGGCGGCCCGCCCTGATCGACAACACGAAGATCTTCACGGCCGTCTCCGACCGGCACCTCGAGATCATGCGTGACGACCTCAGCGAGATCTTCTACGACGCCACCCGCGACACGGCCGAGTACGTCTTCGCCGACTCCATCACCTCCATATCCGAAGACGGCGAGGTCACCTTCGAGCGGGGTGAGCCGCGCCGGTTCGACCTGGTGATCGGCGCCGACGGGCTGCACTCCAACGTCCGCCGCCTGGCCTTCGGGCCCGAATCCCAGTTCACCCACTGGGTCGGCGCCTACCTGGCGGTCATCTCCGTGCCCCGCGACCTGGCCCGCGACGGCGACATGATCGCCCACTTCGACGTCGGCCGCACCGCCATGGCCTACACCGCCGCCCATCTGGACGACGCCCGTGTGCTGTTCCTGTTCCGCACCGAGCACCCCCTCGACTACCACCATCGCGACATCGCCCGGCAGAAGACCCTGCTCCGCGAACACTTCGCGGGCCTCGACGGCCACGTTCCGCGCTGGCTCGCCGAACTGGACCGAACCCCGTCCTTCTACTTCGACTCCATCACTCAGATCCGGCTGGAGAGGTGGTCACGCGGCCGGGTGGTGCTGGTCGGCGACGCCGGACTGTCACCCGGCCCGGCGATCGGGGCCAGCACGAGCCTTGCCATGGTGTCGGCGTACGTCCTCGCCGGGCAACTGGCCGCGGCCGGTGGCGATCACACCCAGGCGTTCGCCGCCTACCAGGCAGAACTGCAGGAGTTCGTCCGGCGCAGCCGCGCATTCGCGAACGGCATGGCGAAAACGTTGCTGCCCTCACACCGGCTGGGTCTGACCCTGCTGGTGAACGGCACGGAACTGGCCACCAGCCTGCCCAGCGGACTCACCCGATGGCTGGCCGGCCTCAGCTCCAAGGGAGTACGGCTGTTCGACTCCTTCCCGGTGCGGGACTACCAGCCAAGGACCCCCTGAGAGGCAGATCGTAAGACTCGCGTGCACCAAGCGGAGGAGAGGGCTGCAAACGCCCAGCTCGCCCCCGCAAAGGCATCAAGCCCCCGCCGCACCACATAACCGGCAACACAGCCACCACCCGGAATGTCACGAACGCCGCGAACACGAAGACCAGAACGTGAACGACAAGCTCAGGGCCAGCTGGTGTCCTGAACCAGGGTCTCCAGCTCGTTGATGAGGCGCGTCACGTGGAATCCGTCTGCCACGGCGTGATGCGCCTGCACCGCGACGGGAAGTCGCAGACGGCCCTCTCGCTCGATGTAACGACCGAGCGTGAAGATCGGCGACAGGTGGTCCCAGTCATTGTCGATATTGAGGTTTAACGCGGTGAAGGACGCCCATGGGACGCTGGAGATGTCGAAGGCGTTGGGGGGCCGGAACCCTTGCGGAACGAATTCGGTGGCCTGACTGTGTTTGGTGAGCAGCGGGGCGGCGACTTCGTGGAACGCGCCGAAATCGGGGTCGTATTCAGCGAACACGCCCGCGAAAGTCTCGAGTTCGGGGTTGAAGACCGTAAAGGCCGGGTGCACGACGGGCCATACTGCCGGGGCGCCCTCCTCGGTGAGGCACATCTTGAACTCATCGTGCCGGTTGACGATCGTGGCGAGCGCCCAGACCTGCGCGATGTACGACTTGCGCGGTGATCGCCGCAGCGCGGCGACGAACGCGGTGACGTCGATTTCGAAGGTTATTGAGTATGTGCAGGGAACGCGCCGGAAGTGTTGGAAGTGCTGTCGCCGCGGCCACGTGTCCATGTTGAGCGGTTCGGGGGCATGATCCATGTGATGGATCATGCCAGTGCCTTCTCGGCGCGGCTATGGGTTATGACGGTTGGGATGATGCCTCACTTCATACGCTATTTTGCGCCATTGCCTATTGTTGAGTAACGGGTATGGCGGCCTGGGCTCGGAAGGCTGGGCTGTCGTCATCGCGGGTCGTCCCATCCGCCGGAGGCGAGGTGGTCGAAGTGGCGAGCCAGCGCCGGGCCGTCTCGGCGGTGATGTCGGTGGCGCCCAGCTCGTTCAGCAGCGTGATCGTCTCGTCGAGGCCGGTGGGCTGGTGCCTGGCCAGTGCGGCGAACAGGTCGGGCGAGTCCATCCAGGCGGCGAAGTGACCCGTCGCACGGTCATGTGCCAGGTGCCGGCGTGCGGGTGACCGCCCTGAAGGATCAGCTCGTTGTGGCCGCGGCGCTGGTAGGTGAGGGCGGCGGAGCCTCAGGAGGACGCCGGTCAGCCGCGCTTCTCCACCCACGAGTTGGTGACGTAACCGCTGGTATAGGCGACGGACAGGCCACCCACCGGCGCCCAGTTCCCCGTCGCCGACTGCGGGTGGCCGCCGGAGTTGGTGTAGATGGCAGAGACGCGGTGTTCTCCGGTGCCGGTGGTGCACGTACTCGTGACCATCCAGACGCCATACGTGTTCACGGTGCAGTTGTCGGGGACGGCGTGAGCCGGTGTGGTGGTGCTCAGCACCAGGCCGGCGCTGAGGGTCGCGGCGGAGATGGCCGCGACTCGCTCCCTGAGCCTCATGTGCGCTCCCTCCGGTTTCGTACGAAGGCCGACTCGCGGGTTACTCTTAGGAAACTTTCCTAAACAGGAAATATCCTGCCCACAGGTGGGCGTCAAGAGGCATCTCACTGCGATCGGGCGGCGGCGATCGCCGCGCACACGACGATCCCGGCCATGCGGGTGATCGCCCGGAAGGGCGAGCGGAAGCGAGCGGGCCGCGCTCGGCTGCCCTGCGGGACAACTCCGGCATGATCGTCACCGGTGACCCGCACGCGGCACGGCGTCCGCCGCTGCCGTCACCGGCCCTGGTTGAGCTACCAGGCCGCCGGCCTGATCTTCGTGACCCTCCAGCTCACGTCGTGGTGAGAGAACCTCTCACCACCAGCCCCCGACGACCTCGACGGCCTCGCTCTCCAAGGCCTTGTGCCATGCGGGATCACGCAGCAATCGCGTCTCCCACGCGCGCACGACCCCGTCCGGTCCGTTCACCGCGTCCTCGCGGGACGGGTGCAGGAACAACTCGCTCGTCCCCTCGGGAAGGGCGGCGAGACGGCGCAGATAGTCATCCCGGAGCCGCTTGTAGGAGCCGAGCTCGGACAAGGTCCGGCGGTTGGTCGCGATCGTCTGCGGGATGGCCACGCCGAGCGTGTCGGCGAACGCCACGGCGCTCTCGTGTGCCGCCGCCAACTCCGGCGGAAGGGGACCGCCGAAGTACGGCTCAGCGTCTCGGGGCAGCCGGAAGGCCAGGCTGTGGCGGGCGCACCACTCCAGCGCCGCGGCGAGCCATGATCGGCCGTGCAGGCCGTACAGGGTGCCGGAGTGGGAGTCGGCGGCCACGGGCGGGAGGTCGCGGTCGCGCATCCAGCGCAGCTGCGCGTCCGCTTCCCGGATGACGTCCTCGGCCTCGCCCCGTGCGCCGAGGGCGAAGGGGTCGTCGGTGAGGGTTCCGCCGGGGTCGGCGAGGGTGGCCGCGCCGTTGAGGGGGCGCCAGCGCGGGAGGCCGTGCTCGCTGGTGAGCGTCACGTGCAGGCGCGGTACGACGCCGAGGTCGCGGACCTGGGCGGCGGCCTGATCGGCGAGGGGTGAGACGGGGATGAGGGTTGTCGCGCTGACCTGGCCCTCGGCGAGCAGGGCGATGATGACCTCCGTCGTCCCGGCCTCGCGGCCGAGGTCGTCGGCCGTGATGACGACGCGACGGGTCACCGGCTTTCCTCCGGGCGGGGCGAGCTGGGCTCGGGTGACGGTTCGAGCGGGAACGAGATGAACCGTGCGGCCATCGCGCCGATCGTGGTCAGGACGAACGGGTACACGCACAGGTACACGCGGAACGCGAAGCCGGGGTCAGATCCGGGGTCGGCGCCGGAGTTGTAGCCGAAGAACACGCCCAGCGAGGTGAGCGCGAGTCCCGTCACGATGCCGTTCAGGCGGCCGAAGAAGCCGAACGCGGACAGGAAGAGGCCTTCGCGGTGCTCGCCGTTGTGCGCGGCGTCGGCGTCCAGCACCCGCGCGACGATGAGGTCGTTCGTCGCGAGCATGCCCGACCATCCGGCGCCGACGAGCGCGCCCGCGGCGACGGCCGTGACGAGGTCGGTGGCGAAGAACAGGGCGGCGAAGCTGGCGGCGAGGATCGCGAAGGACAGGCGCCAGGCCCACAGGGCGCCGCGGCGCGCGACGACGCGCGTCCACACGACGAGGCCGAGGGCGGAGATGAGGATGACGATGCCCTGGAGGTAGAGCGCGTTGGCGACCGGGAGCCCGAGCGAGTAGCGCACGTACAGCTGGATGCCGGCCAGGACGAGCGCCATGGCCGCCCCGTAGCAGGCGCCGGTGAGCCCGACCTTCCAGAACACCGGGTTGCGGACGATGGACCACAGGCTGGGCAGCAGTCTCTCCCGCGTGGAGTAGCGGGGGTTCTCGCGCGCGCTGAGCGCCATGAACACGATCACGACGACGGCGATGGCGCCGTAGATGATCGCGGTGATCTGGAAGCCTTCGGTGGACTTCTCGGTGCCGAACACCTGTGTCGTGAGCAAGGGGGTGACCGCGAGCGAGATCACCAGGGCCACGAGCTGGAAGCCCTGGCGCAGGCTGTTGGCGACGGCGCGGTCGCGCTCGCGCGGATACAGCTCGGGGAGCAGGGCGCCGTAGTTGGCGTTGAGCATCGAGTCGAACGCCTCGCACAGGATCGCGAACACCGCGAACCACAGGACGAGGCCGATGCCCTCCAGTGAGCTGGGCGCGGAGAAGAAGGCGATCATGCAGGCCGCGAGCATCGGCGCGCCGACGAGCAGCCATGGGCGACGCCGGCCGAACCGGCTTCTGGTGCGGTCGGAGAGGTGGCCGAGCAGCGGGTTGTCGAGCGCGTCGATGACCGCGTAGATGACCATGACCACGCCGTACGCGCGGACGTCGAGGCCGAGGATGTCGACGTAGAAGAAGATCATCGATCCCTTGATCATGTTGATCGGGATCGAGGTGCCGAACATCCCGATGGCGTAGCGCCACGCGGGAGTCCGCCCCGGGGCGGCGGCCATACCGGGCTGGGTCACGTGCTCATCCCCTTGTCGATGCCGACACTCGACGGAGAACCCTGATTTTGTCCCACCCGGGACGTGAGGCGAAAGAGCACCACATGCCGGAGCATGGCCGTCCTGCCCGACCTGCCGGTGATCCACACCGCCCGTGACGGGACGCTCCGGCCCGGAGACACCAAGGTTCTGGGCGCCCTCAGCGTCTACAACCACGACGAGGAAGGGCTGCGAGGGGTCGCCGCCGACCCCGGCTTCGCCGGCAATCGCACGATCTATCTCTCCTACGCGCCCCTACTGTCCACTCCCGCCGGGGACGCTCCCGCGACCGGCGCGGACTGGAGCGCCCGGCAGGGCGTGAACCGGCTGCCGAGGCTCACCGTCAAGGCCGGCTGGACGCCGGACGTGGCCACGAGGAGACCGGGCTGGTGATCCGGTCCAAGCCCGGCACGGTCCTGCCGGCGGACTCCCGTTGCAGCTTGGACATCGATCTGGCCATGCGGGTGGTGCTCGCCCATGTGCCGCCCGAGGTGTTCCCGGAGCCGCGCCCGGGGCGGGGCGCGCTCGGCTCGTTCCCGGCGCGGTTCGCGCTGCAGAACAAGCCGAACACGCTCACGGGTGCTCCGGTGCCGGGAGCGGCGGGGAGTCCTCGGATGGTGATCCAGGCGTAGGACTCCTGGCGGTGAGGCCCGGATTGGCCCGCCGTCGTCCACGGCGCCGTCCCGCTCCGCCTTTGGTGAGGTACGGACCGACCTGCGGGAGGCGGCGTTCATCCCCTGTCGCATCGCTCGGTACGTCCCACGCTCCGATTGATCTGATCCAGGCGTTTACAGGTGCGGGCCAGATCGTGGCAGTGTTCCACTCCGCGTGATCAAGGACCGCATGATCCAGTCGCGCCTGGGAAAGGTTCGCCCCACAGAGATCGGCCTGGCTCAGGTCTGCTCTGGACAGGTTGGCTCTGGACAGGTTCGCCCCGGTCAGGTCCGCGCCGACCAATCTCCGGCAGGAGAGGTCCGCGCGCCGGAGATCCACCCCACACAGGTCGAGAACGAAGGCTCCCGGCTCAAGTGGCGGAATGAGGTGGCTTACCGCCATGTAGATTTCCGGCGGGTCGATCCTCGGTATTCGTGGGTGGAGGGTTACGAACGTCATTCTCGTCACCTCGGCCACGAGCTTGAAGTTGATGTCACCGAGGGAGGACGCGCGAGCGTAGAGCCAGGACGAAAGTGCGTCACCCTGGAGCCATGACAGAGCCGCCGACGAACTGTCGCCCGTCGTGACGGCGTCGATGGTGTCATCCCATATCTTTCGGGGGCACGAGTAGAGGATGGCGACGATGTCGCGGACGACCGACCGGATGGCGTCATCCTCAGCTACCCGGCTGATCGCAGGCGATTCCGATGGTGGAGGACGGCGAGCGGCCTTCACCTCGTGTTCTCCGTTTCGCGCGATGCCTGGTAAGCCGATAGCTGGGGCTGGCGCCGGTTGAGGAGCATGGTTCTGGCCAGCCGGTCGAGGGTCGCGAGTACATTGGCCACCTGTTCAGGCGTACAGCGGCTCAGCGCCCGCCAGGCGATCACTACCACTCCTGCGATCAGGGCCAACATCACCACCGTCCCCGCCATGATGGCTACCACCGTTGTTGTCATCATCGCTCCTGCCTTCGTCGTTTCGGGTCGGTTCCTGGGGCATGCGAAAGCCCCGCCCGGTCCGAGGTGTCTCGGACCGGCCGGGGCCAGAAATGACAAAGACCTCGTCCGGCAGAGCCGTCGAGGTCTTCTGTTTCCGGGCAGGCTTCCGCCCGGCAGCCCGATGGTCACACGGACGCCGGAGGCGCGTCAACCCCGAGCGGCGTAAGTGGATTGGCATACTCCCGGCCCGAGCCAGAGCTCGGGGGGACACGTGGCCAGATACACGACCATCGCCGACGATGTCGCGTCCGGGACCGCGCTACACCAACGCCGGCCCGGCGCGCTCGCCGAAGGACGGGCACGTCGGCATGCGGAACCACGGAACGGGCGACACCGTCTCGTTCCGCAACATCCGCATCGCGGAGTTCTGACCCGCCGTCAGCCGAGCGGTAACGTCCCCGGGCCTCGGGACCGATGCTTGAGGTAACGGTGGCGCGGTCGATCTCCACGGCTACTCTGAAGCGGACCAGAGGTGAGTGAAGGTGTCATTCCCCTGAGGGCCGGACGGTCCGCCGCTCGCCGCACGGCACAGGGGAAGGGGCTGTGGATGTTCAGCATCATCGTCGTGCCCGGGGGCTGCGCGGGGCCGGATGAGCAGATCCGGCTGGCGCAGGGGGAGACGCTGGTCTTCGGGCGGGCTCCGTCGGGGACCGGCGCCCACCTGACGATCGCCCACGGCGGGGTGTCCCGGGTCGCCGGAGAGGTCACGGCGACCGGCACGTTCTGGACGCTGAGCAATCTGAGCCGTCGCCAGACGTACGTGGTGGAGAACCCCGAGGGCGCGGGTGAGCACATCAAGATCGCTCCGGGACGGGCCGAGGCGCCGGTGCCGTTCGAGTTCTCCAGGGTGGTGCTGCCCGCGGGGGAGGAACTGCTCGGGTTCGACGTGTGGGCGCCGCGGCACGACTACCGCACCGCCGATGATCGCGAGCTGGCGGGCGCGCTCACCGCACCGGCGTTCCCGCTGGACCGAGGCACGCGGTACTTCCTGGTCCTGGTGGCGCTGTGCGAGTCGCGGCTGCGGGGCGAGCTGCACACACCGCCGCCGACCGTGGAGCAGCTGGTGCGGCGCCTGCGATCCACGTGGCCGGACGCGTCACGGGCGTCCGTGCAGTGGAACATCGACTACCTGGCCGTCAAGTTACGGCTGAAGCCGGCACCGGAGACCGCGAACCGCGGATCCCGGCTGAACAGCAAGAAGGCGACCCTCGTCTCGCTGGCCCTGCGGTTCGACCTGGTCGGCGAGGACGACCTGGCGCTGCTGGACGGGGCCGCACCGTGATCGGGGAGCCGGACGGGCCCTTCGCCGTATCGGTCCCTTCCGGCTATCGGGTCGGCGACTGGGAGGTACGCCATCCGCTGGCCACCGGCGCGTTCAGCAGCGTGTATCTCGCGCACCGCGTGGGAGCGCATGACGAGCTGCCCGCGATGGCGGCGCTGAAGTTCCTGCCCACGGGCACGGGCACACCGCGCCGGCTACGCCACTACCAGGACCTGGTCCGTCGCGAGGTGGAGCTCCACCGCTCTGTTGACCGCCCGCGCCTGATCCGGATGTTCCAGACCCTGGTCGTCGACGACGCCGGACAGCCGGAACTGGACGGCGCCACCGTCCTCGTGCTGGAACGCGCGGAGAGCTCGCTGGCCGCGCTGATCTCCCTCCTCTCGCTCGTCGCGCCCGCGCCGGTGCCGGGCGGTCCCATGGTGCTCGCGCAGGTCTGTGAGGGCCTGGCCGACCTGCACGCCGCCGGGTGGGTGCACGGGGATCTCAAGCCGGGCAACGTGCTGCTCATGGCGGACGGTTCGGTACGGCTCGGCGACTTCAACCTGGCCGCCGAGATGGAGGGTACGCACGCCTACGCGCCCGCGTTCTCCACCCCCGACTACACCGCGCCGGAGCTGCTCTGGTCCGAGATCGGCGAGCGGGGCCAGGTCATCCGGCCCAGCGCGGACGTCTGGGCGTTCGGGATCATGGCCCATCTCCTCCTGACCGGCGCACACCCGTTTCCCGGCGGTACGCCGAGTGCCCGCCGGGACGCCGTGCAGGCCTACGGCCGGGGTGCCGAACGGCTCCGGCTGTCCCCGGATCTCCCCGAGCCCTGGCGGCAGATCGTGCGCGACTGCCTGGCGCGTACCCACGAGGAGCGCGCCGCGCACACGAGCGCGGCCCTGCTGCCCCGCGTGGCGTCCGCCGCCGCCGCGACCACCCCGAGGCGGCGCCGGCGTCCGCGGCTCCTGATGGTCACCGCCGCCGCGCTGGTCGTCGGCGCGCTCGCGGGCTTCGGCGCCGCGGGTCTGCGGGAGCCGCCCGGGACGACCGGGTATTACCGCTGTCCCGAGAACAGCGCGTGTTTCTTCTCGGAGAACGACGGCAAGGGTGAGATGTGCAGCTGGACGGAGGCCAGTGAGGACTGGGCGGCCGGGCCGGGGCGTTGTGCGTGGGCGCTGACCCAGCCGGTCAAGTCGGTGTTCAACAACGCGAACGAGCTGGACCCCTACCATGCCCTGGCCTTCTACATGGAGCGCGACCATCAGCGCCGCAAGGGCTGCACCTCGGTCCACGCGCAGGGCAATCTCGCCGGCACCTACATGGCGCGCTCTCACCAGTGGCTCACCCGCTGCTGACCATCCTCTGATGTGCGAGGTACCCCGCGGGAGATGATCGCCGCAGTATGGCGCTGTGCGCAGGGTCATGGGAGCCGCCCCGTTCGTTCTCGCCGCCGTGCTCGCGTTCTCCGGCGGTATCGCGGATGCCACGAGCGGTGTCAGGCGGATCGAGACCTACTACACCAACGGTGATCCGCGACTGGGCGGATCAGTGGTGCTGGTGGAGCGGTGCGTCTTTCCCGGTCAGCGCGGCGCGTTCCGGGTGACGCACACGATCACCGCGATGTCGTGGCCTTACGGGTGCGGCTGAGGTTCAGAGCCGGCGGGGCGGGGTGTGGATGTCGAACGGCAGGTGCCGCTGCGCCAGGATCGAGTGCGGGGCCGTGTCCGCCGTGATCAGCCCAAGGCGCTCGAACACGGGGAACCGGGCCGAGAGCGCCGTCAGGTAGCGGGGGCGCATGACCGGATGCCAGATGCTGTAGACACCGACCCCGCCGTCCCGGCGCCGGTACCAGCCGTCCATGGGGTGGGTCAGGCGTTCGAGCCAGTCCGGTTCGCCGGTGAAGCCGTCCAGGGTGGCGGGCGGTTCGGGGAGCTCCTCGGCCTCGCAGCGCGCGTCGCCGGCGTCGAGGCGCCAGTGGGCCGGGCTGCCGGTCCAGTCGGCCCCGATGCGGATGCGGTCGCGGCGCCAGGGCATGCCCCACAGGTGCTGAGGGATCAGGACCACGGGGTGGTCGAGGCTCGTGCCGAAGAACCAGACGCCCGGCCGGCCGTTCGCGGTGACATAGGCGCGGTAGTTGATCTGGCCGCAGTCGATGCCGACCTGCGGGAGGAACCGGAAGTGGAAGTCGCGGTCCCTGAACGCCACGGCCGAGACCAGGCTGCCGGGGCCGTCGGCGAAGTCCAGCGTCATCGGGGTGAAGCCGTTGGGCAGGTGGCGGGCCAGGGCGTCGGCGTCCACCCGGTAGCTGATGATGGCGAAGTCGTCCAGGTCGGTCTGGGCGTGGTACCAGCGGGGTCGCGGCCGCGCTGTGCCGGCGAAGCTCATGAACCCGAACATTACGGAACCCGGAGCCCTCTGGCGGACAGTTATCCGTGGGGAGCCTTCGCCGCGCGTCCGTCTCCGGGCGGGTGATCACGACGCTTTCCCGGTGCCGTCCGACGAATTCGCCCAGCAGGTCTACGCGCCCTCGGCGGCCGGCTCCGCGTCAGCGCAGCGAGATGTGCAGCATCTCGCCGGTCTTCCGGTAGCCCACACGCGCGTACACCCGGCCCGCCGCGTCGTCGGCCGGGGTGAGGAAGGCCGTGGGGGCTCCCGCCCGGGTCAGCAGGGCCGTGACGGCGCCGGCGATGCCACGGCGCCGGTGCGAGGTCGCCACCGCGATCCCGGCGACCTCGGCCACCCCCTCGTGGGGACCGCCGATCTGGCCGGCGCCGACGGCCGTGCCGGTCGTGGTGTCGGTGGCGAGCGCGACCAGGCCGCCGCGCTCGAGGATGCGCCGCATGCGGGCGACGTCGTGCTCGGTGGCGTCCGGGGCGTCGAAGGCGGCGTTCATGACCCGGGCGGCCTGCCAGAGGCCGGCGTCGGCGGTGACCGGCGCCACCTCGATCGCGGGGTCCACCGGGGCGTCCACCACGGTGCCGGGTGTGCACACCAGAAGGGGGTAGCGCCCCTCGGGCTCGAACCCGGCCGCCAGCACCGCCGCCTCCACCTTGGGCGCGGCCTGCGGCACGTACTCCAGCCGCGGTACGCGGGCGTGCTCGTGGAAGAGCGCGATCAGCGCGCCGACCTCGCCGGGGGTGGGCGCGACGTCGTCGTCGGGGATGGCGTAGTTGAACGGCAGCGCGTCGTCGTGCTCGTCGAAGCGCACCGTGAACGGCCCGGCCCGGCGGGCCCCCTCCCCGGCGGCCGACCTGAGATAAGCGTGGACGGCGGCGTCGAACACGTGTGTTCCTCCCCGATGAACAGACGACGGCCACAAGGTAGGCCGCCGCCCACGCCGGAGGCAACCGGATTTCGGGCACGGAAGGGGCTGCGAGCCTTCCGCACCTCCTCCACGACCTGCTTCAGCCGGAGTCGATCGCCATGAGCGTGACGCTGGGCGCGTGGGCCGTGCTCACGCCCGCCCTGCTGGTGCTGCGGGCGGGAAGGGGCGCGGCGCGGAAGCTCGCCGTCTGGCCTGTACGGCCTGCGCCACCACCGTCCCGGCCGCCGCCAGCGCCCACAGCCCGATGGCCAGCCGCCCAAGCGCCTCCGTGGTGTAGGCGCCGGTCCGCGGCCGGGCCAGCCGGAGTTCGGCCAGCACGCCGGTGAGGCCACCGATCATCATGAGCGCGCTCCCGGCGACGGCCGGCACCGCGACCAGCCGGCTCCAGCGCCACTGCGGCAGCGCGGTGGCGAGCAGTACCAGCGCGGTGAGGACGGACGACAGCGACACAAGCGCCATCACGTCGAACCCGGCCATCTCCCTGAACGCCGCCCGCGTCGCCCCCGGCAGCGGCGGCAGCGCGAAGACCACCGACAGCGGGATGTGCAGCAGCCCGGCGAGCGCCGCCACCATGGACACGTGGTGCACCGCCACGCAGAGCAGGCATACCACGACCGAGAAGGCGATCGCCCTGGGCATGTCCGGCGGGTACGGCTCCGCCGCACCGGCCGGGCCGTGGTTCAGGGTGGCCAGGGCGAATAGCACGCTGTAGTAGAGCAGCGGCACGACGGCCACCAGCGCGAACACCGCGCCGGCCAGACTCGTCATCCCGGGCGCCTCGGCCGCTGGAGGGTGATGACGGGGATCGGCGCCGGCGGGACGGAAGGCCGCCTGCGGCGCCGGAGCGGCGACGACCGGCCGGGCCTGAGCCTGCGGCGCCGGAGTGGTGACGGCCGGCCGGGCCTGAGGCTGCGGCGCAGGAGTCGTGGCGGCCGGCCGGATGGACGCGGGCAGCGCCGTCATCGTGCCCAGGGCGGCGGCCGCGGTGGGGCGCCGGCCGGGTTCCTTGGACAGGCACGCCCGAAGCAAGGGCAGGAGGTCGCCGGGGACGCCGGACAGGTCCGGCTCGGTGGTCAGGATCGCGTGCATCAGCGCGGGCATCGTCTCGCCGTGGAACGGGTACCGGCCGGTTGCCGCGTACACCATCGTGGCGGCCCAGCTGAACAGGTCGGCCGCCCCCGTGAGCCCCTGCCCGCCGAACTGCTCAGGCGCCATGAACGCGGGTGTGCCCAGCACGCCGCTGGTCGCCGTCTGGTCGAGCGTCCTGGCGATGCCGAAGTCGATGACGACGGGCCCTTCCGCGCCCATGATCACGTTGCCGGGCTTGAAGTCGCGGTGCACGATCCCGGCGCGGTGGATGGCGTCCAGGGCGGTGAGGGTGGCCACGCCCAGCCGTTGGAGTCCGCCTCCGGTGCGGGGTCCGTCGCGGCGGACGAGGTCGTGGAGTGAGGGGCCGGGCACGTACTCGCTGACGATGTACGGCCGCGCGGCCACGCCGACGTCGAGGACCCGGGCGGTACAGAACGGCGCCACCCGCCGGGCCGCCTCGGCCTCGCGCCGGAAGCGCCGCCGGGCGTCGTCGTCGCGGGCGATCTGGCCGAGCAGCACTTTGATGGCCACCTGCGTGCCGTCGGGCGCGCGTCCCAGGTAGACGGTGCCCTGACCGCCTTCGCCCAGAACCTCGATCGCCGCATACTGCCCGAACTGCCCGAACGGTTCACCCACTCGCATGACCCTAGAGCCCCTCGAACCGCCAAATCCACCCGATGTGCCGCAGCCCCAGCCGTTCGGCCACCCGCTGTGAGGAACGGTTGGCGGCGGTGGTGCTGTAGAACAGGCGCGGGCAGCCGGGAGCCAGCAGGTCCGCCCAGACGGCGGTGGTGGCGGCGGCGTAGCCCCGGCCGCGGAAGCCGGGCGCGGTCCAGGTGCCGGCTTCCGCCCCGGCGGCCGTCCGGTGTGGCGTGTGGCAGATGGAGACCACCTGCCCGGCCGAGACGACCATCGCCCACGGCGCCCCCTGGCCGCCGCCGACGAGGTCCGCCCATTCCTCCGGCTCCCAGTTGCCCGGCCGCAGGTCGCGGACGAGGCCGGCGTCGGCCGGGCGGTCGGAGCGCAGCACGTCCACGTGTACGTCGCCGCGCACGGGCGGGCAGACCAGGTAGCAGGGGCCGCCGGACACCGTCGCGCCGGGCGCGAGCGCGGGCGGGCGGCCGGCAGGTGGCGGCGGGCCGTCCGCGATCCTCCGCAGCAGCGGCCGTGCCCTGTCGTCCGGTACGGTCTCGGCCACCGCCGCCGCCATCGTCCCGTCCGGGGCAACGGCGACGGCCAGGTCCTCGCCGCCGCCCCGGATGCGGTCCCGGCCGTCGATGTCCCATTGCACCCGCATCTCCTGGCGGAGCAGTTCCAGATCCTTCATGATCTTCGATGGTAGGACGGCTCATGCCCTGCGCAGACCGGCGTACTGCAGAGCGGTGAAGCCCGCGACCGCGGCGGCCTGGGCGATCACCAGCGCGGTGCCGAGAGCGGTCAGCGGGAACCAGCCGGCGATCAGCGCTTCGGCGCTGGCGAGCACCCAGAGGACGTTGATCGCCATCGCGACTCCGACGGCGGCCTTGCTGATCGCGGGCCGGGCGGCGAGGACGAGCAGGGCGGCGCCGAAGGCGGCCAGGAAGACGCCGATCGGGTACAGGAGCGCGGCGGGCAGGCCGAACATCCCGCCGAAGACGGCGGCGGCGCCGAGGTAGAGCAGGCCGTTGGCGCCGGTCCCGATCGCGTCGAGGCGGAGCGCGAAGCGCAGCAGCTTGGCGTCGGTGGTGGTGGCGGCGGGGGCGGTGGTGGTGACCATGTCGCGGTCCTTTCGAGGTCGTGTTTCCTTCTGAGGAAGAAATTACGGACCAGGGCGGGGCCGGCGAATCTGTCATCGTGACGGTAGAGGCGACGGCCGCCCCCGGAGGGACGGCCGTCGCACGGTTCAGCGGGTCACTTCTGCGGAGGCATGCTCGGCACCGAGACGGTCACACCGCCGACGGAGCCCCACACCGACCACGCCTGGATGACGAAGTCGCCGCCGACGCGCAGCGGGCCGAGCTCGCGGCGGCCGCTGGCGCGCAGCACGTCGCGGAAGAGCAGCCGGGTCTGGTCCTTGTTCCAGATCTCGAACCAGACGCCCGCCTCGCGTCCGGGGGTGCCGGTCTCGAAGTCGAAACCGGCCAGGTCGAGCTGGACCCACTGGTCGGCGGTGCCGGCGAAGGTGATGCGCTGCTCCTGGCCGATCCGCTTGAGGTGGACGAGCTTGCCGGGTCCGTCGATGTTGACCCTGCCGAGGTCGGTCACCGAGTTGAGCAGGACGCGGGCGGCCAGCAGGCCGTCGGCGGCGACCGGGGCGACCTCGACCTCGTAGGTGCCGGCGGTCGTCAGCGTGGGTACGGCCAGGCGGTAGATCGGCTGAACCTGCGGGTGGCCGCCCTGGTACTGGGCGACCACCTGACCGGACGGGTCGCGGACGATCAGCTTGCTGTGGAAGCCGATCCGCTCGCCGGCGCCGCCGGGCAGGTAGATGCCGACGGTGAGGTTGTCACCGACCTGGCCGGTGAAGGTGAAGCAGTTGCCGACCCCGGGGGCGGGGCTGTTGACGTCGAGCTCGGCGCCGTCGACTGCCAGCGCACCCGAAGGCTGGCAGGCGACGGCCGCGCTCGGCGCGGAGGTGGGGGTTTCGGCGTGTGCCATGGTGCCGGCGCCCAGGATCGTCAGCGTCGCGGCGACGGCGGCGACTCCGGCACGACCGAGCCTTCTCGTGTGCATCAAGCGTCCTCCTGCGTGCTTGCGTGGCCCGCGGGGGTGCGGGCCACCGCTTCATGATCAAGATCAAGCTTGACTCACGATCCGCCAACAATCAAGAAACTTTCCTAAAGATTCTGGCGTCGCAGCAGGTAACGGAGGGTGATGCTTCCGGGCGCGGGCGCCCCGGCGGGGTGCCCGCGGAAGGGTCAGCGCAGCGGGCGGGGCAGGCGGATGGTGATGAGGTGGCTCTTGACGCCGGAGTCGATCAGCCGGCCGTCCTCGCCGAACGTGCCGAGACCGAAGTCGTTGTCATTGGCGATCACGAGGGTCCTGGGGTCGAGCAGGGTCACGCCCTCGATCTTGCCGGGCAGGCCGGGGATGGCCGCCAGGTCGACGGCGAGCTCCTTCCTGGCCGGCTTCACCGAGGCGGGCAGCGCCGACTCCAGCGACGGCTTCGTGGCCGGGTCGTCGTGGACGCCGCCGGCGAGGTCGGTGGCGCGGCGCAGGTCCACGGTGTAGAGGCGGGCGACGGCGTCGGTACGCTCCTGCAGCAGCAGACGGCCGGGCGACAGCACGGTGAGCGCGGAGATCTTCATGTCGCCCTGCTCGGCCTTGGGGTCGAAGGTGGCGACGTTCTCCATGGTGTGGGCCCACTCGCCGGTCGGCCGGCCGGTACGCAGGTCGACGCGCAGGATGCGGGCGGTGCCGGAAGCCTTGCCGGTCTTCTTGTCCGGGTTGGCCAGCGGGCTCTGCACGGCCACGTAGAGCGCGTTCTCGCGGCGCGAGACGTCGACGGCCTCGAAGCCGCGGTTCTGCTGCCGGGTGGCGAAGACGGCGGGCAGCGTCTCCTTCACCGGGTACTTCGCGCCCTTCAGCCCGAGCCCCTTCGGCACATAGCGGGTCAGGACGCGCCCGTCGGAGCCGACGTGCACCAGCGAGGGCGCGTACTCGTCGACCAGCCAGAAGCCGCCGCGCCCGTCGGGCACGATGTCCTCGGTGTCCAGGCCGCCCGGGTCGTAGGCGAGTTCTTCCTGCCCGTCCCAGCCGTAGGGCACCTCGTCGTGGCCGGACTGGTTGGACAGGCCGGTGATCGGGGTCCCGTCGGTGTTCTTGATCGTGATGGTTCTGGTGATCGCGGCCTTGCCGTTCTTCACGGACACGCGCACGATGGCCGGCGCGAACTCGGGCACCGGGAACGTGCGCCGCTTCTCCCCGTTGACCTTCGGCTCGCCGTTGGGCCCGCGGTCGGTCACCATCCAGTAGTCGCCGCGCCGGCCGGCCGGGTAGAGGCCGCTGCCGATCCCGCCGAGCCTGACCCCGCGGTCGTCCTGGACCAGGCCCTTCTCGAAGTCGGCCAGGGCGGGCGCGGGCAGGACGACGTCCGAGGTGACCTTGGGCCGCGGCGCCGCCCCGGCGGGGGCGGCCGCGACGGTGGTGAGGGCGGCCGCGGCAGCCAGCCCGGCGATCAATGAACGGGACACGACGCTTCCTAACGATCAAAAGTGTGGAAATGGCACCCGGAAGCTAGCGATGCCCGGCGTCCATTCGCTGAAGCGCGGATGAACGGCCCCTGACGCCCGCGAGAGCAGCACCGGTCAACTCCTTCAATGTTGAACCGGTTTCCGCGCCTGCCCGTTGTGCACGATGAGAGGAGTGGTCTCATGGTCGAGGTCATCGGCGCGGGCATGGGGCGGACCGGTACCTACTCCCTGCGCCTGGCGCTGGAAGCACTCGGGTACCGGCCCTGCCACCACATGTCGTCCCTGGGCGAGCGCGAGGAACTGATCCCGAGGTGGGAGGCGGCCGTGCGGGGTGAGGCGGTCGACTGGCCGGACCTGCTGACCGGCTTCCGCGCCGCCTGCGACTGGCCCGCCTGCTCGTTCTGGAGGGAGCTGGCCGAGGCGTTCCCGAAGGCGAAGATCGTGCTGACCGTACGCGACCCCGCCCGCTGGTACGCCAGCGCGCACAGCACCATCTACCACTTCATGGCCCGCAAGCCGGGCGTGCGCGGCCTGGTCATGCGGCTGGAGAACACGTTCTACCCGTCGCTGGCCAGACGCCGCGCCCTGGCCGAGCGGCTGATCTGGGAAGACACCTTCGGCGGCCGGTTCGGCGAGCCGGAGCACGCCATGGAGGTGTTCCGCCGGCACAACGACGCGGTCATGGCCGGGATTCCCGCCGACCGGCTGCTGGTCTTCGACGTGCGCGAGGGCTGGGCGCCGCTGTGCGAGTTCCTGGGTACGGCGGTGCCCGCCCTCCCGTTCCCGCACGTCAACCAGGCCGAGTCGTTCATCAGGACAGCGGCCTTACGCCGCCGCAGGGTGCTGACCCTGCGCAGGGTGGCGCCGGAGGAGGGTTCGGCGATCAGGTGAGGAAGGCCGGTGCGCCGGTGGAGGGTTCGGCGATCAGGCGAGGAAGGCCGGTGCGTCGGTGGGGGGTTCGGCGATCAGGTGAGGAAGGCCGGTGCGTCGGTGGGGGGTTCGGCGATCAGGTGAGGAAGGCCAGTGCGTCGGGGGCGAAGCGGCGGTCGGTGAAGGTGCCGCTGTGGCTCCGGCCGGCGTAGACGGTCAGGCGGGCGCCGGGGATGCCCGCCGCCGTCTGCCTGGCCAGCTCCAGCGGGTAGACGACGTCCTTCTCGCCGTGGACGAGCAGGGTGGGCGCCTTGATGTCGGCCAGCCTGCCGCGCAGGTCGAAGCCGTCCTCGGCCTCGAGCATGGTGGCGGCGTCGGAGTGGCCGGCCGAACCGTCGGACAGCCACAGGAGGGCGGACAGGAGCCTGCGGGCGAGCGGTGACGGGGTGACGAGTCCGGCCAGGGCCGGGCTGGGGCGCCTGCCCTGGCGGGCGCGGTCGATGTAGGCCCGCTGGGCGCGTTTGCCGATCGGGCCCAGCGTGCCTGCCGTACCGGCGAGGACGAGGCGTTCGACCAGGTCGGGGCGGTCGGCGGCGAGTTGTTGCGCGACCGAGCCGCCCGTGGAGACGCCCAGCACCCGGGCGGGGCCGTCGAAGCCGGCGGCGTAGACGGCGGCCAGTTCGGCCATGGTCGTGCCGGGGGCCAGCCCCGGCGGGCGGTTGAGCAGGTGGACGGTGAAGTGCCCGGTGAACGGCTTGAGCATCCGCATCGCCGACCAGCGGGCGGGCCCGGCGGGGTTGGCCGCCCGAGGCGTGAACAGCAGCACCACCAGGGGCGGGCCCTGGCCCACGGTGATGCGCGGCAGGTCGTCCCTCATCACGGTTCCTCCCGTATGAACGATCTGGTTTTTTGTTCATAGTACTCCGCGGAGAAACGGCCGACCGGATGTTGATATTTCGGGTCATTTCATGGCAAGGCGGGCAATATGATCACGCGCAACACACCCCACACCCGGAGATCACATGCTGCGCAAGCCCTGGTTATCCGCCGTCATGGCGATGGCCGTCGCGATCATGAGTGCTCCGGCGGCCTCCGCACAGGCCGCCGCCGAGCCCAAGACCGTAACGGTGCAGGCCGCCGCCGACACCTACGTCAGCGAGACCAGTCCCACAGCGGACCACGCGGACTTCACCTGGATGTCGGCCTTCAACGGGTCCGGCAACGAGCGCTTCGGCCTGGTGCGCTTCAACGTCACCGGCATCCCGGAAGGCGCCGAGGTCAAGGCGACGCTGGAGATCCACTCCGTGCGCACCACGGACACCGCGCTGGCCGTGCGCAAGACCACGTCCGCGTGGGACGAGCACGTTCTCTACACCAACCGGCCCACGCTCGGCGCCACCGCCGGCACCAGGACCGGCTTCACCGCCGGCCGGCAGGCCAAGATCGACCTGCCGGGCGCGGTGACCGGCGACGGCACGTACGCCTTCGCGCTGACCAGCACCGGCGGCGCCCAGGGCGTCTTCCACTCCTCGCGCGCCACCGCCACCGGCGCCGTCCCGCCGCGCCTGGTCATCACCTACACCGCGGCGGAGAAGCCGCCGGTGCCCGCCGGGCCGCTGCCGTTCGACCTGCCGGCGATCAGCACGCTGCGGGCCTCGGAGAAGAAGGTGTTCGCGCACTACTTCACGCCGTACCCGATCTCGCTGGACAACAAGGCGGGCGCCGAGGACTACTACGCCCGCAACTACCTCAACCCGGCCGGTGAGAGCGGCAAGCACGCCGCGTACGGCGGGCTCCTGCGCGACCGCCCCCTGCCCAGAGCGCCCAGGACCGGCGACTGGCAACTGGCCGACATGGAGAGCGAGATCCGCCTGGCCAGGACGGCCGGGCTCGACGGCTTCACCGTCGACATCCTCTCGCTGACCAGCCAGCACTGGACCCGGCTCAAGCTGCTCGTCCAGGCCGCCAAGAACGTCGACCCCGGATTCAAGATCGTCCTGATGCCGGACATGAACGGCCTCAAGGGCGTCACCCCCACCCAGCTCGCCGCCTCCATGGCCGAGCTGGCCCAGAACTCCACCGTCTACCGCCTGGCCGACAAGCGCCTGGTCGTCTCACCGTTCAAGGCGGAGAACCAGCCGGTCTCGTGGTGGAGGGAGTTCATGGACATCATGCAGGCCAAGCACAACGTCAAGGTGGCGTTCGTGCCCGTCTTCCTGAACTTCTCCACCCACGCCAAGGCGTACGCGCCCATCAGCTACGGCTTCTCCAACTGGGGCAACCGCAGCCCCGCGCAGCAGGCGGGCGTCGCCTCCAACATCAACCTCGCCCACGACCTGGGCAAGATCTGGATGCAGCCGGTCTCCGTCCAGGACGAGCGGCCCAACCAGGGCATCTACGACGAGGCCAACAACACCGAGAACCTCCGCCTGACGTGGGACAAGTCCATCACCGGCGGGGCCGACTGGGTGCAGCTCACCACCTGGAACGACTTCTCCGAAGGCACCCAGTTCACGCCGTCCGCGCACAACGGCGGCGCGTACCTGGACCTCACGTCCTACTACCTGACCAAGTTCAAGACCGGCAAGACGCCGGCGATCGTCCGTGACACCGTCTACCTCACGCACCGCCTGCAGAAGGCGGCGCAACGGCCCTCGGGCGGCTCACAGACCAAGTTCATGGTCCCGAGGGGCGGCACCAGCGCCCCGCGCGACACCGTCGAGGTCCTCGCCTTCCTGACCGGGGCCGCCACCGTCCAGGCCGCCATCGGCGGGACGGCCAAGAAGGCCGACGTCGCCGCCGGGATCACCGCCACGACCTTCCCGCTGGCGTACGGCAAGCACAGCGCCTCGATCGTGCGGGCCGGGAAGACCACCGCCAAGGTCGTCTCCCCGTTCGAGGTCAAGTCCAGCCTGCCCAACCAGGACCTGCAGTACGTGGCCGCCACCAGCGGCCGCCAGTCCTGACCGACGCCTGAAGGGCCCGGAGGTCCGGGCCCTTTGGCGACAGGTCACGAGCGGCGCCAAGTGAGCACCGCGAGCACCGCCGCCCCCGCCATGAGCACCGCGCCGATCGCCGCGACGGTGGTGAGCCCGCCGGTGAACGCCTCCTTCGCCGCCGCCAGCACCTGCCCGGCCGGCGCCCCCGGCCCGCCGGCCGTCGCGACCGCGGTGGCCAGGCTCTCGCGTATCCCTTCGGCGGCGGCCGCGGGCACCCCGTCCAGGGCGGGCGAGCCGGTCATGGCGCCCCGGTAGGCAGCGGTCCCGACGCTGCCCAGGATCGCGATGCCCAGCGCGAGGCCCAGTTCGCCGCTGGTCTCGCCGAGCGCCGAGGCCGCCCCCGCCTTCTCCGGCGGCGCCGCCCCCACGACCAGGTCGGTGCCGAGCGCGGTGATCGGCCCCGAGCCCGCGTAGAGCAGGAAGAAGGCGGCCAGCAGCAACAGCGGCGTCGCCGCCGTCACCTGCGTCATCAGCGCGAAGCCCGCCGCCGACAGCACGAGCGACCCGGCCAGCACGTGCCCGGCCGGAATCCGCCTGGCCAGCAGCGGCGCGGCCATCGACGTCACGACCAGGCCGATCGCCGGAGCCAGCAGCCACAGGCCCGCCCGCAGGGGCGGCAGCCCGGCGACCAGTTGCAGGTACTGCGTGACGAACAGGTAGACGGCGCCCAGCGTGGCCAGGCTGATCAGCATGATGAACAGGGCGCCGCGGAAGGCCCGGTTGCCGAACAGCCTCAGGTCGAGCAGGGGGTCGGCCAGCCGCCGCTGCCTGCGCACGAAGGCCGCTCCCGCCGCCAGCCCGGCCGCCAGGGCGATCAGGGGGAGGGGACGCGGGCCGTACACGGGGAGCTCCTTGATCGCGAAGGTGATCGGGAGCAGGGTCGCCAGCGACAGCAGGACACTCGGCGGGTCCAGCCGCCCGGCGCCCGGGTCGCGGAACTCCGGCAGCAGGAACGGCGCCGCCACCAGCAGGATCGCCATCACCGGAACGCCCAGCAGGAACACCGACCCCCACCAGAAGTTCTCCAGCAGCAGCCCGCCCACGACCGGCCCGAGCGCGATGCCGACCGAGAACATCGTCGCCCACACCCCGATCGCCAGCCCGCGCTCGCGCGGATCGCGGAACATGTTGCTGATCAAGGACAGGGTGGACGGCATGATCGTGGCACCGGCCACCCCCAGCAGCGTGCGGGCGGCGATCAGCATCTCGGCGCTGGCGGAGTAGGCGGCCAGCACCGACGCGGCCCCGAACGCCGCCGCGCCCGCCAGCAGCAGCCGGCGGCGTCCTATGCGGTCGCCGAGCGTGCCCATCGTGACCAGGAAACCGGCGATCATGAAGCCGTAGATGTCGATGATCCACAACGTCTGGGTGCTGGACGGATTCAGGTCCGCACCCAGGTGCGGGACCGCCAGATGCAGCACCGTGACGTCCAGCGACAGCAACAACGTGGGCAGGGCCAGGACGGCCAGGCCGATCCACTCCTTGGGACCGGCTTTGAGTTCAATGTCGGTTCTCATGCGGACAGGGTGGCCCCGGGCGCTGACGGTCGGCTGAGGGCCGTCTGAGGGTAGGTTGGGAGCCATGCGTTTCGGGGTGCTCGGCCCGCTCGAGGTGTGGACGGACGGCGGTGAGCCGGTGCGGGTCCCCGAGGCGAAGGTCCGCGCGCTCCTGGCCGACCTGCTCGTCGAGCCCGGCCGCCCGGTGAGCGCCGACCGCCTGGCCGCCGACCTGTGGGGCGACGACCTGCCGGGCGACCCCGCCAACTCGCTGCAGGGCAAGGTCTCGCAGCTGCGGCGGGCGCTGGGCGTCAAGGACCTCGTGGCGTACGGCCCCGCCGGCTACCTCCTGCGAGCCGGCCCGGACGCCGTGGACAGCGCCCGCTTCACCACGCTGCTGGCAGAAGGCCGGGCCAGCGCCGACCCCCGTGAGCGCTCCGCGATCCTGGGACAGGCGCTGGCGCTGTGGCGCGGCCCCGCCTTCGCCGGCTTCCGCGACGAGGCGTTCGCCACGGCCGCGGTCGCCCGCCTCGAAGAGGAGCGGCTGACCGCACTGGAGGAACGCGCCGAGGCCCGCCTGGAGCTGGGCGAGCACGGGGCGCTCGCGGGCGAGCTGGCCGGCCTCGCCGCCGCCCACCCGCTGCGCGAGCGGCTGCGCGCCGCCCACATGCGGGCCCTGTACCTCTCCGGCCGCCAGGCCGAGGCGCTGGCCGCCTTCGCCGACCTGCGCGCCCGGCTGGCCGGAGAACTCGGCCTCGACCCCGGCCCCGAGCTGACCGCCCTCCACCAGGCCATCCTCGAACACGCGCCCCGACTGCGCCCCCATGCGCCGATCTCCCCGTCGGAGCTGATCGGCCGGGACCAGGAGGTGTCCGAGGTCAGGGCGACGCTGGGCACGGCGCGGCTGGTCACGCTCACCGGCCCCGGCGGCGTGGGAAAGACCCGGCTCGCGCTGGCCGCCGCCGGGAGCCTCGACGGCGCGCTCGTGGTCGAGCTCGCGGGACGGCACCGCCCGGGGAGCGCCGACACGGACGGGGTCGCCGAGGCGATCGCCACCGCCCTCGACATCCGCGACGAGGCCCCCACCCCCGAGGCCCCGGCGGCCGAGGTGCCGCGGATCACCCGGCGGCTGGTCGGTGCGCTGCGGAGCCGGGGAACCCTGCTCGTCCTGGACAACTGCGAGCATCTCATCGAACCCGTCGCCGAGCTGGTGGGCATCCTCCTGCGCGAGGTGCCGGAGCTGCGCGTGCTGGCCACCAGCCAGGAGCCGCTGGCCCTGACCGGCGAGGTCCTGCTGGCCGTGCCGCCGCTGCGCGCGCCCGAGCCGGACGCCGGCCTGGCCACCCTGCGCGAGGCCGGAGCGGTACGCCTGTTCGTGGCCAGAGCCGCCGCCTCCGCACCGGGGTTCACGCTCGACGAGGCCAACGCGGCCGCCGTCGCCGCGATCTGCCGCCGCCTCGACGGCCTCCCGCTCGCGCTGGAGCTGGCCGCCACGAGGGTCCGCGCGCTGGGCGTACGCGGGCTGGCCGAGCGGCTTGACGACCGGTTCCGCCTGCTGGCATCGGGCCGGCGCGACGCCCCCGCCCGCCAGCGCACCCTCCGCGCGATGATCGACTGGAGCTGGGAGCTGCTCAGCGAGCCCGAACGCGTGGTGCTGCGCCGCCTGGCTGTCCACGCGGAGGGCTGCACGCTGGAGGCGGCGGAGGAGGTCTGCGCGGGCGGGGAGGTGGCCGCGGACGACGTTCTCGACCTGCTGTCGCGGCTCGTGGACCGCTCGCTGGTAGTGACGGCGGACGGGGCGCGCTACCGGCTGCTGGAGTCCGTCGCGGCCTACTGCGTGGAACGGCTGCGCGCCGCCGGCGAGCTCGACGAGGTACGCCGCCGCCGCGACGACCACTACGCGGACCTGGCCGAGCGGGCGGCGCCGTACCTGCGTGGCGAGGACCAGCGGCGCTGGCTGGAACGGCTGGACGACGAGTCGGCCAACCTCAGGAACGTCCTGGACGAGGCGCTCCACCGGGGCGCGGCCGGGCTCGCGGTGCGGCTGGTCGTCGCGCTGGCCTGGTACTGGTATCTGCGGGGGCGCCACCGGGAGGCGCACCGGGCGATGGGCGCGGTGCTGGAGCTGACCGCCGACGGCCGGGTGCTGGCCTGGCACACCGGCTTCGCCCTGCTCGACGCCGATGGCGAGGACCGCCGCGAGCGCAGCCGGCGCGCCCTCGACCTGCTCGGAGCCGACCCGGGGGCACGGGGGATGGCGGCGTGGTTCCTCGCCTTCACCCACCTGAACTTCGGCGACCTGTCGGCCAGCGAGAAACTGGCCGAGGTCGCCCTGGACGACTTCACCGAGACCGGCGACGCGTGGGGCCTGGCCGCCGTGCACGCCGTCAAGGCGGGGCAGGCGACGTTCCGCGGCGACCTGGCCGGGCTGGAACGCCACGGCTCCGACAGCGCGCGCCGCTTCCGGCGGCTCGGCGAACGCTGGGGCCAGGTCCAGATCGGCGACACGCTGGGCTTCCTGGCCGAGGTCAACGGCGACTACGAGCGGGCCGCCGCCCTGCACGCCGAGGGGGTGCGGATCGCCGAGGAGGTCGGCCTGTTCCTGGACGTCTCCTTCCGGCTGTCCGGCCTCGGCCGCATCGCCATGCTCACGGGCGACTACGAGGCGGCCGTGCGCCACCACGAGCGGGCGCTGCGGGTGGCCCAGGAGCGCTCGCACACGTTCGGGGTGCAGTTCGCCGAGGTGGGGCTGGGCATGGTGGCCCGCCGCCAGGGCCGCCTCGACGACGCGGAGGCGCACCTGAACCGGTGGCTGGAGTGGACCCGCGCGCTGGAGGCCGACTACGGCGTGGCCCTGCTCCTGGCCGAGCTGGGTTTCGTCGCGGAATTGCGCGGCGACGCCGGCCACGCCCGCCGTCTGCACGAGGAGGGTCTGGCCGCCGCGCACAGCAGCGGCGATCCCCGCGCGAAGGCGCTCGCCCTGGAGGGCCTGGCCGGGGCCCGCTCGCTGGCGGGCGAGAACGCCGAAGCCGCGGCGCTGCTGGAGCAGGCCGCGCGACTGCGCGCGTCGGCGGGCGCGCCCCTGCCGGAGGCGGAACGCCGCGACGTGGACCGCGTCTCGGCCCGCATCCGCGGCTGACCTCCGGGTTCCCCCGAGGGCGGGTCAGGGGTGTACCCGGATGCGGGGCGGTGGCCCGGTTCGCCAGGATGATGGTCATGAAGACGATGGTGCTGGCGGGCGGCCTGCTGGCCTCCGCGGTGTTGCTGACGGGGTGCGGGCTGCAGAACATCGGCAAGGCCGCCAACCAGGAGACGGTCAACTACTCGGTGACGGACAAGGTGGTGAAGCTCCGCCTGGCCGGCGGCTCGGGCGACACCGAGATCCGCGAGGGCACCGGTGGCGCGATCAAGGTCGTGGAGACGCTGAAGTGGAACTCCGACAAGCCCGAGACCGAGCACAAGGTCGAGGGCGACACGCTGGTCATGAAGTACGACTGCCCGGCGGCCATGGACAACTGCAGCGTCAACTACAAGATCGAGGTGCCCAAGGGTCTCCAGCTCGACCTGGAGACCGGTTCGGGCGACATCGCGCTCAAGGGCGTGACCGGGCCGATCGTGGCCAGCGTGGGCTCGGGGGACCTGGTGGGGACGGGGCTGCTGGGCAAGTCGGTCTCGGTGAAGACCGGCTCCGGTGACACCAAGCTGACCTACGCCGCCGCCCCCGACCAGGTGGACCTGGTCACCGGCTCCGGCAACTCCGTGCTCGAACTGCCCGCGGGCCCGTACGCCATCCAGGCCGTCGCCGACTCCGGCGACGCCACCGTCTCGGTGAAGAACGACCCGTCCGCCACCCGCAAGGTCTCGGTCAAGGCCGGCTCCGGGGACGTCACCGTCCTGCCCGTGTAGGGGCGAGCAGCCCGGCCGCCTAGGACGCCGACGGAATCGGCGGGCCCTCGCTGGCCTGCACCAGCACGAAGCCCTGCCCCTGGAAGGCCAGTTGCATGGCCTCGCCGCTGCCCCGCCCGATCAGCGCTCCCGCCTTGAAGGTGCGGTTGACGCCCACGTGGAGCCCAGCGCTCCAGCAAACCGCCGACTGCCCGTCGGCGAACGTGGGCGCCTGCCCCGCGTCCAGCATGACCGGGCTGCCGTGGGCGGTCACCGCCACCCAGCCGGTGCCCGTGACCGTGGTGTTGAACAGCCCGCCGGCGGCCACGCCCGCCCCCTGCACGCGGTTGATGTCCCAGGTCAGCTGCGGCTCGAAGGCGAGCAGGTTGCGGCCGTTGACGGTCAGGCCCTCGTTCTC
This sequence comes from Nonomuraea sp. NPDC050394, assembly GCF_044459065.1. NCBI lineage: Bacteria > Bacillati > Actinomycetota > Actinomycetes > Streptosporangiales > Streptosporangiaceae > Nonomuraea > Nonomuraea sp. NPDC050394. Next base: position 485,160 of record NZ_JBITIO010000007.1, on the reverse strand, counting down.
CAGGTAGAACAGGTGGATGTCGTCGGCGTTGTCGGCGAGGTAGAGCATGCCCTCGCCCTTCACCCGCATGAGGGGCACGCCCTCACCGGTCATGACCTTCTTGAAGAGCTTGCTCACGCCGCCCGAGCCTTCGTAGTCGAAGGTCATCTGGCCCTGGAAGGCCACCATGGAGCCCTGGCGGGCCAGGACTTCCTGCGGCAGCCGTACCCGCAGCATCTTGGTGTTCTGCAGCGCGAAGGAGCCCTGCGCCTGCTGGGGGTCGAGGTTGCCGAAGAAGGAGCTACGCATGTCCGGGTCAACGTGCGGATCCCGGCTTCGGTTCCCCCGACCCCCTTCGATCAGTCCAGCCAGCCGTCCGGCAGCGGTTCGGGCAGCGGCGCGCTCGTGCGCAGGCGCCGGAACTCGCCCTGGCCGGCCGACTCCGTGATCGCGGTCATGATCTCCAGGACGTGCAGGCCGAGCGCGCCGGAGGCCCGGTGGGGCGTGCCGTCACGCAGCGACCTGGCCAGGTCCAGGACGCCCATGCCGCGACCGACCTGCGAGCCCTCGACGGGCAGCTCGCGCCAGTCCGCCTCCCGCGGCCCGCGCACCAGCAGCGGCCCGCCGAAGGTGTTGGGGTCGGGCAGTGACAGCGCGCCCTCGGTGCCGAGGATCTCGATCCGCCGCCTCGGGACGGCCGAGTCGAAGCTGAACGTCGCCGACACCGACGGCCCGCTCGCCAGGTCGATCAGCGCGTGCACGTGCGTGGCCACCTCGACGGGGAACGTCGTGCCCGCCCGCGGTCCCGCGCCCGCCACCCGCAGCTCACGGGCCCTGCGCGTGCTGCCCGCCACCTGTACGGCGGGGCCGAGCAGCGCCGCCAGCGCCGTGAGGTAGTACGGCCCGAGGTCGAACATGGGCCCGCCGCCCCGCAGGTAGAAGAACTCGGGACTCGGATGCCACGCCTCCGGCCCCATCCCCTGCACGGCCGCGGTGACCGCGACCGGCTCGCCGATGATCCCCGAGCGCAGCGCCCGCCCGGCCGACTGCAGCCCGGCGCCGAGGAAGGTGTCGGGGGCGCTGCCCACACGCAGTCCCAGCCCCTCGGCCTCCGTCAGCAGCTTCTCGCCCTCGTCCAGGTCGAGCGCGAGCGGTTTCTCCCCGTACACGTGCTTGCCGGCCCGCAGCGCCGCCAGGCCGACGGCCGCGTGCGCCGCAGGCACGGTGAGGTTGACCACGATCTCGACCTCGGGCACCCCCAGCACCGATGCCACGTCGCCGGAGACCGGCACTCCGTGCTCGGCGGCGACCGCGGCCGCCCGCGCGGTGTCGAGGTCGGCGACCCCGATCACCTCGATCTCCGGGAAGCCGGCCAGGACGCGCAGGTAGGCGGCGCTGATCACACCCGCTCCGACGATCGCCACGCCGGTCATCGCACCTCCAGGGCGCTGAGGTAGGCGTGGCTGGCGGCCAGGGCGTCGAAGATGTCGCCGTCGCAGGAGTCGAGCTCGACGATCCGCAACGCGCCGGGCCTGGCCGACAGGATCTCCGGCACCGGCACGACGCCGGAGCCGACGGCCGTGTGCGGCTGGTCCTTCACCCCCGGCCCGTCCTTGACGTGCAGGGCCAGCACCCGGTCGCCGAGGCGGCGCAGCAGCGCGGGCACGTCGGCGCCGCCCACGTAGGCCCAGTAGGTGTCGACCTCCAGGAAGATCTCGGGGGCCAGGAATTCGAGAGCGTGGCGGTCGTCGATCACCGGCTCGATCTCCCACCAGTGGTTGTGGTAGCCGATGCGCACGCCGTACTCGCGGCCCTGCTCGGACAGGGCGAGAAGACGCTCCGAGGTTCGCAGCAGGCCGTCGCGGGTGGCGAACTCCTCGTGCGGGATGCCGCCCGGGATGATCGCCAGCTCGGCGCCGAGGGTGGCGATGGCCTCGAAGACGGGGCCGGTCTCCTCGCCGAGCAGCGCGTACGCGTGGGTGCTGGGGATGGCCAGGCCCAGCTCGTCGCAGAGTTCGCGCATGCCCTTGGGGTCGTTCATGGGGTCGAAGGGCTCGACCGCGCGGTAGCCGATGCCGGCGATCCGGCGCAGCGTTCCGTCACGATCTGCTGACAGGGGGTCGCGGACGGAGTAGAGCTGGACGTTGAGGGGATTGATCATCGACTCTCCAAGGCAGGTGGCCGCTCTACCCATTCGACCACGCCGCTACCTTAGGGACGTGACCTCCCCTATCAAGCTCGACGTCTCGCTGGGTGCCGGCCTGCGCAGCGGGTGCGGCTGCGCGAGCCTCGTGGTGCTGATCCTCGTGGCCTTGGCGAGCATGTCGGCGCTGGGCGCGGGCATGACGACGTTCCAGACCGCGGTGACGCTGGGGTTGTTCGCCGGGGTCCCGATCCTGGGGCTGATCGGCGTCTGGATCTTCCTGAGGCGGGGCACGGCGGCCTGGCTTGAGGGGACGACGCTGGTCAGGAAGGTCGCGTACCGGACCGTCCGGGTCGACCTGACGCGCGCCACGCTCGTCTACACCGGCCACTCGCTGATCGTGCGGGAGCCGGAGACGGGTTCGTTCCGCCTCGCGCTGCGTACGCCGCTGCCCGAGGACGTCGTCGACTTCCTCAAGGAGCACGCGGGCTCACGGCGTCAGACCTGAACCGTCCGCGTGAACGTGTTGCGATAGGCCAGCGGCGAGACCCCGACCGCGGCGTGCAGGTGCTGGCGCAGGGAGACCGCCGTGCCGAACCCGGCCCGCCTGGCCACCTCGTCCACCGGCAGGTCCGTCGCCTCCAGCAGGTCCCTGGCGTGCCCGACCCGCTGCCCGGTCAGCCACTTGGCCGGGCTCAGCCCGGTCTCCTCGCGAAAGCGCCTGGTGAACGTGCGCACGCTCATGCCCGCGTGCGCGGCCAGCGTGGTCAGGTCGAGCGGCTCGGCCAGCCGGCCGATCATCCAGGCGCGGGTGGCCGCGGTGCTGGTGCCGGAGGGGTCGGGCAGCGGCCGGTCGATGTACTGCGCCTGCCCGCCCTCGCGCGAGGGCGGCATCACGCACCGGCGGGCGGCCCGGTTGGCCACCTCGCTGCCGAAGTCGCGCCTGATCACGTGCAGGCACAGGTCGAGCCCGGCGGCCACGCCCGCCGAGGTGAGCACGTCGCCGTCGTCGATGTACAGCACGTCGGGATCCAGCTCGACCAGCGGGAACAACGACGCGAACCGCGCAGCCTCCCGCCAGTGCGTGGTGGCCGGGCGGCCGTCGAGCAGCCCGGCGGCGGCCAGCACGAAGGCGCCCGTGCAGATCGACATGATGCGCCGGTGCCCCTGGAGCGCGGCGCGCACGTCTCCGGGGAGCGTGCCGTCCACCATCACCGGCCCGCCGTGCACGCCGGTCACGAGCACGGTGTCGGCGGTCTCGAGCACGCCGAGATCGTGGTCGGGCGTCACCGAGTACCCGGCGTCGCACCGCACCGGCAGCCCGCCGGGCGAGCACGTCACGATCTCGTAGAGCTTCTCGCCGTCCGGTGTCTCCGCCACCCGGAACACCTGGCCGGGCACGCCGAGGTCGAGCGTGGCGAAATGGTCGAGCACGACAACCGCGACACGATGCACCATGGCCTGATTCTTTCACATATTGGCTCTCCGGCCACTTTCGCCCGCGTCATCGGATCGATCAGCATGATCCGGTGAGAAGACTGCACCGTGCATGGCTGGTGGCGGCCGTGGCCTTTGTGGCCATCCTCGGCGCCGCCGGCTTCCGCGCCACCCCCGGCGTCCTGATCGAGCCGCTCCAGCGCGAGTTCGGCTGGTCCACCGCGACGATCTCGCTGGCCGTCTCCATCAACCTCGTCCTGTACGGCCTGACCGCCCCCTTCGCCGCCGCCCTCATGGACCGCTTCGGCATGCGCCGCGTGGTCTCGGTCGCCCTGCTCCTGGTCGCGGCGGGCAGCGGCGGCACCCTGGCCATGACCGCGTCGTGGCAGCTCCTGCTGTTCTGGGGCGTCCTGGTCGGGCTGGGCACCGGCTCCATGGCGCTGGTCTTCGCCGCGACCGTCACCGACCGCTGGTTCGTACGGCACCGCGGCCTGGTCACCGGCCTGCTCACCGCGGCGGGCGCCACCGGGCAGCTCATCTTCCTGCCCGTGCTGGCCCACCTGGCCGAGGGACCGGGATGGCGGGTGGCCTCGCTGACCGTGGCCGGGTGCGCGCTGGTCGTCGTCCCGCTCGTGTGGTGGCTGCTGCGCGACCACCCGGCCGACGTGGGCACCACCGCGCTGGGAGCCGAGCCGGGGGCGGGCCGTACGGAACCGCCCGCCGTCAACGCGGCGGTCAGGGCGCTGTCGGTGCTCAGGTCGGCGGCGCGCACGCGGCCCTTCTGGTTCCTGGCCGGCGGCTTCGCCATCTGCGGCGCCAGCACCAACGGACTGGTCAGCACCCACTTCATCCCCGCCGCGCACGACCACGGCATGCCCCAGGCGAGCGCCGCCGGGCTGCTCGCGCTGGTGGGGATCTTCGACGTCGTCGGCACCGTCGCCTCCGGCTGGCTCAGCGACCGGATGGACGCGCGCGTCCTGCTCGGCGTCTACTACGCGCTGCGCGGGCTGTCGCTGATGGTGCTGCCGGGGCTGTTCGCCGCCACCACCGAACCGAGCATGCTCGTCTTCATCATCTTCTACGGCCTCGACTGGGTGGCCACCGTCCCGCCCACCGTCGCGCTCTGCCGAAAGATCTACGGCGCCGACGGCGGCGTGGTGTTCGGCTGGGTGTTCGGCTCCCACCAGATCGGCGCCGCGATCGCCGCCGTGCTCGCCGGCCTCACCCGCGATCAGCTCGGCAGCTACGACCTGGCCTGGTACGCCGCCGGCGCGCTCTGCCTGGTCGCCGCCGCGCTCTCGCTGGCCATCGGAAGGGGGTCGCGCCCGCTCGCGGGGACGCCGTCGGGCATGCTGGTCAGCGATGAACGACGAGCTTGAACTGAGGGTCCTCCCGCTGGTGGTCAGGATCGAGCGGACCTCGCCGCCCGAGCGCACCGACGCGCTGGAGGCGGCCGCGATGGCCGTGCTGAGCGTCCTGGCCGATCCGGGGGAGTGGAGCGAGGAACTGCTCGCCTGGCAGGCCACCGGGAAGATCCGCAAGGTGGTGCGCCGGGCGCGCGGGGCCGAGTGGGCGCGGGTGCTGGCGCTGCCGGGCCGTACCGTCGAGCACCGGTCGGCAGAAGTCCGCGTGCATCCGCCCGTCCCGCTCGACGGGTGGCCCAAGGACCTGTCCAGGCTTCAGGTGTCCGGCACCGACCTGGCCGACAGCGCCGCCGTACCGACCGCCGAGCCACCCGTCCTGTGGGAGAACCCCGTGCTGGAGATGAGCGCGGGCAAGGCCATGGCGCAGGCCGGGCACGCCGCCCAGCTGGCCTGGTGGGCCAGCGGGACGGCCGAGCGGGCGGCCTGGACCGAGCGCGGGCTGGCCGTCTCCGTCCGCACGGCGCCCTCGCGCGAGCGCTTCGACGCGCTGTCCGGCAGCGGGCTGCCGGTGGTGCGCGACGCCGGGTTCACCGAGATCGCGCCGGGCTCGTGCACCTTCGTCGCGGAAGCGCCCTGGCTGGCGGGCTCTAGAACGCGATGATGTCGGCCAGCACGCCGCCCTGCGGGGTGAGGCGGTGCGGACCCGGCGAGTCGTAGACCACCATCAACCGCCCGTCCGGCAACATCGCCAGGCCCTCCGGATGGTCGAAGCCGATCCCGAACGGCAGCTCCGCGACGGTCTCCAGGTCCTGGGCGCTGACCACGTCCGTGTGCTTGCCCGCCCGCCAGCGCACCACCCGAACCGGCCCGTCCAGATCCATGCTGGGGCCGGTGAGCAGCAGCAGGTCGCCGTCGTAGGGGCACAGGTCCCGCACGCCCAGCCCGCCCAGGTCCAGGAAGTGTTTCTTGTATGGCGTCGCCAGCCGTAGCCTTCCCCGGTCGGCGGGGACGGGGTTCACCTCCAGCACCACGGCCCAGCCCCTCAGCACCGGCCCGCGCAGGCCCAGGAAGACCCGGCGGCCGATGACCGCGATGCCCTCGATGTCCAGGCCGTTGTCCTTGCCGGGCAGTGCCAGGAACGGGGCGAGGTGCTCGTCGTCGTCCAGGTGCCGGGCCAGGTTCTCCTTGCCGGACATGATCTCGCCGGGCAGCGGGCTGTTGGTGACCGGGTCCAGCGGGAGGCGTACCAGGATGAACCGGTTCTCCTCGCGCAGCACCGTGGCCAGGCGCCTGGCGGCCTTCTCCGGGTCCTTGGACTTGGGCTTGCGCCGCTTGAGGCTGTGGGAACCCACCAGCCACAGCTGGCCGTCGGTCCTGGCCAGGCCCTCGATGTCGGCCTCGTCGTGGGGGCCGGCGGGCAGGTCCACGTAGTCGGCCAGATGGAAGGTTCGCTGGTCGTCGTAGCGCTCGCCGTTCCAGGCGAGGTGTTCGATCGTGGCGGTCTCGTCACCGGCCAGCCAGAGGCCGGCGCCGTCATGGCGGACCGCGGACAGGTTGGTGTGGGTCAGGGTCTCCCGCGAGGCGGGATGGAATCGGAGCTCCACCTGGTGCACCCTGCCATGATGACACTTCCGTAGCTTCTTGCACGCAATAGCTGGATTTGTCGTACGCTCCCGTCGTGCTCGATGGGGAAGGTGGGACCGTGGGTTCCCGTGTGACAACGGCGGACAAGCCGAAGAACGCCTCCCCGCCAAGGCGTTCCCGCATCGGCGACCTGCGCATGCGGGACGTCTACCGCGGGCTCGCCGTGCTCGTCGCGGCGGCGGTCGCCGTCGTCGCTGTCGTGCTCGCACTTCCCTCCGGGCCGTCCGGGCCGGACGAGGTCGCGGAACGGCCGGTCGCCGCGCCATCGACCGCCCCGCCGACCTCGTCCGCCCAAACCTCCGCCGAGCCGTCGGCCATCGTTTCCGCCGAGCCCTCAACCGGCACGTCAGCCGAGCCGTCGGCCATCGTTTCCGCCGAGCCCTCGGCCGGCACGTCCGCCGAGCCTTCCGTGTCCGGCGGGCCGTCGACCGGCGCGTCCGCCGGGCCGGCGACGACGTCGGCCGCGAGCTTGGGCGCCGTGCCGCCCGCGGGCACCGCGCAGCCCGGCGGCACGGCGCAGCCCGCGGTCACCCCCTCCGCGGCGGTGCCCGCGCTGCCCAGTCCCGCCCCGTCGGTCTCCCAGGCGGCGGCGCGGCCCACTCCCCGGCCCACGCCCTCGCCCGGCGCGTCCCTGGCACCCGGATACACGGCCATGGAGGCCTTCTACGCCGACGCCCGCCTGCCGGAGGTGCCGGGGAAGCCGAAGAAGGCCGTGCTGCCCAAGCCCGGCCGCCGCGTGCTCGCGGACAAGCGGAGCGGCGTGGCCGTACCCCTGCTGGGCAGGCCTTGGAAGCGGCACCGCGGCGCGCCGTTCACCAGCAAGCAGGTGCTCCCCAAGCTGCGCGGCCGCGCCGAGCGCGGCATGATCGTGAGCTGCCCCGTCCCGATCGAGGCGCAGAAGAACCCGCGCGACACCGCGCTGCTCGCCGCCCGCTGGACGCTCAACCTCCACCCCAAGGGCGCCACCGTCCGCTGGCTGACCTCACAGCCGGTCAAGGGCGGCTGGGCGACGATCTACCAGGTCAAGTACGGCAAGCGGTCCTCGGTCGCCGCCGTGGTCGTGCTGGACGGGGGAATGGCCAAGCCGGGACTGGTGTTCGCTTCGATACCGGACACGCAACGTAAGCGTTGGCGTGACATCTACCGCGTCGTCTCTGGTGCCCGTGTTCTAGGGTAGAGATCATGGATGCGGCGATTTGGGGGAGTGACGCCGTGGAACGCTCTGGGCCGCCTCAGGAGCAGGACAAGAACAAGCAGAAGCCCTGGCGCGCCGAGGGCCTGCCGGGTGGTTCGGGAAGCGGGCGTCCCAAGATCAACTGGTGGCGCTTCGTCGTGACACTGCTCGTGGTGTACGCGGGCTTCTTCCTGGTCTCGTCGTTCTTCGACAGCGAGCCCGTGGAGACGATCTCCTACACGGAGTTCACCAAGCAGGTGACGGCCAGCAACGTCAAGGACATCTCGGCCGAGGGCACGTCCGTCCAGGGTGAGTTGAAGGCGGCGGCGACCGACCCCGACGACAAGAAGCAGTACACGAAGTTCGAGACCGAGATCCCGGTGTTCGCCAACACCGACCAGCTGGACGCCCAGCTGAAGGCCGCCGGCGTGAACATCACGTCGACCCCGGTCGGCGGGCGCGGGCTCTTCCTGAACCTGTTGCTGTCGTTGTTGCCCGTGCTGCTGCTCGCGGCCCTGTGGATCTGGGTGATGCGCCGCGGCGCCAGCATGATGGGCGGCGGCGGCCTGGGCGGGCTCGGCAAGTCGAAGGCCGCCAAGCCGGTCGAGAGCTCCAAGATCCGGGTCACCTTCGACGACGTGGCCGGCATCGACGAGGTCGAGAACGAACTCGTCGAGATCGTCGACTACCTGAAGGACCCGGGCAAGTACCGCAGGCTCGGCGCCAAGCTGCCCAAGGGCGTGCTGCTCGCCGGCCCGCCCGGAACCGGCAAGACGCTGCTGGCCCGCGCCGTGGCCGGCGAGGCCAACGTGCCGTTCTTCTCCGCCAGCGCCTCCGAGTTCATCGAGATGATCGTCGGTGTGGGCGCCTCCCGGGTGCGCGACCTGTTCGAGGAAGCGCGCAAGGTCGCCCCGGCGATCGTGTTCATCGACGAGATCGACGCCATCGGCCGCGCCCGCGGCGGCGCCTCCGGCCTCGGCGGGCACGACGAGCGCGAGCAGACGCTCAACCAGATCCTCACCGAGATGGACGGATTCTCCGGCGCCGAGGGCGTCATCGTCATCGGCGCCACCAACCGGCCCGAGGTCCTCGACTCCGCCCTGCTGCGCCCCGGCCGCTTCGACCGGACCGTACAGGTCGGCCTGCCCGACGCGGCCGGCCGCAGCGCCATCCTCAAGGTGCACACCCGCGGCGTACCGCTGGCCGCGGAGGTCAGCCTCGACCAGCTCGCCAAGACGACGCCCGGCATGACCGGCGCGGACCTCGCCAACCTCGTCAACGAGGCGGCGCTGCTGGCCGCCAAGCGCGGCAAGGACAAGGTCGGCACCGCCGACTTCGCCGACGCGCTGGAGAAACTGCAGCTCGGCGCCGCCCGCAGCATCGTCATGCCGGAGGAGGAGCGGGTCAGGACCGCCTACCACGAGGCCGGGCACGCGCTGCTCGGCATGCTCCAGCCCGGCGCGGACCCCGTCAGGAAGATCTCGATCATCCCGCGCGGCCGGGCCCTCGGCGTCACCCTGTCCACGCCCGACACCGACCGCTACGCCTACGACGAGAAGTACCTGCGCGGCCGCATCGCCGGCGCCCTGGGCGGCATGGCCGCCGAGCAGGTCGTGTACGACCTCATCACCACCGGCGCCGAGAACGACCTGGAGCAGGTCACCATGATCGCGCGGGGCATGGTGGGCCGGTGGGGCATGTCCGCCAAGGTCGGCCCGCTCACCATCCTCCCGAACGACGGCCAGCAGCCCCAGGCCTCACCCGCCACCCTCGCCACCGTGGACGAGGAGGCCCGCCGGATCGTGGACGAGTGCTACGAGGTGGCGGTGCGCATCCTGACGGATAACCGCGACAAGCTGGAAGCCATCGTGGTGGCGCTGCTGGAGCACGAGACGCTGGACGAGGCGGGCGCCTACGCGGCGGCCGGAGTCACCCGGCCGGTGAACACCCCGCTGGAGGCCCCCCGCGCCAACGGCGAACTGCCTCGGGGCGCGGACGCTCCCTCGGGCCCGGCACCGCTGCCGGAACCGTCGGTGGACGGGTCGCCGGTGTCTGACGTGTCCGCTTCTGACGTGTCTGTTGCTGACGCGTCTGTTTCGGATGTGTCCACCTCGACCCCTCCGGCCTCGAACGGGGTTGCCGGCGAGTCTTCCGATACACCCAAGCCCTGACGCGCCTTCCGGGGGGCCTGAGCGCCGGTTCCCTCCTGGGCCTCCGCGAGGCCTGCGCTGCTGAGGGCCTCGGCTCTGGAGTGCCTGGTTCCCGCCGGTCTTCCGTGAGCCGTGGCCATGGCCGCTGAGCTGCCGTGAGGACCCGGTTCTGGGGCCTGCACGGCGCGAGGCTTGGGCTTCGGTCCTATGCGTGGCGGACCCGGTTCTCCCGTGTGACTTTCGGGAGGTCCGGGTTTCGTGGTTCCGGGATCCGCTTGTGAGGCTCCGGTTGTCTCGCGGGTTGGGGGGGTTGGGGGGCTCGGTGGGTTTGAGGCGGGCCGTACCTGATCTGAGGGGTGTTGGTAGACAGTTAGGTCAATTCGGGAAATAGCTCGATAAAGCGGAGGGTAGGTCCACCCGAGACAAACGATCGGGGGGACTTGTCGTGTCACTCAATGATGAGCTACTCGCACAACTGGGCGACTCCGGACTGCAGCAGATCGCCGGTCTGCTCGGCACCGACACGGCCACGGCGCGCAGCGTCGTCGAGGCCGCGACGGGCACCATCGCGGGCGGCATGGCCCGCAACGCCGAGGACACCGACGGCGCGCAGTCGCTGCGCAGCGCACTCGACCAGCATGTAGACGCCGACCCCTTCAGCGGTGACGTCGCCAGCCTGTCGAGGGACGGGGAGGGGATCCTGGGTCACGTTCTCGGCTCGCAGGGGACGGAGCAGGCGGCGCAGGGGCTGGCACAGTTCGCCGGGATCAACTCCGGCACCATCATGAAGCTGCTGCCGCTCATCGCACCCATGATCATGTCCTTGCTGGCCAACCGCGCCTCCCAGCGGAACATGGACGCCGGAGCCGTGGCCGACGACCTCAACCAGGAACAGGCCGGGATGCAGACCGGCGGACTCGGGGACCTGCTGGGCGCGGTGCTCGGCGGCATCTTCGGCGGCGAACAGCCCCAGAGCCAGCCACAGGGCCAGCCGCAGCAGCCACCCCAGCAGCAACAGCAGCCGTCCTCGGCCGCTCCGGGCACGTCGAACCCCGACTGGTGACCGGTAAGCTGGGGTGATGATCGTCCTCGCCTCAGCGTCACCCGCCCGTCTGGCCCTTCTGCGCACCGCCGGGCTCGATCCCAAGGTGATCGTCAGCGGTGTGGACGAGGACGCTTACACCGCGCACTCGCCCGCCGCGCTGAGCCTCGTGCTGGCGCGGGCGAAGGCGCGCGCGGTGGCCTCCGACCTGGACGAGGGGCTGGTCATCGGCTGCGACTCCATCCTTGAGCTGGACGGCCGGCCGTACGGCAAGCCGGGCACGCCCGAGGAGACCGCCAAGCGCTGGCGGATGATGCGCGGCCGCACGGCCCGCCTGGTGACCGGCCACTGCGTCATCGACGTGGCGGCCGGCCGGGAGGCCGCCGAGACGGCGACCACGGTGATCCGCTTCGGCCAGCCGACCGAGGCGGAGCTGGAGGCGTACATCGATTCGGGCGAGCCGCTGCAGCTGGCCGGTGGGTTCAGCATCGAGGGACGCGGCGGGTGGTTCGTGGACGGCATCGACGGCGACCACGGCAACGTTCTGGGCATCTCACTGCCGCTGACCCGATCGCTGTTCGAAGAACTGGGCCACTCGGTGACGTCCTACTGGCGGTAGCCGCCCTTCGCGGCGCTGACCACCACCGCCGCCCTCCGGTCACACGACCCTGCCACCTGACCAGGCCCGCGAGCGCCGCCGCCGCCCACTAGCGCCGCTGGGCTCCGCGTTGGGGGGTGCGGCGGCCATGTGTGGTGCGGCGCTGCGGACCGAGCCTTGCGCGGGGGCGGCGAGGCTATCGATGTGGCCTTCATGTGGTGCGACGCTCCGGAGCAGGTCTTGTGCAGGGCGTCGACGCCGTGATCCTCGTGGCGGCACGCATGTGGCGCTCTGCTGTAAGGGCCGGCCGTCCGGGGGATACCCTTTCCGGCCACCTGAGGCTTGGGTTCTCGGGTGGGCCTTGTGCTCGACTGGCTGGTTGGTGAGCTGCGAAGGTGATCTTATGAAGCGCACTTTCGAGGATCTGGTGGACGAGGCCGCGTCGGTGTCTGTCGACGGGTGGGACTTCTCGTGGCTGGACGGGCGGGCGACGGAGGCGCGGCCCTCGTGGGGGTACCAGCGGCTCATGGCCGAACGCCTGGCCGGAGCCACCGCCGGGCTGGATATTCAGACGGGCGGTGGGGAGGTGCTGGCCGGGGCGGCGCGGCTTCCGTCGTTGATGGTCGCCACCGAGTCCTGGGCGCCGAATCTTGCCAAAGCCACCCGGCTGTTGCATCCGCGGGGGTGCGTGGTGGTGTCGGACGCGGATGAGCCGCCGCTGCCGTTCGCCGACGGGGCCTTTGATCTGGTGACCAGCCGGCATCCGGTGACTGTGTGGTGGGAGGAGATCAGCCGCGTTCTGGCGCCCGGCGGGACGTACCTGTCGCAGCAGGTGGGGCCGGAGAGTGTGTTTGAGCTGGTCGAGTACTTTCTGGGGCCGTTGCCTGCGGAGAGGCGGCGGGCTCGGCATCCGGATGACGCTCGGGCTGGTGCGGAGGGCGCCGGGCTTGAGGTGGTTGATCTCCGGTTCGAGCGGTTGCGGACGGAGTTCTTCGACGTGGGCGCGGTGATCTACTTTCTGCGGAAGGTGATCTGGATGGTGCCTGGGTTCACGGTCGAGGAGTATGTGCCACGGTTGCGGGAGCTGCATGAGCGGCTGGAGGGCGAGGGACCGTTCGTGGCCACCACCACCCGCTTCCTGATCGAGGCCCGCAAGCCGGGCTAACCTCGCGACCCTCGCCTCGGCCTCCTGCGTTCCTCGTGATTCTTGCCGCCATTTGGGCGCGCGTGGTTGCTTGCTGGTCGCCGACGGTCGCCGACGGTCGCCGACGGTCGCCGACGGTCGCCGACGGTCGCCGGTCCTGCTCCTTGGCGCTGCAGCCGGCCGCGTGTGGTGGTCGTGGTTGTGCCGCTTCCGGGCTGGGTGCGGTCCATGTGGGTTGCGCTGCTGGCCCTCTGGTCTTGGCGGGTGGGGTTGTGGCGATAGCGGGGGGTTGGGGCGCCGGGCGGCGGGGTGGTGCGTGGCGGGCTTGGCGCCCCTCGCCGGTGGGCGGGGTGGGGCACGGTGGCTGGTCAAGGTGGGCCGTAGCGGCGGGGACCCCGTCCGACGTGAGAAGCGACCCCCACGATCGGCGGTCACTCGCGGCGGCGGGTGGGGGTGGGGTGGCTTGCCGTAACGGATGGTGGGGGTTTCTCGCTGTAGCGGCGAGTGGGGGCGGCTTGGCATAGCGGGCTGGTGGGTTTTGTCGGCGGGGTGCGGCAACATAGCGGGTGTGCTACTGATCGACGTGGTCCGGGTGTCGGAGGCGGTGACGCGGACGTCGGCTCGGCTGGGGAAGGTGGGACACCTCGCCGAGCTGCTCGGCAGGGTCGGCCCCGATGAGGCCGAGATCGCCATCGCCTATCTGTCCGGTGAGCTGCCGCAGCGGCAGGTCGGGGTGGGGTGGCGGACGCTTCAGGACATTCCGCCGCCTCGGCTGGCCGCCACCGCCACGTTGGCTCAGGTGGATGAGTTGCTGAGCCGGATCAAGGCGGTTTCCGGGCAGGGGTCGCAGGCGGCGCGGAAGGGGCTCGTGACGGAGCTGTTCGCGGGGCTGACCAGTCAGGAACAGGCGTTTCTGACCCGGTTGCTCAGCGGGGAGCTGCGTCAGGGGGCGCTTGATGGAGTCATGATCGAGGCGTTGGCCAAGGCGTCCGGGGCGCCGTCGGCGGATGTGCGGCGGGCGTTGACGCTGCGGGGATGGCTGCCCGCGGTGGGGGCGGCGGCACTTTGCGGTGGAATTGACGCTCTGCGGGCGTTCCGGCTGGAGGTCGGCCGTCCGGTCGCTCCCATGCTGGCCGGCAGCGCGGCCAACGTCGCCGCCGCACTCGAAAAGGCCGCTCAGGCCAGGCCGCAGACGCCTGCCAAGCACGCTGAAGATGGCGCCCCGGGTGTGGTGGCGCTGGAGTGGAAGCTGGATGGGATCCGGGTGCAGGCGCACCGGTCCGGGGAGGATGTCCGGGTTTTCACTCGCACGCTCGACGACATCACCAACCAGGTTCCCGAGCTGGTCGAGGCCATGCTCGCCCTCCCCGAGACCGATCTCGTGCTCGACGGTGAGCTGATCGCGCTTCAGCCGGACGGCCGGCCGCACCCTTTCCAGGTCACGGCGAGCCGGGTGGCCAGCAAACTGGACGTCGCGCGGCTGCGCGAGGAGACGCCGTTGAGCGTGTTCTTCTTCGACGCGCTGCGGGCCGGTGGCGCGGATCTTCTCGATCTGCCCTACGCCGAACGGCAGGAGGCCCTGGCCAGGACCGTTCCGCCGGGTCTGCTCACTCCGCGCCTGGTCACCGGTGACGTGGCCAAGGCGGAGGCGTTCTTCGCCGAGGTCGTGCGCGCCGGGCACGAGGGGCTCGTGGTCAAGACCCTCACCTCCCCGTACGCCGCCGGCCGGCGTGGTGCCGGATGGATCAAGGTGAAGCCGCGCCACACCCTCGACCTCGTGGTCCTGGCGGCGGAATGGGGTCACGGCCGCCGCGAGGGCAAGCTGTCCAACCTTCACCTGGGCGCCCGCGATCCCGAGGGCGGCTTCGTGATGCTGGGCAAGACGTTCAAGGGGCTGACCGACGAACTGCTCGCCTGGCAGACCGAACGGTTCCTGGAGATCGCCGACGGCCCCACCGACGGCTGGACGGTCACGTTGCGCCCCGAGCTCGTCGTCGAGATCGCCTTCGACGGGGTCCAGCGCTCGCCGCGCTATCCCGGCGGCATGGCGCTGCGATTCGCCCGGGTGCTGCGCTACCGCCCGGACAAACAGGCCGGCGAGGCCGACACCGTCGACACGGTCCGGTCACTCATGGTCTGACGTCAGCGTTTGGGCCATTTCCAGCTGGGTCCGTCGAGCGGTCCCTGCCCTGCCACTCCGGTCTCGCCCAGTTCCTTCACCAGTTCGATCGTCGTGGCCTTGCGTCGTTCCAGCGCGGTGACCAGGGGTTTGGCGTGCGTGACGACGATCACCTGCGTCTCCTCGGCGGCCGCGGCGATCAGTTCGCCCAGGGGTTCGAGGAGGTCGGGGTGGAGGCTGGTCTCCGGCTCGTTCAGGACCAGCATCTCCGGCGGGCGGGGGGTGAGGAGCGCCGCCACCCACAGCAGGTACCGCAGCGTGCCGTCGGACAACTCCGCGCTGCCCAGCGCGCGCAGCAGTCCGTGCTGCCTCAGCGTGAGCTCCATGCGCGTACCCTCAAGCGCGATCTCCACCCGGCTGCCCGGGAAGGCGTGGTCGACGGCCGCGTCGAGCGCGTCCGCGTCGCCGATCTCGCGGATCGTCTGCAGCGCCGCCGCCACGTCGCCGCCGTCGTGCCCCAGAACCGGGGTGCGGGTGCCGATCTGTGCTTGTCGTGCTGGTGCGTGCGCGTCCGTCCGTAGATGGTCGTAGAAGCGCCACGACCTGATCCGCTCGCGCAACACCAGCAGATCGGGCGCGCGCACCGGATCCGCCATCTCGCTGAGCATGCTGTCGAAGGGCTGCAGGTCGTGCGGTACGAACTCCCACTTGCCGCCGCGATCACGAATCTGTACGGCGGGGCCGCCCCGCTGGGCCAGCAACGTCGCGGGCCGGAGGATGGGCCCCGCCCAGGTCGCCTCGGCCTTGATCTCCGGGTCGAGGGAGAAGGCGGAGGCGGCACCGCCGTACCCGCCGGAGGGGATGGGCAGGCCCAGGTCCATGGCGTAGCCGAAGTCGTCCCCGGCGAAGCCCAGCTTGAGGCTGACCGGGCCGGAACGGGTCGTGCCCTGCACCGGGTGGATGCCCTCGCGTACGCTCCGGCCGATGCTCTCCGGCCCGGCCCACAACGTGGACGCCAGGCCGCCCTCCCTGGCCAGAGCGGCGACGGCGCCGTTGCGCGCCGAGTCGGCGAGCAGGCGTAGTGCCCGGTAGAGGCTGGACTTGCCGCTGCCGTTCGCGCCGGTCACGACGTTGAGCCGCCCCAGGGAGACGAACAGCCTGCGCAGTGACCGGTAGTTCTCGACGGCGAGCGTGTTCATCATCGTGCCAGGGTACGGCGCGGCGTCCAGGGTGCGCGGTGTCCAGGGTGCGCGCGGCCAAGATGATCACGCTGAGTGTTCGCCGGGAATCCAGGACACCACAAGATCAGGCGCGTACCCTCAAAACTCTAGTGAAACTTGTGATCAAAGTGATATATGTCACTACTTGACTCATTAAGTTGCCTTTACTCGGGCTTTGTCGCGTATGTTCACTCCGTTGCCGGGGCGTTGACTCGCCCCATCCTGCCGGGAACGGCCTAAGCGCGCCCCATACCCCTTCTCGCCTGGCCTTTCCCCGTCCTGTCCCCTATCTAGGACTGTGGTTCCCCTTGGGTCAGCATTCGACCAAGCCGTCTCGTCCGAACCCCCTTGCCCGGTCCTCCGCAAGCGGCAAGCGCCGCTGGACCGCCTTGGCCGCCGGAGTCGCCGTCGTCGCGGCCGCCTCGACCACCGCTTGGGCCGCGGTTACCAACGGTGACGAAACCCAGCGCGCCACCGCCATGAACACCGCGGCCGTCCCTCCGGCCCAGACCCCGTCCGGGCGGCCCTCCGCCGCCTCACAGACCGCCACCCCGAAGCCACGGCACGGTGCTCCGGCCCAATCTCAGGGCAAACCAGCGCCTACACCTTCGCCCCGTGACCCCGAGGCGTCCCCCAAGCCGTCGTCAAGCCCCAGCAAAGCGCCGAGCGCGCCCAAGGTGGCCAAGGCGGAGCGGGTCTCCAAGCCGCGTACCCGGGTCGTCTCCAGCGGTACCTGCGGGGCCTCCTTCTACGGCGAGCCCCAGATGACCGCCAGTGGGGAGCGCTTCAACCCGTCCGCGATGACGGCGGCGCACAAGACGCTGCCGCTGGGCAGCCGGGTCCGGGTCACGAACCCGAACAACGGCGACTCGGTGACCGTCCGCATCAACGACCGTGGGCCCTATGTGGGCGGACGGTGCCTGGACCTCTCGGAAGCCGCCTTCGACGCCATCGGCAACACCGGCTCGGGCGTCATGACCGTCAAGTACGAGGTCCTGGCCAGGTAGCCCCTTCACCTGCTTTTCACCTGCTTGACAGGCGGGCTTTGGCGTGGAGGCCCTCACACGGCGGCGGGGCCGCCGGGGAGGGCGGGCGTCGGCGGTTCTCGCGGCGTGCGGTCCGGTGTCCGGAGCAGACAGGGGCGTGGCTGGGCGGTGCCTCGTGTCGCCCGGAGACCCGGTGGGCCAGGTCTCGCCGGTGCCTCGCGTGGAGATGGCTGTCCCGTGCCGAACTGATCTCCCGTGTGCAGCCAGGTCGCATGTGGGGTTCGTGTGCGGGCCGGGCCACGTGTGCGGCCGGGTCGCGTGCGGGCCGGGCGAGGTGTGGGGCCAGGTCGTGTGCGGGCCGGGGTCGTATTTGGGACCGGGTCGTGTGTGGCGCCGGGCTCGCAGGTCGAGCCGCGTCCCGCATGTCCCGCGTCCCGTGGTCCCGTGTGGTCCGTGTCTCGTGTGGGCTGGTGCCCTATGGGCCCGGGTCTCCCGCTTTCGGGCGGGAGCCGGGTGGGCCGAAGGGTCCAGCATGGCCGGCGGTTGGTGTGAGGCCGAAAGCCCCTCTCCGGTCGCCTGGGCTGGTGGCCGCGCGTCGCGGTTGAGGTTATTTGATCAGGCGGACCGTCAGCGGGTAGCGGAACTCGTTCTCCGACAAAGCGGCCACGCCTCCGGCGATCGACAGGATGACCGCGGCGATCCAGATGACCGGCAGCAAGATGACGCCCACGATGGTGAACGGGAGCAGGAACGTCGCTCCAGTCACCGTGAGGTGGAAGTTGAGCGACTCCAAGGCGTGGCGGCGGATGTAGGGCGAGGTCTTGCCGCCGGTCAGCAGGAGGATCAGCGGGCCGATGATGGGAAAGCCGATCAGCGCCACGAGGTGGGCCGCGGATGCGCCCAGGCGTTCGTTGCTCTCCGTGGGGCCATGATGCTTCGGCGGTGCCGGAACCGCTGCCTGGTGCAGGTGGGCCGCGGGGCGCGAGCCGTACAGCTCGGTCATGATGGGCATGAGGTCGCCGTGCGTGCGCGCCGTCATGGCGCGTTCGAGGCGGTCGTCGAACTCGAGTTTGTCGAACCGGCCCTCGGCATAGGCGGCCTGGATGTGCTCCACGACGTGCTCGCGGTCCTGGTTGGTCACCCGCAGTTGGGCTTCGGGCACAGGTCCCGGGCCGCCCGGGGGTGTGGGTGCCTCTGTCATCGCGGCCATGCCTCTCCTTAGCTCAGGCGGTCTGTCCCTATGCTGCATCCTTTTCCGGTGCCGTGGGATCGGGAGGAACCCCGAAGTCTCCCTTAGAACAGCCCCGACGCGGCGACCGCGAAACCGATATAAAAAGGAACCATGAGATGGCGAGACCGCTATGGGCTCCGGCGTCTGCGCGGGCCGAAGGTCGCTAAGTTCGACCGGGAGGCGACGGACGCCGACATCGAAGCGCTCATCGCCTTTGCCAAGTCGCGGCGCGGCGTCGAGTTCTACGTCGAACCGGAGACCTTTGCCACTGACACCACGGCCGTCGCCGTGGCTGACGACGGGGAGTGGACCCGGCGACGGGTCGGCTCGCCCGCCGTCATCCACAAGGTCGCCCGTGACCTGGCGCTGCCCGTGTACGACGTGCAGCTGACGGGGTATCCACAGCGCATGCGCGCCTACAACGAGAAGAAGCGCAGGGAGGAGGGCGGGTTGTAGCCCGCCTGCCCTCGGGGTACGCGCCGGTCTGGCGCGTGCCCTTTTCGTGTGCGTGCGATCTTCCTGCTTGTCTCTGGTCAGCCCCTGGTTGGGGCCGCTCCGGTGGTGTGGTGTCGCTGGTTGCCCAGGGGTGACCTGCCGGGCCGCTGAAGGGGCCGGGCGGGCTGGTCTGGCGCGTGCCCTTTTCGTGTGCGTGCGATCTTCCTGCCTGTCTCTGGACAGCCCCTGGCTGGGGCCGCTCCGGTGGTGTGGTGCTGCCGGTTGCCCAGGGGTGACCTGCCAGGCCGCTGCAGGGACCGGGATGGGGCGGTCAGGTGGTTGTGGCTTCTGTGGGGTTGTCCAGGGTGGTCAGGCGGTTATGGAGTCTGCGGGGTCGTCCAGGAGGGTGGTCAGGGGGAGGAGCCAGGCGGCTCTTGGGGTGCCCATGGCGGTGTCCAGTTCGGCGGGGGTGGGCAGACGGCCGCGCAGGAGTGAGGGCGGCAGCAGGTGCTGCAGGGCGTGCATCAGCAGGTTGGCCATGGAGTAGGCGGGGTCGATGGTCAGGGCGCGTTCCAGGGCTATGACGGCCAGAACACTGTCACCGGAGCGCCAGCTGGACATGGCCAGCAGGGAAGCGGCCGCGGGGACGAAGCGGGGCTCCAGTCTGCGGGTCAGGTCCTTCCAGAGTGGGGCGTGGGCGTCGTCCATCAGCGTCCAGGCCTCGTCCCGGATGCGGATGATCGTGAGGTCCAGTCCGAGTTTGGCGGCTTCCATGTCGTCGAGGCGGCGGCCGGCGGCGTGGGAGGCGATGGCGGCGCGGACCCTCACCAGGCCCTCGGCCACGAACCGGCGGGCGAAGGCCTCGGTGTCCTTTGAATCTGCCAGGCGGGCGCGGAGGTCGGCTACGGCGGTGGCCGTGGCGGCGCGCATCGACATGCGGACCGGGCCGGAGCACGGGGCGATGGTGCGTTCCAGAGTCTGGCGGTCGGGGAGGGCCACCATGCCGTGGACCGTCGCCTCGGCGGCCACGGGGCTGGTCGTGGGGTCGTAGGGGGTGCCCGTGGGCGGGCAGCAGCGGGGCAGGTCGCAGGTGTAGGACCAGTAGCGGCCGTCCTCCGCTCGCAGGGCCTCGCCGATCTTCACACCCTCCGCCGCCGCCAGGCGTCTGGCCTCGTCGATCGCCGGGGTTACCAGCGGGCCGGTGCCGTAGCCGACGAGGATCAGTTCGGTGATCTTCTCCCGCGCCAGGACCGGGGTCAGTGGTGCGAGGGCGTCCTCGGGCAGGGGCAGGCTCCAGCGGGCCGCGATCTGGGCCCGGTCGGCGGCCATGCCGATCACGATCAGGCTTTCCGACGGATGGAAGCCGACCAGGTACGGCAGCGCGGCGAGGATGTCGGATGGGGAGAGGAGGGTGAGGCACGGGGTCATGGGGCATGAGGGTGCCGTGGATGGGGGTGCGGCCGGGGAGCCGAAAGGCGTTCTGGGGATGGGCCGGGGTTGGGGCAGTCCGGCTGTGGACAACGCGGGCTGTTCCAGGAGGATCGCCACACGGGTCGTTCCAGAAGGATCGCCACGCGAGCCGTTCCAGAAGGATCGCCACGCGAGCCGTTCCAGAAGGATCGCCACGCGAGCCGTTCCAGAAAGGCAGCTACCGGAAAGGGCGGCTACGCGGGAGAGAGGCGTTCGCGGACCAGGAGGGCGGCGCCCGCCACCGCGGCCGGCATGGCGATCACGGCGACGAAGGGGACCAGGAACAGCAGGAACACCGCCACCCCGAAGCCCAGCGCGGCCGGCTTGTTTCCGCGGAGCAGGGCGAAACGCTGCTTGCGCGCCAACCCCCGCCTTTCCATCGAAAGGGTCGTGAGCTCCACTGTCAGGAAAAATCCGGAAACGGCGGCGCCTATCACCGGGATCACCGTCTGCCCCACCACCGGGATGAAACCGAGGAAGAACAGCGGGATGGTGATCAACAGTACCCACCCCAACGTCACCAGGCTGTCCTTGATCGACCGGGGCAGCGTCCGCCACCAGGGCAGTTCCTCATACCCCGGCACCACGTCCACGGCCGCCGACAGCTTCTCGTAGAACGGCTCCCCGATCACCAGGGTGATCGCGGTGAACGTCACCACCGCCAGCGCCAGCCCGCCCACGAACACGACGATCGCGATCATCACCCGGAACGCGTCCCGCCAGCCCCAGGTGTCGGCGAACGGCGTCATCCAGTTGGCCAGTTCGATGGCGTTGTTGCCCAGATAGACCAGTGCCGCCACGTAGACGGCAAAGGCGATCAGCGCGGGGATCAGTCCGAAAAGCCACCAACGCCCGTTACGTGCCACCCATCCCAGACCTTGGACGAAGAAGCCGACACCGGCGAAGAAGTCGCGCACAGATCGCATGCCCGGCATGCTAGCGCGCGGAAACGCGCGGCCGATTCGGGGCCGCGGCTCAAAGGCGCCGCCCCGCCCGTCAGGGGCGCGGCGACGCCCGACCAGCCGACTAGCCGACCGAGAGCAGGTCCACCACGAAGATGAGAGTCTCGCCCGGCTTGATGCGGGCGCCGGCGCCCCGGTTGCCGTAGCCGAGGTGCGGCGGGATGACCAGCTTGCGGCGGCCGCCGACCTTCATGCCGGCGACCCCCTGGTCCCAGCCGGCGATGACGCGCCCGCCGCCGAGCGGGAACGCGAACGCCTCGCCCCGGTTCCACGACGCGTCGAACTCCTCGCCGGTGGAGAAGGCGACGCCGACGTAATGGACGTTGACCGTGTGGCCGGGCTTGGCCTCGGGGCCGTCGCCCGTGACCAGGTCGACGATCTCCAGGTCGGTGGGCGGGTTGCCCTCCGGGAAGTCGATCTCCGGCTTCTCGAGTGCCACGAAAGTACTCCTGATGAACGAAACGAATGGACCCGACGACTCTATGCTGTCGGGATGGCCCTTTCTCCCGATGGGATCCTGCTCACCGGGCGCGTCGCCGTGGTTACCGGCGGCGCCGAGGGGATGGGGCGGGTGGTGGCGGAGGCGTTCGAGGCCTTCGGGGCGTCGGTGGCGGTCTGCGACCGGGTCAAGATCGCGGGCGGGCAGGGGCTGGCGATGACGCTCGACGTCCGCGATCCGATGGCCGCCGACGTGTTCGCCCGCGCGGTGGAAGAGCGCTATGGGCGGGTGGACATCCTGGTCAACAGCGCGGGCGGCGCCTGCCACACGAGCTTCGCCGAGACCACGGCCATGGGCGAGCGTACCCTCATCGAGGAGAACTTCACCCAGCTCACGGCCATGATCCGGCGCCTGCTGCCGCTGATGCGGGCGGGCTCGTCGATCATCAACATCGGGGCGGCGCCGGGCTTCGCGATCCAGGCCGCGATGACCGCCGCGGTGGCCGGCCTCACCGCCTCGCTGGCGGCGGAGCTGGCGCCGATCCGGGTCAACGCGATCGCGCCGGGACGGCCGCCGGGCGACCTGTCCGGCGCCGCGGCGGTGGCGGTCTTCCTGGCCGGGGAGATGGCGAGGCTCGTCACGGGCACCACCATCCACGTCGGCCAGGAGTGATCACCAGCTCTGGTGGAGCGGCATGCCCTCGGTGTAGCCGGAGGACGACTGGATGCCGACCACGGCCCGCTCGTAGAACTCCTCCAGCGTCGTGGCGCCCGCGTAGGTGCACGAGGACCTGAGGCCGGCCACGATGGCGTCGATCTGGTCCTCGACGCTGGGGCGCAGCGGGTCCAGGTACATGCGGGAGGTGGAGATGCCCTCCTCGAACAACGCCTTGCGGGCCCGCTCGAAAGGGCTGTCCTCGGCGGTACGCAGGCGTACGGCCCGCGCCGAGGCCATGCCGAAGTTCTCCTTGTACTTGCGGCCGTCGGCCGCGGTGCGGGTGTCACCGGGCGACTCGTACGTGCCGGCGAACCAGGATCCGATCATCACGTTGGAAGCCCCGGCGGCCAGCGCGAGCGCGACGTCACGCGGGTGCCGTACGCCGCCGTCGGCCCACACGTGCCGCCCCAGGCGGCGGGCCTCGGCGGAGCACTCAAGGACGGCGGAGAACTGGGGCCGTCCGACGCCGGTCATCATCCGGGTGGTGCACATGGCGCCCGGGCCGACGCCGACCTTGAGGATGTCGGCTCCGGCTTCCACGAGGTCGCGTACGCCCTCGGCTGTCACGACATTTCCTGCCGCGACCGGCACGGACGGGTCCAGCGCCCGCACCGCGCGCAGCGCCGAGATCATCTTCTCCTGGTGGCCGTGCGCCGTGTCCACGACCAGGACGTCGATGCCCGCCTCAAGCAGTTCCTTCGCCTTGGCGGCCACGTCGCCGTTCACACCGACGGCGGCGGCGATCCGCAGCTTGCCCGCGGCGTCGAGCGCGGGGTCGTAGAGGGTGGCGCGCAGCGCGCCGGTGCGGGTGAGGATGCCGATCAGGCGGCCCTCGCCGTCCACGATGGGGGCCAGGCGGTGGCGGCCGTCGTGCAGGCGGTCGAAGGCCACGCGCGGGTCCAGCCCGGCGGGCAGGGTCAGGAGCTCGGTGGACATCACCTGCGACAGCTGGGTGTACATGTCCACGCCCTGGCAGTCGGCGTCGGTCACCACGCCGACCGGGCGGTTCTCCCAGTCGACCACGATGACCGCGCCGTGGGCGCGCTTGGGCAGCAGGTTGAGCGCCTCGCCGACGGTGTCGTGGGGTGTGAGGGTGAGCGGCGTGTCGTGGACCAGGTCGCGCTTCTTGACCCAGTCGACGACGTCGGTCACCACGTCGATCGGGATGTCCTGCGGGATGACGGTGATGCCGCCCCGCCGCGCCACCGTCTCGGCCATGCGACGGCCGGCCACGGCGGTCATGTTCGCCACGACGAGGGGGATGGTGGTGCCCGTGCCGTCGTTCGTCGAGAGGTCGACGCCGAGCCGGGATCCGACCGAGGAACGCGACGGGACCATGAACACGTCGCTGTAGGTCAGGTCGTGGGACGGCTCGAGTCCGTTGAGAAACTTCACGTTCGTCCATCCTATGCGGTAGCTGGTCAAGTCCCGCCATATGATCGGCCCTGGATACTTATGGGGGATGGAGGAGCAGTGGACGTCACCGAACGCGCCGAACTGCTGGTGGTCGGCTACGCCGTACGCACGACGAACGCCGACGAGATGGATCCCTCGCGCGCGAAGCTGCCCGCGCAATGGCAGCGGGCGGGAGCGCCGGGTGCGTTCGCCCACGTTCCCGGGCGAACGGACGAGAACCTCTACGCGGTCCTCACAGACTACGAAAGCGACCATCACGGGGCTTACACGCAGATTCTCGGGGTCGGGGTACGGACCGTTCCAAGGCTGCCCGAAGGGATGGTCGCGGTACGCGTGCCGGCCGGCCAGGCGCTGACACTGGCGGCGCGCGGACCGATGCCGCAGGCGCTCATCGAGGCCTGGCAGCACGTCTGGAAGCACACCGAGTCCGGCGGCAGCCCGGCGCGCGCCTTCACCACGGACCTGGAGATCCACCACGCGGACGGCGCCGACCTCTACCTGGCGATCTGACGCCTCCCCCGGCAGGCCGAGCGCGTCGCATCCGGCGCGCACGGCCACGTCCCGGAGCAGTCGCACGGGCGCGTCCTCGAACCGCACGGCGGTGGGCGGCAGACAAGGGCGATTCGCCTCAGGACGCGAGGGAGCACCAGGACGCGGTGCCCCCGGGAATCGGCGGCCCTAGGCAAGCGGGCACCAGGGCGACATACCCGGGGCGCTGGCGAAGGGGTTAGTGGCGGCGGGGGTGGAGGGTTATGGGGAAGGACGTGACGCCTCGGACGAAGGAGTTGCGCATCAGGCGGGGGCCGTCGGCGTCCGCCCAGGCCGCGGAGTCCACCCGGGCCACCCACTCCTCGAAGAAGATCTTGAGTTCCAGCCGTGCCAACGCCGCCCCCAGGCAGAAGTGGGTGCCGAGGCCGAAGGCGATGTGGCCGCCGGGTTTGCGGGTGACGTCGAAGGTGTCGGGGTCGTCGAAGACCGCCGGGTCGCGGTTGGCGGAGCCGTACATGAGAAGGACCTGCTGGCCCTTTTCGATGGTCTGGCCGTGGAGGGTGGTGTCGCGGGTGGCGGTGCGGCACATGTTGAGGATGGGCGTGGTCCAGCGGATGAACTCCTCGACGGCGGTGTCGATCTGGGAGGGGTTCTCGCGCAGGTGGCGCCATTGGGCCGGGTGGCGGATGAGGGCGTCCAGGGCGGTGGCGATCACGGTGCGGGTGGTCTCGGCGCCGCCGTCGAGCAGAAGGAGCGCCTCGTTGGCCAGGTGTTCGTCGTCGTAGTCGGGCCGGGCCGACCATACCGACAGGAGGTCGTCCCGGGGGCAGGTGCGGCGCTCGGCGGCCAGGTCCAGGACGGCGAGGCCGAACTCGCCTGCGGCCACGGCGGCCTCGTGGGTGACGTAGCGCAGGCCGCCGCCGGCCGCGATCGTGGTCTCCGACCAGTGTTTGAGCTTGGGCCAGTCCGCGTCGGGGAAGCCGAGCAGCCAGCCGATCATGCGGGCGGGGAGCGGGGCGGCCAGCGCCGGTACGGCGTCCACGGTGCCTTCCGCCAGGGCCCGGTCGATCTGTTCGGTGACCACGGACCGGATCCGGTCGGCGTAGCGTTCGTGCACGTGGCGCGGGGTGAAGCGGCGGTAGACGAGGCGGCGGCGCTCGGCGTGCTCGGGGTCGTCCATGCCGATCATGGACGGGTCGGAGGGCAGCTGGGGACGGTAGCCGCCGGTGCTGGTCCAGAGCTTGGCGTCGCGTTCGATGGCGCAGATGTCGGCGTGGCGGGAGATGCCCCACAGGTCGTTGGCGGCGTCGTAGTGGGCGGGGGAGTGCTCGCGCAGCCACGCGTAGAGCGGCAGGGGGTCGTCGGCGTACAGGTCGCCGTCGAGCAGGTCGATGCCCGTGCGCGGGCGCGCCGGTGGTACGTGCATGGGTCAGCTCCGGGGGTTCAGAGGTGCTGTCACGGAGCCGCCGCATCGCTCGCGCCTGCGACTGGGCGGTCAGGCCGGTGAGGTCAGGTGGGCGTCACCCCTCTCCGCGCGGGGCCGGTGCGCTCCACAGCGGCTCGTCCACGGTGAAGCCGACCGGGTCGCCCCAGCGGTTGCGGTAGCTGACCTCGTGGACGGGACGGCGGGGCGCCACGCCCCAGCGGCCGGTCGGGTAGCCGAAGGTGACCGTGCAGGCCAGCCTCCAGCCTTCGTCTTCGGGAACACCGAGCAGGCGCAGCGTCTCCTTCGGGTGGAATATGCCGAGGATGGTGGTCAGCGCGGTGCCGACGCCGTGGGCGCGGGCGGCGAGCTGGGCGTTCCAGACGGCGGGGAAGATGGAGCCGCCGCTCGGGTCGTTCTGCACGAACGCGAACAGCAGCAGCGGGTAGCCGTCGAAGTGGTCGGCCAGGTACTGGGCGGAGGTGAAGACGCGGCCGGCCTGGTCGTCGGCCTGGTCGATCGCCTCCTTGTAGTGGGTCCCGAACAGGAGGCGCAGGCCGTCCTGGTAGAGCGGCGCGAGCTCGGCCCTCAGAGCGGGGTCGTCGGCCAGCAGGAAGCGCCAGTTCTGGGCGTTGCCGCCGGTGGGGGCGCGGATGGCGGCGTCCAGGATCGAGCGCTGCACCTCCGCCGGGATGGGGTCGGGCTTCACCCGGCGCATCGCGCGCGTCGTGTAGAGGGCCTCGAAGATCTCCATCAGGCCAGTATCCCCGCTTCGCGGAGTTTGTCGGCTTCCGCGGCGTCGAGTCCCCACGCCGACAGGTCGGCCAGCCGGGTGGCGGGGGACAGATCGGGCGCGGGGGCGCCGAGCAGGCGCGGCGCCGGCATCGGCTGCCGGTACTCGCCGACCTGGACGAAGCTCTCCCTGGCCACGTTGTGCGGGTGTTCGACGGCCTCGCCCATGGTCAGCACGGGGGAGACGCAGGCGTCGGAGCCGTCGAAGACGGCCTCCCACTCGGCTCTGGTCTTCGATCTGAAGGCGTCCGCGAGCCGGGCCTTGAGCGCGGGCCACTGCTCCCTGTCGCCGCGGTCGGGCAGGTCGCTCAGCTCCATGAGGCGGACCATCTCGTCCCAGAACTGGGGCTCCAGCGAGCCGACCGCCACGAACCCCCCGTCGGCGGTCTCGTAGGTGTCGTACATGGGGGCGCCGGTGTCGAGCAGGTTGGTGCCGCGCGGGCCCCAGAAGCCGGACTGCACGCCGTGGTGGAACATCGCGAACAGGATCGAGGCGCCGTCCACCATCGCGGCGTCGATCACCCGGCCCTTCCCGGTGCGTTCGCGCTCGAAAAGGGCCAGCAGCACGCCGTACGCCAGCATCAGCCCGCCACCGGCGAAGTCGCCGAGGATGTTGATCGGCGGCGTCGGCTTGTCTCCCTCGCGGCCGAGCATCGACAGGATGCCGGAGATCGCGATGTAGTCGATGTCGTGCCCGGCGGTCGGGGCCAGCGGGCCGTCCTGGCCCCAGCCGGTCATGCGGCCGTAGATGAGCCTCGGGTTGATCTCGTGCAGGTCGGCGGGGCCGATGCCGAGGCGTTCCGCGACACCGGGGCGGAACACCTCGATGACCACGTCCGCGTTCCGCGCCAGTTCCTTGAACGCGCGCACGCCCTCGGGCGACTTCAGATCGAGGCCCACGGTCTGTTTGCCGCGGTCCATCACGTCCGTGCGCGGCCTGTCGGTGACCGCCTTGACGCGGTCGACGCGCAGAACCTCGGCGCCGTGGTCGGCGAGCATCATCCCCGCGAACGGCCCTGGCGCGAGCCCCGCCAGCTCAAGCACCCGCACTCCGGCCAGCGGACCTTCACGCATGGACATCTCCTCGACTCTGTTCCGGTACGGCGGGCGCGACCCGGCGCCGGGCGCCCACCCCAGTAGAACAACCTTCGGTAGCAGGCCGCAACCATGCCGGGCTCATGTGATCACACTCTTCCGCACTCCCACTTATGGGAAACTTGCCCACTGTTGTGGAGGTTGGACATGGTTTCGGAACAGCTCGTCGCTCGGCGGTACCAGTTACTGCGCGAGCTGGGGCGCGGCGGCATGGGCGTGGTCTGGGAAGGTCGCGACACGCTCCTCAACAGGCAGATCGCGATCAAGGAGGTGCTGCTGCCCGACGGGGTTCCACCCGCCGACCGTGAGCGGCAGCTCTTGCGTACCGCCCGCGAGGCGCGCACGGCCGCCCGGCTCAACCACCCGTCGGTCGTCGCGATCTACGACGTCGTCGAGGAGGACGGCCGCCCCTGGATCATCATGGAGATGCTCAGGGCGCGCTCCATCGAGGAGATCGTGGCCACCACCGGCGCGCTGCCCATCCCGCAGGCCGCCGAGGTGGGCAGGCAGGTGCTCTCCGCGCTGCGCGCCGCGCACGAGCTGGGCATCCTGCACCGTGACGTCAAACCGAGCAACATCCTGCTCGACGACGACGGCAGGGCCGTGCTCACCGACTTCGGCATCGCCACCGCCGAAGGCGACTCCTCGCTGACCAGCACCGGCATGGTCACCGGCTCGCCCAGCTTCCTCGCACCCGAGCGGGTACGCGCCGCCGAGGCCGGGCCGGCCTCCGACCTGTGGTCGCTGGGCGCCACCCTGTTCGCGGCGCTGACCGGGCGCTCGCCGTTCGAGCGGGGCGAGCCCATGGCCACGCTCACCGCGCTGCTCAACGAGGAGCCCGACTACCGGCGCATCCCGCCCGCCATGCATCCCGTGCTGCGCGGGCTGCTGCGCAAGGAGCCGCACGAACGGCTCGGGCCGGAGGAGGCGGAGCAACTCCTGGCCGGGCTGGCGGCCGGCCGTACCGTGGAGTCGGCGGAGAAGGTGGGCAGCCGCAAGCTGCTCGTCGCGGCCGTGGCGGCGGTCGTGCTCGTGATCGGCGGGGGCGTGGGCGCGTACTCGATCCTGTCGGCCGACGCCGAACCCACCCCGCGCCTCGCGCAGCGCGCGGCCAGCAGTCCGATGCCGAGTGTCTCCACGCCGACCCCGAGCCACACGCTGTCACCGACGCCGACCCCCACCCCGACCAGGACCAGGCCGCCGATGCGGGTCTGGACCTCGCCTGACGGCTGGTCGATCTCCCGCCCCACCGGCTGGCGGGGCGCTCGTGGCGACGGCTCGGCCACCTGGACCAGGCCCGACCGGCGCGGACACCTCGCCGTCGAGGCCGTCTTCTCCAAAACCGACCCGCACCAGCTCCTGCGCGACTCTGAGGAGATGTTCAAGGAGAGCGGCCAGGAGTTCACCACGGTCGGCCGCAAGGTCGTCAGGCACCGCGGGGCGACCGCGGTCGAGTGGGAGTTCACCTGGCAGGCCGCGGGCGGCACCGGCGAGACCGCCTGGGCCCAGTCCGGGCAACGCTACCGCGAGGTCAGGCGCGCGGTGACGGTCGGCGAGACCGCTTATGTCCTGTCCTGGACCTTCACCGAGGCGCAGTGGCCGCGGCACCGGGAGCTCATGCGCAAGGTGATCAACAGCTTTACAGTGGGCGCATGACGCCCTGGAACCTGCTGGCGCTGCCGCCGCTGCCCGAGGAACTGCTGCGGGGCCTGCTCACACCTCTCGGCGACCGGGTACGGCTGAGCGTCCCCGCCCGGCGGGACCGGGCCGCCATGCTCGACGCCCTGCCCGAGGCCGAGATCGTGCTCGGTGACTGGTCGGCCGAGCTCGCGCTCGACGCCGAGGCGGTCGCGGCCGCGTCCCGGCTGGCCTTCGTGCAGCAGCCGTCCGTCGGGGTGGACGGGCACGACCTGCCGGCCCTGGCCGCCGCCGGGGTGCCGCTGGCCAACACCGCCGGGGTCAGCGCGGTGGCGGTCGCGGAGTGGTGTGTGTCGGCGGCGCTGGCCGTACGCAGGAAACTGCGCGAAGCCGACGCCGCGGTACGCGCGGGCGGCTGGCCCCAGCAGGAACTGCAGCCGAGCGAGCTGTCCGGGTCGAAGGTCGGGATCGTCGGCCACGGCCCGATCGGCGCGGAGTGCGGCCGGTTGTTCCGCGCGTTCGGCTGCCAGGTGTCCTACTGGACGCGCACCCCCCGCGAGGACCCCGCCTACACGCCGCTGGAGACGGTCGTGGCCGAGTCCGACGTGCTCGTGGTGGTCATCGCGCTGTCGGAGCAGACGCGCGGGCTCATCGACGCGCGGCGGATGAAGCAGGGCGCGCTGCTGGTCAACGCGGCCCGCGGCGAGGTCGTGGACCAGGCCGCGCTGGTCGAGGCGCTCGGCGGGCACCTGGGCGGCGCGGCGCTCGACGTCTTCGCCACCGAGCCGCTGCCCGCGGACGACCCGCTGCTCGGGCTCGACCGCGTCCTGTTGTCGCCGCACATCGCGGGCGTCACGGGGCAGGCGACGGGACGCCTGCTCAAGGCCGTCATGGACAACCTTGAGGCGGCGGTCGACGGGCGGCCACTAGTCAACGTTGTCAACAGGGCCGATGCGATTGTCACCAGGAAGTTTGGTGATTCGCCCGCGGCGTAGGCCCTCGACCTGGCACTGTGAACAGTTTTCGTGTCTTTAACAGACCCCGGTCTGTTCTATGTGTTTGGAGGGAGATACGGTCTTACGGACGATCTCTACCAGCTCCAGGGGGTGTTCCGTGACGACAGACATGTCGACACACCAGAGGGCCGTAGAGCACATCCGGCAGTCGTACGCCGAGATTCCGGGGGACGCCGCGCCCCGCCTGGCCAAGGCCACGTCGAACCTGTTCAGGTTCCGCGACAACGGCAAGACGGCCAAGCTCTCCGCACGTGACCTCGACGAGGTCATCAGCGTGGATCCGGTCACGATGACGGCGGAAGTCCAGGGGATGACGACCTACGAGAACCTCGTGGACGCCACCCTTCCCCACGGGCTCATGCCGTACGTCGTGCCGCAGCTCAAGACGATCACGCTCGGGGGAGCGGTGACGGGTCTGGGCATCGAGTCGACCAGCTTCAAGGACGGTCTGCCGCACGAGTCGGTCGAGGAGCTCGAGATCCTCACCGGCGACGGGCGCATCGTCATCGCCCGCGACGACAACGAGCACCGCGACCTCTTCCGCGCCTTCCCGAACTCCTACGGCACGCTCGGCTACGCGCTGCGCATCCGGATCAAGCTCAAGGCGGTCCAGCCGTACGTGCACCTCACGCACGTGAAGTTCACCGACGCGGACAAGTGCATGCTGGCCATGCAGGAGATCTGCGACACGATGGTGCACGACGGCGAGCAGGTCGACTTCATCGACGGGGTGTTCTTCAGCCCCGACGAGATGTACATCACGCTCGGCCGCTTCGCCGAGCGCGCCCCCTACGTCTCGGACTACACGGGGATGCGCATCTACTACCAGTCCATCCGCAAGCGCAACCGCGACTGGCTGACCGTGCGCGACTACCTGTGGCGCTGGGACACCGACTGGTTCTGGTGCTCGCGCGCGTTCGGCGTGCAGCAGCCGGTCGTCCGCTCGCTCATGCCGCGCCGCTACATGCGCTCCGACGTCTACCGCAGGCTCGTCGCCCTCGATCGCAAGTACGGCTTCACCGCCCGCGTCGACCGGTGGCGCGACCAGCCGGTGCAGGAGTCGGTGATCCAGGACGTGGAGACGCCGGTCGAGCGGGGCGCGGACTTCCTCAGGTTCTTCCACGAGAAGGTCGGCATGACGCCGGTCTGGATGTGCCCGCTCAAGTCGTCGAGCGACTGGCCGCTCTATCCGCTGGAGCAGGGCAAGCTGTATGTCAATTTCGGGTTCTGGGGGCTGGTCCCGTTGCCTCGGGGGCAGTTCGACGGGTACTACAACCGGCTCATCGAGAACTCTGTGCACGAACTGGACGGGCACAAGTCGCTATATTCGACCAGTTTCTATGCCCGTGAGCAGTTCTGGCAGCTGTACAACGGCGATGCTTACTGGCCGGTCAAGCGGGAATACGATCCGAACGGTCGCCTGCTTGACCTGTACGACAAGTGTGTGCGGGGAAGGTAAGTGATGGCGCTCGCAACCATCTTTGAAAAAATCGTCGGTTCCACGTCGAACATCTCGTTCCTGGCCTATGACGGCAGCAAGGCCGGGCCGGACGGGTCGGACGTCACCATCGAGGTGAAGTCACCCATCGCGGTGGCGTACCTGGCTCAAGCTCCGGGGGAGCTGGGTCTGGCGCGTGCCTATGTCTCGGGGCACATCGATGTGCACGGTGACATCTACACCTTGCTCGACCGTATGTGGAACATCACCACCAACGACCTGACTTTTGCCGAAAAAGTGGACGCCGTCCGCTCTTTGGGCATGAAGCCGCTGATGATGCGTGTCCCGCCGCCTCCGCAGGAGATGCGGCAGAGCACGCTGGCCAAGCTCGGCTCCCGGCACGCCAAGCAGCGCGACGCCGAAGCCATCCACCACCACTACGACGTCTCCAACCGCTTCTACGAGTGGGTCCTGGGCCCGTCGATGGCGTACACGTGCGCCGTCTACCCCACCCAGGAATCCACGCTGGAAGAGGCCCAGTTCGCCAAGTTCGACCTGGTGGCCAAGAAGCTCGACCTGAAGCCCGGCATGCGCCTGCTCGACGTCGGCTGCGGCTGGGGCGGCATGGTCATGCACGCCGCCAAGAACTACGGCGTCAAGGCCCTGGGCGTCACCCTGTCGAAGCAGCAGGCCGAATGGGCCCAGGCCGCCATCAAGGAGGCGGGCCTCGAGGACCTGGCGGAAGTCCGCTTCATGGACTACCGCGACGTCCCCGAGGGCGACTTCGACGCCGTCAGCAGCATCGGCCTGACCGAGCACATCGGCGCGGCCAACGTACCGGCCTACTTCTCCTTCCTGTACGGCAAGCTCCGCCCCGGCGGCCGCATCCTGAACCACTGCATCACCCGGCCCACCGGCAAGGAGAAGACGTTCAACAAGGGCGGTTTCATCAACCGCTACGTCTTCCCCGACGGTGAGCTGGAATCGGTGGGCTACCTGGTCAGGCAGATGGAGGACCTCGGCTTCGAGATCCGCCACGAGGAGAACCTGCGCGAGCACTACGCCAAGACGCTGCGCGCCTGGTGCGACAACCTCGACGCCAACTGGGAGGACGCGGTCCAGGAAGTCGGCATGGGCACGGCCCGGGTGTGGGCCCTGTACATGGCCGGCTGCATCGTGGGCTTCGAACGCAACAAGGTCCAGCTGCACCAGGTGCTGGGCGTGAAGCTCGACAAGGAGGGCCGCTCCGGCGTCCCCCTCCGCCCCTCCGTCAACTGGCCGTAGACGTTCCACCTCCGCCGGAGCCCACCCGGGCTCCGGCGGAGCACCTCACGGCGCCACCAGATCGGCGAGCGGGACCGCGACCAGGATCGGCAACTCCAGCTCAAGCCGATCCCGATGCACCCGGTGCAGCCGATACTCCGAGACCACCGCGTCCAGGTGAAACTCCCTGACCTCCGTGATCTCGTATTTCTCGTCGAGCAGAACCGGCGAAAGCGTATTGGCCGGTCCCATCGCCAGCGACTCCGGGAAAGTGTCGGTGGCGGGTGGTTGGGTCGAGGTATGCGTTACGGCATTGACATCGCGATTCTCGGTGATCTCGCGGAGCCGGCGCGCCTGGTCACCCTGGCTCAGGAGGCCGAGGCCGCCGGGTGGGAGGCGGTGCTGGTCTGGGACCACCTGGCCTTCGCCTGGGGCACACCGTCGGCCGATCCGTGGGTGGCGCTGGCCGCCGTGGCCCAGGCGACCTCGCGCGTCAAGCTCGGCACGGCGGTGACGGCCGTGACCCGGCACCGTCCGGAGCGGCTGGCCCAGACCGTGGCGACGCTCGACCGGCTGAGCGGCGGCCGCGTGATCCTGGGCGCCGGGCTGGGCGGGGTGACGGCGGAGTTCACCGCCTTCGGCTCGGCGCGTCCCGGCGGGGCCGTGCTCGACGAGGCGCTCGACGTGCTGGACGCGCTCTGGTCCGGCGACGAGGTACGCCACCGCGGCCCTCACTACACCGTCGACGGCGTACGGCTCGCGCCGCTGCCCCTCCAGCGCCCACGGGTACCGGTGTGGGTAGGCGGCACGGCTCCCGCCGCCCTCCGGCGTGCCGCCCGCTGGGACGGCTGGATCGTCGCGGCCGACGACCAGGAGGGCCGTATGTCGCTCACGCCCGACGCCCTCGCCGCCCAGGTGGGTGAGCTGCGCGGGGGCGACCTCGACGTGGCGGTCATCGGCGTCAGCGAACCGGGCTCGTCGGTACGGGCTTACGCCGAGGCGGGCGCCACCTGGTGGCTCGAACACCTCCACGGCTACCGGGGATCGATGGAACGCCTGGTCGAGCGCGTCAAGGCGGGCCCGCCCGGGTGAACACGAACCGCCTAACCTCGGGTGGCGGGATCGACGCGCTGGAGGAGGCCGTAGATGAAGCGGGCGCGGTAGGTGGCGCCGGAATGCCGGAAGGAGACGGCCCAGTGATGGGGCGCGGCACCCTCCTCCTGGACGGCGTCAGGGAAGCTCGCGCCGACGTCGGCGACGACGCACTCCCACGGGACGAGGCCGGCGAAGCTCAGCGCCCGGTCACCGGACGGCCGGACGAACCACTGGTTCCATACCTCGCCGCCCGGCCCGATCAGCAGCTCGAACTCCAGCCCCGGCCAGTACGGCAGCGCCCACCGCACCACGTCGCAGGTCAGGCTGCCGATCGGCCGTTCGCCCTCGAACGCGGGCCGCCCCAGCGCCATCCGGAACCGGCCCGCCCCCTTCGGCGCCCGGACGGCGTAGGCGGTGCGGGTCCACAGAGTGTGGGCCTCGCGGAGTTCGGCGCGGGTGGCGCCCATGTCGGCGAGCGCGTCCTCGACCCGGGCGGGATTGAGGTCCCGCATGCGGTGCATGAGTGCCAGTTCGAACGCGCGGACTCCGAAGGCCATGCCCCGTACCCTCCCATGTCCGGAAAGAATCTTGGACGTGCGTGTAGAGCGGGCGCCACCGGCTCCGACCTGTCAGCGAGAACAGGGACAGGAAGGGCAACAACGATGACGAACGACACGCAGGCCACCGAGATCGTCCGGCCCGGTGACGAGGGGTACGAGCGGCTCAGCCGTACCTTCGCCAAGGAGGGCGCGCCCGCGCGCGTCGTCCACCCCCGCGACGCCGCGGGGGTGGCCGAGGCCGTCGCGCACGCCGTGCGCGACGGGCTGGTGCTGTCGGTGCGCAGCGGCGGGCACAGCGTGCCCGGCTACGGCACCAACGACGGCGGCGTGGTGATCGACCTGGCGCACCTCAACGGCGTCGAGGTCCTGGACGATGATCTGGTGCGGATCGGCGCCGGGGCCCGGTGGGGTGAGGTCTCGCGGGTGCTGGCGCCGCATGGGCTGGTGATCTCCTCGGGTGACACCGACTCGGTCGGGGTGGGCGGGCTGATGGTCGGGGGCGGGATCGGGTGGCTGGTCCGCAAGTACGGGCTGGCGCTGGATCACCTGGTCGAGGCCGAGGTGGTGACCGCCGCCGGGAAGGTTCTGCGGGCGGCCGCCGACGAGAACGCCGATCTCTTCTGGGCGATCAGGGGCGGTGGCGGCGAGTTCGGGGTGATCACCTCCTTCCTGGTCAGGGCTCGCCGGGAGACGAGCGTGACCTTCGCCCGCGTCGGGTACCCCGCCGACGACGCCGCCGCGGCCCTCAAGGCCTGGCGGGACGTGGTGCGCGAGGCGGGCGAGGAGCTGACGTCGTCGGCGCACCTGTACCCGGCGTTCGGGGAGGAGGCGCCGGCGTCGATCATGATCCTGGCGGCCTACGCGGGCGACGACCCCGCGGTCGTCGAGCCGCTGACCCGGCTGGGCGAGCCGACGTTCCAGGAGATCTCGACCATCCCCTACGCCGAGGTCCTGGAGAGCGCCGAAGTGCCGCCCGGCTGGCGCCCCATGGTCCGCAACCGGTTCGCCCCGGTTCTGACGGATGAGCTGATCGACGCGTGGGTGTCGGCGGACATTCCGCTGATGTTCCGGGAGATCCGGGCGATCGGGGGCGCGATGGGGCGCGGCGACGACACCGCCTTCGCGCACCGGGACAGCGAGGCGATGCTGCTGGGGGTCCTGCTCGGTGCGCCGGCCGATCACCCCGCGCGGCTGCCCGCCTACGACGCGCTGTGGGAGTCGGTGGAGCCGCACGTTTCGGGCGCGTACGCGAACTTCTTCAGTGACCCTCGCCCCGCCGACGTCGCCGCGGTCTACCCGCCCGCGACGCGCGCCCGCCTCGCCGCCATCAAGCAGGCCTATGATCCCGCGCGCGTGTTCTCGCAGAATCTCGCCCGCTTCTGACGTCTCCTCTTTCCGTCGCGGCACACCTTCCCGTTGTGGCACACCTTCCCGTTACGGGACACCTTCCCGTTGCGGCACACCTTCCCGTTACGGCACAGCCGGCAAGACCCCGCCCGCCGACCGTGGCCGGGCCCCGTCCAGGGGAACGGTCGTCCAGCGTGCGGGGCCGGTCGCCGTGACGTCCGCCCCGTGGGCCGGGCACCGCCCACTTCGGACCCGGAGCCGAAACGTAAAACGCGCGGCCGGAACGCGTCCTCGGCAGGTCGGCGCCACTCCCGCTCACCCCCGGCCGCCTGGCACCGCCGTCGCTCTGGCCCCGAGCCACGACAGGCTTCCGCCGGCTGGGCGTGCCGATCTCCTCGTACCTGGAGCCGTGGCAGGATTGCCTGACCTGGCATTTCCTTGAGTGGTGCCATTGTGGTGCCATTGGTGCTTGAACTGGTGCCATGGACATGTCATAGTGGTGTCATGGAACTCGCGCCATATGTCGATCACCTCCGCCGGGAGCTGGCGGTCGCCGCGGAGGCGGGCGGTGAGGAGACCCGGGCGCTGGCCGAGCGCCTCATCGCGTCGCTGGAGTCGGCCGCCCGGCTGGCCCTGCTTGAGGCGCTGTCGGCCGCCGCCAACGAGATCACCAGGGAGCTCGCCCCCGGCTCGGTGGACGTACGGCTGCGCGGACGCGACCCGGACTTCGTCGTGACCCCGCCGCCCATGGCACCACGTGACACGGAGGCGGGTCCAGCCGCCGCCCACGCCCGCTCGGTACGCCCGCCGGAGGCCGACGAAGGCGGCACCACCCGGGTGGCGCTGCGGGTTCCGGACCATCTCAAACCGCGCATCGACGAGGCGGCCGCCCGAGAGGGGCTGTCGGTGAACTCCTGGCTCGTCCGCGCGGTGTCGGCGGCCCTCGACCCCGACCACGGGGGCCGGGGAACGAAGGACGCCGGCACCGGTGGCCAGCGCTACACCGGCTGGGTCCGCTGACCCCGCATCCCGGCGCCACCCATGGCGCCGTCGTCATATCGGCCCGCCGTACCGGCACCTGAGGGCGGCGGTCACCACTAGCGGTCCGCCGCGCAGGGATCTGAGCGCGGCGGTCACCAGCATCGGCCCGCCGCGCAGGGATCCGAGGGCGGCGGCCACCAGCATCGGTCCGCCGCGCAGGGATCTGAGGGCGGCGGCCACCACTATCGGCCCGCCGTACGGGCGTCCGGACGCCGGCCCTCGGCCGTCGCCACGGGCAGCGGAGACGGCAGGTATCAAGAGGAGGCAGCGCCATGCCCAGGTTCGACACGAACGAACCGATCTCGGCGAACATCGAGATCGGCACCGGCCAC
Organism: Nonomuraea sp. NPDC050394; assembly: GCF_044459065.1. Classification (NCBI taxonomy): domain Bacteria; kingdom Bacillati; phylum Actinomycetota; class Actinomycetes; order Streptosporangiales; family Streptosporangiaceae; genus Nonomuraea; species Nonomuraea sp. NPDC050394. The sequence goes on along the minus strand of NZ_JBITIO010000007.1, from coordinate 447,961 downwards.
ATCCGCATCGTCGCGAGCGATCGCACCGACACGGTCGTGGACGTGCGCCCGGCCGATTCCGGCAACGAATCCGATGTCAGCGCCGCCGAGCAGACCCGGGTCGAGTACTCCGGCGGCAGGCTGACCGTGAAGACGCCCAAGGACTCCGGCCGCCGCAGTTGGTGGTGGTTGTGGGGCGGTTCGGTCGAGGTCATGGTCGAGTTGCCCTCGGGGTCCGGCGTGCAGGTGCAGGCCGACGCGGAGGTGCGCTGCCGCGGGCGGCTGGGTGACTGCCGGTTCACCACGTCGATGGGTGACGTCGACGTCGACGAAGCCGGACGAATCCAGATCCACACCGGTGACGGCGACGTCCTGGTGACGCGGGCCGGCGGGCCCGCCGAGATCACCACGGCCAACGGCGACATCCGGGTGCGGGAGATCGACGGCGCGGCGCTGGTGAAGACGTCCAACGGCAACATCACACTCGGCCAGGTATCCGGTGACGTACGGATGAACACCGCCTACGGCGACATCCAGGTCGAGCGTGCGCTGTCGGGCGTGACCGCCAAGACCGCGGCGGGCAACGTGCGCCTGGGCCAGATCGTCCGCGGCTCGACGGTGATCGACACGGCCTACGGAGAGCTGGAGGTCGGCGTCCGCAAGGGCACGGCCGCCTGGCTGAACGTCTCCTCCCAGTACGGCGACGTGCGCGTTCAGCTGGACGCCCACGACGGCCCCGCCGAGGCGGAGGACATGGTCGAGGTCCACGCCACGACCGGCTACGGCGACATCCTCGTCCGCCGCGCCTGACCGATACCACGACCATCCACGCCCGCACCCCCCACGAGGTGACCACCTGCCCCCTGCCTGACCGCCAGACCCCCGACCTCGCCTGACACCCGCCGCACGCCCGCCCGGTGACCACGCCCGGGACCGCAGGCCGCGCGCGACAGTTTCCGCACCGCCGCCACGGCGCGCCAGAGCGCGCCCGGAACCGGCCGGGCGGGACCCCCGACACCCACACGTCCGAAAGAGACGAGGCATCATGCCCACCCATGCCCAACCCGCCATCGCGGTGACCGGCCTGCGCAAGTCGTATGGCGACAAGCTGGTCCTGGACGGCATCGACCTGACCGTCCCGACCGGCACCATCTTCTCCCTGCTCGGCCCGAACGGCGCGGGCAAGCCCACAAGCAAGCTATGACCCCTAAGTGTCAAGGGCTGGATGTATGGATGACCGCGTGTCGAACCGCCGGTCAGATGGGGTATTCGGGGTTGCTAGGGCGGTGAGAGGGTGGCAGAGGTGCGGCTACGGGGCGATCTTGTTCGGGGGACGTGGAGAGCGTTGACGGATCGTTGCGGTGGTGCTGGCCGGTGGGGCCAAGATCGGAATTGCGGGGCCTTACGCTGGCTAGAAGGCAGGGAGGGGCTTGCCCCTCGGACCGGTACCTCCTCCCGGCCCCGCGATTGCGATCTTGGGAGGGGTCCCCGCCGGACGGCTCCGAAACGATCCGGCAACGCTCTCCGCTGTAGGTGCGCTACGGGTCTCCTGTTCTGTCTGTTGGGTGTCCTGTTGGTGCGGGACGGAAGCGTGCGGGCCGTCTGAATGGCCGTAGGCCACCCCGTTGGGCGAGCCTTTAGCGAGTTCAGCCGGCGCGTGCGCGACCCCTTTGACCTGGGCAGTAGCTGGCACAGGCGTGCTCTTTGGTCTGATGTGCGTGGGGAAGGAAGGAGCAACCCCACGGTAGGCATCGGGGCGAACGGCGGCATGCTTGTTTCGGCAAGGCTTCCCCTGGTTCAACGTGCGGCCAATCAGGGAAACCATCCGTAAAGGGCTAGTTCGGTTAGCCTGAAGGCGTCACGGTCCCTTTAGGAAGGCGGCGCGTCATGTCGGCTGACGAATCAATGGGTAACCGGCTAAGGGACAAGAGACGCCTAAAGGGGTGGACTCAGGAGGACCTGGCGCACGCGGCAAATCTCAGCTTGCCGGTGGTTAAGAAGATCGAACAAGGCGGAAGTGCGCGTCTCGAAACACTGCATCAGCTCGCGCGTGCTCTGGGAGTTGTGACGCTTACCTTCGTCACTCCACGTTCTCCTGAACCGCGTGACGAAGATCATGACGCGGCTGTGCTGGCAGAAATTCGAGCGGCCATCAATCCTCCGATCGGACTCCAGGGAACGCCGCTCTACGGTGGAGCTGATGACGATCTGGACTTGACGCGGCTCGATCAGGCAATAGGGGCGATGACTCGTGCCTACCATTCGGACCGGTATGACGCCCTGGCGGAGATTCTTCCGGCGCTGGTCCGTTCGGCTCATCATCACGTCAACGGGCTTCCTGATCGGGTGCGTTCGGATGCGCTGCGGACGCGAGCGAACATCGTGGGGCTTACCGGGCGCTATCTGATTCAGATTCGGGCTCATGACCTGGCGCTTACCGCACTTCACGCTTCCTTGCGCGATGCGCTGGAGATCGACGACAAGCCGCTTGCAGCGGCGGCTATCAGTGGGCAGGCCCATGCCATGCTCCGGCAAGGGCGGTTCGCAGAAGTTGAGCGCCTATGCTCGGATGCAGCGGACTCGCTCGAACCTCGGGTGTCGTCTGCGTCGGCTGATCAGCTCGCGGCTTGGGGCTGGATGCTTCTGAGGGCTAGCGCAGCGGCAGCTCGGAACAACCGCCCTCAAGAGGCGAGGGAGTATCACGGGATGGCGGCTGCGGCGGCCGGACCTCTCCAGCGGGAACACCGGACAGTGGACGCGAAGACATTCGGGCCTCTCACTGTGCAGATGAAGCAGGCGGAGAACGCACTGATCGGCGGTGACCCGGGGGCCGCGCTCGAAATGTCGGCAGGACTACGGCGAAGTAGTGACATGACTGGTGAGGAATGGGACCGCCACCAGCTAGATGTGGCACGAGCGCACAGCCAGACAAATGGCGCGGATCAGGCAGTGGGCGTGTTGCTTGATCTGCGTTCCAGAAGCCCGCATTGGCTGCGGTATCAGCAGATGGCCCGCGATACGTTCCGTGATGTCATACATTCCAGCTCGCGAGCACTCACGGACGATCAACGGGCACTAGCTGACTACCTGGGAGTTTACGAGTAAGGGCTACGTAGCATAGCCCCTTAGAAGCGCAGTACAGCGAAAGGGCTGTGCTGCGCTTCTGTTGCGCCTGGCCAATCGTTCTTACATTCACCAGTAAGCGTTCTCCGGGAGGTGAATAAGGTGCGACCGGAGCGGCAGAGAGCGGAAACGCTCCACGGTCCATGGCCAAGCACACTCGAAGAACTACAAGCAACACATGCTGGCCGGTGGGAGGTCTGGCGAGAAGTTCTCGATGATGGGAGCCACGGCGATTGGTGCGCGGAGCGGATTGGTGACGGCGCGGTCGTGAGAAGTCCCTATTGGGAGCTGCTGTCACCGTCGATTGATCAGTATGACCGGCAGCACTTGAGTCTTCGGTGCCTGCCGGAGGCAGAGAGGCTCGCCGACAGCGCGGAACCGGGCAACGGATCTGGCGAAGCAATCATGACCTAGAAGTGGGACGGCCCCGGAATCGCGGTGGTTGGACACCGGCCGGGGCCTTGATCGCATGGAGGTGCGACCCGTGAACAACTCTAAGACCTACACGACCTACCTGACCCCGTGGCAGTACGGATCTCTGGTGACGTACCGGAAGGCGGAGGATGAAGATCGGGTCATTCATCTGCTGCGTCTCGGGCTGGATCTCCAGGCGATCGGTGTCGGGTTCAGTGTGCATTCTCTGCGTGAGCATGAGGTGTACCTGACGGTTCCGGGTGCGGGCGGCAACAGGCGGATCATGGCCGCTCGGTCCGGTGATGAGTGGTGGTTCACCTGGGGTGTTGGTGCGGAATCGTGGGTGCGGGCGTTCGATGAGGACGCTGCGTGGGTCGTGCTGGGCGGGATCGCGTGATGGGCGGCGTCCGGTTCGAGTTGCGGCACGTCCGGCTGGTGAAGCTGACGTTGCCGGGGCAACTGTGGGCGGTGCCGGTGGCGCGTCGGTGCGTGGCGGATGCCATGGCGGGCCGGGGTCATGGGGCGGACGGTCGGGAGCTGGTGAAGCTGCTGACCTCGGAGCTGGTGACGAACGCGGTTGTGCATACGGCGTCGGGGGCTGGCGGGGAGTTCACGCTTGAGGCGTTTGAGGAGCGGGTGCCGGGCGGGCCGGTGTCGGTGGTCGTGGTGGTGTTCGATCAGGGGTCGGTGTCGGTGCCTCGGGCGCGTTCGGCAAGGGCGGAGGAGTCTTCGGGTCGGGGGCTTGCGTTGGTGGCGGAGTTGGCCGTGTCGTGGGGCTTCCGGCTGGATACCGATCGGATGCGGGGCTCGGTCTGGTTCGAGGTGGCGCTGTCGGCGGAGGGGTCGGGAGACGGGGCGGCGCAGGATTCGGCGGCGGTCGGGCGGGGGCGTGAGCTGGCGGCCGGGGGTGTGCGGTGAGCGGTGGCGCGGTGCAGGTGGGCGAGTGGGCGAAGATCGTGGGGGTGGAGCACTCACCGCCGGAGACGCAGCGTCATCGAGCGGAGTTGGTGGGGTGCCTGGCGTTGGTGACGGGTGCTGCGCCGGGAGACTCGTTCGCGTACGTGCGGCTGAGTGAGGCGGTGCTGGATGGGCGGGCGGGGACGCCTCGGCGGCGGTGGCTGGTGGCGTGGGAGGACCTGACGTATGAGGCGGAGCCGGTGAAGCTGGTGCCGCTGGAGCTGGGCTACCAGCTTGGTGCGCAGGGCAGCGGGCGGGGGCGGGTGAGTCACGCGGTCGAGTACGGCTCACGGGAGGGGGCGGAACGTGCGGTGGCGGTGTGCGGGAGCGGGGTGAAGCCGCTGTTTATCGACGACTGGCCGTTGCCGTTCTCGGCGGATGATCAGTATGCGTGCGCTGCCTGCGTGGCGGTGTATCGCCGGGGTTGAGCTGGGCGGCGGCGCGGCGAGTAGGGCGTTTCATTCGGAGGGGTGTGAGCGTCCGATCTCCTGTGTCGTCGTCCTGGGGGCGCGGGTGGCGGGCTGGTCGTGGCGGCTTGGCCTGTCATCCGTGTGAGACGTTCGGTGCCACGCTGTTTTCACGGACATGGGCAGTGTGGTGCCGGGCGGGTCGGAGTGGTGACGTGTGGTGTGCTCCTCTATCGCCGTAACCGGTAGGGATGACGGGCCTCGTGCGGGCTCGGCGTCATTGCTTCGATGAGGTACGGCAGCGCGGTTGGTCTCTAGGTGGCGCCCTAGGAGACCGTGGCTCTAGCCGCGCTGCCGTATCGACATTCGCTCGGACAGAAGGGAGCGTACGGTCATGGCGAAAGGTGACAAGCCTCCGCCCTGCGATGTGTGCCTCGGCGCACAAGGCGAGTGGATGGAGCAGAACGGCGAGAGGGGTAAGAATCGCGTGTGGGTGCCCTGTACTGCGTGTGGAGGCACGGGAACTAAGTGACTGATCGCATCACGTGTCCGGAGTGTGAGGGGCGAAAGGGTGACCGCATCGGGCCCTTGTTCTTCGCATGCCGTTTTTGCGGCGGTCGCGGGTGGGTCGGCGGCGACTTTGAACCAGCCGAGATGGGCGAGGAGTCGCCGCCTGAGCCTCCGGCCGCCTGGGAGCATCGCGTTTGGCTTGATCCTGTGGTCGCGGAGAGTTTCGAGTGCCGCGTCTGCCTGGATACCAAGGAAGTTGTTCAGATAGACGACGCGACCAGGCGCATGATCAAGGCGGCGTGCATCTGCGTGGCTCCGGAGTGATCAGACGTGCGTGCACGAAGAGGCGTCGTCAACGTCGTCGTCGTACGTAGCGTGCAAGGGGCCGCAACCTTTGCCCTTCGGGCCGGGTTGCGGCTCTTGTGCGTTGCGGGATGCGTGGGCGCTCTGCTGCGTTCGGCAATCGGTGCTGTGGCAGGTAGGGGCTATGGCGGGGAGCGTCGCCCGCCTGCCGTCTGAATCGCCGTAGGCGACCCGTTAGGGCAGTGGAGCGCATGCGGAGCTGGTTCGGCCGGCGGGTGGCGCGGCGCGTCCAAGACTACGTGAGCGCGTCTCGGGACTGCTTTCGTGATCTCGAATATTGGCGTTAGACAAAACCCCCTCCTATATTGAGATAGGAGGGGGTTTGGCGATCCCCGCTTGCTCGGCTAATGGCGGGTGGATTGCCTAGAAGTGTCTAGCATCCCTTCGCTGCCCCGATGACAATCGCGCCTGGACTGTCAGCCCAGTCTGGCACCTCGCCATTGCTGTAGGGATTGATGCAGTATGTCCATCCCGAACTCGCATACTGGCGGTAGTAGACTCGCCTGGAGCACTGGTTTTCGTAGAAATAGATGTTCGTGCTCCCGGCGTAGGTCCCCGCACTGCAGGTTAGGGTGATAACCGGACGAGCCAGGTGGTCCTTGGCGATGAAGTAAGACGCTGCGATCGAGTCCGGCTCTGGTGTCTGGGCGTGAGCTGAAGGCGTTGATGCGAGAGCGACGGCGCTGAATGCGCCGATGGACAGTGCGATTGCGCGGAGCTTCATTCGTGCCCTTCTCTTGCTTATGTTCGCGGGACGCAGAACTCCACGTACCGTACATCGAAGAAAAGAGGTGATCAAGATCGAATAGGTGATCGCTTCGCTACTGAATGTAGTCACCTGGGATGGTTAGCGCAGGACGTATGCGTCAACGAGACCTTCCGGCCATAGCCTCTGCAAAGGGCCTGGATCGCTCGTCAGAACGGGCGCATTATACCTTTTCCCGGCATCTCCTACAATGGCAGCAATTATCGATCTGTGCGGTGGCTTAAGGTGCCCTTTGCGGGCGAGCATAATGATGGTGTCTACGGTATCCGAGGTGTCAATTAGGCTGGTTGCCGGAAGATTCATCAACGCCTTGACCGCGCCGTATTCGCCATCTTCGATGCGCGAGAGTCCTGCGACGAGGGAAACAGCGGGAACTATGAGCTGGATATGCGAGCTCAATTGAATAACGGCCTCAACGTACTTGGCCTTACCGCTGGCCAGGTCAGAAATTGCAAAGCAGTCAAGAATTCGCGATGTGGCCATTAGAATATCCTGTTAGTGCCGGAGTGCGGCCAATTTAGCCACCTTATACCGTGTAATGTGTGGAGGTTCCCCGCACATCCTAGTACGAGCCCTGCCTGCGCCTCGGGGACGGATCCGGGTAGGGGGCGAGACGCGACCAACCGGCGCTGCGGGCCTGGATGCGATCGGGAGCGTGGGGCCTATCGGCGTTCGGCAACCGGTGCTGTGGCAGGTAGGGGCTATGGCGGGGAGCGTCGCCCGCCTGCCGTCTGAATCGCCGTAGGCGACCCGTAGGGCTGCGGAGCGCATGCGGAGCTGGTTCGGCCGGCGGGTGGCGCGGCGCAGTCCAAGATCACGTTTACCCGTCCCGCGGCTGCTTTTCGGGATCTTGGTCGGATGGTCTTGGCGGGTAAGGGTGGTGTGTAGGGCGCTGCCCGGGGCTTGGCCGCGCGCCGGAGGGCCCGCGCCGCGAACGGCCGGAGGCCGCATGCGCAAGGCGCGGGCCCTCCGGCGTGGGTGCGGCCGGTTTGCCCCGGGCGGGCGGCGCTGTGCGCCGCCCTTGACCTATATAAGAACAATTCAGCAATGAGACGCGGGCGGGTCGTGGGGCGGGGGTGGGTAGGAGGGTGTTGGGCGCGCTGCCATGAAGCAGCGCTGCTCTGGGCGGTGGATGGCCGGGGCCGGTCTGACGGTTGCGCGGCTGTGGCGGGTGCCGTCGTGGGGAGGGCCGTGGGCATGGGAGCGCGCGGCCCTCTCTCGCTGTGTGCTGACGGGTACAAGGGCGGCCGGTAGTCGGTTGACGCGGGATGTGCCGGTCGCCCTTGCCCCCACGTGAGGTCGGCTCCCCCTCCAGAAGCCGACTTCGCACCACTCATTGTTACCACGCGGGTGGTTTGGGTGACGGGCGAATCGCCGTGCTGAGTGCCCTTGGGGGGAGCATGAGCGCGAGCGTGTGTGGGTGTCGGCGCTCATGCCCCGGGGCGGTCGGCTTCTCGTCACAACGCGACCACTCCCTTCTGTGTAGCACGCCGTGACAGGCTGCGAACAGGCGCTTGCCGAATGTTGACCTGCGGCGCTGTGCCGGGGCACGAAGTGTCCCTAGCGGTGGTCGGCCCGCGCTGGGGTTCCCAAATGATTGTGATCTTTGACGTTGGTGCTGCCCGTGGCGGGGTGGTGGGCTCGCGGCGGCTGCAAGGTGCGGAGCTGAAGACAGTGTGATGCAGATCACACAGTTGTGGCAGTGATCTAACAGTGCCGCTTAAACCCCGCCTTAAGCAGGGTTGGAATGGCGTTTTCGCAGGTCAGAAAGGCGCAAACCGGGTGATCTGCACAGAATCTAGACAGGATGTAGACGTCGCGAGCTGATTTTGTGTCTCGGACCGTAGACCGAAATGAGGTAGGTGAGAGTTAACGCACAATCGCACTTTCGTTTCCCTTGTGGCGGTCTGAGCTGCGTGTTAGACAGATAGCTCGAACGTGCGCGCGAGAGGAGAAGGCGTGAGTTTACGAGATCCGATTCCGGTGGAATGCCGGGCCGTATTTCAGCACGGGGTGTATGTGGTCGGGCCGGTAACCCCGGTTGCGGACTTTGACGCGCCTGTGCGCGGCACGCAGAAGCGCGACCCGGAAACGGGTGAGCCGGTGTGGCAGGTGCCGGTCATGGACGCGGACCCGGAGACGCGGGCGGCGGACAAGACGATTGCGGTCAAGATCACGAGCGCGCTGGAGCCGGTCGTCCCTCCGGTTCCGCCGCAACTGCTGGCGCTGGGCCTGCAAATGGTTCCGATCGAGTTAGAGGGTCTAACGGTGCGGCCCTACGTGCCGGACGGTAGTTCGCGGATCGCCTGGACCGTGCGGGCGCGTGGTCTGCGGCTGGCGGGAACGCCGGTCGCGGTCAGGGAAGAACGCGCGGCGGGGACGCATTCGCGTCCGGCTGCTGGGGGCAGCGCGTAGCGCTGTCCTGCTTGTGGGCGCGGAGCGCCTGCTTGCGGGTGGGCGCGTAGCGCCTACTGCTTGTGAGCGGTGGTAAGGCAAGAGGCAAGGCAAGTCCCGGTGGTGAGGTGTCCCGGGCAGAGTGGTGACCCCGGCCGGGCCGGGTGAGGTGGGCAGGTTGGCCGCCTAGGAGATCGCGCCCTGAGGCCGCACGAACACGGCGGAGACCGGATGCAGCGACTCGGCGGAGCCCCTTGACCCCCTCTTCGTAGCAGGACGCGGCGGCGTGGGCTGCCGCGTGCCTGATCTTCATTCATCGACGTGTGGCGACGCTGCGCGCCCTGGTGCCCCTCGTGTGGGCGGCCGGTGGCGGCGGCGTGGTTGGCATCCCGTGATGTCGGATGCGTGTGCGCGCTGGGGTGGGGCTTGGCGCGGTGAAGGCTCGTGTGCGGTGTCGGGATGTCGCCTGCCCGGAGAGAGGCGACAACCCCATGATGTTACGGAGAGTTAGCGGAGAGACAGCGGAAGACTTCGCGAGCGACAGGCCGGACGGCCGGTTGCACTGGCGTCCTACGGCGATCAAGACGCCTGCGGCGTTCGTCCTGGCGATCTGGCTGTGGCGGCTGGTGGCCGGGCTGGTGAAGACGGTGTGGCGGCATCCGGTCGCCTGCGCCCTGGTGGTGGTGCTGGGTGGGTACGCCTGGCTGGTCGGCTGGCGCGGGGCGCTGGTCTGGTACGGCAGCATCACGGTGTGGCTGGGCGTGTTCGTGCTCCTGCATCGGCGCGGGTTCATGTTCCTGGTCGGCTGGCCGTTCGTGAGCTGGTGGCGCTGGCTGTGGGTGTATCGGCGGCGCTGGCACGGCACGCTGATGGTCGCCGGGCTGGCGGGCCGCGTCGGCGGACGGTCGTTCGTGCCGGATCTGGTGAAGGTGCGGGCCGATCGGTGGGCCGACACGGTGACGGTGCGGATGCTGCGCGGCCAGTCACCGGAGCTGTGGGCACAGCGCACGGTGAACCTGGCGCACGCGTTCGGCAGTGTCGCGTGCCTGGTGCGGGTCAAGCGGCCGGGCTGGCTGCTGCTGGTGCTGCAACGCGGTGACCGCCTGGCGGCGGTGATCGCCGCGCGGCCTATCCCGCTGACGGTGGGCGTGGGGCCGGTCGAGATCGGGATCGACGAGCACGGCCGGGTCTACCGGCTGGCGGTGCACGGCACCCACGTGCTGATCGTCGGCGCGACCGGTTCGGGCAAGGGCTCGTGGCTGTGGGGCATCGTGCGCGGGCTGCTGCCCGGGACTGCGGCCGGGCTGGTGGAGCTGTGGGGCGTGGACGCCAAAGGCATGGAACTCGGGTTCGCCGAAGGGCTGTTTCGCCGCTACGCGCTGCGGGGTGAGGCGGCGGTGGAGCTGCTGGAGCTGGCGGTTGCGCGGATGCAGAAGCGGGCGGAGCGCTACCGGGGCGTGACGCGTCGGCACGTGCCCACGACGGACGAACCGTTCGTCTTGGTGATCATCGATGAGGTGGCGTTCCTGACGGCCTATGAGCCGGATCGGGATCTGCGGCGACGGGCGCTGGCGGCGCTGGCCACGCTGACGTCTCAGGGCCGGGCCGTGGGGTTCGGCGTGGTGGCGGCGCTGCAGGACCCGCGCAAAGAGGTGCTCGACATCCGGCATCTGTTCCCGGACAAGATCGTGCTGCGGGTGGAGGAAGCCGATCAGGTGGATCTGGCGCTCGGCAAGGGCGCGCGGGAGCGGGGCGCGCGGGCCGATGAGATCCCCTACAACCCGGATGACCGCAGTGTCGGGTCGGGGACGGGCTATGTGCGGCTGGAGGGCAATCCGGAGCCGCTGCGGGTGCGGGCCGGGTGGGTCGGTGACGGCGACCTGAAAGAGATGGAAGCCGAGTACGGCCGGGCCGTGGAGGCGCTGGACCAGCCCACCGAGACGAAGGTCATCAACCCGGGGCCGGCCGTTACGACACCCCCTCTGAGCTGGGGAAACGGCGATGAGGGCGACGGATGCGAGGTGGAGGAGCGGGGCCGCGCGGGCGGGAAGCGGCGCAGGGTCAACGGCAGTGAGCGGCCGGGCGGTAAGCGAGGCAAGCGAGGCAAGGGCGGTAGGCGACCCAAGGACGGCGACAAGGGCGGGGAGTGGTGATGAACGTACGTGAGCAACTGCTGGGGCTGTCCTGCGGGGCGTGCGGCGGTGAGGACATGCTCTGGCTGGATCTGGGCCTGCTGGTGGTCGAGTGCGCCGCCTGCCAGGCGCGTGCCCGGGTCGAGATCGACGGCGCGGACGGTAACGGCGGGTGCCCGTTCAAGACGCGGACCAGCGGGGGGGCGCAGTGAGCGGCGAGTACGTGCGGGAGGTGCTGCGGCTGGAGACGCTGCGGACGCTCGCGGACGTCAAGGGCGTGTGCATGCGTCCGATCGCCTACCGGGTGATCGACGTGCGCAACGGCACCCACAAGATCATGAACGTGTCGTGCGGGGCGCGGCGCGAGACGGTCTGCGGGCCGTGTGCGCGGCGTATCCGTTCGGCTCGGCAGCAACAGTGCCGGGAGGGCTGGCACCTGGAAGAAGAGCCGGAGCCGCTGGCGGGGCAGGCCGGGCGGGAGCGGGAGTGTGAGCCGCAGGAGGCGGCGTGGCTGGGTGAGCATCGGGCGGAGCTGGTGGTGCTGCGGGATGCGGCGCTGGCGGCCGGGAACGCGGGTGAGGCTGCTGACTGGGCGGCGGCGCTGATCGGGCATGAGGCGGAGATGCGGTGGCTGGGCGTGCGCGTCGGTGAACGGGCGGCCAGTGACAGCGCGGAGGAGTCGGAGTCCGGGACGGCAGGGGGTCAGACGTCGGCGGCCGATGCGGGACGGGCGGGTGACCGGGTCGAAGCTGCGGTGAGCGATGCGGCGGCGGCCGGTGAGCAGGGGCCGGGACGGCGGGTGCGCTCCACCTCACGACGGCAGGACGCCCCGGACTTGCCGCGAAGGGCGGTGGAGGCGGGCACGCTGGGCCGGGCCTTCACCGGTCGCGAGGGGCGCACGTTCCGGCCGAGCATGTTCATCACGCTGACGCTCCCCTCCTACGGCCGGGTGCGGGACGGGGCGCCGGTCGATCCGGCCGGGTACGACTACCGGCAGGCCGCGCGGGATGCGATCCACTTCGGCAGGCTGATCGATCGCTTCATTCAGAACCTCCGGCGGGTGGCGGGCTATCAGGTGCAGTACTTCGCGGTGGTCGAACCACAAAGACGGCTGGCTCCGCACCTGCACCTCGCCATCCGGGGCACGATTCCCCGGGCGGCGGTCCGTCAGGTGGTGGAAGCCACCTATGCACAGGTGTGGTGGCCGCGAACCGATGAGGCGGTGTTCGACGGCGAGAACACGCCGGTGTGGATGCCGGACGCGGAGTGCTACATGGTGCCCACGACCGGGGAGGTCCTGCCCACATGGGAGGAGGCGTTAGACGCGCTGGATGACGACACGGATGGGGAGCCGCTGCATGTGGCGCGGTTCGGCAGTCAGCTCGACATTCAGGGGGTGCTGGCCGGGAGCCCGGACGCGGACATGCGGGTGCGCTACCTGACCAAGTACCTCACCAAGAGCATCCGGGATGTGGCCTACCCGGAGACGGGCGATGAGTCGAAGGAGGCGGAGGGGCAGGAGGGCCGGGGCAAGAGCGCGTCGCGGCGGCGGGCGCACGCGTGGCGGATGCTGGAGGAGCTGCGGTGGGAGCCGTGCAGTCCGGGGTGCGCGAACTGGCTGCGCTACGGGGTGGCTCCGAAGAATGCGCGGGCGGGTCTGGTGCCGGGCCAGTGCCGGGGGCGGGCTCACCTGGGCGTGCACATGGGGTATGCCGGGCGGCGGGTGCTGGTCTCGCGTCGCTGGTCCTCGCGCACGCTGGGCGGGCTGATGCGGGAGCGGCGGGCCTGGGTCGCCGAAGCGCTCGGCCTGCGTGACGAACTCGGCCGGGATGCTGATCCGGGCCGGTATGTGTGGGTGCGGCTGCAAGGGCGCGACCCTGACATGCCGTCGCTGGCTAAGCGGCTGATGACGCTGCTGTCAGAGCACGAGCGCAACCGGAAGGCGCTGGAGGCGGCGCGGGCTGCGGAACAGGATCGCGGTGATCCGGGCGGGCACGCCGGGCCGGGTGGGGACGGTGGAGAGGGGGCGTCGTGACGGCGCGTGCGGGCCGGTCGGATGCCCGTAGGGCACGCGGAGCGCGAGCTATTGGCGAGTCCAGCCGGCGCGCTGCCGGGCAGGTGAGACGCGGTTTCGAGTCACGGGTTGGGGCTCGGATCGGGCTCATCTGGGGACGGCTGACGAAGACAAGGAGCGGCCGGTGATGCGCGGCGGGCAGGACGACGCGGCGGCGGGGGTCGCAGCGGGAGGGCGCGCCGAAGGCACCGATCAATCCCTGACCGGTGGGGGCGCTGGGGTTGCTGGTCGGCGGTGGCCAGCGAGCGCGGAGCCTCGGGCGGGTGGGCGGGCCGACGACAGCGTGGGGCAGGGCCCGCCACCCGATGATGATCTTGATCGGGGGACGGAAGCCGGGGCGGACGGTGCGGGGCAGGCCGGGCAGGGCGCGCCGGTCATGCGCACGGGTGGTCCTTCGGCTGAGGTGCTAGCGCGGGTGCGTGATCAGGCTCGGCGTGATGCCCGTGCGTCGTCGGCTGCGGATCGGGAGGAACGCAACCGCGCGTTGACGGTCCTGGTAGAGAGTGTACGGCGGGCTCGATCGTCGAAGTGAGCGAGTGGTGGAGCCCTGCCCCTGGCGCGGTGGGGCAGGGCTCTTGTGGGGTGCGGGATGCGTGGGCGCTCTGCTGCGTTCGGCAACCGGTGCTATGGCAGGTAGGGGCTATGGCGGGGAGCGTCGCCCGCCTGCCGTCTGAATCGCCGTAGGCGACCCGTAGGGCTGCGGAGCGCATGCGGAGCTGGTTCGGCCGGCGGGTGGCGCGGCGCGGCCAAGATCACGTCTACCCGTCCCGGGCTGCTTTTCGTGATGCTCCGGCTCGATGGGCTAACGGCCGATGATGTCGATGCAGTCGGGCGGGTAGGAGGCGGGCGTCCAACGGCCCTTGCGCGGGAGCGGGTGCACCATGACGTGATCGACGTAGCGGCGCACGATGGCGGCCCGTGCCTCGACGGTGGCAGGGGAGGTGTCCAACCACGCGGCGATGACGTCGTCTTTGCGGGTGTTGACGTCGCGTTCCTTGGCGAACTCCTGGCCCATCTCGCCCTTGCGCGTGTCGATCTCCATGCGGAGATCACGCATGCTCTTCCCGGCGTCGGCAACGGTCCATCCGCTGTGCGGGTCCTTGGAGGCGTCGCGAATCTCGGCGATGCGCTGCTCACGCCACGTGATCTCACCGCGTAGCCGCTCGATCTCTGCTGAGTCGCTGGCCTGGGTGCGGGCGGTGGCGTACTCCTCTTCGATGCGGGCGATGACGTAGGCGGAGATCAGCTCATCCATCCAGTTCTTGTTCCGGCCGATCTTGCCGCATCCGCCGATGCCCTTCGCGCACACGTACATGTCCTGTCGGGTGCCTCCGGGCTGCTTGACGCGCATCTTGGCCGCGCACAAACCACAGATGATCACTCCGCTGTTGGGGTGCTTGCGCGGAGCGTTCGCCCGGCTGTCACCTGCGCTGCGCGCGGTGTCGCTGGTGCGTTCCGCCTGGCGTCGCTCGCTGGGGGTGGGCGGGTACTTGCCCATGAGCCGTTCCCACTTGTCTACCTCGATCACCTTGGGCCAGACACCTGCCCCGATGATCTCATTGCCATGCGCCACGAGCCCGGCCCGGGTTGGCTTGACCAAGGCTCGCCTGACCTCGTCGCGCGTGACCCACGGGGTGCCGTTCAGGCGCATGAACCCCTCGGCGTTCCAGAAGTCCATGATGGCGGTCAAGCCCGCGTCACTGAGCGCCATGTCCGCGCCCTGGTTGAGGTAGTCCACGGCTCGCTGATCAAGGTGAGTCAGGTAGCCGATACCCCGGTCGGGATCGGGTGCGAGGTAACCGAGCACATGGTTACCGCCGTGTGAAAGGCCGTTGGCGCGGCGCTCCTCATGCTTGCGGGCGACACGCTCCCCGATGCGCTCGGCTTCGCCTGCGTCGGCGGCGGCCAGGATCCGGCCTAGCATCCGGCCGTCGGCGGTCGTCAGGTCGATGCTGCCGGACTTGACCGACTCCAGCCGAACCCCGGTCGTCTCGACCAGCTTGATGATCCGCTCATACTCAGCGGGCCTGCGCGTCACTCGGGAGTTGGACACGTAGGCGATCATCTGAATCTTCCCGGCTTCGGCGTCGGCGATCATCTGCTCGAAGTCCGGCCGCCGCTTCCTGCTGCGGGTCGACGCGCCAATGTCGTTGTCGCAGTACCGGCGAACCTCGGTCGCGCCTTTGCCGATCGCGAGCTTGGTGGAGTCGTCGTCTTGACGCCTGACGCCTAACTCCAGCCCTTCGGCGTCATCGGAGATCCGGGTATACACCCCGGCCACGAGTGGCGGCCCGACCACGAGCGGGGTCTCTCCGTCGAGCGGCCAGACCTTGATACCGCCACCGACCAGCGAAGTCATCATGTGCCCCTTTCCCGTCGATTTCTCCTTAGAGGTCCTATTCTAGTCGTCGGCAAGACCACCGCCGTGGAGATCCTGGCCACCCTGAAGAAGCCCGACGCCGGTGAAGCGCGGGTCAACGGCTTCGACCTGGCCAGGCAGTCCGGCGAGATCCGCATGTCCATCGGCGTCACCGGCCAGTTCGCCGCCGTCGACGGCTATCTGACCGGCGAGGAGAACCTGCTCCTCATGGCCGACCTGAACCACCTGTCCAAGCAGGAGGGCCGCCGCAGGGCAGCCGAACTGCTGGAGCGCTTCGACCTGGTCGAGGCGGGCAAGAAGGTGTCGACCACCTACTCGGGCGGCATGCGCCGCCGCCTGGACCTGGCGATGACGCTGGTCGGGGACCCGGCGGTCATCTTCCTGGACGAGCCCACCACGGGCCTGGACCCGCGCAGCCGCCACACCATGTGGCAGATCATCCGCCGGCTGGTCGCGAACGGCACCACGATCTTCCTGACCACCCAGTACCTGGAGGAGGCCGACGAGCTGGCGGACCGCATCGCCGTACTCGATCATGGACGGATCGTGGCGGAAGGCACCGCGGAGGAGCTCAAGCGGCGCATTCCCGGCGGACACGTGAGCCTGCGCTTCGCCGACCCGCGCGCGCTGCGGGCGGGGGAGCTCGCGCTCAGGGCGGCGGGCGAGGTGAGCGCGGACGAGGACGCGCTCACGCTGCTGGTCCCGAACGACGGCAGCTTCCGCGCGCTACGCGCCCTCATCGACCGGCTGGACGGCGCGGCGGTCGAGGTGGAGGAGCTGTCGGTGCACACCCCCGACCTCGACGACGTCTTCTTCGCGCTGACCGGCCACCCCCACGACTCCCAGAAGGAAGCCCTCCGATGAGCTCGACGACCCTCGCCATGCGCGACTCGATGACGATGCTGCGACGCAACCTGCTGCACGCCAAGCGGTATCCGAACATGACGCTCTCGGTGGCGTTCCTCCCGATCTTCATGCTGCTGCTGTTCGTCTACGTCTTCGGCGGGGCGATCGGCAAGGGCCTGGCGACCGGCGACTACGTGAACTTCGTGACCCCCGGCATCCTCATGATGGCCACCATGTCCGGCTCGGTGGTCGTGGCGGTCTCGGTCTCGGTGGACAAGACCGAGGGCATCATCAACCGGTTCCGTACGATGCCGATCTCGCGGGCCTCGGTCATGACCGGGCAGGTGGTCGGCAGCGTCATCCAGACGATGATCAGCGTGGTGCTGGTCACGCTGGTGGCGTTGCTGATCGGGTTCCGGCCGGCGGCGGGGCCGCTGGGCTGGCTCGGGGTGATCGGGCTCCTGCTGCTGGTGGCGTTCGCGATCACGTGGATCTCGGCCGCGTTCGGGCTGATCGCCAAGGGCGCGGAGACGGCGAGCAATATCGGGCTGCCGTTCCAGTTCCTGCCCTTCCTGGGCAACGCGATCGTGACGCCGGAGTCGATGCCGGCGGGGCTGCGGTGGTTCGCCGAGTACCAGCCGTTCACGCCGATCATCGGCACGCTGCGCGCGCTGCTCATGGGCCAGCCCGTCGGCGGCCAGGGGCCCGTGGCGATCGCCTGGTGCCTGGCCGGGGCCTTCGCCGGATATTTCTGGGCACGTTCGGTTTTCAACCGCCGGGCGGACAGCTGACGCGCATACTCGGGCCATGGAGCCGAGGACCGAAGTACTCGACCTGCCCGACGGGTATCGCACCCATCCGCAGACCATCACCCTGACCTGGGACGAGGTGCGGGAGAAGCTCCGGGCCGCCCCCAGCTACTGGCTGGCGACGGCGCGCCCGGACGGCCGCCCGCACGTCGTCCCGGTCGACGGGCTGTGGGTGGCGGACGCCTTCTACTTCAGCGGTGGCGACCAGACCGTCCACATCCGCAATCTGCGCGCGAACGGCCATGCCTGCGTCCACCTGGAAGACGCGACCGAGGCCGTCATCGTGGAGGGCACGGCCACCTGGACCACTCCCGACGCGGACCTGGCCCGCCGCCTGGAGGCCGCCGACAAGGAGAAATACGGCTACGGCGCGTTCCTGCCCGAAGTCTGGGCCCTGCGGCCGGAACGTGTCCTCGCCTGGAACAGCCTCCCCGAGGACGCCACCCGCTTTACCTGGACATGACAGTTGTCATCCCCAGCCTGTGACGCGGCGGACTAACCGCGCGGGCGCCCAACGATCATGCTGAATCTCATGAGACGACCATTGATCGCGACCGTCGCCGCCGTCGCCGCGGCCCTGTACCTCGGCGGCGCACCGGCCGCGGCCACCACGGGCGAGCTCGACCGGCGCGAGCTGAGGCAGTCACTCAACGCCGTCCACGCCGCGGGCATGTACGGCATCTACGCTCAGGCGCGCGCCGGCCGCCAGGAATGGGCGGGCGCGTCGGGTGTGGCCGACGTGGAGACCCGTCGTCCGGTACGGCCCGGCCTGCGCCACCGGATCGGCAGCATCACCAAGACGTTCGTCGCCGTGGCCGTCCTCCAGCAGGTCGAACGCGGCCGGATCGACCTCGACGCCCCGGTGGCCCGCTACCTGCCCGGCCTCATCCCCGGCGAACGCGGCCAGAAGGTCACCATCCGGATGCTGCTCAACCACACCAGCGGCATCTCCGACCACGTCGCCGGCGCGTTCCCCTCGCTCCTGGAGGGCTCGACGAAGAGCCTGGACGACAACCGTTTCCGCACCTTCGCCTCCGAGGAACTGGTGAAGCTCGGCCTGGCCGCCCCCTCGTACGGCGAGCCGGGCGCCCAGCCGGGCTCCTACTCCAACACCAACTACGTGATCGCCGGGCTGGTGCTGCGGAAGGTCACCGGAATGAGTCCCGAGGACTACATCACCCACCACGTGATCAGGAAGGCGGGGCTGCGGGAGACGGCCTTCCCGCGCTCGCCGTACATCCGGGGGGCGCACTCCAAGGCCTACGAGAACATGTACGGCTGGATCGACCCGCCGCGCGACTACAGCGTGTACAACATGTCGTGGGCCGGAGTCGCCGGGAACCTGGTCTCGACCATGGACGACCTCAACTCCTTCTACCGGTCGCTGCTGCGGGGCGACCTGATCGGGCCGGCGTCGCTGGCCCAGATGAAGACGACGGTGAAGGTGGCGGTGGCCGGGTTCGCCATGGACTACGGGCTGGGGCTGTATCCGCTGGACCTGCCGTGCGGGCGGTTCTGGGGGCACGACGGCGGGGTGTTCGGGATGGGCACGCAGTCGCTGATCAGCGAGGACGGGCGGCGGCAGGTGTCGTTCGGGATGAACCTCATGAAGTACCAGCGCTTCGACGAGAACGGGCAGATGCTGCCCAACGACATCGACCCGGCCTTGGGCTCCTTCCTGCTGAAGGGCGCCTGTGGCACGGACACCGTCTTCAAGTCCGCCCAGCCCTCCTTCCCGCTCCTGCCCACCTCCCGCTGACACCCGCTGACGTCGGAACCCAGGCCCTCCGGGCGGGGTTCCGAGGTCCGGGAGGGGCGCAGAGGCCGGAGGCAGCGAACCCCGAGAGACCGGGCATCCCGTAGGAGCCCGGAAAGCCCGGAGGCCCGGAGGCTGGGAGCCCGAAACCCGGGGAAGCGCGGAGGCAGGGTGCCCGGTAAGGCCGGAGACCGGGGGAGCCCGGAGGCCGGCTGCCCGGGGAAGAAGGGCGTGGAAATCCCGGGAGTAGGTCAGGGGGTTCGGGGGTGGCGGAGTTCTTCGGTGGCGGCCTGGTAGGCGTCGGTGGCCTGGGCGAAGTAGCGGAACAGCACCGCCCGATCCCCCTCCGTCATCCCGTCGAACACCTCTCCGAGCCGCCGCCGGGTCCCGGCGAGCACCTGCTCCAACCCCTCCGGCCGCGTCACCGACTCCACGATGACCTTGCGCCGGTCGGTGGGGTCCGGCACGCGGCGCACGAGCCCGCCCTTCTCCAGCCGGTCGATGAGGCGTGTGGTCGCGCCCGTGGTCAGGCCGGTGCCGGCGGCCAGGTCGCCGGAGGTCAGCGGACCGGACAGGTCGAGCAGGTTCAGCGCGTAGTAGTCGGTGGCGTTGAGCCCAGCCGCCTCCGCCGTGGCCAGCGCGTTGATCACGGCGGCGCTCAGATAGCGGCGGAAGATCTTGCCGGGGTCCGATGACATGTCTGCACCGTAGCAGATAAATCATTTGTGCAACTACTGCACCAGGGAAGATATCACGACCCAGCGCAATGAAGGAAATGTGGCTATTGTGCCTGGGTGAGCGCAATCTTCCGCCTGTGTGAGCAGTACATCCTGAGGGCGGCAGCCCTGGACCCCGTCGAATCCGTCTACCTGGGCATCGTCGGCGACTTCGGCGTGGCCACCGACTACAGCCCCGACGGCCACGCGGCCAGGCAGGAGCTGGTCCGTGACACCCTGGCCGAGCTGAGCCGCTTGGCCCCGGCCTCCGACGCCGACCGCAGGGCCGCGGCGCACCTGCGCGAGCGGCTGGAGGCGCAGGCCGCCGTCTACGCGATCGGCGAGCCGTACCGGGATGTCAGCTCGCCCTTCGGGCTCGTCTCCGGGCTCAGGGACAGCATCGACCTGCTGCCGCGCAACAATGACGAGCAGTGGCGCGCCATCGCCGCGCGCCTGGCCGCCGTCCCCGGCATGCTGAACGGCTGGCGCACCACCCTCGACGCCGGCCTGGAGCGCGGGCTGCGCGCGGCGCGGCGGCAGGCGCTCGGGGCCGCCGACCAGGCGGAACGCTTCGAGGGCACCCACGACGACCTGATCGCCGGCTACGGCGACGGCCCGGTCGCGGGCGAGCTGGCCGAGGCCGCGCGCAGCGCCTACCGGGGCTACGCCGAGACCGCGCGCTACCTGCGCGAGCAGTACGCGCCGCGGGCCGACGAGCGCGACGCCGTCGGGCCAGAGCGCTACGCCGTCGCCGCCCGCATGCAGCTCGGCGACGAGATCGACCTGCGTGACGCCTACGCCTGGGGCTGGGCCGAGCTCGATCGCATCGAGGCGGAGATGGTCGCCGAGGCCCGCGCGATCCTGCCCGGCGCCACCGTGGACGAGGCCACCGCCCACCTGGACTCCACCGAGTACGTGGTCGGCCCCGACGCGTACCTGGCCTGGCTGAAGGATCAGCACGAGCGGGCGATCGCCGCGCTCAACGGCGCCCAGTTCGACATCCCCGAGCAGCTGCGCACGGTCGACGTGGTGCTCGCGCCCGGGTCCACGTCCGCCGCGCCGTACTACACGCAGCCCAGCGAGGACCTCTCACGGCCGGGACGGACGTGGTGGCCGCTCGGCGGGCGGGAGAAGTTCGCCACGTGGAGCGATCTGACGACGGTCTTCCACGAGGGCGTGCCCGGCCACCACCTGCAGCTGGGCGCGGTCGCCGTCGCCGGTGACAAGCTCTCGCGCTACGCCAAGATGTCCTGGGTGGGCGGCCATGGCGAGGGATGGGCCCTGTACGCCGAGCGGCTGGCCGACGAGCTGGGCTGGCTGACCGCCCCCGGCGCCCGGCTGGGCATGCTGGCCGCCTCCGCGCTGCGCGCCGCCCGCGTGGTCATCGACATCGGCGTCCACCTGGAGCTGCCGCTGCCCGACGGCTCGCGCTGGACGTTCGAGAAGGCCTGCGAGGTGCTGCGCGAGCGCGGCAGGGCCGAGGCGCACAAGGTCCACCCCGAGGTGCTGCGCTACTTCGGCTGGGCCGGCCAGGCCATCTGCTACAAGCTGGGTGAGCGCGCCTGGCTGGAGGCGCGGGCCGAGGCGCAGGCCAGGCCCGGCTTCGACCTCAAGGCCTGGCACACCGCCGCGCTGGACCTCGGCCCGATGGGCCTCGGCACCATGCGCGAGGAACTGGCGAGGATCTAGACACGAGTACGGCTCGCGCCTCAGGGGGGAGGGCGCGAGCCGTACGGGCCGGTGGGTCAGCGCAGTTCGCGCTTGAGGATCTTTCCGGAGGCGGTCATGGGCAGCTCGTCGCGGAACTCGACACTGCGCGGGTACTTGTAGGCCGCCATGTTCTCCTTCGACCAGGAGATCAGCTCGTCCTCGGTGATGGTCGAGCCGGCCGAGCGGATGACGTACGCCTTGATCTCCTCGCCGTGCGACTCGTGCGGCACGCCGAGAACGGCCACCAGCGAGACGTCCGGGTGGGACATGAGGACCTCTTCGACCTCGCGCGGGTAGACGTTGAAGCCACCCCGGATGATCATGTCCTTGGCCCGGTCGAAGATGGAGTAGTAGCCGTCGGCGTCGCGGGTGGCGATGTCGCCGGTGCGGAACCAGCCGTCGTTCATCACCTCGGCCGTGGCCTCGGGCCGGTTGTAGTAGCCCTTCATGATGTTGTGGCCGCGGATGGCGATCTCGCCGGGGCCCTCGCCCCCGACCGTGTTCCAGTCGGCGTCGATGAGCTTCATCTCCACGCCCCAGATGGGCGTGCCGATCGTGCCCGGCTTGGTGGGCCGTCCGAGCTGGTTGAAGCTGGCCACGGGAGAGGTCTCCGACAGGCCGTAGCCCTCAAGGATGCCGATGCCGAACGTCTTCTCGAAGTCGTTGAGCACCTCAAGGGGCGAGGCGGCGCCGCCGGCGACCGCCACGTTCAGCGTGGTCGGCACCTCGGCGCCGTCGGCGTGGATCTTCGTGAGCATGGCCCAGTACATGGTCGGCACGCCGGCGAAGAACGTCACGCCTTCCTTGCGCATGATCGCCAGCGCGTCGCCCGGATCGAAGCGGGGGAGCAGCACCATCGTGGCGCCGCGCAGGAAGCCGGTGTTCTGGATGACGGTCTGGCCGAAGGAGTGGAACAGCGGCAGCACGCCCAGGTAGACGTCGCCCCCGTCGCTCCTGGGGAACATCTTGTCGCAGACCATAGTGTTGAGCAGCATGTTCTGGTGGCTCAGCTCGGCGCCCTTGGGCTGGCCGGTGGTGCCGGAGGTGTAGAGGATCACCGCGGTGTCGTCCGGCGCCGTCTGCACGGTGGCGAACTCGCTGGACATGCCGCCCAGCGCCGCCCAGATCGACTCGCCGTGCTCCGACTCGGTCGCCAGCGCCGTGGCGGGCAGCACGAAGAAGTGCTCGCAGCCCTCGGTGGCCTCGAACCCGGCCTTGCCCCGCGCGCCCAGCGGCAGCTCGGGCGTCCCCTCGAAGCAGAACAGCGCCTTGGCGTCGCTGTCGGCGAGGTGGTAGGCGATCTCCCTGCCCTGGAGCAGCACGCTCAGCGGCACCACGGTGGCGCCGGCCTTGAGGATGCCGAAGTAGATGAAGGAGAAATAGGGCAGGTTCGGACAGGCCAGCGCGACCTTGTCCCCCTTGCCGATGCCCCGTGAAACCAGCAGATTGGCCACTTGGTTGGCCACGTTGTCGACCATCGAGTACGGCAGTCGCATGTCGCCGAAGACGATGGCCGTCTTGTCTGGCGCGTTCCTCGCGCTGTCCTCCAGGACGATCGACAAGTTGAGCATGGAAGAGCTTCCTCCCTCGGGCCGGCTTGCCGCCATCTAAGCAGGCGATGCATACCGACCGGTAGGTAACTGAGGTCACAACTGCATATGGACGGGATCTGTCCCCTGGGGTAGGCAAGTACCAGGTTACTTACCGTTCGGAGGGGTCATGGAGTACGACTACGTGGTCGTCGGAGCGGGCTCGGCCGGGTGCGTCCTGGCCAACAGGCTGTCGGCCGATCCGGGCGTGACCGTGGCGCTGGTCGAGGCCGGCGGCCAGGACGACAAGCTCGAGATCCGGATGCCGGCCGGGTTCAAGGCGCTGTTCAAGACCGAGTACGACTGGAACTACACCACCACCAAACAGGCCGAGATGGCCGGGCGCGAGCTCTACTGGCCGCGCGGGCGGGTCATCGGCGGCTCCTCCTCGCTCAACGCCCAGATGTGGGTACGCGGCTGCGCGGCCGACTACGACCAGTGGGGCGTCCCCGGCTGGGGCTTCAACGACGTCCTGCCGTACTTCAAGAAGGCCGAGCACCGCGTCGGCAGCAACAACGGCGGCGTGTACGGCACCGCGGGACCGCTCCACATCTCCGAGCTGCGCAGCCCCAACGTCACCACCGCCGCCTTCCTCAAGGCCTGCCAGGAGCTCGGCATGCGCCGCCTCGGCGAGCTGAACGAGCGTGTCAACGAGGGCTACAGCCCCACCCCGGTCACCCAGGACCGCGGCCGCCGCTGGAGCTCGGCCGACGCCTACCTGCGCCCGGCGCTCAAGCGGCCCAACCTCACCGTGCTCACCGGCGCGACCGTGGACCGCGTGGTGTTCGACGGCAACCGGGCCGTCGGGGTCGAGCACGGCGGGGTGCGGGTGTCGGCCAGGCGGGAGGTCGTCCTGTCGGCGGGGGCGATCGGCTCGCCGTACCTGCTGCTGCGCTCGGGCGTGGGCACGGCGGAGGACCTGCGCGAGGCCGGGGTGGAGCTCGTCCACGACCTGCCCGAGGTCGGCAGAAACCTTCAGGACCACCTGTCCAGCGGTGTCTACGTCGAGTCCAAACAGCCCGTCACGCTGGTCAAGGCCGAGTCGCTGGTGCAGCTGGTCCGCTACATCGTGCTGCGCTCCGGCATGCTCACCACGAACGTGGGGGAGGCGGTCGCCTTCATCAAGACCTCGCCGGAGGAGCCGGCGCCGGACATCGAGCTGATCTTCGCGCCCGGCCCGTTCATCGACCACGGCCTCACCCCGCCGGCCGGCCACGGGCTGACCGTCGGCGTCGTGCTGCTGCAGCCCGAAAGCCGGGGGCGGGTCTCGCTGAGCGGGCGCGAGGTGGCCATCGACCCCGGGTACCTCACCCAGGAGGCCGACGTGAAGCGCCTGGTCGCCGGGCTGAAGGCGGCCAAGCAGGTGTTCACCACCGCGGCGATGCGCCCCTACGCGGGCGGGCCCATGGCGCCCTACTGGGCGCCGGAGAGCGACGAAGAACTGGCCCAGTGGGTACGCGAGCGCGGCGAGACGCTCTACCACCCGGTCGGCACCTGCCGGATGGGAACCGACGCCGAATCCGTCGTCGACCCCGCGCTCAGGGTGCGCGGGCTGGAAGGGCTGCGCGTCGTGGACGTCTCGATCATGCCGACGCTCAACCGGGGCCACACCCACGCTCCCGCCGTCATGATCGGCGAGAAGGGCGCCGACCTGATCCTTCAGTCGCGCGCGGGGCACACCGGGGCGTAGGAGCCGTCGGAGACGTACCGGCTCCACTCCCTCGCGCTGACGGGAGTGGAGTCGAGCGCGCAGATGCGCGCGGCCACCGGCTCCGGAGCCAGCGTCCACCGGTGGAGCAGGCCGTCGTGGTCACCGGAGACCAGCCGCCCGCCGGGCAGGAAGCGCAGCGCGGCGCCCGCGGTCGGCCAGACCGCCCGGAGCCGGTGCCGCTCCCACAGGCGCAACGTCCCGTCGGTGCCGATCGTGGCCAGGCGTTCGCCCGCGGCGTCGAACGAGACGCTCCTGACGATCCCGGTGTGGCCGGTCAGCCGGGCCACGGGCGTGTCCTCGGCACGCGACAGGTCCCACACCAGCGCGGCGCCGTCGTGCCCGGCGCTGGCCAGGTACCGGCCGCCCGGATGCCAGTCGAGGTCGTCGGAGTAGCCGGTGTGGCCCTTGAGCACCCTGACCCGCTTGGGCGCGTCGGGGTGGCCGACGTCCCAGATCTGCACGTTGTTCTCCGCGTCGCCGACGGCCAGCAGGTCCTCCCTGAGGATCACGTCGGTGACGCCGTCGACGCCGGGCAGCTCGCCCAGCCGCTTCCCGGTGGCCGGGTCCCACAGGAGCACGTGCCCGTTCTCGCAGACGCTCGCGCCGATCCGGCCGTCCTGGCTCAGGGCGGCGCCGACCACGTCGGTGTCGTGCCCGGTGAACCGGCCGAGCAGGCGCGGGCCACCCGGCCGGGTGACGTCCCAGACGCCGACCGTGTCGTCGTCGCTCGCCGAGGCCATCAGCCCGCCGGCCAGGACGAGGTTGTTGACCTGGCGATCATGCTCCTTGGCCCGGCCGAGCGGGGCGCCGTCGAGTGTCCACAGGCCGACGTCGCCGTCCTCGCCGCCGGTCGCCATGATCCGCTCGTCCGAGGTAACCGCCGCGACCTCGCCGGGGTGGGCGCGCGGGGCGGGCAGGGGCATCGCCCAGCGGAAGACCTCCCCGTCGGCCACCCCGGCCAGCAGGTCCCGGCCGCCGTAGGCCAGCGCCCGTACCTCTGCCGGGTGGGGGAGGTCGGTGAGGAGCGCGCCGTCGGCGGTGTTCCACAGGCGCACCCCGGGCGCGCTCGTGCCCGCGGCGACCTGCCTGCCGTCGGGGCTGAAGGCCAGCGAGTAGATGAAGCCGCCGGTGGTCGGCAGCTCCCGGGCCCGGCCGGACTCGCGTTCGACCAGCCACAGCCGGTCGCCGTCCGCGGCGGCGAGGGTGGCGTGGTCGGGGCTGAGGGCGAAGAGCGTTCCTCGCCTGCCGGTGCCGATCGGGCCGTCCGGCGTCAGGCCGACGAGCCGGTCCGTGCGCTTGGAGCGCTCCGGTGTGGCGCTCTTCCAGGTCAGCGTCTCCTCGCCGGAACTCGCCACCACGGCCTCTCCGTCGAAGCCCACGAAGGTGACGCCGGCAGCCGCGTGGGTGGCGATCGGCGCGGGACCATCGACCCGCCAGACCCGCACGCCCTTCTCGCCGCCGACCGCCACGACCCGCCCGTCCCGGCGGAAGGCCGCCGCGGTGATCCGGCCGAGGTTCCAGGCCAGCCGTACCGCGGAGTCTCCGGTACGGCGCAGCCACACCTCACCCGCCGAGTCGCCCGTCACCACGGCGGCGCCGTCCGCGCCGGCGGCCATGACCGTCACCCGCCCCGCGCCCGCGCGCGACCGGCTTCCGGCGGGGAAGCCGCTGGAGCCGAGCAGCGCGCCCAGCGACTCGGGGGTCTCGGCCCGCCGCCACGCCGCCAGCGCCAGGCCCGCCGCCAGCGGCGCGTTTCCCGGGCGCACGGAACCGGCGACCGCGGCCACCTGCCGCGAGAGCGTCTCGTCGCGTTCGGCCCTGGCATCGCCGACCTGCCAGACCACCACGCCGGCCGTCATGGCCGTGACGACCACCAGCGCGGTGCGCGCCGCGACCAGGCGGCGCAGCCTCCTCGCGGCACGCCGCTCCTCGTGCTCGCCCGCGCGCACGAACTCCGCCTCCAGCGGGCCGAGCTCGTCGGGACGCGCGGCCGCCCACTCGCGCGCCACCGCCAGCGAGGCGCCCCGGTAGGTGAACGAGGCGTCGTCGCCCGCCTGCCGCCACGCCAGGGCCGCCTCGCCCAGCCTGCGCCGGGTCTGCAGGCCCGCGCGGTCGGTCTCGATCCAGTCGCGCAGCCTCGGCCAGGCGCCCAGCAGCGCCTCGTGGGCGATCGACACCTCGCTCTCGTCGGCCGTCAGCAGGCGGGCGCCGACCAGCGCGTCCAGGACCGGCCGCCAGGCGGGTGAGATCAGGCCGAGCGGGACCCGGCGGCGGGTCTGGCCGCCGTCGGGGTCGAGCTGCACCAGCCGAAGCAGCAGGCGTCTGGCCACCTCGCGCGCGTCGTCGTCGAAGCCGGCGTAGAGGTCCTCGGCGGTGGTGGCGACCGCGCCGTGGATGCCGCCGGCGCGGTGGTAGCCGGCCACGGTGAGCATGTCGCCCTCGCGCTGCTGCCACAGCGCGCGCAGGGCGTGGGCCAGCAGCGGCAGCGTGCCGGGCTCGCCGCCGTCGCGCAGAAGCAGGTCGGCGAGCCCGGGTTCGAGGCTCAGGCCCACGGCCTTGGCGGGTTCGGTGATGGCGGCGCGCAACTGCCGCTCGGTCAGCGGCGCGAGCGCGAGCTGGCCGCCGCGCAGCGCCGCCACCAGCTCGGGGTGGGTGAGCAGGTGACCGTAGTAGTCGGCGCGCAGGCCCAGCACGACGAGCGCCCGGCCGGAGACGGCCAGCTCGTTGAGCGTGCGGACGAACAGGTCGCGTTCGGCGTCGTCGCGGCAGAGCGTGAACGCCTCCTCGAACTGGTCGGCCACCAGGACGAGCGGGCCGTCCGTGCCGAGGATCTCCGCCAGGCGGGCCATGGGCCGGGCGGTCGGGGTGAACAGAACGACCGGCCACTCGCTGGAACCCGCACGGGGCAGCGCGCCGCGGGCCAGCGCGGGCACCAGGCCGGCGCCGAGCAGCGAGGACTTGCCCGCTCCCGACGGCGCCACCACCACGAGCGGGCCGCCGCCGTCCATCCTGGCGGCCAGCCGCATGGTCAGCTCGGCGGTCGCCTCCTCCCGGCCGAAGAACCAGTGGGCGCTGCCGGGGCCGAAGGCGTCGAGACCCGGGTAGGGGCATTCGTCGCCGCCGGCGGTTCTGGGCGGGGCCAGCCGTACCAGGGCGCCGTCGGCTTCGAGTGCGCGGTCGCAGGCGCGCGCCAGCTCGGGCGTGGGCCGCTTGCCGCCGTTCTCGATCTTGCTCAGGTAGCCCTTGCTGTAGTGCACCCGCTCGGCCAGCGTGGTCAGCGAGAGCCCGCGAAGCGTGCGCCACCTGCGTAGTTCCGCGCCGAACGCGGTCGTTTCCTGGCGTCGCCCATCCATCGGGAAACGGTCAACCCCTCCCCATCGCCGCACCGCCCCGCCGACAGTGGAGGCATCGCACAGCGTAGCCATCTCGCTACGCAACGAGAGGAGAAACCTCATGATCAAGAACGCTCTGCTGGTCCTGACCGCGGCCCTCGCGGTGGGCGGGGCGCCGGCCCTGGCGTCGGACGACAAGGCGTTCCGCTGCAAGGCGCCCGCCATGGGCTGGAACAACGGCTGCCAGGTCCGCACGGTCCCCGCCGGGGCGTGTGTGTGGGTCTACAACCGCACCTCGCAGAACACCGACATCACCTTCCGGATCCAGGGCTCGCAGCTGCGGCTCAAGGAGCGTCAGTCGGGCCGGCTCTGGAGGAACGCGAGCAATCACCCCGTTGACGCCACCCTGGGCGTGTACGCGCACGACTTCGACGACTCCGTGTGGACCGAGGGCAAGACGTACCTCGACGGCTGCTGACGCGCGTTCCGGCCGGCGTCGCGGGGGCGGCGCCGGTCTTGACGTAAGTGATTGCTTGCGCAACTCTTGGGAGACATGACGGCGACATCCGACATCGACCTGTCGCAGATACCGTTCTGGGCCTTACCGCAAGCCGAGCGCATGGACGCCTTCCGTCAGCTGCGCGGGCTTGAGCGCCCGGTGTTCGTCCGCGAGAACCACGTGCCCTTCATCGGCGGCGGCCCCGGCTACTACGCCCTGGTACGCCACGCCGACGTCACCGAGGCCAGCCGCAACGCGGCCGTGTTCAGCAGCGAGCCCTGCTCCAACAGCATCCCGGACATGCCGCGCTGGCTGGCCGTGTACTTCGGCTCGATGATCAACATGGACGACCCCAGGCACGCCAGGTTACGCAGGGTCGTCTCGCGCGCCTTCACTCCGCGCATCCTCTCCAAGATGGAGGAGGACCTGGCCAGGGCGGCCGCCGAGATCGTGGACGACGCCATCGCGAAGGGCCCGGGTGACTTCGTCGAGCAGATCGCCGCCAGGCTCCCCGTACGCGTCATCTGCGACATGATGGGCATCCCCGCGAAATTTCATGACATGGTGCTGCGGCGGACCAACATCATCCTCGGCAACACCGACGCCGAGTACACGGGCATCGAGCCCGACTTCAAGCGCATGAACGTCGCCCGCGGCCTCGGCAAGCTCCTCCACGCCGGTTACAGCCTGAACCGCCTCGCCGCCCGCCTCGGCGACCAGCGCCGCGAACACCCCACGGGCGACCTGGTGAGCCTCCTGGTCAACGGCGAAGAACGCCTCACCTCCCAGGAACTCGGCTCCTTCTTCATCCTCCTGGTGGTGGCCGGCAGCGAGACCACCCGTAACGCCATCGCGTACGGGCTGAAGCTCTTCACCGACCATCCCGGCCAGCGCGAACACCTCATGGCCGACTTCGACGGCCGCATCGCCAGGGCCTGTGACGAGATCGTCCGGTACTCGACGCCGGTCATCCAGTTCCGCCGCACGCTGACACGGGACGTCGAGATGAACGGCATGCGGTACAACCAGGGCGACAAGGTGTTGCTGTTCTACAACTCCGCCAACCGGGACGAGGCGGTCTTCACCGACCCGGACACCTTCGACATCACCCGCGACCCCAACCCGCACGTCGGCTTCGGCGGCCCCGGCCCCCACTACTGCCTGGGCGCCCACCTGGCCAAGCGCGAGATGACCGTGATGTTCCGCGAACTCCTCACCCGCCTGCCCGCCATCAAGTCCGAGGGCGAACCCGACTTCCTCCTGTCCAACTTCATCAACGGCATAAAACACCTCCGCTACACCACCTGACACAATCCCCGATCACCCGGGCACACACCCGCCCAACGAGCCGCGGCGCTCACACGCCCCATGGCAGGCGGCGCACACCCTCTTGGCAGGCGGCGCTCACACACCCCATGGCGGACGGCGCGCCCACCCTCTTCGCAGGCGGCCTTGGGTCTCACGGCGGTGCGCTCGACCCGCTGAGCCGCGCCCCTCTGCCGCGCGAGCCCGGAACCGGCCGTGGCACACCCGCTTGGCCGGTGCCCGTCCCTGAACGGCAACCGCCGTGGCCGGCCCGCTCCGCCGGTGATCCCTCCGGAAGCCCACGGCGGTCCGCGCCCAAAAGCTCGCGCGCCTGTGTGACGCCGCTCCGGTGCCGTGCCGTGCCGTGCCGGGTCGGGCCGGGCTGTGCCGGGCTGTGCCGGGCTGTGCCGGGCTGTGCCGGGTCGGGCTGTGCCGGGCGGGGTCGGGCGGGGTCGGGTGGGGTGGTTGATGGACGGGGGGCGGAGAGGGCACTAGGTTTCCGCGCATGGAGATCAGGAATATCCACGCCAACGGTGTGGAGTTCGCTTACCTCGCATTGGGTGACGGGCCTCTGGCCCTGTGCATGCACGGCTTCCCCGACACCGCGCACACCTGGCGGCACCTGATGCCCGAGCTGGCCGAGCGCGGCTACCGCGCCGTCGCCCCCTTCATGCGCGGCTACGCCCCCACCGAGGTCACGGAAGGCTACGAGCTGGGCGCCCTGGTGGCCGACGCCAACGCCCTGCACGAGGAGCTGGGCGGCGACGAGAACGCGGTCATCATCGGCCACGACTGGGGCACCTACCCGGTCTACGGCACCACCGAGCGCTTCCGCAGGTCGGTGGCGCTCGCCGTACCTCCGACGAAGTGGCTGCTCGGCACGTTCTTCACCTACGAGCAGCTCAAGCGGTCCTTCTACATCTTCCTGTTCCAGACGGCGCTGGCCGAGACCGCGGCGTCGGCGCCCGGGTTCCTCGACGGGCTGTGGAAGGACTGGTCGCCCGGCCACGACGCCACCGAGGACCTCGCCTTCCTGAAGCAGAGCCTGGGCGAGCCGGCCAACCTGGCCGCCGCCATCGGCTACTACCGGGCCATGCTCGGCACCACCCCGCCCTCCGGCCGGTACGCCGCCGAGCAGGCCGCCGCGACAGAAGGCCCGGTACGCCCCGTGCTGTACCTGCACGGCGCCCAGGACGGCTGCCTCGGCGCCGACCTGGTGGCGGACGTGGCGAGCGTCCTGCCGGAGGGGTCGCGGGCGGAGATCGTCGAGGGCGCCGGGCACTTCCTGCACCTGGAGAAGCCTCGCGAGGTCAACGCGCGGATCCTCGACTGGCTGGGGTGAGCAGCAGGGCTCACGTTGTGGCCGGGGTGAGCAGCAGGCTCACGTTGTGGCCGCCGAAGCCGAACGCGTTCACCATCGAGGGTCCGGGCAGCCAGTGGCGGGGTGTGCCGGTGACCACGTCCAGGCCGACGCGGGAGTCCAGGTGGTCCAGGTTGCGGGTGGCGGGGATGCGGCCGTCGCGCATGGCCAGCACCGCCGCCACGGTCGCGAACGCGCCTGAGGCCCCGCACAGGTGTCCCGTCATCGACTTGATCGCGGTCACCGCCGGATGCCCGCCCACGGCCCGGACGATCGCGGCGGCCTCGACCACGTCGCCGTCGGGGGTCGAGGTGGCGTGCGCCTGGACGTGCGTCACGTCCCCGCCCGGCAGCCCCGCCTCGCGCAGCGCGATGCGCATCGCCCGTGCCTGGCCGTCGAGCTGGGAGGCGGTGATGTGCTCGGCGTTGGCGGTGATCCCGTACCCGGCCAGGCGGGCCAGCGCCGCGCCGTCGCGCCACCCGGCCCGTTCCAGGACCACGACCGCGGCTCCCTCGGCCAGCACGAACCCGTCGCGGTCCGCGTCGAAGGGCCGCGAGGCCCGCTCGGGCCGGTCGTTGCGGGTCGAGACCGCCTTGGCCTGGGCGAAGGCGGCGAGCGTCAGCGGGTGCACGCAGGCCTCAGTGCCGCCGGCGACGACGACGTCCGCGCGTCCCAGCCGGATCAGGTCGGCTCCGGCGGCGATCGCCTCCGCTCCGGCCGCGCAGGCACTCACCGGGGCGTGGGCGCCGGCCCGCGCGCCGAGTTCGATGCTCACCCAGCCGGCCGGGCCGTTCGGCATGAGCATGGGCAGGGTGTGCGGCGACACACGGCGCACACCCTCCTTCTCCAGCACGTCGTCCTGGTCCAGGAGGGTCGTGACGCCGCCGGTGCCGGTGCCGATCACGACCGCCAGCCGTTCGGGATCGACCTCGGGACGCCCCGCGTCCGCCCAGGCCTGACGGGCGGCGAGCAGCGCGATCTGCTCGCAGCGGTCGAGGCGGCGGGCCTGCTGCCGCCCCAGGAGCGCGGCCGGATCCACGGTCAGCCGGCCCGCGATCCGCGCGGGCAACGGCTCCGCCCAGGTCTCCCGCAGCGCCACCACCCCCGACCGGCCGGCCAGCAGCCCCGCCCACGTCGAGGGAACATCGCCACCCAGCGGCGTCACCGCCCCGAGCCCAGTGATCACGACCTCGCTCATGTGTCCACGCTGCCAGCCGCCGGACCCGGCCCGGATGTCCCCCGCCCACCAAAACCGTGATCAGGATTTGTCCGGAGTCATGATGGCCAGGATGGGATGCCGCCCAAAAAGCGAAATATCCACTCTTGTCAGTACGGCCCAGCCGCGCGGCACCTCAGGCACCAGCGCCACCACCCGCCCTCCGTCGGCCAGCACCCGGCGCAGCTCCGCCCAGAGCCGGTGACCGGACCCGGCCAGCCGTACCTGCCGCTGCCAGGGCGGGTTGACCAGCACGCGGTCCACGCTCCCCGAGTGCAGCGGGACGCGCCCCGCGTCGGCGCGCGCCCACGCCAGGCACGGACCGTTGGCGGCGGCCGCCGCGATCGCCTCACCACAACGGTCGAACCCGAGCGTGCGGGCCTCCGGCGCGAGGGCGGCGGCCTCGATGAGCGTGGTGCCCGCGCCACAGCACGGATCGATCACCAGCCCCTTCGGCTCGGCCAGGTACGCCATGGCGGCGGCCAGCGGCGGATGCAGCGTCCCCGGCACCGAGCGCACCTTGTACGCACGGCGGTGCAGCGGACGGGCGCCCGCCCGCAGGGCGATCACGGCCCGCTCGCCCTCGACCGTCACCCGCCACGACGCGGCGCCGGCCGGAGGCACCCGGCCGTCGCGCCGCGAGTGATAGGGGCGGCCGAGCATGGGCCCGACCGCGTCCTCGATGTCGTAGCGGTTGTAGGCGCGCCGCCCCAGGAACGAGGCCGACACCTCCACACCGCGAGAACGCTCGCCGGGTTCGGGCGGGCCCCCGGCGGCGACGGCGCGGACGTCGACGCCCGCGGCGGCCGAGGCCAGGCGGCGCAACGCGTCACGGCGGGGCCCGACGCCGTCGACCACGGCTCCCACGAGCAGTACGTCGTCGGCCAGGCGGAGCTCCAGCGCCCCCGGCCCCGTGACCTCGAACCAGACCTCCCGGTGCCGCACCTCGCGCACGACGCCCAGCCCGGCATGACGGATCTCCGCGGCGACCAGGTGTTCGATGCCGTGCACCGACCTGGCCACGGCAAGGGTATGCACGTGTCCTTCTCCCACGTCGCGAATCGGGAGGGCGTGGAGCCGTCCCGCATCGCCGGCGGTGGGTCACGAGCCGCGTGCCCGCCGACGGGTCGCTAACGCAGGAAGAAGAAGTTCATACGCCCGACGCTATCGGGCCCGCGGACGGCCGGCCATCGATTTTCCAGGGCATACGTACGGTGTACGTCCAAAGTATTGACGTAAGTAGGCGCTTTCTCGAATTATGGGCGTATGAGCGCCCTCGACTTCGATCTGTCGGACCAGCACTTCTGGGCCAGGCCCATGGCCGAGCGGGAAGCGGCCTTCGACACGCTGCGCGCACGGGACACCCCCGCCTTCTTCGAGGAGATGGAGGTGTCCTTCGCCCCCAAGGGCATCGGCTACCACGCGCTCGTCAGGCACGCCGACATCCTGGAGGCCAGCCGTAACCCGGAGGTGTTCAGCTCGGGCAGGGGCGGGGCCACGAACATCCCCGACATGCCCCCGGAGTTCGCCGAGTACTTCGGCTCGATGATCAACATGGACGACCCGCGCCACGCCCGCCTGCGCCGCATCGTCTCCCGGGCCTTCACGCCCAAGATGATCAAGCAGTTCGAGGCCGACGTGGAGACCGCCGCCGCCCAGATCGTCGACGACCTCCTCGTCACCGGCTCCGGCTGCGACTTCGTCACCGAGGTCGCCGCCCGCCTACCGCTGAAGATCATCTGCGACATGATGGGCATCCCGGAGAAGGACTACCAGTTCATCTTCGAGCGCTCGAACCAGATCCTCGGCGGCTTCGATCCCGAGTACGCGGGAGACGACCTGACCAAGGTCGCCGAACGCCTGCTCAACGCCGGCATGGAACTCCAGCAGCTCGTCCAGGACCTCGCCGCCCACCGCACGGACAACCCCACGGGCGACCTCATCTCCGCCCTGGTCAACGCCAACCTCGACGGCGAGCGGCTGACGCTGCAGGAGCTCGGCTCCTTCTTCATCCTCCTGGTCGTGGCCGGCAACGAGACCACCCGCAACGCCATCTCGTACGGCATGCGCCTGCTCTCCAACCACCCCGCCCAGCGCGCCCTCCTCCTGGAGGACACCGAGGCCCGCCTGCCCGGCGCCGTCGAGGAGATCGTCCGCCTGGCCTCACCGGTGAACTTCATGCGCCGCAAGGTCACCCGCGACCACGAGATGAACGGCAACCTGTACCGCGAGGGCGAGAAGGTCGTCCTGTTCTACTGGGCCGCCAACCGCGACGAGCGCGTCTTCGCCGACCCGTACGCCTTCGACATCACCCGCGACCCCAACCCCCACGTCGGGTACGGCGGGCCCGGCCCCCACTTCTGCCTGGGCGCCCACCTGGCCCGCCGGGAGATCACCGTGATGCTGCGCGAACTGCTGCGCCGCGTCCCCCAGCTGGAGGCCGGTCACCCGGACCGGCTGCACTCCAGCTTCATCAACGGCATCAAGCACATGGAGTGCACGTTCTGAGGGTCAGGGGGCCGGGTTGGTCACCTTGATCTGCTTGACGACGGTGTTGATGTCGGGCAGGAGCCGCCTGGCGTCGCCGGGGATGGACATGTAGACGATGGCCGGCAGCTCGTTGGCCGTGTTGATCGCCGCGGTCACGATCGTGGCCTTGCCGGTGCCGGAGGTCAGCTCGTAGGCGATCAGGCGGCCGGTCGAGCCGTTGATCTTGAGCGGCTGCTGGGCGATCTTCCTGACCTTGTTGTCCTCGGGGAAGAAGCGCTTGCGGGCGCTCAGCACGACCTGCTTGATCACCGGCTCCAGGTCGTCCTTGGAGGTGTAGGAGGCGGCCAGGCGCTGGGGGAGCGGGCCGGTCATCAGGTTGGCGTAGGTGTCGGTGCCGACCTGGACGTACTGGCGGGTGTCGTAGCCGTAGGTGGTCTTCACCAGGGGCCGCTGGTCGAGCAGCCAGGTGCCGCCC
The DNA here is from genome assembly GCF_044459065.1 of Nonomuraea sp. NPDC050394. Classification (NCBI taxonomy): domain Bacteria; kingdom Bacillati; phylum Actinomycetota; class Actinomycetes; order Streptosporangiales; family Streptosporangiaceae; genus Nonomuraea; species Nonomuraea sp. NPDC050394. The sequence continues at coordinate 412,648 of NZ_JBITIO010000007.1, read as the reverse complement.
AGGCGGGGCACCGAGATGCCGGCCTGCTGGTCGGGGACCACGCCCATGACCGGGGCCGCCTTGCCGGGGAAGCGCTTCAGCGGGCCGATCGTGGTGGACGGCTTGGTGGGCGTGGGCTTGCCGCTGGCCTGGGGCTTGGCGGCGGGCGGATCCGTGGGCTCGCTCTCGCTGGCCAGCGGTCCCGCGACGAACGCCCACACCAGCGCGATCACCAGGGCCACCGCGACCGAGGCGGCCAGCGCGAACAGCCACACCGGCTTGCCCGGCTCGTCGAGCGACTCCTTGCCGTCGTCGCCGATCTCCTGGTAGTTGTCGCCGAAGACGGTGTTCCAGAGCTCCTGCTGGCGCTCGGGCGGAGGGGTGCGCGAGCCGCTGATCTGGCCGGCGGTGACGAACGGGCGGTCGGGGTCGGACGGGTCGCGGCTCAGGTTGGAGCCCGGCCGGGCGTGCTGCCCCTGCCGGCCGTGCTCATCCGGCCCTTGCCGCTCATCATCCGGCCCTTGTCGCTCATCCGGCTGCTGCCGTGCATCCGGCTGCTGTGGCGGGGCGGCCGGAGTGGGGTAGGCCTCGTTGTAGGTGATCGTCCGGTCCATGGGGTCGCCCTTGGGCGCGGACCGCTGATCCTGCTGCCCCTCGGGCTGCCATCCCGGAGTCTCCCCGCCACGCCCGTCCGGCTGCCACCCCGGGGCGTCCGTGCGTGCGTCCGGCTGCCAGGCCGCTGCCTCGGGGCGGCCGTCCTGCTGCCAGGCGCGCGGGTCGGGCTGGGCGTCCACCGGCGGCGGCGCGGCCGGGGGCCACGGGTCCTTCTGCGGCGGTCCGGCCGGGGGCCACGGGGCGGGACTGGACAGGTTCGACCACGCCCCGTCGGCGGGCGGCGGCATCTCCGGCCACACCTGCTGCCCCGGGCTCTGCTGCGCCGAAAAGCCCTGCGCCGAAGGGCCCTGCGCGGACGGGCTCTGCGCGGACGGGCTCTGCCGCGCCGGAGGGTTCTGCGGGGCGGAGTGGGCGCCGCCGGGCTGCGCGGTCTCCGGCCAAGGAGCGGGGGCGGGGGCGTCGGACCAGGCGGGCAGCGGATCCCGGACGGGAGGCTGCTCACGCATACCCTGCTGATCACGCATGCTCTGCTGGTCTCTCATTCCCTGTGCGTCCCGGCCCCGTCTGCCACCCGACAGATCACCCAAGGGGTCACGAGGATCCACCAGGGGATCCCTGCCGCCGAGCGGGTCACGCTGCGGTGGTTCCGGCCAGGTGGGCTGCGGCGGTGGTCCCGCCTCCGGCCATGAGGTCGGCACCTCGTCGCGAGCCTCCGGCCAGGACGTGGGCACCTCGGGCCAGGATGGCGGCAAGTGTGGTGCTCCGGAATTCTCCGTTGCCATTGCTGCCGTACCTCCCGAGGTTATGTCCGGATTAGACGCATCCGGCATGATCTCATGTGGCCCGTGGTGTTCCGCAGGGAAACGTGCGAAGCCGTGCGGATCCGTCGGCGGATCCTGCATCGGCAGGTCGGCCGCTGATCGATCAGGCTCAGCAGGGTTGGCCACGGCGACGAGAGTATTCTAATGGGACATATGAGGTCACAACGGATGGATCTCAACGAGGTCTCATAGGACCTGAAGGGCCCATTCTGCCGGGTGCCCCAGGCGTAGTCCCCTCATTCTTCCGAAGACGTGCGCTAGGCTTGACCTATGCGTTCCGCGACCCTGCTTCTTAGCGGGCCGCGACGGCCCTGAGATCTCGCCGTCGCGGCTACCCCTCGTTGTCATACGAGGGGTTTTCTTATGGGGTCAGAATCAAACCAGAAGGACACCGCCGTGAGTGAGTACGACCCGCAGGCGCTGCAGGCCAAGTGGCAGCAGCGATGGGAGGAGCAGGACCCGTTCCGGGCCAGCGAGGACGCCGCCGACCCCCGCGAGCGCCGCTACATGCTCGACATGTTCCCTTACCCCTCCGGTGACCTTCACATGGGCCACGGCGAGGTCTTCGCCATCGGCGACGTCGTCGCCCGCTACTGGTTCCAGCAGGGCTACAACGTCCTGCACCCCATCGGCTGGGACTCCTTCGGCCTGCCCGCCGAGAACGCCGCGATCAAGCGGAACGCCCACCCGGCCGAGTGGACCTACGCCAACATCGACGTCCAGGCCAACTCCTTCAAGCGCTACGCGATCTCCTTCGACTGGTCGCGCCGCCTGCACACCAGCGACCCCGAGTACTACCGCTGGAACCAGTGGCTGTTCAACCGCTTCTTCGAGCGCGGCCTGGCCTACCGCAAGGGCGGACTGGTCAACTGGTGTCCCAACGACCAGACCGTGCTGGCCAACGAGCAGGTCGTGGCCGGCAAGTGCGAGCGCTGCGGCGCCGAGGTCGTGCGCCGCGAGCTGACGCAGTGGTACTTCAAGATCACTGACTACGCCCAGCGCCTGCTGGACGACATGAGCCAGCTGGAGGGCGGCTGGCCGGAGCGCGTGCTGACGATGCAGCGCAACTGGATCGGCCGCTCCGAGGGCGCCGACGTGCTGTTCGAGATCGAGGGCCGCGAGGAGCCGGTCCACGTCTTCACCACGCGTCCCGACACCCTGTTCGGCGCCACGTTCTTCGTGGTCGCCGTCGACGCCGCGCTGGCCGACGAGATCGTCACCGACGAGCACCGCGCCGAGTTCGAGGCCTACCGCGCCGAGGTCGCCAAGCTCAGCGACATCGAGCGCATGTCCACCGACAAGGACAAGAGCGGCGTCTTCCTGGGCCGCCACGCGATCAACCCGGTCAACGGCGAGCGCATCCCGGTCTGGGCGGCCGACTACGTCCTGGCCGACTACGGCCACGGCGCGATCATGGCGGTGCCCGCGCACGACCAGCGCGACCTGGACTTCGCGCTGAAGTTCGGCCTGCCGGTGCAGGTCGTCGTGCACACCGGGCTGGCCGACCCCGGCGAGACCGGCGAGGCCACCCCCGGCGAGGGCACGCTGGTCAACTCCGGCGCGCTGGACGGCCTGAGCAAGACCGAGGCCATCGCCACGATCATCCGGAGCCTGGAGACCGACGGCCGGGGCAAGGGCGCGATCAACTTCCGCCTGCGCGACTGGCTGCTGTCGCGTCAGCGCTTCTGGGGCACGCCGATCCCGATCATCCACTGCCCCGACTGCGGCGAGGTGCCGGTCCCCGACGACCAGCTTCCGGTCACGCTGCCCGACCTGCGCGGCGAGGCGCTGGCCCCCAAGGGCATCTCCCCGCTGGCCGGAGCCACCGAGTGGGTCAACGTCGCCTGTCCGAAGTGCGGCGGCGCCGCCAAGCGTGACACCGACACCATGGACACCTTCGTCGACTCCGCCTGGTACTTCCTGCGCTACACCGACCCCACCTACACCGACGGCCCGTTCGACGTGGAGAAGATCCGCGAGTGGGGCCCGATCGACATGTACGTCGGCGGCGTGGAGCACGCGGTCCTCCACCTGCTGTACTCGCGCTTCTTCGTCAAGGTGCTGCACGACATGGGCATGGTCGACTTCACCGAGCCGTTCATGCGCCAGCTGGGCCAGGGCCAGGTGATCAACGGCGGCAAGGCCATGTCGAAGTCCCTGGGCAACGGCGTCGACCTGGGCAAGCAGATCGACGACTTCGGCGTCGACGCGGTCCGGCTGACGATGCTGTTCGCCAGCCCGCCCGAGGACGACATCGACTGGGCCGACGTCTCGCCGCAGGCCTCGCAGAAGTACCTGGCCCGCGCCTTCCGCGTGATGGACGAGGTCACCAGTGAGCCCGGCGCCGACTTCGCGCAGGGCGACCCGGCGCTGCGCAAGGTCACCCACAAGACCATCGACGAGGTCACCAAGCTGATCGAGTCCTACCGGTTCAACGTGGCGATCGCCCGCCTGATGGAACTGACCTCCGCCGCCCGCAAGGCCATCGACTCCGGTCCCGGCGCCGGCGACCCCGCGGTGCGTGAGGCGGCCGAGTCGCTGGCGGTCATGCTGTCGCTGGTCGCGCCCTACACCACCGAGGAGGGCTGGGAGCGGCTGGGCCGTACCGGCTCGGTGGCGCTGGCCGGCTGGCCGGTGGCCGACCCCGCGCTGCTGGTCGAGGACTCGGTGACCGCCGTCGTGCAGGTGGCGGGCAAGGTCCGCGACCGGCTGGAGGTGGCTCCCGACATCTCCGAGGGCGACCTGCGCGCGCTGGCGCTGGCCTCGGAGAAGGTGCGGGCCCACCTGCCGGGCGAGCCCCGCAAGGTGATCGTCCGCGCGCCGAAGCTGGTCAACATCGTCCCCTGACCCGTCACGGCAGGGCCGCCAGCCGGCCCCGCAGGAACATGCGCTCCGCCGGGTTGCCGGTGAGCGCGATCGCCCGTTCGTAGGCCTGCGCCGCCTCGGCATTCCTGCCCAGGCGGCGCAGCAGGTCGGCGCGGACGGCGTGGCAGACGTGATAGCCGTCCAGCGGGAGCTCCTCGACCAGGGGCAGCGCCGCGGCGGGTCCCCGGACCTCGGCGAGCGCGACCGCCCGGTTCAGCGCCACGACGGGGGTCGGGGTCAGCGCGATCAGCTGGTCGTACAGGGCCAGGATCTGTGCCCAGTCCGTCGGCGGCGGGTCGCTGTGGACCGCGTTGATCGCCGCCTGGATCTGGTAGGGGCCCGGGCGGCCGCGGCGCAGGCACCGCCGTACCAGCTCGCGGCCTTCTGTCATGAGCGCGCGGTCCCACCGCGCGCGGTCCTGCGCGGCGAGCGGGACCAGCTCACCCGACTCCCCGGTACGGCCCGCCCGCCGCGCCTCGATCAGCAGCATGAGCGCCAGCAGCCCGATCACCTCGGGTTCGTCCGGCATCAGCGCGGCCAGCAGCCGTCCGAGCCGGATCGCCTCGGCGCAGAGGTCGTCCCTGGTCAGGTGGCCCTCGTTGAAGATGAGGTAGACGACGGCCAGCACCGAACGCAGCCGGTCGGGCAGGTCGGACTCCTTCGGCACCCGGTAGGGGATCTTCGCGTCGCGGATCTTGCCCTTCGCGCGGACCAGGCGCTGGGCCATCGTCGGCTCCGGCACCAGGAACGCCCGCGCGATCTCGGCTGTGGTGAGCCCGCCGAGCAGCCGCAGCGTGAGCGCGACCTGGACGTTCGTGGCCAGGGCCGGATGGCAGCAGGTGAAGATCAGGCGCAGCCGTTCGTCGCGCACGGGCCCCTCCTCGGCGGGCGGCTCCTCGCGGGCGTGCAGGAGCGCGGCCTGCGCGTGCCGGTCCTGGCGGGAGGACTCCTTGCGCAGCCGGTCGATGGCCCGGTTGCGGGCGGTGGTGATGATCCACCCGGACGGGCTGGGCGGCGGCCCCTCCTCCGGCCAGCGGCGCAGCGCGGTCGCGAAGGCGTCCTGGACCGCCTCCTCGGCGAGGTCGATGTCGCCGAAGGCACGCACCAGGACCGCGACCGCGCGGCCGTACTCCTCGCGGAAGACGCGTTCGACCTGGTCAGTCACCGTGGATCGGGCGCACCTCGATCGGCAGGCCGACGGCCTCCGCCAGCTTGCGCGCCCACTCCAGGGCGTCGTCGAGGTCGGGGGCGCTGATCACGGTGAAGCCGCCGAGATGTTCCTTGCCCTCGGTGAACGGCCCGTCGGTCATGAGCACGTCGCCGTCCTTGACGCGTACGACGGTCGCGGTCGAGGCCAGGTGCAGCCCGGCGGCGAACACCCATTGCCCGGCCGCCTTGACCTCCTCGTCCCAGGCCATGACGCGCGGCAGCACCTCGTCCAGCAGTCCCTCCGGCGGCTCGCCGTCGGGCTGGTAGATCGCGAGCAGGTAGTTCATTCCCCTGTCCTTCCCTCGGTCACCTTCTACACGAACGGCCCGGCCCCTTCTCGACAGGAATTGACCTCAAGCCGAGTTGAGGTTGCACAGTGGACCCATGGTGAAGATCGGCGTCGGGCTTCCGACGATGCAGGAGATAGAAACGCTCGGCCCGGACGGCGTGGCGCGCGCGGCGCGGCTGGCCGAGGAGGCCGGTCTCGACTCCCTGGGCGCCGCCGACGTGCTCATCGGGGACGGGACGCTCGCGCTGGAGAGCGTGGTCACGCTGGCGACGGCCGCCGCCGTCACCGATCGGATCACGCTGGACTTCGGGGTGCTGTCCGCGCCCACCCGGCCGGTGGCGATGATGGCGGCGCAGGTACAAACCCTGCAGTACCTCTCGCGGGGCAGGGTCCGGCTGGGCGTGGGGATCGGGGGCTTTCCCGGCTCGCCGTTCTGGACCGCGATCGGCGCCACCGGCACCAACCGCGGCCGCGCGGCCGACGAGGCCCTGCGCGCGCTGCCCGGCCTGATCGCCGGGCGGCCCACCCCGGTGGGTGACGGCCCGGAGGTGACGCTGGCTCCGGGTACGGCGGTGCCGCCCCTGCTGGTCGGCTCCGGCACCGGCGAGGCCGCCCTGCGGCGGGTGGCACGTTACGCCGACGGCTGGCTGCCCTCGGGGCTGACACCGGCCCAGCTCCGGGCGGCCGTGGCCAGGCTGAAAGAGCTCGCCGGCGAGTACGGCAGGCCCGCCCCCTTCGTCCACGTGGGCGTGCACGCCGTCCTGGGCGACGACCCGGAGGCGAAGCGGGCGATGGAGGCCCAGCTCGCCGGCTTCTTCCAGCTCTCGCCCGAGGAGATCCGCGAGGCCACGGTCAGCGGATCCCCGCAGGAGGCGGCGGAACGGGTGGCGGCCTTCGCCGAGGCGGGCGCGGCCGAGGTCGGCTTCGGCATCGACGGCAGCGACTTCCTCCACCAGGTGGAGCTGGCCGGGGAGGTCAACGCCCACGTGACCAGGGGTTAGGTGGCGGGTCGCCGCCAAGGCGGGTTTCCGCCAGGCCGCAGTCTGGGCCGGGCCGATCGGGGCGGCGTTAGATCGGTCGCATGCCCCTCATCGCTTCTTCCCGACGGCTGGCCGGGGCGGTGGCCGCCACCGCGCTCGCGGCCACCGCGCTGGCCCCCTTACCGGCCCTCGCGTCCCCGGCGACGACCTCCCGAGACGTCACCGTCACGCTGATCACCGGGCACCAGGTCCGCCTCAAGGCTGACGTGGTCTCCGTCGAGCGTCCCAAGGGCGTCACCAGTGGCGTCCAGACGTACTCCACCGGCGGCGACGTCCACGTCGTCCCCGACGAGGCGGCCCCGCTGCTGGCGGCCGGCAAGCTCGACCCTCGCCTGTTCAACGTCACCGACCTGGTGGAGATGGGCTACGACGACGCGCGCGGCGGCGTGCCCATGATCGCCACCTACCAGGGGGCCGCCCCGCGCTCGGCCCCGCGCGGGGCCTCGATCGTGCGGGCGCTGCCGAGCGTCAGGGGCGCCGCCCTGCGGGCGCGGAAGCAGGACGTCCGCGAGTTCTGGAACGGCCTCGCCACCTCCGGGGCCGCCAAGATCTGGCTCGACGGCAAGGCCGGGGCGAACCTCAAGGAGAGCGTCCCGCAGGTCCAGGCTCCGGCGGCCTGGGCGCGGGGCCTGGACGGCACCGGCGTCAAGGTGGCCGTGCTCGACAGCGGCGTCGACGCCACCCACCCCGACCTCCAGGGCCAGATCGCCGAGCAGGCCAGCTTCGTGCCCGGCCAGGAGGTCAAGGACGCCAACGGCCACGGCACCCACGTCGCCTCCACGATCGCCGGCACCGGCGCCGCCTCCTCCGGTGCCAACAAGGGCGTGGCCCCCGGCGCCGACCTGCTGATCGGCAAGGTCCTCGACGACGAGGGCAGCGGACAGGACTCGTGGATCATCGCGGGCATGGAGTGGGCGGCCGCCAGGGCGGGTGTGGTCAGCATGAGCCTCGGCTCGCCGCTGCCCGACTCCGGCTCCGACCCGATGTCGCTGGCCGTGGACGAACTGTCCAAGAAGCACAACACGCTCTTCGTGATCGCCGCGGGCAACTCCTACAACCCCGGCTCGATCGGCTCGCCGGGCTCGGCGGCCAGCGCGCTGACCGTGGCGGCCGTGGACAAGGCCGACCAGCGTGCCCCCTTCTCCAGCCAGGGCCCGCTGACCCTCACCTACGGCCTCAAGCCGGACATCTCCGCCCCCGGCGTAAAGATCAACGCGGCGCGGTCGTCGTTCGCCGGCGGCAGCGGTCCGTACGTGGCCATGGACGGCACCTCCATGGCCACCCCGCACGTGGCGGGAGCGGCGGCGATACTCCGGCAACACCACCCGGACTGGACCTGGCAGCAGCTCAAGGACACGCTCATGAGCAGCGCCAAGAGCCTGGACAACACCCCGTACGAGCAGGGCACCGGCCGGCTGGACGTGGCCGCCGCCGTCGGCGCGAAGGTCAGCGCGACCGGCTCGGTGCCGGTGGCGCTGTTCGACTGGCCGCACGAGCCGGGCGAGGCGCCGGTCAAGCGGGCCATCACCTACCGCAACGACGGCGACGCCCCCGCCACCCTGAACCTCACCGCCCAGGCACCGGCCAAGCTGTCCGCGCCGTCCGTCACCGTCCCCGCCAAGGGGAGCGCCACGGTGGAGATGAGCGTCGACCCGGCCGGGCTGGAGGCCGACCAGACCCTGTCGGGCCTGGTCACCGCGACCGACGGCACGGTCACGCTCCGCACCGCCTTCGCCGCGGTCAAGGAACGCGAGCTCTACGACCTCACGCTCGAACTGCGCGACCGCTCCGGCGAGCCCGCCGCGGGCTACGTGGTGCTCTCGCAGCTCGGCGACCGCCATCCGTGGCAGTACGCCGTGGACGGCAAGCGCACGCTGCGCCTGCCGCCCGGCTCGTACATGGCCACCAGCTACCTGCCGGTGACGGGCGAGCGGGCCGACGCGCTCGGCACCGCCGTACTCGTGGACCCCGAGATCACGCTGAACAAGGACACCAAGGTCGTCCTCGACGCCGCCCGCGCCCGGCGGGTCAGCGCGAAGGTCCCGCAGCGCACCGAGGACCGCCAGGTCAAGGTGGACTTCTACCGCTCACCGCCGGAAGGCGAGGGCGCGCGCGGCGCCTACCAGGTGCCCGTCGCGATCGAGGACGTCTACGTCAGCCCCACCGAGAAGGTCACCCGGGGCTCGTTCGGCCTGCTCACCCGCTGGCGCAAGGGCCAGCCCATGCTCGGCGTGAGCGCCCCCGGCCTGCCGCCGATCGACGCGCTGGTCCAGATCGACGCCACGATCACCGACGGCCGAGCCCTGCTCAAGGGCGTCTTCGCGGGCAAGGGCGACGACTACACCGGCATCGACGCCCGCGGCAAGGCCGTGATCGTCGAGCGCTCCGACGCCGTCACCCCGCAGGTGCGGGCCGCGAAGGCGATCGCCGCGGGGGCGAAGCTCCTGCTCGTCGTCAACGACCGCCCCGGCCGCCTCATGGAGGTGTACGGCGAAGCCGTCACGATCCCCGTCGCCTCCCTCACCCGCGACGCCGGAGCGAAGGCGGCCGAGCTGGCCAGAAAGGGCCGCCTGCTCCTGGCCACCGAGCAGTCCCGGTACGCCGGCTACCTGTACGACCTGGTCGACGTGCACCCGGAGGCGGTCCCCGACCGCGACCTGACCTACCGCCCGCGCGGCCTGGCCCGGATCGATTCCACCTACTACGGCAGCGGCGCCAAGGTCGGCAGCGGCTACCGCTACGACATGCGCGAGGGCTGGGGCCCGGCGATCGGCTTCGAGGAGTACGAGACGTTCCCCAAGCGGCGCACCGAATGGGTCTCCACCCAGCCGGGCTCCATCTGGTACGAGAACCACGGCGTCGGCCTGAACTACTTCGCCGCCTGGGAGATGCGGCAGTCGCCGCGCACGTACCGGCCGGGCGAGCGGCTGGAGCAGGAGTGGTTCCACCCGATCGCCAGGCCCAGGCTGGGCGACACCTACTGGGGCCCGTTCCGGCAGACGAACGGCTACGTCCAGTTCAACGTCACGCCGTGGACGGACGGCGGGCCGAGCCGGGCGGGGTCGATGCCGGACGACGAGTACGACACCACCTCGATCGCGCTCTACCAGGGCGACAAGCTGATCCAGCAGGCCAAGGGGCGGGCGTTCTCGCCGCGTGACCCGCTGCCGGAGGCGGCGCTGCCGTACCGGCTGGTGCTGGACAGCGCCAGGGACGGCGGGACGTGGCGGACCTCGACCCGCACGCGCACCGAGTGGGGGTTCACCTCCGGCGCCAACGACCCGGACGGGCCGTTCAACGTGGACATCCCGCTGCTGCAACTCGATTTCGACGTGCGTACCGACCTGGCGGGCGACGTGCGCGGGCCGGTGGCGCGCATCGGGCTGTCGGGCACGACGCAGGAGTGGCTGGCCAAGCCGGTCAAGGCGACGGAGGCGACGCTGCAGGCCTCCTTCGACGACGGCGCGACGTGGCGGCCGGTACGGCTGCGCCCGACCGGGGCGGGCGCGTGGCGCGCGGACCTGGTCACGGCGGGCAAGAAGGGGTTCGTCTCGCTGAAGGCGACCGCCAAGGACGCGCAGGGCGGGACGGTCTCCCAGGAGATCATCCGCGCGTTCGGTGTGCGCTGACATAACCGTGAAATCACGATCCGGGGCCGAAGGCGGGAATTCCGGCTTCGGCCCCGGGCCCGCCCCCATACTGATCCGCGTCCCGACACGGCGGGGAAGGGCGGGGAACGTGCTGGAGGCGCTCGGCCTCACCGACGAGGAGGAGGCGGTCTACCGCCACCTGGTCGCCCGGCCGTCCGCCTCCGCCGGGGAGATCGGCGCCGCGCTCACCCTCCCCGGCCCGCGCGCGGACGAGATGGCGCGCAGCCTCGCCGCCCGCGGCCTGGTCAGCACCCTGCCCGGCGAGCGTTTCTGCGCCGTGCCGCCCGCGGTCGCGCTCGGCTCGCTGCTCACCGTCCGCCGCGACGAACTGCGCACGGCGGAGCTGGCCCTCATCGCCCTGGCCGAGGAGCATCGCTCGGCCGCCGCGGGTCGCGCCATCGGCGACCTGATCGAGGTCGTGTCCGGGGTCGACGCGCTGCGCCAGCGCTTCGCCCAGGTGCAGCACGCCGCCAAGGAGCAGGTCCGCAGCTTCTCCACCGCGCCGTTCGTCGCGGTGCCGATCGGCGAGAACGCCGCCGAGGAGCAGGGTGTCAAACGCGGGGTGAGCTACCGCGTCGTGGTCGAGCGTGACCTGCTCACCGCGCCCGGCGCCGCGCAGGAGGCCGTCACCTCGCTCCGGCAGGGCGTGCGGGTACGCGTCGCCGACCGGCTCCCGATCAAGCTGATCATGGCTGACTCGGCGCTCGCCCTCGTGCCCCTGAGCACCTCCGCCGGTGACCGGCCCGGCGCGGTGCTCCTGCACGGCAGCGGCCTGCTGGCCGCCGTCGAGGCGCTGTTCGAGGCGGTGTGGGAGCGTGCCTACCCGCTGCGCATGGACGCCTCGGCGGCCGGCGCGGAGCCGGACATCTCCGAGCTGGACGCCAAGATCCTCAGCCTGCTGCTGGCCGGGCTGACCGACGAGGCGGTCGCCGGTCAGCTCGGTCTGTCCCTGCGCACGCTGCAGCGGCGGATCAGGCAGCTCATGGACCTGGCGGGCGTGCGTACCCGCGTCCAGCTCGGCTGGCAGGCCGCGCAGCGCGGCTGGGCCTAGGGCCTCTAGCCTCCCCAGGCCTCGAACTCGTAGATCCGGGCCGCCGGGTCGCCGTTCTGGGTGGGCGTGGTGACGTTCAGGCGTACGTGGCGGGCGGTGAGCGCCACCGGGTGGTCGGAGACGGCGGCCGTGTTGGCCGCGACCGTGACCGCGGTGGTCCAGGCGTCCGACGCGGAGGCGCGGACCTGGATGGTGAAGGCCCGGGTGTTCCAGGAGGCGGACTCGCCACCGGCCTGCGCGTGCCTGACGGTGAACCTGGTCAGGGCCTTGGGCGCGCCGAGATCCACCTCCATCCACTTGGCCGGGGTCAGAACGCACCACTTGTCGGTGTTGCCGCCGCCCACGCTGCCGTTGACCGCCTTGGCCGGGCCCTCGTTCGCGTTGCACTGGCCCGAGGCGGTGGCCGGGCGGTTCAGCGCCAGGTTCGTCTCGCCGGTGCCGGACCAGGAGACCGTGGTGCTGGCGGGGGCCGATCGGCCGTACTCGGCGCTCACCGCCTCCACGTCGAGAGTGGTGCTCGCCTCGGATCCGGCGCGGTCGAGCCGCGGCACGAAGTAGGCCTCGCCCGGGGTGGCGCCCAGGTAGGCGCGGGTGCCGTCGGGATTGCGGCGGTAGAGGTCGTAGTGGTGGGGGCGGCCCGAGCCGGTCCAGCTCAGGCGGAGCGACTTGCGGCCGGGGGAGACGTCGGTGGCGCCGAGCACGGTGAGCCCGGAGGGGGTGCCGGGCACGTCGACCGCGCCGTCATAGACGGCGAGCTGGCCGACCCTGACGTCGTAGGCGCCCGCCGTACCTTCGGCGCGCAGGCCGATCTGGGCGATGGTACGGCCCGCGTGGGCGGACAGGTCGAGCGTCCTGCGTTCCCAGCCGGTGCCGGCGGTCGAGCCGAGGTCCAGCGGCACGAAGGCGGAGGGGGCGTCGGTGAAGGTCACTGCGGCCTTGAGCCTGGTCGGTCCCGCGGCGGGCGTCTTCACCACGACCGACAGCTTGGTGTCGGCCGTCACCGGCAGGCGCGTCTGGTACAGGCGCAGGGTGTTGGCGGCGTCGAGGGTGCCGGTCAGGCGGAGCGAGGAGCCGCCCTCGTAGGCGTCGCCGTAGTCGATCGACGGGGTGAGCCTGGTCCCGGACGAGGTGATGACCCAGCGGTAGGTGGGCGGCACGTCCTGGACGGACAGGTTGTTCCAGCCCCCGGTACGCACCCGGACCCCGCCGACGTTGTAGAAGTCGCCGTGACCGGTGTTGAACCCGGTGACGAACGGCTTGCCGGTGACCGGGCTCGACTCGGCCACGTAGTGGGCCAGGCCCTTCCAGGCCGAGGTGGTGCCGGTGTCCGACGGGTCGGCGTTGGCGCCCACCCAGTAGCGGGAGTCGCGGGTGCGGAAGTCGGCGGGCCCGCTCGCGGACTTCCACGTCCACTCGGGGCGGTAGATGCCCAGCGAGGTCACGTGCGGCCGCCCGCCGGGGAAGACCGCGTTCCAGTTGACGCCGGTGTTGTAGCCGTTGGCCTCGGTGTCGATGCCGCTGTACAGGTCGAACTCGCTGCGCCCCATCGTGCGGGCCAGGTCGCGGGAGGAGGTCAGGTCCGACCAGCCGAAGTCGATGAACATGTTGTCCGAGGCCTGGAAGAAGCTGTCGTTGGCGCTGGTCAGCGCGTCCTGCCAGGAGATGGCGCCGGACTCGGTCATGGCGTCGTACCACATGACCTGCATGCCCTTGGCGCGCAGATAGGAGATCACGTTGCGCATCTCGGTGGCCAGCGCGGCGTCGCCGCCTGCGGTCTCCTGGTTGATGAACCAGCCGTCGAAGCCGTAGTGCCGGGCCACCTGGGCGAGCTTGTCGGCGACGGGGTAGGCGGAGCCCTGCTTCTGGACGAAGTCGCGTACCCACTGGATCTGGCCGCCGTAGGCGGTGGGCGGGAAGAAGACGGTCCCGTAGACCCTGACGCCGTTGCGGTGGGCGGCGTCGATCACGGGGCCGTTGGGGGCGAGGATCAGGCCCTCACTGGCCGAGCCGCCCCAGAAGACCAGGGTGTCGATGTACTGCCAGTAGGTGAAGGCGTAATAGTTCGGGTCGGGCCCGCCCTGGGAGGGATTGCCGGATGTGGGGGCGAAGGCGGCCAGCGAGGCGACGCGGCCCTCACCGGCGCGGGCGTTGGCGTTGGCCTTCAGCGCCGGGTCCGAGACGCGGGGGTGCAGCGGAACGCTCGACCGGTTGAACCGGGCGTCGGGATCGCTCGCCGGGTTCCAGGACAGGATCGTGCCGGGATGCCAGTACGAGGCGTACGGCTGGTCGCCGGGGGCGGCGGCGGCCCGTGCGGGGAGGGCGACGAGGGCGGTCGCGACCAGGACCCCGCACAGCAGGGGTAACAGACGACGGGTCATGAAGCTCTCCTCGATGCTAAATCGCTTTAGCTGTCTGCGGTGGAGACGCTACTTCATCCTCTGTTCTTGTACTAGACCGCTTTAGCGAGCTGTTCGCTGGGAGCGAGCACGAGCCGTCGCCGCGGACCGAGCACTAGGGTTCAGATGTGACAAATGGCGCATACCTGAGATACCCGCATCTGCACGGTGACCTGGTCACCTTCGTCGCCGACGACGATGTCTGGCTCGCTCCGCTGGGCGGTGGCCGCGCATGGCGGTTCACCGCCGACCGTGTCCCGGTCAGCTTCCCCCGCTTCTCCCCCGACGGCACCCGCCTCGCCTGGACCGGCGCCCGCGAAGGCGCGCCGGAAGCCTTCGCCGCCGAGATCGACGGCGCGGCGGGCGACCGGCTGACGTTCTGGGGCAACGGCACGACCGGCGTACGCGGCTGGACCGCCGAGGGGAACGTGCTGGCCGTGAGCGCCGCGGGCCAAGGCGGGCGGAGCCGGACCTGGGCCTACTCCGTGCCACTCGACGGAGGCCCCGCCACGCGGCTGCCGTACGGGTGGGTCAGCGAGGCGGCCGTCGACGGTGAGCGGGTCGCGGTGGTCTCCGCGGTGTGGCGCGAGCCGTCGCAGTGGAAGCGCTACCGCGGCGGGACCGCGGGCAAGATCTGGGTGGACGCCGACGGCGACGGCGAGTTCGAGCGGCTGTTCGCCGACCGGCTCTCGCCGTACTGGTCGGTCATGTGGGTGGGGGAGCGGCTGGCGTTCCTCAACGACGAGGACGGGACCGGCAACCTCTACTCCGCCCTGGCCGACGGTTCCGACGTGCGCCGGCACACCACGCACGACGGCTTCTACGCCCGGCACGCGGCCACCGACGGGCAGCGCGTGGTCTACAGCCATGCGGGGGACCTCTGGCTGCTGGACGGTCTGGACGCGGAGCCGTACAAGCTGGACATCACGCTCGGCGGGCCGCGCTCGGCGCGCGCCAAGCGCCCGGCGCCCAGCCGCGTCGGCGGCTTCTCGCCCGACGCGACCGGACGTGCCAGCGCGATCGAGATCCGCGGCACCGCGCACTGGGTGACCCACCGCGACGGTCCCGCCGGCGCGCTACGCGCCGAAGCAGGCGTGCGGGTACGGCTGCCGCGCACCCTCGACGCCGACGGCCGCGCCATCTGGGTCTCCGACGCCACCGGCGAGGACGCGCTGGAGACCGGCGTGCCCGGCGGCGAGATCCGCACCCTGGCAGCGGGGGAGCTCGGACGGGTACTCGAACTGGTCGCCGCGCCCGACGGCAAGCACGCCGCCGTCGCCACCCACGACGGCCGCCTGCTCGCCGTCGACCTCGACAGCGGCACCCTGCGCGAACTCGACAGGACCCTCCACGGCGACATCGGCGACCTGGCCTTCTCGCCCGACTCCGCCTGGCTCGCCTGGGTCCACCCGCACCCGGAGCCGCTGTCGCAGATCAAGGTCGGGCGGATCGACGGGACCGCCACGCTGGAGGTGACGCAGCCGCGCTTCTCCGACTACTCGCCGGTCTTCACCAAGGACGGCAAGCACCTGGCGTTCCTGTCCATGCGGACCTTCGATCCGGTCTACGACTCGCACGTCTTCGACCTGTCCTTTCCCAATGCGTGCCGGCCGTACATCGTGCCGCTGCAGGCCACCACGCCCAGCCCCTTCGACCCGAGCCTCCAGGGGCGCGGCTTCAACGGCGAGGACGACGACAAGGGCTCCAAGGACTCCAAGGACAAGAAGAACGGCGACACGCCGCCGCGCACCGAGGTCGACGCCGAAGGTCTCGCCGCCCGCGTCGTGCCCGTCCCGGTGCCCGCCGGCCGCTACGGCAACCTGCGCACCGCCAAGGACGCCCTGCTGTGGCTGCGCCACCCGCTGACCGGCCAGCTCGGCGACGGCAGCGACGTCACCCCCGAGGTCGTGCTGGAGCGCTACGACCTCAAGAAGCGCGCCAAGGCCGAGCTCGGCAAGGAGTACCGCGCGTTCGAGGTCAGCGCCGACGGCGGCCGCCTGGTCACCAACGGCAAGAACGGCCTGCAGACCCGCGCCGCCGGCGAGGGCGACGAGGTCGTCACCATCGACCTTGACCGCGTCGGCGTCACCGTCGACCCCGTCGCGGAATGGCGCCAGAGCTACCACGAGGCCGGCCGCCTCATGCGCGACCACTTCTGGCGCGCGGACATGAACGGCGTCGACTGGCAGGGCATGCTCGACCGCTACGCCCCGCTCGTCGAACGCATCGGCTCCTACTCCGAGCTGATCGACCTGCTCTGGGAGGTACAGGGCGAACTCGGCACCTCCCACGCCTACGCCCGCCCCAACGGCACCGGCGTCGACCACCGGCGCCGCCAGGGCCTGCTCGGCGCCGACCTGGCCCGCGACGAGGAGGGCACCTGGCGCGTCACGCGCATCCTGCCCGGCGAGAGCTCCGACCACGACGCGCGCTCGCCGCTGCTCGCGCCCGGCGTCGCCGTCCGCGAGGGCGACGCGATCCTCGCCGTCGGCGGCCGTCCCATCGACCCCGTGCGCGGCCCCCTCGCCTCCCTCGCCGGCACCGCGGGCCAGCCCACCGAGCTCACGGTACGGCCGGCCTCGGGCGGCGACCCGCGCCGCGTCGTCGTCACCCCGATCACCGACGAGACCCAGCTCCGCTACCACGAGTGGGTCGAGAGCCGACGGGCCCGCGTCCACGAACTGTCCGGCGGCCGGCTCGGTTACCTGCACGTTCCCGACATGGTCGCCGCCGGGTGGGCGCAGTTCCACCGCGACCTGCGTACCGAGATGGACCACGACGGCCTCGTCGTGGACGTACGGGAGAACGGCGGCGGGCACACCTCCGAGCTGGTGCTGGAGAAGTTGTCACGGCGGGTGTCCGGCTGGGAGCGCGCCCGCGGCTACGAACCCCACCGCTACCCCCGTGACTCCCCGCGCGGGCCGATCGTCGCCGTCGCCGACGAGTTCGCCGGTTCCGACGGCGACATCGTCAGCGCCGGAATCAAGATCCGCGGCATCGGCCCGCTGGTCGGGACCCGGACGTGGGGCGGCGTGATCGGGATCGACTCCCGGTACTCGCTGGTCGACGGCACCGTGGTCACCCAGCCCCGGTACTCGTTCTGGCTGGAGGGAGGACATGGCTGGGGGGTCGAGAACTACGGCGTCGAGCCGGACGTGGAGGTGGTCATGACTCCGCAGGACCGGGTGGCGGGGCGGGATCCGCAGCTGGAGAAGGCGGTGGAGCTGGCCTTGGCCGCGCTGGAGGAACACCCGCCGGCGACGCCGCCCGACCTTCCGCCTCTCACCTGACCTTCGCCCGGATGAGGACCGGCTTCTCGGGTGAGGGCCGGCTTCTTGTTCGGGGGCCGGCTGCTCACGCGAGGAGCGGTTTCTTGTTCGGGGGCCGGCTGCTCACGCGAGGATCGGCTTCTTGTTCGAGGGCTGGCTGCTCAGGCGAGGACCGGCACGATGCGGTCCAGGATCTGGGCCACGGTGTCCTCGGTGGTGGCGAAGTTGAGCCGCACGTAGTCGTCACCACCGGGGCCGAAGGCGGCCCCGTCGTTCAGCAGGACCTTGGCCTCGCGCTCCAGGACGTCGGCCACGCCCGGACGGCCGACGTCCAGCCAGGCCAGGTACGTGGCCTCGGGCACCCGGTAGCTCACCGTGCCCGGGAGACGGGCGGCGAGGGTGTGACGGTTGCGGTCCAGGAGGGCGAGCGTGTCCGCCAGCCACGTGTCGCCGTGCCGCCAGGCCGCCACCGTGGCCTCGACGCCGAACAGGTGGGCGGAGCCGTACACGAAGGGGGGCTGCTCTTCGAGAGCCTTGCGGACCTCGGGCATGCCGACGTGGGCGATCGAGCAGCGGATGCCGCCCAGGTTGAACGCCTTGGTGGCCGAGGTGAGGGTGACGGTGCGTTCCGGCAGGATGGTGGCGAAGGGGATGTGCCGGTGGGGGGCGTACACGAGATCGGCGTGGATCTCGTCGGAGATCACCAGAAGGTCGTGGCGGACCGCGTGCTCGGCCAGGAGTTCCAGCTCGGCGCGGGTGAAGACACGTCCGGTGGGGTTGTGCGGGTTGACCAGCAGCAGCACCCGGCACCCGCGCAGGTCCGGCACCTCGAACCGCCACGACTCGCCGTCGGGCTCCAGCTGGATCGGGCGCATCGGACGGTCCATTCCGGCAAGTGTGCCCAGGAACGGATGGTAGGCCGGTGTATGAAGGGCCACCCCGTCGCCGGGGCGCGTCCAGACCTGCAGGAACACCTGGAGCGCCTGATTGAGGTCACTGTAGGTCCGGCAGTGACCGATGTCGGGAGCCCAGCCGAACTTGGCGGCCATACGCTCGCCGAACGCCTCGGACATGGGCCCGGCCTGGTGGTTGTCCAGCCACGTCGGATAGCCGAGATCGCCCTCCGCCCGCGCCTTGAGCGACTCGACGACGGCCGGTGCGGTGGGCAGATCCATGTCCGCCACCCAGGCCGGGATCACACTCGGCGCGACCTTGCTCCACTTCAAACCATCACGTTTCACCCGAGCATTGTATTTTTCCCGACATTTCACGACAGGGCCAAACCCCACCCACCTCCCGGGACCTCGCCCACCTCCCGGGACCTCGCCCACCTCCCAGGACCTCGCCCCACCCTCCCAGCGGGCCTCACCCCACCCCCGTCACCGCCCACAAGCGGCACCCACCGCACCTACCCGGCTCGACCCACGAACCGCACCCACTACATGGCGCGACTCACAGAAGCCTTCGGCGGCGTGGCTCACGGAAGCCTCCGGTCAGGACCACCCATGCGGCGCAGACCGCCGCACGCTCACCTGAACCGGGGACACGGCCAACGGAAAGCGTCCGGCCAGGGACCATCTATGCCGCGCGGACCACCAACGCCCTCAACCGGGGCGGTGCGGTCAAAGGGAGGAGTCCGCACCCGGCACCGGCGCGCGTCAAGGAGGGGCCGCGCGCCTCAAGGAGGGGCAGGGAGGGAGAGGGGCCCGGCGTGGTGCCGGGCCCTGAGGGTCAGAGGCGGCGGAGGACGGCCACCACCTTGCCCAGGACGCTGGCCTCGTCGCCTGGGATGGGGTCGTAGTTGGGGTTGTGGGGGACCAGCCAGACGTGGCCGTCCTTGCGCTTGAAGGTCTTCACCGTGGCCTCGCCGTCGATCATGGCGGCCACGATGTCTCCGCTCTCCGCCACCGGCTGCTGGCGGACCACGACCCAGTCGCCGTCGGCGATCGCGGCCTCGATCATCGAGTCACCGGATACCTGGAGGAGGAACAGGGTGCCCTCGCCGACGAGCTGCTTGGGGAGGGCGAAGACGTCTTCGACGCTCTCCTCGGCCAGGATCGGGCCACCGGCGGCGATGCGGCCGACCAGCGGGACGTACGCCGCGGTCGGGCGGCTGACCGCGGGCTCGTCGTCGTTGGCGTCGGGATCGACCCACAGGACCGGCTCGCCGGGCAGGCGGACCTCCAGCGCGCGCGGACGGTGGGGGTCGCGGCGCAGGTAACCCTTGCGCTGCAACGCCGTCAGCTGGTGCGACACGCTGGACGTGCTCGTCAGCTGGACGGCCTCGCCGATCTCCCGCATGGACGGGGGATAACCGCGCTGCTGGACGGAATCGCGGATCACCTCGAGGATCTTGCGCTGCCGTGGGGTCAGGCCCAGGGAGTCACGCCGGCGCACCGCGAGGTCGCTGACCCCGTTTGCGTCATCCCGCTCGCTCATGCTCTCCTCCTCGCCCGGTGGGCGGCCTCTTCGGCGCGCCTGCCGGTCTGTGGTCTTCATGTCGCACACAGCGACGATATCGCCGTCGAAGATCATCCTCAAACAATTGTTCGAGTCTTCCTCGAAAATGTCGCCAGCGTGGTGTACAACATCGTACGGGAGTTCGATCGACACCGTGTTCGATTTGCCGATCTTTATTGGGCCTTTTGCTAAGGCCACAGGGGCGGGAGGCCAATCGTGCGAGCGACCACAACCACATCATCGACCAGCGACGACGTCCAGGGGCTCACGCTGATCGCCGACATCGTCCTGGCCGACGCCCGGCGCTCCGCCGAGAGCGCCGAGCGCCGCCGTTCGAACAATCGGTCCACCGGGCGTTCGAACAACGGCGGCCCGGGAGATCCCGCGGAGCGCGCGGCCGGGCAGGGCTCGCGTCCCGGCCGCGTGCGCCGCGGCCGTCCGGGCGGCCCGACCCTGTGGCTGGTCCCACCACCACGCACGGAGTCCACGGCCCCCGGCCCACGACCCGACGAACGCGCGCGGCCTGACGGTCCCGCGCGGCCTGACGGTCCCGGGCGGCCTGACGGTCCCGGGCAGTCTGACGGTCCCGGGCGGTCTGACGGTCCCGGGCGGTCTGACGGTCCCGGGCGGTCTGACGGTCGCGCGCGGGGCGGGCGGCCGGCACCGCCTGACGGGTCTGCGCCGCGTGACCCGTCTGTGCCGGGCGACGGGTCCGCGGACGGTCACGGGAGTCCGGGTGAACGGCCGCGCCGTGGCCAGGAGCGTGCCCGGGGCGGTTCGAGGAACGGCGGGCGGTCCCGGGGCCGTCAGGAGCGTGCGCGAAGCAGGGTCGCCGGGGCCACGGGGGCTCCCGGCGACACCCGAACGCACGACACCCAGCCGATCCCGCGCAAAGGCGTGTCCAGAGGGCGCGGGACTGGTGAGACTGGCGTCGCCGGACGTGGGACTACCGGAAGTGGCGTCGCCGGACGTGGGAGTGCCGGGCGTGGCGGTGCCGCGCGTGGTGAGGTCGGGCGGGGGAGGGCCGGGCGTGGTGGTGGGTCGCGTGGGGGTGGGGTGCGGGTCAATCGGCCCAAGCCTCCCGTACGGCTGACGCGGCGCGGCAGGGCGGCGCTGGTGGTGGTCGTGGCCGCGCTCTCCCTGGCCGGCCTGTGGCTGGGCACCCGGGCGGTGAGCCTCGCCTCGGCGGGCCAGGCCCTCCTGAGTCACGCGGGCCTGCCGTGGGTCGTGGTCGAGGACGGCGACACCCTCTGGACCATCGCCGGAACCGTCTCCCCCGAGGGCGACGCCGACGCCGTGGCCCGGGACATCATGCGGCTGAACGGGCTGAAGAGCTCCCTGATCCGTCCCGGCGCCCGCCTGTACATCCCCGCGGGCCGCTGAGGACGCGTCGCCGTACACCCGAAGACGGAAGCGCGCGCCCGGCGACGGGCGTGCGCTTCCGCGCTCACCGGCAAGGACGCGCCCGGCTACGGGCGCGCGCCTCCGAGCTCACCGGCAGGGAGCGCCAGTCTCCCGCGCCCAGGCGCCGGGCGCGCGCTTCCGCGCTCACCCGGCGGGGAGCATCAGTCTCACCGGCGCACCGGCGCACCACCCCTCACACCGGCCTCAGAAACCTCCAGAACCCCGGCGCGCAAGGGCTTCCCGCCCTCCGCCCAAGATCAGCGAGGCCTCCGTGGCCAAGACCGCCCACACCCCGGCCGACCTGCGAAAACAGGTCCGGGAACACCCGGCTCGCCCCGCTTGTTGACGCCGACACGCCCGGCCGGAGCGCCCATCACCCCGCTGATCAGCGACTTCGATGGGAAGGGCCGCGCCAACTTGCGTTCATGGTCGCGCGCTTCTACGTTAGGACCACAACATCTAGTAGTTACACCGATGTAGTTCACCACAACTTGTGTTTCCGTGACCGCTCCATGGCTCGCCGTGGGGTGTGCGCGAGCGTACGGGGACAACCGCTTTACGCGGCCGTTCGAGGAGGCGAAGCAGCGTGCACTGTCCGTTCTGCCGCCACCCCGACACGAGGGTCATCGACAGCCGCTCCACGGACGACGGCGCGGCCATCAGGCGACGCCGGACGTGTCCGGAGTGCGGGCGTAGGTTCACCACCCAGGAGACGGTCCTGCTGATGGTGAGCAAGCGTAGCGGGGTGACCGAGCCCTTCTCGCGGGACAAGGTCGTCGCGGGCGTACGGCGGGCCTGTCAGGGCAGGCCGGTGACGGAGGACTCGCTGGCCCAGCTGGGGCAGAGGGTCGAGGAGGCCATCCGGGCCAGAGGCGCGGCGGAAATCCCCTCCAACGAGGTGGGGCTGGCGATCCTGGGCCCGCTGCGGGAGCTGGACGAGGTGGCGTACCTGCGGTTCGCATCGGTATATCGCGGTTTCGAGAGCCTGGCGGACTTCGAGGCCGAGATCAAACAGTTGAAGACGGAGAGGGAGTCGAGCCGCACCGGCAAGGTGGAGGGCGAGACGAGCTCGGCCGTCAAGGGCCTGAAGGGGGAGTCATGACGGAGACGGCAAGCGGGTCAGTGGCGCGCGGGGGCAAGAGGCCCCGCAAGGGTCTGAAGATGAAGCGGATCTTCACCAAGCCGGGCGTGCATCCCTACGACGAGATCACCTGGGAGCGCCGTGACGTCGTCATGACCAACTGGCGCGACGGGTCGGTCAACTTTGAGCAGCGGGGTGTCGAGTTCCCCGAGTTCTGGTCCGTCAACGCGGCCAACATCGTGACCACCAAGTACTTCCGGGGCGCCGTGGGCACCCCGCAGCGTGAGTGGAGCCTGAAGCAGCTGGTCGACCGCGTGGTCGGCATGTACACCAAGACCGCGGTCGAGCACGGTTACTTCGCCACCGACGAGGACGCCGAGATCTTCGACCACGAGCTCAAGTACGCGCTCTCGCACCAGGTCTTCGCCTTCAACTCGCCGGTCTGGTTCAACGTGGGCACGCAGTCCCCGCAGCAGGTCAGCGCGTGTTTCATCCTTGCCGTGGACGACCAGATGGAGTCGATCCTGGAGTGGTACAAGGAAGAGGGCGTGATCTTCAAGGGCGGTTCCGGCTCGGGCATCAACCTGTCCCGCATCCGCTCCTCCAAGGAACTTCTCTCCAGCGGCGGTACGGCCAGCGGCCCCGTCAGCTTCATGCGCGGCGCCGACGCCTCGGCCGGGACCATCAAGTCGGGCGGTGCCACGCGGCGCGCGGCCAAGATGGTCGTGCTCGACGTCGACCACCCCGACATCGAGGAGTTCATCGAGACCAAGGCCCGCGAAGAGGACAAGATCCGCGCCCTCCGCGACGCCGGCTACGACATGGACCTGGGCGGCAAGGACATCGTGTCCGTGCAGTACCAGAACGCCAACAACTCCGTGCGCGTCTCCGACGAGTTCATGCACGCGGTGGAGAAGGGCGAGAAGTTCGGCCTGCGCGCCCGCCTGACCGGCGAGGTCATCGAGGAGGTCGACGCCCAGGACCTGTTCCGCAAGATGGCCAAGGCGGCGTGGGAGTGCGCCGACCCGGGCATCCAGTACGACGGCACGATCAACGACTGGCACACCAGCCCGGAGACCGGCCGCATCACCGCGTCCAACCCGTGCAGCGAGTACGTCCACCTGGACAACTCCTCCTGCAACCTGGCCAGCATCAACCTGCTGAAGTTCCTGAAGGACGACAACTCCTTCGACATCGCGAACTTCGTGAAGCTCACCGAGCTGATCATCACGGCGATGGACGTCTCGATCACCTTCGCGGACTTCCCGACGGAGAAGATCGGCGAGACCACCCGCGCCTACCGCCAGCTCGGCATCGGCTACGCCAACCTGGGCGCGCTGCTCATGGCCACCGGCCACGCCTACGACTCCGACGGCGGCCGCGCGGTGGCCGGCACCATCACGAGCCTGATGACCGGCGTCTCCTACCGCCGCAGCGCGGAACTGGCCGCGGCCGTCGGCGCGTACGACGGCTATGCCCGCAACGCCGAGCCGCACAAGCGCGTCATGCGCAAGCACGCCGCCGCCAACGACAACCTGCGCACGGTCGGCATCATGGACTCCAAGATCCACACTGAGGCGTCCAAGCAGTGGTCGGAGTGCCTCAAGCTCGGCGAGAAGAACGGCTACCGCAACGCCCAGGCGTCGCTGCTGGCCCCGACCGGCACCATTGGCCTGATGATGGACTGCGACACCACCGGCATCGAGCCGGACCTGGCGCTGGTCAAGTTCAAGAAGCTCGTCGGCGGCGGCTCGATGCAGATCGTCAACCAGACGATCCCGCGCGCGCTCAAGCAGCTGCGCTACCAGCAGGAGCAGATCGAGGCGATCGTCGAGTACATCGCCGAGCACGGCCACGTCGTCGACGCGCCCGGCCTCAAGCAGGAGCACTACGAGGTGTTCGACTGCGCGATGGGCGAGCGCGCGATCGCGCCGATGGGCCACGTGCGGATGATGGCCGCCACGCAGCCGTTCCTGTCGGGCGCCATCTCCAAGACGGTCAACCTGCCCGAGTCGGCCACGATCGACGACATCGAGCAGGTCTACCTGGAGGGCTGGAAGCTCGGCCTGAAGGCGCTGGCCGTCTACCGCGACAACTGCAAGGTCGGCCAGCCGCTGTCGGCCGGGGGCAAGAAGGAGGAGGCCAAGACCACCGAGGCCGCCGCCGGTGAGCCCGAGGTCAAGGTCATCGAGGTCAACCGGCCGACCCGCCGCCGCATGCCCAACCAGCGCCCCAGCACGACGACCCGCTTCACGGTCGGCGGCGCCAAGGGCTACATGACCGCCTCGTCCTACCCGGACGACGGTCTGGGCGAGGTCTTCCTCAAGATGTCCAAGCAGGGCTCGACGCTGGCGGGCGTCATGGACGCCTTCTCCGTGGCGATCTCGATCGGGCTGCAGTACGGCGTGCCGCTCGAGACGTACATGAGCAAGTTCGTCAACATGCGCTTCGAGCCCGCCGGGATGACGGACGACCCGGACATCCGGATGGCCACGTCGGTGATGGACTACATCTTCCGCCGCCTGGCCCTGGACCACCTGCCCTACGACGAGCGGGCCGCCCTCGGCATCTTCTCGGCCGCCGAGCGGGCCGCGCAGCAGCGCGGTGAGGACCCGGCGCCGCTGCACGAGTCGGTGGACCGGGAGATCCTGGCCCAGTCCGCGCCGATAGAGGCCGCCAAGCCGGAGCCGGCCGCCGAGCCCGCGCCGGGCCGCGAGCTGACGCTGGAGAGCCACCAGCGCTTCACGGCGGACGCGCCGCTCTGCATGACCTGCGGCACCAAGATGCGCCCCGCGGGCAGCTGCTACGTCTGCGAGGGCTGCGGCTCGACCAGCGGCTGCAGCTGACGGCCATCCGATCGCACGCCCGGCTCCGCACAGGGGCCGGGCGTGCGGCGTCTCAGTAGGGAGCGTCGCCGAAGCCGATTTCAGGCATCGGGGTCATCCGCCGGGGCGATCTGCCGCTGCGTGGTGGTCCCGCCGGAGAGCTCCCGCCCGTGATGGAGCGTGTAGTCGAGCTGCATGGCCAGGCGCGGGAGGTTCGCCGGGGGCAGATACGCTTCGGCCCCGGCGTCGAGCAGCCGCCTGACCGGACCGTGGTACTGGACCCCGAGCTCGTCGTCCTCGATCTCGGTGACGATGATGCGAGCCTTCGTGAACATCCCCCGCAGCGCCCCGATCAGCTGCGGGCTGCCCGGTGGCACCAGAAGCACGTCGGCCGTCAAAGGTGCCGCCTTCATGTCGAGTACGACGTAGTCCGCGCCGAGCTGGTTGGACAGCGCCACCCGGGCCGCGGTCGACAGCTCCATCGCGGTGGCTACGACGGTCACGCCGTCGTAGTCGGCCGGTGCCTGCTCGGTGACCTCGTCGGGCGCGTCCGGATCGACGATGGCGCCCTCGACCACGTCGATCATGCTGGCAATGGTCGCGATCGGCACGCCGTCGCGCGTGACGACCAGGTTCTCGCCGGGCGGGAGGTCGTCGAGGAGCGTCACGATGTCCTCGGGGAGACGGGTCACGTCGATGCGCCGCCGGGAGCGTGCCGCGCGCTTACGGCTCACCATGCCGGGGGCACGCCTGCGGCGGCGGGGCTCGGCCAGATCATCACATGAACCACTCCAGATGCTTGTGAACTCGTTTGACGCCCGAATCTGATCAATGGTTCGAGGATCCGGGAGAGTTCAAGCGGGCTTGTGGCGCTGGTAGTGGCGGGCGACACGGGCACGGTTGCCGCAGCGGGCCGTCGAGCACCAGCGGCGGCGCGGGTGCGCGGGGACGAACAACATCACGCAGTCATGTCCTTCGCACTGCCGGATACGGCCGGCGTCCGGGCCGGCGAGCAGGTCCGCGGCGGCTTCGGCGAGCTGGGCGACCAGGCGTTCGCCCGGCGTGCCGGAGCGCCGGGGGAGCGCGGTGACGGCCCCGTCCCGCCAGGAGAGCTCGCGGTAGGCGGGCGCCATCCGCTGCGCCTGGGTGAGGGCGCGCAGGACCTCCTCGGGCGGGGCGGTGCCGGTGCGCAGGTGCGAGACGGCGACGGCCACCAGTTCGCGCAGCTCGCGTACCTGGGCGACGTCGCGCTCCGCGACCGGCTCGTCCCGCAGTCTGCCCCGCTGGAGGACCAGCCAGTGGCGCAGGTCGGCGGGGGTGGCGAGGAGATCCCCGACGCTCGGCCTGGTGTTGACGAGGTCGAGGGCCAGATGTTCGCCGGTCAGCGGATCCGTCATGTCCTAATTCTACATCCATGGGTTGACGCATTAGATCGCGACACGCTAAGACTAATGCATCTTCTCTTTGGAAAGGCGTTAGTAACCATGTATGCCGACGTCGAAGGCGTGCGCGTCTTCTACCGCGAGTCCGTCCCCGCCAAGCCCGACGCGCCCGTGCTCCTGCTCCTGCACGGCTTCCCGTCCGGCTCGCACCAGTTCCGGCAGCTGATCGCCGAACTCGGCGACCGGTACCGGCTGATCGCCCCCGACTATCCGGGTTTCGGCCATACCCAGGCACCCGAGGACTTCACCTACTCCTTCGACCGGCTCGCCGACATCACCGAGGGGTTCGTGCGCGAGCTCGGCCTCACCCGCTTCACCATGTACGTCTTCGACTTCGGCGCCCCGATCGGCTTCCGCCTCGCGCTGTGGCACCCCGAGTGGATCGCCGGTCTCGTGATCCAGAACGGCAACGCCTACGAGGAGGGCCTGTCGGCGGGAGCCCGCGACTTCGTCGCCCTGCGTCCGGAGACGCCCGGCGCCGAGGAGACGATCCGCGGCCTGCTCACCCTGTCCGGCACCCGCGGCCAGTACGAGTCGGGCACCCGCCACCCCGAGCGTCTCTCACCCGACGGCTGGACCCTCGACCAGCACTTCCTGGACCTGCCCGGCCGCAAGGAGGCCCAGATCGCGCTGGCCTTCGACTACCACTCCAACGTCGAGCAGTACGACAGGTGGCAGGCGTGGCTGCGCGAGCACACCCCGCCCGCCCTGATCGTGTGGGGCCGCAACGACCCGTTCTTCCCCGAGCCGGGCGCCCGCGCCTACCTGCGCGACCTGCCCGGCGCCGAGCTCCACGTCTTCGACACCGGCCACTTCGCCCTGGAGGAGGACCTGCCGGAGATCGCCCCGCTCATCGCCCGGTTTCTGGACCGGGTGTGATCAGCACGGCCCGCAGGATGTCCTCCCAGTCCTCCCGGCCGGGCGGCGTGTCGGTCAGCAGCGCCTGCATCAGCACGCCGTCGATCGTGCCGGCGAGGACGCGCAGCCGTACCGGATCGTCGGTGTGGCGGCGGCCGAAGCGCTCGACGGCGGCCAGCCAGCGCCGGGTGGGCTCGCGCAGCTCGGGGCGGCGGGCGGCCAGGAGATAGAGCTCGTATTCGGCGAGCAGGTGGGCGGGGGCGGCCACGACCTGGCACATCAGCGCCGCCAGGGCCCGCAGGCCCTCCTCGGGGTCGTCCACGTCGGCCAGGCGGCGCATGCGCTCGGCGTCCTCGTCCATGCAGGAGGTCAGCGCGGCGGTGAGCAGGTCGTCGATGGCCTTGAAGTAGTAGGCGGCGGCGGTGGCCGGCTGGCCGGCCTCCTTGGCGACGGTGCGGTGGCTGACCCCGGCCACGCCGTCGCGGGCGACCACCCGGATCGTCGCCTCGATCAGTTCCCGCCTGCGTTGTTCGCCCTTGATGCGGCGCCCGTCAGTGAGCGGCTCGTTCACCTTCCGCCTCCTTTCCCGCCGGGGCGCGGGCGGCCCCGACGGCCAGCGCCAGCGCGACCGCTCCCGCCGCGACGGCGACGCCGAACCCGCTCGTCGGGCCGTAGTGGTCGACCAGCGCGCCCGCGAGCGCCGCGCCCAGCGCGATGCCCGCGCTCAGCCCGGTGATCGCCCAGGTCATCCCCTCGGTGAGCGACGAGGCGGGAACCGCGCGCTCCACGAGTCTCATCACCACGATCATCGTAGGGGCGAAGAACAGCCCGGCGGCGAACACCGCCGCGGCCAGCGCCGCCACCCCGCCGGCGAACAGCAGCGGCACCGTGGTCAGCGCGGTCCCGGTGACGCTGACGACCAGCAGCCGGGGCAGCGGCACCGTGAGCCGCAGCGCCCCGAACACCAGCCCGGACAGCGCCGACCCGCCGGCGTAGGCCGCCAGGACGAACCCGGCGCTCGCCGGTGCGCCCGCCTGGGCGGCGAAGGCCACGCTGACCACGTCGACCGTGCCCGCGATCACGCCGCCCGCCGCCAGAAGCAGCGCCAGCAGCCGCACCGCCGGGATCCGGATGGCCGAGCGGCTCGGGCCGGTGGCGGCGTCGTACCTCTGGACGGGCGGCTCGGTACGCCGCTGCGGCACCAGCAGCAGGACCCCGGCCACCAGCAGCACACCCGCCACCAGGGGGCCCGCCTCGGGGAACAACGCCGTGGACAGCGCCACCGACAGCGCCGGGCCGATGACGAAGGTCAGCTCGTCCACCACCGACTCCAGAGAGAAGGCCGCGTGCAGGTGGGGGGAGCCACGGTGCGCGTGGGTCCAGCGGGCGCGGACCATCGCGGCCAGGTTGGGCAGCGTGCCCGCCAGCGCGGCGCAGACGAACAACGTCCAGGCGGGCGCGCCGGAGCGGGCGCACAGCAGCAGGGCGGCGAGCCCGGCGACGCTGAGCCCGGCGGCGGGCAGCAGCACCCGCCCCTGCCCCAGCCGGTCCACCAGCCGCGACACCTGCGGCCCCGCGAGGGCGGTGGACAGCGTGAAGGTCGCGGCCACGGCTCCGGCGAGCGCGTAGCCACCCCGCATCTGGGACAACATCGTCAGCACTCCGATCCCGGTCATCGAGATGGGCATGCGCCCCACGAATCCGGCGAGGGAGAAGGCCACGGCGCCGGGCGTCCTGAACAACGCCGCATAGGGGTTGGCCATGGGAGAAGCCTCCGCAAACAAATTGAACGAGTGTTAGACTTTCTCACTGTACGGCATGCCGCAAAACCAACGCGCCGCGCCCCCAACCAGGACGCGGCGCGTTAAGAAGTGAAAAATCAGGACTCGCGGTAGTAGGGGTTGGCCACCACGCCTTCGCCCAGCTCATCGGAGAACGTGTACACCTCACGCCCGGACACGAACACCCGCAGCGCCCTGCTCATGACGTCCAGCGGATCGCCCGACCAGATCACCACGTCGCCGTCGAGCCCAGGAGCCAGCGCCCCGACCCGGTCGTCCAGCCCCATGATCTTGGCCGGGTTCACCGTGATGGAGCGCAGCGCCGTCTCCCGGTCAAGCCCTTCCTTCACGGCCAGCGTCGCCTGGTGCACCAGGAAGTGGATCGGCACCACGGGATGGTCGGTCGTGATGGCCAGCTCCACGCCCGCCCTGGCCAGGATGCCGGGGTTGCGCAACGACCGCTGCCGCAGCTCCACCTTCGTCCGGCTGGTGAACAGCGGCCCGATGATCACCGGAATCCGCCGCTCGGCGAGCACGTCGGCCAGCAGATGCCCCTCGGTGGCATGGTTGACGATCACCCGGTAGCCGAACTCGTCGGCCAGGCGCAGCGCGGTCGCGATGTCGTCGGCCCGGTGGGTGTGCTGGCACCAGGGCAGTTCCCCATCCAGCACCCTGACCAGCACCTCCATCGTGCCGTCCCGGTCGAACGGCTTGCCCTCGTCGGCCGCCGCCGCCCGCTTGGCCCGGTAGTCCTGGGCCTTCATGAACGCGTCGCGGATCACCGCGGCCACGCCCTGGCGGGTCGAGGGCAGCTTCTTCTGGTCGCCGTACACCCGCTTGGGGTTCTCGCCGAGCGCGCTCTTCACGCTGACCGGCTCGCGCAGGAGCATCTCCTCCACGCTCCTGCCCCAGCACTTGAGCGCCACGGTCTGCCCGCCGATGGGGTTGGCGGAGCCCGGCTTGATCACCGCCGTGGTGACGCCGCCGGACAGCGCGTCACCGAAGCCGAGGTCGGCCGGGTTGATCGCGTCGAGCGCGCGCAGGCGGGCGCCGTTCGGGTCGGTCATCTCGTTGGTGTCCTGGCCGGCCCAGCCGTCGGCCTCCTCGTGGACGCCCATGTGCCCGTGGGCCTCGACGAAGCCGGGCAGCACCCAGGCGCCGCCCGCGTCCACGATCTCGACGCCGTCGGGCACGGCCACGTCCGCGCCGACGGCGGTGATCTTCCCGTCCTGGATGAGAATGGTGCCGTTCTCGACGGGCGCGCCCGTCACGGGCACGACATAACCCCCGGTAATCGCAACGTTCATGAAGGGCAACCTAGTGGGTACGTCGCTGAATATGCTCATCAACCTGTACGAACGCTGGCTCCTGGAGATGTGGAACGGCGACTTCGAACTCGCCCGGGAACTCGTCACGGACGACTTCGCCGGCCACTGGCCCGGCATGGACGTACGGGGCCCCGACGAGCTGATCGAGGTACTGAAGCAGGGCCACGAGCCCTTCACCGGGGTGAAGGTCACCCTCGACGTGGGCCCGATCGTCACCGGCGACCTCGTGGCCGCCCGCTGGACGTTCAGCGGCGAGCATCAGGGCAGGCCGGTCGCCTTCAGCGGCCATGACATCCTGCGGGCCGAAGGCGGCCGCTTCACCGAGTACTGGGTCATGTCCGACGTGAAGGGACTGGAAGCTCAGCTCGGGTGAGCGCCCGGCGGCCGTTGTAGGCCACCACGGCGACCACGACCAGGATCAGCGCGAGATCGATCGCGGCCGACCAGCGCATGCCGGCGGCGTAGCCGCCCGGTCCCGCGGCCGCCGCGAAGAACACCGCCCCGATCACCGCCACCCCGCCGGCACCGGCGAACTGCTGGGCCGTCGTCAGGAAGCCCGAGGCGATGCCCGCCTGACCCGGCTCCACCTCGACCAGCGCGGTGCCGATCAACTGCGGCAGCACCAGCCCGTTGCCGGTGCCGACCACCATGAGCGCCGCGATGGTCCAGGGCAACCCTTCCACGAAGAGCATCGCGGTCAGCCCGGCCGCGGTGACGCAGCCGCCGAGCATGACGACCCGCGGGCCGTACCGGCGGACCAGGCGGCTGCCGAGCAGCGAGGTGATCGAGAACATCAGCCCCATCGGCGCGAACGCCAGCCCCGCATGGAACGCGTCCAGCCCGAACCCGCCCTGCAGCAGCAGCGTCAGCGTGAACATGAACGACACGAAGTAGGCGGTGAAGGCGGTGACCGCGCCGACCCCGGCGACGTAGGAGCGCACCTTCAGCAACGCCAGGTCCAGCACGGGCTGACCGCCGCGCGCGGCCAGCACGCGCTGCCACCGCCCGGTCAGCGCCAGCACCGGTACGGCGGAAGCCATGCACACCCACGCCCACACCGGCCAGCCCAGGCCGTGCCCGAGCCCGAGCGGCACCAGCAGCAACGCCAGCCCGATCGCCAGCCCGGCGGCGCCACGCAGGTCCAGCCGCGCGTACCTGCCCGTCTCGGCCTTCGGCAGCAGGCGGGCCGCCAGAATGACCGTGACCACGCCGATCGGCAGGTTGAGCAGGAAGACGATCCGCCATCCCAGTCCCAGGACGTCGACGGTGAGCAGCAGCCCGCCGAGGACCTGCCCGGCGATCGCGCCGACGCCGCCCGCGAGGCCGTACCAGCCGACGGCCTTGGGACGCTCGCGCGGCTCGAAGATCACCGGGATCATCGCCAGCACCTGCGGCACCATGATCGCGCCGGCCAGCCCTTGCAGGAGCCGGGCGGCGATGAGCTGGGCCGGGCCGAGCGCCAGCCCGCACAGGACCGAGGCGAGCGTGAACGCGGTCATCCCGGCGACGAACATCCTGCGGTAGCCGTAGCGGTCGCCCAGCCGGCCGCCGGTGATCATCCCGGCGGCGAACGTGAACGCGTAGCCGCCCACGATCAGCTCCAGCTGCGCCTGGCTCGCGCCCAGTTCCCGCTCGAAGGCCGGCGCGGCCACGTTGACCACGAAGAAGTCGAACTGCGCCATGAACCAGGCCAAGAGCAGCACGGCGAGCATCCGTCCACGTCTCACGATCCCCACGGTAGAACCTCAACCTCAGCTGAGATCAAGGCGGACCGCCCGTTGCTCCCGGTGGAGGCGTTCGAGGTGGTAGGTGTCGCCGGTCTCCTCGATGAGGGCGGCGGCCTCGGTGAGGTGGTCGTGGGCCCTGGACGGGTCGCCGAGCCGCCGGTAGGCCGTGGCCAGGGCCATCAGGCAGGCGATCGTGCAGTTCTTGCTGTTGAGCGCGACGGCCAGCGCGTGGGTGCGCGTCAGCCGTTCCAGAGCCTCCTCGAAGTCGTACAGGTCCAGGTAGAGCTCGGCCAGCTCGCGGCCCGTGGACAGGACCTGGAAGTCGTCGCCCGCCTCGACGGCCAGGTCGAACGCCCGCGTCAGCAGGTCCCGCGCCTCGGCCGACCGGCCCAGGCCGCGGTAGGCGGAGCCGGCGATGAACAGCGCGTAGCGCTCTCCGACGGCGAACCCCTCCCTGCGGGCGAGGGCCAGCTGGGCCAGGGCGGAGTCGAGTGCCTGCGCGAACAGGCCGCCGGTGTGCTGGGTGGAGGCCATGTTGCCCAGGGCGCGCTGCTCGCAGAACGGGTCGGCCAGCCGCCGGGCCAGGTCGAGCTGCCGCTCATAGTGCCAGATGGCCTCAGGGGTCCGGTGGTGGCAGTTGGCCGCGTGTCCCAGGTGGTTGTGGCACTCCAGGATCAGCCGGTCCTGGCCCAGCCGCCGGGACACATCCAGGGCCCGTTCGTTGAGCCGCCGCATGTCGGCCATGGCGCACGCGTCGACCTGGTGCCACAGGAGCGCGAACGTCACCGCGACGCCCAGCGCGGCGATCTCGTCGTCGGGCTCGCCCATCGCCTGCCACGCCGCCGCGACCAGGTTGGGATCCTCGGCGACGAGCCACGCGCAGGCCTCGTCCCGGCCGGCGAAGGACTGCGGCTCGGCGGTGACCGGCGGGCCCGCGGGCTGCACCCGGTGCGGGTCGCGCAGGACCGTGGCCGCGCGGGCCGTGGCGGCGTAGAAGCCCAGGGCTCTGAGCAGCGGTTCGCGGCGCCGTGGCGGGGCTATCTCGCGGGCGAACAGCCGTACCAGGTCGTGCAGGTGGTAGCGGCCGGACCCCACGCGG
The DNA here is from genome assembly GCF_044459065.1 of Nonomuraea sp. NPDC050394. Classification (NCBI taxonomy): domain Bacteria; kingdom Bacillati; phylum Actinomycetota; class Actinomycetes; order Streptosporangiales; family Streptosporangiaceae; genus Nonomuraea; species Nonomuraea sp. NPDC050394. Next base: position 379,459 of record NZ_JBITIO010000007.1, on the reverse strand, counting down.
TCGATCAGATGCGCCGCGGCCAGCCGGTTCAGCGCCCGCTCCGCGACCGCGACGTCGGCTCCCATGAGCGCCGCCACCACCCGCGGCGACAACTCGGCCACGTCGAGCAGTCCCAGGGCGGCGAGGGCGGCGGCGGCCTGCCGGTCGCGCTCGTGCTCGCTGCCGGCCAGCGCGCTCCAGCTGCCCATCAGGCTGGAGCGCACCGCGATGTCGCCCGCCTGCAGCTCCTCCAGCCGGGAGTGCTCGTCCTCCAGCAGGGCCACGTGCCGGGCCAGGCCCGCGTGCGGGTCGTCCAGCAGCCGCGCCGCCGCGACCCGGATCGCCAGCGGCAGCCCGCCGCACAGCTCGACCAGCCGCCGGCCCGCCCGCGGCTCGGCCCGCACCCGCTCGCCGCCCACCAGCTCGGCCAGCATGGCCGCACCCTCCGCCCCCGGCAGCGTCGCCAGGCCGACCTGCGCGCAGTCGTCGACGCAGGAGAAGGACTCTCTGCTGGTCAGCAGTACGGCGTTGCCCTCCGGCACCGACAGCAGCGGCCGTACCTGGGCCGGGTCCTTGGCGTCGTCGAGCACGATGAGCAGGCGCCGGCCGTCCAGGCGGCTGTGCCACAGGGCGATGGCCTCGTCCAGATCGACCGGCACGTCCTCGGCCGGCACACCCAGCGCGCGTAAGAACCGGCCCAGCGCCTCCAGCGGGCTCACCGCCTGAACTCCGGGCGTGGCGCCGCGCAGGTTGGTGAACAGCCGGCCGTCGGGGAAGCGGGTGTGCAGCAGGTGGGCCACGTGGACGGCGAGCGCGGACTTGCCCGCCCCCGCCACCCCGGTGACGGCCACCACGGACGACCGCGACGTGCCGGAGGGCGGCGCCAGCAGCGAGCACAGCTCCGCCGTCTCGGCCTCGCGGCCCACGAAGGCGCGCAGGTCGCGTGGCAGTTGCTGCGGCGCGCGGCGGTCACGTACCTGCCCCAGCCCCTCCAGAGCCTCGCGCAACCCCTGCCCGGGACGCACGCCCAGCTCCTCGGCCAGGTTGTGGCGCGCCTGCTCGAAGGATCTGGCCGCCTCCGCCCGGCGCCCGCTGCCCGCCTGGGCCCGTATCAGCAGCTCCCACAGCCGCTCGCGCAGCGGATGGGCGCGCGCCACGCGCTCAAGACCGTCCAGCGCGTCGGCGTCGCGGCCCGCGCCGAGCAGCAGCGCGGCCCTTTCCTCGACGGCCGTCAGCCGGAGCTCCTCAAGCCGCTGCCCCTCGGTCTCCGCGAACGGTCCCGGCAGGCCGAACAACGCGGGGCCCCGCCACAGCCCGAGCGCCTCGTCCAGGTGGGCCAGCGCCCGGTCCGCCGGTAAGGCGCGGGCCCGCTCAAGGCGGCCGGCGAAGATCAGGGAGTCGACGCACGAGGGGTCCAGGGCCAGGAGGTACCCGCCGCGCACGCCTCTCAGCAGTCCGGCCGGGGCACGCGGCGACCGTCCGGGCTCCAGCGCCCGCCGTAATCCCGCGATGTAGGTGTGGACGTTCTGTACGGCGCTGCGCGGGGCACTCTCGCCCCACACCCCGTCAACCAGCCCTTCCACGGTGACCGGCGCCCCCGCGTGCGCGGCCAGCATCGCCAGCACGGCCTGCCTGCGCGGCGGCCCGAGCTCGACGGCGCGCGAGCCGTCCCGCGCGTCCACCGATCCGAGCAGCCGGATGAAGATGCCTTCCGCCACCCCTCCAGCATCCCCGATGTCAGTCCGCCAGTCGCGCGGGAAACCCGCCGGTGGCGATCGGGCCCCAGGAGTCGATGGTGATCCGGATCAGCGACTTGTCCTGGTGGCGCATGGCCTCGCGGTACTCCTGCCAGTCCGGGTGCTCGCCGGCGACGCACCGGAAGTACTCCACCAGCGCGTCCTCGGCCGCCGGCATGTCCAGCACCTCGGCGCGGCCGTCGACCTGCACGTACGGGCCGTTCCAGTCGTCGGACAGCACGCAGATCGACACCTGCTCCTCGCGCCGGGCGTTGTGCGCCTTGGCGCGGTCCGGGTAGGTGGACACGACGATCCGCCCGGACTCGTCCACGCCGCAGGCGACCGGTGAGAGCTGGGGGCGGCCTGACACGCGGGTCGTGGACAGCAGCCCGTGGTGGCGCGGGCGCAGAAACTCCAGCAGCTCGGGCAGGTCGACGCGGGTCGCGGTGGCGATCGTACGGGGCATGGGGCGACCCTAGCGCGCATGCCGTTGACAGCGAATGCCTCTCAGCGGCAGGTTCCCCAGGAGATCGCAAGCGTGGCGGGTGCTGTTGTGGGCGATCGCGGTGATCTGTACGGTCGCCGCCGTGGGCATCCCCACCATGCCGAGGAGGAAGTGATGACAACCGTCGCCCGAGAGGGAGCCGATCTGGCCTGCGCGGTGAGCGGAAGGGAGGGCGGGCCACTCGCGGTCCACGTCCACGGCGCCATGTCCAGCCGGGCCGGTGAACGGCGGCACGGGCTGTTCGTGTGGGAGCCGGTGGAGGAGGTGGCCAGGCTGGTCCGCTATGACGCCCGTGGCCACGGCGAGTCGACCGGCCGGGCCGTACCCGGGGACTACGTCTTCACGAACCTGGCCGACGACCTGCTCGCGGTGATCGACCACGTGGACGCCGGCCCGGTGACCGGGATGGGCGCCTCCATGGGCACGGCCACCGTGCTGCACGCCGCGCTGAAGCGGCCGGAGGCCTTCGAACGGCTCGTGCTGATCATCCCGCCGACCGCGTGGGAGACCAGGAAGGCGATGGCCGCCCACTACCTGGAGGCGGCCGAGGCGCTGGAGAGCCGGGGGCCGAAGGGGTTCGCCGAGCTGATGGCCGGCGAGGAGCCGCCCGCGATCTTCGCCCAGGGGCCCGCGTTCCCGCTGCCGGACGTCTCCTGGGATCTGCTGCCCTCGGTCATGCGCGGTCTGGCCGCCTCCGACCTGCCCGCGCCGGCGGAGCTGTCCGCGCTGACGCACCCGGCGCTGATCCTGGCCTGGGACACCGACGACGGCCATCCGCTGTCCACGGCCGAGGCGCTCGCCGGCCTGCTCCCGGCCGCCACCCTGCACGTCTCGGACACCGTGGCCGGCATCCGCACCTGGTCCGCGCGCATCGCGGCCTTCCTCACGGCGCGTAGCTGAGGATGTGCTCGCGCAGGAGCTCCGGGGCCCGGGGGTCGCCCGCGCGGAAGGCGTCCACGAGCGGCTGGTGGTCGGCGGCGTTCTCGTGGAGTTCGGCGCGGAACACCCGGATCGACAGGTGCGTCCACACCTCCAGGCCCAGGCCGTCCCACACCGACAGCAACAGCGCGTTGCCCGAGGCGGCGACGATCTCCCGGTGGAAGGCGATCCCGGCCGACACCTGACCGGTCAGTGAGCCGGTGGCCGCGGCCGCTTCGAGCCGGGCCGTGTGGGCCTCCAGCGCCTCCACCGCGGGGGCGCCCAGGCGGGCCGCGGTCTCCTCAAGCCCGGCCCGCACCTGGTAGACCTCGCGCAGGTCGGCCCGGGTGACGGGGCGTACGCGCGCGCCCTTGTTGGGCGAGGACTCGATCAGGCGCAGCGACTCCAGCTCGCGCAGCGCCTCGCGGACCGGAGCCTGGCTGACGCCGAGGTCGGCGGCCACGCGGCGCTCGACGATGCGCTCGCCCGGGGCCCAGCGGCCGGTGATCAGGCCGTCCAGCAGTTGCCGGCGGATGTCGTCGCGGAGCGGGGATCGCACTACGGGTTTCACACACAAGATTAAATCGCGAATCCAGTCACCCTAACACCCAATGATCGATCATTGGGTGTTTAATGGGAGGTATGGAGAAAGATCTGGATCCTCAGGAGACCGCCGAGTGGCTGGAGTCCCTCGACGCGGTCAGGCGGGCTGCCGGTCCCGAACGGGCCGACTACCTGCTGCGGAGGCTGGCCACGTCCTCCCGTTACGTGAACACCGTGCCCACGGCCGAGGAACCGCCCTACCCGGGTGACCTGGAGCTGGAGGAGCGCATCGCGGCCTACGACCGCTGGAACGCCGCGGCCATGGTCAGCAGGGGCAGCAAACTGGGCCTGGGCGGGCACATGGCCACGTACGCCTCGGCGGCCTGGCTGTACGAGATCGGGTTCAACCATTTCTTCCACGGCACCGACGACCAGGTGTACTTCCAGGGCCACGCCTCTCCGGGCATCTACGCCCGCGCCTTCCTCGAAGGCCGCCTGAGCGAGAAGCAGCTGGACGCCTTCCGGCGCGAGACCCGCGGCGGGCTGCCCTCCTACCCGCACCCGCGCGCCCTGCCGGACTTCTGGCAGTTCCCGACCGTCTCCATGGGGCTGGGCCCGCTCAACGCGGTCTACCAGGCCAGGTTCAACCGCTATCTCCATAACCGGGGCATCAAGGACACGAGCAACAGCCACGTCTGGGCCTTCCTCGGCGACGGCGAGATGGACGAGCCCGAGTCCACGGCGGCGCTCACCCTGGCCGCCCGCGAGGGGCTCGACAACCTCACCTTCGTGATCAACTGCAACCTGCAGCGCCTCGACGGCCCGGTACGTGGCAACACCCGCATCGTCCAGGAGCTGGAGAGCGTCTTCCGCGGCGCCGGCTGGCACGTGGTCAAGGCACTGTGGGGCCAGGAGTGGGACGGCCTGCTCCACGACGACGAACTGGTCGCCCGGCTGGGGGAGATCCCCGACGGCCAGTTCCAGACGTTCGCCGCCTCCGACGGCGCCTACATCCGCGAGCACCTGTTCCACGGGCTGCGCACGAGCGCGAGCGACGAGGAACTGCGGCGCGTCGTCGGCGGTTCGCGCGCCGGGCACGAGCCGCGCAAGGTGTACGCCGCCTACCACCGGGCCACGTCCGTCAAGGGCGCGCCGACCGTCGTCCTGGTGCAGACGGTCAAGGGCTGGACGCTCGGCGCCGGGGTCGAGGCCCGCAACGCCAACCACCAGATGAAGAAGCTCACCCTGGCGGAGTTCCGGGAGATGGGCGAGCGGCTGGGCTTGCCGGTGCCGCCGCTGGAGGGCGAGTTCCCGCCGTTCCTCCACCCCGGCCCCGGCTCACCCGAGGTCAGGTACGCGCTGGAGCGCCGGGCGGCCCTCGGCGGCCCCACCCCCAAGCGCGCATATGTCCAGAAGAATCTGGAACTGCCGGGTGACAAGCCGTTCCACTCCCTGGCCAAGGGGTCCACGCAGCCGGTGGCCACCACGATGGCCTTCGTCCGCCTCGTCAAGGACCTGATGAAGGAACCGGAGACCGGCCGCCGCTGGGTGCCCATCGTGCCCGACGAGGCCAGGACGTTCGGCATGGAGTCGCTCTTCCCCACCGCGAAGATCTACTCGCCGCTCGGCCAGCGCTACGACTCCGTCGACCGGGAGCTCCTGCTGGCCTACAAGGAGTCGGAGCAGGGCCAGATCCTCATCGAGGGCATCACCGAGGCCGGCTCGATGGCCTCCCTGACCGCCGCCGCCACCAGCTACGCCACCCACGGCGAGCCGATGATCCCGTTCTACATCTTCTACTCGATGTTCGGCTGGCAGCGGACCGGCGACCAGATGTGGGCGCTGGCCGACCAGCTCGGCCGCGGCTTCCTGGTCGGGGCCACGGCGGGCCGTACCACCATGACCGGCGAGGGACTGCAGCACGCCGACGGGCACTCGCACCTGCTGGCCTCGGCCAACCCCGCCGCGCTGTCCTACGACCCGGCCTTCGCCTACGAGGTGGGCGTGATCGTGCGCGACGGCCTGCGCCGCATGTACGGCCCCGCCCCCGAGAACGTCTTCTACTACCTCACCGTCTACAACGAGCCGCTGCCGCAGCCCGCCATGCCGGAGGGAGTCGAGGAAGGCATCGTCAAGGGCATCTACCGGTACTCCGCCGGCGGCGGGCAGGCGCACATCCTGGCCAGCGGCACCGCCGTGCACTGGGCGCTGGCCGCGCAGAAGATGCTCGACGAGGAGTACGGCGTGGGCGCCGACGTCTGGTCGGTCACCTCCTGGAGCGAGCTGCGCAGGGAGGCGATGGCCACGGACGGCGTGCCGTACCTGAAGCAGGCACTTGCCGGGACGGACGGGCCGGTGATCGCGGTGAGCGACTGGATGCGGGCGGTGCCCGACCAGATCGCGCCGTGGATCGAGCGCCCCTGGACCTCGCTGGGCACCGACGGCTTCGGCCTGTCCGACACCCGCGAGGCGGTGCGCGAGCACTTCGGCGTGGACCCGCGCTCCATCGCCGACGCCGTGCTCAAAGCGATCGAGTAAAGATTCAAGCGGCTGTCAAGCGGACGTTGACAGGACGGGGGCACAGTGAGGCATGGCTGTCGACCTCCGTCCCCCCGCCCTGGCGCCGCGGCCGAGCCTGCGGCTGCTGCTCGGCCTGGGGGTGTCCAGCGCGCTGGCCGCGCTCGTGCTCACCGTCCTGCTGCTCAGCGGCGGCCCCGTCGGCTGGGGACTGTCGATGCTGCTCGCGCTTGCGCCGCTGCCGATCCTGCTGTCCGCGGTCCTCGGCCTGGACCGGCTGGAGCCCGAACCCCGGCTGTACCTGGGCTTCGCCTTCGCGTGGGGCGCGGGGGTGGCGATCGTGCTCGGGATCGCGCTCACGATGGCGGGCGAGGCGGTCGTCGCCGGGCTCGGCTACAGCGCGGGCGTCACCGACGACGTGGGCACGGTCGTGCTCGCGCCGGTGATCGAGGAGGCGCTGAAGGGCGCGGCGCTGCTGGCGCTGCTGCGCAGGCGGCGGGAGATCGACGGGCTGACCGACGGCATCATCTACGCCGGGATGGCCGGGCTCGGCTTCGCCGCGGTGGAGAACGTCGGCTACTACCTGGGCTCGTTCGGGCAGGGCGGGGTCGACGGGGCCGTGGCGACGTTCGTGCTGCGCGGGGTGATCTCACCTCTGGGGCATCCGGTCTACACCTCGCTGATCGGCATCGGGGTGGCGTACGCGGCGGTACGCCGCCGGTACTGGGCGATCCCGCTGGGGTACCTGGGCGCGGTGTCGTTGCACATGCTCTGGAACGGCAGCGCCACCACCGGCTCCCTGCCCTTCTTCGGCCTCGCCTACCTCGTGATCATGGCGGTGCTCGTCGTGCTGATCCTGGTCACGGTACGCGAGCGGCGGGCACTGGTGGCCAGAATGGGCGACGTGCTGCCCCGCTACCAGGGCACCGGCCTGCTCAGCCCGCAGGATCTCGGCATGCTGACCACGCTGAAGGCGCGCAAGCACGCGCGGGCATGGGCGAAGAAGGCGGGGCTGGGCCGGGCGATGTCCGACTACCAGCAGGCCGCCACCGAACTGGCCATGCTGCACGTGCGCGCCGAACGCGAGCGCATGGACCTGGAGTCCTTCGCCGCCGAGCGCGACGCCCTCCTGGAGGTGATGGCGCGGGCCCGCCGATGGTAGACCCCGTTGCCCGCTTCGCCGGCGGATGGTCAAGAATGGGCCAATGACCTGGATGGAGATCGAATCAGCCGAAGAACTCCGCGAACTGCTGGGCGAGGTTATGCCGCGAGCGGCGACCAAGGACCGCCCCAAACTCCACGAGCTCGACCGGGCATGGCTGGCGGCCTCGCCGTTCTGCCTGATCGCGACCTCTGGCGACGACGGCACCTGCGACGTGTCCCCGAAGGGCGACCCGGCGGGCTTCACCCATGTGATCGACGATTCCACGATCGCCATTCCCGACCGGCCCGGCAACCGCCGCGCCGACGGCTTCCTCAACATCCTGCGCAACCCGCACGTCGGGCTGATCTACATGATCCCGGGCAGAAACGAGACCCTGCGCATCAACGGCAGGGCGCGCCTGATCCGCGAGGCGCCGTTCTTCGACGAGATGATCGTCAAGGGCCACCGGCCCCACCTGGCCCTCGTGGTCGAGATCGAGCAGATCTTCCACCACTGCGCGAAGGCGTTCATGCGCTCGTCGCTGTGGAAGCCGGAGTCGTGGAGCGCCGACGAGCTGCCCTCGCACGCTCGGATCGTCAAGGACGTCCAGACGGTGACCGAGAGCGTCGAGCAGCTGGAGGCCTACTACAGCAAGGGATACGCCGACAAGCTCTACAAGGTGTGATCACGCGGCGGGCGTCGGCCCGCCGGGGAAAAGGATCACATTACGGCCGCTGTAGGCACGAAGGTCGACGACCTTGGGGTCGGCGACCACGGGCCCGCGGCGGCTGCCCGAACGGATGTCGCGGACCTTGTGCCTGGCGATACGCGGCGGCACCACCATTAGCCTCTTCATCCTCAGCCCCCCGGCGTGATGTTTCTGTTACCTATGTTATCTACAGAACCACCCGTAAGTTGGTCGTAAGGACCACAATCAGTAAGGAAGTCGTCGCCCCGACGGGGTGCGCAGGTCCAGCTCAGGGCGTTTCTTGGTCGATGGCTTGATCTTCCTGACGCGTCGCATGGTCTGCCCCCTCTCGCTTCCACGGTCACCCGGCCCGGTTGCCGCCGGGTTGGCAGGCAGTTGCAACCTAACCGCCACCTGCTGCCGGTCACAACGCATTTCTCCTGGACTTCCGTTACGCAACCGGGTGGTGACCGGGAACCGGCCTTGGAACTGGGCGGGCATCTTCATCTGCATGAACACCAGAACGATCATCACGGCCGCCCTCGCCGCCGGTACGCTCGGCGCCCTCACCCTCTTCCCCGGTACGGCTTCCGCCGCCAAGGAGAAGTGCGCCTTCGACCCGAACCGGGTCGAGTACTCCGACAATTCCAAGGCCGCCAAGCGGCAGCACCGTACCTACTGCAAGCACGACCTCATCGGCCGCGACGGGGCCCTGACCGCCAAGGGCCGCGCCTGGAACGACCTCAGGACCGGCGCCACACCGCCGGCCAGGACCGAGGAGCAGGCCGGCACGCAGCTCTACCGCTACCACAAGCTCGGCCTCTGGAACCCGGACAAGGTCGAATACGCCGGTGGCGCGGCCCGCGCGCTCAAGCAGTTCAAGAACTGGCACTCCAGGGAGTACCTCGACGTCAACGGCGGCTGGAACAAGCGGGGGAAGGCCAGGTTCCGCTGATCCACCCGGCGATCACGCGCAGGGCCTCCACCGGCGCACGCCGGTAGATCTCCACGCCGTCAACGGCCACATCCGGAAGACCGGCACCGACCGCGGCACGCGCCGGTAGATCTCCTCTGCCGGCGCGTGCGCGGTCACCCCGGCGCGAACGGCCGACCGGTGCCGCGCCCACCCGGCCGGTGCCGCGCCCACCCGGCCGGCACCGGCGCCGCGGCGCAGGAGAGTCCCGGGGTGGCGCCGAAAAGCAGGTGTTTTCCGGATATGTGATCCCTACCGTGGAAGCGGAGGGAGGATCATGACACGGCTGGCCTTTGGCGTGGTGACCCACCCGGGCCTGCTGGTCCGGGTGCTCGACCCCGCGCGCCCACGGCAGGGCGCGGCGGTCGTCGTGGGGCCCGAGGGGCATGACCCGGCACCCGCATTGGCGCGACTGCGGCGGCTGGTGGCCCTCGGGGGCGAGGACGCCGCCGGGGCGGGGGTGGACCTGGGCGACGGGTTCCGCTCCGCGCGGCTGGCCGGGGCCGCCGGTGACCGGCGGGACGCCGTCCTCGCCGCCCTGCGCGCGCTCGGGCCCGAGCGCGCGCACCTGCTCGGGGAGCGCGCGGGGGTGCTGGTGGCGCTGTTCGGGCCCGCCGCCACCAAGCCGGTCGGCGCCGCGGCCGCCGCGGCCGTCGCCGAAGGCCGCTGGGACACGCTCACCCTGGCCTCGGCGGCCAGCGACATCCTGGGGCCCGAGCAACTGGAAACCCTGCTGGGCGCGTGCTCCGGGCCCGAGGGGATCGCGGGGCGGGAACGGGCGTCGCGGCTGGCCGTACATCTGGGACAGATCTTCGCGGACGTGCCGCGGCCCCGCAGGACGGCGCCGCTCCTGGACCTGTGGGAGCGGGTCGCCGCGCACCACGCGGCCGGCAGGCGGCGGGCGGCCAGGCTGGCGGTGCGCGGGAAGGTCGACCGGGAGGACGAGCTGCGCGAGCTCTACCGGCGCGGCGCCGACGAGCTGATTCTGCGCCGACTCGGGATGACCGTCGGCCGGACGCCGTCGCTGGCCGACGCCGCACGCTGGACGCCGGGCCCCACCGACTGGGCGGTCATGCTGCAGACGGCGATGGAGGACGCGATGGCCGCGACGGTCCTGCTGCGTACCGCGGTGGCCGTGGCCGACCTCGGGACCCGGGCGGGCCTGGCGAGCATGACCGCTCAGCTGAACGCGGCGGCCGGAACGGCGAAGGGCTCGCGCCGCCTGTCCGGGCAGGCGGGGCTGCCGCCACGGCCCGGCTTCTACGTCCGCGACCTGGCCGGGCGGCCGGACCGCCCCGACCTGGCCCACCAGCGGCTGGCCAGGGCCCGCGACTACGGCGTCGTCGTGCTGGACGCGGCCGAGGACCTGCTGATCGACATCCCCGAGCACGTCCACCAGGACCTGCTGCAGTGGACCGGCCGCGGTATGAGCGCCTGGCGCGCCGCGGTGCCCCTGAGCCGGGCCCGCTCTCCCCGCACCTGGACCCAGCCGGTCCTGTGCGGCGGTGCCGAGCCGCTGTCCACCCGGTCCGCGCGGGAAGGCGGGTCCGAGGTGGTGGGCGACCTGCTCTGGCTCGCCGATCTGGCCGACGCCCTCGCCGCCGCGCACGGCCACGACGCCGCCGAGATCGCGCACGGGCCGATCATCCCCCACATCGACTGGGAGCCCCGGCCCGCCGAGCCCGCGCCGCTGGTGCCCCGGGTGGAGTCCGTCGCGCTGGCCCTGGCGGGCGCGGCGCGGCTCGTGTCGCTGGGCGGGCGGGTCTCGCGCTGCCGTACCTGGGCGGAGCTGGCCGACGGCCTGCTCACCGGTACGGCTGTCGCCGAGGCCCTGACCGGCGCGTTCCCGCTGCCCGAGGAACTGGCCCGGCTGGACGGCGCCCGGGTGCCCGGCACCACGGTCACGGTCCGCTGGGCGCGCGACCCGCGGGCCACCGCCGAGTGGGCCGCCTACATGGGCAACTGCATCGGCGGGTCGTACTACATCGAAGAGGCGTCGGCGGGACGCGGCGTGCTGGCCGCGCTCATCGGCGGCGACGGAGAGATCACCGCCAACCTGGAGATCAAGCCCGAACGGTACGGGTGGCGCGTGGGGGAGATCCGGGCCAGGTTCAACGCCGACCCGGAGGTGGAGCTGGAGCGCCGGGTACGGGCCTGGGCAGGGCGGCTGCCGGTGCCGTCGGCACGGCCGGCGGAGCGCGCGCCCCGGCCGGTCAAAGGCCCCGGACGGCGGCCAGGACGGTTGTTCCGCGAGGCCGGCGAGCCGCTGACGGCCTTGGCCGAGCGGGCTCTCGCCGATGCGCTGCCCGGGTTGTCGGCGCTCGTGAAGGGTTGCGCGCGCAGTGGGGACACCGAGGCCGGGCTGGTGGCTCTGCGACGGACCGGCCGGGATGAGATGGCGCGGGCGTGCGGCGGCGCGCTGGACACGTTCGGCGCCGCCGGGCTCTGGGCGCTGACCGGCGTCCGGCCGATGAGCACCGCGATCGGCGGGCTGGAGCCCGCGCTGGCCGCCCGGGTGGCGCCGCTGGCCAGGGACGAGCCGGTGCCTGGTTCGCTACGGAAGCTGGCAGGGCACGAGGCGATCGCCCAGGCCAGGACGGCCGAGCTGGTGGCGGTCCGGCTGCGGCGGGCGCTGGGCGAACTCGCCGGCGCCGGTGACGCGCAGCTGGCTCGCGCGATGGCCCGCCGTCCCGGCACCGGGGTTCTGTGCGCGCTGACCGTGGCCGTCACCTCCTGGGGGCCGTCAGACGGCCTGGCAGCGGTGGCGCGCCCGGCGGCCGTGGAGATCCCCGGATACCCCGCCTCCAGCCTGGCCGACGAGGACGGCCCCTGGCACGTCGCCCGTCCCGGCGCCCTGGAACTCGGCGCCGACCTCGACGCCTTCTGGGACATGATCGCCACCCACGGCCTGCTCGCCCCGGCCGCCTGGCTGGGAAGGGGCGGCTGGCCCGTCCTGTGGCGACGCGCGTGCGACGGCGAAAGCGGCCGGGCCGCGGTGTGGCAGCATCCGTAGGCGTGCCGCTCATCCTGGTCTGCGCTGCGTGGGGGGTGTTCTGGGGCTCGTGGGCGGCGCTGCTGCCGGCGATCAAGGAACAGCTCGCGATCTCCACGGCCGACCTCGGGCTCGTGCTGAGCGGGGTTCCGGTGGGCGCGATCCCCGCGATGGCCCTGGCCGGACGCCTGGCCAGAGGCAGGGAGCGCGCCGGGCTCACCACCGCCACGGCACTGTTCGGCCTGAGCATCCTGGCGGTCGCCGGGGCAGTCGGCGGCTCGTCGTACCTGCTGGCGGGGGCGTTGCTGGTGCTCGGGGCGGCCAGTGGCGCGCTGGACGTCACCCTGAACCTCGCCACCGGGCGGGCGGAGCGCCAGAGCGGGCGCAGGCTGTTCCAGCCGGTGTACGCCGCCTTCCCGCCGGCCGTCATCGTGGCCGCCCCCGCCACCGGCCTGGCCAGGGAGCTCGGCGCCGGCCCGGGACCCGCGCTGGCCGCCGTCGCGGTGGTGGTGCTCGGCGCGGCGTTCGCGCCGTTCTCCCTCCTCCAAGAGCCCCACCCTCCGGGCCCATCCGCCGGTACGGCGAGCCGCACCACGACCCCATGGCGCCGGGCGGCACTCCTGGGCGCCTTGGCCGCCTGCGTGCTGATCATCGAGAACGCGGTCGAGCAGTGGTCCGCCCTGCACCTGGAGCAGCATCTGGGCGCCACCGCCCTGCTGTCCGGCTCCGCCCCGGCCGTCTACATGGCCGCCCTGACCGTGGGACGCCTGCTGGCCCAGGCCTGGCCGAGGCTCGGCACCCGCGCTCTGCTGGCCGTCGCCGGTCTGGGCGGCGGCGCGGGCATCATCCTGGCCGCGCTCGCGACCTCGCCCGCCTGGGCGCTGGCCGGCTTCGCGCTGAGCGGCCTGGCGCTCGGCCCGCCGGTCCCGGCCCTGCTGAGCCGCGCGGCGGCCGACGACCCGGGCGGCTCACTGGTGGCGGCGATCTCCACGATTTCCTACGCGGGCTTCGTCGCCAGCCCGCTCCTGGTCGGCGCCCTGTCCGCGGCCGTAGGCCTGCCGGTGGCCCTGGCGTCGCTGGCCTTGCTCGCCGTTCCTCTGCTGGTGGCCGCCGCCCGGCGGTGAAGAATATGGGGCGCCGTTGGGGAAGAGGCGAGGGAGAAGGGGGTATTTCCGCCACGCATCGATCAACGAGAGGAGCACGGCCATGGCTGCCTGCGAGACCTGCGGCAACGACTACGACATGAGCTTCGAGGTGCACGCGCAGGGCGCGGTGCACACGTTCGACTCCTTCCAGTGCGCGATCCAGGCGATGGCGCCCATCTGCGAGCACTGCGGCGCGCGGGTGATCGGCCACGGCGTCCAGGTGAACCGCGCCTGGTACTGCTGCGCCCACTGCGCCCGCCAGGAAGGCGCCACCGGCATCGTCGACCGCGCCGACGCCTACGCCTAGACCCCTCTGCCCGGGCGGTTAGTCGTCCAGGTAGCGCAGGATGGCCAGCACGCGGCGGTTGTAGTCGGCGTGCTGCGGCAGCTCCAGCTTGTCGAAGATCGCGTTGACGTGCTTCTCCACCGTGCTGAGCGAGACGTGCAGCCGCTCGGCGACCGCCGTGTTGGCCAGGCCCTGCGCCAGGTGCTCCAGGACCTGGCGCTCGCGCGCGCTCAGCCGGGCCAGCGGGTCGGCGTGGGAGGTACGGGCCAGCAACTGCCTGACCACCTCGGGATCCAGGACGGTCCCGCCCGCCCGCACCCGCTCCAGCGCGTCCAGGAACTCCCCGACCTCCGAGACCCGGTCCTTCAGCAGGTAGCCGACACCGGTGCCGGACAGCAGCCGGGCCGCGTAGGTCTTCTCCACGTACTGCGACAGGACCAGCACGCCGACCTCGGGCCGGCGCGAACGGATCTCCAGCGCCGCCCGCAGGCCCTCGTCGGTGTGGGTGGGCGGCATCCGCACGTCCACCACCGCCACCTCCGGCCGATGCTCCTCGACCGCCGCCAGCAGGGCCCCGGCGTCGCCGACGGCCGCCGCCACCTCGTGACCGGCGTCCTCCAGCAGCCTGATCAGTCCCTCGCGCAGCAGGACCGCGTCGTCGGCCAGGATCAGCCGCACGGCAGCACCGCCCGCACGGTGGTCCCGTCCGCGCCGCTGACCACCTCGAAGCAGCCGTCGAGCGCGCGCACCCGTCTGGCCAGGCCGGACAGGCCGCCGCCCGCCGGGTCGGCGCCCCCCGCGCCGTCGTCGGAGACCGTCATCGCCACCATCGCCTCACCTTCCTCGCGCAGATCGACCAGGATGTCACGGGCGTGCGCGTGCTTGACGGCGTTGGTGATGGCTTCGCGGGCCACGAAGTACAGGGCGGTCTCCACCTCGGAGACGGGGCGGGCGCGCAGGCCGTACCGGACGGTGACGGGGACGCCCGCGCGCTCGGCGACTCCGTCGAGCGCGGCCCTCAGCCCGAGCTCGTCGAGCGCGGTGGGGTAGACGCGCCAGGCGACGCTGCGCAGCTCGTCGAGGAGCCTGCGCGACTCGGCGTAGGCCTGGTCGACGAGTTCCGGCGCGGCGGCGGGGCTGTGGCGGGCGCGGCCGAGCAGCATGGCCAGCGCCACGCCGTGCTGCTGCACGCCGTCGTGCAGGTCCCGCTCGATCCTGCGCCGCTCGTCGTCGACGGCGCGCACGATGCCGAGCCTGGTGTCGGTGAGCTCGGCGATGCGCCGCCGCATCAACTCCGCCGGTCCGGGCCCGAGGAAGAGTACGGCCAGCCGCCGCTCCGCCCACGCGACCAGCTCCACCGCGCCGGCGGTCAGCCCGAGCACGACCAGGCCACCGCTCAGCCCGATCGTCCAGCTCAGCGTCTCCAGGTGCAGGCCGGGGAAGGACAGCGAGACGACGTCGGAGCTGCCGGTGATCAGCGACCACGCCGAGCCGGCCAGGAACAGCCCGGTGACGAAGACCAGCGAGAACACCGCGTATCCGCCGGTGACGCCGAGCAGCGACCGCAACGCGAGGTAGGGGTAGGAGGGCGGCCGCGGGCCGCCGTCCAGGCCGAGCCAGGTCAGCCGGCGGTGTTCCAGCCGCATCACCGCCGGGCCCCACCGCCGCCGGGCGGGCCAGGCGACGGCCAGCAAAGCGAGTTCGAGCAGGCCGGACAGCAGCCCGGCGAGCACGCCGGCCAGCCTCTTACCGATGAGTCCCGCCACGGCTGCGCAGTCTAGGCGTCACGCCGGCGTAGGACGACGTACCCGGCGGCCAGGGCCGCCGCCGTCCACACGAGCAGCCACGCCAGCCCCTCACCCGGCGCGTACGGCATCGGCCCGCCCGTCATGTTCTCCACGCTCTCCATGAACGCCAGCCCCGCGAACATCGGCAGCCGCATCGAGGCGTCGATCAGCGCCGGCGCGCCGGTCATCATGATCAGCAACGGCAGCCCCATCATCAGCAGGAACACCACGGTCAGCGTCCCCGCCGCGCTGCGCAGCGCCGCACCGGCGCCGACGGTCAGCACGCCCGTCAGCGCGCAGAACACCCCCAGCCTGACCAGGTCACCCGCCGTCTCACCGGCCGCCAGCGTGACCGGCACCCCGAACGGCTCCATCCGCAGCAGCGCGTACGTCAGCAGCGCCCCCACGGCCCCGCTCACCACCCCGGTGACGAACATGACCGGCGCCACCACCAGCGCCTTCGCCGCCAGCAACCGCCCCCTGACCGGCGTCGCCTGCAACGCCACCCGGATCCCGCCGGAGGAGTACTCCGAGGTCACCACCAGCATCGCCAGCGCCACCAGCGCGAACTGGGCGAAGATCGCCGCCGACACGACCGGCTCCGTGGCGGCCAGCCGTTCCGTGCGCGGCTGCCCGTTGTGCGAGCCCAGCGCCGCGGCCACCGTGACCGAGGCCAGCACCATCAGCGCCGCCGCGCCCATCAGGCACCACCAGGTCGAACGGACCGACCACAACTTGACCCACTCGGCGGAGATCGCCCGTCTCATACCCGGCTCCCGTACTCGGTGCTGTCCGCGGTCAGATCGTGGAAGGCCTGCTCCAGCGAGGCCTCCTGGGCGCTCAGCTCGTGCAGCCTGATGCCGGCCTCGTGGGCCAGATCGCCGATCCGCTCGGTCGTCGCGCCGGTGGCCACGAGCCGGCTCTCGCCCGTCCTGGACACCTCGACGCCGGCGGCGCGCAGCCGTACCGCGAGATCTCCGGCGTGCGGGGAGCGGATCCGCACCGCGCCCGCCGTCACCACCTCGCCCAGCGGCGCGTCCACGATCAGCTTCCCGCGCCCGATCACCACCAGGTGGTCGGCGGTCAGCTGCATCTCGCTCATCAGGTGGCTGGAGACGAAGACCGTCCTGCCCTCGTCGGCCAGCCCGCGCATCAGCCGCCTGATCCAGCGCACGCCGTCCGGGTCGAGCCCGTTGACCGGCTCGTCGAACATCAGCACCGCCGGGTCGCCCAGCAATGCGGCCGCTATCCCGAGGCGCTGGCTCATCCCCAGTGACAGCGCGCCCGCGCGCCGCCCCGCCGCGCGCTCCATCCCGACGGTCTCCAGCACCTCGCCGACCCGGGCCCGGCCGATGCCGTTGCTGCGGGCCAGCGCCAGCAGATGCGCCCGCGCCGAGCGCCCCGGATGCACCGCGCGCGCGTCGAGCAGCGCGCCGACCGTCCGCAGCGGGTTCTCGATCCTGTGGTACGGCCGGCCGCCCACGAGCGCCGTGCCCGCGTCCGGCCGGTCGAGTCCGAGGATCATGCGCATCGTGGTCGACTTCCCGGCGCCGTTCGGGCCCAGGAACCCGGTCACGGCGCCGGGCCGTACCTCCAGGGTGAGGTCGTCGACCGCGGTGCGCGCGCCGTGGCGCTTGGTCAGCCCGCGTAGTGTGATCATGGCTCAACGCTAGGGAAAGCCCAGGTGAGAGGCCATGGGGGCGGACCGTCGAGTCCGATGGCGGTTAACCGCCAGTGAACGGCGAGTTCACCACTCCCTCCGTCGTCAGCCGCGTCAGCATGCTCTTCATCGCGTCGGCGTCGTTGAGATGCGGGAACGGCTCTTCCGGCACCTCGGCCCCCAGGAACGCGCACAGCGGCTCCCAGCCCTCGCGCACGTCGAAGACCAGCAACCGCTCCGGCGCGATCGTGCGCCTGACGGTCTCGGTGTGCAGCTCGAAGAACTCCGTGGCCACCTCGACCGGCGGCAGGTCCCTGGCCATCGCGAACTCCGGCCCGAACGCCTCCCGCCCGATCATGTCCAGGAGGGGGCTCAGGCGGCGCATCGAGCCGAGAACCTCCTCGGCCGCCGGGGGCAGGCCGGTGGTGGCCAGCATCCTGGGGCCGTTGGAGATCAGCGCCTGCATGCTGGTGCGCCAGCGCGCCGGGTCGCGTACGGTCAGCACGACCTTGGCCTCCGGGTAGGCCTCGGCCTGTTCGCGCCAGAAGTGGCTGGCCGGCCAGTCCATGGCCGAGCGGTAGCCCTCGAGGACGTGGTCCCAGTCGAGCGCGCGTCCCTCGGCCGCGGGCAGCCAGCGGTCCACGTGGTCCGGGCGGGTGAGGATCTCGAACATGTGGTAGCAGGGACCGAAGCCCAGCCGTTCCAGTGCGGCCTTCATCGAAGAGGTTCCCGTGCGCGGGAAGCCCGCGCCGATCACTTTCAGCATGTCGCCGTCTCCTCTGCCGGAAGATGTGCCTCTGGTCATCGATACGTGCCGGACGAATAGCTGTCTACGAGTACATGACTAACTGGAGAATTCTCCCGTTAGGACCTTTTGTCACGGACGAGCCGTTGGCCAAGATCGCTGCGAGGGCGGTGGAACCCGCACCGCTCCCGATCGAAGGGCAATGATGAAGAACCTCCTCAAGACCGCCGTGGTGGGCGTCACCGTTGCTGCGGCCAGCTTCGCTCTCGCCCAGCCCGCGCTGGCCAACTCCTTCTCCAGGAACGTGGGCGACGGCACCGTCAGCTACAACGACGGCACCGACAGCCTCTGCGTCGCGGCGTTCAACTCCGAGGGCGCCCGCTGGGTGAAGGTCAAGCTCGTCCCGCTCTCCCGCCCCGGGCCCTCGCCGACGATCACCGACAAGAACAACTACTACGGCCACCCGGGCAGCACCTGCGGCAGCCTTGCCACGGCCTACGAGGACACGCGCTACCGCGCCGACATCACCTCCTACTGGGGCGAGCGCGGCACCACCGTCACCCACAGCTCCACCACCTTCTACAGCTGATCGCCGCCGGTTCCCGGCCCGTGCCGCCGCGCGGGCCGGGAACCGCGGACCCGGGGCTGGTGACCGGCGCGGAGGGGAACCGTACTGTGGGTCGTGTGACCGACTTTGACGGGCTTGTCATAGGTTCCGGGCCTGGCGGGCGTGCACGTCTTCGGCACCGGCGCCACCGAGCTGCCGCACATCAGAAGGGTCGCCAAGTTCGAGCTCTGAGATAGGGAGATATCCCTACATACTCCGAGAACAAATGCGGCTACGCTCCTGCCCGATCCATCAGACCGGGAGGGACCGATGCGGCGCTGGCTGCCCGCCTACCTCATGCTGGCGCTCGTCTGGGGCAACAGCTTCTTCTTCATCAAAGTCGCCGTCGGCGAGCTGCATCCGCTGCAGGTGTCGTTCACCCGCATGGTGATCGGCGCGGCCACGCTGCTGGCCGCCCTGGCGATCAGCCGCAAGGCGCTGCCGCGCGACCCGCGGCTCTGGGGGCACTTCCAAGTGGCCTCGGTCGTGCTGACGACGTTGCCGTTCACGCTGTTCGCCTGGGGCGAGCAGTACGTCTCCTCCGTCGTCGCCGCCATCTGGAACGCCACCACGCCCCTGTGCACGCTCGCCTTCACGCTGATGCTGCGCGCGGAGAAGCCGACCGCGAGCCGGGTGGCGGGGCTCGGGCTCGGGTTCGCCGGGGTCATGGTGGTCCTCGGCGTCTGGCAGCCGATGGCCGGTGGGCAGCTCGGGGGCAGCCTCGCCTGCTTCGCCGCCGCGCTCTGCTACGGCGTCGGCGGCGCGTACATGGGCCGGTTCATCACCGGGCGGCGCACCGAGGCGCCCGTGGTGCTGGCCACGGGACAACTGCTCAGCGGAGCCGTGCAGCTCGGCGTGATCACCCTCGTCGCCGGGGTGCCGCTGGTGGACACCACGGTCTCGGCCGGGGTGTGGTGGAGCATGCTCGCGCTCGGCGGGCTCGGGACCGGCGTGGCCTACCTGCTGTTGTACTGGGTGCAGGGGCAGGCGGGCGTCACGACCACCTCGACGGTGACCTATCTGCTGCCGGTCGTCGCGGCCCTGTCCGGGGTGGTGATCCTGGGCGAGGCGCTGACCTGGAACCAGCCGGTCGGCGCCGTGGTCATCCTGGTGGCCATCGCGCTCACCCAGGGAGCGATCCGGCTGGGGCGACGCGCCGCCGTACCCCTGGACGGGCCGGTGAAGACCCGCGCGGACGTCTGAGCGGTCACTCCTCCGACGGCTTGCGCCCGCGCGCTGCGGGCGGCTTCTTGCGCCCGGCCACGAGCGTGTCGCCGGGCGCCGTCTCGTCCGGGCCTCCGTTACGGCGGCGCGGACGGGGATGCGGCGCGGTGTCCTCGGTGGCGCCGGGTGTTTCCGGGGCCTTCTGCGGCTCCTCCCCGGCCGGGGAGGAGATCTCCGGCGCTGACGGCTCCCGCAGCGAGGCGATGACCCGGTCGGCCTCGTTGTCGGCGGCGAACTCCGAGGCCGCCTCCGACTCCCTGCGCCTGATGACCACCATGTGGTCCACGGAGATGCGCCCGGCGCCCACCACGGCCAGCAGGATCGCGGCGGCGCCCAGGGCGATGAGCTCGTTGGTCGTGATGGGGTTGAGCGGTGGCGCGATCAGGAAGACGGCCAGCGCCTCGACGAAGAGGATCAGCCCGGTGACCGGCACGGCCAGCCCGGCGATGAGCAGGGCGCCGCCGATGAGCTCGGTGAGCATGGTGACGGTGGCCCAGGCTCCGGGCGCGGGCGCGCCCTGCCGGGAGAAAGCCTCGCCCGTGGCCAGCAGCCCGACCTGCAGCTTGCTCCAGCCGTTGGCGAAGAAGAGGCCGCCCACGCCGACGCGGGCCACTAAAGCGGCTATATCTCGCATTGCCTGTCTCACGGTAGATGCCTGCCCTGAACGGGACATCACACACCTCAATCGCGGCGGAGCAGCGTGGCCACCGCGAGGGCGGTCAGGCTGAGGAGGACCACGCTGACCACGACCGTCGTGTGCAGCGCGTTGACGAAGGCCCAGCGCGCGGCGCCGAGCAACTCGCGTCCGGCGTCGCCGCCGACCTGGTCGGCGACGTGGGCCGCGCCCGCCAGCGACTGCCTGGCCTGGTCCATGCCGCCTTCCGGCACACCGGGTACGGCCGGCAGCGCGGGAGAGTAGGCGAGGGTGGTGATGGTGCCCAGCACGGCCACGCCGAGGCCCGCGCCGAGCTCGTAGGCGGTCTCCTCGATGGCCGCCGCCCCGCCCGCCCGCGACTCGGGGCAGGCGGACATGATCGTGTCGGAGGCCGCGAGCAGCGCCACCTGCACGCCGAACCCGATGCCGACGAAGCAGAGCGCGAGCATCACGGGATGCCCCTCGACGCCCCAGGTCAGCGTGGGCGACAGGGAGAGCGCCACCAGCGCGAGGCCGCCGCTCATGGTCGCCCGCATGCCGATCCTCGGCAGGATGTGCGCGGCGGCCAGCCCGCCGGAGATCGCGGAGACGACCAGCGGCAGCATGCGCACGGCGGCCTGCAACGGGCTGTCGCCGAGCACGAGCTGCAGGTACTGGGCCAGCATCAGCTGCAGCCCGACCAGCGCGAAGACGCCGAGCAGCACCCCGGCGACCCCGGTGGTGAACTCCCGGCGGCGAAACAGCCCGACGTCCAGCAGCGGCGCGGCCAGCTTGCCCTGCCGCCTGACGAACCACACCAGCAGCGCCACGCCCGCCGAGAAGACCAGCAGGGCGGCGCCGAACGGCATCAGGCCGCCAGAACCCGCCTCCTTGAGCCCGAAGGCCAGCGCCAGGATGCCGAACACGGACAGGGCGGCACTGAGCGCGTCCCAGCGGCGCCCGCCGCGCTCACGCGACTCCGGCAGCAGGCGGGTCGCGGCGGGCAGCAGCACGAGCAGGATGGGCACGTTGACCAGGAAGACCGCGCCCCACCACCAGCCGACCAGCACGCCGCCGACGAGCGGGCCGACCGCGGCGCCTCCCGCGGCCACCGCGCTCCAGACGCCCAGCGCGACGGCGCGCTCGCGCCGGTCGGTGAAGACCTGGCGGATGATCGAGAGCGTGGCCGGCATGATCATGGCCCCGCCGACGCCGAGCAGCGCGCGGGCCGCGATGAGCATGGCGGGGGTGGTCGCGGCCGAGGCCAGCGCGGAGGCCACGCCGAAGATCACGAACCCGGTCAGCACCAGCCGCTTGCGGCCGTAGCGGTCGCCGAGCGTGCCGAACAGGATGAGCAGCGGGGCCACGATCAAGGAGTAGACGTCGATGATCCACAGCAGCTGCACGGCCGAGGGCTCCAGCGCGGCCGTCAGCGCGGGCACCGCGATGTGGAGCACCGTGGCGTCCACGGTGATCAGCAACAGGCTCAGGCACAGCAGCACCAGCACGGCCCAGCGGTTGTCGTTTCCGACCCGCTGGGCCCGTTTGATGAGGGGCGCGGCCTGGGTGACGGTCATGGAACTCCCTGCGGGCCGCCTCGGTCGCAACGGGCCCGCGTCAGCATGCGTGGCAGCTTAGGCGATGTGCGGCACTTGGCATAGCGGTATCGGATGATCCGCATCTCGCCCCGACCTCTCTAGAGAGATACAGGCATATGTCCGGATCTATGAAAGTTCTACCAACCCACCGATCATGACCATGTGGGGAAAGACGAAACGGGCGACGACCCTGATCGATCCCCGCGCGAATGGAGCGCCCTGTCCGCGGCCCGGCTGCGCGACGGCCGCCCGGAGTCCGCCCTCGAAGCCGCCAGGAAGGCCGCCAGACTCGACCCCGACGCCGAATGGGCCCACCGCCTGATCAGCCTCGCCGAGGAACGGCTCGGCCGCGACGCCGAGGCCCTCGCGCACGCCGAGCACGCCGTACGGCTGGCTCCCGGATCCTGGCCGGCCCGCCTGCGCCTGTCCGCCGCCCAGCGCCGCGCCCCCGGCGGCTGGGAGCAGGCGGTCCGCCAGGCGGAACTGGCCCGCGCCTTCGCCCCGGAAGAGCTGACCCCGCACCTCCAGCTCGGCGACCTGGCCCTGATCCGCGGCGAGCACCGCCGGGCCAGGACCGCCTACGCCGCCGCTCTGGAGCGTGACATCGCCCACCCGCAGACCCGCGTCAACCTCGGCCTCGCCTGGCTGCGCTGGGACAGCCCCCGCGCCCACCACGACCCCGCCTGGCCGCTCGACCCGCGCGAGAGCGGCCGCGCCCGGCGGGCCCTGGAGGTGTGGTCACGCCAGACCCGCCTTCTCCTCGCCGTGGCCACGCTGGCCATCGGCTTCGCCGCCCTGGGCCTCGACCTGGGGCCGCAGGCCCGGCTGGGCGGCGCCGCCGTCCTGGTGGCCGTGGCCGGGCTGACGGTGCGGCAGGCGCGCAGGATCGGCGTGTGGCCCTACGTGCCGGCCATGTTCGGCCGCGCGCCCTGGCTGGGCACGTCGGTGGTGTCGGCGCTGATCGCGGTGGCCGCGTTCGCCGCCTGGCTGGTGCTGCCCGCTTTCACTTCCGCGCTCGACCCGGTCTGGGCGGGAC
The DNA here is from genome assembly GCF_044459065.1 of Nonomuraea sp. NPDC050394. Lineage (NCBI taxonomy): Bacteria > Bacillati > Actinomycetota > Actinomycetes > Streptosporangiales > Streptosporangiaceae > Nonomuraea > Nonomuraea sp. NPDC050394. Next base: position 356,742 of record NZ_JBITIO010000007.1, on the reverse strand, counting down.
TGACCGGCATCCTCGTGCTCGGCTGGCCCGCCCTGGCCGTCCTGCACGGGCTCGGTGGCGTCTGGCGGGGGCGGCCGCTGCGGGCGCTGGAGGAGTTCGCGCTGGCCCGCGGGGAGCGCGAGGGGCGGCGGAACACGGGGGTCGTGCTGTGGATCGTTCTCGGCCGGGTCTGGTCGGTCCTGGTGCCGCTGGTCCTCGGGGCGCTCGTGCTGGAGCCACGGGCGGCGGTGGTGGCGCTGGCGGTGCCGTACCCGCTGATGGAGGCCTATCGCAAGGCCCGCCACGGCGAGGACCGGTGGCTGCTGACGGCGGCGCTGCTGGTCGTGGTGGCGGCGCCGGCGTGCGCGGCCGGGGGAGTGTTCGCGCTGGCCTGGGCGTGGTGGGCGGGCCTGGGCGCGCTCGGCGCGGTCGTGGCGCTCTTCGCGCTGCGCGGCGCGCGCGCCTGGTGGCGCGGCGCTCCGGGCCCGTGGCGGGCCTCCCTGATCATGTGCGAGCCGCTGCTCGGCGACGCCCCGCCGGTGACCCTTTCTCCCGAGGTACGGCAGGCCTTCGCCTATGCCAGATCCGTGGTGCTCTCCTACGCCGACCCGGCGGGCCCCCGCGTCGTGGGCGCGGTCGCCTCCCTGACCAGGGCCGGAGAGCTGCGCCTGATCGCCGAGCCGCAGGCCTGGGCCGCGGTCGAGGCCGACCCGAGGGTGGCGGTGTTCGCCGCCGACCCGCTGCAGCGCCGGTTCTGGGTGGAGGTGCGCGGCATCGCCCTGGCCGGGTCCGACGTGCTGCGGGTGACACCGAGCCATGTTCTGGTCGGGGAGTTCCCAGGGCGGCACCAGCGCCGCTAACGTCGGGAGATGGATCTGCTGCGCACCCCCGAAGCGCGCTTCGCGAACGTGCCGGAGTTCCCCTACGAACCGCGCTACGCCGAGGTGGACGGCATCCGCATGGCCTGGTACGAGGCGGGTCCGCCCGACGCGGAACCGGTCGTGCTGCTGCACGGCGAGCCGAGCTGGTCCTTCCTCTACCGGCACGTCATGCGCGAACTGGCCGCGGCCGGGCTGCGCGCCATCGCCGCCGACCTGGTCGGCTTCGGCCGCTCCGACAAGCCGGCTCACCCCGCCGACCACTCCTACGCCCGCCACGTCGAGTGGACCCGCCGCCTCCTGCTGGACGAGCTCGGCCTGACCGGCATCACCCTGGTCGGCCAGGACTGGGGCGGGCTGATCGGGCTGCGCGTCGTCGCCGGGCACCCGGAGCGCTTCGCCAGGATCGTCGCCGCCAACACGGGCTTGCCGACCGGTGACATTCCCATGCCCGAGGTCTGGCACCGTTTCAAGGACGCCATGACGACCGCGCCCGTGATCGACATCGCCAGATTCGTCCAGTCCGGGTGCGCGAGCGAGCTTTCGCCCGCCGTCCGCGACGCCTACGACGCGCCCTTCCCCGACGAGAGCTACAAGTCCGGTCCGCGCGCGCTGCCCGGATTGGTCCCCGACACGCCCGAAGATCCGGCCGCGCCCGCCAACCGCGCTGCCTGGCAGATCCTCACCACGCTCGGCCTGCCGTTCCTCGTCGCCTTCTCCGACGGCGACCCCATCACCGGCGGCATGGCGCCCATCCTGAAGAGGACCATGGCCGGGGCCGCCGGGCTGGAGCATCCCGTGATCGCCGGGGCCGGCCACTTCCTCCAGGAGGACGCGGGGGCGGAGCTGGGCCGGCGCATCGCCGCATTCGTCACCGCCACCTAGCGTGTCAGGTGCGCCCAATCGTCGGTCCGGTGCGGTATAACCGGGGTCGGACCGGGGAGGCGTGATGCGGGAGTCCGACAGGACCCGGCCGGCGGGCAGAGCCGCCGCACGGGATCTGTTCGAGCAGGTGAGGTTGCGGTATTTCCAGCTTCCCCCGGCCGTGCGCCGGGTGCTCTACATCGGCGTGCTCGTCGCCGCCGTGGGCATCGCCGCGGCGCTGGGCTGGGATCTGTTCCAGACCTTCCTGGTGACGGTGGCGCTGCTGGCGTTCACGGCTCTGACGTTGCGTTTCCCACGCGCCGCGGCCACCGCGCTGGTGGCGGTGGGCTGGCTGGCGTTGCTGCCGGTCTACTCGACGATGGTGTTCGAGCCCCGCTCGGCCGCGCCCATGCTCCTCATGGTGCTGGTGGTGCCGGTGGTGGGCGTCGCCCATCTCATCCGCTGGGTGCCGCCGTGGCTCACCACGCTCATGGCGCTCGTCCCCGCGGGTTCTCTGGCCGCCGCGCTCGCCCCGGTCTCCGAGAGCGTGGCCCTGTGGGCGGCCTACGGCGCCGCCGGCGCCGTCCTGCTCTACCGCTTCGTCGCGGCCCGCCAGGCCAAGGCCCAGCTGACCTCCGAGGAACAGGTACGCGTCCGTGGCCGCGACGGCAGGCAGGAGGCGCAGCCGGAGCGCGGCGCCCCGCAGAAGCCGATCTCGGTCGAGGAGGCGCTCGCCGAGCTGGAAAGCATGATCGGACTGTCACCGGTCAAGGACCAGGTCCGCTCGATCGCCGCCTCCATCGAGGCCTCCAGGCTGCGCGCGGAGGCGGGCTACTCGGCCGAGCGGCCCACCCGCCACTTCGTCTTCGTCGGCCCGCCCGGCACCGGCAAGACCAGCGTCGCCCGCACCCTCGCCAAGATCTTCTACGCGTTCGGCCTGCTGGAGACTCCGCAGGTGGTCGAGGCGCAACGGGCCGACCTGGTCGGCGAGTTCCTGGGCGCGACCGCGATCAAGACCAACGAGCTGGTCGACCGGGCGCTCGGCGGGGTGCTGTTCATCGACGAGGCCTACAGCCTGATCAACTCCTCCGACGGCCAGCCCGACCGCTTCGGCGCGGAGGCGGTGCAGACACTGCTGAAGCGGGCCGAGGACGACCGGGAACGGCTGATCATCATCCTGGCCGGCTACGAGCAGGAGATGACCGGCTTCCTGGCCTCCAATCCGGGCCTGGCCAGCCGCTTCGCCACCCGCGTGCGCTTCCCCAGCTACTCGCCGGCCGAGCTGGCCGAGATCACCGAGCTGCTCCAGGGCCGCCGCGGTGACCGCATGGGGCTGGGGGCGCCCGCCGCGCTGCTCGGCCTGTTCGAGGACGTCCAGCGCCGCGGACTGGTCGACGAACTGGGCAACGCGCGCTTCGTGCGCAGCCTGGTCGAGGCGGCCGCGCAGGCCCGCGACGTGCGCGTGGTCGGCGCCGGGGGCACCCCCACGACCGAGGACCTCGTCACCACCACCACGGCCGACCTCACCAAGGCCTTCGACGAGCTGACGGCCCGCTTCCGCGGCTACGAGGCCACGCCCACGCTGGAGGAGGCGCTCGGCGACCTCGACCGCATGGCGGGCCTGGAGCCGGTCAAGCGCCAGGTCCACGCGATCGCCGCCCAGCTCCAGGTGGCCAGGATGCGCCAGGAGCGCGGGCTGCCCACGCCGCCGCAGACCCGGCACTTCGTCTTCGCGGGCCCGCCCGGCACCGGCAAGACCACCGTGGCCCGCGTCATCGGCCGCATCTTCGCCGCGCTCGGCCTGCTGGCCAGGCCCGACGTCGTCGAAGCCCACCGCGCAGACCTGGTCGGCCAGCACCTCGGCGCGACCGCGATCAAGACCAACGAGCTGGTCGACCGGGCGCTCGGCGGGGTGCTGTTCATCGACGAGGCCTACAGCCTGGTCAACCCCGGCTACTCCGGCGGCGACGCGTTCGGCAACGAGGCCGTGCAGACGCTGCTCAAGCGGGCAGAAGACGACCGCGACCGGATCGTCATCGTGCTGGCCGGCTACCAGCGCGAGATGGACGCCTTCCTCGCCACCAACCCCGGCCTGGCCAGCCGCTTCAACCAGCGCGTGGCCTTCCCCAGCTACAGCCCCGGTGAACTGTCGGAGATCGCCGCCCTGCTGGCCGACAAGGCCGGCGACCGCTTCGACGAGGCGGCCCTGCGCGACCTCGACGAGGTGTTCGGCTGGGTGTGCGGCGAGAAGCTCATCGACGGCCTCGGCAACGGCCGCTTCGCCCGCTCGCTGTTCGAGCGGGCCGCGCTCCGGCGCGACGTGCGCCTGGCCGCGCTGGGCGTCGACGCCAGCTCCGCCGAGCTGACCACTATCACCAGCGAAGATGTCCGGGCAGCGGTGGACGAACTATCCGGACGCTAACGTAACTCCTCTTTGACACTTGGCTGCGGCCTCTCCGTTACATGGTGTAGCACTATGACTACGGAGGGGAGGTGTGGATGGCGGGGTTCCTGGCTCGCAGGCTGCTCAACTATCTGGTGCTGGTCGCGGTGGCGTCGAGTCTCGCGTACATGCTGGCGGCCGGCGCGCTCGACCCGCGTTCCAACTACGCCGACCGCACTCCCAAGCCGCCGCCCGCGGTCGTCGACGCCCAGCTGACCGCGCTCAACCTCAACGACAAGACGCCGCTCATCCAGCGCTACGCGACCTGGGCGGCCGGGGTGCTCCACGGCGACTTCGGCAGGACCGTCACCGGCACCTCCGTCAACGAGGACCTGGCCCGGCGGGCGGGCGTCACCTTCCGGCTGGTCATGCTCGGGCTGATCTGCGGCAGCCTGGTCGGCGTGCTGGTGGGCGCCTATGCGGCGGTCAAGCAGTACGGATGGTTCGACCGGCTCTCGACGGGGATGTCGTTCCTCGTCCTCGCGATCCCCGTGGTCGTCCTGGCCACCATGCTCATCCTCGCCGGCACCTGGCTCAACGAGAACGTCTTCGGCGCCAAGGTCTTCCTGGTCAGCGGCGAGTACTCCGACGGCCTCGACACCGGGTTCTGGGGCGGCGTGCTCGACCGGCTGCAGCACCTCATCCTGCCGACGGTCTCACTGTCGCTCGGCCTGATCGCCACCTTCAGCCGCTACCAGCGCAACATGATGCTCGACGTGCTCGGCGCCGACTTCATCCGCACCGCGGTGGCCAAGGGGCTGAGCAGACGCAAGGCGCTGACCAGGCACGCGCTGCGCACCGCGCTGATCCCCGTCGTCACCTACTTCGCCTTCACCTTCGGCACGCTGCTGACCGGGGCCACGTTCACCGAGAAGATCTTCGGCTGGCACGGGCTCGGCGAGCAGCTGATCAACTCGATCTTCACCAACGACGTCAACACCGTGGCCGCCATCGCCTTCCTCGCCGCCATCGCGGTCCTGGCCGCCTCGCTCGCGGCCGACGTGCTCCACGCCGCCCTCGACCCGCGGGTGAGAACCGCATGAGCCTTCAGGAGGAGGAGCTCGCCGAAGAGCTCCGGCAGCCGCCGCGCGCGCCCTCGCGGCTGAGGATGGTGGGCGGCCGCTTCTTCGGTTCGACGCAGGGGCGGATCGGCTTCGCCGTACTGGCGGCGATGTTCCTGCTGGCCTTCGTGGGGCCGCTGTTCAGCCCGTGGACCTACACCGACAAGGACTTCACCGCCTTCCTGCAGCCGCCGTCGGCGCGGCACTGGTTCGGAACGCTCCAGACCGGCGCCGACGTCTACGCGGTCACGCTGCGCGGCATGCAGAAGTCGCTGATCGTGGGCCTGCTGGCGGCGCTGCTGTCCACGGCGCTGGCCGCGACCGTCGGCGCCTTCGCCGGCTACTTCGCCGGCTGGACCGACCGCACGCTGAGCTGGATCACCGAGTTGCTGCTCGTGCTGCCCGCCTTCCTCATCCTGGCGATCATGTCGCCGCTGTTCGGCGACGGGCAGTGGGTGCTGTTCGTGGTCATGCTGGCGTTGTTCCTGTGGATGGTCACCTCGAAGATCGTCAGAGGGATGACGATCTCGCTGAAGCACCGCGAGTACATCCAGGCCGCCCGGTTCATGGGCGTCCCGCCCGTGACGATCATCTTCCGGCACGTGATCCCCAACCTGTCGTCGCTGCTCATCGTCGACGCCACGCTCAACGTCAGCGCCGCCATCCTCACCGAGACCTCGCTGTCGTACTTCGGCTTCGGCATCCAGCCGCCCGACGTCTCCTTCGGCACGCTCATCGCCGACGGCGCCAAGACCGCCGTCTACGCGCCGTGGACGTTCTGGTTCGTGGCCGCGCTGCTGGTGGTCACCGTGCTGGCCGTCAACCTCATCGGCGACGCCCTGCGCGACGCGTTCGACCCGTCCGCCGCGCGGAAGGGGCGGCGATGAGCGCGGGGGAGCCGGTGCTGGAGGTGCGCGACCTGCACGTCACCTTCGGCGACGTGCGCGCCGTGCGCGGCGTCAGCTACGCCGTACGGCCCGGCGAGGTCCTCGGCATCGTCGGCGAGTCCGGCTCCGGCAAGTCCGTCACCGCCGCCGCGGTCATGGGACTGCTGCCCCCGAGCGCCACCGTCACCGGCTCGGTACGGCTCAGCGGCCAGGAGCTCATCGGCGCGCCGGAGAAGCGGCTGACCGCCCTGCGCGGCAAGACGATCTCCATGGTCTTCCAGGACCCGCTGTCGGCCCTGACCCCCGTCTACCGCGTCGGCGACCAGATCGCCGAGGCGGTGCGCGTCCACCAGAAGGTCACCAAGGAGCAGGCCATGGTCCGGGCGGTGGAACTGCTCGACCTGGTCGGCATCCCCAACCCGGGGCAGCGGGCGCTGGGCTTTCCCCACGAGTTCTCCGGCGGCATGCGCCAGCGGGCGGTCATCGCCATGGCGATCGCCAACGATCCCGACGTGATCATCTGCGACGAGCCGACCACCGCGCTCGACGTCACCATCCAGGCGCAGGTGCTGGAGGTGCTGAAGACGGCCCAACGGGAGACCGGCGCCGCGATCGTCATGATCACCCACGACCTCGGGGTCGTGGCCGGGTTCGCCGACCGGGTGCTGGTGATGTACGCGGGGCGGCCGGTCGAGGTGGGGGCGGTGGACGACATCTACTACCGGATGCGCATGCCGTACACGGTGGGGCTGCTCGGCTCGATCCCGCGCGTCGACCGGGGCGGGCGCCAGCCGCTGGTGCCCATCGAGGGCGCGCCGCCCTCGCCCGCCGCGCTGCCGCCCGGCTGCCCGTTCGAGCCGCGCTGCCCGATGGCGGTCGAGGAGTGCTCGGTCGCCGAGCCGGCGCTGCTCCAGGTCGGGCACGGCCACGAGGCGGCCTGCATCCGCTGGGCCGACGTCGGGGTCAGGCCGCCGGGCCGGCACGCCGTGCGGGCCGCGGCGGCCGTCCACGGAGGGCGGGGCGCACAGGAGGTGGTCCTGCACGTGGATGGGCTGGTCAAGCAGTATCCGCTGATGAAGGGCTCGTTGTTCAAGCGCAGGGTCGGCACCGTGCAGGCGGTGGCCGGGATCAGCTTCGACATCCGCCAGGGCGAGACGCTCGGGCTGGTGGGGGAGTCCGGCTGCGGCAAGACCACGACGCTGATGGAGATCCTGGAGCTGGTCAAGCCGCAGGACGGCCGGATCGTCGTCCTCGGGCGGGACACCGCGCGCATGGCCGCCGGCGACCGGATGGCGATCAGGCGCGACATGCAGGTCGTCTTCCAGGACCCGCTGGCCTCGCTCGACCCGCGGATGACCGTGCACGACATTCTGGCCGAGCCGCTGCGCACCCACCGGCGCGGCGACACCGGCTCGCGGGTGCGTGAACTGCTGCGGCTGGTCGGCCTGGACGAGTCGCACGCAGCCCGCTACCCGCAGGACTTCTCCGGCGGTCAGCGCCAGCGCATCGGCATCGCCCGCGCGCTGGCGCTCGAACCGAAGCTGGTCGTCCTGGACGAGCCGGTCTCCGCGCTCGACGTCTCGATCCAGGCCGGCGTGATCAACCTGCTCGACGCGCTGAAGTCCAGGCTCGGCCTGTCCTATCTGTTCGTCGCGCACGACCTGGCCGTCGTGCGCTACATCGCCGACCGGGTGGCCGTCATGTACCTGGGCCGGATCGCCGAGATCGGCCAGGTGGACACCGTCTACGACGGGCCCATGCACCCCTACACGCAGGCGCTGCTGTCGGCGATCCCGCTGCCCGACCCGCGGCGCGAGCGCACCCGGCGCCGGATCCTGCTCGACGGCGACCTGCCCAGCCCCGCCGACCCTCCCTCCGGGTGCCGCTTCCGTACCCGCTGCCCCAAGTTCAGGACGCTCGCGGACAACGAGCGGTCCCGGTGCGTGGAAAGCGAGCCCGAGGTACGCGCCCTGGCCCACGACCACGGCGTGGCCTGCCACTACGCCGAGAAGCTAGAAGTCGTACAGAACCACGAGGAGTCACATCCATGAAGGCATCACGTCTCGCCCTCGCCGCCGTGCTGACCGGCTCGCTGGCTCTGGCGGGCTGCGGTGGCGGCGGCAGCGGCGGATCGGCGGGCGGCAGCGGCGCCGGACCGTCCGGCGACGGCGCCGCGATCAAGGCGTTCGACATCAACCTTCAGCCGCGCGAGCAGGTCCGCGACGGCGGCACACTGCGCTGGGGGCTCAACGAGTTCCCCTCGCAGTGGAACCGCAACCACGTCGACGGCAACCTCCTCATGGCCTCCGTGGTCAGCAACGCCCTGCTCCCGTGGCCCTTCCGCTCGAACGAGAAGGCCGAGATCTCCGTCAACCCCGACTACCTGGTCGACGCGAAGATCACCGGGAGCGACCCCAAGCAGGTGGTCACCTACACGCTCAACCCGAAGGCCAAGTGGTCCACCGGCGACCCGATCACGTGGGAGGACTACGCGGCCCAGTGGAAGGCGCTCAACGGCCGCGACACCGCCTTCCGGATCGTCTCGCCGACCGGCTACCAGGACATCGAGAGCGTCACGAAGGGCAAGGACGACTACGAGGTGGTCGTCACGTTCGCCCGGCCCTTCGCCGACTGGCAGTCGCTGTTCGGGCCGCTGCTGCCGAAGTCCGCCAACGGCTCGCCCGAGGCGTTCAACACCGGCTGGCTCAACAAGATCCCGGTGACGGCGGGGCCGTTCGCGTTCAAGGCCTTCGACCAGACCGCCAAGACGATCACGATCGTCCGCGACGACACGTGGTGGGGCGACCGGGCCAAGCTCGACCAGATCATCTACCGCGCCTCCGAGCAGGACTCGCTGATCGGCGCGTTCGGCAACGGCGAGCTCGACATCACCGACGTCGGCCCCTCCGCCCCCGACTACGCCCGCGCCAGGTCCACCTCCGGCGCCGAGGTACGCCAGGCCGCCGGCCCCGACTTCCGCCACTTCACCTTCAACGGCTCCAGCGAACCGCTCAAGGACGTCAACGTCCGCCAGGCGATCCAGCTCGGCATCAACCGGCAGGCCATCGCCCAGTCCGACCTGCAGGGCCTGGACTGGCCGATCACGCTGCTGAACAACCACTTCTTCATGAACACCCAGGAGGGCTACCAGGACAACGCGGGCGAGCTCGGCGTCTACAACCCGGAGAAGGCCAAGCAGATGCTGGACGCCGCCGGGTGGAAACTCGTCGGCGGTGTCAGGCAGAAGGACGGCAAGCCGCTTGAGCTGCGGTTCGTCGTGCCGACCGGGGTGCAGCTGAGCAAGTCGGAGGGTGAGCTGGCCCAGAACATGCTCGCCCAGATCGGCGTCAAGCTCACGCTGAAGGCGGTGCCGAGCGACGACTTCTTCACCAAGTACGTCATCCCCGGCAACTTCGACATCACGCCGTTCGCCTACATCGGCACGCCGTACCCGGTGTCGAGCAGCTATGGCATCTACGTGAACTCGCCCGACGGCGGCAAGACCTGGAACGCCAACTTTGGCAGGACCGGTTCCGCGGCCATCGACGCCGCCATGCAGAAGGCCGGGTCCGCGCTCGACCCCGCGCGGGCGCGGACCGAGACGAACCAGGCCGACAAGCTGATCTGGCAGGAGGTCAACGTGCTGCCGCTGTACCAGCGCCCGCAGAACGTGGCGACCAAGGCCAACCTCGCCAACGCGGGCGCCCGCGGCTTCTACGACCTGCGCTACCAGGACATCGGTTTCACCAAGTGACGGCTAGCCGTAGTTGATGACGGAGGAGATGCGGTCGTTCCAGCCGAGGCTGTCGAGCTCCCGCATCTCCTGGTACGGCTGGACGTGCAGCGAGGCGCCGCCCAGATCGATGTGGTCGTAGTAGGCCACGTGGCAGTCGTTGGTGCTCATGGAGCTGATCGTGTCGTTCCAGGACGGCGAGGTGGGCCAGCCGCCGCGCCGCTTGATGGCGAGGTTGGGCCAGTAGTAGCCGGCCTGCAGCCAGAACCAGTCGCCGCCGTAGTGGTGGTGCTCGAACATCTGCACCTCCCTCGCCGCCGCCTGGACGCGCGGGCGTGTCTGCGCGGCGGCCCAGGCGGCGGCGCGCAGGTGCCGGCCGTCGGTGAAGGCGTGCAGGGTGGGGCCGGTGTCGTCGAGGGCGAAGGTGAGCGGCTGGCCGTTGAAGCGCGTGATGTCGGCCGGGTCGTACGCCACGCCGTCCACCACCAGGGCCATCCGCGGCGGCCGGTGCACGATGGCGGGGTCGCTCGCCGGTCCGTGCAGCGTGCTCAGGCCGCTGACCCGGCTGGGCTGGGCGGGCGGAGGCTGGGTGAGCGCGTGGCCGACGAACTCCGGCAGCGTGGTGATGCCGCGTTCGCTCAGCACCTCCAGGACGTCCTCTTCGCTGATGCCGCCGACATGTGCGGAAAAATCCAGCAATCGCTCCACCTCGCGCCGCGTCTCCGTGGTGATCGGTTCTCTACTCACGTCGCTCTCCTTTCGGCCGCACCGTCGCGGCCAGGGACGCCATGTTCTCCGCGGCCCGCGGGGGCGGGACAGTAGCCGGACTGTGACACCTTGACTACTTCTCGCGACTTTCAGTCAAGATGAGCGTTCATGCGGGTCAGGTGTAGAAAGGGGCACGTGAACGTTGCGGTGACCTGGTCACAGGTACTGGCATGGCGGCTGCGGCGCCAGCACGTGAGCGGCCCCGGCGCCGACGGGCCCGTGGCGGTGGCCAGGCGGCTGTGCGGGATACAGACCCAGGTGGCCTCCTCGGCCCAGCAGGCGGTCGCGGTACGCAGCGCGCGCCCCGACCCCGGCGCCGTCGACCGGGCCCTGTGGCAGGAGCGCACGCTGGCCAAGACCTGGGTGATGCGCGGCACCCTGCACCTGGTGCCGGCCGATCTGCTGCCCGACTACTGCGCCGCGCTGGCCACGCTGCGCTTCTGGGAGAAGGGCGTGTGGCAGCGCGGCCACGGCGTGAGCGCGGCCGAGATCGAGGCGATCGTCGAGGCCGTCCCGAAGGCGCTGGGCCCGACCCCGCTGACTCGCGAGGAACTGGTCGACGCCGTCGTGGCCGGCACCGGCGACGCCCACCTGCGCGAGGCGCTCACCTCGGGATGGGGCGCCCTGCTGAAGCCCCTGAGCAGGCTGGGCGAGCTGTGCTACGGCCCGCCGCGCGACGGCAAGGTCACCTTCACCGCGCCGCGCGGCTGGCTGCCGTCCTGGCCCGCCGAGCTGCCGCCCCAGGAGGAGGCCGGCGTCCGCGTCCTGCGCGACTACCTGGGCGCCCACGGACCGGCCTCGCCGGAGACGTTCGACAGGTGGCTGTTCGGCGGCGTCGCGAAGAAGTCGGTGCTGAAGGGCTGGTTCCGCGACCTGGCGCCCGAGCTGACCGAGATCGACGTGGACGGCGAACCCCTGCTGGCCCTCACCGAGCACCTCGGCGAACTGGCCGCCACCCGGCCGTCGGAGGAGGTCCACCTGCTGCCCGGCTTCGACCAGTACATCCTCGCCGCACCCCGGAACCTGGCGGCGCTCATCCCGCCCGCGGTGAAGCCCAAGGTCAGCCGTGCGGCGGGCTGGATCTCACCCGTGGTGGTCCACCGGGGCCGGGTGGCAGGGGTGTGGGAGCCCAAGGACATGAAGGTGGAGCTGTTCGAGGACGTCCCCGCCGGCCCGCTCGCCGAAGCGGTGACCGGGATGCGGGCGCTGCTCGCCGAGCTGTGACACTGGAACCATGACCCGAGACTTCGCGCAGGTCGACGTTTTCACCGACACCCCCTACCGAGGCAACCCGCTGGCCGTGGTCCTCGACGGCGACGGGCTGAGCACCGAGGACATGCGGCGCTTCGCCCACTGGACGAACCTGTCAGAGACCACGTTCGTCCTGCCGCCCACCACCCCCGAGGCCGACTACCGGGTCCGGATCTTCACCCCCACCACAGAACTGCCGTTCGCCGGCCACCCCACGCTCGGCACCTGCCACGCCTGGCTGGAGGCCGGGGGCAAGCCGGCCGGCGGAGACACGATCGTCCAGGAGTGCGGCGCGGGCCTGGTCGACGTGCGGCGCACCGCCGGCGGGCTCGCCTTCGCCGCGCCGCCGCTGCTGCGCGAGGGGCCGGTGGAGGACGAACTGGTCGAACGCCTGGCCGAGACGCTGCGCATCGACCGCACCGCGATCGTGGACGCGCAGTGGGCCGACAACGGGCCGGGGTGGGTGGCGGTGCTGCTGGGCAGCGCGCAGGAGGTGCTGGAGGTGCGGCCCGGCGTCGTGGACCTGGACATCGGGGTGGCGGGGCCGTACCCGGAGGGGTCGCCGCAGGCGTTCGAGGTGCGCGCGTTCTTCCCCCTGCACGGCGCCACGGCGGAGGACCCGGTCACGGGCAGCCTGAACGCGTCCCTGGCCCGCTGGCTCCTGCGCACCGGGCGCGCCACCGCCCCCTACACGGCCTCCCAAGGCACCGCCCTCGGCCGCGCCGGCCGCGTCCACATCTCCACCGAGGCGGACGTCATCTGGGTCGGCGGCTCTTCCGTCACCTGCGTTCGCGGCGCGGTGTTTCTCTAGCCCTCCTTTCCGTCACGGCTCTCTTTCCGTTACGGCGCAGCCGCCCCCACGCCACCCGCCGTCGTGGGCGGGCGCCGATCGTGGGGGTCGCTTCTCACGTCGGACGTGGTCCCCGCCGTCACGGCCCACGCCGACCGGCGACCAGGACCCACGCCGGCCAGGTCGGCCCGGTCTACGCCGGCCAGGTCGGCCCGGTCTACGCCGGCCAGGTCGGCCCGGCCCACGCCGGCCGGGTCGGTTCGGTTCAGGGTGGCCGGGTCGGTTTGGTTCAGGGTGGTCGGGTCGGTGGTCAGGGGCGGGGGGTGTGGAGGGTGAAGCGGGCCGTGGCGCCTGGGCGGAGCTGGGCGGCGATCGAGAGGGCGGCGGCGGACAGGACGGCGATCACCGGGTAGCCGCCCGTCGGCGGGTGGTCGGCCAGGAAGATGATCGGCTGACCGCTCGGCGGCACCTGGACCGCCCCCGCCACCATGCCCTCGCTGGGCAGTTCCCCCTGCCGGGCACGCTCCAGGACGGGCCCGCTGAGCCGTACGCCGACCCGGTTGCTGTCCTGGCTCACCTGGTAGGGCCGTCCGCACAGTTCCTTCAGCGCCCCCGGCACGAACCAGTCGTCCCGCGGCCCCGGCACCACCCGCAGTACGGCCGCCCCCTGCTCGCGCAGGGGGGCCACGTCGACCGAGATCTCCGCCAGCCCGTCCACCGGGCCGACGGGCAGGATGGTCCCGGCCCGGAGCACGGCGGGCCCGAGGCCGGACAGTGAGTCGGTGGAGCGGCTGCCGAGCACCGGCTCGACCGCGATCCCGCCCCGGACGGCCACATAGGTGCGCAGACCCCTGACGGGCGCCCCGAAACGCAGTTCGCCCCCGGCCGGAACCCAGAACGGCGCCCCCATCCCCGCACCGGCCCGTGGTGGGGCCGTCAGGGGGCAGGGGGCGCCGGTTACGGAGATCCACGCGCCCGCCGGGAACGCCAGCCGTGCGCCCCCGAACGTCAGTTCGATGCCCGCGTGCCCCTCCGGGTTGCCCACCAGCCGGTTGGCCAGCCGCAGCGCGGCGGCGTCGGCGGCGCCCGAGTGCGGAACGCCCAGGTGGGCGTAGCCGGGGCGGCCGAGGTCCTGGACGGTCGCGTAGGGACCGGGCTTGATCACTTCGATCATGCCGGCTCGAACCGCACACGCGTGCCGGGGCTGAACAGCGACGGCGGCTCGGCCCGCACGTCCCACACCCGGAGATCGGTACGCCCCAGCAACCGCCACCCACCGGGCGAGGCACTCGGGTACACCGCCGAGTGCGGCCCGGCGATCGCCACCGAGCCCACCGGAACCGACGTGCGGGGCGTGGCCAGCCTGGACACGTGGAGCACCGGATCGAGCCCGGTCAGATAGGCGAACCCGGGCGCGAACCCCAGCCACCCCACCACCAGCTCCCGCCCGCTGTGCCGCGCCACGACCTCGGCCGGTGTCAGCCCGGTCTCCCCGGCCACGTCGGCCAGGTCGGCGCCGTCGTAGACGACGGGCACCACGACGACCGGGGTCCCGTCCGCCCGCTCGCCCGACGGCGGTCGCGCCGCGGCCCGTGCCAGGTCCGCGAGCCGTTCGCGCAGCCGTGGCCGGTCGGCGCCCGGCGCGACGACGAGCACGGTCTCCGGCCCCGGCACGATCTCCACGACGGAGCCCGGCCGCTCTGCCCGCAGCAGCGCGTCCAGCCGGTGGGACACCTCCAGCGACCCGGTCTCCACGAGGAGTCCGTGCTCACCGGCCGCCCTGATCACCGCGCCGCCGCGGTCATGCGAACGCCTGCAGGACCACACCGGCCTCAAGCAGCCGATCGCGTACGGCCTGCGCGAGCCGTACCGCGTCGGGGGTGTCGCCGTGGACGCAGATGGAGCGGGCGCTGACCGCGACCGGGGTGCCGTCGGCGGCCTGCACGCTCTGGCCGACGGCCATGCGCACGGCGCGCGCGGAGACCGCGGCCGGTTCGTGGATCACGGCGCCGGGCTCGCGCCGGGGAACCAGCGTGCCCTCCGGTGTGTAGGCGCGGTCGGCGAAGGCCTCGTTGATCGTGGGTACGCCCTCGGCGGCGGCGAGGTCGTGGACGACGGAGCCGGGCAGCGTGAGGATCGGCAGCGTGGGGTCGTAGTCGGCCACCGCGTCGACGACCGCGGCGGCCTGGCCGGGGTCGCGGCAGATGCGGTTGTACAGGGCGCCGTGGGGCTTGACGTAGGAGACGCGGCCGCCCATCGCGCGGGCGATGCCGTCGACGGCGGCGAGCTGGTAGAGCACCTCGGCGCACAGTTCTTCGGGCTCGACCTCCATCTCCCTGCGCCCGAAGTGGGCCAGGTCGCGATAGGAGACCTGCGCGCCGATCGACACGCCCCGGTCGACGGCGGCGGCGCAGGTACGCCTGATGGTCACGGGGTCGCCGGCGTGGAAGCCGCAGGCCACGTTGGCGCTGGTCACGATGTCGAGAAGCGCCAGGTCGTCGCCGAGCCGCCAGATGCCGAATCCCTCGCCGAGATCCGCGTTGAGGTCGATCACCATGGCCCTATCTTCTACCGTGGCGCGACGAAGAGCGTCTGGGTGGCCGCGCCGACCTCGCCGAGTTCGTCGAACAGGGTCGATCGGGTGAGGCCGCGCCCGGACGGGCCGACGACGGTCTCGGCGTCCATGCAGATCCATTCGGTGGCCGGCGTGCGGAACAACGCGACCGTGAGATCCAGGTTGACGAACATGTGCGTCTCGAACGGCAGCGCGTGGCTGATCCCGTTGCCGCTGTCCGCCACGGCCAGGAGGCGTTCGAGCGGGGTCGTGGGCTCGTCTTCCACCAGGGGGACGCGCATGCGCATCCACGCCGTCGCGGGCCCGGTCTCCATGGGGGTGCCCTTGACGAAGCGCCAGTCCATGGCTCTGCCGTACCCGAAACCCGTCGACAGCCACGACGGCGGGCCCGGCTCGTCCGGGACGGGAGCCGGCGGCGGCGAGGTGGCGATCTCGGGGCTTTCGCTCTCGCGGATGCGCCAGGCGGTGGCCCTGACGTACTCGCGCCCGTCCGCCCGCACGGTGGCGGCCAGGCACTGCACCCGCCTGCCGTCGCGGATGACCTCCGCGCTGACCTCCAGCTCACCGACCGGGACGGGGCCGAAGACGTCGGCGGCCAGCCGGGACAGCTCCAGCCCCGGCACCGGCGCGGTGCGGCCCAGCTCGTAGGCGATCAGGGCGGTGACCGGGCCCATGTGCTGGAAGCCCGGGTGCCAGGGACCTTGGGTGTGCTCGGTGGCGAGGTAGCGGCCGGGGCCCAGCCAGGAGTACATCGGCATGGTGCTAGATCTCGTCGGGGATGTCGGCGATGTCGTCGAGGGCGGCGGCGAGTTCCTCGGGGTCGCCGCCGATGCGCTCGGCGATCTCGATCAGCACGTGCAGCACGTCGTGGCGGTCGTGCCCCAGGTCCAGCAGGCGCTGGGCGGCCTCCCACAGTTGCGGCGGGTCGCCGTCCCACAGCCTGGTCGCGATCTCCTCGTGCCAGGCCAGGTGCTCCTCGTCGATCTCGCCCACGTGGTCGAAGCGCAGCAGCGTGCGCCGGTCGGCCTGGTCGGCCGGATCCAGCTTGTCGAGGTCGATGTCGCCGTGCATGCCCTGCAGGTACGGGAAGGCGAAGACCCGCCTGGCCAGCGCCGACAGGTCGCCGTCCGGCAGCAGCCGCTCCAGCAGCGGCAGGTCCAGGCCGAAGGAGGTCGGGTCGCGGTAGGCCTCGGGGAACTTCGCGGTCGCCTCCCACACCGCGTCCTGCGTCGCGCGCAGTCCACGCTCCGGCAGTCCGGTACGGCCCGCCGCGAAGCGCACCCACGCCGACAGCACGTGCGGCATCGCCTCCTGCTCGGCCCGGCTCAGCATCACCTTGCGCGGCAGCCAGTCCAGCAGGAACGTCTCGCACTTGACCGGGCTGACCCGCATCGGCCGGTTGAAGTCCTGCTCGCAGCCGTAGTCGATGATGTGGTCGGCGCAGCGCGAGGCCGCCGACGGGTCCGACAGGTGCTCGGCGGCGTCGGAGGACAGGAACTCCGCGGCCAGCATGGCCCGCCGTTCGCGGCTGTAGGGCGCCTCGATGTGCAGCGGCGCCGGGCGCTTGCGGCCGGGCGGCAGCGCCTTCAGCCGGGAGCGGGCGAAGGCGTGGTAGGCGCTGTAGCTGTCGCTGACCGGCGGCGGCGTCTTGGGCACCGTGGTCGACGGTCGCGCCCGCTTCGCCGCCCGCTGGCTCGTGCCCCGCTCTCTCCCGTCGAGCTCCTGCGCTCCGCCGGTGGCCTTCATCGCCGACTCCAGCAGCGCCCGCGCCTGCTGCGGCTCGATCTCCTCGAACAGCAGCATCGGGTCGGCCTCCGCCTCGGTCCTGGCCTGGTCAAGCAGCTTCTCCACGTGGGAGGAGACCCAGGCGTCGCGCGCCATGCCGTTCATGTTGTGGTCGACGACCATGACCAGCGCGTGCCGGTCCTGGGGGCGGTCGGCGGCGGCCTCGCCCCACCGGTAGGCGAAGGTGCAGATCACGGTGTCCTGGTCGCCGTAGGCGTCGCGGGAGACGTAACAGCCGGTGGGCTTGACCGCGCCCACCCGGTCGGCCCAGCCGGGCCTGGCCACGCCGCCCTCCATCATCGCCAGGGCCGCGCCCTCGGCCTTGGCGCCCTGACGCGCGGTGCCGAGGTAGGCCAGGCAGATGAGCAGCGTCAGCGAGGCGGGCGTGCCGGCCTTGGCCGCGTAGTCGACCAGCCCCTCGCCGAGCACCTGCTCGACGTCTCCGCCCTTGACGCGCTTTCCCCACCAGGCGCCGATCATGTCGGAGACCATCAGCTCCGCGTCGAGCGGCGTCCGTACGGCGAGAAGTTCGCGCGCCGCCTGCAGCATCTCCTGGAAGACCTCATCAGGATCGGTTCGATGTCGGCGCACGCCCTCACTCTCTCGCATTCCAGGCACAAACGGCGCGTTTCACGCAGCCTGGTGACCCCGATGTTATCGGGCGCTACGGGGCGGGGGCGCGGAGTTCACGATGGCGAGCAGGTGCTCGCGCGCGATGCGCTCCACGATCTGGGGAGTCGCCTCGATGCCGAGGTGCTCCGCGCAGGCGCACACATCGGCCACACATCGGTCGATCGTGTCGACAGGCACGGTGAGAAACTCTTCGGCCAGCCGATGACTAACTGGCTCTTTGAGCATGCGTGTGGCCAGAGCGAGCATAGTCGTGAGATTCCTCTGCAAGCCCGAGGGCAAACCCCCCGGAGACGGACGCGGGCGACTTGCGCTCTCATTTCATCTGTTCTCGGGCCGGTGTCAAGCCTCCAGGCCGACTGTGTTCCCTACGTTTACTAGACGTTCTCGCCCGGCTGGAGGTGCGGCGGTGCGGACCACCGAACGTGAGAGACCCTTTCGTGCGAAGCTGGTGCCATGCGCATCCAGCTCGCCCAGCGGACGGAGGCCGACGAGCTGCTCGGCCGCAGCCCGCTCGCCCTGCTCGTCGGCATGCTGCTCGATCAGCAGATCCCGATGGAGTGGGCGTTCACCGGCCCGCACACCATCTCCGAGCGGCTCGGGCACGACCTCACGGCCGGGGAGATCGCCTCCTACGACCCCGAGGCGTTCGCCGCGCTGCTGGCCGAGAAACCCGCCGTGCACCGCTATCCGAAGTCGATGGCGGGCCGCGTCCAGCAGCTGGCCGCCTACCTCGTCGAACGCTACGAGGGTGAGCCCGAGCGGATCTGGGCCGACGCCGCCGACGGCAAGGACTTGCTCAAGCGACTGCAAGATCTTCCGGGCTACGGCAAGCAGAAGGCACAGATTTTTCTGGCTCTGCTCGGCAAGCAGCTCGGCGTGCGGCCACCCGGCTGGCGCGAGGCGGCCGGACTTTACGGCGAGGAGGGTTCCCACAGGTCGGTGGCCGACGTCACCGACCCGGAGAGCCTGGGCAAGGTCAGGGCAACCAAGCAAGAGGCCAAAAGGGCGGCGAAGGCCAAGTAGCCTGATCTTGCTGCGTAATGTGGAGCGATTTTGACAGGATGCGTTGTCCATAGTGGAGACCCGCGGGTGGCGGGGGCTTCCGTCCGCGCACACCCATCGCCGATGATGTACAGCAGAATCCGGTCGCCCGGAGCTGCGCTACGCCGATACACAGTTATGGAGATGTGCCGCGTGGGAGACCCTGGCACGCGACGGAGGTGCCGACCATGAGCGCCGAGACCTCCGTTCCCCGTCCCCGGGAGTCGGATGTGGACATCTCAGACTCCGGCCTGTTCAAGGGCCTGCTTTCCGAGGCGGAGTTCGCCTTCGCCTTCTTCGACGTCGAAGGCCGCGTCCAGCGGGTCAACGACGTGTTCACCGACGTCGTCAGCGTGCCCGCGGACAGGCTGATCGGAAAGCCGCCGGTCGAGACGCTCACCGCCGACCTCAGCCAGCTGATCACGCATGCCGTACAGGCCGTGATCGAGAGCGACGGTCCCGTCACGGAGAGCCGGGTGCGCGTTCGCTCGGCCGAGGGTGACTCGCGGCACTGGTCGCTGTCGTTCTCGCCGATCCACGACGAGGGCGGCGAGCTGCGTGCCGTCGCGCTGGTCGGGCTCGACGTGACCGAGAGCCGCCAGACCGAGGAGGAGCTGCGCCGCAGCGAGGAGCGCTACCGCTCGCTGGTCGAGGCGCAGTCCCAGCTGGTGTGGATCACCTCGCCCACGGGCGCGGTGGTCGAGGACGCGCCCCAGTGGCGCGCCATCACCGGCCAGGGGCTGGAGGAGTACCTGGGGCAGGGCTGGCTCGACGCGGTCCATCCCGACGAGCGCCAGCAGACCGAGGAGGCCTGGCGCGAGGCCCTGCGCGGGCGGACCATGTTCGAGTGGAACTACCGGGTGCGCACCCGGGCCAGCGGCTACCGGCACTTCGAGGTGCGGGCCGTACCGATCATCAGGCACGGCCGGGTGGTCGAGTGGGTCGGCGCCAACACCGACGTGACCCCGCAGCGCGAGGCCGAGGAGATGCGCGGCCGGCTGACCGACCAGCTGGGCGCCGCCGCGCTGCGCACGGCCAGGCTGCAGGGCGCGACCGCGCTGCTCGCCGAGGCGCTGACGGTCGAGCACGTGGTCCAGGTCATCATCGACGTCGGGCGCACCGCGCTGGCCGCCGACCGCTCCGCGGTGGCGCTGCTCGATCCCGACCGCGCCATGCTGCAGCTGATCAACGGCGAGGGCGTGCCCGAGGTGCCGGGAGCGGCGGGTGAGGAGATCCCGCTCGCCCACACCAGCGTGATGACGATCGCGGTCAACAGCCGCCGGCCGGTCTTCGCCGAGTCGCCGGAGAGCCTCAAGTCGCAGCTGCTGGAAGCCGGCGGCAGCGAGGAGGTCCTGTCGGCCTACCTCAAGCACAGCGACGAGCGGGCCTGGGTGGGCCTGCCGCTGCTGGCCGCGGGCCGGGCCCTGGGCGCGCTGCGCTTCTCCTTCACGCGGCCCCAGAAGATCTCACAGGAGGACGGCGTCTTCCTGGAGGCGCTGGCCGGGCAGTGCGCGCTCGCCGTCGAGCGGGCCACGCTGTTCGAGCGCGAGCACCGCACCGCCGAGACGTTGCAGCGCAGCCTGCTGCCCGACCGGCTGCCCGTGGTCAAGGGGCTGGTGCTGGCGCAGCGGTTCCGTTCCGGAAGCCGCCACGTGCAGGTCGGCGGCGACTGGTACGACGCCTTCGTGCTCCAGGACGGCCGGGTGGCCGCGGTGGTCGGTGACGTCATGGGCAAGGGCGTCAAGGCCGCCGCCGGCATGGGCCGGATCCGCAACGCCATGCGCGCGCTGGCGCTGACCAACCCGCCTCCCGCGGCCGTGCTGACCGGTCTCGACCGGGTCTTCGAGGCCACCGAAGAGGAGGAGCAGGTCACGACTTTGGCGTACATGGTGGTCGAGCCGGTGACGGGAGAAGGGACGCTGGCGCTGGCCGGTCACCCGCCGCCCGTGCTGGTTTCACCGCAGGGCACGGCGATTCTGTGCGACGCCGAGCCCGGTACTCCGCTAGGCTGGCCGACCAGCCGAAGGCAGTTCCGGTTCGTGGTGCCGCCTGGCCATACCGCTGTGCTCTACTCCGACGGTCTGGTGGAAAACAGGAAGCGCGGGCTGGACGCCGGTCTCGCGGAACTTTGCTCTGTTGTGACCGAAGCTCCGCCCGAGGTGGTCAGTAGTCCGCATATGCTGCTGGACTTCCTGGTAGACCGGATGTTGTCGGGATATGAACAGGATGATGACGTTACCGCGCTGGCCATTCATGTTCCGCCGGCCACGAAGAGTGACTGAATGAAACAGTCATAAGGGTTGCTTTCGGGTATCAGTGCCGCCCTTACGTACGCACTACTGTCCGGGTCGGCCTAGGGTGGAGGTCAACCGCCGGGAGGTGGCCGTATGAAGTGCTGGGTCATGCCAGAATGCTGGATGGTCCGTTTGCGCTCCGCACGGCCTCGCCGTACTCCTAGAGAGGCATAGCCCCCCAGCGGGGATCTGGGTCCATTGTCGCCACGCGTTCGTTCGAGAGGTGTTCGTGTCGCCTGCAAGTTCGACTCGCTCGAAGCCACAAGAGCTGAACGAGCCCGTCATTCAGCGACTGCTCGAGCGTGGGCGCTCGCAGGGTTTCCTCGAGTCTGAGGATGTCCGCCAAGCCTTCGAGGAGGCGGACATCCCGATGTCGCACGCCGCCGCGTTCTTGCGGAACCTCAGTAAAGAGGGCGTGACCGTGGTGGTGACCGCCGCGGATTCGGCGGCACCGAAGAAGTCTCGTGGTCCAGCAAAGCGCCGCACCGCTGCCCCCGTCAAGACGAAGACCGCAGCGGCCGCCAAGGAGCAGCAGCCCGAGACCGTGACCGCGGTCGTGGGCGCGGCTGAAGCCGAGCCCGTCAAGAAGGCTGCTCCTGCCAAGAAGGCCGCTCCGGCGGCCAAGAAGGCCGCACCTGCCAAGAAGGCCGACAAGCCGGAGAACAACAACACCGGCCCGGCCGACACCAAGCCCAAGGCCCAGGAAGGCGCCGACGACGAGGACATCGACCTGGAGGGCGATGTCGATCTCGAAGACCTCGAGGACATCGAGGTCGACGACGAGGAGATCGTCGCCGAGGCCGAGACCGAGGGCGAAGAGTCCGACGACGACGCCGAGGAAGAGCCCAAGGCCGAAGCCGCGGCCGCCGCCGCGGTGCCGGAGAAGAACGAGGAAGAAGTCCTCATCCTCTCCGACGACGACGATGACGCCCCGGTCGCCCAGGTGGCCGCCGCGGGAGCCACCGCCGACCCGGTCAAGGACTACCTCAAGCAGATCGGCAAGGTCCCCCTGCTCAACGCGGAGCAGGAGGTCGAGCTGGCCAAGCGCATCGAGGCCGGCCTGTTCGCCGAGGAGCAGCTCGGCGGCGAGGTCGACAACCTGCCCGTCGACGTGCGGGCGGAGCTGGAGTGGATCGCCGAGGACGGCCGCCGGGCCAAGAACCACCTCCTGGAGGCCAACCTCCGCCTGGTGGTCTCGCTGGCCAAGCGCTACACCGGCCGCGGCATGCTCTTCCTGGACCTGATCCAGGAGGGCAACCTGGGCCTGATCCGCGCCGTCGAGAAGTTCGACTACACCAAGGGCTACAAGTTCTCCACGTACGCCACGTGGTGGATCCGGCAGGCGATCACCCGCGCCATGGCCGACCAGGCGCGGACCATCCGCATCCCGGTCCACATGGTCGAAGTGATCAACAAGCTGGCCCGGGTCCAGCGGCAGATGCTGCAGGACCTCGGCCGCGAGCCCACGCCCGAAGAGCTCGCCCGTGAGCTGGACATGACGCCCGAGAAGGTCGTCGAGGTCCAGAAGTACGGCCGCGAGCCGATCTCCCTCCACACGCCGCTGGGCGAGGAGGGCGACAGCGAGTTCGGTGACCTCATCGAGGACTCCGAGGCCATCGTTCCGGCCGACGCCGTCAGCTTCACGCTGCTGCAGGAGCAGCTGCACTCCGTTCTCGACACCTTGTCGGAGCGAGAGGCGGGCGTCGTGTCGATGCGCTTCGGGTTGACCGACGGGCAGCCGAAGACGCTGGACGAGATCGGCAAGGTCTACGGCGTGACCCGGGAGCGGATCCGCCAGATCGAGTCGAAGACGATGTCCAAGCTGCGACACCCGTCGCGGTCCCAGGTCCTGCGGGACTACCTGGACTAGTCAGCTGGTTTTCGCAGGCCCCGTACCCCTGGCGGGTGCGGGGCCTGCGCGTTTCCAGGCCCCCATACCTCTGGTGGGGTGCGGGGCCTGCGCGTTTCCAGGACCCCTCCCCATCTTGCGCTGATCGGAGGCCGCGCCGGTGGTGGGGCCTCCGCCCGGCGCATCGGGTGTGCATTGCCAGCCGCCCTGGTTCAGCGCGACCAGCACCGACAGCTTCCGTCACGAGCGAGGTCTCAGGGCCGGTCGGCCGGATCGGTGAGAGTGGCGACTGTCCCGAGCGGTGGGACACGAGTCGGCGGCGCCCGGCGCGTGTGCGGCGCGGTGCGGGCCCTGGGCGGGCACGGGGGGTTGGGGCGCGTTTGGCGGTGCTAGCCGGGGTTGTGAGTGGGCTGATTGTGGGTTCAGGTCACTGGCGGTGCCTGGGCTTCGCCTCGGGCGGTGGCTGTCATCGTGGGCCCGTTGGCGTTGGCCGTGTGGGCGTCGGCGGGAGGGGCCGCCCATGAGGTCACGGTGATGACCGCGGTGGCCACGATGGTTCCCGCTAGACGTCGCACGGCGGCCTCCTTGGCTGATCGGACATATGTGCATATTTCTTCCCAAACGCCGCCAAAGGTAGTCATCTTGTGGCGACGTGTGGTTGGTGGGGGGAGTGTTGTGCGAGAGGGGTGGTGGTTACTCTCTGTTGGTCAGGGCCAGGTACCGCGGGCGGCCAGTTCGATGGTGGCGACGCAGGCGATGGCCTCGGCGGCGAGCAGGGCTATGAGGACCACCAGCTGTACCAGCCCGGCCGCCAGTGGGGTGGCTCCGCCCAGCAGCATGCCGACGAAGGCGCCCGGCAGGGTGACCAGACCGACGGTGCGGGTCTGGTCCAGGGCCGGGACCAGGGACTGTGCGGCGGCGGGGCGGCAGATCTCCAGGCGGGCGCCTCTGGGGAGGAGGCCGATGGACAGGGCGGCTTCGACCTCGCCGTGGCGTTGGGCCAGTTCGTCGCGGGCGCGTTTGCCGGCCAAGGTGGTGGCGGTCATGCAGCCGCCCAGCAGGATTCCGGCGATCGGGATGACGACGAGGCCGTCGGTGGAGATCACCTGGCAGGCCATCAGGAGGGCCAGGACGGGCACGGTACCGGCGGCGATCGGGACGCCGGCCCACCACCAGCCGCCCTGGCCGCCGGTGATGCGGCGGCCGGCGGTGAAGGTGGCCACGCCGTACATGAGCAGGACGAACGCCGCTATCGCGACCGGCAGTGTCAGCACCCAGGTGATCACGACGGAGACCGCGCCGAGCTGGACGGCGGCGCGCGCGCAGGCGGTCACCACGGCGGGACCGTGACCCAGGCGCCCCAGCCAGGCGACCGTCGCGCCCACGGCGACCAGCAGGGCGAGCGCGACGGGCAGCAGGGGGGTGATGTTGATCAGCGAGGAGCCCATGGATGACCCTTATCAGGTACGGGCTTGCCGGATCGCTCTCCCCGTGCGGGTTTCGCGTAGTCGATCTTCGTGAGATCGGTGGGCCGTCGGGAAGGGGTACGGCGGTGCGGTACGCTGTGAACGGTACGGACTTTTGTTCACAGGAGGCGCCGCGCATGCCGCCGGCATTCAACCAGCGTGAGCGGGCACGGATCACCGAGCAGTTGCTGGAGACGGCGACGCGGCTGTTCGCGGCCCAAGGACTGCGCAAGACGTCCCTGCAGGAGCTCACCGGGCCCGCCGGCATCGCCAAGACGTCCCTGTACGCCTTCTTCGACTCCAAAGAGGACCTCTACCTGGAAGCCATGCTCCGGCAGAGCGAGCAGGTCAGGCGGCGGGTGATCGACGAAGGGCTGAGCCGGGGCGAGGACACCCGGGACTCGCTGCGCCGGTTCCTGCGGGCCACCGTGGCGGAGCTGGAGGCCAATCCGCTCTATCGGCGGCTCCTCGCGCATCCCGAGGAGGTCGCGCTGCTGGCCACCAAGCTCACGCCCGAGCGGATGGCGCAGGCGGAGGGCGGGCCGCTGGCGGATCTGCTGGAGTTCGTGGAGGGGCGGCTGGCGGGGGATCCCCGGGTGGTGGTGGGGGTGCTGCGCGCCGTGCTGCTGGTGCCGCTGCATGCCGGCGAGCTGGGCGCCGACCTGTATCCCGCGATCATGGACCGGCTGATCGACGCGGTTACGGACGGTCTCGTGGCGCGCTGACGGGCGCGGGGCTCGTGACGGCCCCGGCGATCGCATGGCTCGTGCCGGGCCCACCTGCCTGTGTTCGCGAGCTAGGCGGTGGCCTCCACGTCGAGGTGCCAGGGGTGGGTGGGCTTGGGCTGGGGGCCCAGGGTGGTGGCGAAGCCGTACGCGTCGAGGAGTTTGGCCAGGTCGGCGGGGGTCGCGGGGTCCTCGCCCGAGCGGATCAGCGTGCGGGCGATCGCGCCCCTGGTGGCCTTGGCCATGTGGCTGACGACCTTGCCGCCGCGGAAGACCCGCACCGCGACCGAGCGGTCGCCCGGCTTCCACGCCCCCGCGTAAGTGCCGGAGCGCATGTCGACCACCAGCCCCGGCAGCCCGTCGAGCTGCTTGGTGATCAAGGGACGCCAGAAGGCGGCGAGCCCGCCCAGCACGGGCAGGGTCACGCCCATGGACAGCCGGTACGGCGGGACCCGGTCGGTGATCCGCAGCACGCCCCACAGCCCGGAGAAGATCAGCAGCGACTCCTCGGCCCTGCGCGACTCGGCGGGGGAGAGGGTGGCCAGGCCGAGGTTGTCGTACAGGACGCCGGTGTAGAGCTCGGCGGCCGGCAGCGCCGGTGCGCTCTCCAGCGCGAGGTTCTTCTCCAGTTCGGCCGCCAGGCCAGGCGTGAGGCCGAGGACGTCGATGGCGTCGCGGCGCCTGGAGGCCCTGGCGACGGCGGTTCGCACGCGTTTGCGGGCCTTGTCCAGCGCGGGGAAGGAGAGCTCGCCCAGCGGGGCGCCGGAACCCTCCGGCGCCTTGCCTTCGGACGGCGGCAGCAGAATCAGCACGTCAGACAGCTTAGGGCCGGTAGCATCCACAGCGATGAAAGCGTCACTCTCCCCAGTTTGGCTGCCTTGGGATGCACTTGTCCTGGCAGTGCGGTCCTTCCTGCCCCTCGCCTTCTTCTACACGGTGGGCCGGGTGGTCCACGACCTGATCCTCGTCGGCGCCGTGTACGCCGGTGACGTCGAGGCCCCGCGCAAGTACCTGGGTTTCGCGGTCATGAGCCTGGCCGTGCTGGCCACCCTGGCCTCGTACGTGGCCATGCTGCAGGTGCTGCGCAGAAACGCGATCCTGACCGGCGCCGCCGAAGGGCAGGGCGGGCGGCTGTCGACGTTGATCGCGCAGACCATGCTGCCGTTCCTGGCCTTCTACGGGGCCTGGGGGTTGTTCACCGACGACGTGCGGCAGTACAGCATCCTGTCCCAGGAGCTCTTCGGGGTGCAGGAGATCGAGAACCTCAGCTTCAACCCGCTGCTCACCACCTCGGTCATCGCCCTGGGCGCGTTCGCGGCCCGGGTCGCGGTCGGCAAGGCGTACGAGCGGTGGCCGAAGGGGCGGCTCGGGCTGCTGTCGATCGCGCTCGAGTCCATGTGGATGTTCTTCGCGGTGATCAGCGTCGAGCACTGGATCGGCGAGCGGATCGCGTGGCTGACCTCCAGGTCCGCCTGGGTGGCCGCCGCCGACGTCATCGGCGGCGTGCTGGGGCCGGTGGGCGAGGCCGTCGCGGTGGTCGTGCCGAATCTCAAGGACGCGCTGGTCCTGCCCCTGGTCTGGGTGACGATCGCCGCCGTCGTCTACGGCCGCGAGATGGGCCAGGGCGAGGCCCTGATCCAGGGCACCCGGGTCGAGTCGGGCGCCGGACGGGTGAAGGAGGCGGCGCCGGAGCCGGTGCGGAAGGTGGCCGAGTTCGTCTCGCGCGACCTGCGTGACAAGTACACGCCCATGCTGAACGGCCTGCGCATGGTGCTGCGCGCCGGGCCGGTCTTCTTCCTGGTGTTCTGCCTGTGCTACACGCTGCTGGGCGTGGGCCACGACTGGGCGTTCGTCGGCGTGGTCAACCTGATCGGGGCGCACGAGAGCAACTGGTGGACCGTGTGGCACGGGCCGATCAAGTTCGGGGTCACGGCGGTCTACGAGGTGCTGCGGATCAGCCTGCTGGCGGCGGCCCTGCAGATGGCGCTGCGGACGGCGTCAGCCGTACGAAATTCTCGTGGTGGTCGCGAAGACGCACCTCAACCCGCAGAGAGCTGACCGCGTCGGCCGGGACGGCGAAGCTCGCCTGGAACTTCGCCTCCACCCCCGGCTTGGCCAGGATCGGCTTGTAGGTCTTCTCGTCGATCCGGGTGCACAGCGTGGAGACCTTGGGGACGCCCTTCACCCGCGTGGTCGGTGTCCACATGCGCGCGCGGGCGTCGCGGACGGCCGTTTCGCAGCCCTTGGACATGGCCTCGCTGGCCGCCGCGTCGCGCGGGATGACGCCGATGACCGCGGTGACGGCCGTGGTGCCGGGCGGGAGGTCGTCGCCCGAGGTCCGGCCGATGCCGATCAGCCGCCACGTCGAGCCCTCGAACACCGCGCCCGACCCGGCCGCGGCGTCGATGGGCTCGCCGCCGGAGCGCAGCCCGTAGTCCTCCAGCTTGGGCACGACCTGCACGGCCACGAGCGCCGCCACGGCGGCGGCCAGGCCCAGGCCGTACCAGAGGTGCTTCACGCCCTTGTCGCGCTTCGCGCGCCGCCCGCTCACGTCTCCTCCTCGATCGTCACCGTCGGTACGGCGGCGCCGGACAGCCCCAGCGGCACCTCGACCCCGGGGCCCAGCGCGGCGTTGAGCCGGTGGATGGTGGTGTACCTCGCCTTGGTGATCCGCAGGATCGCGCCCTTGACGGCGTCCGGCGGCAGCTCGAAGGCGATCGCGCCGCGCTGCGGGATGCCCGCCTCGAGGTCGGCCGAGTCGAGGGTGGAGAAGCGGTCGGTGGCCGCGTAGCGGGTGCCGTTCAACGCCTGGAGCTCCACGGTGCCCAGCTGGACCCGCTCCTGGGTGGCGATGGCGGTCAGGTGGACCACGACCCATACGCCCTTGGTGGCGCGTTTCTCCTTCTTGTCCAGGAAACCCGTCAGCACCAGCTCGCGGCCGGTCTCCGCGCGCTCCACCCGGACGGTGTACGGGGTGGTGTGGACGTCCTGGCCGATGGCACCGGTCGAGGAGAGGGGCTGGTAGACGCGGTCGGCGTCGGGCCGCAGCCGCTGGGCGGCGCCGACGGCCACGAGCAGCAGCGCCGAGGCGACCAGCGCGATCAGCTTGTTCATGCCCGCTCCAGCGGGGTGTCGAGTATCCAGCGCGGATCGTCCTGCCGGTACCAGAGCGAGGTGCCCGAGTAGTAGCCCAGCAGCGACCAGCTCGGCTTGTAGTCCTCGTCGTGGACGGCGACGCTCAGCCGCCTGGGGTCCGGAGCCCCGGCGGCGACCTCCCAGGACAGGCGGACGGTCTCGGCCATGCCGGGGTTGAGCAGGCTGCCCCGGTTGTCGCCCGGACGCATGATCAGCTGGTCCTTGATGGACATGATCTGGTCGAGCGGCTTGCCGTCGAGCTTGATGGCGAGGCGGGCGGCCATGTCGGACAGGGACGCGGGGAACCGGCTGACGTTGGTCACGTCCAGGTCGAGCACCACGTACCGGCCCTTGTCGGGCTCGCCGAAGGGCGACGGGTTGGGGTCGCTGGTGGTGTACGCGGCCTTCTTCGGCACGAGCTGGAAGCGGTTGCCGGTCAGCTTCTGCCCCAGCGCGGTCCTGGGCGGCTCGTTCTTGCCCGCGTCCGCCAGCCCGCCAAGCGGCCACGCGATGGCCAGCGGGAGGAGGATCACGGCGGCCAGGCCCGCGAACCACATCCAGGCCCGGCCGCGCGGCGACGTTTCGTGGGATGGGGAGGACACCTGGGGAATCGTAATAGATATCGTGCCGTTCATGGCTTTTGTCATGGATTTTCGCAGGTTGGTGCACGAGGCGTGGCCGGCGTTCGAACAACACGAGCGCGACGGCTGGGTCCTGCGATACGCCGGTGGCGTGACCGATCGGGCCAACTCGGTATATGCCCGGAATGTACCGGAGGACATGGACGCGGCACTGGCATACGCGGAAAGGTTCTACGCCGAGCGCGGCCTGAAGCCCGTCTTCACGGTCGGCGATCCCGCCCTCGACCGGGTCCTGGAACGGCGCGGCTACCGGCGTACGCGGCCCGTCCTGGCCATGGCCGCCCGCCTCGGCTCCCTGCCCGAGGCGCCCGCGCACCCCGTGCGGATCGAGGACGAGCCCTGGGACGCCTGGATGGACGCCTGGTGGTCCGTGGACGGCCGCTACGCCGACCGGATCGGCGACGCGCGGCGCATCGTGACGGGGGTGCCCGCCTGGTACGCCGCCGTCGAGCAGGACGGCGTGCCCCTGGCCGTCGGCCGCGGCGTACCGCAGGGGGACACGCTCGGGATCTACTGCATGGCGACCCTGCCCGCCGCCCGCCGCCGGGGGCTGGGCCGCAGTGTGATCAGGGCGCTGGTACGGCGCGCCGTATCGGCCGGGATGTCGTCGGCCTACCTGGTGGTCACCGAGGCGAACGAGAACGCCATGGGGCTCTACCGCGGCGAGGGCTTCGAGGTGGCCGGAGAGGGCTACCACTACCGGGTGGGCGAAGGTATGGGGGCGCCGGGCCGTACACAGGGGTCCTGAAACAGCACGACGCGGCGCCCCTCGCCTGAAGGGGCGGCCGCGTCGTGCGTAGCGCTATATGTGGTTATCTCGGAGCGAGTGCTGAGTCAGCGCTCACTGTCGGGGGCAATCGTAGGGGTTTCGCTGAGTCGGGCCGATTCGTCCAGGATATCGGCGCCCTTATCGCGCAGTGCCGCCACGTGCTGTCGCCCGTGGTGGGCGCAGAACAGCAGCTCCCCACCTACCGGCAGGGTCGCACGAATGTAGGCCTGGGCACCGCAACGGTCACAACGGTCGAGGGCCGTCAGCGGCTTAACGGGGGCGAGAGCTCCAGTCACGTATCGCCTTTCTGGTCACCCCCGCCGAAGCGAGGATCTGGCGCAGTCACTTGAGACAACATCTAACCGGACCTGGACGTTCCCAACCGGCGCGTCGCTACGCCGAGAGCGGAATGTGTCCGAAAGTAATGATGATCAGCCGGTTGGTAACGGCAAACGTGCCGGGATGGCAAGCTTGTACGCGCGTCAGCGGGAAGAACGGTAAGCTACGCACACGTGTTCGATGGCTAGACCAGAGGAGCGGGAGTGACGGTAGTGGAGGCGGGTTACACAGCTCGTCACCTGTCGGTGCTTGAGGGCCTCGAGGCCGTCCGCAAGCGCCCTGGCATGTACATCGGGTCCACCGACAGCCGCGGTCTCATGCACTGCCTCTGGGAGATCGTGGACAACGGCGTCGACGAGGCGCTTGGCGGTCACTGCACCCGTATCGAGGTCGAGCTGTTCCCGGACGGCTCCATCGAGGTGCGTGACGACGGCCGCGGCATCCCGGTGGACATCGAGCCCAAGAGCGGGCTTGCCGGCGTGGAGCTCGTCTACACCAAGCTCCACGCGGGCGGAAAGTTCGGCGGCGGCTCCTACGCGGCCTCCGGCGGACTCCACGGCGTGGGCGCCTCGGTGGTCAACGCGCTGTCCTCGCGCCTGGACGTCGAGGTCGACCGCGACGGGCAGATCCACCTGATCAGCTTCAGGCGCGGCGTGCCCGGCGTCTTCGACGGCGACGGCCCCACGGCCAAGTTCAAGAAGAAGTCCGGCCTGCGCGACGGCGGCAAGCTGCGCAAGAAGGTCACCGGCACCCGGGTGCGCTTCTGGGCCGACACCCAGATCTTCCTGGCCGAGGCCGAGGTCTCCATCGACGAGATCCACGTACGGCTGCGCCAGACCGCCTTCCTCGTGCCGGGCCTGACGCTGGCCCTGATCCACGACGGCCAGACCGAGGAGTTCCGCTTCGACGGCGGCATCTCCGAGTTCACCGAGTTCCTGGCGCGCGACGAGGCCGTCTGCGAGGTGCAGCGGCTGCAGGGGCTCGGCCACTTCCACGAGACCGTCCCCGTCCTCGACGACCAGGGCCACATGACCCCCACCGAGGTCCAGCGTGAGCTGACCGTCGACGTGGCGGTGCGCTGGGGCAAGGGCTACGACTCGACCATCCGCTCGTTCGTCAACGTGATCGCCACCCCCAAGGGCGGCACCCACGTCACCGGCTTCGAGCGCGCGCTGGTCAAGACGCTCAACGAGCAACTGCGCGAGACCCGGCTGCTCAAGAACGGCGACGACCCGGTCACCAAGGAGGACATCCTCGAAGGCCTGACCGCCGTCGTGACCGTCCGGGTGCCCGAGCCGCAGTTCGAGGGCCAGACCAAGGAGGTTCTCGGCACCTCTGCGGCCACCCGCATCGTCTCCCACGTGGTCTCGCGCGAGCTCAAGGCGGTCTTCACCAACCCGCCGCGCGGCATGAAGCAGCCGCTGCGCGCGATGCTGGAGAAGATCGTGGCCGCCGCGAAGGCGCGCATCGCCGCCCGCGAGCACCGCGACAACCAGCGCCGCAAGAGCGCCCTGGAGAACTCCGCGCTGCCCGCCAAGCTGGTCGACTGCCGCAGCGACGACGTCGACCGCAGCGAGCTGTTCATCGTCGAGGGTGACTCCGCCCTCGGCACCGCGAAGCTGGCCCGCGACTCGGAGTTCCAGGCGCTGCTGCCGATCCGGGGCAAGATCCTCAACGTGCAGAAGGCGTCCGTCGCCGACACGCTGAAGAACGCCGAGTGCGCCGCGATCATCCAGGTGGTGGGCGCCGGGTCCGGCCGCTCGTTCGACCTGGAGGCCGCACGCTACGGCCGTATCATCCTGATGGCCGACGCCGACGTCGACGGCGCCCACATCAGGACCCTCCTGCTGACCCTGTTCCACCGCTACATGTGGCCCATGGTCGAGGCCGGGCGCGTGTTCGCCGCCGTGCCGCCGCTGCACCGCATCGAGCTCACCAATCCGGGCCGGGGCCAGGACAAGTACATCTACTGCTACACCGACGCCGAGCTGCACAAGGTCCTGCGCGATCTCGAACGGCGCGGCAAGCGGTGGAAGGACCCGGTCCAGCGCTACAAGGGCCTGGGCGAGATGGACGCCGACCAGCTGGCCGAGACCACGATGGACCCGCGCCACCGGATCCTGCGCCGGGTGCGCATCGAGGACGCCGAGGCGGCGGAGGGCATCTTCAACCTGCTGATGGGCAGTGACGTGGCCCCGCGGCGCGAGTTCATCGTCAGCAGCGCGGCCGAAGTGGACCGCGACCACATCGACGCCTAGCCACCACGGGCCCAGCCGCCGCACGGCACGTGCGGCGGCTTCGTCGGGGCCGCCGCCACGCCCCAACGCGCCGCCCCAACGCGCACGTGCTCCCCAGCGCGATCGGGGGCTACCGTCCGGACGGTAGCCCCCGGTCAGAACTGTGCGCGGAGCCGGGCTTCGGCCTCCTGCGTGGTGCCGAGGGCGTCCAGGCCGTTCAGTGCCGCGCCCACGATAGGCGGGGTGTCGGTCACGACGGGCTTGGCCGCCGGGGTGTGCTGGACGAAGCGGGCGTCCAGCAGGTCCATCAGCAGCGGGTGCCTGGCCCGCAGCACGCCGCCGCCCAGCACCACCTCGGTGGGCGTCTCCAGCAGGTCCAGGCGGGTCAGGCAGACCCTGGCCATGCCGACGATCTCGTCGGCCATGCGGGTGACCAGGCCGATCGCGATCTCGTCGCCGGCGGCGGCCACGTCCAGCAGGCCGGCGGTCAGCTCCAGCAGGCGCAGCGGGTCGAGGCGGCCGAAGTACACGTCGAGCGCCACCTGCTCGACCGTGGGGGCGTCGAAGTGGGAGGTGACCAGGCCGGCCAGGGCGGTGGGGCCGCCGCGGCCGTCCTCGGCGCGGGCGGCGTGCCACATGACCTCGTTGGTGAGCCCGACGCCGCCGCCCCAGTCGCCGACGAGCGGCCCGATGGCGGGGAAGCGGGCCACCTGGCCGGTGGGGGAGACGCCGACGGCGTTGATGCCGGCGCCGCAGACCACGGCCACGCCGGACGGGCCGGAGGCGCCCGCGCGCAGCAGGGCGAAGGTGTCGTTGCCGACCACGATGTCGCGGGCGAAGCCTCTGGCGCCGAACTCGGCGGCCAGGGCTTCCTCTTCCGCGGGCAGGTCGGCGCCGGCCAGGTAGGCGGCCATCCGGTCGGCGTACGGCGGGGCCGCGCCGGGTCCGAGCGCCTGCCGTACCGCGTCTTCGAGGACGTCGGCGGCGGCGGGGACGCCGGCGCTCTGCGGGACGAACGGCCCGCCCCGCCCGCGCGCCAGCACGGTGCCGTCGGAGGAGAGCACGAGCACGTCGGTCTTGCTGTTGCCCCCGTCGACGGCGAGCAGCGTGCTCACGGCTTCACCCACGGCAGGTGCGCGGCGTTGGCCTCAAGCAGCAGGTCGGTGAGCTCGCCCGCGACGGCTTCCTGGCCGATCAGCGGATGGGCCAGCAGCGCGTTGCGCACGCGGTCGGCGCCGCCGTGGATCGCGGCGTCGAGGGCGAGGCTCTCGTAGGCGGAGACGTTGGCGATCAGGCCGGCGTAGAGGGGGTCGAGCGGGTCGATGGGCAGCGGGGCGGCACCGGCCGCGGTGATCGTGGCGGGCACCTCGATGACCGCCTCGTCCGGCAGGAACGGCAGCGTGCCCGCGTTGCGCGTGTTGACCACCTGGACGTCGCCGCGGTCGCCGAGCAGGGAGGCGATGAGCGCGACGGCGGCCTCGGAGTAGAAGGCGCCGCCGCGCTTGCCCAGGAGTTCGGGCTTGGTGTCGACGGCCGGGTCGGCGTACATCTCCAGCAGCCGCGTCTCCATCGCGGCCACCTCGTCGGCGCGCGAGGGCTTGGTGCGCTGCTCGGCGACGACGATGTCGTGGGCGTAGAAGTAACGCAGGTAGTAGGAGGGCACGACGCCCAGGCGGGCGAACAGCTCCGGCGGCAGCCCGATGTTGTCGGCGATCTCCTGGCCGTGCTCGGCCAGCAGGCGGGGCAGGACGTCCTCGCCGTCGAGGTATACGGCGCGTTCCCACGTGAGGTGGTTCAGGCCGACGTGTCCGAGGCTGACCCGGTCCGGCTCGACGCCGAGGTAGCGGGCGAAGGTGCGCTGGAAGCCGATGGCGACGTTGCACAGGCCGATCGCGCGGTGACCGGCGTCGAGCAGGGCGCGGGTGACGATGCCGACCGGGTTGGTGAAGTCGACGATCCAGGCGTCCGGGGCATGCTCGCGCATCCGCTCGGCCAGGTCGAGCACGACCGGGACGGTACGCAGCGCCTTGGCGAGGCCGCCGGCGCCGGTCGTCTCCTGGCCCACGCAGCCGCAGCGCAGCGGCAGCGTCTCGTCCACGTTGCGGGCGGCCTGGCCGCCGACCCGCAGCTGGAAGAGCACGGCCTGTGCCCCGGCCACGCCCTCCTCGACCGAGGGCGTGGCGATGACTCTCGCCGGATGCCCCGCTCGCGCGAGCATGCGGCGGGAGACGCCCGCGACCAGTTCGAGGCGTTCGGCGTGCGGATCGATCAGCGCGATCTCGGTGATCGGCAGATCATCGCGCAGGCGGGCGAACCCGTCGATTAGTTCCGGCGTGTACGTCGAGCCGCCCCCGACAACGGCGAGTTTCACCCTGACTCCCAGCTTATTAGGAAAGTTTCCTAACTCATTCTAGGGTCAAGGGTGCCCATCGGGGAAGGGGCTCCTAGGCGCCGTCCTGGTGTTCGGGGAAGGCGTTGACCGTGACCCGGTGCATCCGGCGGCGCTCGGTGTAGTCGGCCACCGCGTAGTGCTGGGTGGGACGGTTGTCCCAGAACGCCATCGTGCCCGGCCGCCACCGCAGGCGTACCTGGTATTCGGGCGAGCGGATGTGGTCGATGAGCAGGGGCAGCAGCGCCTCGTTCTCCCGGTCGGTCAGCCCGGCCAGGCGTGTGGTCGAGGCCCGGTTGACGAACAGGGCCTTGCGCCCCGTCTCGGCGTGGGTGCGGACGACCGGCCGCTCGATCGGCGGCCACTTCGCCTGGATCTCCTCAAGGTCGAAGGGGTGCCCCTTGGAGATGGCCTTCTTCATCGACATCGTGATGTCGTGCACGGCCGTCAGTTCGTCGCACAGCCGCTGCAGGGACGGCGACAGCGTCTCGTAAGCCAGGTAGGTGTTGGCCCAGCAGGTGTCGCCGCCGACGCTCGGCAGCTGGACGCAGCGCAGCAGTGAGCCCATGGGCGGCGTGGGCTCGAAGGTGTTGTCGCTGTGCCACTCGTCGCCGCCCTCGCCCTTGGGGTCGGTCTGGTCCAGCACGTGGATCGGGCTGCCCGAGTCCTTCTTGAACGCCGGATGGTTGAGCGTGCCGAAGTTCAGCGCGAACTGCAGGTGCTGGTCGTCGTCGATGTGCTGGTCGCGGAAGAACAGCACGAGGTGGCGCAGCCAGCCTTCGCGGAGTGTGGCCACCTCTTCGGGCGCCAGCGGCTTGCGCAGGTCGACCCCGGTCACCTCGGCGCCGATGTGCTTGGTCACAGGGTGAAACTCAATCATGGCCTGAACGTACGTCCCAAGCAATTGCTTGGTCAAGATACTCGTCTGGCCATTGAGTCGCGTACACCCCCGATCCTCC
Source organism: Nonomuraea sp. NPDC050394 (assembly GCF_044459065.1). NCBI lineage: Bacteria > Bacillati > Actinomycetota > Actinomycetes > Streptosporangiales > Streptosporangiaceae > Nonomuraea > Nonomuraea sp. NPDC050394. The sequence goes on along the minus strand of NZ_JBITIO010000007.1, from coordinate 321,251 downwards.
GTCAAAATGTTCGACATGGCCCGACGCACCACGACCCCGCCTCCGGAGGACTTCGAGGAGAGGATCGTCGACATCGACGTCTCCTCCGAGATGCGCACCAGCTTCCTCGAGTACGCCTACTCGGTCATCTACCAACGCGCGCTGCCAGACGCGCGCGACGGTCTGAAGCCGGTGCAGCGCCGCATCCTCTACTCCATGAGCGAGATGGGGCTGCGCCCCGACCGCGGGCACGTCAAGTCCTCGCGCGTCGTCGGCGACGTCATGGGCAAGCTCCACCCCCACGGCGACTCCGCGATCTACGACGCGCTCGTGCGCCTGGCGCAGCCGTTCTCGATGCGACTGCCGCTCGTGGACGGCCACGGCAACTTCGGCTCGCCCGACGACATGCCGGCCGCCATGCGCTACACCGAGGCGAGGCTGGCTCCCGCCGCCATGCTCATGGTGGAGTCGCTCGACGAGGACACCGTCGACTTCAAGCCCAACTACGACGGCCAGGAGACCGAGCCCACGGTCATGCCGGCCGCCTTCCCCAACCTGCTCGTCAACGGCACCACCGGCATCGCCGTCGGCATGGCCACCAACATGGCGCCGCACAACCTCGGCGAGGTCGTCGCCGCCGCCCGCCACCTGATCAAGAAGCCGGAGGCCTCGCTCGACGAGCTGATGCGGTACGTGCCCGGCCCCGACCTGCCCACCGGCGGCTCGATCATCGGCCTGCAGGGCATCCGCGACGCCTACGAGAGCGGCCGCGGCACCTTCCGCATGCGCGCCAAGTGCACGGTCGAGCAGATCACCCCGCGCCGCAAGGGCATCGTCGTCACCGAACTGCCCTACGCCGTCGGCCCCGAGCGCGTGGTCACCAAGATCAAGGACCTGGTGACCAGCAAGAAGCTCCAGGGCATCGCCGACCTCAAGGACCTCACCGACCGGCACAAGGGCCTGCGCCTGGTCATCGAGATCAAGAACGGCTTCGTGCCCGAGGCCGTGCTGGAGGAGCTCTACCGGCTGACGCCGATGGAGGAGACCTTCGGCATCAACAACGTGGCGCTCGTCGACGGCGAGCCCCGCACGCTGGGCCTGCGCGAACTGCTCCAGGTCTACGTCGACCACCGCATCACCGTCGTGCGCCGCCGCTCGGAGTACCGCCGCCGCAAGCGCCAGGAGCGCCTGCACCTGGTCGACGGCCTCATCATCGCGCTGCTCAACATCGACGAGGTCATCCAGGTCATCCGTTCCTCCGACGACTCCGGCCAGGCCCGCCGGCGCCTGATGGACGTCTTCGAGCTGACCGAGATCCAGGCCGCCTACATCCTCGACACGCCGCTGCGCCGCCTGACCCGCTTCGACAAGCTGGAGCTCGACAGCGAGAAGGAGCGGCTGAGCGCGGAGATCGCCGAGCTCAGCGAGATCCTCGGCTCCGAGGCGCGGCTGCGTCAGGTGGTCTCCGCCGAGCTGGCGGAGGTGGCCAAGAAGTACGGCACGCCGCGCCGTACCGTGCTGCTGGAGTCGGCCGGAGTGGCCCGCACGCCGGTGGCGTCGCTGATGATCGCCGACGACCCGTGCCTGGTGCTGCTGTCGTCCACCGGGCTGCTCGCCCGCACCCCCGACGCCACGGCGCTGCCCGGCGAAGGCGAGCGCACCGCCCACGACGTGCTGGTCTCCGCGGTGCGAAGTACGGCGCTCGGCAGTGTCGGCGTCGTCACCTCCGAGGGCCGCATGGTCCGCGTGGCGGTGGCCGACCTGCCCACGCTGCCGCCCTCGGCCAACCCGCCGTCGTTGTCCGGCGGGCATCCGGTGGCCGAGTACATCACGCTCGGCCCGGGGGAAAGCGTCGTCGGCCTGGGCTCGCTCGACCCCGACAGCCCCGGCCTCGCCCTGGGCACCGCGCAGGGCGTGGTCAAGCGGGTCGTGCCCGAGTACCCGGGCAACCGCGACGACTTCGAGGTCATCACGCTGAAGGACGGCGACCGCGTGATCGGCGCCGTCGAACTCGACTCCGAGGACGCCGACCTGGTCTTCGTCACCTCCGACGCGCAGATGCTCCGCTTCTCCGCCTCCTCCGTACGCCCCCAGGGCCGGCCGGCGGGCGGCATGGCGGGCATCAGGCTCGACGGCGACGCCGGGGTCATCTTCTTCGGCGCCGTCGACCCGTCCCGCCCGGCCCAGGTGGTCACGGTCGCGGGATCGGCCACCGCCCTGCCCGGCACGCAGGTGGGCGGCGGCAAGGTCTCCGACTACGCCGAGTTCCCCGCCAAGGGCCGCGCCACCGGCGGCGTACGCGCCCAGCGCTTCCTGAAGGGCGAGGACGTCCTGCTGCTCGCGTGGGTCGGCCCGGCCCCGGCCAAGGCGGTCTCGGCGACGGGCAAGCCCATCCCGCTGCCCGAGGAGATCAGCCGCCGCGACGGCTCCGGCCTGCGCCTGACCCACACGATCGGCGCGGTGGGCGGCTCCCTGGCCGCCGACACTCCGCCCGCCGCCCGGCCCCCGGCCCAGACGGGAGCCGAAGAGCTGTTCTGACCGGCCCGGCTTTGCCCTCACCCGAGGGCAAAGCCCTGCCGGAAATCGGAGAGAGCGCTCTCTAGCCTGGTTGGGCGATTCGGGTCACTATGGGGTCTCGTCGAGATCCTGGAGGCGTCGTGACCCCCCACCGCCGCAGAACGCGCTTTCTCGCACTCTTAGCCCTGCTGGGCGCCACGCTCGTGGCCGCTCCCGCGCGGGCGGCGGCGGAGCCGCCGGACATCACCGACTTCGAGTCCGACACCGTCCCCGCGGGCGTCTACCCGTGGGGCAACGACGCGGCCTCCACGCCCCGGCTGGCCATCGCCGCCGCGCCCGACCGGCCCGGCGCGGCGGGCACCAACCGGGCCCTGAACGCCGAGTACACCGTCAGCCAGTGGGGCGGCTGGTCCCACGACCTGCCCGCCACCCAGGACTGGTCGCCCTACTCGGGCTTCTCCTTCTGGGTCAAGGGCACCGCCTCGGGTCAGCGGGTGTTCTTCGAGGTCAAGGACGGTGGCGCCGGCGCGGGCAGCGCCGAGCTGTTCGAGTCGTCCTTCACCGACGACACGGCGGGCTGGCGGCAGATCCAGGTCCCGTTCGCGGGCTTCGTGCGGCGCGGCGACTACCAGCCCGGCGGCGCCCCCACCGACGGCGAACTGGACCTGGTCGCGATGTGGGGCTACTCGATCCGCTTCCCCACCGCCTCGGGCACCCTCGTCTTCGACGACGTCCGGGTGTACGGCACCGCGCCCCCCAGACCGGTCAGGCTGAGCACCGACGCCCCGGTCTACCCCGTGAACGAGAAGGGCGCCGCCGAGGTCAAGGTCACCGTGACCACCGCCGACGGCAAGCCGCTGCCCGCCGACGCCAACGTCACCTACGGGACCGGCGACGGCACCGCCACCCCCGGCCAGGACTACACCCCGGCCGAAGGCGTGCTCACCTTCCCCGCGGGCACCGCCTCCGGCACGGCCAGGGCGTTCACCGTCAGGACGCTCGCCGACCGGCAGGCCGAGGTCGCCGAGACGATCCCGGTCGTGCTGTCGGGCGAGGGCGTCCGGCCGCCCGCCGACGAGCCCGCGATCGTGGTCAACGCGCACGGCCTGCCGTACCTCGACAAGGGCAGGAGCGTGAAGGAGCGGGTGCGTGACCTGCTCGGGCGGATGACCACGGCCGAGAAGGTCGGGCAGATGACGCAGGCCGAGCGCGGCGCGCTGGGCAGGCAGGACGACATCGCGGACTATCTGCTCGGATCGCTGCTGTCGGGCGGGGGCTCGGCGCCGTCGGTGAACACGCCCAAGGGCTGGGCGGACATGGTCGACGGGTTCCAGTTGCGCGCGCGGCAGACCCGGTTGCAGATTCCGCTCATCTACGGCGTGGACGCGGTGCACGGGCACAACAACGTGATCGGCGCGACGATCTTCCCGCACAACGTGGGCCTGGGCGCCACGCGTGACCCGGCCCTGGTGGAGAAGACGGGTGAGATCACCGCCAAGGAGGTCAAGGCGACCGGCATCCCCTGGGACTTCGCGCCGTGCCTGTGCGTCTCGCGGGACGAGCGGTGGGGGCGCGCCTACGAGTCGTTCGGCGAGGACCCGGCGCTGGCCGGCCGGATGGCCACGATCGTGGACGGCCTGCAGGACCACGGCGTGCTGGCCACCGCCAAACACTACGTCGCCGACGGCGGCACCACCTACGGCACCTCCGCGACCGGCGACTACACCATCGACCAGGGCGTCTTCACCGGAACCCGGCAGGAGCTGGAGGCGCTGCACCTGGCGCCGTTCGCCGAGGCGATCAAGCGGGGAGTGGGCAGCGTCATGCCGTCCTACTCCAGCGTCGGCCCGACCAAGATGCACGCCCACCGCGAACTGATCACCGACGTGCTGAAGGGCCGCCTCGGCTTCAAGGGCTTCGTGATCAGCGACTGGGCGGCGATCGACCAGATCCCCGGCGACTACCCGTCCGACGTGCGCACCTCCATCAACGCCGGGCTCGACATGATCATGGTGCCGCACGCCTACCAGCAGTTCGTGGCCGCGCTCACCACCGAGGTGACCGAGGGCCGCGTCACGCTCGCCCGCGTGGACGACGCGGTGAGCCGCATCCTGACGCAGAAGTTCCGGCTGGGCCTGTTCGAGCGGCCCTTCGCCGACCGCTCGGGCCTCGCCGCCGTGGGCTCGCCCGGCCATCGCGCGGTCGCCCGTACGGCTGCCGCCAGGTCGCAGGTCCTGCTGAAGAACGACGGCGCCGTGCTGCCGCTGCCCCGGACCGCCAAGGTGTACGTGGCCGGGTCCAACGCCAGCGACGTCGGCAACCAGTCCGGCGGCTGGACGATCAGCTGGCAGGGCGCCTCCGGACCGACCACGCCGGGCACCACCATCCTGGAGGGCATCCGCGGCCGGGCCTCGTCCGTCACCTACTCGGCCGACGCCTCCGCCCCGACCGCCGGCCATGACGTGGGCGTCGTGGTCGTGGGCGAGACGCCGTACGCCGAGGGCATCGGCGACGTCGGACGCCAAGGGCGCACGCTGGAGCTGTCGGCGGCCGACAAGGCGGCGGTCGCGTCGGTGTGCGGCGCGCTGCGCTGCGTCGTCGTGGTGGTGTCGGGGCGGCCCCTGCTGCTCGGGGACCTGCGGGGCGTCGAGGCCGTCGTGGCCGCCTGGCTGCCGGGGACCGAGGGGGCCGGGGTGTCGGATCCGATGTTCGGCGCGGTGCCGTACACGGGGCGGCTGCCCTTCACCTGGCCCGCCTCGATGGAGCAGGTGCCGATCAACGTGGGCGACCCGGTGTACCGTCCGTTGTTCCCCTACGGGTTCGGGCTGCGCACCGATCGGGCGCGTACGCGGCTGGCCACCCTGCGTGAGCAGCTGGGCAGGGGCGACGGGCTGTCCAGGGCGGCCGCGGCGGTGCTGGGCGCGGTGCTGCCCGAGCGCCACTGGAACGCCGACGGGTCGGTGCGCGACAGCCGTACCGTGCTGCGGGCGGTGGGTGTGGCCGCCGCGTTGCTGGAGCGGTCGCGTACCGACACCTACGCCCACGACGACGTGCTCGTCTCGGTGGCCAGGGATCTGGCACAGGCAGCGGGCCACGACCCGGCGGCTCAGGCGCGGGCCGATCAGGCGCTCGCGGCGGGCGACCTGACCGGTGCCGTGAAGCTGCTCGCCGGCTAGTCCGAGGTCTCGCCCACGCACAGGCAGAACGGGTGCCCGGCCGGGTCGAGGAAGACACGGAAAGTGTCGTCTTCGCTCGGCTGGTGCTCGTGCTTACGCGCGCCGATCTTCAGGACCTGCTCCTCGGCGAGGTCCAGGTCGTCGACGGTGACGTCGAGGTGGAACTGCTGGGGCCGGGCGGGGTCCGGCCAGTCCGGCGGCTGGTGGTCCTCGGCCAGCTGGAAGGCCAGCCGGGCGGGCGGACCGCCGTCGGTCACCACCACCCAGGTCTCGTCCTCCTCGCTGACGACGCGCCAGCCGAGCAGCTCGGAGTAGAAGCGGGCCAGCTCGATGGGCGAAGGGCAGTCGAGCACGGTGGTGCGGAATCTGGCGATGCCTGTCATGCCCAGACTTCTACCTCATCCTGGGCGCCCGACACCTGGGTCACGCGGTGACGGTGGCGGGCAGCGCCAGCAGGAGCTCGTGGGGCTCGCCGGCCTGCCAGTCGCGGATCAGGCGGGCGCCGGCCTCGCCGGGGTCGAAGTCCTCGCAGCCGAGCGGGCCGTAGCAGCCGGCCTTGTCGAGCATCGCGATCAACGGGTCGTCGTCGGGCAGGCTGGCCGCGTACGCGGCCGCGTCGAAGAGCGCGAGCGCGCCGCGGGCGTTCCTGCCCTCGTCGTTGGACTCCACCCGGTCGAGGCGGCGGCGCGCCTGGGAACGCAGATAGGCGGCGAGGGTTTCTGACCGGCTCACGGCAACCTTCTCAATCACTCACGTTCGGCTACAGCATCATCACAAAGAGTAAGGGGTGATCGTGGGATGTTCGCCAACTTCACCCTGCCGGCCACCCCGGAAATCCTCATGAAACGAGCGTGCGGCATCATCTGACCCATGAGTGAATTCGACGACCTGCTGGCAGGCAACGCCAAGTACGCCGCCGGCTTCACCGGCTCCGACCTCACCGGACGCGCGGCCCGCGGGCTCGCGGTGGTGACGTGTATGGATTCGCGCATCGATCCCCTGGGGCTGCTCGGCCTGGTGCCGGGCGACGCCAAGATCCTGCGCAACGCCGGCGCCCGCGTCACCGACGACGTCCTGCGCACCCTGGTGCTGGCGGTCCTCCTCCTGGGCGTCGAGCGCGTCCTGGTGATGCCGCACACCGACTGCGGCATGTCCAAGGTCTCCGACAACGACGTGCACGCCCTCGCCCAGCAGCAGGGCGTGGACACCCGCAGCCTGGAGTTCCACACAGTCCCCGACCAGCAGGCGGCCCTGCGCCACGACCTGACCCGGATCAGGACCACCCCGTTCTTCCCGCACCCGCACCCGCTGCCGGTGGGCGGGGCGATCTACGACGTCCACACCGGGGAACTGCTGCCCGTGGAGCTCTGACCTGGACAAATGCCCTATTCGACCGCTACGGCATGTCCTACCGGGCAAAGATCGCCGGATGCGCTCGAATAGGGATCATGTTTGATCCGGACCCGCTGATCGTGGCCCATCGAGGCGCTCCCAAGGTGGCGCCGGAGAACACCCTCGCCGCCTTCCGCGCCGCCGGCACCGCCGGCGCCGATCTCTACGAGCTGGACGTCCACCAGACCCAGGACGGTCACCTCGTCGTCATCCACGACGCGTCGCTGGCCCGCACCACCGACGTCGAACAGGTCTTCCCCGACCGCGCGCCGTGGCGGGTGCGGGACTTCACGCTGGAGGAGATCGGCAGGCTGGACGCCGGGACCTGGTTCGACCAGAAGTTCGCCGGGGAGCGGGTGCCGACGCTGCGCGCCGTCCTGGAGGCCATGAGGGGAGGCCCCGGGCTGCTGCTGGAGGTCAAGCACCCCGCCGACGCGCCCGACGTGGCCGAGCGCCTGGCCGGGCTGATGGCGCTCGCCCCGCCGCTGACGATCGTGCAGAGCTTCGACTGGCAGTTCATCAAGAAGTTCCAGGCCAGGGGAGAGCGGGCGGTCCTCAGCAGGTCGCCGGCCGCGGCGGAGCTGACCGACATCGCCGAGTACGCCGAGTACGTGAGCGTCAAACACCGCGCCATGACCCCCGCCTACGTCCGCCGCGCGCACCGGCTCGGTCTCAAGGTGCTGGCCTTCACCGTGAACCGGCGGCCGGCCATGCGCCGGGCCGTCGCGGCCGGGGTGGACGGGCTGATCACCAACCGGCCCAAGGCGCTGCGGCGGGCACTGGAGACCCACGTGTGCTTCACCGCACCGCCCGAACTGGTGCCGCCCAAGCTGGTCTCCATGACGTCCAGGCCGCCGGAGGTCAGGCGGGCCTGCCCGCCGCCGGCTCCCGCTCCGGCGGCTCCGGCGCCGGTTCCCACGCCTGTGGTGGGGACCGGGCTGCCGCCTGTGACCAGGCCTGTCGTGCCGTTGCTCTGACCACGTGAGTGGCCGGCGGGGCGCGCGTCGCGGCGGCCCGCCCCGTCTCGCCGGAGGAGCGTCTCCCTGGACGGAGCCCCGCCCCGTGCGGCGGGTGGGGGTGGGGTGGCCGGGCCGTAACGAGGAGTCGATGTGATTTCGTCGGCGCGGACTGGTAACAAGGACAGCATGTTTGACGACACCGCCGCGCTGCGCGAAGAGGCCGAGACGCGACTCAGGGCGCTCGCGGGGGACCACGCGCGCCTCAGAGACGACCAGTGGTCCGCCATCGAGGCGCTCGTCGTCGACCGCAGGCGGGTGCTGGTGGTCCAGCGCACGGGCTGGGGCAAGTCGGCGGTCTACTTCGTGGCCACCGGGTTGCTGCGCGACCTGGGCGAGGGGCCCACGGTCATCGTCTCGCCGCTGCTGGCGCTCATGCGCAACCAGATCGCCGCCGCCGAGCGGGCCGGGATCAGAGCGGTCACCATCAACTCCGCCAACCCGGAGGAATGGGGCCGGATCTACGAGCAGGTCGCCGACGGCCTGGTCGACGTGCTGCTGGTCAGCCCCGAACGGCTCAACAACCCCGACTTCCGCGACAACGTGCTGCCCGAACTGGCCGAGAGCGCCGGGCTCGTCGTGGTCGACGAGGCCCACTGCATCTCCGACTGGGGCCACGACTTCCGGCCCGACTACCGGCGGCTGGCGACGTTGTTCGAGGAACTGCCGCCCGGCATCCCGGTGCTGGCCACGACGGCCACCGCCAACGCGCGCGTGACCCGCGACGTCGCCGAGCAGATGGGCGAGCAGACCCTGGTGCTGCGCGGGCCGCTGGAGCGCGAGAGCCTCCACCTCGGCGTGGTCAAGCTGCCCACGGCCGAGCAGCGGCTGGCCTGGCTGGCGCAGACCCTCCACGAGCTGCCCGGCTCCGGCATCGTCTACACGCTGACCGTCGCCGCCGCCCACGAGATCGCCGGCCACCTGCGCGAGCAGGGCCACGAGGTGGCCGCCTACTCCGGCCAGACCGAGCCGGCCGAGCGCCTGGCCGCCGAGGAGGCGCTGCTCACCAACAAGATCAAGGCACTCGTCGCCACCAGCGCGCTCGGCATGGGCTTCGACAAGCCCGACCTCGGTTTCGTCATCCACGTCGGCGCGCCGCAGTCGCCCGTCGCCTACTACCAGCAGGTCGGCCGGGCCGGGCGCGGCGTCGAGCGGGCCGAGGTGATCCTGCTGCCCGGCACCGAGGACCGCGACATCTGGGCCTACTTCTCCTCGCTGGCCTTCCCGCCGGAGCAGCAGGTACGCGCGACGCTGGCCGCGCTGGAGGAGAGCGGCGGCGTGCTGTCCACGCCCGCGCTGGAGAGCCGCGTCGACCTCAGCCGCAGCCGCCTGGACATGATGCTGAAGGTCCTCGACGTCGACGGGGCCGTGCATCGGGTCAAGGGCGGCTGGGAGGCCACCGGCGAACCCTGGGACTACGACGCCGAGCGCTACTCCCGCATCGCCGCCGAGCGCAAGGCCGAGCAGGACGCCATGCTCGCCTACCAGAGCACCGGCGAGTGCCGCGAGGAGTTCCTGCGCAAGCTGCTCGACGACGAGGCCGCCAAGCCGTGCGGGCGCTGCGACAACTGCACCGGGCAGCACCGCTCGGCCGAGATCGGCGCCCAGGCGGTCGAGTCCGCCCGGCTGCGGCTGGGGCGGCCCGGCGTGGAGATCGAGGCGCGCAAGCAGTGGCCGACGGGCCTGTCCGACCTGTCCGGGCGGATCAAGCCCGAGCTCGGCGCCGAGCCGGGGCGGGCACTCGGACGGCTGACCGACATCGGGTGGGGCAACCGGCTGCGCGAGCTGTTCGCCGGCGGCGACGCGGCGGTCTCCGACGAGATGTTCAAGGCCGTGGTGCAGGTGCTGGCCGCGTGGGAGTGGCGCGAGCGGCCGGTGGCCGTGGTCAGCGTGCCATCGGGGTCGCGGCCGGCGCTGGTGCGCGGGTTCGCGGAACGGCTGGCGCAGGTCGGCCGGCTCACCTACCTGGGCGAGCTGGGCTACCGCGAGGGGTCGCCGGGCAGCCAGTTCAACAGCGCCAAGCGGGTGCAGGCGATCCGGGCGACGCTGGCGATGCCCAAGGAACTCGGGGCCGCGATCGCCACGTGCGGCGGTCCCGTGCTGCTGGTGGACGACCGGGTCGACACCGGCTGGACCATGACCCTGGGCGCCGCCCTGATCCGCCACGCCGGCGCCCCCGCCGTGCTGCCGTTCGTCCTGGCCACCACGTCCTAGGCGCGCCCGGCGGTGGCCAGGGCGGCGCGCGAGCGGGCGATCTCCTTGAGCGTGCGCACCCGCCAGGTCGGCTCGCCCAGCGGGCCCAGCAGGGCGGAGCAGGTCAGGAAGTGGCCGAGGGCCGCCTGTTCGTCCCCGCGCCACCGGCGGGTCTCGCCGAGCGCGAACTCGGTCAGCGCCTCCCCGTGCACGTCCCCGGCCGCGGCGAACATCCTGCCGCACTCGGCCAGCATCGCGGTGGCCTGCTCGAAGTGACCGAGCGCCGCGTGTGCCTCGCCCAGGCGGCGTAACGTCATGCGCTCACCCTTGGCCCAGTCGAGTTCACGGGCCAGGCGCAGGCTCTCCTCGTAGTGCTCGACGGCGTTCTCGACCTTGCCCATCTCGAAGCGGGCGATGCCGAGGCCGCGCAGGAGTTCGGCGTGGTACTGGGCGTTCTGGGCGCCGCCGGTCAGGACGAGGCCGAGCTCGCACACCTCGGCCGCCTCGGGCCAGCGGGCCTGGTGCAGGTGGATGACGGACATGGCGATCCAGGCGTTGGCCAGGCCGTTGGTGTCGCCGTACTCGAGGAAGCGGTCGGCGGCGAGGGTGGTGTGGGCGAGCGCGCGGCCGAGGTCGCCCGCGGCGGCGGCGCAGGTGCCGAGCATGGTGAGGGCGTAGGCGGCCTCGTGCTGGTCGCCGTCGGCTTCGGCTGCGGCCAGGAGTTCGCGCAGTTCGGCCACGACCTCGCGGGGGCGGCCCCGGTCGAGGCCGACGTCGACGCGCATGAGCCGCAGACGGCGGGCGGTCTTGCGGTCGGTGACGGCGCTGACGGCGCTGAGCAGGCGGTCGGCGTCGTCGTGGAAGCCGCGGATGGTCAGGAACGGCGTGATCACCTCGGCCAGCCGGGCGGCCATGGACGGGGCGGCGGCCTGCGCCACGGCCAGCAGCGTCTTGCGCTCGGCCAGCAGCCAGGCGCGGCGGCGCGGCCCGGCGGGCGTCGTGCGGGGCAGCGCGTCGGGAGCGGGGGGCACGAGCGGCAGCGGCAGCTCGGTGGTGGCGGCCATCAGGCGCTCCAGCGACTCCTGCGACAGGCGGCGCAACGCGTCGGCCTGCCCGTCCACGGCCAGTTCCCTGGCGAAGTCGCGCAGCAGGTCGTGCATCCGGTAGCGGGCCTGCCCGGCGCCGTCGATCTCGCTGGCCGTGATCAGGCCGGCGGTGGCGAGGTCCTCGACGGCCTGGTCGGCCAGGCGGGGCGGCTGGCCGAGCAGCGCCCGCATCGACCAGTCGGCCACGCTGTCGAGACCGGTCACGCCGAACATCAGGAACGCCCGCCTGGCCGCGATCGACAGCGGCGCGAACCCCATCGCGTACGTGCTGCGCACGTCGAGCCGGCCGTAGCGCAGCTCGTCGAGGCTGGCCGAGGAGATGCGCTCGGCGAAGTCGGCCAGCGGCCAGGCGGGCCGGGTGGCCAGCCGCGCTCCGGCGATGCGGATGGCCAGGGGCAGCCGCCCGCAGACCCGCACGATCGTCTCGGCCGAGTCCGGGGCGGCGGCGACGCGGTCGGGCCCGGCGATCCCCGCCAGCAGCCGCTCCGCGTCCTCGAACGGCAGCACCTCCAGCGGCACCGCCGTCGCGCCGGGCAGCGCGGCCAGCGGGCCGCGGGAGGTGACGATCACCGCGCTGCGCGGCGTGCCCGGCAGCAGGTGCTGCACCTGCAGTTCGTCGCGGGCGTCGTCGAGCACGACCAGTACCGCCCGGTCGGCGACCCGCGCCCGGTACATCGCCGCACGGTCCTCCGTCGCCGCGGGCAGCATCTCGCCGTCGACACCGAGCGCCTTGAGCAGCTCGGCGAGGGCGTCGCGCGGGTCCATGCCGCCGAGCCTGGCGAACAGCTGCCCGTCCGGATAGCGCTCGCGCACCCGATGAGCCGCGTGTACGGCCAGCGTGCTCTTGCCCGTCCCCGGCGGCCCCGAGACGACGACGATGGCCGGGGCGGATCCGCCTCGGTCCAGGGCGCCGGTCACGGAGGCCAGCTCGGCGGTCCGGCCCACGAAGTCGCCCAGGTCGGCGGGGAGCTGGCACAGGCCGATCCAGGCGGGGGCGGCCCGCCGTACCGGAGGGTGGGCCTGTTCGCCGGCGAGCAGCGCGCCGTGCAGTTCGCGCAGCTCGGGGCCCGGCTCCACGCCGAGCTCGTCGACGAGGACCTTGCGGGCGCGTATGTAGGCGTCGAGTGCCTCGGCCCGCCGGCCGGCGCCGTGCAGGGCGAGCATGAGCTGGCGCCAGGGGCGCTCGCGCAGGGGGTCGGCCTCCAGCTGGGCGTACAGCTCGGTGATCAGCTCCTGGTGGAGGCCGAGCGCGAGCCGTACGTCGGTCCAGTCGGCGCGGGCGCGGTCGGCCTGCTCCTCCAGTTCGGCGATGCGGGCGGCGAGGGTGCGCGCCAGCGGCGCGTCCTCGGCGGGGCGGCCGCGCCACAGCCGGAACGCGCGCTGGAACCGCACGTGCGCGGCGGCCAGGTCGTCGCGGGCGGCGTCCTCGCGAGCCCCCTGTACGGCTTCGCCGAAGGCCAGCAGGTCCAGGCGCCCGGGGTCGGCGCGCAGGCGGTAGCCGGGCTCGCACGTCTCCACGTCGATGGCGGCGCGGCGGATCTGGGAGACGTAGGTCTGCAGGTTGGACACGGCCGAGCGCGGTGGCCGCTCCCAGACGGCGGCGATGAGCCGGTCCCTGGAGACGATCTGGTTGGGGTGCAGGAGCAGCGCGCTGAGTACGGCGCGCGGTTTGCGGGGGAGCTGGACCGGGCCGCCGTCGCCGGAAATGAGAAGAGGTCCGAGGATACCGAATTCCACATGAACCTCCAGTTATGGGGGAGTCAGTGGTGACTTTATGGCGTTTTTGTGGCGCTGCACAGGACCGTTGATCACGTAGAGACGCGGGGAAGGGAGGTTCGCATGAAGATCGAGGTTCGCAAGGTCGAGGCCGTCAAGGCCACCGTGAGGGACGCCTGATTCACCGCGATCGGGCGAGGACGGTGCTACCTCGCCCGATCCGCCATGACCGTCCTTCGAGGAGAGGTTGTGCGAGTCGTTCTGAAGGAATGTGCCTGGGAGTCCCTGGGCGAGGATCTCGTCCTGGTGCACGATCCCCGGGAGGCGCTGACGCTGGCCGATCCCGGCGGCCAGGTCGCCGCCCTCCTCGACGAGCTGGCCAAGGGCCCGGCCACCGCCGCCGGGCTGTCGGCGGCGCTGCGGGCGCGCGGCGTCGAGCTGAGCGAGGACGACGTCGCCGACGGGCTCGACGGGCTCGACTCGCTCGGGCTGCTGGAGGACGCGGGCGAACGCTGGCTCGGCGACCCGGAGGCCGACGAACGCCACTTCTCCACCATGACCTTCCTGGGTGCCTTCTCCGGCCTGCGCGTGTCCAGGGCCGAGATGATGCGCAGGCTGCGCCGTTCCCACGTGCTGGTGCTCGGGGCCGGCGGCGGGGGGTCCTCGATCGTGCAGTCGCTGGCCGGCCTCGGCGTCGGCAGGCTGACCATCGTCGACCGCGACGACGTCGCCCCGCGCAACTTCGCCCGCCAGTTCCTCTACCGCCACGCCGACATCGGCAGATCCAAGGTCGAGCGGGCCGCGGAGTGGGTACGCGAGTACGACCCCGCCATCGAGGTGCGGGCCGTCGACCGGTGGATCGCCGGACCCGAGGACCTCAAGGACCTCACCGACGGCGTCGACCTCATCGCGGGCGGCCTGGACGGCGAACCCGGCGCCCACCTGTGGGTCAACGAGGCCGCCCTGCGCGCCGGCATCCCGCTCGTGGGCGGCGGCATGGGCCGTACGCAGCTGATGTACTGCTCCGTCGACCCCGGCAGGAGCCCGTGCCTGCTGTGCGACGAGTCCGACCGGCCCGATCCCCGCTCGCCCACCTCCGGCGGCGTCGCCCAGCGGCTCAGCCAGGGGCTCCAGCTCAACAACGCGCTCATCGGCCCCATCGCCGCGCAGATGGGCTCGCTCATCGCCTACGAGGCGCTGCGCTACCTGACCGGATTCGAGCCGCCTCGGGCCGCGGGGGCGCGCGTGATGCTCGATCTCAGGACGGGCCTGGTGCCGGTGTGGGAGCCGTTCCCGGCCGATCCCGGCTGTCCGGCCTGCGCGCTCGCACCGCGGAGAGGCACCCCATGACCCAGACCGTACGGCTGCGCCCGCTGAGCCTCGTCGAGGAAGGCGAGGAGGTCCTGGTCGGCGACCCCGAATCGGGCACCTTCATCACCATCCCCGCGGTCGGCGGCGTGGTCATCACCGCCCTGCAGCGCGGCGCCACCACAGAGGAGGCCGCGCGGGAGGCCGAGGCGTTCGCCGGCGAGCCCGTGGACGTGCCCGCCTTCGTCGAGGTACTCCAGGAACTCGGCTTCGTCGACGACGGCGAACACCAGGAGGCGCCCAAGACCGCGCCCATCCAGGGCAGACGCTGGCTCGGCGGCGTGCGTGAGGAGCACGTCAGGCCGTTCTTCGGCCCGGTCGCGTGGACGATCTACGCCGCCTGCGCGGTGTTCTGCCTGGCCGTCTTCGTCCTCGAACCTCGCCTCTTCCCCAAGCCGGGCGAGGACGCGTTCGTGATGGCCGACATCGGGCTGAGCGCGCTGCTGCTGGTGCCGTTCTCGATGGCGTCGATGGCGCTGCACGAGGCCGGGCACTGGCTGGCCGCGCGGGCGATCGGCATCAGGTCCCGCTTCGGCGTGGACCGGCGCATGATGCTGCTGGTCTTCGAGACCGACCTCACCCAGGTGTGGAGCGTGCCCCGGCGCAGACGCTACGGGCCGCTGCTCGGCGGCATGGCCATCGACGTCGTCACCCTCGCCGTCCTGCTCGGCATCCGCCTGACCGGCCCGCCGCAGCCCGTCGACGACACCCTCGCCGCCTGGGTCTTCGTGAAGCTCACCGGCCTGCTCTGGCAGTGCATGATCTTCATGCGCACCGACCTGTACGCCGTCCTGGTCAACTGGCTCGGCTGCCGCAACCTGTGGGAGGTCAAGTCGCTCATGCTGCGGCAGGCCTTCGGCCGGCTGACCCCGGCCCAGGCCGAGGAGCTGGCCGCCGCCGCACCGGCCGACCTCCGCGCCGCCCGGTGGTTCCGGTGGGTGTGGCTGGCCGGGTTCGCCGGGGTACTGGCCTGGTTCTGGTTCCTGCTGCTGCCGGTCGTCGTCACCGTCCTGGAATGGACCGCCGAGGGGCTCATGCTCGGCCCGCTCACCGCGACGTTCTGGTACCGGCTCGGCTGCGCCACGCTGTTGCTCGGCCCCGAGACGCTCGCCGCCGCGATGGCGGTGGTCCACTGGGCGGGACGGCTCAGGGCCGCGCGGGGACGGGCGAGAGCGCCACAACCACAGGAAGGCTGAGGCCCTCAGGGTCCAGGCCCATCGTGACCAGGCCCCGGCGAACGCCGGGGTGCGGCTCGGGTTCCTCAGGGAAGAGCGTTCTGGCAGAGGCGAACAGCGCCAGCCGCGGCCTGCCCCGCGACCCGCTGTGCCAGGCGACGCTCAGCCCGAGCCGCCGGCCGCGCAGGCGGCCGAGCCCGCCCGGGAGGTTTTCCTCCAGGGCGCGCACGGCCGCCGCGTGGCCGCTCTCCAGCAGCACCGGCAGCAGATCCAGCGGGTCGTCCAGCATCGGCAGCCGGAAGTACAGCTCCGTCTTGCCCGTCTTCGGCTCCGCCCCGGCCATGCGCGGGCGGGCGCCCACCGGCAACCTCGCCACCACCGCGGCGATCGGCTCCGGCACGGGGTACGGCGGGCCGTCCGCGAGTTCCGCGTACACCTTGAGCCGCCCGTCGGGCTTGCCCCCGATCCACGCCCCGAACCTGGCCGACGCCACCCGCCCCGGCATCGGCTCCAGGCAGGGCTGCCCGGCCTCCTCCAGCACGCGCAGCACCTCCCCGAGCCGGTCCGCGTCGGGGAACTCCGGCGGCGCCACCTCCGCCGCCCAGCTCAGCCCGCCGGGTCCCGGCGTCAGCTCCACCGGGCAGCCCGAGGGCGTCAGGCGGCTCCACCGCCACATCACCTCCGGCCAGCGGCTCGCCCCCAGCCGGTCGAGGAGTTCGTCCAGAAGCGGCGGCAGGCCGTGGCCGGCGATCGCGCGCAGGGCGGCTCTCATAGGTGGATGCCGATCAGGGTGTCCTCGCCCCGGGCCTGCGGGTGGCGGATCAGCGCGCCGTCCTGGCGGATGATCGTGACCTGGTGGCGGAACTCGCGCCGGGCGGAGTCGATGAGCGCGATGCGCAGGGGCAGCGGGCTCACCGCGGTGCCGGGGATCTCCAGGCGGGCGCGCCGATGGTAGTTGTTCGCCGGGTCGTCGTATTCCACCTCCAGGAAGGCCATCCTGACCGTGCCCTGCTCGAACAGGGGGAGGGCGAGGACGTCGAGGGAGTCGGGGAAGGGGTCGTTGACCGGCAGGAACGAGGCCTCGCCGGAGAAGGCCGGGGTGACGCGGGTGGTGCCGTCGCTCAGGTGATGGGTGAGCTGGGCGGTCCACGATCTTTCCCCGGGCCTGGTCAGGCGCAGGCGCCACTGCCGGGCGGGGTCCTTCGGGCGGACGCGGAAGACGTCGCGGCGCTGGAAGGTGTGGCCGTCGTCGTAGCGCAGGTCCACGTCCACGGCGTCGACGATGCCGGGGTCGATGCGGTTCGGGAAGATCTCCAGCTTGAGGAAGCCGAGATCGTCCTGGGGGTCGGCCTTGAGCGTGCGGTCCTTGGTACGGCGGGGCGGGATCAGGTAGGAGAGCTTCTCGCCGATCCAGCCGGAGTTGGCGTGGAAGTGGTGCTCCATGCCGACGGTGAAGTCGAGGTCGCGGGCGGCGTTCAGGAACGTGGTGAAGCGGGCCGGCCCCGGGGCCGCCTGAGTGAGGCGGAAGTCCTCGGGGCCGTTGCCGCCGTAGTCGATGGCCACGTCGGTGGCGAACAGGCCGATGTCCACGAAGTCCACGGGGGCGGCCACGTCGACGTCGATCTTCTTGAAGAAGGAGTCGGCCAGATCAACCTTCAGGAAATACGACGATTTGTCGGCCAGATCGTCGAGCAGGAGGCCGACGAAGCCCTGGGGGGCGTAGGTGCGTTTGACGGCCTTGCGGCGTTCGAAGACGAGGGTGACCTTCTTGCGTTCCTCCTGACGGAGGACCTTGAGCTTGAAGGAGACCAGTGCCGGGATGGACGCCGCGCCGCCCTCCTGGGGGCCGGGCACGGGCCGCGGCGGGGGAGGCGGCGGTGGCGGCGTCCCCCCGGATGGGCCGCCACCAGGCGGGGTTCCTCCGGGCGGGGCACCCCCGGGTGGCGTGCCTCCGGGCGGGCTTCCTCCGGGTGGTGTACCTCCGGGCGGGGTTCCTCCGGGTGGTGTACCTCCGGGCGGGGTGCCGACGGGAGGGGTTCCCCCGGGTGGAGTGCCGCCTGGGGGTGTGCCTCCGGGTGGGGTGCCGCCTGGGGGTGTGCCTCCGGGCGGGGTGCCGCCGCCGGAAGGGCTTCCTGGTTTGATGAGCTTCTTGGCCCGCTCGAAGATGGCGTCCAGCCCCTCCGGCTGCGCCGGGCCCTGCAGCTTGCCCAGCGACAGCGACGGCTCGAACCACTTCGACAGCAGGTCGGTCTTGAAGAAGTCGAGCGCCCACTTCTCCGCCTGGTCCCCGGCCCCCTCGAAGTCGATCACCTTTATCTTGATGGCCCCGTTCGCGACCAGTTCCTCGAACCCGGCGTCGATCCCCACCCGCAGCCAGTAGATCTGCGCCTCCAGCCCGGCGGAGAAATGGGTGTAGACCCGGTCAAGGTCCGCGGTGATCTCCACGTGCAGGTCCGGGGTCAGCGCCGAGTACGTCAGGTCGTAGACCACCCCGATCGGCGTCAGCCCGTTGGCGAAGGCCGCCTCCAGGATCGTCGCCCCCGCCTCGTCCAGCACCAGGGAGAACGCCGCCGTCTCCTCCCCGACCAGCGACGGCTTGGCCGCGCCCATGATCCGCGTCACGGGCGTGAACGCGCCGGGCGGCGCCGTGGTCCCGCCGGGCCCCTCCAGGTTCAGCGCCAGGCACCGCACGCTGCCGGCCTCCACCGGCGCCGCGGCCAGCCGGGGGTTCGGCGCCAGCGCCTGCGCCCGACCCATGATCTTGCTCCGGGTGGCCGCGGGCAGGCTCACCGCCGTCTCCAACATGAGGAAGCCCCCGCCCTCGATCCCCGCGTCCTTCACATCCGGCCGGTACTGCAGGAAGCTGAACGCCGCCCGCCCGTCCGATCGGGTACGCAGCACCACCTCCGTCGCCAGATACCAGAACTGGTCCGGATCGGCGTGGTCGCGGAACACCGTGACCCCGTCGACCTCGAACGTCTGCGACCCAAGCTGCAACATCTCGACCTCCAGATCAGACGACGACGGCGTCGGTGTCGTGCACCTGCCAGTCGCGCGTGGACTTGAGCCCGTTGGTGAACAAGCGCTCGACCCTGAGCTCGTAGAAGTCGTCCGCCTGGGTGGTGAACTCGTAGTCGAAAACGGCACTGGCGCCACCCGACTCGAAGGTGAAGGCGTCGGAGAACCCGGCGGGCGTCCTGGCCGCCACCTCGATCCGCTTGACGCCGTCGAAGTCGCCGGGCGCCCGCACCGCGATCGCCCGCTGACCGCGCGGGCCGACGAAGATCTGGGAGCGCAGGGTGCTGGAACGCGGCGCCTTGACCACGCTCCCGTCGCGCATCAGCATCGTGACCCGGTAGGCGACCCGCTCGACCGTCACGTCCAGGCGGTCGGCGACGAACTGCCGCGGCTGCTGCCCCTGCACCAGTTCGATCGAGTCGCCGATCCGGATGCCGTTGGCCGGGTCCTCGTACGACAGGTCGACGAAGGCCCGTTCCACCCGCGTCCAGTCCAGGACGGGCGTCAGCGTCACCCGCAGCCGGGCGGGGAACGGGTCGGGCACGTCGATGAGCGGCTGCGTGAGCGGCGCGAGCGGCGTGACCCGGTCGCGGTTGTCGGCGGCCCGGTAGGTGATCCGCGCCATGACCGGCCCGGCGGGCTCGCCGACCAGGAACCGCTCCCAGTTGTCCGACGGGTGGCCCTGCGTGAGCTGCAGGACGTCGTGCTGGCGGATGCCGTGGCCCGGGTCGTCGTAGCGTAGCTCCACCTGTACGAGCGGGTAGCGCTCCCACGGGAACGACGCCCGGGTGAGCACCGGGATCTGCTCCTGGGCGAACAGCGCCCGCGGCTGGATCGGCGCGGTCTCACCGGTGACCTGCGTCGTCTCCGACTCCAGCCGGTGTGGCCGCTCGCCGGTCGGGTCGGGGTGGAGGTCCACGGCGAAGCGCAGGGAGACCGGTTCGATCAGCTTGCCGTCCTCGACGTGGGAGAGCCATTCGACCGTGTCCTCCTGGCGGCTCTGGTCGAGGTGGACGCTCTTGACCTCGCCCCGGTAGGTGAGGAAGGCCGTCATCGAGCGCACCGGGTCCTTGGCGAAGTCGGCGTGCGAGATGACCTTGACCCGGCGCCGCTGGAACCATGGATGGTCGGCGTTGATCACCTTGACGTGCTTGGTCCTGTCCACGCCGCCGCTCTCGCGGAACAGCCCGCTCAGGTGCCCCTGCGGGTAGATCGTGCGGCGGACCGTGGAGCGTTCTGACAGGTTCACGTCCAGGCGCTTGCGGTCGATCCTGGTGAAGTGGGTCTTCTTGTAGGTGAACACGCCCAGCGGGGTGCTGCGCGCGGGGGAGAACGAGCGGACCACCTCGCGGGCCCGGTCCCAGCCGTCGGGCGGCTCGCGCAGCGGGTCCAGCGAGCTCTCGAAGAACGCGTCGGTGATCATGTCGCGGGCGCGGGCCGCGGCGGCGTCCCTGCGGGCGGCGAAGGTGCCGGATTCGGCGTCCTCGGGGACCGTGGTGTCGACCTCGAAGACGATCGCCCGCTGCTCCTCCAGCTTCTCCATGACGTCCTGGATCTGGAAGGAGGTGAACAGGCCCTCCTGGCCGAAGGACTCGTCGAGGATCTCCTGGGCCCGGCTCCAGTCGATGCTCAGCCGTACGTGGTAGGCGGGGCGAAGGGCCAGGTAGTCGAGCTGGTAGACGACGCCGATGGGCGACAGCGCGAGCTCCATCGCCTGGTCGAGCAGTTCCACGCCGCGCGCGTCGAGCTCGACGGAGAAGGCCGCGTTGTTGTCGCCGAACAGGGACGGCTTGCCGCCGTGCCGGATGGCCTTGACGAAGGTTCCGCCGCTCCCGCCGCTCTGCTGGCCGAACAGCATGAGCGTGACGCCGCCGTCGAAGACCGGCAGCGGCGCCAGGTTCGGCTCGCCGGCCAGCCCGGCCAGCCGCCCGACCTCGGCGCGTACCTGCCCGAACTGCTGGGGACTGAGGCCGAGGTGCACGTCGAAGTCGGCGAAGCCGCCCGTCCCCGAGGTGGAGAAGAACTTCAGCAGGCTGAACGCCGGCACGCCGCCCTCCATCCGGAAGGAGGGCGACAGCGGCAGGTAGTAGAACTGGCGCGGGTCGGCGTGGTCCCGCATCACGGTGACACCGTCGATCATGAAGTACGGCGGGGCCTCGATGATCATGGCAGTTCCACGACCAGCTTCTCGTCGTCCACCGGCTCCGGCGACCGGTCCGTGATCGGGTCCCCGCTCTCCATGAAGAACTTCGCGAACCAGCGGTACTCCTTCTTCTCCCCTTCGGGCAGCGCCAGTTCCCAGGTCCGCTCGGTGGCCTCGCCCTTGCGGAAGACGAACGTCTCGCTCTCCGCCCCGTGGGTCAGCTCCACCGTCGCGAGCTTGACCTTGGTCCAGTCGATGAGGTCGGGCAGCACGGTGACGCTCAGGATGTTGGCCTGCTCGCCGACCACCAGCGTCCGCTCGGTCAGCTCCTTCGGGCCGGGGTCGGACACGCGCCCGTCGCGGAAGGTGGTGATCGCCCGGTAGGTCAGCTTGCCGTTCGCCTCGTCGATGACGGGGAAGGTGACGTTGACGCCCCGGTTGCCCTTGTCGATGATCACCGACGGGGTCTGCTGGAAGTCGTTGCCCGTCTCGCTGTAGTCGAAGTCGATGAAGATCGTGTCGATGGAACGCTCGAAGTCGCCCCTGCTGCGTACCTGGATGGTCTTGTTGGCCGAGAACGGGTCGTCCACGATGAACGTCTTGTCGGTCAGCCCGGCGAGCTCGCGCACGAACTCCCTGCCGTCCTTCATGAAGTACTTCAGCGACCCGCCATACGGCTGCGCGGGCTGCAGCAGCACCGCCTTGACGCTCTGCCGGGAGAAGTTCTTGTCGATCTGGAACGTCTTCGCCGGCCGGTCGCCCGGCGCGATCTCCGGGTGCCGCAGCGTCAGGACGGCCTTGGTGACCTGGTCGAAGTTCATGTCGCCGATCTCGACGTCGACCATCCAGAGACCGAGGTCATCAATGTTGATCTTGAGGTCGTCGCCCTCGTGGTCGATGAGCGGGCTGGTGAACGTACGGCTCTCGCCCTTGTAGTTGACGACGTAGCGGTACTTGAACTTCTTCGGCTGCCCGTCGAGGAACGCGTCGAACTTGCCCACGTCGTCGGCCTTCTTGAAGGTGAACGTCCTGACCCCGTGCTGGGCGGTGTGTGGCGGGAAGTCGATGGTCACGTCCACGCTGAAGATCGGCAGTACCTCGAACTCGGCGTTGACCTGGACGGTGAGGTTGAGCTGGCGCAGGAACGGATGGTTGGCGTCCACCTCCTGGGAGAAGTCCTTGAAGTCCAGCCCGAGTTCGGCGATCGACTTGACGTTGGCCTGCGGGCCCTTGGTCACGGTCGTGACCTGCTTCTCCCTGAACTGGATGAACACGTCCGACGACTTGTTGACCATGACGCTGCGCTTGATGTTCTCGAAGTCGGCGTCGCGGACCTTGGAGAAGTCGCGGTTCTCGGGCGGGATGGCCTCGATGAGGTTGCGCTTGATGGCCTCGTCGAGGTGCTGGGTCATCAGTCCTCTGACCGTGTTGATGACCGGATGGTCGCTCGGCAGCACGCCGGGGTCGATGTCCACGACGCGCGACTCGGAGTTGATGAAGATCTCGTCGACGCTCTCGGTGAAGTCGTCCTCGGACCAGAAGTTCTCCTCGAAGTCGACCTGCTGGACGAAGCTGTAGAACTTGCTGGCCGTCCAGTGGCCCGTGGCCCGCACCTCGGGCAGCCGCGCGGCGAACGACAGGTCGTAGGTGACCCTCACGCCGCCGGCGCCGCTGGTCTTCATCGCGGCCTCGAAGATCGCCGCGCCGAACTCGGTCAGCTCGGCCGAGATGGCCACGATGTTGTTGCCGTACATGGACGGCTTGCCCGCGTGGTTGACGCGCTGCACGAGGTTGCCGGACCCGCCCAGCATGTCCACGGTGACGCTGCCCGCGGTGAACTCGGGCTTGCTCAGGATGATCGCCTTCGGGTCGACCGGCTGGGCGCCCGGCCCGCGTTCCTGCGTGACCTTCTCGGCCAGATGGGCCGCGAGCGCGCTCGTCTGGGTCTCGTTGAGCGCCAGTTCGATGTCCATGAACACCAGCGCCGCGCCGTTGCCTCCGTTGGGCAGGGGCTTGAGCGTCCGGTAGATCAGGTACTTGAAGACCGGCCTGCCGTTCTCCATCCGCATCGCCGGATCTTCCGGCAGGACGTAGAACTTCAGCGGGTTGTCGCTGTCGCGGTAGACGGTGGCGTCGGGGGTCTGGATCGATTCGAGCAACAAGAGCATGAGCTTTCTCCCTACTTGATGAGTTCCGCGAGATCGCGGCTCTGGACGCGGGCGATGTCCGACTCGATCAGCTCGGCGACCAGGCGCGCCCGCCCCGCCGTCCCCGACAGCGCCGCCTTCACGAGCTCCGCCCGCGAAAGGTTGAGCACGGCCGACAGCGCGGTCCGCCAGGGCGGCGACCCCGAGCTGCCGCCGGTGGCCACGTCCTGCCAGACGCCGGCCTCCTTCACCTGCAGCGCCACGCGCGGCACCTCGACCGGCAGGGCGCGGACCTGCCCGGCCCGCCCCGCCAGTGCGCCCAGCAGCGCCGCCTTCTCCGGATCGGGCAGGTCGATCCGGCTGGTGAGCTGCAGGAACGCCGTCTCGCCCGCCACCAGGAGGCTGGGCTCGCGGTCGAGGAACGGCCCCGGCGGCACATAGACCCACACGCTCGGATCCCGCCGGTCGGGCACCAGCTCGACGCCGTCCACCACGACCGGGGCTCGCTGGTCCACGGTGATGACCGGTCCGTCCACCGGCTCCGACCACGGCCCCGGCGCCACCCGCCACCGCATGCCCGGCCGGAACGGCGAGTCCGCGGTCCACCCGATCTCCGCCTCAGGACGCGCCACGCTCAGCGGGACCCGCCGCACCTCCGTCTCCGCCTCGGGCGCCCATTCGACGGTGACCGGCGGGTGCAGGGCCACCAGCCGCGCCCGGTGCCCGCCGAACCCCGGCAGCACCGCCGGGTCCAGGTCGAGCCGTTGCCCGTTGTCCACCGGCAGTTCCAGCACCCGGCCTCGCCCCAGCGGCCTGATGACCAGCCTGGCCACCGGGTCGCCGGGCAGATCGGGCACCGCCACCGTGGGCGTGCCCGGTGCGAGCCGCCCCGCCGTACGGCCGGACTGCCTGACCACCTCCACCGTCGCCAGCGCCAGCAGCGCGTCGGAGGCCAGCACCACCCGCAGCGGCAGCGGGAAGTCGTCGCGGCCCAGCACGATCTGCCGCCGGTCGAACGGCCGCCACGCCCCTTCGACCTCCTCGCCCGTGGACAGCAGGGCCCGCAGCCGAGCCTCGCCCGACGGCAGCTCGCCCGCCGCGAGCGTCAGCGTCAGCGTTCCGGTACGGCCGGCCCCATCCAGGGCAAGGCTGCCGGAGACCGCGTGCGGACGCTTGGGCGGCGCGGGAGGCACCCGCACGTCCGCCAGAAGCGTGGGCAGGTCGGTGACCGGCTCCGGCAGGTTGGCGGAGACGTGGACCGGCACCTGCCCGGTTGGCAGCCCGGGCAGGGTGATCAGCCGCACGTGCCGGTCCAGCGAGCCGCCCGCCACCTCACGCGCGGCGGCGAACGGGTCGAAGGACAGCACCCGGTGGGCGATCACTGCGGCCGGCTCGGCCAGGTCGAGGCGCACCGAGCCGCGGGCCACCTCGGCGGGCGCGCGCAGGACCAGGTCAAGGCCGGCTCCGGGTGCGGGCACGGCCACCAGCGCCGCCACGCGCAGCGCCAGCGCCTCGGCCGCGTCCGGGCCGGCGCCGAGCAGGCCGGCCAGCGCCAGGACCAGCGCGGACCGGGTGACCCGGGCGCCGCTCCCCAGGCGGGCGGCCAGGCCGCCGGCGAGGTCACGGGGGTCGAACACGGTCTGGAACGCCGCCCTCGGGGCCACGGCCCGCACGGCCAGCCGTACCGCGGCCTCGATCGGGAGGGTGGCGTCCTCGACCAGGCGCGCGATCACCTGCACCGCCTCCGGCGTCAGCGCGATGGCCAGCCGCGCGCCCAGGAGCTGGTCGGCGGCCAGCACCGCGGGCGGCGAGATCGGCCCGAGCACGACCGAGAGCTCCAGCACGCTCTCGCGCACGTCGGCGGGCACCCCCGGCGTGGACGACAGGGCGGTGAAGGCGAGCTCCAGCAGCCCGGACGGCGGGAAGACCAGGGAACGTTCCAACGACACCAGCAGCTCGGGCACGCCGTCGCGGCGGGCCAGTTCCAGACGGTCGGGCACCGAGACGACCAGGCCCTCCCTGCCGAACGCCGCGAACCCGGAGCCGACGGGGGCGCCCAGGTCGGGCAGCCCTTGCAGCACGCTCATCGCTCCTCCTACGCGTTCGGACGGGTCTTGATCGGCGGCAGGATCGTCGCGTCGGTCTCGCGCACCGGGCTGACGCCGACCAGGCCGGACTGCCAGACGGTCTCGGTCCTGTAGCGCAGCGGCGGGATCGGGGCGCCGGTCAGCAGCGAGCTCACCGGCACGTGGACGAGCGTCGTGGCCTTCAGCTCCGTCTCGCTGAGCTGGACCGACCCCTGCGCGCCCACGATCGAGACCACGAACAGCGCCACCCGGTCACCGGAGGGATCCCCGAACATGGCCGGCACCGCCACCACGCTCACCTCCCGGCTCAGGCGTGGTTTGGCGCTGTCGTCGAAGACCGCCTTCCAGACCGCCTCCTTGTCCACCCGCACCGCCACGCCCGACTGGTCGAGCACGATCGTGTACGCGCCGGTGTCCGGCAGCGGCTCGGCCGGGACCAGCGCGATCTCCAGCTCCTCGCCGGGCGCCAGCAGCTTGCCCGCCGGCCCGCCCTCGACGGTCAGCGGCACCCGGCGGCCGGCGGAGACGGCCACGGCCTTCAGCCGGTCCACGTGGACCGGGCTCTCGATCGCGTTCACCAGCCGGGCGGTGACGCGCCCGGGCAGGGCGGTCAGCGGCACCAGCTCCAGGACGTCGCCGGCGGTGTTGTCCAGGCGCAGCTCAAGCTCCACGTCCTCGGGCTGGCCGCCGCCCGCGCCGACCCTGACCTCGCCGTTCATGACGTTCAGCGAGGCGCCGAAGAAGGCCGCGTGCACGAGCCTGAAGTCGTCGAGCGTGAAGGTCTCGGCGTGGGTGACGCCCTGTTCCAGCCCCACCTGCGCCTTCGGCCGCTCGGTCAGCCCGGACGGCGCCGCCCCGTCCTGCGGCAGGGCCAGGCGCAGCATCGGCTGGGCGTCGGGCAGGATCTCCATCCGGACCGGCGCGGTCGAGCCCATCCGCGCGGCCTCCTCGGCCAGCACCGGCTCGGCCGCGGCCAGCCGTTCGGTCGAGATGACCGGCCTGGCCATGAACTCGACCGTGACCCGCACATCTTCCTCACGCGCGGCGCTGGTCGCCCGGATGTTCAGCGCGGGCCGGCGTCCGGCCCCGGGCAGCCGGCCCAGCAGGAACCGGTCGGGCAGGAAGTAGAAGTGCTCGGGCCTGGCCGGGTCCTGCCAGAACGAATGACCCCGGCCCTCGTGCTGAACGCGTAACCGGCGCATCCCCTGCACCCCGGTCGGGGTGGTGCCGCCGCCGAGCCGTACGCGCTGGGCGTCCGACAGCAGCAGCGGGCTCGGCCCGGCCACGCACTCCAGCAGCAGCGCCACCTCGCGGTAGGTCTGGGGCGGCGGCGGCTCGATCAGCAGCATCGGGTTGGGCACCGCGACCGTGATGCCGCGTTTGACCACGACCGTCGCGCGGGCCTCCAGCGAGCTCATCGCCGCCAGCAGCTGCTGCCGCAGGCCGGGGCCGGTCAGCGGCAGCTCGGCCGACACGACGGTGCCGGTGTCGTCCAGCCTGGTCGCGGGGAAGTCCACCTCGACCACCACGGAGCCGCCGGTCAGCTCGGGCACCCGGTAGCGCAGCGAGACCGACAGCTCGTGCGGCAGCTCGCTCATCCCCGTCGGAATCTGCACGACCACCACGACCAGCGTCGGCGTGCCCGCGCGGTCCGCGATCAGGATGCGCGGCTCCTCCCCGTCGAAGGCGAGGTCGTAGCGCGGCAGGAGCAGGACGGTGGAGCCGTCGGCGCTCTCGTAGCGGGTGTCGTCGCCGGGAGTGTCGGTGGGGGAGACCGGGATGGTCAGCTCGTGGCGTTCGGTGCCGGAGGGGGGTTGGAGCGGCGGGAACCCGCGCGGGTTGATCGGCCAGAAGTCCGGCCACTCGGGGATGACCGGGTCCGGCCAGACCAGCGGCAACCGCCGATCAAGGCCGGGGAACCGACGCAGCGGAGGGCCAACGGGATCAAGCCAGTCGAAACGCCGCGCCCTCGGGATACGGAAGCGGTCCTGGGCACGCGAGAATTCAGCCGCTGTCATGCAGCCGATGCTCCGCCGCGCCCGCCCTCTCCGCCTGAGTAGGGGGTACTCAGCCGAGCTTCTCTGTCTGCGTGCGGGTCTGTGTGCCGGTCTTTACGGGCCGCCCATCCGTTACGGCAAGCCGCCCCACCCCCACCCGCCGTCAGGCGTGGCCGCCCTTCCAGGGTGACGCTCCTCCGCCTCACCGCTGACCCACCGCGACGCGCGCACGCTCACCCCCTGGGTGGGCGCACCGAAACCGGATCCCATCAACCGAGCTGCCGGCATGCGGCGCTGGTGTGTGGGTTTGGAGGTCTGGGGTCAGAGGCGGGGGCGGGCGCCCAGGTGGACTATGGCCTTGGCGGCCAGGCGGTTGCCCGCGGCCAGAGCCTCGGCCGGGGGTTTGCCGGCCAGCCACGGCGGCAGGAAGCCGGCCGTGAAGGCGTCGCCGGCGCCGGTGCCGTCCACGATGCGGTCGACCGGTTCGGCGGCGGCTCGGACGGGGTCGGGGCGGCCGTTGGTGTACCAGAGGGAGCCGTCCGCGTTGAGCTTGATCACCACCTGCGGGAACCACGCGGTGAGCACCTTGACGGCGGCCTCGGGGTCGTCGCGCCCGGTCAGCACCTTGGCCTGGTCGGCGTTGGCGAACAGGAGCTTGGCTCCGTTCGTCCACTCCAGGAACGGCTCGGCCCCGGTGCGCTCAAGCGGCGCCGAGGAGGAGCAGTCGATCGAGATCGTCATGCCGCCGCGCCGCGCCATGTCCAGCGCGGCCAGACCGGCGTCGCGGGAACCCTCGTTGATCAGCGTGTAGCCCGACAGATGGAGATGGCTACCCCCGCTGAACAGGTCACGCGGCAGGTCCTCCGGCGACAGGGCGGCATTGGCCCCCGGATCGGAGAGCATGGTCCGCTCGCCCTTGTGGGTGACGAGAACCACACAGGTGCCCGTCGGCCGCTCGGGATCCATGACGAGCCGGGCGTCCACGCCGTAGCCCATCAGCTCCATGTCGCGGTTGCGGCCGGTGATGTCGGCGCCCCTGCGGCCGATGAAGGCCACCTCGGCACCTTCCACGGCCAGCCAGGAAGCGATGTTCGCCCCCGATCCGCCGCCGTGCATCGTCACGATCGCGGGTGTGTCGCTGGCTCTGGCGAGCGCATAACGGGCGCGCGCCACCGCGTCGGTCATGAGATCGCCCACCACGACGACCCGCGTCATGAGGCCACCACCTTGCGTCTTCTCGCTATGCCTGCCGCCGCAAAACTAACAGCTCTCGGCCTGCTCGTGGGCAGAGACCGGACAGAGGCGCCCAGTCGATGCACAAGCGTTGCCCAACGGTCTTGGCATCTGGGATGCGGGTCTACGCTCGGGACTGTGGATGCACAGTATCCGGCCCACTGGGAGGCCGACGTCGTGCTGGCCGACGGCGGCACCGCGCACGTGCGTCCGATCCGCCCGGCCGACGCCGACCGGCTTCTCGCCTTCTACTCCCGGCTGTCCGACGAATCCATCTACTTCCGCTTCTTCGGCCCGCGTCCGAAACTGTCGGACAAGGAAGTGGCCTGGTTCACCAACGTCGACTACACCAACCGGGTCGCCCTGATCGCCACGATCGGCATGGAGATGGTGGCGGTCATCCGTTACGACCGGGTCAGCGCCACCGAGGGCGAGGTGGCCTTCCTCGTCGAGGACGCCCACCAGGGCCGCGGCGTCGCCTCCGTGCTGCTCGAACACCTGGCGGCCACCGCCCATGAGAACGGCATCGAGACGTTCATCGCCGACGTCCTGCCCGCCAACATGAAGATGATGGGCGTGCTGCGCCAGGCCGGCTACACCGCGCAGAGCCGCTTCGCCGACGGCGTGGTCCGCATGACGCTCGACCTCGCTCCCACGGAGACCTCCGCCGAGGTGACCGCCGCCCGTGAGCACCGCGCCGAGGCGCGTTCCATCGAACGCCTGCTCACGCCCGGCTCCGTCGCGGTCATCGGCGCCTCGCGCGAACCCGGCGGCGTCGGCCAGACCGTCCTGCGCAATCTGCTGGCCGCCGACTTCACCGGCCCGGTCTACCCGGTGCACCGTGAGGTGCGGGCGGTGGCGGGCGTGCGCGCGTACCCCAGTGTGGACGCCATCGACGGCGAGGTGGATCTGGCGGTCGTGGCCGTGCCCGCGGAAAGCGTCCTCGACGTGGTGAAGGAGTGCGCGGAGAAGGGGGTACACGGCCTGGTCGTGGTCTCCTCCGGCTTCGGCGAGACCGGCGCGGGCGGACGGGCCAGACAGGACGAACTCGCCAGCATCGCCCGTTCCTACGGCCTGCGCGTCGTCGGCCCCAACTGCCTCGGCATCGCCAACACCGACCCCGCCACCCGCCTGAACGCCACCCTCGCCGCCACCCTGCCCGGCCGCGGCCGGGTCGGCTTCTTCAGCCAGTCGGGCGCGCTCGGCACCGCGCTGCTCCAGCGGGTCGCCCAGCGCGGGATGGGCATCTCGTCGTTCGTGTCGGCCGGCAACCGGGCCGACGTCTCCGGCAACGACCTCCTGCAGTACTGGGAGGAGGACGAGGCCAGCGAGGTCATCCTCCTCTACCTCGAATCCCTCGGTAACCCACGCAAGTTCACCCGGCTGGCCAGGCGCATCGCCCGCCGCAAACCCATCGTGGCCGTGAAGAGCGGCGGCACGCCCGTCGGCCACTCCGCGCGGGCGCTGCGCCTGCCGGACTCCGCGATCAGCTCCCTGTTCGCCCAGGCCGGGCTCATCCGCGTCGACGACCTCATCCAGCTCTTCGACGTGGGCCAGCTCCTCGCCCACCAGCCACTGCCCGCGGGCCCCCGCGTCGGCCTGGTCACCAACTCCGACGCGATGGGCCTGCTCGCCGTCCACGCCAGCGCCGACGCGGGCCTGGAGCCCCGCCCGCCCGTCAACCTCGGCGCCTCCGCGGGCCCTTCCGAGTTCGGTACGGCTCTCGCCGACGTCCTGGCCTCCGGCGAGGTGGACGCGGCCGTGGTCATCTACATGCCACCGATTCCCGGAGACACCGCCGGAGTCGCCGCCGAACTGCTGAAGGTCTCCCAGGACACCGGCAAGCCCGTCCTGGCCACGTTCGAGGGTCATCTGGGCATGCACCCGGATCTCCGGGTGGGCCGCACCCCGGCACGAGGCTCGATCCCCTCATACGCGGCGCCCGAGGAGGCGGTCAGGGCGCTGGCCCACGTGGTCCGGTACTCGGCCTGGCTGGCGCACCCCGCGGGCACACCTCCCGAACTCCCCGACCTGAACCCGGAGGCCGCCCACGCCCTCGTCACCCACCACCTCGACCTGCTCCCCGCCGCCTCCGAGACGGGCGGGGCTGAAGGGGCGGCCGCTTCCGCGATCGGCGCCTCCGAGGTGGACGGCTCCGCGGCCGGCGCTCGGGCACCGGAGGCCGACGGTCCCGAGGCCGGGGGGTTCGCGTCCGGCGGACCCCCGGCGCAGGAGGCAGGGGCCGGGCCGGTGGAGATCGACGCCACCGAGTTGCTGGCCTGCTACGGGATCACGGTGTGGCCGGCGCCGATCGTGCGCTCGCCCGACGAGGCGGCGGAGGCGGCCGAGCTGCTCGGCTGGCCCGTGGTGGTCAAGGTGACCGGGGCGGAGGCGGCCAGGCGGGCCGGGACCGTAAGGCTCGGGCTCGGCGGGCCCGCCACCGTCCGGGCGGCCTACACCGAGCTGGCCGGGCAGTACGGCGATGACGTCGGGCTGGCGGTCCAGCGGATGGTTCCGCAGCCCGCCGTACCCACCGTGGTGGGAGTGGCGGAGGACCCGGCTTTCGGCCCGGTCGTCTCGTTCGGCCTGGGTGACGTGACCGCCCGGCTGCTGGAGGACGAGGGGTTCCGGCTGGCACCGCTGACGGCGGAGGACGCGGCGGGACTGATCCGGTCGGTCCGCGCGGCGCCGCTGCTGTTCGGCGAGTACGGCTACCCGCCGGTGGCGGTGGAAGCCCTGGAAGACCTGCTGGTACGCGTGGGCCGCCTGGCCCACGACCTTCCCGAGGTCGCCCGGCTCGACCTGGACCAGGTGCTGGTGGGGGAGAGCGAGGTCATCGTCCTGGGCGCCAGGGCAGTGCTCAAGACCCCACCCGGCCCCCGCCAGGACGGCGGCCCCCGCCGCCTGACCTGACCCCCGCCCGCCCCTTCCCGCCGAACGGCCTTGCCAGGCATGGTCTGACCTCCGGCTGAGGTGACCCTCGTCCCTGCCGGGCGTGGGCTGCCGGGTGGTCATGGGGCGCGCGTCGCGGTGGCGCGCTCGCGCGGCCTGCCTGCCGTGACCCTGGAATGTCCCCGGCCATGGTCGGCGGGTGGGGGTGGGCGGGGCCGGCCGTAACGGGAAGGGCGGCCTTGACCGGAAGGGGAGCGAGCACCCTCGCAAAGGGCTGATGGCCGCAAGAGGGGAATGGGCGTGGAAAGTGGGAACAGGGCGGGGTATAGGGTGGTCTGTCCGGTGGGTGAGAGCATTGCCGAGCCCTGGCAGGATGGACCCATGAGGGAAACCCGAGTCTCAGCCGCGGGTCTGCGCGAGGCGATCGAGCGCAGCGGCTACTACCCCGACCTCGTCACGGATGCGGTCGAATCCGCGCTGGGCAAGGAGGCCGTGACGGCCTATGTGGTCCATCACGAGGCCACGTTCGACCCCGCCATGGAGGTGCGCAGGCACGTCACCGTGCTGGTGCTGTCCGCCTCGCGCCTGCTCGTCTGTCACACCGACGAGCATCCGGCCGTCGAAGGCGTCTCGGCCTCGCACGCCTCGACCACCACCGAGGCGGTACGCCTGAGCCGCGTGCAGTCCGTCGCCGTGACCAGGGTGGTCCCCGACCCGGCGTCCTACGTGCCCGGCGTGCCGCCGACCGAGGTGACGCTGACGATCGGCTGGGGCGCCATCTCCCACGTCGACCTCGAACCCGCCACCTGCGGCGACGAGAACTGCGACGCCGACCACGGCTACACGGGCGCGATCACCGCCGACGACCTCTCCCTGCGCGTCAGCGAGGCCGCCGACGGGCCCGAGGCGGTGTCCCACGTCCTGGCGTTCGCCAAGACACTGTCCGAAGCCACGGCGCGCGCCTCGTCCTAGTCGCGCGCTTTCCGTTTTCGGGGGATCTTTTCTGTTACGGCGGCGCCGGCTTGCCCCACCCGCCGCGATGGCGCGCGCCCTTCACGGCCGGTAGTGAACGCCCGAGACGTCCCGCCGTGACGACTCCGCCCTTGGCCACCGAGGCTGGGACGGCGCGCCCGGGCGGTCTCACCGGAGGCCGGGCACAACAATCCTCCACCAGGTCCTGGCGCTCGCCGGGTGCGTCTCGGTGCCGTGCCTGGGGCTTCTGGCGTGACCGGGTTAGGGGTGATTTACGGGATTTGCCGGAGCCATAGGGATATGCCCTGGTTTGTGGGTGTTATTAGGATCTGGTCATGAGTCTGGACGCTGTTCCGCTGGTGCCCGGTTATGGTGGGTCGTCGTTGCCGGATCTGCCGCGTTCCCTGATGGCCGCGCTCGGTGTGGGCGACGGCAACCTGCTCGGGCTTGAGCCTGCCCGCAGCGTCTGCCTGTTCCTCGTTGACGGCCTGGGCGCCGAACTGCTGGCCGCCCACCCCGAGACCGCGCCGTTCCTGTCCGGCGCCACGAAAAGGGTGCTGACCGCCGGGTTCCCGGCCACCACGGTCACGAGCCTGTGCTCACTCGGCACCGGCCTGCCCCCGGGCGAACACGGCATGCTCGGCCTGATGCTCGCCGTGCCCGGTGCCGGACACCTGTTCAACTGCCTGCGCTGGACCCTGCCCGACAAGCAGGTCATGGACCCCCTCACCTGGCAGCCCGCCGAGACCGTCTACCAGAGCGCCGCCGCCGCAGGGGTGACCTGCAGTTATGTGGCGCCCGCCATGTTCGAGGGGACCGGCCTGACCGAGGCCGTCTACCGCGGCGTCCGCTACCTCGGCGCCGACACCGTGGACCAGAGGGTCGAGGCCGCCGCCGCTGCCCTGGCCGAGCCGCGTGCCCACGTCACCGTGTACTACGGCGACCTCGACGCCATGGGACATCTCACCGGCTGGGGCACCCCCGAGTGGCTCGACCAGCTCGCCATCGTCGACCGCCTGGCCGAACGCCTGGCCGCCGCCCTGCCTCCCGGCGGCGCCCTGTACGTGACCGCCGACCACGGCATGGTCAACGCCCGCGACAAGATCGAGGCCGACCAGACGCCCGACCTGTGCGCGGGCGTCGCGATGCTGGGTGGGGAGGCGAGGGCGCGACACGTGTACGCGGAACCGGGTGCGGCGCACGCCGTCCTCGAGGCCTGGCGTGAGACCCTTGCCGGGCGGGCATGGGTGGTGTCCAGGCAGGAGGCCGTCGATGCCGGTTGGTTCGGGCCGAAGGTGAAGGCGGAGTGGATCGAACGCATCGGTGACGTGGTGGCCGTGCCGTACACCGACCTGGCGATCGTCAACACCGCCCACAAGCTGGAGGCGGCCTTCACGGGCTACCACGGCTCGATGACCACCGCCGAACAACTCATACCACTTCTGGAGGTAAGCAGCAGATGAGCCCGCTCATCACCCCGGCCGAGCTGGCCGAGTCAGGCGATGCCGTGACCTTGCTGGATGTACGCGGCGGGATCAGCGGACCGCCCGGCATCGACCGCTACCGCGAGGGTCATCTGCCCGGAGCGCTCTTCTGCGACCTCGACGCCGACCTGGCCGCCGCGCCCGGCGCCGGGGGAAGGCATCCGCTGCCGTCGGCCGAGCACTTCCAGAACGCGATGCGCCGCCTGGGCGTCACCCGGGGCAAGACCGTGGTCGTGTACGACGACGCCGGCTCCACGATCGCCGCCCGCGCCTGGTGGAACCTGCGCTACTTCGGCCACGACCAGGTCAAGGTCCTGGACGGCGGCCTGCCCGCCTGGGACGCCCTCGGCCTGCCGATCGTCAAGGACGAACCCACCGCCGCGCCCGGCGACTTCACCGCCGTGCCGGGCGGCATGCCCGTCCTCACCGCCGACGAAGCCGCCTCGCTGGCCAACACCGGTGTCCTGCTGGACGCCCGATCCGCCGAGCGCTACCGCGGCGAAGTGGAGCCCATCGACCCGGTCGCCGGCCACATCCCCGGCGCCGTCAGCGCCCCCACCACCGACAACGTCACCGCCGACGGCCGCTTCCTGGCCGCCTCGGACCTGGACGCCCGCTTCACCGCCCTGGGCGTGACCGACGGCACCCCGGTCGGCGCCTACTGCGGCTCCGGCGTCACGGCCGCGCACGAGGTACTCGCCCTGAACCTGGCCGGCTACCCCGCCGCCCTCTACGTCGGCTCCTGGTCGGGCTGGGTGGCCAACCCCACCCGCCCCGTAGCCACCGCCTGACCCACCACCCCGGAAGGCCGAAGCAGGAGCGCCCCACCCCGGTCATCCTCCGGGAGGGGGCCTCCTGGCCCGGCGGGGCGTCAGGGCACGTGCCCAGCACTCCCGGACGGCCCACCCGCCCTGCCGCCCGGCCGTCTGGTCGCCGGGTGGGTCAGGTGGTCAGGGGGCGGTCGCCGGCGCCGAAGCAGGCGAAGGCGGTTACACCGGTCTTCGCGGTCGCCTCGGCCAGGGCCCTGGAGGGGGAGTGGCCGGCGGCCAGGAGTTCGTGGAAGCAGGTCATCACGGCCAAGGCCTCCTCGTCGCGCACCGGCACCATGCCGGCGATGACGCACGCCGTACCCTGGGCCAGGAAGGTGCCCGCCAGCCCCAGCGGCGCGCCCTCGCAGGGGGCGCGGGCCATTCCGGCGTCGCACGACGACAGGATCACCAGGCGTGGCGGGTGTTCCAGGCCGAGCAGGTCGTAGGCCATCAGCGGGCCGTCGGTCAGGGTGATGCTCGACAGCAGCGGGCTGCGTGCCTGGAAGACGCCGTGCGCGGCCACGTGGAAGACGTCCACCTCGGTGAGCGCCCGCAGCACGGGTGCGATCCGGGCCTCGATCTCGCGCCCGCCGGGGTGACAGGCGAGCACCTGCCGTACCTCTTCCGGCGCCTCGTTCAGGTCGGGACCGGCGGTCGCGGCCACGATGGGCGCCGCGCGGCCGGGACGTGGCGCGGTGCGGGCGCGCAGCCACGGCAGCGCGGCGGCCGTGACGGTCACGGGCCGGCCACGCAGGTACGGCAGCGCCGACCAGGGCAGCGTGTAAAGCGGCCCGGAAGGCACGACGACCAGGGGCCGGTCCCCGATCCAGCCGGCCAGCGGGTGGAACAGCATCTGGTCCACCTCCTGCCCGCACATCACCACATCGCCCCCGGCCGCCCCGGGGCAGTCGCCCAGCGCCGCCCGCCGCATGGCGTACCGGAGGCGCACCACCGCCTCACCCAGCGAGGACACCTCCGCCAGCCGCCGCAACCGCACCTGCTCCTCGGTCACCACGACCGCGAGCAGCGCCCCTTGGTCGACGACGTACTCCACCAGCGCGGCCCCGCCCAGGTTCTCCCGAACCTCCTGCAGCCACCCCTCCGCCTCGTTCCGGCTGTCCCGGCCGCTTTCGGCACCGGCCATCCAGGCCCGTGCCTCACGACCGGACGGGCCGCCCGCGAGCCCGCCGCCAGAACCCGGCGCGCCCGCATCGGGGCCGCTCTGCGACGCTCGCCGGGCAACCCCGCCGCCGGCCTCGGTACCCGACAGCCCCGGTTCCTCAGCCCCACCCGGAACCTGCCCGGTGACCGCCCGCCAGTGCTCGCTCCACTCGAACACCTCCTCGGCCCGCCCGCCCCGCACGGCCAGCGCGAGCCCGAACGCCGCCAGCCGCTCCCCGGCCCGGGCCGCATGCGCCCGCAAAGCCGGATCGTCCAGCGACTCCACCTGCCCGCCGACCTCGGCCAGCCCATCGCGTACCGCGCGGAACGCACCCGCCGAGTCCTCCTGCAACGCCGCCTCAAGCGCCAGCGCATGCTGCCGGATGAGCGGCGGAGTGGGCGATGGCTGCGCCAGATGGGCCGCCTGCGCCTTGGACGCCAGCGGAATCCCCTCCGACGGCCGTACCCGCCGGCACTGTGCCGTGAGATAGCCGAGCTGCTCGGACGCCGTCGGATGATCGTCGATCGACAACGCGGCCTCGGCCGCCGCCAGCCGCAGCGCCGCCGCGGCCACGGCGCAGGCGGGACCGGACTCCAGCGCCTCGGCGCACTCGGCCAGCTCCCGCACCAGCGCCGGCGTGACGGGCCCGAGCGCCAGCCCGGCACGCAGCTCCACCTCCCTGGCCAGCGGCAGCCACGACTCGCGGTCCTGCGCGGCGAGCTCGGCCGCGGCCCGCGCGGCGACCTCGGCGGCGCGCTGCGGGTCGCCGGTGAGGAGTTCGACCTGCGCCAGCTTCAGCCGCGCCTCCGCCAGCGCGGCGTGCGCGCCAGAAGCCTCCAGCTCGGGTACGGCGAGGCTAAGCAACGCCCGAGCCTCTCCGGGCAGGTGCGCGGCCAGCAGCGCTCCGGCGAAGTCGGCCCGCATCGTGGCCAGGCGCTCCGGGTACCCGAACAGCGTGTCCTCGGCCGCCCGGTAGTGGGCGAAGGCGGCTGCCAGGTCGCCGCGCCGTACCGCGAGGAAGGGCAGGTTCGCTGCGGCCAGGCGCGTGAGGTGGGCCAGCCCGGCGGCGCGGGAGATCTCCAGGCACGCGGTGATGTCCTGGGTGGCACGGTGCCAGTCGCCGCGGTAGGCGCGCACGAGGCCGCGGTTGAGCAGGCCACCGGCCAGGAACCGGCGGTCGTCGACGGTGCCGGGGGCGGTGGCGAGCGTCTCCAGGGAACGGTCGCAGGCGGCGATGGCCTCCTGGTAACGGCCCAGGTGGGCTAAGGCGACGGCCCGTTGCGTGTCGAGCTTGGCGCGGTCGAGCGGGCACAGGTACGCCCAGGCGAGGGCGGCGACGCGCAGCGCCTGCAGGGGGTGGCCGCGTTCGGTGCGCACGGTGACGAGCGAGAGCCTGGCCTGGGCCACGCGTCGCGGCGGGGCCGCGGGCGTGGCGATGGCCTTGCGCAGGTGCCGTTCGGCGGCCTGCAGGTCGCCCAGTTCGCGGGCGGCCAGGCCCATGGCGCGCAGAGCCACCACGGCCGCCTCGACGGCGCCGGTGTGCTCGGCCGCGACCAGCACGAGGCGGCCCGCGGCGAGCGCCTGCTCGGGGTCGACCACGGATCTGGACACGGCGGCCTCGGCCGCCGCGAGGATGTTGGGCGCCGCGTCTGGGCGCGCCGGTTGGAGGTCGGGAGTGCTCGGGGAGTCTGCCTGCTCAGCGGTCATGCCTTGGCCCGGTGGAGTGCTGAGATAGGACGAGATGGAGGTGAGGTGGCGCGCTGTGGGACGGCGGTGGCTCCGCCGCCCCGGTACTACAGCGCGATCTCTCAGGTCACGGCCGGATACGCAGCCACCTGGTCGCCACGGGCGCCTTGCCCGGACGATGGCAGACCACGTTGAACCAGCCGGGGGGCATTCCCGTGACGGCGAACTGCCCTGTTCCGGCCAGTCGCCGGCTCATGGTCATGTGCGGAGTTCGTACATCGACATGACTGCCTTCGCCCGGATACGGCAGGATCTGGCCTGCCACATCGATGAGCCCGTCGTTCACAGTGAGCTCCAGGTCGAAGGTGACGTCGTCGGTGGCGAACCGCACTGTTGTCGGACCTGCCACCCCCCGCACGGTCCGCATGGCGACGCACTCGATGGATGCGGCGGTCACCACATGTGGGATCCGAAGCGAGTAGGCCTCGCTCGCGGCTGCGGATACGTGATTGGGAACTGGGTCGTTCCCTGCGGCGAGCCTTAGCGCCGCCAGGAGGTAGTCGTCGTTACTCAATGCACCGTCTCCTCGTGTGAGATCAGGGTGCGCAGTTTTTTAAGGCAGCGTTCTCGACTTGGTCCGATGCTGCCTAACGGAAGCCCGAGCCGTACGGCCGACTGCTGATTGCCGACGCGGTGCGCCATCAGAGTCAGGAGTGTCCGGCAGGGCTCGTTGAGTGAGGAGATGGCCTGCCACAGCAGGCGGTGGGCATCGGCTTCCAGGATGGCCGCCGCCGGATCTGAATCCTCCGCGAGGTCAAGGGGGAGCGGAAGAAGCTCCCTGCGGAGGACGCGCAGCGCTTCGCGCCTGGCCGTGGTTGACAGCCAGGCACCCAGTCCGGCGGGATTACGGATGGTGTGGAGGTTTTCGACAAGGCGCAGCCAGGCACCCTGGACGGCATCCGCGGCATCGGCGTCGTTGAGCCCGCAGGCGCGGACGACCGACCACATGCGCGGAGTGAACCTGGCCACGAGTTCGTCCCAGGCCATCCGGTCGCCGTCGGCCGCTGCTGCCAGCAATTCCGCTACCGCGCGCGGGTCGCCCATACGGCCTCCTTCCGCCCGGATGCTGCGTCACGAAGAACCCTCACATTGCCCTTCGTGTTGACCTGGGGACTGAGCGTAAACTCTACAGACTCGCGGGAACCACGACCCCCAGATCGGGAATTTGCCGGTCCCCGGCCAAGATCTGACCCGCCGCCTCCTTGGCCGGCACCTCCCGCGCCAGCGCGGCCACGGCCCCCGCCACCAGCGCCGTGGCGAACGAGGTACCACTCCATGTGGCATATCCCTCGAAACCCGGATAAGTGCTCGCCAGCCACTCGCCCCTGGCGCAGGCGTCCACCCAGGGTCCGTGGGCGGAGAACGGCGAGCGGTGCTCCTCACCGGCATCCAGCGCGCCCACGCCGATCACCGACGGCAGCGCCGCCGGCCAGAAGGGACGGTCGCCGGCGGTGTTGCCGGCACACGCGACCGCCACCGTGCCGGGCAGCGCGCCCAGCGCGTCGGCGAGCATCGGCGGTGGCTGGTCGTCGAAGGTGTGGCCGCCGAACGACAGGTTCAGGACCCCCACGGGCCGCGGCGCGGATCGCAGCCGGTGCAGGGCCCGCACGATGCCCGCCTCGTCGCCGACCCCGTCGCCGTCCAGCACCCGGCAGACCTTCAGCGCCACGCCGGGCGCGCGGCGCACCAGAAGCCCGGCGATGAACGTCCCGTGGCCCGCCTGGCCGCCCGTCGTCGCGTCGGCGGCCTCCTTGCCCAGCTCGCCGTACCACTCACTGCGCGACCACCACGGGTGCGGCGCCACGCCCGTGTCCAGCAGCCCGACCACGACGGGGGAGCGCTCCTTGCCCGGCCTGAACGGCACCGGCGCGGCGGGGAACGGCCGCGAGGCCGGTCCGCCGAAGAACAACGGCTGCCCGGCGAAGACGTGGTTGGGCGAGGCCCGGTGCCCTCGCCCGCGCAGCTCCAGGGCCAGCTCGCACGGATCCACCCCCGGCGTCAGGCGCAGGGCGCACACGCCGTCGGCCTCCGTCACGGCCTGCGTCCAGCGGCCCGCCGCCGATGTCGCGCTGCGGTCGACAAGGAGCTGACCTGGCCGGATGAGAGCCTGCCCGGCAGATTGCATGTCCATGATCGGGTATCTTTCCGCGCCGGGAGCGGTGTCACGTGCCACCGCCGCAACAACTTGGTATGGCCCCCCTCTGGTGTCGGATTGCGACCGACGGTAGTCTCTCCCTAGTCACTTGTGATCATCCTGGGACGAGGCCGTTGGGGAAGGCGCACCTCGTACCGAAACGGGAGGTCCGGTGTCTGCTCGTGGCGTGCTGTACGTCCACTCGGCTCAGCCTGCGCTGTGCCCGCACATTGAATGGGCGGTCGCGGGTATCCTTGGCGTGCCCGTAGACCTGACGTGGACGCCGCAAACCGCCGCGCCCAACGCCGTCCGCGCGCAGGCGGAATGGGAAGGCCATCCGGGCTTCGCCGCGGCCATCGCCTCCTCGCTCATGGGCTGGCAGCGGATCCGCTTCGAGTGCACCGAGGACGCCTCGCCCGGCATCGACGGCTCCCGTCATGCCTACACGCCGACCCTCGGCGCCTTCACGGCGGTGATCGGAGCCTCCGGCGACATCATGATCCCGGAGGACCGGCTGCGGGCGGCGATGATGAAGTCCGCGCAGGGCCGTACCGTCCTGGAGGACGAACTCGACCTCCTGCTCGGGCGGCCGTGGGACGAGGAACTGGAGCCGTTCCGCTACGCGGGCGACGGCGCCCCGGTCCGCTGGCTCCACGCCGCCGTCTAGCCTCCCGGCGACCAGGCCTCCGCGTAATGCGGAGGCCTTTCTTTTTGGCCCCACCGGCTACCTGTACGACACAACTGACGCTGAACACGGGTCCGACGCCTCTGCTGGTTCCGCGGTGACGAGCGGCTAGAGGAGGCTGGTGATCGAGTCTTTGAGCTCTGGCCGGCGGAAGGAGAAGCCTGACTCGGTCAGTCGGGCCGGTACGCAGCGGCGGCCGGTCAGGGCGAGGGCCGGGTCGGTGCGGAGCAGCCGTGCTCCCAGCTTCACCATCATCTCGGGAGTCGGCGGGGCCGCCGGCCGGCGCAGGACGTGGCGGAAGGTCGCCATCATGTCGGCGTTGCGCACCGGATTCGGGCTGGTGGCGTGCAGGACTCCGGACAGCGCCGGGTCTTCCGCCGCCCGCCGTACGATCGCGAGGAAGTCTTCGACGTGCAGCCAGCTCACCCACTGCCGGCCACTGCCCACGCGCCCGCCGAGCCCCCATCGCACCAGGCCCGTCAGCCGGTTGAGCGCCGGGGTGTCGCGGTCGAAGACCACCGCGGTCCGCAGGATCACCTGCCGCCCGCACGGCGCCCCTGCAGCCGCGGCCTCCCAGGCCTTGGCGACTCCGGCCATCTGCGGCGGCCCGTCGGCGGGCGGCGACAGCTCGGTCAGCTCGCTCTCCCCGCCCTCGCCGTAGATCGCCAGCGTGCTGAGCTGTAGCCACACGGCGGGCGGTCCACCGGCCGCGGCCTTCGCCAGGGCGCGCGTCGGCCCCACGCGGGAACGGGTCAGCAACTCCACGTTGGCGGGGGTGGGCGGGCGGTCCACCAGTTCGCCCGCCAGGTTGATCAGCACCGCCCCGCTCAGCTCGGCCGCGAGGTCCCCGTCCCACCCCACCATCCGGTACGGCCCGCCGCCCGCGGGCCGCCGGGTCACGACCACCACGTCATGACCACGCGCGACCAGATCGGCCGACAGGCTCCGCCCCAGAGCGCCGGTCCCCCCGGCCAGGACATACTTCACAGGATCGAGTATCCAGGACGCCGGAGCGGGACCGGAGAAGACCCCTCTACAGCGGGATGTTCCCGTGTGCGCCGCGTGCCGGGGTGGCCTGGGCGAGGAGCTTGGCGATGGCGCCGCGTGTCTCCTCCGGCTTGATGACCTCGTCGACCACGCCCAGGTCCTGGGCACGCTCAAGGCCGCCCGCGAGCTTCTTGTGCTCCTCGGCCAGCCGCTGCTCCAGCTCCGGCCGCTCTTCCTCCGGCGCGGCGGCCAGTTCGCGGCGCTTGAGCACGCGGATGGCGGCCACCGGGCCCATCACGGCGATCTCGGTGGTCGGCCAGGCGAAGACCTTGGTGGCGCCCAGGGCGCGGGAGTTCATGGCGACGTAGGCCCCGCCGTACGCCTTGCGGGTCACGAGCGTCACGCGCGGGACGGAGGCTTCGGCGAAGGCGTGCAGGAGTTTGGCGCCGCGGCGGACCACGCCGTCGTGTTCCTGGCCGACGCCGGGCAGGTAGCCGGGGACGTCCACGAGGACGACCAGCGGCACCCCGAAAGCATCACACATGCGGACGAATCGGGCGGCCTTTTCGGCAGAGGTGGCGTCGAGGCAGCCGCCCAGCCGCAGCGGGTTGTTCGCGATCACGCCGACCGTGCGGCCGCCCAGGCGGCCCAGCGAGGTGACCACGTTCGGCGCCCACTTCGGGTGCAGCTCCACACCCTGCTCGTCCAGCAGGCCGTTGACCAGCGGCTTGACGTCGTAGGCGCGGCGGGGGGACTCCGGCAGCAGCGTGCTGAAGTCGACCTCCTCCACGCCCGACATGCGTACCCGGCCCTGATGGCCGAGAAGCGAGGCCAGCTCGCGGGCCTTCACGTACGCGTCGGTCTCGGTCTTGGTGACGACGTGCACGACGCCGCTGCGCTTGCTGTGGGGCTCGGGTCCGCCCAGCGCGGCGGCGTCGACGTCCTCGCCGGTGACGCTGCGGACGACGTCGGGGCCGGTCACGAAGATCCGGCCCTGGTCGGCCAGGATGACGATGTCGGTCAGCGCGGGCCCATAGGCCGCGCCGCCGGCGGCGGCGCCGACCACGACGGAGATCTGCGGGACGACGCCGGAGGCCTTGGTCATCGCGAAGAAGACCCGGCCGACGGCGTGCAGCGACTCGACGCCTTCGGCGAGTCGCGCACCACCGGAGTGCCAGATCCCGAGGACCGGCACCCGTTCACGGACGGCCACGTCGTAGGCGTGCACGATGTGCTCGCAGCCTTCGCCGCCCATCGCGCCGCCCTGGAAGCGGGCGTCACTGCAGAACGCGACGACGGGGACACCCTCGACGCGGCCCATGGCGGCCAGAACGCCGCTCTTGTCCTGAGGAGTGATCAACCGCAGCGAACCCTCGTCGAGCAGCGCGGTGAGACGGACGAAGGGGTCGCGCGGATCAGCGGGCTCCGTATCGGAGCCATGCGTCACCACCCGGTTGTCCAGCACGGTCATCGAGAACTCCTCAGTGCGATGCGAACACGACGGTCACGTTGTGGCCGCCGAAGCCGAACGAGTTGTTCACCGCGGCGATGTCGCCGTCGGGCAGCGCGCGGTTCTGGCCGTAGACGAGATCCACTTCGATGCCGTCGTCGACGTCGGAGAGGTTGATGGTGGCCGGCACGATCCGGTCGCGCATGGCCTTGATCGTGAAGACGGACTCGATGCCGCCCGCGCCGCCGAGCAGGTGACCCGTCATCGACTTGGTCGAGGTCACCAGCGGGTGGGTGCCGATCGCCTTGGCGATGGCCACCACCTCGCCCACGTCGCCCGCGGGCGTCGAGGTGGCGTGCGCGTTGACGTGCCTGACGTCCAGGCCGCTCACGCCCGCGTCGCTCATGGCCTGGGTCATCGCCTGGATGATGCCGCGGCCGTCGGGCTCGGGCTGGGTGATGTGGTGGGCGTCGGCGGAGTAGCCGACGCCGGCGGCGTAGGCGTAGACGCGCGCGCCGCGGGCGCGGGCGTGCTCCTCCGACTCCAGGACCACGATGCCGGCGCCCTCGCCGAGCACGAAGCCGTCACGCGCGCGGTCCCAGGGGCGCGAGGCGCCCTGAGGGTCGTCGTTGCGCGTGGACATCGCGCGGGCGGCGGCGAACGCGGCGATGTTGAGGCCGTGGATCGCGGCCTCGGTGCCGCCGGCGACCACGACGTCGGCGCGGCCGGAGCGGATCATGTCCATCGCGTAGCCGATGGCCTCCGCGCCCGAGGCGCAGGCCGACACCGTGGCGTGCACGCCGGCCTGAGCCTTGAGGTCGAGGCCGATCCACGCGGCGGGGCCGTTGGGCATGAGCATCGGCACGGTGAAGGGCGAAAGGCGGTTCCAGCCCTTCTCCTTCCACGTGTCGTAGGCGGACAGGGTGGTGCTGATGCCGCCGATACCGCTGGAGACCACGACGCCGAGCCGCTCGGGAGCGACCTCGGGCGCGCCCGCGTCCTGCCACGCCTCACGCGCGGCGACCAGCGCGAACTGCTCGCTGCGGTCGAGTCGCCG
Organism: Nonomuraea sp. NPDC050394; assembly: GCF_044459065.1. Classification (NCBI taxonomy): domain Bacteria; kingdom Bacillati; phylum Actinomycetota; class Actinomycetes; order Streptosporangiales; family Streptosporangiaceae; genus Nonomuraea; species Nonomuraea sp. NPDC050394. The sequence goes on along the minus strand of NZ_JBITIO010000007.1, from coordinate 277,610 downwards.
GGCCTCGGGCCTGGGCAGGACCTCGGCTGGGTCAACCGCCGCCTTGCCCGCGAACTTCACGGGGACGTGGTCGACCCAGTCCTCGGTGAGAGTCTCCACACCAGACTGACCGGCGAGGAGCGCCGACCAGGTTGAGGTGACGTCTCCACCGACGGGCGTGGTCGCGCCGAGCCCGGTGACGACGACACGTACCCGGTTTGCACTCACGTGTTTACGCTCCTTGTCGATCAGAGGAAGAGGGCGGTTCAGCCCTGGATGTAGGTGAGGACGTCCTTGACCGTCTTCAGGTTCTTGAGCTGGTCGTCGGGGATCTCCACACCGAACTCGTCCTGAGCGGCCACGGCGATCTCGACCATGGACAGGGAGTCGATGTCGAGGTCGTCCACGAAGTTCTTCTCGGGAGTCACGTCCGAGGCCGGAATGCCGGTGATCTCGTTGATGATCTTGCCGAGGCCTTCGAGGATCTCCTGCTCGGTCGCCATGTCGCTAGTTCTCCTTCTGAGTTTTCTGGATTCTGTACGGCAGCGCCGCACAAGCCTTTGCGTGCCGGTACGGCGCAGCCGTACCGGATCCTACGGAATCTCGATGACCTGACCCGCATAGGTCAGCCCGGCGCCGAACCCGAGCAGCAGGGCGAGTCCGCCGGAGCGGACCTCCCCGCGCTCGATCATGCGCGAGAGCGCCATGGGGACCGAGGCCGCCGAGGTGTTGCCGGCGGTCACGATGTCGCGGGCGATGGCCGCGTCCGGGGCGCCGATCTTGCGGGCGATCGCCTCGATGATGCGCAGGTTCGCCTGGTGGGGGACGAAGGCCGACAGGTCGGCCGGGTCGACCCCGGCCCGCTCGCAGGCCTCCTTGGCCACCGGGTGCAGGGTCGTGGTCGCCCAGCGGAAGACCGTCTGGCCCTCCTGGCGCAGGAAGGTGTCGCGCTCGTCGATGATGATCGCGTCGGACTTGTCGCCCGAGCTGCCCCACACGACGGGGCCGATGCGCGGCACGTCGGACGGGCCCACCACGGCCGCGCCCGCGCCGTCGGCGAAGATCACGGCTGTGGAGCGGTCCGTCCAGTCGACCCACTGGGAGAGCTTCTCCGCGCCGATCACCAGCACGTTGCGCGCGGCGCCGCCGCGGACGGCGGCGCTGGCGGTGGCCAGCGCGTAGCAGAAGCCGGCGCACGCGGCGTTGACGTCGAACGCGCCCGGCGAGTGGATGCCCAGGCGGTGCGCCACGATGGCGGCCGCGTTGGGGATCTGGGTCTCCAGGGTGCAGGTGGCGACGATGACCAGGTCGATCTCGTCGGCCGACAGACCGCTGGCCGCGAGGGCCTTGCCGCCGGCCTGGGTGGCCATGTCCTCGAGGGACTCCTCGGGACCGGCGACCCGGCGCTCCTTGATGCCGACCCTGGACTGGATCCACTCGTCGTTGGTGTCCATGGTCTTGGCCAGGTCGTCGTTGGTGACGATGCCGGCGGGCTGGTAGTGGCCGAGGGCCAGAATCCTGGCTCCCGGTGCGGCGTCGGGAATCCTCACTTGATCAGCTCCCTGGCAGCGTCGAGGTCGTCCGGAGTCTTCAGCGCCACGGTCTGAACACCGCGCATGCCACGCTTGGCCAGCCCGGTCAGCGTGCCGCCGGGCAGCAGCTCGATCATCGTGGTGACGCCGAGCTCGGTCATCGTGGCCATGCAGGAGTCCCATCTGACGGGGTTGCTCACCTGGTTGATGAGCCGCTCGACGAAGTCGGCGCCACCCGCGACGACCTGTCCGTCGGCGTTCGACAGGAGTTTCACCCGCGGGTCGGCCGGGGTGATCGCGGCGGCGCTCTCGCGCATCGCGGTCACGGCCGCGGCCATGTGGCTGGTGTGGAACGCGCCGGCGACCTTCAGCGGAATGAGCCGGGCGCGCGCCGGCGCCTGCTCCTTCAACGCGGCGAGTTGCTCAAGTGTTCCGCCGGCGACGATCTGGCCGGCGCCGTTGATGTTGGCGGGGGTCAGGCCGTGCTCCCGGAGGGCGGCCAGGACCTCTTCCTCCACGCCGCCCAGGATGGCGGTCATGCCGGTCTCGGTGATGGCGGCGGCCTTGGCCATGGCCTGGGCGCGTACGCGGACCAGGTCGAGCGCCTGCTCGGCGCTGATGACGCCGGCGAGCGCGGCGGCGGCCAGCTCGCCGACGCTGTGGCCGGCCAGCAGGTCGGGGCTCGCGCCGAGCGCCTCGGCCGAGGCCAGCGCGGTGGCCACGAGCAGTGGCTGGGCGACGGCGGTGTCCTTGATCTCGTCCTCGCCGGCGGTGGTGCCGTAGGCGATCAGGTCGATGCCCGCGACGTCGGACCACGCGGCCAGGCGGTCGGCGAGTCCGGGCAGCTCAAGCCAGGGTGTGAGGAAGCCGGGTGACTGGGCGCCTTGGCCCGGAGCGACGAGTACAAGCACGAATTCCACGATGCCCTGTAGAAGTTCGACACGCGGATGGAGATCCGTACGAACTTTGTCCAGGCGGTTTTGTAGGAACTCTACAGCGGCGGTAACAGCCGCGTTACGTTAGGGCTCGCCAGGTTACCGCGCTCTCCGACAGGCGTCCAAGAATGAGCCCGACCTGCAGCGTGAAGGCCGATCTGCCCTCGGTCGGCTGGTACCCGGTGAGTTCGGTGATCTTCTTCAGCCGGTACCTGACGGTGTTGGGGTGGACGAACAGCAGCCTGGCCGTCGCCTCCAGAGAGGTGCCCTGTTCGAGGTAGGTGGCGAGGGTGTCGAGCAGCGGCGTGCCGGCCAGCGGCAGGTAGACGTTCTCCACCAGCTGCCGCCTGGCGTCGTCGTCGCCGTCGAGCGCGCGCTCGGCCAGCAGGTCCTCGGCGTGTACGGGACGGGGCGCGTCCGGCCAGCCCGAGGAGGCCTTGAGCCCGGCCAGCGCGGCGCTGGCGGAACGGGCGGCGGCGTGCAGGTCGGGCACCTCCGGGCCGATCACGATCGGGCCCTCGCCGAAGCGGGCCACGACCGGCCTGGCCGCCTCCTCGACGCCCTCCGCGCCGCCCACGATCACGATCAGCCGGTCGGCCTGCACGCCCGCGAGCAGGTCCATGCCGATGCGGCGGCCCTTGTCGCGCAGCCCGTCGATGACCGCGCGCGGGTCGCCCTCGGGGGCGCGCCCGGCGATGACGACGACCGGCGAGGAGGTCCAGCCGAGCGCCGCCGCCCAGGAGTGGAGGCCGTCGTCGACCTCGCCACGCACCAGGGCGTCGACGATCAGCGCCTCCAGGCGGGAGTCCCAGGAGCCGCGGGCCTCGGCCTCGCGGGCGTAGACGTGGGCGGCGGCGAAGGCCACGTCGCGCGTGTAGCGGAGCATGGCCTGCTGGAGCTGGTCCTCGCCGCCGGGGGCGGCCAGCTGGTCGGTCTGCGTCTCGACGACCTCGACCACGGCCCTGATGATGTCGACCGTCTGCTGGAGCGAGATGACCCGTTTGAGCTCGCGCGGGGCCGTACCGAAGAACTCGATGCTGGGGGTGGGGCGTTTCTCGTCGGCGTGCTGGAACCACTCGACGAACGCGGCGATGCCCGCCTGCGCCACCAGCCCGACCCAGGATCGGTCCTCCGCGCTGAGCGCGCGGAACCAGGGCAGCCGATCGTCCATGCGCGCCATGGCCGCGGTGCCGAGGGCGCCCATCGCGCGCTCAAGCCGCCGTGTGGTGTCTTCCCGGGTCGTCACCCTTCTAGGGTGCCAGGTCGGTTCAGATGACCGCGACGGCGGTGATCAGGCCGATCGCCAGATGGGTCACCGCCAGCAGACGGGCGCCGGGCTGCAACTCGGGCTCCTTGACCAGCTCACGCACCTCGATGCCGACAATCTTGTCGAACACGAGCATCGCCACCGTCTGTACGGCGATGCCGACCAGACCGAAGACCGCGGTGGTGGCCAGGCCCTCGACGAGGCGGCCGCCCGACGCCCAGATGGAGGCGGCCACGATGAGGCCCACCGCCGCCAGGCCCGAGGTGGTCAGGAGGGTGGCGTTGGGGTTGCGGTCGGTCTTGATGATCTGGCTCAGCTTGCCGGGGATGGCCAGGTCGATGACGTAGAAGCCGACGATCATCAGGATGACGCCGAGCGCGGCGTAGGAGGCGATGAATCCGGCGCCGCGGGCAAGGGTTTCGAGAAGGGTCACGTCAGCTCGCTATCCGGTGAGGTACGAAGGAGGAGGTGTCGTCGGTGATGTAGCCGGTGGTCTCCCGGATGCCCAGGCCCGCCGACTCGTCGGCGACGACCCAGGCGCCCAGCACGGGACGCTGGCCGTCGAAGACGGGCAGGGCCTCGAAGCCCTGGTAGACGTAGCCTTCCGCGCCGTAGCTCCCGGTCGTCTCCTGGCCGCCCGTGGGGGTCACGATGCGCATCGAGGCGCCTTCCCTGCCGAGCAGCGGCTTGGCGATGTAGGACGACATCTCGCGCGGCCCGTCGAGGTAGGCGGGCAGCAGGTTCGGGTGGCCGGGATACAGCTCCCACAGGAGCGCCAGCAGCGCCTTGTTCGACAGCAGGGTCTTCCACAGGGGCTCGATCCAGGTGGCGTGCCGTACCGCGTGCCTGCCGAAGTCGTCGGCCAGCATCCACTCCCACGGATAGAGCTTGAACGCCGACCGGATCCACCGCTGCTCCAGATCCACGAAGCGGCCGGCGCCGTCCCAGCCGATGTCCTCCATGGCGATGGCGACGGTGGGACGTCCGGCCTGCTCGGCGGTCTCCTGCAGGTAGGCCAGCGTCATCGCCTCCTCGCCGGTCTCGTCCATGTTGGTCCAGGCGAAGTGGGTGGGGCCGGGCGGCAGCCGCAGTTCCTTCCAGCGGTCGATGAGCCGCTCGTGGACGGAGTTCCACTGGTCGTCATCGGGGTGGGTGTCCTTCAGCCAGAACCACTGCACCACCGACGACTCCACCAGCGAGGTGGGGGTGTCGGCGTTGTACTCCAGCAGCTTGGCCGGGCCCGTCCCGTCGTAGCGCAGGTCGAAGCGGGCGTACAGGTGATCGTCGCGCCGCTCCCACGAGCGTGCGACGTCCTCGCGCGCCCACCCGGGAATGGCGAAGTCGGCGTAGCGGCCGGTCGAGACCACGTGCTCGACCGCGCTCAGGCACATCTGGTGGAGCTCCTCGACCTGCGACTCCAGCTCCAGGACCTCGTCCATGGTGAAGACGTAGTGGGCGGACTCGTCCCAGTAGGGCCGGCTCAGTCCCGCCGGGTGCGCGGCCCGGTGGTAGGCCAGGCCCTGGCTCTCGATCGTCTTCTCCCACCCGTCGCGGGGCGTGCCGGTCTCGCGTCGCACCGCTCAGCCTCCCACCGTCGTACGCCCGCCGAAGCCGTCGCGCGAGATCCGTCCCGACTTGCCGATCTCGTCGCCGCCGCGGGTGGTGATGTAGGCGCCGCGCGGGCGCCGGGTCGAGCCGTCGGTGACGTGGCGCTTGGTTCTGGTTCCGCCGTAGTACCACATGTACGTGCCGTGCCTGCCCGCTCCGTCGCACTTCTCGTCGCCGGCCACCGTGTAGCGGCCGTCGTCCTCGCTGTCGCGCACCACGCAGTGCGCGGTGACCTCGGCCTCTTCGTCGTCCTCGTGAACGGTCACGGGCGACCGCTCGTACACCGGAGGCGGTTCCTGCGCGCAGGCGCCGAGCATCAGGACCGACAGCGTGGCCACCGCGCCGATCGAGACGTTCTGGGAGGCCAGCCGCCGGGTCACGTCAACTGCCCCCGCTCCAGCGGCTGCCGAAGCCGCCGCGCTGGATGGACTTGCCGTCGCGGCTGCTGATCGTGACGTTGGAGGGCCGGATGGTGCTGCCGCCGTGGACCAGGGCGCCGTTGCGGGTGCCGCCGTAGTACCAGTGGTAGGCGCGGTAGGCGCCGCCGGAGGAGTAGTGGTCGTCGTCGCAGTAGTCGTCGTCGACGACCTCGTAGGATCCGCTGTTCAGGCTGGTGGCCTCGACGCAGTCGGCGGTCACGTCGTCATCGCCCTGAGCCGCGCAGTACCCGACCACCACGACCGACACGATGCCGATCACGGTCAGCGTGATCACCTTGGAGGACTTGCCTGGGCGGGCGGCTGGCGGGGCGGTCATCGAGCTCCAGATCTATGGTGGCCAGTAAGCCTATCGATGCTGTTTGTCCGCTTCAATCTCTATAAGTCATCGCTTTCAAAACGCTTGAGCCCCTGGTTGGGGTATTTGTCTATCTATGGATCCGGTGCAGGCTCTACGGGACATCGCCTTCCTCCTGGAGCGGGCGGGCGAGCCGACCTATCGCGTGCGCGCCTTCCGCCGCGCCGCCGCCGTCGTCGCGGACCTGCCCCCGGGCGAGCTGGTACGGCTGGCCGAGTCGGGAGCCCTCGCCGGCCTTCCCGGCATCGGCAAGGTCACCGCGCTGGCCGTCACCGAGGCGCTCGCCGGGCAGACGCCCACCTACCTGCGGCGCCTGCAGGCCACCGAGGGCAGCGACCTGGACGCCGACACCGCCGCCCTGCGTGCCGCGCTCAGAGGTGACCTGCACAGCCACTCCGACTGGTCCGACGGCGGCTCGCCGGTGGAGGAGATGGCGGCCGCCGCCAAGTCGCTCGGCCACGAGTACCTGGCGCTGACCGACCACTCGCCCCGCCTCACCGTCGCCAACGGCCTGTCGCCCGCCCGGCTGAGGCGCCAGCTCGACCTGGTGGAGCGGCTCAACGAGGAGCTCGCGCCGTTTCGCGTCCTGACCGGCATCGAGGTGGACATCAACACCGACGGCACGCTCGACCAGGAGCCCGAGCTGCTGGAACGGCTCGACGTCGTAGTCGCCAGCGCGCACTCCAAGCTGCGCATGAACCGCTACGAGATGACCCGCAGGATGGTCACCGCTATCGCCAACCCGCACGTGGACGTGCTCGGCCACTGCACCGGCCGCATCGTCAAGGCCGGGACCAAACGGGGCGGGCTGCGGCCGGAGTCGGAGTTCGACGCCGAGCTGGTGTTCGAGGCGTGCAGGCGGTTCGGGGTGGCGGTGGAGATCAACTCGCGGCCCGACCGGCTGGACCCGCCCAAGCGGCTGATGCGGCAGGCGTACGAGTGGGGCTGCGTGTTCTCGATCGACTCCGACGCGCACGCGCCCGGTCAGCTGGACTGGCAGCGGTTCGGGTGTGAGCGGGCTGCTTTGTGCGGGATCGAGCCGGAGCGCATCGTCAACACGTGGCCACTGGATCGGCTGCTGGAGTGGACCCGCGCGTGACCACCTGGCGGTGAGGTCAGAAGAACCTGCCCCGAAGTGCGGGAACCCCGAGTTTGTCGGTGCTGCGGCGTACCGTCGGGATCGTGAACCGGACTGATCGGCTCTACGCCCTGGTGGAGGACCTGCGCGCGATCGCCCCCAGATCCCGTTCGGCGAGGGAGCTGGCCAAGCGGTTCGAGGTGAGCGCGCGTACCATCGAGCGCGACATCCTGGCGCTCCAGGAGTCCGGCGTGCCCATCTTCGCCTCGACCGGCCGCAAGGGCGGCTACGCGATCGACAAGAAGATGTCGCTGCCGCCGCTCAACTTCACTCCGCCGGAGGCCGTCGCGATAGCGGTGGCGTTAAGCCGCGCCGGCGACGACCAGCCCTTCGCCCAGCAGGCCCGCAGCGCGCTGCGCAAGGTCGTGGCGGCCATGCCGGGGCCCGAGGGCGAGCTGGCCAGGGAGCTGGCGCGGCGGGTGCGGCTGATGGCGCCCGCCGACCCGCCCGAGGAGATCCTGCCGCTCGGCGGCGAGGGCGTCTCGCGCGCCATCGAGGACGCGCTGCTGCGCCGGCGCGTGCTCAGCCTCGACTACGTCGACAGGAAGGGCGCCCTGACCACCCGGGAGGTGGAGCCGGGGGTGTTCCTGGGCGGGCGCGGCGGCTTCTGGTACCTGGTGGCCTGGTGCAGGCTCCGCGACGACGTGCGGGTCTTCCGCCTCGACCGCATCGCGGCCGCCGCCGTCACCTCGGAGAAGGCGCCGGAGCGGCCGCTCGAAGGCTTCGCCACGGACGTACCGGAGATGATCGTGCGCGGCACCACAATCGACTAGTCATTCGAAAACACCGACATAGGGTTGTCGTATCCATGTTTTATCGTTTTCTTGTTCGAAAGACAGAGGAGGACAACGTGGATAACACCGTCACCTGGTTCGAGGTGGCCACCGACGACCCCGACGGAGCCGAGCGCTTCTACGGCGGGCTGTTCGGATGGACGTTCACGCCCGGCGGGGGCGACGCGATGGACTACCGCATGATCAGCTCCGCCGGGGCGGAGCGGCCCGCCGGCGGCCTGTTCAACACCAAGGGGGAGTTCCCCGCCCACGCGGTCTTCCACGTCCAGGTCGCCGACGTCGACGCCGCCTGCGCGCAGGCCGAGTCGCTGGGCGGCAAGGTCGTCACCAAGGTCATCGACGACGGGACGGGCACCGACTTCGCCTACCTGCGGGACACCTCGGGCAACCAGTTCGGCGTGTTCCGCCAGAGGGGCTGACGCGACGGCCGGGCACTTCGCGGCGCTTCCCCCGCCGCCCCGCCCGGCCGGTGGCGCCGGTCACCACCCGCCCTGGGCACGCCGCCTCCCGCCGAACGGCGGCGCGCCCAGGGCCATGCTCTACCGCTCGCAGGTCGCGTTCTTCTGCGGGACCGTGCCCTGCAGCAGATAGCCGTCCACGATGCCCTTGACGCACTGGCTGCCCGACAGGTAGGCCCCGTGCCCCTCACCCGTGTAGGTGACGAGCGTGGCGGTCTTGAGCTGTTCGGTGAGCTTGGGCGCCCATTCGTACGGCGTCGCCGGGTCGCCCTTCCCGCCCACCACCAGGATGGGCCCCGACCCGGTGGCGTCCACGTGCCTGGCCTCGTCGCTGCCGGCCACCGGCCAGATCGAGCACAGCTGCCCGGCCCCCGCGCTCCCGAACAGCGGCGAGATCTTCAGGGCGGCCGCCTCGGTCCGGTCCAGCGTCGCCCTGTCCGGGCGCTCCGCGCTGTCGACGCAGGTGATGGCGGGGAAGCTGGTCATCTGGGTGGTGTACTTGCCGTCGGGCGTGCGGCCCGTGTAGGAGTCGGCGAGGTACATGAGCGCCTCGCCCTCGCCCTTCATGGCCTGGCTGACGGCGGTCTCCAGGAAGGGCCAGGTCAGCTCGGAGTACAGGGCCGCTGCCACGCCGGTCGAGGCCAGGCCCTGGGTGAGGTCGCGGTCGCCGACCTTGAGCGGCTTCTCGGACAGCTCGGTCATGAGCCGGTCCACGTTCTTGTTGCCCGCCTCGACGCTGCCGCCGAGCTCGCAGCCCTCCTTCACGCACGCCTTCAGGAAGCTCTCGTAGGCCTTCTGGAATCCGGCGGTCTGGACGAGGGTGCGCTGCTCGAAGGTGACGGTCGGGTCGAGGGGGGCGTCCAGGACCATCCGGCCGACGTTCTTCGGGAACAGGGTGGCGTAGACGCCGCCGAGGAGCGTGCCGTACGACATGCCGAGGTAGTGGAGCTGCGCGTCGCCGAGCGAGGCGCGCATGCGGTCCATGTCGCGGGCGGCGCTGACGGTGCCGACGAACGGCAGGATCTTGCCGGAGTCCTGCTCGCACAGGCTCGCGAACTTCTTGTTCGCCTTCGTGCTGGCCGCGTTCGTCTCGGCGTTGGCGGGCAGCGTGTTCATGGAGGTGAACGTGTCCATCTCCGCGCTGTCGCCGCATCGCACGCCGGAGCTGCGCTCGACGCCGCGGGGATCGAAGCTGACCAGGTCGTAGCGGGCGTTCAGCGTGCCGAACGACTTGGCCGCCTGGGCCAGCGTGTCGACGCCGGAACCGCCGGGGCCGCCGAAGTTGAACAGGAGCGAGCCGATCCGGTTGGCCTTGTCGGTGGCCGGGACGCGGATCAGCGCGATGTCCAGCTTTTCGCCGTCCGGCTTGGTGTAGTCGAGCGGGACGGACAGTTTGCCGCACTGCTGGGTGGCGTCTTCCTTGGCGGGCGGCTGGCCATCGGGACGGACGATGTCCGTGCAGGCACCCCAGTTGATCTTCTCCGGGGGCGCGACGGCCTGCGGCTCCGCGGTGCTGGTACAGGACGTGGCCAGCACGGAGAACGTGACGACGGCAAGAACACGGCGCATATAAGGCATTCCCCTCGTGTCGCAAGGGGGAAGTAGAGCCCACAATACGCGAAAAGGGGGAGGCGGCACGCACCCCTCCTGAACGTGCCGCCTCATCTTCTCTCACGAAGGTGAGGGCCGAATATGACGGCGCTCCCGGAAAAAACTTCCCGGGAGCGCCAGATCGTCGTCAGACGCCCATGGACTCGGCGTCGTTGCTCTCCGCGCCACCGGCCTCAGTGACGCCGTTCTTCAGGTGGTAGCGGGCGATCGCCTCGCGCAGCACCTCGCCGTCGAGCTCGCCACGCTTGACGAGCCGCGTGAGTACGGCCAGCGTGATCGAGGCCGCGTCCACGTGGAAGTGGCGGCGCAGGGCCGAGCGCGTGTCCGACAGCCCGAACCCGTCGGTGCCCAGCGAGCTCCAGTCACCCGGCACCCACTGCGCGATCTGGTCCTGCACGGCCTTCATGTAGTCGCTGACGCCCACGAACGGCCCCTGCGCGCCGGACAGCTTCTGCGTGACGTACGGCACGCGCTGCTCGGCGTCCGGGTTGAGCAGGTTGTGCTCCTCGCAGGCCAGCGCGTCGCGGCGCAGCTCCGTCCACGAGGTCGCCGACCAGACGTCGGCCGACACGCCCCACTCCTCGGCCAGCAGGCGCTGGGCCTCCATGGCCCACGGCCCCGCCACGCCCGAGGACAGGATGTTGGCCTTCGGCCCCTGCGTCTGAGGCCCCTCGGCGAACTTGTACAGGCCCTTGAGCAGCCCCTCGATGTCGAGGTTCGCCGGCTCGGCGGGCTGGATGTAGGGCTCGTTGTACACGGTGAGGTAGTAGAAGATGTTCTCCTGCTCCTCGCCGTACATCCGGCGCAGACCCTCCTTGACGATGTACGCGGTCTCGTAGGCCCAGCTCGGGTCGTAGGAGACGGCGGCCGGGTTCGTCGAGGCGATGAGCGGCGTGTGACCGTCCTCGTGCTGCAGGCCTTCGCCGTTCAGGGTGGTCCGGCCGGCGGTGGCGCCCAGCAGGAAGCCGCGCGTCATCTGGTCGGCCATCTGCCACATCTGGTCGCCGGTGCGCTGCCAGCCGAACATGGAGTAGAAGATGTAGATCGGGATCATGTGCTCGCCGTGCGTGGCGTACGACGTGCCGGCCGCCGTGGCCGAGGCCATCGAACCGGCCTCGTTGATCCCCTCGTGCAGGATCTGGCCCTGCTCCGACTCCTTGTAGGACAGCAGCAGTTCCCGGTCCACGGCCTCGTAGGTCTGGCCGTGCGGGTTGTAGATCTTGGCGCTCGGGAACATGGCGTCCATGCCGAACGTCCGCGCCTCGTCCGGGATGATCGGCACGAACCGCTTGCCGATCTCCTTGTCGCGCATGAGGTCCTTGAGCAGGCGGACGAAGGCCATCGTGGTGGCCACCTGCTGCTTGCCGGAACCCTTGGAGAACTGCCGGTAGACCTCGTCGCCGGGCAGCTTGACCGGCTTGGCGCGCAGGACCCGCTTGGGCAGCACGCCGCCGAGCGCCGCGCGGCGCTCCTTCATGTACTCGATCTCCGGGTCGTTCTCGCCCGGGTGGAAGTACGGCGGCAGGTCGCCTTCCAGAGCCGAGTCCGGGATCGGCAGGTACAGCCGGTCGCGGAACTCCTTGAGCTCGGCCTTGGTCATCTTCTTCATCTGGTGCGTGGCGTTGCGCGCCTCGAAGTCCTTGCCCAGCGTCCAGCCCTTGATGGTCTGGGCGAGGATGACCGTCGGCTGGCCGACGTGCTCGCGGGCCGCCTTGAACGCCGCGTAGACCTTGCGGTAGTCGTGGCCGCCGCGCGACAGCTTGCGGATGTCGTCGTCGGTCAGGTGCTCGACCATCTTGCGCAGGCGCGGGTCGCCGCCGAAGAAGTGCTCGCGGATGTACTCGCCCGACTCGACCGAGTACGTCTGGAACTGGCCGTCAGGCGTCGTGTTCATCTGGTTGACCAGCACGCCGTCGACGTCGGCGGCCAGCAGCGGGTCCCAGTCGCGGCCCCAGACGACCTTGATGACGTTCCAGCCGGCGCCGCGGAAGTAGGACTCCAGCTCCTGGATGATCTTGCCGTTGCCGCGTACCGGGCCGTCGAGGCGCTGCAGGTTGCAGTTGATGACGAACGTGAGGTTGTCGAGCTCCTCACGCGCGGCCAGGCCGATCGCGCCGAGCGACTCGGGCTCGTCCATCTCGCCGTCGCCCAGGAAGGCCCAGACGTGGCTGCGGCTGGTGTCCTTGATCTGGCGGTTGATCAGGTAGCGGTTGAACCGCGCCTGGTAGATCGCGCTGATCGGGCCCAGGCCCATGGACACCGTGGGGAACTCCCAGAAGTCCGGCATGAGCCGCGGGTGCGGGTAGGAGGGCAGGCCGTGGAAACCGTGGCTGAGCTCCTGGCGGAACGCGTCGAGCTGCGCCTCGTTGAGCCGGCCCTCCAGGAAGGCGCGGGCGTAGATGCCCGGCGCCGCGTGTCCCTGGAAGAAGACCTGGTCGCCCGACTCGCCGTGGTCCTTGCCGCGGAAGAAGTGGTTGAAGCCGACCTCGTACAGGGAGGCGGCCGAGGCGTAGGTGGCGATGTGGCCGCCCACGTTGGTGCGCGCGTTGGCGCGGGAGACCATGACCGCCGCGTTCCACCGGATGTAGGCCCGGATGCGGCGCTCGACGTGCTCGTCGCCGGGGAACCAGGGTTCGCGCTCCGGCGGGATCGTGTTGAGGTAGTCGGTGCTGCGCAGGCCCGGCACGCCGACCTGGTGCTCGCGGGCGCGCTCCAGCATGCGGAGCATCAGGTAGCGGGCGCGGGTGCGGCCCTCCGCCTTGACGACGTTGTCGAGCGACTCGAGCCACTCGTTGGTCTCGCTGGGGTCGACATCAGGCAGCTGGCTGGGTAGGCCGTCGCTGATGATCGAGAAACGCTGGCGTCCGGAAGCCACTGGGTCTCGCCTTCCGAGGTCTGATGTCTGGGTCGTGGGTCGCCTTCCATCCTGGTCGCTTGCCGTAGAAAGTGCATCTCTACTCACGAGTAACCAGGACGTCCCTGCTGGCAGGGACCCAAGGGGTGGCCTAGACCACCGATGGTAGGACGAATCGCCACCACAGGTTACATCGGCCCGGCAATTTAACAAGACTAGAAAAGCTACGAGATTTCCCGATTTGCCACCCCGAATCGTGATGGCCCGCTACGGGGGTCGGCGCAGAGCTTAGGACACCCCCTTTCCGGACCGGCGGCCGGGCGAAACCGACGGGGTTGTGGTGGGCGGGCGCACCCTTCAGGTCTACCCCCGGGAGATGGCGCGCCAGTGGAGAAACACTTGTGCCCCCCTCAAGCCCCTCGGCCACCCCGCTCCGGGCATGCCACCCAACCCGCCACCCTGCGCGCCAGGCCCCCGCCCGCCACCCTCCCCGCGCGTCAGGCCCGCTCCACCGAAGCCCTGGATGTAGGCCGGGCGGGAGGTGGGGGATGGCGAGAGGTGGGAGGCGGGGCCGTGGGAGGTGGGCGACGAAGGGTCGTGGCGGCGGGGACCACGTCCGACGTGAGAAGCGACCCCCACGATCGGCGCCCGCCCACGACGGCGGGTGGCGTGGGGCGGCACCGCCGTAACGGAAAGGCAAGGGGTTGATCTTGGGAGAAGCAGGGGGTTGATCTTGAGGGAAGTAACGTTTGGGTCAGGATTGCGGCGCGCTCTGATGGGAGTGCCGGTCGCACCTCTTTCCCAAGCGCGTCTGCCGTACCAATGTGTGAAGTATGAACGCGACGGTAGGCGACCGGCTCCTCATGCACGGGAACACCGTTGGCGAAGGGGACCGGCGCGGAGAGATCATCGAGGTTCGCGGGACGGAAGGCGGGCCGCCGTACATCGTACGGTTCGACGACGGGCACACGGGGCTGGTGTTTCCCGGCCCTGATGCGGTCGTTGTGCCTCAGTAGGATTTCCCGTGTGGAATCCCAGATCATCTCGCTGACCACCGGGTCACGCGAGACGGTGCACGACATCACCCCGCAGTGTGCGGAGTTCGTGCGTGAGCAGGGCGGCGAAGGGCTTTTGCATGTCTTCGTCCCGCACGCGACCGCCGGGGTGGCGCTGATCGAGCTCGGCGCGGGCAGCGACGACGACCTGTTGTCCGCACTGGCCGATCTGCTGCCCGCCGACGATCGCTGGCGGCACGCGCACGGTTCGCGCGGCCACGGACGGTCGCACGTCATGCCCGCGCTGATTCCGCCCTATGCGACGGTGCCGGTCCTCGGGGGACGGCTGGCGCTGGGAACCTGGCAGTCGATCGCGATCGTTGACCTGAACGTCGACAACCGTGAACGCCATGTTCGTCTGTCGTTTTTGTCGGGTTGATTCGGACGGTCCTGTCGCCGTACCCGTGGCGACCGTTGACGACTGAGGGTCACAGCGTGTGGACTGTCCCGAAGCGATAAACCGCAAAATGCGGGGCCACTCAAGCAGGAGGGATAAACGTGAGCGCGACCGCGGGTCAGGCGCAGGGCGAGCGCGGCCTGGCCGAACGACTCGGCCTCAAGCCGGGTCAGGTGGTGCAGGAGATCGGTTGGGACGAGGACAGCGACGAAGAGCTTCGCTCGTCAATCGAGAACCTGACCGGCAATGAACTGCTCGATGAGGACAGTTACGACGTCGTAGACGTGGTGCTGATGTGGTGGCGCGACGGTGACGGCGATCTCTTCGACGTTCTGAGCGACGCCATGCGATCACTCGCAGAGGGCGGCCAGATCTGGCTGCTGACTCCCAAGGCCGGTCGCGACGGCCATGTGGAGCCGAGCGACATCGGGGAGGATGCCGCTACCGCGGGCCTTTCGCAGACGAGCAGCATCTCCGCCGCACCCGATTGGTCGGGGACCAGGCTCGTCGGCCCCAAGGGCCGACGCTAGGGAGCAGTGCGCCTGCCATGATGGCTGTGTGAACCCACTGGTAGGCGCCCTAGCTCCCGACTTCGAACTCCAGGACCAGCACGGCGCCCCGGTCAAGCTCTCCGCCTTCCGGGGCCGCGAGGTCGTGCTGGTCTTCTACCCGCTGGCCTTCAGCAACGTCTGCAACAGCGAGTTGTCGGCCTTGCGGGACTTTGTCACGGACGCGCAAATTCTGACTGTCTCCGTGGACTCTCTTTTCTGCCATCGTGCATGGGCGGACCAAGAGGGCTACACATTCCCACTGCTGTCGGATTTCTGGCCACACGGACAGGTCGCGCGGGCGTACGGTGTATTCGATGAGCGGAAGGGGCTCGCGCAGCGGGGGACCTTCATCATCGACGGTACGGGCGTGGTCCGCTGGTCGGTCGTGAACCCGATCGGCACGGCGCGCGACGTAGCCGACTATGCCAAGGCACTCGCCGAGATTTCGTGACAACGGAGGATGCGATGCCCTGCTACAACTGCGGGGCCCGGCAGACCGACCCGGTACGCGGCGCGAGCCCCTGGAAGCGCGGGGTGCGCGACGAGTCCCAGGTGCTCATCTGCCCGGACTGCCAACGGCTGCACGACCTCGACCTCGACACGTGCGGCACCTGCGGGTCCAGCGCGTTGATCTGCCGGTTGGGTGAGGTCGAATGCCGCTCGTGTGGTTCCGTTCGGCAGGCGCGATCGGGGGATCAGCTGGTGCCAGAATCGCCGCCCGGCCTGTCGGCCGAGGTCGAGGCCGCTCTGAACCGGGTGCTGGGCCGGGCGTGACGGCGGTGGTTGTCTCGGGGCGGCCACATTTTTTCCGGACATATGCTGAGCTGCGCTATCGTCTCCTTTCGTGTCCGCAATGAGTTCGTTCGTCGTCGCGCTCGACGTCGGTGGCACGTCCATGAAGGGCGGCCTGGTCAGCGAGTCCGGCGTGGTGCTCCTCACCGAGCGCCGCCCGACCCCCCGCGAGGAGGGGCCGGCCGCCGCGGTGACGGCGATCCGCGACTTCATCAGCCATCTCGCCGCATCCGGTGACGGCATCCCGTCCGGGGTGGGCCTCGCCGTACCCGGGCTGGTGTCGGAGAACTCCGCGGTCTACTCCGCGAACATCGGCTGGCGCGACGTGCCCGCCGCCGACTTCACCGTCCTCGATGTTCCGGTACGGCTCGGCCACGACGTCCAGACCGGCGGCCTGGCGGAGAACGTCCTGGGCGCCGGGCAGGGGGTGGACGACTTCCTCTTCCTGCCGATCGGTACCGGAATCGCCGGAGCCCTGATCCTGCGCGGCGAGCCTTACGGCGGCTCGTCCGGATGGGGCGGCGAGATCGGCCACATCCCGGTCTTCCCGGACGGCGAGCAGTGCGCCTGCGGCCAGTTCGGCTGCCTGGAGACCTACGCGTCGGCCGCCTCCGTGGGCCGCCGCTACAGCCAGCGTGCGGGCCTGTCCGGCGTGAAGGCCGAAGAGGTGGTGGCCTCCGACGACCCCCTCGCCGTAGAGGTCTGGGACGAGGCGGTGGAGGCCCTCTCCCTCGCCCTGGCCACCTACACCCTCCTCCTGGACCCCAGCATGATCGTCCTGGGCGGCGGCCTGGCCGAGGCGGGCCCCGCCCTGTTCGACCCGGTACGCACCCGCCTCGTGAAGCGCCTGGCCTTCCGTGACGCGCCCCCGCTGGTGCCGGCGGCACTCGGAGTGGACGCCGGCATGCTGGGCGCGTCCCTGCTGGGCTGGCGCGCCGCCGGCCGCCCCGACCTCGGCCCCGGCTGGACGGTCAATGTGCGCTCGGCACCGTTGGTGTCGTAAGGTGTAGTGCCGTTCGGGACGATTAGCTCAGCGGTAGAGCACTCGCCTTACAAGCGAGGGGTCACTGGTTCGAACCCAGTATCGTCCACCTGGTCTTACACCTTCTTCCCGATCTTGTTTGCCGTTGCTGAGTGACCAACTGAGTGACAGAGCTCCGGAAGAGGCTGTCCATCTTCTCCGCGCCCTGTTGAATCACCGGGCGGATCTGCTTGCGGTACACGGTCTCGGTCACCACCGTGTTCCGGTGTCCCACGAGGCGCGAGATGTCCTCGATCGGCATCCCGGAGTCCGACAACAGCGAGACGAAGCTGTGCCGCATCTCCCGAGGCGTCCACTCCGAGCCGTTGAGTTCCGCCCTGTCGAGCACCTTGCGGAAGTCCCGCCGGACGTTGTGAGCGGTCATGGCGGTCCCTGTGGCCGTCCTGAAGACGAGTGGGGGCGGCACTGCCTCCTTCTTGGCGTGCAGCTCCAGGAGCGCGTCCACACACAGGCGAGGCAGCTTCAGAGAGCGACGGGACTTCACGGTTTTGGTGTCGCCCTTCCGCCGGACCGATCGCCATACGTAGACCGCGAACTGGTCGTGGTCCCATCCCGCCTCGGTGACGGGCCGCCACCTCTTGCGCTGCTTGTCGTAGGCGACCACATGCGTCCAAGTGAGCGCTCGGAGTTCTTCAGTGCGTGCCCCGATGAGCAGCGAGAGCAGGACGTAGGCCCGCATCCGCGCACCGGCCTTGAGGGCCTGCTCAACGACCGCCTGCGCCTGGTCGAGTGTGAGCGCCTTGGACAGACGCCCGCTACGGCCCTCCGGGACGTCGCAAAGATCGACAACGTTCCGCTTCACCTTGTCCCGCCGCATCGCGCTCTTGACGGCACGGTTGAGGATGCCGTGGATCAGCTTGAGCGAGCGTGTGCTCAGAGAGGACTTCTTGGCCGCGAGCCACTTGTCCACGTCCTCCACTGAAAGGTCACGGAGCTTCCGTCCGCCGAGAGCCGGGATCACGTGCGTCTCGGCGAACGTGGTGTACATCTTGATCGTGTTCTCGCTGCGCCCTTCGAGTCCGTGAGCGAGCCAGTAGCGCACGGCCTCCTTCACCGTGTAGTTCGTCGGGGCGATCACGAGCCCGTCCTCGTGATCCCGGATCATCGCCTTGAGCTTGGCCTTGGCTTCGGTCTTGGTCTTGCCGCTGGCCTTCTTGACGATGCGCTTTCCGGCGGGCGTGTAACCGACCGTGAGTTCGGCGATCCAGCGTTCCCGGGTTTCGTTCCAGTGGATGCCGCCTTCTCCCCTGCTACGGCGTGCGGTCATGATGCCTCCTTCTCCAGTAGGGCGATGTAGTCGTCGATGGCGGTGGCGGGGATGAGCCGGGTTCGGCCTTCGGTGACGGAGCGGAGCCGTCCTGAGCGGATGAGTTCGTAGATCACGCTGCGGCTGAGGCTGAGCAGGTGCATGGCTTCGCAGACGCGGTAGAGCCGCCGTTCCTGGGCGGGGCGGCGTGCTGTCATCCGTTCTCCCGCTCGGCCTTGATCTTGTGCGCGAGTTGGATGCGTTGGCGGATGTGCTCGGCCATGACGGCTTCGCCGGGTGAGTGGCCGATTCCGGCGAAGCGCCAGTGGGCCAGGACGAGCGTGGTGGCGTCGTCGAGGGCGGGGAGGTTGTGGCGGGTGCGGGCTTCGGACGCGCGGTGGAGTCGGCGGGCGGTGCGCAGGTCGGCGAGATTGATCGAGTAGGCGCGGCTCTTGCTGGAGAAGTGGCCCCGGAAGCCCAGCATGTGGGCCCAGGGGCGGAGCCGGAGCGGTGCGAACTCCGGGCGTGCGCCGAGGTCCCAGCAGGTGCGGATCATGCGGCGGGCGTGGTCGGTGACGGGCAAGGCATCGAGGCGCAGGCCGGGTTTGAGGCCGTTGCCGTGGCAGTGGGAGCAGGTGATCGTCCGGTGTAATCGGCCACGGCCGCCGCAGGCTCCGCAGGACAGGCGGTGATCGACGGTGCCGGAGGCTTCTGCGCCCTTGGTGGCGTACTTGGCGATGTAGCCCGCGACAGCCCGCTCACTCAGCCCTTCCGCGCTGGGGTCGAGCAGGATGGGCCGGATGTCGAGCTGGTCGCCCCAGGTCAGGTTCCACTGGCCGAGGTCGCTTGGCGGGGTGGTGAGCGCGACGTACCCGGCGGCGGAGGGGACGGCTCGCGTCAGCAGACCGTGATCAGCCCAGCCGGGAGGGGGCTGGTCTGGTCCGTCAGGGCCGTCCAGGCGGATGATCGCGTGGAAGTGCACGAGGCCGCGCCGCTGGTACTCGGCGACCTTGGCGAAGGAGACGCGGACCCGCTTGCCGAAGGCGCGTCGGCTCATTCCTGCCTGGTTGGCCAGTTCTTGGCGCATGGCCAGGGTGAAGCGGTGCCAGAGGGCGCCTGCGTGTGCTTGCCAGAGGACTGCGCCGGGGTAGTCATAGCAGTCGGGGCAGATCGGTTGGCCGAGTCGTTCGTCATGGGGTTCATGGTGGGTGTGGCAGCCGACGGCCCGGCCGTGGTCGCAGACGCGACCGTGCTTGCGGGGACGGCAGGCGCGCCCGTCGCGCCGGGAGTGCACCGGCCCGAAGGAGGGGGCGGTCAGCGTGACGAATGCCCGTGGATGGGCGCTCACGGTCTCCGGGACGCCCTTGCCGCCGGATAGTCCTGTCCGGATCAGGTGGAAGGTGTCGGCCTGGTAGAGCTGTGAGCAGGCGGGGCAGACCGAGGCGCGCCGGTTGCCGCAGGCGATGAGAAGGCGGCCGGATGGTTCGTCGTCGGTGGTGTAGAGGTGCAGGATCTCGCCGGTGCCTGTGTCCACCAGGGCCGATTCGCCGGACAGGTGGATCGGGTGGGCGCAGCCGCCGGTGGCCGCGACCATGGTGCGCCAGCGTGGGTAGCCGGGCGCGTTGATCACTCGTGCCAGGTCGGTCATCCAGTCGGGATGCCGTTCGTGCTTGCTCATGATCCACCTCCCCTATGCACGTCGTCCTGTACTACATGTTGACTTGCATGGCGCTGTTCGTCAACCTGTAGTACAAGTAGACCTGAGAAATCCGCGAGAGAGGCCACGATGGAGACCGACGAGAAGGACGCCCGCTGGCGCATCATCGCCACCGAGCTGCGTGCCGCCATCCTGGACGGCCGCTACTCACCCGGCGGGGCACTGCCCAGCGAACCCGAGCTGGTCAGGAGGTACGACGTCTCCCGCCCCACTGTGCGCAAGGCCATCGAGACCCTGGTCTCGGAAGGGCTCGCCTACGTCATGCGCGGACGCGGCTCCTTCGTCCGCCCCATGCCCGAGCGCCGAACCATCATCATCACCGACCGCGACCGGCCCGACCTGGCCGCACCCGGCAACCACCCCGACATCCAAGCCTTCGGCTGGGACCTGGCCACCCGCGACTCCGCCAGCCCGCTGTTCACCGGCGAAACGATCACCGCCAACCGCGACATCGCGATCATGCTGGGCGTCCGCTCCGGCCACCCCGTCATCCACCGCCGCAGCATGTGGCACCGAGGCCACACCGCCGTCATCCACGGCGCATCCGCCCGCCTGGAGATCAACTCCTACACCAACGCCGACATGCTCCCCGACTGGGACGACCCCAAGCGCCACGCCCAGTACCGCAAACGCCCCGGCTTCTTCTACCAGTCGCTCATCCGCGAGCACGGCCCCGTCCGATGGATGACCCTAACCACGGCCCGCATCGCCTACGAAGACGAACGCTCTGCCTTGGGCATGGACCACGCCGACGCCGTACTCGTCATCCGCCGCACCATGGCCCACGCCAACGGCCGCCCGATCGAGGTCACCGAAGTCAAAGCACCGGCCGACCGCTACGAGATCGCCTACCACCGCGAAGTGGCCAACGCTCCGGACATCGACCTCACGCCTCAAGAACTCAGCGACAACGGCATCGACCTGGTGATCTAGGAATCGACCTCAAGCTGGTTCAGAGTTTCTTTACGGGTTCAAGGGCTCGCTCCGCTCGCCGCGCCGCCGCCCGCTCCGGGCGGCCAGCGCGCCGGGCATGCGGCCTGGGGGCCGGTCCCGGCGCGCGCCGCCCACCGCTCCAAGGCGGCGCGACAACCCTTCAAGCCATGCACGGCAGAAGCCTGAATCATCAAGGCCGTTCCGTCACCGGCCTCCACCGCTACGCGGCCCCTACGGGATGCTTCGCATGGACGCCGGCCACTGCACTCCACGATCGATCACCCACGGGCCGAGGTCCGTACCCCCGCCCCCGATACCGCAGTGTTCGTGTCCCTCGGTCGGCGTCAACTCCGTCTGTACAGCACCCGCCGGACGCTCGCGTCCGGGAAGACGGAGTTGACACCTCGGTCGGGCCACACAGTCCGGCAGCCATCGGGGGCGGGGGAAGTGTGGCCGAGAGAGCCCCGCAAGGCATCGCCTATCGGACATACCCAGCGAGCAGCGCGCCCCAGGTCTCCCGCGTCCGCCTCAGCGACTCCCAGTCGGTCTCATGGATCTTCGCCACCGGCCCGCCTTGCACCGTGCGCCTGATGAAGGCCCGGCCACCCGCCAGGCACAACTCGTACACCGTCGCCCGACACGCGCACGTCCAATCCTCCACCCGAACCCGCCTCCCACTTGGACCCGCCACGTACCACCGCAGCCGCCCACACCCCTGGCGCATTGGCCTCACATGCGGACTCAGGCACTCGTCGAGGTGGGTCATGAGGCTTCACGCCTGGTTGGTGCACATGGCGGGTGAGCTTGCCGCAACACTCTGTGGCGCAGGGCGATACGTCTGGCAGCGGTCTCGGGGACATCCGCCGGACAAGCGGCATAGATACGCCGCCCGGACTCGCCGGACACGCTTCCGCTCCACCAGCGGTAGACCAGGCCGTCAGTCCAGATGACCAGGTCGATCCAGATCGAGACCAGGGCGAGGCCGTAACCAGCGTGGATGTCGGCCGCGATGCCGTGCGGTTCCAGCGCCCGGACCAGGCGTTGGGCGGCCCGTATCTCTCCCGGGACGACGTGGGTCATGGACATCTCCTCCCTCTGCGTGGACTGAGCGTCATCCAGGAGGGACAGTAGGTGCGCGTGCTGCGCAGGACCCGGAAGAGTTTTCCGGGGTCGGGTGCCAGGCCGACGTGAGGATGGTGGGCATGCGAGAAATGGCCAGCAACCTGACCCTCGGCCAGCGCATCGCCTGGTACCGGCGGCGACGAGGGCTCTCACAGGAGGTGCTCGCCGGACTGGTCGGCCGCACCACGGACTGGCTGAGCAAGGTGGAGAACGACCGTATCTCCCTGGACCGGCTCTCGGTCATCAAGGCGATGGCCAACGCCCTGGACGTGTCTCTAGGTGATCTCCTTGCCGAACCCAGCCTGTTCGAGTGGAGCGATGATCGGGGCAGCCGTTCGATCCCGGCGCTACGGGCCGCACTCACGGACTACCGGCAGCTCTCGCCGATGGCCGTCCGGATCGGGGAAGAGGAGCCGCCCCCTTTGGCCGAGCTCGCAAGCGAGATCGCGGAGGTGTGGAAGGCGTACCAGTCGTCTCAGTACACCAAGGTCGTGGAGCGTCTTCCGGTGCTCCTGGCGGAAGCCCATCATGCCGAGCGTTCCTCTCACGGAGACGCCCGGCATGCTGCCTTGGGAGTGCTCGGCCAGGTGTACCACGCCGCCGCCAGCATCCTGACGAAGGTAGGCGAGGCAGACCTGGCCTGGATCGCCGCAGAGCGAGGGCTGGCATACGCCCAGGAGTCACGCAGCCAGGTCGTGACCGTCTCGCTTCTGCGCTCGGTCACGCATTCTTTGCTGGCCAATGGCCGCTACGACGCCGCCATCCAGCTCACCAGTGACGCGGCCGCACTTCTTGATGACGACCTCCCCAAGGCCACACCGGACCTCCTGTCGGTATACGGCACGCTCTTCCTCGCCGGGTCCATGGCCGCCGCGCGAGCGGAGGACCGGACAACGACAAGGGCCTTTCTCGCCGAGGCGCAGGAATCGGCCACACGACTGGGCACCGACGCCAACCACGCATGGACCGCATTCGGCCCGACCAATGTCGCCATCCATCGAGTGGCCACAGCCATCGAGCTGGGAGACATCCAAGTCGCCATCGACATCGGTCCGAAGCTCGACACCAGTGCCCTCCCCATTGAGCGGCGCGTTCGGCACGCCCTCGCCGTCGCCCACGCCCTCAGTCTGTGGAACCGCACTGACGAAGCGCTCGCGACCCTGCTGGACGCCGAGAAAATGGCGCCCGAACAGGTCCGCTACCACTACCTTGGCCGTCAACTGGTGCTCTCCTGGATCAGAAGGCAGAAGTGCAAGCCGAGCTTCCAGCTCACCGACCTGGCGCGACGTCTGCGGATCGTATGACGGGGCGATGTCACGTAGGGTCTGATGGGTGAGCGATCACGACGCGCCGCCGTTCGCCCGAGCTTTGGCCGCAGCCGGAGTGCTGTTCTTCGACCGCGACGGCCGGGTCCTCCTGGTCCAACCCGCCTACAAGGAGCACCGCGACATTCCCGGCGGGTACATCGAGCCGGGAGAGACACCGTACGCAGCCAGTGTGCGCGAGGTACGTGAGGAACTCGGCATCGAGCCGCCGATCGGGCGTCTCCTCGTTGCGGACTGGGCACCCCATCCCGAGGAGGGCGACAAGATCCTCTTCGTGTTCGACGGCGGTGTGATCGACGAGGACACGCTCAAGCGGATCAGCTTCGCCGACAAGGAACTGACCGGCTACAGCTTCCACCCTGCCGACGAGCTGGACGGGTTGTTGATCGAGCGTCTTGCCCGCCGGGTCAGAGGCGCTGTGGCAGCCCGTGAGCAGGGCGAAACCGTCTATCTGGAGTACGGCCGAGCCGTCGCGGCCGAGTGACGAACTGCGTGACAATGGCCCCGGACACGGCTGGACGGCAGCGGACTCCCTCGGACCATAAGCCCAGGTGAGGGCACGAATCGGCGATGATCCGGCCCTCACCTGGTGTGACTTACAAGCGAGAGGTCACTGGTTCGAACCCAGTATCGTCCACCTGCCTAAAGAAGCCCCGTAGCGAGCATGCTGCGGGGCTTTCCGGTTAGCGTGGGCGGCGGGGTTTCTTGGTGTGGCCTGATGGTGTGGCGCGGCTCTGGGTGGGTTTTCTTGGTTTGCGCTTCGCCGGCTCCGGGGGCGTACGGCCGCGCGTGCTGTTGACCGTCCGGCCGCGGACGATGCCGATGAAGTCGTCCACCAGGTCGGTGGTCGCCTCTGTGGGCCAGGCCAGGGCGATCTGGGATTGGGGGGCGTCCGGGACCGGGCGGTAGGTGAGGTCCTTGCGGTGGTGGAGGCGGGCCAGTGACTGCGGGACCAGGAGAACGCCGGTGCCGGCCGCCACGAGTTCCACGGCTTCGGCCGTCGTGGCCGGGCGGGTGAAGGCGGGTTCGCCGGGCAGGGTGGTCCACTCGATGGTGTCGTCCAGCGGGTGCAGTACCTCTTCGGTGGACAGGTCCGCGACGGCGACCTCGTCGACCGCGGCCGCCGCGTGGTCCTTGGGCACGACCACCACGGTGGTCTCGACGTAGAGGGGGATCACGCTGAGGCCGTCGCGGTCGATCGGGAGGCGGACGAAGGCGGCGTCGGCGGCGCCTTCGCGCAGCAGGGGCACGATTTCGGCGGCGGTGGCCTGGAGCAGGGTGAGCGGCACCTCGGGCTTTCGCTCGGCCCAGATGTTGACCCATTTCGCGGGTGTCACCCCCGGCACGTACGCCAGCCGGAACCCCGTACCGTTCTCCCCACCAGTCACCCGCCCAGGGTACCGATGGCCGGAGACCACGTTCCGGGTGACTACCCTTGAGGCCATGACCTCGCCCAAGACGAAGACCACCCAGACGATGAAGCCCGCGACCGCGGCCAAGAAGCTGGGTGTCCTGCTCTCGGCCACTCCCGCCGAGTTTCAGGAGGGCGTCGTCTCCAGGGACGAGCTGAACGAGTTGCAGTCGAAGCCGCCCACCTGGCTCGCCGACCTGCGGCGCAACGGCCCGCACCCCAAGCAGGTCGTCGCGGCGAAGCTGGGGGTCTCCATCTCGGGCCTGGTCAGAGGCGGCATCGACGCGCCGTTGACCACCGCCGAGATCGAGGCGCTGAAGGTGGAGAATCCCGCGTGGCTGGAGCGCGAGCGTTCCCTCCAGGCCGAGGCCCGCAAGGAAGCCCTCCGCGTCAAGCAGGGCTGAAAGCCGCCGGTCTGATCTTCCTGACCAGGATCTCCCGCGAGCCAACCGGCACGCGGATCGGCGGTGCGCCCACGGCAGGTCCACGTGCTGCCCGCGCGTGGCGGCGTTCCCATGGCCCCCTATGTCGAACACATCTTCGGCATAGAGAGCGCGCGGACGGGTGCCGGTGGGGGCCGGTCCGCGGGAGGGCGTCCGGGTATCAGGCCGACCGCTGGGGACGAGCGTGGGTGCTCAACCTGCCCCTGGGGACGAGCGTGGGTGCTCAACCTGCCCCTGGGGACGAGCTGTGAATACGTCCGGTCAACAGAAGTGAATGACTGGCGAATGACCGGTAAAACTGCGACAACCCCCGTGGATTGGGAAATATCTGGGATATCTGGGATCGTTGAAGGCTCGGCGGCGTGGGGAGCGTCGCTACGGGCTGCGACCCGCCAACCGAGCGCGTGAGGTCACGTACCGGGGCCCGCATCGTCTACGCATGAGGTGAGCCTTGGTGGTCAGCGCCGCGATTTCGCAGGATGCCGTCTTTCTGTCCGCCGGTGGGAGCACCACCGCGCGGACTCTCGTGGACATTCTTCGTGAGAGTGCCGCCGCTCACCCCCACGCGCCCGCGCTGGACGACGGCGTGAGCGTCCTCGACTACTCCCGGCTGACCAAAGAGGTGGCACACCTGGCCGGCTCGCTGGGCGAGATGGGCATCGGGCCGGGGGAGCGGGTCGGGATCCGGGTGCCTTCCGGGTCCAATGATCTTTATGTGGCCATTCTGGCGGTGCTGACCGCGGGGGCGGCCTATGTGCCGGTGGACGCCGACGACCCCGATGAGCGGGCCGAGCTCGTGTTCCAGGAGGCCGGCGTGGCGGCGGTGATCGGCGCGGCCGGGACCACGAGCAGGCGGATGGCCGGTTCGACGGCGCGCACTCCGGCGCCGGAGGACGACGCCTGGATCATCTTCACCTCCGGGTCCACGGGCAAGCCCAAGGGCGTGGCGGTCAGCCATCGCAGTGCCGCCGCCTTCGTGGACGCGGAGGCCGGGCTCTTCCTTGAGCTTGGGCCCGGGGATCGGGTGCTGGCGGGGTTGTCGGTGGCGTTCGACGCCTCGTGCGAGGAGATGTGGCTGGCGTGGCGCAACGGCGCCTGCCTGGTTCCGGCGCCGCGCTCGCTGGTGCGCACCGGGATGGATCTCGGGCCGTGGCTGGTGGAGCGCGGGATCACGGTGGTGTCGACCGTACCCACGCTGGCGGCGCTGTGGCCGGTCGAGACGCTGGACGGCGTGCGCCTGCTGATCTTCGGTGGCGAGGCCTGCCCGCCCGAGCTGGCCGACCGGCTGAGTACCCCCGACCGGGAGGTCTGGAACACCTACGGTCCCACCGAGGCCACCGTCGTTGCGTGCGCGGCGCCGCTGGTCAGGGGGGAGCCGGTGCGGATCGGGCTGCCTCTGCGGGGCTGGGACCTGGCCGTGGTCGACCAGGCGGGCAGGCCGGTCGCCATGGGGGAGACGGGCGAACTGGTCATCGGGGGCGTGGGCCTGGCCCGCTACCTCGATGAGGACAAGGACCGGGAGAAGTACGCGCCGCTGGAGTCGCTCGGCTGGGACCGCGCCTACCGCAGCGGTGACCTGGTCGTGGCCGATCCGGCCGGGCTGCTGTTCGTCGGGCGGGCCGACGAGCAGATCAAGCTGGGCGGGCGGCGGATCGAGCTGGGCGAGGTGGACGCCGCACTCCAGGCCCTGCCCGGGGTGACCGGCGCGGCGGCCGCGGTCAAGACCACGGCCTCGGGACACCAGCTTCTCGTCGGCTATATCGTGACAAATGGGGAAATTACCCACGCACGGGAACAGCTTGAAGCCGTGCTGCCCGCGGCCCTCGTGCCCCGCCTGGCCGTCGTGGACCACCTGCCCACGCGTACCTCGGGGAAGATCGACCGCGACGCGCTGCCCTGGCCCCTCGGCGACGAGGACGAGGAGGCCGCCGACCTGGACGGTCTCCAGGCGTGGCTGGCCGAGCAGTGGCAGGACATCCTGGGGCAGCGGGTCAGCGGGCCCGATGCGGACTTCTTCACCGCGGGCGGCACCAGCCTGGCGGCGGCGCGGCTGGTGTCGACGTTGCGCGGCCGGTATCCGGACGTGGCGGTGGCCGACCTCTACGATCATCCGACCCTCAGCGGGCTGGCCGACCGGCTCGAGGAGCTGGAGCAGCCCGCCGAGGAGAACACGCGCGTCGTGCTGCCGATGCCGCGCCGGGCGGCGCTGGTCCAGACGGCGCTGATGCTGCCGCTGCTGACCGTGCGCGCGACGCCCTGGGCGGTCGGCGCCCTCGCGGTGGGCAATCTGACGAACGTCCTCGCGGTCAGCTGGTGGTGGGTGATCGCGGGCGCTCTGCTGTTCCTGACGCCGTTCGGCCGCCTGTCGCTGGCGGCGGGCGCGGCGCGGCTCGTCCTGCGCGGCATCGGACCGGGAGTGTACGCCCGGGGCGGCGCCACCCACCTGAGGGTCTGGTTCGCCGAGCAGCTGGCGGCGGGTCTCGGCGTGGGCGGTCTCGCCTCCGCGCCCTTGATCACCTACTACGCGCGGGCGCTGGGCGCGCAGGTGGGCGAGGACGCCGACCTGCACACGATGCCGCCCATCACCGGCATGCTCAAGCTCGGCAGGGCCGCCGCGATCGAGCCCGAGGTGGACCTCACCGGCTACTGGCTGGACGGCGACCTGTTCAGGCTCGGCGAGATCAGGATCGGGGCCGGCGCGACCGTCGGCGCCAGGTCGATCGTCCTGGCGGGCGCGCGGATCGGGAAGAACGCCCAGATCGCCCCCGGCTCGGCGGTCGGCGGCGACGTCCCGGCCGGGCAGCGGTGGGCGGGGGCGCCGGCCGTACGGAAGGGGAAGCTGACGCCCAAGGCGCCGGCGCCCCGCAGGTACCGGCGGTGGAGCGTGGCCTACGGCGCGTCCGCGATGGCGTTCAGCCTGATCCCGCTGCTGGCCGTGCTGCCCGGGATCGCCGTCCTCGGCCCGGCCGGCATCGCGGCCGCGACCGTCGTCTCGATGGTCAGCATGGCGCTGCTGCTGCTCGTGGCCGTCAGGCTGCTGTCGATCGGGCTTCGCGCGGGCAGCCACCCGGTGCACAGCCGTACGGCATGGCAGGCCTGGGCGACCGAGCGCCTCATGTCCATGGCCAGGGTGTGGCTGTTCCCGCTGTACGCCAGCGGGCTCACCCCGATGTGGCTGCGCGCGCTCGGCATGAAGGTGGGCCGCGACGTCGAGCTGTCCACGGTGCTCGCGCTGCCCTCGATGACCGAGGTCGGCGACGGCGCGTTCCTGGCCGACGACACCAAGGTCGCCCCGTACGAGTTGTCCGGCGGCTGGATGCGCCTGGACCACGTGCGCATCGGCAAGCGGGCGTTCGTCGGCAACTCCGGCATGACCGCGCCCGGCCGCAAGGTGCCCAAGGACGGGCTGGTCGGCGTGCTGTCGGCGGCGCCGAAGAAGGCCAAGGCGGGTTCGTCCTATCTCGGGATGCCGCCGGTCAAGCTGCGCAGGACCGCCCAGAGCGGCGACACGGGGCGTACCTATGACCCGCCGCTGCGGTTCAAGGTGGCGCGGGCGCTGGTGGAGGTGTGCCGGGTGGTTCCGGCGATCGCCACGGCCGCGCTGGCCGTGCTGGTCGTCACCGCGCTGGTCACGATCGCGCGCGACCTCCATCCGGTCGCCGCGGTGCTGCTCGGCGGCGTGGTGCTGGCCGCGGCCGGGTTCGTGGCGGCGGCGGCGTCCGTGGTGGCCAAGTGGGCGCTCATGGGCAGGATCCGGCCCGGCGACCGGCCGCTGTGGAGCGCGTTCGTCTGGCGCAACGAGCTGGCGGACAACTTCGTCGAGGTTCTCGCCGCGCCCTGGTTCGCCACCCCATGGCTCGGTACGGCCGGGCTGAACGTCTGGCTGCGCGCCCTGGGCGCCAAGATCGGCAGGGGCGTGTGGTGCGAGACCTACTGGCTGCCGGAGATCGACCTGGTCAGCCTGGGTGACGGCGCCTCTGTCAACCGGGGCTGCGTGCTTCAGACCCACCTGTTCCACGATCGGGTGATGAGCATCGATACAGTCGAGCTGGCTGAGGGTTCCACACTCGGCCCGCACGGGGTGGTGCTGCCCGCGGCCACGGTCGGGAGCAATACCACGATCGGCCCCGCCTCGCTGGTGATGCGCGGCGAGTCGCTGCCCGCGCGGACCCGGTGGTACGGCAACCCTGTCGCCGCGTGGCATCAGGCAGCGTGATCGACGGGAGGATGGTGCGGTACTTCCCCGACCGTGGCGACGACGGGTACTCCGTCCGGCACTACGACCTGGCACTCGACTACCGGCCGGGGCCCAACCGGCTGGCCGGCGTCGCCAAGCTGGACGCGGTCGCCACCGAGCCGCTGGAGCAGGTGCGGCTCGACCTCGGCCCGCTGCACGTCTCGCAGGCGCTCGTCAACGGCGTGCGCTGCCGGTTCACGCACGGCGGGGGCAAGCTCCGGCTGACCCCCGGCGGACGGCTGCCCGAGGGGCGTGAGTTCACCGTCGAGGTCCGGTACTCGGGCAACCCCAGGCCGGTGCCCAGCCCGTGGGGCGGGCTCGGCTGGGAGCAGCTGGAGGACGGCGCGCTCGTGGCCAGCCAGCCGACCGGCGCGTCCTCCTGGTTCCCCTGCAACGACCGGCCGTCGGACAAGGCGACCTACCAGATCGCGGTGACGACGGCCACGCCGTACACGGTGGTGTGCAACGGGCGGCTCACCTCGACGCGGCGGGCGGGCTCGCGTACGACGTGGGTCTACCACGAGGCGGTGCCGATGGCCTCCTACCTCGCGAGCGTGCAGATCGGCCGCTACCAGCTCGGCGACCTGCCGGGTGAGGTGCCGCAGCGGCTGGCCGTACCGGCGTCGGCGGCCATGCGGGCGCGGCGGGCGCTGGCCCGGCAGGACCGGATGATGGGGGTCTTCACGGAATGGTTTGGTCCCTACCCGTTCGCGGAGTACGCGGTGGTGGTGACCGAGGATGACCTGGAGATCCCGGTCGAGGCCCAGGGCATGTCGATCTTCGGGCCGAGCCAGCTCGCCGAGGAGCGGCTGGTGGCGCACGAGCTGGCCCACCAGTGGTTCGGCAACAGCCTGACGCTGGCCCACTGGCGCGACATCTGGCTGCACGAGGGCTTCGCCGCCTACGCCGAGTGGCTGTGGTCGGAGGAGTCGGGCGGCGAGAGCGCCGCCTCGCACGCGCGCCGCTGGCACGCGGCGCTCAGCGCGCAACCCGCCGACCTCGTGCTCGCAGACCCGGGGCCGAAGCGCCTGTTCGACGACCGGGTCTACAAGCGGGGCGCGCTCACGCTGCACGCGCTGCGCGGGGTGCTGGGCGAGCCGGCGTTCCGCTCGGTGCTGCGCGAGTGGGCCGACGGCTACCGCCACGGCACCGTCAGCACCGGCCGCTTCACCGAACTCGCCGGCCGTTACGCCCCCGAGCCGCTGGACACGTTCTTCCTGTCCTGGCTCTATTCGGAACGGCTCCCGCCGCTGTCGTAGACCTCAGGAGCGGACGAGGCGGGCGATCGCGTCGGCCGCCTCCTTGACCTTCAGCTGCGCCTCCTCGCCGCCCTTCTTGGTGGCCTCGGCGACGCAATGCGCCATGTGCTCCTCCAGGAGTGCCAGGGCAAACGACTGCAGGGCGCTGGTCGTCGCCGACACCTGGGTGAGGAT
Source organism: Nonomuraea sp. NPDC050394 (assembly GCF_044459065.1). NCBI lineage: Bacteria > Bacillati > Actinomycetota > Actinomycetes > Streptosporangiales > Streptosporangiaceae > Nonomuraea > Nonomuraea sp. NPDC050394. The sequence continues at coordinate 246,935 of NZ_JBITIO010000007.1, read as the reverse complement.
GTCGATGCAGTACTTGTCGTCCTCGACCATCCGCTGCAGGCCCCTGGCCTGGCCTTCGATCCTGCGCAGCCGTCGTAGGTGCTCCTGCTTGTTCCCGGTGTATCCGTTCACGTGACCCCGTCCTCTCGTCACCCATCGCAACGCAATACCCCCCTACCGTATTTCCTCTTATGCCTTACGGGGGTAGGGTCTTCATAACTTGAACATGGATGTTCGACTTATGGAGGTGGTGGTCATGGGCCGCTGGGCCGTACTGGGACTGCTGGGGCTGGCGCAGTTCATGCTGATCGTCGACATCACGGTGGTGCAGGTGGCGCTGCCCACGATCGGGACGGAGCTCAAGCTCGACCGGGAGGCGCTGACCTGGGTGGTGACGACGTACACCCTGGTGTTCGGCGGGCTGATGGTGCTCGGCGGGCGGCTGGCCGACGCCTTCGGCGCGCGGCGCACGCTGCTGACCGGGCTCGGGGTGTTCGCCGTCGCCTCGCTGGTGTGCGGGGTGGCGGGCGACGGGGCGACACTGATCGCCGGGCGGGCGTTCCAGGGGGTCGGGGCGGCGCTGATGTCGCCGTCCGCGCTGGCCGTCATCACCCGGACCTACCACGGCGAGCTGCGCAACCGGGCGCTGGGCGTCTGGGGCGCCATCGGCGGGTCCGGCGCGGCCGTCGGCGTCCTGGCCGGCGGGCTGCTGACCGCGGGGCCGGGGTGGAGCTGGGTGTTCTACGTCAACGTCCCGATCGGGCTGGCCGTCCTGGCGGTGCTGCCCCGGCTCGTCGGACGGGACGAGGCTCATGCCGGAGACCGCCGGGTCGACGTGCCGGGGGCGGTGACGGTCACACTGGCCACCGCGTTGCTCATCTACGGGCTGGTCGGCGCGGGTGACGCCGGGTGGGGCGCGTTCTCCACGCTGGCCGCGCTGGGCGGCGCCGTACTCGGGTACGGGCTGTTCGCGCTGGTCGAGAGGAACGCGCGGACGCCGCTGATGCGGGCAGGGACGATGGCCAGGCGGGCCGTGGTCTCGGGGACGTTCGTGATGCTGGCGGCCACGGGCCTGCTGCTCGGGCTGTTCTTCGTCAGCTCGCTCTACCTGCAGCACGTCCTCGGCTACGACGCGCTGGCGACCGGGCTGATCTTCCTGCCCGTGGCCGTCGCGATCACGCTCGGGGCGCACCTCGGCGGGAGGCTGGTGGGGAAGGCCGGCGGGCGGCCGGTGGCGCTGGTGTCGTTCGCGCTGACCGCGGCCGGCGCGGCTCTGATGATGCGGATCTCTCCGGACGCGAGCGTCTGGACCACGCTGGTGCCCGGATTCGTGCTGGCGGCGTTCGGGATCGGGCCGGCGTTCGTCACGGCGACGACCACGACCATGGCCAACGTGCCCGCCGGTGAGGCGGGCGTCGCCTCCGGCGTGATCAACACCTTCCACGAGCTCGGCGGGTCGATCGGGGTGGCGGTGGTCTCCACGATGGCCGCGGCGAGCCTCGCGCCCGGGGCGGCCGGCATCGAGGGCTTCACCGGGGCACTGCTGCTGTGCGTGATCGTGGCCGCGGTGGCGGCCGTGGTCTCGTCGGTCCTGGTGCCGGCGGGCGTGCCGTCCGGCGTCTCCGTGGGGCACGGCCACGGGCACTGACACTTCGGAGAGCAGGCAGCCGTTGCTGATCACGGGCGGGGCGGTGCTCGGGCCGGAGGCGCGCGACGTGGACATGACGGGAAAGATGCCGACGCCGGAAAAGCACTAGACGGAAGTTCTAATCTAGTGGCATCTTCAACTACAGGGGGCCCCGTAATCACATGAACCGGAGAGGGTTGACTTGTGAGCACGGTGCGAGAACGGGGGGCATGCGGGACGGCGACGATCTCCCTGATCGAGGGTGAGCGTGCTCTGCACGCCGAGGGGGACCTGAACACCGCACGTCACCATTTTGACGCCGCCTATCAACAGGCGGAGCGCGACGGCGACACCGTCGCGCTCGCCAGGGCGGCACTCGGTCTCGGCGGCATCTGGGTGCACGAGCACCGCACCGCCGCCGAGGCGCAGACGATCCGCGTCCGGCAGCGCCATGCCCTGACCCTGATCGACCCGCGCTCGCCGCTGGCTCTACGGCTGCGCGCCCGCCTGTGCGGCGAGGAGGACTACCGCGCGGGCCGTCACGCCGCGATCCTGGCCATGCTCACCCCGGCCAGGCACTCGGGCGACCCGGTGGCGCTGGCCGAGACGCTCAGCCTCGCCCACCACTGCGTCCTCGGCCCCGAGCACGGCGTGCTGCGCCACGAGCTCGCCGAGGACATGATCGGCCAGGCCAGCAGGACCGGCCGCCGCGGCGACCTGATGATGGGGCTGATGTGGCGGACCGTCGACCTGTTCCTGGCCGGTCACCCGCACGCCGGCCGCTCGCTCGACGAACTGCGCGCGCTCCTGGACGAGAGCGACCATCTGGCCGTCGGCTTCATCGTCAGCGCGATCGACGTGATGCTCGCCATCAGGGCCGGTCGCTTCGCCCAGGCCGAGCAGCTCGCCGCGGAAAGCGGGGAACGCGGCGAGCGGGCCGGCGACATCGACGCCGCGGGCTGGCCCAGCGGCCAGGTGGCGATCGTCCGCTGGTACCAGGGGCGCCTGCCCGAGCTGCTGCCGATCCTCACCGAGCTGGTGAACTCCTCCGTGCTCGGCGTCCTCGACTACTCCTATCTCGCCGCCACCGCCACGGCCGCGGCGGGGGCCGGGGAACACCGCCTGGCCGTCAACATGCTGGCACGCCTGCGCGGCCAGGACCTCGCCCGCCTGCCCAGCTCCAGCGTGTGGCTGACCACCCTGTACGGCGTGGCCGAGGCGGCGCACCTGCTGGGCGAGGCCGACCTGTCCGCCCAGACCTACGAGCTGCTGCGGCCCTACGCCCACCTGCCGGCGATCACCAGCCTGGGCGTCGCCTGCCTCGGCTCGGTGCACCACCCGCTGGGCGTGGCCAGCCTGACCACCGGTGACATCGCCCGCGCCGTGATCCACTTCGGCGAGGCCGTCCGCGCCAACCTGGCGCTCGGGCACTGGCCCGCCGTGGCGTTGTCGCGCTGGCGGCTCGGCCAGGCCCTCACCCTGCGCGGCGAACCCGCCGAGCGGGAGCTGGAACTGGCCGCTCAGGAGGCGGCGGAGATGGGGATGGTGCTGCCCGCCCCGCCTTCCGGTACGGCCCGCCGTACCGGAAGGGTGGTGTGCAGGAGGCGCGGGCCGCAGTGGCAGTTCGAGTTCGGCACCCGCTGCGCGCACGTGGACCACAGCGTGGGCATGGGCCATCTGGCGACGCTGCTGGCCAACCCGGGGCGCGAGGTCCGGGCCGGCGACCTGGTCACCGGGCCGGCCGCGACCGAGGCGGTCTCCACCCAGCCGCTGCTGGACGAGGAGGCCAAGCGCGCCTACCAGCAACGGCTCGGCCAGTTGCAGGACGACATCGACGAACTGGAGTCCATGAACGATCTGGAACGCGCCACGGCGCTGCGTGCCGAGCACGACTGGCTGGTCACGGAGCTGGCGGCGGCGGCGGGGCTGGGCGGGCGGACCCGGTCGTTCGCCGGGACCGACGAGCGGGCCAGGATCTCGGTGGGCAAGGCGATCCGGCGGGCGATCGGCCGGATCGCGGAGGCGGACCCGGTCATCGGGGCCGAACTGCGCGCCACCGTCCAGACCGGGCAGCGCTGTGTCTACCAGCCCCGCTGACTCAGCCGGTGCAGGTGAGCTTGGGCTCGGGCTGGTAGACGGTGGTGAACTTCTGCCTGCGCAGCTCCTTGCCGTCCCGCTTGAAGATCCGCCACACGTCGATCGTGAAGCCCTGGACACCGCTCATCGGCTGGCACTTGGGCCCGGACTCCTCCAGCGTCGGGAAGCTCTTGATGTTGTAGCGGGCGGAGCTCTGCGACTCGACCTCGTAGCGCTTGGTGCTCCAGAACTGCACGGTGATCGAGGTCGAGGTGTAGGAGGTCTTGATCAGCACGCCGTACTTGGAGTCGTTCTTCCACCGGAAGTCCGGCTGCGGATAGGACACCGTCGACTCGCGGCCCGCCGGGTAGCGCGAGATGTAGTACATGTGCGGCATGTGCTGGACGTCCTCGAAGCCGCCGAAGAAGACCGCGTTGAACATCGCGGTGGCGAACTGGGAGACGCCGCCGCCCACGTCGTTCACGAAGCGGCCGTTGAGGATCATGGGTGCCTCGACGAATCCGCGGGCCTTGTCACGCCTGCCGACCAGGCCGTTGAGCGAGAACGTCTCGCCGGGCTTCACCACGTGGCCGTCGACGATGCCGGCGATCGTGTGGATGTTGGTCACGCGCGGCGCGCAGCACGGGTGGTTGGAGGTGTAGGAGGCGACCCGCTCCTTGACGCCCAGCTTGCCCGCCGCCTCGGTGGTCAGCCTGGCCCGCGTGACCTTGACCGGCGCCTTGGCGGTGCGCTCGCCGGCCGCCACCGCCTCGGCCACGACCGTCCCGAGCTCTTTGTCGTCGATGCCCTTGCCGTCGCGCGCGGGCACGACCTTCGGCCGGCCGGACACGATCTTGAAGCTGGCGTCGCGGGGGAGCTGACCCGCCTCGACGAGCCGCTTCTCCAGGCCGGGTGCCACCGCCTTGGCGTCGAAGACCGGCTTCAGCGTGCCGCCGTCGCCGGTGAAGCTCAGGCCCGCGGCCAGCTCGGCGCGGGTGATCGCCGCCTCGCGGGTGCCGCTGGTCACGGTGAGGCCGGCCGCGACGGCCGTACGCGCCGTGGTCGAGGCCACCTCGCGCACCTCCTTCGCCGGTACGGCCGGCGGCAGCGTCCTGGTGACCAGCTCCACCCGCCCGCCGTCGCCCAGGAAGGCCCGGCGCAGGGCGCCCGCCGCCGCCGCCCGGTCCAGGGCCAGCCCCTTCTTCGGCATGGCCGTACGCGGCTCCAGTCCCCGGTAGGAGATGACGCCTTCCTTCGGCTTGCGGTCCACGGTCTTGGCCAGGGCGGCGATCCGCCCGGTCAGCGCCTGCTCGTCGACCTTGACGACCGGCTGGAGCTCGCGGCCGCCGAAGAGCGAGCGCACGACGCCGGCCGGGGTGGAGGCGCCGTCCATCGCCGCCGCCACCGTGGCCGCGACGTCCACGGACAGGCCGAGCTCGACCGGCTCCAGCCGGGTCTTCTTGCCCGCCGCCGTCACCTCGATGGGCCGGGTGGCCCGGGGGCGCAGCTCGCGTTCCAGCCGGGAGCGCGCCTCCTCGGGTGACAGCCCGCCGATGTCCACGCCCGCGACCTTGGTGCCCGGTGGCACCTCTCCGGCCAGCATGATCGCCGGTACGGCGTAGGCCAGCACGGCCACGCCGAGCACGGCGGCCAGGATCACGAGGGTCTTCGGCATTTTGGGCATTCAGGTCTCTCCGGGCATCAGGTATTCGCCGGTCTGAAGAGTACGTTGAACACACCACCGCCGTCGCCCGAGTCGTGCACGACCCCGTCCTCGGTGACCGCCAGCAGGCGGTTCTCGCCGATCGCCGCGAAGGCGACCGCGGGGCCCGGCAAGGTGCCGGCCGGGCGCCACGAACGCCCGCCGTCGCCGCTGGAGTGGATCCTGCCCCCGGTGTCGACGCCGGTCAGCTTCCCGGCCGCGGCCACGTGGGTGAGCGGGGGCGCCTTGCGGACCGGCTCGAAGTCCATGCCGCGGTTGGCGCTGACCTTGAGGCCGTCCCGGGTGGCCGCGTAGAGGCGGTCGCCCGAGAAGGCCAGGTCGTTCACCTGCTCCGTGGCACCCTGCGTCCAGGTCCTGCCGCCGTCGCCGCTGGCGCGGACCCGGCCGGTGACGCTGTCGAAGGCGTAGAGGTCGGCGCCGGCGGGCTCCAGCGCGTGGAAGTCGGCGCCGCCCTTCTCCGAGACGGTGGTCCAGGTGGCGCCCGCGTCGGTCGTGCGGATCAGGCCCAGGTGCGGCGGGGCGTCAGGGGTGGCCTCGCCGGGGTGGCCGCTGGCCAGGAACGTCCGCGGGCCCACCACGGTGAAGCCCATGTGGTCCTGGACGCGCCCGGCCACGCGCTCGGCGCCGCGTTCGCCGGTGACCTTGAACAGGCCGTAGTGGGCGGCCAGGTAGACCGCGCCGTCGGCCGGGTCCACGCCGACGCCGTGGACGTGGCCGATGCCGGGATCCTGTCCGGCGGCGGGCGGCTCCTGCGCGCAGGCGGTGGCGGCCAGGAGGAGGAGACAGGCGAGGATTCTGGGCATGGCCCAGATACTATTGGTCATCGTAGATGGGCTGTCCGGCCGCGATGCGGCGCTTGAGCTTGATCAGGTCCTTGGGGGAGTTGGCGGCCACCGCGCCGACCAGGACGTCCTCGCGGGTGAAGGCCACGGCGAACCGGTCCTCCTCCGGCGAGCCCGTCACGACCGTCGCGGTGTCGGCAAGGTGCGGCAGGCCGGCGGTCTGGATGCGGCTGCCGTGCACGCTGGTCGCGAAGTTCGGCACGTCGGTGAACGCCCGGGACTCCCCGGGGCCGGCCAGCAGGTTGCGGGCCGCGGCGGCGCCCTGCTCGTTGGCGTTGGACCAGTGCTCGACCCTGACCATGGCGCCGCCGTACAGGCTGTGGGGCCAGCGTGCCACGTCGCCGGCGGCCACGATCCGCGCGGACCCGCGCGCGAACAGCGTCTCCTCCACCAGTACCCCGTCGTTGACGGGCAGCCCGCTGCCGTCGAGCCACTCGGTGTTCGGCACCACGCCCAGGCCCGCCACCACGAGGGAGGCCGGGATCGCGCGCCCGTCGGCCAGCAGCACCCGCCCCTCCTCGACCGCGCGCACCCGGACGCCCGAGACCAGCTCGACGCCGCCGCGCTCGTGCAGTCCTGCCAGCCAGGCGGCGGCCACGTCGCCCAGGCCCGCGCGCATCGGGTGGCGGCCCGAGTCGATCAGCGTGACCTTGAGCCCGAGCTCGCGGGCGGTGGAGGCGACCTCCCCGCCGATGAACCCGGCGCCGACCACCACCACGTGCTCGTGCCCGCGCTCCAGCTCCGCGCGCAGGGCCAGCGCGTCCTCCAGGGTCCGCAGCGTGTGCGCCGCCTCCATCCGGCGCGGGCGGGCGCCGGTGGCGATGACCAGCCCGTCGTAGCCGAGCTCGGCGCCGTCGTCGAGGGTGAGGGTCCTGGTCGCGGGGTTCAGGTGTACGGCGGTGCGTCCGCGTGACCACGAGTCGTCCAGCTCGCCGGCGCCGGGCAGGAGGATGTCGTCGTCGCCGCGCAGCAGGCCCTTGGACAGCGGCGGCCGGTTGTAGGGCAGGTGTGTCTCTGTGCCGACGAGGGTGATCTCGCCGTCGAAGCCTTCCTGGCGCAGCGACTGCACGGCCCGCAGGCCGGCCAGCGAGGCGCCCACCACGATGATCTTGTTCAGGGTTCGCATGGGGGAGGACTATACCCCCTATGGGTATATCGGCAGGACTTGCGCTTCCGGCGGTCGGATGCGTATGTTGCTGACCATACCCGTTGGGGGTATCTATGGAGAAGGGGTTGGGACCACATGGGCACGACGACGTTCGCGGTGACCGGGATGACCTGCAACGGCTGCGCCAACAAGGTGAAGGGCGAGATCGGCAAGGTTGACGGGGTCTCCCAGGTGGACGTGGAACTGGCGACCGGGCGGGTGACCGTGACCGCCGACGGTGTGACCGACGCGCGGATCATCGACGTCGTGGAAGAGGTGGGCTACGAGGCCGTCGTGGTCTGAACGGTGTGCGGGGTGGAGGGGGCCGGGCGCTGTCGCGTCCGGCCCTTGCTACTATTTTTAGTAGTTGTCATGGGGGGTGAGCATGGTGCTTCGGCTCGGGCGGACGCTGCTGCTCGTCCTGCTCGTGGTCGGGGTGTGCGGGATGCACACGCTCGGCCACCTCTCCCATGACAGAGGGCATGCCGCCGTGGCTCAGGCGCCGGTGGCGCTGGGCCAGGGGGATGGGCCGCCGGGGCCGGATCCCGGGGTGGTGTGCCTGGCCGTACTGACGTCGATGGTGTTCCTGCTGCTCGCCGTCGTGTGGGCAGGAATGCTGCCGTGGCCCCTGCGGGCCGTCCGCCGGACGTGGCGGATGCGCGGGGTGGCGCGGGCGCCGCCTCGGCTCACCGAACTCTCCGTGATGCGCATATAGGCCGACCTGGTGTTCATCAGGCCCTATCTCATCTTCGACGGGAGTTCAATTCACCATGTTCACCAGCACGTCTCGCCGGATCTCGCTGGCCGTCGCCTCGGGAGCGGGGGCGCTCGTCCTGCTCACCGCCTGCGGGGGGAGCGAGCCGCCCGTACCGGCCGCGGCGACCTCGTCCGCGGTCCCATCGGCGACCCCATCGGCGACCTCCGCCGCCTTCAACGACGCGGACGTCATGTTCGCGCAGATGATGATCCCGCACCATCGGCAGGCGGTCGAGATGGCCGACCTCGCCCCCGGCCGCGCCGCCGACAAGGAGATCAAGGACCTGGCCGCGAAGATCAAGGCGGCGCAGGACCCGGAGATCCAGACCATGCGGGGCTGGCTTCAGGAGTGGGGCAAACCGCTGCCCACCGGCGGCATGGACCACGCCATGCCCGGAATCATGTCGGAAGAGGACATGAAGAAGCTGGCCGCGGCCAAGGGGGCGGCGTTCGACCGGATGTTCGCCAAGCTCATGATCGCCCACCACAACGGCGCGATCGACATGGCGAGGACCGAGGTGCGGCAGGGCGCGGACCCCGAGGCCAAGGAACTGGCCAAGGCCATCGAGACGGCCCAGCAGGCCGAAGTGGCCCAGATGCGCGCGCTCCTCGAACGCCTCTGACCATGGAGGGCTTCCCGGAGGCCTCCGGGAAGCCCTCAGATCCGTTCGTAGACCGCGACGTTGTAAAAGCGGCCGTCGTGCTCGCCGTCCTCGTTCGACAGGCTCCTCAGCCGAGGATGGCCGTCGAAGTGGGTGTGCAGGAGGCGGGCCTGCGGGCGGGAGTGGGTGAGGACGAGGTGGCCGCCGGGCTCCAGCAGCCCGGCGAGCCGGTCGGCCACCGCGGGGGTGTTGCCCAGGTAGTAGAGGAGCTCACCGACGAAGATCAGGTCGTACGGCCCGCCCGCGTCCTCGGTCAGGATGTCCAGGCGCACGAACGTGGCCGGTGACCCCGTGCGGGCCGCCTGCCCGCGGGCCCGGCGCAGGGCGCGGTGGGAGATGTCCGCCCCGACCGTCTCGGCCTCCGGGTGCGCGGCGGCGGCGAGCATCGTGAAGCAGCCCTCGCTGCAGCCCACGTCGAGGACCCGCCTGTAGTCGCGCTTGGGCACCTGCTCCAGCGTGGCCTTGTACTTCTCCCGCTCGTACGCGTCCACCGTGACGCTCCACGGGTCGGCGCGGATGTGCCAGAGATCGAAGTACCCGCGCAGCAGCCGCCGCTGAACCCGCGGCCCCGCCAGCGACATGGCTCCGAACAAGAGCTGATGAATCCGGTTGGGGCGCTCGTCCTCGGCCATGATCCTCCACATCTCCCAACGACGCTCCGCCCAACCTACGTCGTGACCGGCGCGGATGATCGGGAACGCCGCGGAAACTCATGGCATGCGCGGGCTGATGCGCCCCTGGTCCACCAGCGCGAGATAGACGGCGAACGCGCCGACGGCCCACATCTCCGCGTGGGCGGTGGACAGGATGATCTCCTCGCCGTCCCTGGACACGATCTCGTATCGCCCGAACGACAGGCGCCGCCAGGCGATGAGCACGTTCTCGTACACGAGCACGTCCAGCATCGCTGCCAGGTTCTCGCGGTTGGGGGCGGGCACGGGGCAGGGACTCCTCGCTCCCTCGCCGTCCCCTCCATTCTGCGTCCTCGCAGCGGGTTTACCTAGAAACTACTGGGCGGCCGGCCGGGTGGCGGACTCGGAGCGCTCGTGTTCGCGGTCGGCACGTTCCCGCTTGAGTACGGCACGCACCCCGAGCAGGAAGGCCGTGGCCACGACCGCGGGCGGGACGAGGGCGGCGACGACTTCATACATGCACGCCAGTTTACGGCCCGGAACCTCCGGTCCCGCTCGCGGTGTACAAGCAGCGGAGGTGTAGTCATGAGAAGACTCCTGTTCGTGCTCTCCGCCACTCTGGTCCTGGCGGCGGGCTGGCTCGCGACACCGGCGAACGCGGGTGGCTGGGCGATGACCTATCTGGACCCGCTGCCGGCCCGGTTCCAGCCCGGCGTGACCTACACGGTCGGCTTCTGGGTGCTGCAGCACGGCACGCACCCGTTCGAGGGCGATCTGGGCAAGACGGGCCTGCGGCTGACCGCCGCCGACGGCAAGGCCATGACCTTCGACGGTACGGCGCGGCCTGAAGCGGGCCACTACGTGACCTCGATCGCCGTCCCCAAGGGCACGTGGAAGGTGGAGGGCATCCAGGGGCTGTTCAAGGAGCACGACGTCGGCACCCTCACCGTGCCCGGCGCGTTGAAGATCAACCCGCCGCCGAAGGACCTGCGCGGGGACGGCAAGGACTACTGGGGCGCGATCCGCCCGCCCGGCTTCCCGGCCGGCGGTTCCACCGACCGGGTGGTGGCCGCCCCGGCCCCGGCGTCGGCCCCTGCCCCGGCCCCGGCGTCGGCTCTCGCTCCGGCTCCGGTCTCGGCGCCCGTGCCCGCGTCCGCGCCTTCGGATGAGGCCGCCGGCTTCCCGCCGTACGCGCTGCTGCTGGCGGGGGTGGGCGGCGCGCTGGTCGCCCTGGCAGGGGTACGGCTGGCCCGCAGGCGTCCCATGGACGAGACCCCGGACGGCAAGGCGGACACGATCACCGTGTCCGGCTGATCGCCGCCGGCCCTCACGGGGCCACGCGCGTGATGGTTGGCGTCCCCTCACCAGGGAACTACGGATCTTAGTAGCTTGGTGAGGGGGTGGCCGGCGTGCTCGTCGTGCTGATCCTGCTCGCGGTCGGCATCGCGGGCGTCTACTGCGTCTCGCTGGTCGTCGCGCCACGGGGTGTGCTGCGCGCGGGGCCGTACCTGTCGGGCGCGCGGCCGGCCGAGCACGCCCTGTCGCGCTACCACGTGCGCTGGTACGCCGTGACGCTCGTCTTCCTGGCCTTCGACATGGAGATGGTGTTCATGTACCCGTGGGCGCTGGTCGTGGCCGAGGTGGGGACGGCCGCGGTGGTGGAGATGTTCCTCTTCCTCGGGCTGCTGATGGTCGGGGTGGTCTACGCCTGGCGGGAAGGGGCGCTGCGGTGGGTCTGAGGGGGTGGCTGCTGCGCCGCGCCGCCTCCCGGCCGCCGGTGCTGGTGGTCGCCGGGCCGTACGGTACGCGCCTTCGTCTGCTGGTCGAGGCGTGCGGGTGGCCACAGGCCCGCTCGCCCGCGGCGACGGCCGTCCTGGTGACCTGCGAGGCGCTGGGGGAGAGGCTGGCCGAGGCGGCCGACATCGTGTGGAACGACGTGCCGGGGCCGAGGGCCCGCGTCTCCCTGCCCGCGGACGCGACGGCGGCCGAGGTGCGGGCCGCGCTGGAACGGGCCCGCCAGTCACTGGCCGACGAGGCCACCCAGCTACGGGACGCGGCGGAACACCTCACCACGGCCTGGCGCCCGGAGGAGACCGGGCGCCCGATGTCGTGCGGCGCCGGCGACATGACCGCCCCCTCGGCAACGCCCTCCGACGAGCACGGGCATTCCGACGAGCACGGGCACTCGGGTGGGGGTTCGGGTGGGCATGAGGGGCACGTGGGGGTTGTGGGCGGGGTGGCGATGGCCGGGCGTGGGCCGGATCGGGACGGGCTCATGCTGGACCGGCTGCACGTGCCGCTCGGGCCGGTGCTGGCGGACTGGCCGGACGGGCTCGTCGTCGAGACGGTCATGCAGGGTGACGTCATCCAGCGGGCCGTGGTGGTGACCGGATACCACGGGGCCGGGTGGAGCTCTGGACACCACGGGGCCGGGTGGAGCTTCTGGGACGAGCCGTGGCTGGCCGCCGCCGAGGGCGAGCCGGTCACCCGCGGTGCCGCCGAACGTCGCCGGGCCGCGGCGCACCTCGACAGTCTCGGCCGCCTCCTCGCCGTGGCCGGCTGGCCCGACGCCGCCCGTACCGCCCGCCACCTGCGCGACCGCCTCCTGCGAGAAGACAACGACGTGGCCGCCGGCTACGCGCGCTTCGCCCGGCGGGTGCGGCGGTCGCGGGTGCTCGCCTGGATGCTGCGTGGGCTCGGCCAGGTCGGCATGGATCACGCCTTCCTGGCCGGAGACGTGCTCGACCGGGTTCACCGCCGGCTCGACGCGGCCGATGACGCGATCGGGCGGCTGCGGGACCACACGCCGCTGACCGTCGACCGGGGACCGGTCGGAAGCGACCGGGGATCGCGGGGAGACGACCGGAGACTTGGGGGAGACGGCCCTGGGTCGGCCGGGTACAGCCGGGCTGCCCTGGATCTTCTGCCCGGCGTTCTGGAGGGCGCCGAGCTGGCCGAGGCGCGGCTGATCGTGGCCAGTCTCGATCCCGATCTGGCCCAGCTCTCTCCCGAGGCGGCCCACGGGCGAGGTGGGGAGCGTGGGTGAGGCGGCCGGGCTGGTGGGTGGCGTGGGTGAGGTGGCCGGGCTGGTGGGTGGGCTCGGGGTGCTGGTGGCAGCGGTCGCCCTGAGCGAGAGGAACGGGGCGGGCGTGGCGCGGGGGCTGGTCGTGGGGCACCGGCGCACGCTTCTGCCCGACCTGCCGCTCACCCGGCTCGGTGTGGTGACGCTGCCGGTCGTCGCGGTGCTGGCCGCGCTCGTGCTGCCCGTGGGCGAGCGGGCGGTGCTGGACCTGGGCGTGGGGATCGTGTGGTTCAACGCGATGGAGGTCGGCGCGTGGGCGGCGGTGTGGCTGGCCGGCTGGGGGGTGAACTCGGTCTTCCCGCTGGTCGGCGGGTACCGGTTCGTGGCCCAGGGGCTGGCCTACGAGCTGCCGCACATGTTCGCGCTGATCACGGTGGCGCTGGGGGCGGGGTCGCTGCGGTTCGCCGACGTGGTGGCGGCTCAGCGGGAGCTCTGGTTCGTGGTGTGGATGCCGGTGGCGTTCCTCGTGTACCTGATCTCGGCTCTGGCCATGGCGTTCTGGGGGCCGATGGGGGAGCCGGCCGGGGCGGGCATCGCCGGTGGGGTGACGGCCGAGCTGGCCGGGCCGGACCGGCTGGTGTTCCTCGCGGGGCGTTACGCGCTGCTGGTGGTGGCGGCCGCGGCGGCGGTGCCGCTGTTCCTGGGCGGCGGGGCCGGGCCCTGGCTGCCCGCGTGGGCGTGGACGGCGGTGAAGACCGTGGCCGTGCTGGCTCTGTTCGCGGGGATCGGGCGGCGGGTGCCGGCCGTACGGATGGACAGGTTCATGACGTTCGCCTGGATGGTGCTCATCCCGCTGTCCCTGCTGCAACTGCTCGTCGTCGGGATCGTGGTGATGTGATGGCGTTCTGGATCCTGGCGGTGCTCGCGGTGGTGAGCGGGATCGCGGTGTTCGTGGTGGATTCGATGGCGCGGGCCACGTTCGCGCTGCTGGCCTCGCTGATCGCGGTCGGCGCGACGTTCTTCCTCATCGACCTGCACTATCTCGGTGCGCTGATCATCCTGATGATGATCATGGAGATGGTGGTGATGGCCGTCTTCATGATCATGTTCATGATGAACCCGGCGGGACTCATGCCCATGTCGATGCTGCACAACAAGAAGGGCGCGGCGGCCATCTCCGCGACGGTGTTCGCGCTGCTGGTGGCCGGGATCTTCATGACCGACCTGCCCGGCCGCCAGGGAACGCCGCCGCCCGACCCCACCGAGGCCCTCGGCATGTCGATCATGGGGCCGAAGATGCTGGTCATGATGGTCATCGGGGTCGCGATCCTGGCCACGATGATCTCCACGGTGGTGCTGGCGACGCGGCGGGGCCGTTATGACGCTTGAGGGCTTCCTGCTGCTGGCCGCCGCGCTGTTCGCGATCGGCCTCTACGGCGCGCTGTCCCAGCAGTCGATCGTCATGCTCATGATGGGCCTGGAGCTCATGATCAACGGCCTCATCGTGGCCGGCGGTGCCTTCTGGTACTTCGTGGCACCTCAGACGGCCGACGGCCAGGTCCTCGTGCTCGTCGCGGTCACCGTGATGGCGCTGGAGATGGCGATGGGCTTCGCCGTGACCACCGCCATCTTCCGCGCCCGCGACGTGGACACGACCGACGGCGCGGGGGACCTCAAGGGATGATCTGGATCCTGCCCGCCGCCGCCGGTGCCCTGCTCCTCCTGGTACGGCGGGCCCCGCGCGCCACGGCCGTCGCCACGGCGGCGGCCACCCTGGCGCTGGCCGTCTGGGCCGCCGTGGCCCGGCCCACGACGAGCTTCCCCCTGGTCTTCACCTCCGGCTTCGCGGTCGACGGGCTGTCGGCCGTCATGGTGGTGACCGTGGCGGCGGTGGCGCTGGCGGTGCTGGTGTTCGCCACGGGCGAGCTGCGGGAGGCCAGGTTCTACGGCCTCATGCTCATCTTCGTCGGCGCGATGCTCGCGACCGTCACCGCGACCGAGCTGACCGTGCTGCTGATGGGGTGGGAAGTGATGGGCGCCATGTCGTACGCGCTCATCGGCTACTGGTGGCGCGACGGCGACCGGGTGACCTCGGCGGGGGTCGCGTTCGTGACCACGCGCGCGGGCGACCTCGGCCTGTACGTGGCCGCGGGAGCCGCGTTCGCCGCGGGCGCGACGTCCGGGCAGGTGCTCGGGCTGGCCGGACTGCCCGAGCTGCCGCAGCCGTGGCGGGACCTGGTGGCGGGCGGGATCGTGGTGGCCGCGCTCGGCAAGTCGGCCCAGCTTCCGTTCTCCTTCTGGCTGTCGCGGGCCATGGCCGGTCCGAGTCCGGTCTCGGCGTTGCTGCACTCGGCGACGATGGTGGCGGCGGGGGCGTACCTGCTGCTGAGGGTGCAGCCCTTGCTCGTCGCGACGGGGTGGGCGGGGCCGCTGGTGGCCTGGGCGGGCGGGCTGACCGCGCTGCTGCTCGGCGGTGTGGCGCTGGCCCAGCGCGACCTCAAGCAACTCCTGGCCGCCTCCACGTGCGCGCAGCTCGGGTTCATGGTGATGGGGTCGGTGGCCGGGGGCACGGCCCACCTGGTGGCGCACGCGGCAGTGAAGAGCCTGCTGTTCCTGGGCGCGG
Organism: Nonomuraea sp. NPDC050394; assembly: GCF_044459065.1. Classification (NCBI taxonomy): domain Bacteria; kingdom Bacillati; phylum Actinomycetota; class Actinomycetes; order Streptosporangiales; family Streptosporangiaceae; genus Nonomuraea; species Nonomuraea sp. NPDC050394. The sequence continues at coordinate 231,846 of NZ_JBITIO010000007.1, read as the reverse complement.
GCGCGTGGCTGACCGCCCTCGGCACCAAGGACCTGTCCGGGCTGCGCGGGGCGGGCCGCCGCTATCCGGTCGTGGGGGCGAGCTTCGCCGTGGGCGCCCTGGCGCTGGCGGGGCTGCCGCCGCTGTCGCTGTGGGTGACCAAGGACAGCGTGCTGGCGGCCGTGCACGACCCCTGGCTGCACACGATCGGGCTGGCCGCGGGTGCGCTGTCGGCCGCCTACGCGGGCAGGGCGCTGGTCGCGGTCTGGCGGGGTTCCCGCTCGGACGGGCGGCCACCGGAGACGCTCTCGTGGGCGCCGCTGCCGGTCCTGGCGGCGGGCGCGGCCGTGCTGGGCGTCGTCGGGCTGCCCGCCGTCTGGGCCTGGTGGTCCGGGCTGCTGGGCGAGCCCGGCGCCGCGCGGGCGGACGCGGGCTCGCTGGCGCTGTCGGGGGTGCTGGCCGCCGCCGCCGTGCTCACCGCGCTGGTACGCCTGCCCGAGCCACGCGTGCTGACGGGCTGGCTGGGGCTGGAGGCCGCGGCGCGGGCCGTGGTGTGGCGGCCGCTGCTCGCGCTGGCCAGAGGGGCGGCGTGGTTCGACGACCGGGTGGTCGACGGTGCCGTCGAGGCGGTGCCGAGGCTGGGGATGGCGGCGGCCAGGCTGGCGCGCACGCCGTTCGAGATGGGGGTGGACGGCGTGGTGCGGGCGGTCGGCGTCGCCGCCATGGGGCTGGGGCGGCTGGCCAGGCGCCCGCAGACCGGCCAGGCGCACACCTATCTCGCCCAGGCCGCCGTCGGCCTGATCATCCTGGCCGTCGCGATCGCGCTGGTGAGGTGAGCGGTGCTCGACCTGGTGATCTTCCTGCCTCTGCTGGCGGCGGCCCTGCTGGCGGTGCCCGGAGTGAGCGCCCGCTGGGTGTGGCTGGGCGCCACGGCCGTGGACCTGGCGCTCGTGGTGGCCATGTGGGCCGGCTACGACGGCGGCATCGGCTACGAGACCCGGCTGCGCTGGATCCCGTCGGTCGGCGCGGGCTACCACGTCGGCGTGGACGGGCTGTCGCTGCCGCTGATCGCGATGACGGCGGTGCTGTTCCTCCTGTGCGCCGTCTACTCGTGGCGCGAGACGGGGCGGCCGAGGTCGTACGCGGCGCTGTTCCTGTTCCTGCAGACCGTCTCCGTCGGCCTGTTCGCCGCGCTCGACCTGCTGGTCTTCTTCGTCTTCTTCGACCTGTCGATCGTCGGCATGTACTTCGTGATCGCCGGCTGGGGCCACGGCGACCGGGCCAGGTCGGCGCTGAAGTTCTTCCTGTACACCTTCCTCGGCTCGCTGGCGCTGCTGCTCGGCTTCATCGGCCTCTACCTGGGCGGCGGGACGTTCGACATGGCCGAGCTGATCGCCGAGCCGCCCGTGGTGCCCGCGGTGGTACTGCTGGCGATCGGGGTGGGGCTGGCGGTCAAGACGCCGACGGTGCCGTTCCACACGTGGCTGCCGCCCGCGCACACCGACGCACCCGCCGCGGGCTCGGCGATCCTCGCCGGCGTCCTGCTCAAGATGGGCACGTACGGCTTCGCCAGGATCGCGATGCCGATGCTGCCGGAGGCGTGGCGCGCGTACGCCTGGGTGATCATGGCGGTGGGCGTGGTCAGCGTGCTCTACGGCGCGCTGGTCGCCCTCGCCCAGGACGACCTCAAGCGCCTGATCGCCTATACCTCGGTCAACCACATGGGCTACATCGTGCTGGCGTTCGGCGCGGCCGGGCTGGCCCCGGGCGCCGGGCGGGCCAGGGAGCTCGCGGTCAGCGGCGCGGTCACCCAGATGATCAGCCACGGGCTGATCACCGGAGCGCTGTTCCTGCTGACCGGTGTGCTCTGGGATCGGGCCAGAAGCTATGACATCGGCAGGTACGGGGGTATCGCCGGGACCGCTCCGGTGTTCACCACGATGGTGGCGGTGGCCGCCTTCGCCTCGCTCGGCCTGCCCGGCCTGTCGGGCTTCATCGCGGAGTTCCAGATCTTCACCGGCGTGATCGGGGCGGGCGCGGTCGTGGCCGGAGTGCTCGCCATCCTCGGCATCCTGATCACCGCCGCGCTGCTGCTGCGCGTCTTCCACCGCGCCTTCCTCGGCGCGCCGGGCGAGCTGGAGGTCTCCGACGTACGGCCGCGCGAGCTGGCGGCCGTCGCGCCGCTCCTGGTGTTGTCCCTGGTCATCGGCCTGGCTCCGCGCTGGCTGCTGGACCTGATCGAACCCTTCTCCGCCGCGCTGGTGAGCCTGGTGAGCCGATGACCGGCATGGCGGAGAATCCGCTCGACCTGCTCCCCGAGCTGCTCATCCTGGCCGGAGCGGTGCTCGGCCTGCTGACCGGCCTGTTCGTGCCGCGCGGACGGCAGGGCGTCGTGGCCTGGATCTGCGCCGCGGCCCTGGCCGGTTCGCTCGCCGCGACGCTGGCCGTCATCGGCGGTCCCGACGTGATGGCCTTCGAGTCGTTCGCCGTCGACCTGCCCACGAACGTCGCCCGCCTCACCGTCGCTGCCGCCACCCTGCTCGTGCTTCCCCTGGCCAGGTCGCGGGCCCGCGGCGACCGGCGGGAGAGCGAGGTGTACACGCTGGTCATGCTGGCCGCGCTCGGCGCGCTGGTGCTGGCGGGGGCCGACGACCTGCTGGTGCTGGTGGCGGCGTACCTGCTGGCGAGCATCCCCGCCTACGCGCTCACCGGCTTCGCCAAGGACGCCGCGGGCACCGAGGCCGCGCTGAAGTACTACCTGCTCGGCGCCTTCCTCGGCGTGCTCATGCTGGCCGGCGTCACCCTCGTCTACGGTACGGCCGGCGCCACCGCCTACCCCGCGCTGGACCGCGCCGCCCCCGGCGTGGCCGTCGTGCTCCCGCTGGCCGGGATGCTGGTCAAGGCGGGCGGCGTACCCGGGCACTTCTGGGTGCCCGACGCCGCCGAGGGCGCCTCCAGGCCGGTGGCGGCGTTCCTGACGACGGTGCCCAAGGCGGGCGCGTTCGTGGCGCTGTACCGGCTGGCCCAGGACGTCTTCGACCAGCCCATGCTGCTGGCGGTGCTGGCGGCGGTGACGATGACACTGGGCAACCTGGCCGCCTTCGCGCAGGACAACGTGCGCCGCCTGCTGGCGTACTCGACCGTGAGCCAGGCCGGGTACCTGCTGGTGCCGGTGGCGATGGCGGGCCGCGGCGGTCTGGCGGAGCCGGCGCTGCTGTTCTACGTGGCCGCCTACGCGGTCACGAACCTGGGCGCGTTCGCGGTCGTCGCCGCGGCCGGGACCGACCGGCTCTCCGGGTACGCCGGGCTGGCCAGGCGTTCGCCCTGGCTGGCGTTCTCGCTGGTGGTCTGCCTGCTGGGGCTGGTGGGCACGCCGCCGACGGCGGTGTTCGTCGGCAAGGTGCTGGTGTTCGCGGCGGCGTGGCAGGGCGGCTACGCGTGGCTCGCGGTGGTGGCCGCGCTCAACACGGTGGCGAGCCTGTTCTACTACCTGCGCTGGATCCGGCCGCTGTACTCCGGCGGGGAGGCCGGGCCGGTGGGGAACGGGTGGGTGGCCTACGTCTGCGCCGCGGTCTCCCTGGGGCTGGGAATAGCCAGTGGAGCGGTCTTGCTTATACCCTCAGGGGGTATCAACTGAGGAGGAAGCATGCGACGCCTGAACGCCCTGGAGCCCGAGCAGGCCCCGGCCAGGTCCCGTGAACTGCTGAACGACATCATCGAACGGCGCGGCTCGGCGGGCGAGATGGTCGCCACCATGGCCCACTCCCCGGCGCTGCTGGAGGGCTATCTCACCTTCTCGCGGGCCATGAAACGGGTGAAGATCCCCCGGCCGCTGTCAGAGAAGATCTCGCTGGCCGTACAGGAGTGGATCGGTTGCGCGATGTGCAAGCAGGCGCACGAGCGCGCGGCGCTCGCGGCCGGGCTGAGTGAGGGCGACGTGGAGCTCGCCCGCCAGGGGACCTCGACCGACGCGCGCGAGGCGGCGCTCATCGGCGTGGCCGTGCGGGTGCTGGCCGACCCCGGCTCGCTCACCGACGAGGACGTCGCGGAACTGCGCGCGCACGGCTGGAGCGACCGGGTCATCGCCGAGGTCGTCGGCCTGGTCTCGCTGAACCTGCTGACCGGCGCGTTCAACCTGCTGACGGGGATCGAGCCGAAAGCAGAGACCGCAGCGACGTGACGAGCACGCCGCCCGCCTCCCCGCCGTCGAGGCGGGCGGACTCCACCTCCTGCGCCGCGGTGTGCAGGAGCGCGAAGAACGAGCTGACCTGCCACGACACCGGCACGTCCGTACGGAAGTCGCCGCTGTCGCGACCGCGTTCGATGAGCTTCTCCACCCGCTTGAGCGGTTCGGCGTGCCGTTCGCGGATGCGCTCGGTCGGCAGCGTGCGGTCGGCGGCGACGAACAGGCGGCTGTGCCGGTTGAGTATCTCCCAGGACGAGCCCACCAGCCGGGCCAGCGCGTCGGGGGCGGGCAGCGTGGCCAGTTCCGGGTCGTCCAGCGCCACGTGCGCCTCGGCGATCGCGCGGGCCAGCACCGCGTCCACCAGGTCCTCGCGTGATGGGAAATGCCCGTAAAGGGTGACCCGGCCCACGCCCGCGGCCTTCGCCACCTCCGCCACGCTCGCACCGGGATCGCCGCTCAGCAGGCGTTGTCCGGCGGCGAGGATGGCTTCGATGTTGCGTTCGGCATCGGCGCGGACCATGGCACGACCCTAACGCCTAGCGCATCCGCACCAGCAGCCCGCGCACGCGGCGCAGATCCCGCAGCCGGTGCTCGTACGTGGCGCCGGTGAACAGCAGGAACGCGCCCGCCAGCGCGATCGGCAGCCAGCGCGGACCCTGGCCGACCAGCTCGCCGATCGCCGGGGCGAACTCGTGCGCCGCCGTCACCACCAGCACCGCCCCGCCGAGCAGCAGCGGCGCCTGCAGGCGGGCGCGGGCTCCGGCCAGGGTGGCGGCGAAGGCGGCGGTGCCCAGCAGGAGCGGGCGCAGGAGCGCCGGGTCGTTCCAGGCCGCCACGAGGCTGGGCAGGAAGGTCAGCGCCAGGGCGGAGCCGTAGCCGATCCAGGAGGAGACGGTTGGGTCGCGCCGCCGTACGAGCCAGGCCGCGATCAGCCCCGCCACCGACAGCGGCACCGTGTACGCCTCAGGCGCCGTCACCCCTTCGAGGGCCAGCTTGAGCCAGAGCGCCAGCTGCAGGAGCGACAGGCCCGCCCAGCGGGCGTCGCGGCGCTCCGGCCGCAGCGACACCACCAGTACCAGGACCCCGGTCGCGGCCAGCGCCAGGCAGGCCGTGGCGGGTTCGCTCGCCGTCAGCAGCACCCCGGCCACCGCCAGCCCCCACCCCGGGAGTTCGACGGCCACCGCGACCGGCCGCGGGTGCAGCCGCGCGGCCGCCGTCGCCGCCAGCGCCGCGACGGCGATCAGCGCGAACGCCGCCCGCTCCCCGGTCAGCCCGGCCGCTAGCGCCGCGGCCAGCGCCAGACCGCCACCCGCGACGGTGGCCGTCGCGGCGGCGCCCCGCCGCACACGAAGGTCGGGCGCCCGCACCGCGAGCGCGCCCGCGAGCAACGTCAGCCCCGCGAGAACCCCCAGCGTGTACGGCGCCGCCGCCAGCGACCACACCACCAGGTGCGCCCCCAGGACAAGCGCGATCCCGCCCGCCAGGCGATCCCGCCCGGCCTGCACGGCGAGCGCCACCACCAGACACCCCAGGAACGCCGGCACTCCCGCATACGGCAGCTCCGCCATCAGCGGGACCGGCTGAAGACACAGCGGCACCGCCACCGTGGCCATCGCCAGGCCGGCCCGCCCGCCGCCCAGCCGCCGCGCCGTGATCACGTAGGCGACGGTCACCAGGACTCCCGCCGCCAGCGCCGTGCCGGTGCCGCCGGGGTCGCCGGGCGTCAGCACCTCCTCCGGCGCCCCCGTCCAGGGGCGGACGAGCCAGCCGTAGGGGAACGCGACGGCCGCCGCCCACACGTGCAGATGCGGCAGCAGAGCGGCCGCACCGGCCAGGATCGCGCCCATGGCCAGCGCCTTCCGCTGCTTCCTCGTGCGCCGCCCGGAGGCCGCGGCCATGGCGAGCGCTCCCACGGCGAGCACGATCGTCAGCCTCGGGACGTCGCCCGCCATGCCCAGGGCCACCGTCCAGAGGACGCCGGCGGTCGCGCCGAGCGGCACGGCCACCGCGCCGGGCGTGAGCATGGCCGCCCTGACCAGGAGGACGGCGATCATCAGGAGCAGCAGCGCCGCGTTCTCGCCGGTGACCCCGGCGCTGAGTGCCGCCGCCACGCCTTCGGCGCCGATCGCCAGCCCGGTCACGGCCGAGGCCGCCGAGGTGACCGGGGAGCCGCGCCCGCGCAGCGCGCAGAGCAGGCCGATGGCGGTGATCGCGCCCAGCACGGCCAGCGTCGCGGTCCGGTCGGCCAGCGACCAGGAGACGGCCAGCGTCCCGGTCCACAGCCCCGCCGCGCCCGCCGTGCCCGCCGCCCCGCCGAGACCGGGCAGGTCGGTGGCGGCGACGGCCGACCACAGGGCCAGCGTGCCGGTGACGCCCAGGAGGAAGGCCAGCGACACCCAGTACGGCAGGCCGGCCGCCAGCGGAAGCGCCGTCAGCGCCACCGGGTAGGCCAGCGAGGCGACCCCGACGGCCGCCGCCCGGCCCCAGCGCGCTCCGGCCGCGAGTGTTCCGGCGGTCGCCGACAGGATCAGCACCGCCAGCAGCGCGCCGTCCGGATGGTCGGGCAGCGCCCATGGCAACGTCGCGCCCGGCGAGCCAGCCGCATCCGGCCAGGCGTGCCGGATCCAGGTCAGGGGGCCGAACAGGGCGGGGCCCGCCGTACCGGAGAGGGCGAAGGGCGCGAGCACCGCCAGGACGCCCGCTTCCGCCACAGCCGCGTCACGCCACCGGCCGCGCGGACGGCGCCACGCGGAACAGGCGGCCAGCACCGCCGCCACGGCGATCACCAGGGCACGCCCCGGCCCGCTCACCACGATCGCGAACGCGCTCAGAGCCACCGCCGCCGCCTCCACCGCACCCCGCCCGCCGGGGCGGACCGCGTGGGTGAGCCGGTCGAGCAGGCCGAGGAGCAGTGTGCGGCCGGTGGCCGGGGCGTTCACCACGGCGCGGGCCAGCTTGCGCGAAGGCCGCGTCACCACGAGCGTGAGCGCTCTGACGGCCAGCAGCGCCCCCGCCGCCCAGGCGCCCCCGGTGGTCGCTCCCGGTCCGGGGAACAGGGCCAGTGCGAGCACCCCTGCCATCAGCGTCGCCCCGGCGCCGGTCAGCGCCTGGGCCGGTGCCGTACGCGCTCTGAGCGCCCCCACCGCCAGCACCGCGCCCAGCCCAGCCGCCACGAGCACGGTGGCCTCGCGATCGGCCAGCGACCAGCACACGGCCAGCGCCGCGAGATAGCCGCCCACCCACACGGCGGGCCCGGCCCGCCGCGCGCCCGTCCACAGCGCGAGCGCTGCGGTCCCCGCGACGACCAGCAGCGTCATCGGGTACGGCAGGCCCGCCCCGACCGGCAGCACCACCGCCGCGCCCGTCCCCAGCATCCACACCCCGGTCCGCCGCCACCGCGGACCGCCCACCGCGGCCAGCGACACGGCCAGGGCGAGCAGGCCCAGCGTGACGGCGTCGCCCGCGCTCACCTGCCACACCTGGCCCGCGGGGACGTCCAGGGAGGTCGTGGGCCATGGGGCGGAGAGCCGGGCGAAGGGCACCGTGGCCACCGTCAGCAGGGACGGGCCGGCGAAGACGGCGGCCGGCGGGAGCACGATGAGCACGCCTGCGCGCACCCCGGGCCGCAACCCGGCCGGCAGGCGCCGCACGACCGCCAGCACCACACAGGCCGCCGCCGCCCAGACAGCCACCTGCCAGGACCCGCCCACACCCCAGAACCCGGATGGACCCCAGGGCCCGGCCATGCCCGAGGGTCCGGATGGACCCCAGGGTCCGGCTTGGGTGTTTTCCGGGTACGGCGGGGTCTCTGGGGTGAGCAGGCCGGCCAGGGCCGTCAGGTTCTCCGCGGTCAGCAGGGACAGAGGGACGGTGGCCACGGCGGCCATGGCGGCCAGGCCCGAGGCGGCGGCCACCGGGAAGCGCCAGGCCGCCCCGCGGGCCGACAACGCCCACGCGGCGAACAGGGCCGTCATCGCGGCCAGCGTCGCGGCGGCGGCCGGGGCCACGGCGGGCCCCGCGGTGGCGGCCATCAGGATGCCCAGCGCCAGGGCCGCCGTCCCGGCGAGGGCGGCGACGGTGGCGCAGACCGCGTACTCGAGGACGGCCAGGCGCTCGCGGGCCACCCGCCACAGGGCGTAGTCGGCCGCGCAGGCCAGGACGGCCACGGCCGCCGCCCAGGGCAAGCCCTCCACCGACAGGTCGAGGACGGCGAGGGCCATCGCTCCCAGGGCGAGGTTGGCCAGGACGATCGCCGTGGGGGCGGGCAGGCGCAGCGGCGACATCCAGGCGTACGCCGACCAGAGCACCGCCAGGGCGGCGGCGGCCAGGGCCACGATCCAGAACGGGTGCGGGGCCGCCGTGCCTGCCCCGGAGGGCGGGCCGGACAGGGCTTGGGCGATGGCCACGCCGTCCAGGGGGAGGAGGACCAGGCCCAGGTAGGCGACGGTCTCCGCGGTGGCGGCCAGGCGGCGGCGTACCAGCAGCCAGGGGACGGCCAGCACGCCCAGCGTGAACACGCACAGGATCAGCGCCCGCAGCGCGGGGACGTCCCAGCTGACCAGCGTGAACACGATGGCGGCGATCGACAGCAGCACGCCGCCCAGCCCGAGCAGCACGTTCTGCACGGCGCGATGCGACAGATCCCACCGCCTGCCACCCGGCCCGCCGCTCTCACCGCCCCCGGCCACGTCGCGGGCCACGCCGCTGGCCCCGGCGCGCTCCGCAGCCGGGCCCTTCCCGGTTTCCCACGCGCGGTCCACCGGTCCACCGCTCGCTCGCCCGGCCGTCGCCTGCCCGATGACCGCGGGCTCAGAGGCCGCGGACCCGACGGTCGCGGACCCGGCCGTCTCCTGCCCTATGGTCGCGGGTTTGGGGGTCGGTGTTTCGAGGGTCGCGGGTTCGGGGGTTGGGGGGTCGGGTGGGGTGAGGTGCTTGTCGGTCGCCCGTGTGGTGGCGCGGAGGGCGGTCAGGGCGGTTTCGCGGCGGGCGAGGAGGGTGGCGCGTTCGTGGTCCAGGGCCGCCAGCGACTTCGCGACCGCCGCGTACTCCTCGGCCGCCGCCCCGGTCAGCGCCGTGCCGCATTGCGGGCAGGAAGGGGCGCGCGGGGGCCGGACGGTGTCGCAGACTGGGCAGGACGACAGATCCATGAGCGGGAACCTCGCGCTATGTCGGGATTCTCACCGACCTTGCCGTAAATTCCGCGAATTGTCTGGAGATCAGGTCAACATGGCTGATCTTGACAACGTTGTCACGTCCGCCCTAGCGTCAACCCGGCCCCCACCAGTGGAGATGACTTGCGCACCCTGCACCAAGGCTGGACCCTGACCGGCTCGGACTTCTCCGGCATCCCCGCCACGGTCCCCGGCTGCGTACACACCGATCTGCTGGCGGCGGGCCTGATCGACGACCCCTACCTCGACCGCAACGAGGAACGGCTCGCCTGGATCGGCCGCACCCCCTGGACCTACGAGACGACGTTCGACTGGAGCGACACCGGCGAGGAACGCGTGGACCTGGTCTGCGCCGGGCTCGACACCGTGGCGACCGTGCTGGTCAACGGCATGCAGGCGGGCCGCACCGCCAACATGCACCGGACCTACCGCTTCGCGGTCGAGCACCTGCTGCGCGAGGGCGCCAACACGCTGACCGTCCGCTTCGACTCGCCCTACGCCTACGCCGAGGCCCGCCGCGCCGAGCTGGGGGAGCGTCCCGGCGCCTACGCGGAGCCGTACCCCTTCATCAGGAAGATGGCCTGCAACTTCGGCTGGGACTGGGGACCGACGCTGGTCACGGCGGGCATCTGGCGGGCGATCGGGCTGGAGTCCTGGTCGGGCGCGCGGCTGGCGGAGGTGCTGCCGACCGCGCGGGCCGACGGCGAGGTCGAGGTGCGCGTCCGGGTGGAGCACGCGCGTCCCGCCGCGTGCGAGGTGGTCGCGGAGGTGGCGGGAGCAGAGGCACGGGTACGGCTGGCCGCCGGGCAGACCAGTGCCGTCCTGCGGATGCGGGTGGAGGACCCGGAGCTGTGGTGGCCCCGAGGGTATGGGGAGGCCCGGCTGTACGACCTGACGGTGCGGCTGGGCGACCAGGTGCGGACCGAGCGCATCGGCTTCCGCGACGTCCACGTCGACCGGGAGGCCTTCCGCCTGACGGTCAACGGCGCCCCCGTCTACGTCAAGGGCTTCAACTGGATCCCGAACGACTGCTTCCCCGCCCGCGTCACCGCCGGGACCCTGGCCGAGCGCTTCACCCAGGCCACCGACGCCGGAGCCAACCTGCTGCGCGTGTGGGGCGGCGGCACGTACGAGTCGGACGCCTTCTATGACCTCGCCGACGAGCGCGGCCTGCTCATCTGGCAGGACTTCCCGTTCGCCTGCGCCGCCTACCCGGAGGAGGAGCCCCTCTGGAGCGAGGTCGAGGCCGAGGCCCGCGACAACGTGGCCCGCCTGATGCGCCACCCGTCGCTGGTCCTGTGGTGCGGCAACAACGAGAACATCGAGGGCTTCTGGCATTGGGGCTGGAAGAAGGAGCTCGCCGGGCGTACCTGGGGAGAGGGTTTCTACCAGGACCTGCTGCCGCGCGTCGTGAACGAGGTCGACCCGGCGCGGGCGTACTGGCCGGGCAGTCCCTACTCCGGCACGCCCGACCGCGACCCGAACGACCCCTCCCGTGGCACGATCCACATCTGGACCGTCTGGAACGCCCAGGACTACACCCACTACGCGAACTACACCCCGCGCTTCGTGGCCGAGTTCGGCTTCCAGGGCCCGCCCGCCTACGCCACCCTGCGCAGGGCCTCCTCCGACCGGCCGCTCACGCCCGACTCCTCCCCGCAGAAGGCGATCGGCGGCCAGGACAAGCTCCTGCGCGGCCTCGGCGCGCACCTGCCGCGGCCGGAGACGTTCGACGACTGGCACTACTACACCCAGCTCAACCAGGCCCGCGCGATGGCCTTCGGCGTCGAGCGCTTCCGCGCGCTGATGCCGTACTGCATGGGCACGATCATCTGGCAGTTCAACGACTGCTGGCCGGTCACGTCCTGGTCGGCCGTCGACGGCGACGGCCGCAAGAAGCCTCTCTGGTACGGCATGCGCCGCGCCTACGCCCCCCGCATCCTCACCTTCCAGGGCACCGAACTGGTGGCGGTCAACGACTCCGCCGAGCCGTGGGAGGGCGAACTGGCGATCACCAGGATGTCGGTGACGGGGGAGACCCTGGCCAAGGAGTCGCTGACGATCAGGGTCGAACCGAGAGCCGTGCTGGGCGTGGAACCGGCGATAGCCGACCTGGCGACGGGCGAACTGCTGGTCGCCGAGCTGGACGGCACGAGGGCCCTGCGCCTGGCCGCGGAAGACCCGGAGATGGGCTACCCGGCCGCCGACTACACGACCGAGGTGGAGGCCGTGAACGATGGCGTACGGCTGCGGGTGACCGCCGGGACGATCCTGCGCGAACTGGCCGTCTTCCCCGACCGCCTCGCCCCGGACGCCAAGATCGACGACCAGCTCGTCACCCTGCTGCCCGGGGAGAGCGCCACCTTCCACATCACCACCGCGCAGAGCCTGGACCACAGGGCGCTGACCAGCTACCCGGTCCTGCGCTGCGTGAACGAACGCCGCTGAGCCTCCACCGGCCAAGAGCGGAGTTGTCACGGCGAGCACTTTGTGAGCCCTCACGACCATCGCTCGACGGTCCCCAGCGGGGTGCGGCGGGCCGGGCAACCTGGCTTGCCGTAACCCCGCAAGGGGGTTGACACGCGGAACCCGCAGCGAGACGAGAAACCCTGAGGCGAGACGAGAAGCCTGCGCTGGGACGAGAACCCGAGGTGGGGCGAGATACCTGCGGCGGGGACTCGCGGTGCGGTGAGGACGCGCGCTACGGGCGGGATTGGGGGCTGAGGGGGCTGGTGAGGTGGCGTTCGATGACGTCGCCGAGGGTCTCGTCGATCGCCTTCAGGGCGTCGGGGCCGAGCCGGACGCCCGCTGCCGCCGCCGAGTCCGTGATCTGCTCCGGGCGGGAGGCGCCGACGATGGCGCTGGAGACGTTCGGGTTGGCCAGCGTCCAGGCGATCGACAGTTGCGCGAGCGTGAGGCCGTGGTCGGCGGCCAGGGGGCGGAGGTTCTGGACGCGGGTCAGGATGTCGTCCGTCAGCAGCCGGGCCACGTACTGGCCGCCCTCCGGGTCGGTGGCGCGGCTGCCGGACGGGGCCGGGGCGCCGGGCGGGTACTTGCCGGTCAGCACGCCCATCGCCATCGGCTGGAAGATCACCTGGCCGACGCCCTCCCGCTCGCACAGGGGCACGATCTCGGGCTCGATGACCCGGCGCAGCATGTTGTACTGCGGCTGGTTGGACACGATCCGGTCGAGGCCCATGTCGCGGGCGACGCCGAGCGCCTCGGCGATCTCGGGGGCGGTCCACTCCGAGACGCCCACGTAGAGGACCTTGCCCTGGCGTACCAGGTCGTCGAAGGCCCGGAGCGTCTCCTCCAGCGGCGTGCTGTAGTCGTGGCGGTGGGCCTGGTAGAGATCGATGTAGTCGGTGCCCAGGCGGCGCAGGGAGTTGTCCGCCGAGCGCAGGATGTGCTTGCGGTTGAGGCCGCGGTTGTTCCTTCCGGCGCCGGTCGGCCAGTAGACCTTGGTGAAGATCTCGATCTCGTCGCGCCGTTCCGTCCGGAGGGCGCGGCCGAGTACCTCCTCCGCGCGGCCTTCCGCGTAGGCGTCGGCGGTGTCGAACGTGGTGATGCCCATGTCCAGCGCGGCGCGGACGCAGGCGCGGGCCCGGTCCTCGTCGATCTGTGAGCCGTGGGTGATCCAGTTGCCGTAGGCGATCTCGCTGACCATGAGGCCGCTGCGCCCAAGATGACGAAATTCCATGCTTTAGCTCGATTCACGGATCACTAGGTGTGGGGTGAGGACCAGCGCGGCGCGCGACGGACGCTCGCCGGCGCCGAGCCCGGAGATGAGCGAGGTCAGCAGCCTGACCATCTCCCTGCCCATGTCCTCGATGGGCTGGTGTACCGAGCTGAGCCCGGTGAACTGCGCGTGGCTGGAGTCGTCGAACCCGACCACCGCCACGTCCTGCGGCACCCGCCGCCCCGCCTCGGCCAGCACCCGCAGCGCGCCGACGGCCATGAGGTCGGAGGCGGCGAAGACCGCGTCCAGATCGGGCGCGCGCTCCAGCAGCTCGCGCATGCAGCGGGCGCCGCTGAGCTCGGTGAAGTCCCCGTGGGCGATGTACTCGGGCAGTCCCGCCAGCATGAGCGCCTCCCGGTAGCCGCCCAGCCGGTGCAGCCCCGCGATCATGTCGATCGGCCCGGAGATCGTCGCGACCTTCCTGCGTCCGCGCTCCAGCAGGTGGCCGACGGCGACATGCGCGCCCAGATGGTTGTCCACGTCCACCATCTGCGGCACGACCTGCGGCCCGATCGAGCGCCCGCCCTGCACGGTCGGCACCCCGATGCGCACCAGGAACCCGGGCAGCGGATCGTCGCGGTGCTGCGACAGCAGGAGCACGCCGTCGACGTGCCCACCCGACAGGTACCCCTCCAGGTTCGCCCGCTCCTCCGGCGTCCCCGCCATCGTCAGCAGCAACTGCCGGCCCGTGGCGGTCAGCTCCGAGGTGATCCCGCGGATGATCCCGGCGAAGAACGGGTCGGAGAAGAGCCTCGCCTCGGGCTCGGCGATCACCAAGGCGATGCTGTCGGTACGGCTGGCCGCCAGGGACCTCGCGGCGTGGTTGGGCACGTAGTTGAGCTCCGCGACGGCCCGCTCCACCAGGTCCCGGGTCTCCGGGCTGACGTTCTCCGCCCCGTTGATCACCCGCGACACGGTGCCCCTGCCGACCCCGGCGTGCGCCGCCACCTCCTCCAGCGTGACCCGCTTCCTGGCCCCGCTCACCACATCCGGCCTCCCGTCCGCGCGGCCGTCACAGCAGGCCCTTGCGGATGCGGGCGGCGTACCAGAGGGCGGAGTCCTTCGGGGTGCGCTTCTGCGTGCCGAAGTCCACGTGGACGATGCCGAAACGCCGGCCGTACCCGTGGGCCCACTCGAAGTTGTCCAGCAGGGACCAGGCGAAGTAGCCCTTGAGCGGCACGCCCCTGTTCACCGCCTCGGCGCAGGCGGAGATGTGCCGCTCCAGGTAGTCGATGCGCTCCGGGTCGTGGACCGCGCCGCCGGAGCTGACCGAGTCGGCGAAGGCGGCGCCGTTCTCGGTGATGTAGAGGTCGATCGCGGGATAGTCCTTGACCACCCGCTGCAGCAGGTCCAGCAGGCCGTTCTCGTCGATCTCCCAGCCCATGCCGGTGCGGGGGCGGCCGCCGTCCACCCAATGCGCCGATTCGGCGCCGATCCACGGGGAGGTGCCGGACGGGACGGGGTCTCCGGCGGCGACGAGGGCGGGGGAGTAGTAGTTGATGCCCAGCATGCCGAGCTTGCGGGAGATCGTGGCCAGGTCGCCGTCCTTCACGTGGCTGAAGTCGCTGAGGTGGGACAGGTCCGCCAGCACGTCCGCGGGGTAGGCGCCGAGCAGGACGGGGTCGATGAACAGGCGGTTCTGGATGCCGTCGATGCGGCGGGCGGCGTCCACGTCGGCGGGCGCGGTCGTGGCGGGCGTCACGTGCGACATATTCAAGGTGATGCCGATATTTCCGGACAAAAGTGGTACGGCCAGCCCATGCCCCAGCAGGAGATGGTGCACGGCCTTCACCGCCTGCTCAGGCTCGGCCCGCCCCGGCGCGTGCTCACCGTTGGCGTACCCGAGCAAAGCCGAGCACCACGGCTCGTTCAACGTGGTCCAGTTCTCCACGCGGTCGGACAACGCCGCGTGCACGATGCCGGCATACTCCGCGAACCGGTAGGCGGTGTCCCGGTTGGGCCACCCGCCCGCGTCCTCCAAGTACTGCGGCAGGTCCCAGTGGTAGAGCGTCGGCCACGGCGTGATGCCACGTTCCAGCAGCGCGTCCACGAGGCGCCGGTAGAAGTCCAGGCCCGCCTGGTTCACCACCCCCCGCTCCGGCACGATCCTCGGCCATGCCACCGAGAACCGGTAGGCCCGCAGCCCGAGCCCCGCCATCAGCCGCACGTCGTCGAGGTAGCGGTGGTAGTGGTCGCAGGCCACGTCACCGTTCTCGCCGTCGCGCACCTTGCCCGGCGTACGGCTGAAGGTGTCCCAGATGGACGGCCCCCTGCCGTCATCCGCGAACGCCCCCTCGATCTGGTAACTGGACGTCGCCGCACCCCAGAGAAACGAACTGCTCATGCCTTGACGGCTCCTTCCATGATGCCGCCGATGATCTGGCGGCCGAAGACGATGAAGACGGCGAGCAGCGGCAGCGTCGCCACCAGCGTCCCGGCGAACATCAGCGTGTAGTCGGTGTAGTACTCGGTGGCGAGCTGGCTGAGCGAGAACTGCACGGTCGGGTTGTCCGCCTCCAGCACCGCCCTCGGCCAGATGAACTCGTTCCAGGTCCCCATGAACGTGAAGAGCGCCAGTACGGCCGCGCCGGGCCGCAGCGCGGGCAGCACGACGCTCCAGTAGACGCGGAAGCTGGAGCTCCCGTCGACGATCGCCGCCTCGATCAGCTCGTCGGGCACCGCCCTGATCGTGTACTGCCGCATCAGGAACACCCCGAACGCCGACACCAGGAACGGCACGATGACCGCCTGCATGGTGTTCTGCCAGCCCAGCTCCACCATGACCATGTAGAGCGGGATGATCCCCATCTGGACGGGGATCATCATCGTGCCCAGGACGATCACCAGCAGCGCGCCGCGTCCCCTGAACTTCAGCTTGGCGAAGGCGAACCCGGCCAGCGAGCAGAAGAACACGGTCGAGACCGTCACCGCGACCGAGGCGAGGGCCGAGTTGAGCATGCCGAGCGCGAAGTTGGCCTGCTCGGCCTCGAACAGCCGGGTGACGTTGGCGCCGAGCTCCCCGCCCGGCGTCATGGGCGGCGGGTACTGGCCGACGACGTCGTTGGTCCGCGTGGCGATGACGAACATCCAGTAGAGCGGGAAGACCGAGATCACGATCGCCACGAGCAGGGTCAGGTAGACCAGCTTGTTCCGCCTGATCACTTCATCCTCCTGGAGATCAGGTAGTTCACCAGCGCGATCAGCACGATGAGGACGAAGATCATCCAGGCGACGGCGGAGCCGTATCCGTAGTCGAACTCCTCGAAGGCCTGCTGGAACATGTACATGGCGGCGGTCTGGAACTGCCGCAGGCTGCCGCCGGTCAGGTCGCCCTGCCCGAACAGGAGCGGCTCGGTGAACAGCTGCATGCCGCCGATCGTCGACATGATCACCGTGAAGATCACCGCGGGCTTGATCATCGGAATGGTGATCTGCCAGAACTGCCGCGCCTTCGAGGCCCCGTCGAGCTCGGCGGCCTCGTAGACGTCGCGCGGGACCGACTGCATCGCCGCGAGATAGATCAGCGCGTTGTAGCCGGTCCAGCGCCAGTCGACCATGACCGCGATCGCCGTCCACGACGACCACTTGTCGGCCTGCCAGTCGACGGGCTCCACGCCGACGAGCCCGATCGCCCAGTTGGCCAGCCCCGCGTCCCGCGAGAACAGCTGTGAGAACACGATCGCCACCGCCGCGATCGAGGTGATCATCGGGGCCAGCACGCCCATGCGCAGGAACGTCAGCCCGCGCAGCGGCCGGTTGAGCAGACTGGCCAGCACCAGCGCGATGAGCAGCTGCGGCACACTGGCCACGAGGAACATCCCGACCGTGTTCACCACCGAGTTCCAGAAGTCCGGATCAGCGAACAGCACGGCGAAATTCTCGAGCCCGACAAACCCCTGGTTCCCACTGACAAGATCCCACTTGTGCAGCGACACCCAGGCGGTGTAGATCACCGGGAAAAGCCCAAAACACGCAAAAATCACGAAAAAGGGCGCGATATAGAGGTACGGCGCGGCGCTCCGGTCAAACCGCGACCGGAGACCGGACTTGGGAACCTTCTTGGCGTGGCCGCCTCTGGCTGACGGTTTCACCCCGAGATCAACACTCACGACTCAGCCCCTCGGATGGCCGGCGATGACCGTGACGGCGAGGACCCCGTCCGACGTGAGAAGCGACCCCCACGATCGGCGCCCGCCCACGGCGGCGGGTGGCGTGGGGGCGGCTCCGCCGTAACGGATGGCGGGGTGACGAACAACCGCACGACAGCAAGCCGCACGACAGACAGAAGCACGACGGACAGTCGCACGACGGACAGAAGCACACACGGAGCGCACACACGGAGCGCACACAGAAGGCACCCGGACGGAATGCGCACACGGAGCACGGACGGAAGCGCGGCAGGCGGCGGCAAGGGAAGGGCTACTTGGAGCTGCGTTTGGCGTCGGTGAGGGCCTTGGTCCAGGCCTGGGCGGCGTCGAGCTTGCCCTGTTCCAGCGCGAGCAGTGCCTCGCCCACGCGGTCGCCGACGGCCTGGTTGTCCGGGCCGAGGTAGACCGGCTTCAGCGTCTTGGCCGACTCGCCGAAGATCTCGCCGACCGGCGCGTTGTTGAAGTACGCGTTCGTGAACGTCCGCACCGCCGGGTCGTCGATGGCCTGTGGCGAGGACGGGAAGTTGTTCTCCGCCTTGAACGCCGCCAGCTGCCCCTCCGGGCTGGTCAGGAACTTGGCCAGCTCGGCCGCCTCCTTCGGGTGCCTGCTCTGCTTGGGCACCGCAAGGAACGAGCCGCCGCGCACCGCGCCGGAGCCGGGCACGCGGGCCACGTCCCACTGGCCCTTGAGCCCGTCGCCGGCCTGCTCCTTGATCAGGCCGAGCATCCAGGCCGGGCAGGCGATGGTGGCGAACGAGCCCTTCTTGAACCCGGCGTTCCACTGCGGGCCCCACATCTGGAGCTTGGCCGACAGGTTCGCGCCGACCATGGCCGTGGTCGCGTCCCAGGCGGTCCTGACGCCGGGGTTGGTGTCGATGACGAGCTTGTTGGCGGTGTCGAAGTAGGTGTGGTCGCCCTGCTGCATGAGGACGTTCTGGAAGATGCCGCCCGCGGAGTCGAAGAACTTCGCCTCCTTGACGGCCGCCACGAACTTCTTGCCGGTCTCGGTGTAGGCCTCCCACGTGGGCCAGAGTTCGCCGACCTCCTCGCGGCCGGTCGGCAGCCCGGCCTTCTCGAACAGGTCGCGGCGGTAGCACATGCCCTGGGCGCCGACGTCGGTGCCGAGGCCGATCAGCGTCTTGCCGTCGGGGGTGAGGGCCTGCTTCCACTTCCATTCGAGGAACTTGTCCTGGAGCGGGGCGGCGCCGTGGTCGAGGAGGTTGACGAAGTTGCCGGGTTTGGCCATGAACTGGACGAGGATGCCCTCCTCCAGGGCGACGACGTCGCCGGCGCCGCTGCCCGCGGCCATCCACTGCTGGAGTTTGGGAAGGTAGTCGCCGAGCTGGGCGATGTTCTCTTCCTTGATCGTGATGTTCGGGTGGGAGGCTTCGTACTTCTTGTACAGTTCCTCGTAGCCGAACTTGCTGAAGGTCTTGACGACCAGCTCGATCTTCCCGCCCGCCTGGGGGGCTTCCTCCTTGGCGGCGCCGCCGCCGCAGGCGGCCGTGGCCACCAGGCCTGCGAGGGTGACCGCGGCGCAGAGGCCGCGGCGAACGTGAGTCGTCATGCGGGGGGTACCTCTCTGGGAAACTGGACGAGGGGCCTGCGTTTGACGCCGCCGGCACCGGTGTCTAGCTCCGCATGGGAGCGCTCCCATGACGTTAGACCATGATTCGGTCCGTGTGAAAGGTCTCCGGCATAACGGAAATCTCCCTCTTGACGCTGACCGCCTTTGTCAGTAAAGATCACGCCGACGCCGCCGGACCGCATCGAGAGAAGGTCCGGCATGTCTTTTCGATCGCGGCTGGCGTGCGCGCTGACCGTGGCGGCGGCCTTACTGCCCGCCGCTCCGGCCCAGGCCGAGGTGACCTACGAGCGCGTGCTGAACGGCACGTTCGATGGCGGCTCCAAGGAGCCGTGGTGGAGCAGCGAGACCACGCCGTCCCGGGTCGAGGCGGGGCGGCTGTGCGCCGAGGTGCCCGCCGGCACGGTCAACCCCTGGGACTCGATGATCGGCCAGAACGACGTCCCGCTGGAGAACGGCCAGCCGTACAAGCTGGTGTTCACCGCGGTGGCCACGAAGGACGTCACGATCAAGGCGATCGCCCAGATGAGCGGGCCGCCGCACACCACCCCGATCGCGGGCGGCGCCGACGTCACCACCACCCCCCGCACCTTCGAGATCACCGGCACGTCCACGATCGGCGAGGCCAAGTCGCAGATCGCCTTCCAGATGGGCGGCGCGAGCGAGGCGTACACGCTGTGCCTGGACGACATCTCCTTCACCGGCGGCGTGATCCCGCCCGGCGGGGTGCGCGACCTCGGCTCGCCGGTACGCGTCAACCAGCTCGGCTACCTGCCCGGCGGCCCGAAGCGGGCCACGGTCGTCACCACGTCGCGCGCGCCGCTGCCCTGGCGGCTCCTCGACGCCTCCGGCAGGGCGGTCGCCACCGGCGCCACGCGGGTCTTCGGCGACGACGCGATGTCGGGGGACCACGTCCACACCGCCGACTTCACGGGGTACCGGGCGCGCGGCACCTTCCGCCTCGCGGTCGGCGACGAGGTCAGCGAACCCTTCGAGATCAACGCGAGCCTGTACGGCAAGCTGCGTCAGGACGCGCTCGCGTACTTCTACCACAACCGGTCCGGCATCCCCATCGAGGCCGGGCACGTGGGCCGCGCCTACGCCCGCCCCGCCGGGCACATGGGCGTCGCGCCCAACCGGGGCGACCTCGACGTCCCGTGCGCCCCGGGCGCCTGCGACTACCGGATGGACGTGCGCGGCGGCTGGTACGACGCCGGCGACCACGGCAAATACGTGGTCAACGGCGCGCTCGCCGCCTGGCAGCTCATCGACGCCTACGAGCAGTCCGGCGACGTACGGCTGGCCATCCCCGAGTCCGGCGGCAGGCTGCCCGACGTCCTCGACGAGGCCAGGTGGGAGCTGGACTTCCTGCTGCGCATGCAGCGCCCCGACGGCATGGTCCACCACAAGATCCACGACGCCGCCTGGACCGGTCTCCCGCTGCGCCCGGAGGCCGACGCCCAGCCCCGTCTGCTCTTCCCGGTCTCCACCGCCGCGACCCTGAACGTGGCGGCGGCCGGCGCCCGCTGCCACCGGGTCTACCGGCGCTTCGACCGCGCGTTCTCGGCCCGCTGCCTGGAGGCCGCGCGCCGGGCCTGGAAGGCGGCGCGGGCGAACCCGGCCCTGTTCGCACCCGCCGAGAGCGTGGGCGGCGGGCCGTACGACGACACCAAGGTGAGCGACGAGTTCTCGTGGGCGGCGGCCGAACTGTTCGCCGCCACCGGCCGGCGCTCCTACCTCAAGGCGGTCACCACCGGTCTGACCACGGAGAACTTCTCCTGGAAGGACACGGGCGGGCTGGCCGACCTGGCGCTGGCGAGGGTACGCGGCAGGCTCGGCCCGCCCGCCGCGCTCAAGCTGACCGGCCGGGTGGTGCGCGTGGCCGAGCGGCACCTGGCCGACCTGCGGGCGCAGGGCTACGCCAACCCGTTCCTGCCGCCCGACGGCAAGTACGTCTGGGGCTCCAGCAGCGCGACGGCCAACACGGCGCTGGTGCTGGCCTACGCCTACGAGCTCACCCGAGTCCCGAAATATCGGGAGGCGGCGGTTGAATCCCTTGACTACCTCCTCGGGCGTAATGCCCTCAACCAGTCCTACGTGACCGGCTACGGCGAGCGGGCCGCACGCAACCAGCATCACCGGTTCTGGGCGCACCAGCTCGACCCGGCGCTGCCGTACCCCGCGCCGGGGTCGCTCGCGGGCGGCCCGAACAGCGGCCTGCAGGACCCGGTCGCCCAGCGCAACCTCCAGGGTTGCGCCCCCGCCAAGTGCTACATCGACGACATCGGCTCCTACGCGACCAACGAGGTCGCCGTCAACTGGAACTCCGCCCTGGCCTGGCTCACAGCCTTCGCCGACACCCACCGTACCGACCCCCACGCTGCCAACCCCCACGCTGCCAACCCTCACGCTGCCGACCCCCGCTCTGCTGGCCCCCATCCCATCGACACCCACCGCATCGACCCCCACTCCGCTGACACCAACGAAAGGTGATGTAGTGCGATTTATCGCAGCAAAAGCCGCAGTGGTGCTGACCGCCGTCGCGGCGGCGCTTCTCACCGCGCCCACCCCCGCATCGGCGGCGGCGCAGCTCGTCGCCAACGGCAGGTTCGACGGCGGCGTCGCCGGCTGGAAGCAGATCGACCAGGCCGAGGTCACCGCCGACGCGGGCCGGATGAAGGTCAGGGCCAAGACCCGGGTCAACGACCCATGGAACGCCATGACGGCGACCAACACCACCGCCACGCTGACGCCGGGCAGGACCTACACGCTCTCCTTCGACGCCCAGGGCTCGGAGGCGTTCACCCCGGCCACGACCGTCCAGTACCTCAGGACACCGGGCCAGAACCAGTCGCTGGCCACGACGTTCCCGGTCACGACCACGAGCAGGCGCTTCCTGTACACCTTCACGGCCAAGTCCCCGGCCGACGCCTCGGACCTGACCGTCGAGGTGACGTTCCAGGTCGGCTCGAAGGACCGGGCGGCCACGGTGTGGTTCGACAACGTCTCGCTCATGGAGACCCAGGCGACCCGGCCGACCGGCCTGTTCGTCTCCGGCGAGTCGAACCCGGCCGTGTGGGTCAGGAACAACTGGGACGCCCAGCGGGCCAAGGCCGAGGCGATCAACAACGGCATCGCCACCAAGCCGATCTTCATGTGGTTCGGCGGCTGGTTCGGCGACCTGACCAAGGCCGTGGACGACTACGTGGGCGCCGCGCAGGCGGCCGGCAAGCTGCCCCTGCTGGTCGCGTACAACATCCCCTACCGTGACGCCTGCGCCACCCACTCCAACGGCGGCGCCGCCGACGCGGCCGCCTACCACGCGTGGATCACCGCCTTCGCGCGGGCGATCGGCAGCCGCCACGCCGTCGTGATCCTGGAGCCCGACGCCGTCGCCGCCGCGCCGTGCGTGACGCAGGTGGGCGGAGATCCGGAGGACCAGTACCGGATCCTCCTGGACGCGACCCAGGTGCTGAAGGCCAACGCGCCGAACGCCTGGGTCTACCTCGACGCGGGCAACTCCGGCTGGGTGACGAACAAGAACGACCTGGTCACCCGCCTCGGCAAGGCCGGCATCGCCAACACCCGCGGCTTCTCGCTGAACGTCTCCAACTACAAGTGGACCGACCAGACCACCACGTACGGCACGGACGTCAAGAACCTGCTGGCGCCCGCCCACGGGAACAAGCCGTTCGTGATCGACACCAGCCGCAACGGCAACGGCCCCTACCCCGGTGACTCCACGCCCGAGGACGACTGGTGCAACCCGCCGAACCGCAAGCTGGGCGCCGCCCCGGCCAAGCCGGCCGCGGGCGCCGAGTACCACTACTGGGTCAAGGTGCCCGGCGACTCCGACGGCAGGTGCGGCATCGCGCCGACGACGCCGGCCGGCCAGTTCAGCCCCGACCTGGCCATGGCACTGATCAACGGCAACCCGTAACACGGGACACCCGGCGGGGGCGGGTCAGCGCTCCTGCCCCTGCCGGCTCTCCCGCGCGGCCATGACCTCGGTGACGTACTGCTCCGCCCAGTCGGTGATCGCCTGGATGGGCTCCTGCAGCGAACGGCCGAGCGGCGTCAGCGTGTACTCCACCCGGGGCGGCACCTCCGCGAACACCTCCCGCGTGAGCAGCCCGTCGGCGGCCATGGCGCGCAGGGTCTGGGTCAGAACCTTGGGCGTCACCCCGCCGATCATGTCGCGCAGTTCGGTGAAACGCTTCGGCCCGTGGCGCAGGCTCAGCACGACCAGTACCGACCACTTGTCGCCGATCCGGTCGAGCACCAGCCTGGTGGGGCAGTTCGGGTCGAAGGCGTCGCCGTTCGTCATGGTTTCCCAAAGGTAGTAATGGCACGTTGAAGTAACCAGTATCCAATGGATACCTTCGCAGTCGCAACCGCAACTGAGGAGGTCCATGATGAACATCCTGCTGATCGGCGCCAGTGGAATGATCGGCAGCCGGGTGGCCGCCGAGGCCGCGAACCGGGGCCACGAGGTCACCGGCGTCACCCGCTCGGGCAAGGACGGCACCCAGGCCGCCGACGCCGCCGACGTCGCGGCCATCACCGCCCTGGCCAAGGGCAAGGACGCGGTGGTCCTGTCCATCGCCCCGCCCAGGGACGGCACCGAGCCCGAGGCCCCGCTGCTGGCCGCCGGCCGCGCGGTCCTGGCCGCCCTGCGCGCCGCGGGCGTCGGCCGCCTCGTGGTCGTCGGCGGCGCGGGCAGCCTGGAGGTCGCGCCCGGCACCCGCCTCGTCGACACCCCCGACTTCCCCGAGATCTACAAGAAGGAGTCGCTGGCGCAGGCCGCGCTGCTCGACGTGATCCGGGCCGAGGCGGACGACCTGCGCTGGACCTACATCTCCCCGGCCGCCGCGATCGCCCCCGGCGAGCGCACCGGCGCCTACCGCAAGGGCGGCGACACGCTGATCGGCCCGTTCATCAGCGCCGAGGACTACGCCGTGGCGCTGGTGGACGAGCTGGAGAACCCGACCACGCCGTCACGGCGCGTCAGCGTGGCGCACTGAAGCGCACGAACGGGATCCGCCCGCCGATCTGCCGGAAGTCCAGCACGTCGTCGAACCCCATCAGAGCCCACAGCCGCCACGCCCGGCGCCGCCACCCGGTCGGCGGCGCCGCCCGCTGGCGCCCAGCCCCGCCCCGGCCCTGCGCTCGGCCGGCCACTCGGGGTACATCCGCCCGAGCGCCTCGCCGATCTGCCCGCGCGCCTGCCGTAGCTGCTCGCGCAATACCTCACCGGGCACGGGATCCCGCGCCGCACCCGCGATCACTTCGACCGCCAGCCGCGTGGCCCGCTCGTCCCCGGTGGTTTCCCCCAGCATGTCCCGGATCCTGCCCAGCGCCGCCCGCGCGTCAACGGCCTCGAGCAACTCCGTCACCAGGAGCCCGATCACCAGCTCCCCGGCCGCGCGCGCGATGGCGGCGTGCAGGCCGGGCAGCCCGCCGAAGTGGTAGTGGATGAGGCCGGGGTTGGTGCCGGCTCGTCCGGCGACGCCGCGGGTGGTGACGGCCGGCCAGCCCTCCTCGCAGAGCAGGCCGATCCCCGCCGCCACCAGTTCCTCCCGCCGCCGACCTCCACGAGGCGAAGTTGGCCGTTCGACTAAGTTAGTCATACGGCCAAACTAGTATCCTTTCACGTGAAAATCTGGCCGAGCTTGCTCAGGACGCCTTGATACTTCTCCACCTTTTCTACAATGCCTTCGAGCTTCGAGGCGAACTTCACCGGATCCTGTCCCATCTGCTTCGTCGCGTGGTCGTGCAGCTTGACCAGCGGCGGTGCTCCCTGCGTCTTGCGGGCGAAGGCCGGGACCTGATGCAACCCGGTGGTCGACACCTGGGGCTGGATCACCGGCGTGCGGGCCAGCGCCGCCCGGTTCTCCGCCATCTTGCGCCGGTCGGTCTGGGCACGGACCCCGCACACGAGATTCGGCTTGACGCCCCTGTTGTGGACCAGGACGTCCTCGTCCCCGCCTGCCACGTAGTACGTGTGGTCGGTCGCCACCGTCAGGTTGTGTACCTTCTGCGGCCGCGTATACGCCCGCACGGAACGTACCGTCACCGTGCCGCCGTCCTCGCCGCGCAGGACCGTGCCAGGACGCAGCCGATCGGCGCGCGCCCACTCCTTCGCGCCCTCGTCCCAGAACGGGTGGTTGGCCGTGGCCACGATCGTCCCGTCGCCGTCGCCGACGCCGACGCCGACCTCGACCAGGTCCTTGCGCCCGTCGCTGATGATGGTGGCCACCACGCTCCTGGCCCGTGCCCTGCCCGTCTCGGGATCGGTGGCCGTGACCTTGTCGCCGATCCGCACCTGGTCGATGCGGCGGCGGGAGCCGTCGCCCATGAGCACGGGGGTGTCGGGCGTGAAGCTCGAACACGACCCCCCGCTTGATGATCCTCCTGGGTCCTCGGTCTTCTTCTTCGCGGGTGGATCGCCCTTCGAGGAGGCGGTCTCCGCGGCGTCGTCGGCCTGTTTGGAGGTGCCGGAGGCGGCGTCGTCGCCCTTCTTGGCCGCCGCGGCCGCCGCCTCGTCCGCCTGTCTCAGGACGTCGTCGGCGGCCTTCAGGTCGTCCTGCCACTTCACGAAGCCCTTGGCCACTCTGACGACGCCCTTGGCCACGTCGGCCCCGACCGAGAAGATCTTGCCCCACGGCAGAAAGCCGATCACCATGCTGACGCAGGAGCCGATGTCGCCGCCGACGCAGTTGATGATGTCGTTCACGCCGAGCAGATCCAGGAGGATCTCGGCGCCGGCCTCGATGACCACGTCGACGAAGCTCTTGTTCTTCGTCATCTTGGCCTGGTCGATCTGGTCCTGCGACGGGCCGCCGTTGTTGCTGCTCGAGGACGAGGAGGAGGACGAGCTTCCGCCACCGCCACCGCCGCCGCCACCGCCACCGATGCCGATGTCGTACATCAGGCCCGAGGCGTCGTTGAACGTGGCCGGGCTGTTGTTGGCGTAGGCGTACCCGTGGAGCTGCTGCGGGTCGCCGGTGTCGGAGATCGGGTCGTCGGAGATGAAGCGGCCCGCCGACGGGTCGTACTCGCGCGCCCCTAGATGGGTGAACCCGGTCGAGGCGTCGATGTCACCGCCGACGAAGCCCTTGCCGTCGGGCCAGGCCGACGGCGCCTGGCCACGCGGCTCGCCGAACGGGGTGAACGTGCGCCGCGTGGCCTGGAGGCTGGTGGCGTCCACGGCCATCTGGGCGGTGCCCTGGTGGTCGCCGGTCAGGTAGGTGACCTTGCCGCCCGACTCGCGCACGGCGACGGCGCCGCCGTGCCCGTAGTAGCGCAGCGCGCTGACCTTGCTGTCGGACTTGTCGAGTTTCAGCTCCATCAGGCCGAGCGAGAGCGTGCTGGTCTCAGGCTCGCGTTTGAGGAGCCGGTCGCCGTCGGCGTTGTAGACGAACGTGGTCGCCTTGCCGGCCTTCGTGGACTTGGCCAGCCTGCCTTCCGCGTCCCACTCCAGCGTCTGCTCCTCGCCCGCGAGTACGCGCGTGGTCATGTTGCCCGCGGCGTCGTAGGAGTAGGTGTCCAGGCGCTGTCCTGCCGGGCCGCTGGTGACGACCTTGCTGAGCGTGTGCGGGCGCGGCTGTCCCGCCGCGGGCTGGGTGTAGGCGCTGGTGGTGTCGCCCGCGGGCGAGTGCCTGACCTGGGTGAGGCGGTTTCCGAGCGTGTCGTAGGTGTAGGAGTCCCAGTACGGCTGCGGCCCGCCGACCGTGGCGTTCGACGGAGCGGCGGCGCACTGGTCGGCGGCCGTCCACGCCTGGGTGAGCCGGCGCAGATGGTCGTACTCGAAGCACTGCGTGTCCCGCGACACCGCGTCGCCGAGCCGCAGCACGTTGCCCATCTGGTCGTAGGTGTAGCCCACGTCCGCGAGCTGCGGGGCCGGGTCGTCCCTGTCCACCCGCGCGCGCTCCAGCCGGCGGGTCCCCTCCTCGTAGTAATTGGTTAGCCACACCGGCTTGCCGCCGGCGTTCATCGTGTGCTGCATCGGCTCGGCGAACTTGGTGTAGAGCGTCTCGCTCACGTACGGCGCCGCGCCGGTCAGCGTGGACGGCAGCCCGAGCGCGTCGTAGCCGAGGCTCACGCTCTCGGCGGGCAGCCCGCCCGCGGCCGGGTAGTGGATCTTGGAGATGGACCCGTCGCCGTTGTAGCTCAGGCCGAACTCGTAGGTGCCGGCCAGCGCCCCTTCGGAGGCCGGGATCGTCACCTTCGACCCGGTCGGCTTGTTGGCCGGGGAGTATCCGGTGATCGTGCTGGTGTACGCGTCGTCGCCGACGTACCGGGTCGAACCGGCCGGAAGACCCTTGAGCGGCGCGTCGTAGGCCCACTCGGCGAGCTTGGCCGAGCCCTCCGACAGGCTCGTGGCGCGGCCGAGGTCGTCGTAGCGGTAGGTGAGCGTGCGTCCCCGGGCGTCGGTGGAGGTGAGGAGCTGCCCGGCGGCGTCATAGGTGTAGGCGGTGGGCCCGCGGTCGGGGTCCTCGTTCTTCACCAGGCGGTCGCGCACGTCGTAGTGGTTGCGCCAGACGTTGCCCGCCGGGTCGGTGGTGCTCTCCCGCAGGCCGTCCGGCGTGTAGGTGTGCTTGGTGGCGTCGTAGGCGCCGGTGGGCGTGCCCGTGGCGTACTGTCGCAGCTCGCTCACCCGGCCGCGGGCGTCGCTGAGCGCGGCGGTCGCGGTGCCGCCCGACGGGGGCGTCGTCGTGGTCCAGTCGGCGGCGTGGGTGTAGGAGGTGCGCCAGCGCTCGACGCCGTTGACCTTGAAGACCTCCGCGGTGGTCCGCTCGGCGCCGTCGCGCACGAACACGGTCTGTGCGGGAACCTGGTTGTCGGCCGCCTGGTGCAGCGCGGTGCCCGGCGGCTGGTCGTTGTAGTAGCTGGTATTGCGCTTGGCCACCAGCCCGCGCGAGTCGTAGACGGTGTCGGCCAGCGCCCGTCCGGCGCCGGGCGCCGGCACCTGGCTCTGGCGATGGCGCAGGAAGCCGTCGTACAGCTCGAAGGCGGAGACGTAGCCGCCGTCCGGCTTGACCGACGTCGAGGTCACCACGACCGGGCCGTTGGTCCTGACGAGGTAGGAGTACTCGCCCGTCGGCGTGTGGCCGTCGGCCTTGGAACGGCCCGGCAGCCACACCTTCGACAGCCGGCCCAGCCCGTCGTAGACCAGGTCGGTGCGCCGCTCGTTGGCGTCGATCTCGGCCGTCGGCCGGCCCCAGCCGGGGTCGAGCTCCGAGGTCGCGGTGTGGCCGCGCGGGTTGACGGTCCTGACCCCGGTCAGCGGGCCGCCGGTCGCCGGTGTGTACGACGTGGTCGACTTCCTGCCCAGGGCGTCGTAGGACTCGGTCACCCGGCCGTTGGCGTCATAGACGGCCCGGGAGGTCGTGGTGTAGGCGGGCTGCCCGGCGTTCCACCCGGACAGCTCCTCGACCTTGGTGACCAGACCACGCGTGTCATAGGTGGTGCGCACGTCGGAGAGCACGTCGCCGGGCGCTGGGGTGGCCGAGCAGGGCGCGGCGGCGCTCTGGATCCTGCCGACCTTGTTGATGATCCACTTGGCGGTGTTCCGCGTGTACTCGTGGCGAACGCACTGGTCGTCGCCCGCCCCGGCCTCGCCCAGGTCGCCGGTCTTGGTCACCAGCCCGTACTCGTCGAACTCCTTGGCCACCTCGACGGTCCGGAAACCGCCCCCGGCCAGCGCCGAGTGCCCGGTGACCCTGGCCTGGCGGACGATGTAGGCCTCCTGACCGCCGTGCTTGGCGGTGGGGCCGCGCTTCCACAGGCCGTTGACGGTCCGGCTGACGACCGCCCCGCCGGGCCCGTCGCGCTGGATCTCCTCACGGATCTGGCCCCGGTAGGCGCGGTGGTCGGCCACCTTGACGCCGTCGCTGTCGGTGATCGAGACGTCGCGGGCGCCGCCGCCTTCGAGGTGGTCGCCGTCCATGCCGCGGAAGTACAGGAACTCCGACTCCGACCGCTGCTCACCCGGCAGGCCGCGCTGTACCCGGACCCGTTCGTAGCCGCGCCAGTCCGACCACGTCTTGCGCTCGGCCGGGACCAGGTCCTCGTCCTCGTTGTAGTGCCAGGCCGGCGTGCCCAGGTAGTCGTAGGTGGTGC
This sequence comes from Nonomuraea sp. NPDC050394, assembly GCF_044459065.1. Classification (NCBI taxonomy): domain Bacteria; kingdom Bacillati; phylum Actinomycetota; class Actinomycetes; order Streptosporangiales; family Streptosporangiaceae; genus Nonomuraea; species Nonomuraea sp. NPDC050394. The sequence continues at coordinate 202,913 of NZ_JBITIO010000007.1, read as the reverse complement.
GCTGGTCGGGAGAGCCGCCGGTCCGGTCGATCTGGTCGACCTGGGCGACGACGTACTTGTGGAACCAGTCGTTCTCGATCGGCTCGCCGCCCTCCGGCGCCAGCCACTGCTGCGGGAAGCAGCGCTTGGTGTTCTGGTCTGGCTTGGCCGGGACCGTGCCGCGCGTGCACTCGGCCGGCTTGTAGGTGACGCTGACCTGGCCGCCGGTCTCGTTGTGCACCGTCTGGACGCGGTACTTGTACAGCGGCGGCAGGCCTTCGAGCCCGTCGACCCGGTTCATCAGCTGAGCGCCGTCGAAGTTGACCGGCGGCATCGCCGACGAGCCGCCGGTGTGCGTGATCGACTCCAGCCAGAGCGCGGGGCTGGTGCCGTCACCCGGCTTGGGGAACTCGTGGCGCAGCGTCCACGACTCCACGTCGCGGTAACCGGCGCCGTCCAGCACCCTGGTCGTGATCTTGGCCAGCCGCTTGGTGGACCAGAACGTGGGGGAGTACTTCTCCGGGCAGTCGCCGTCCGTGCACTTCTGGTCCCACGGCACGTCCGGCCAGTCCTTCGGCTGGTCCGTGGAGCAGGCGGTGCCGGGCACGCAGCGGCCGGCGGTGGTGAAGGCCACCTGGAGGGGCGACTTGCCCTTGTAGACCTCGCCGTGGCGGTCGCCGTAGTCGATGCGCTTGAGGTAGCCGGAGCGGTCGTAGGTCGTGCCCGTCTTGAGGTTGCGGGCGTAGCGGTTGGTCTCCTTGCCGTAGTAGTAGCTGATCACGTTGCCGCTCGGGTCCACGACGTAGTCGAGGTTCCACCGCCAGGCCTGCGTGCACCACGACGCGGCGTACGTCGAGGCGTGGCACGGCTCGCCCGCGTCGTCGCCGAAGACCGGCATCGTCCACGTCGAGGTCGTCTCCTCGTCGCCGCTCTTCCAGCCCGGCAGCCGGTTCAGCCCGAAGTGGTACTGGGTGCCGTCGAGCGTCGTCACCCGCCAGTGCTCGCCGGAGTTGTCGCCGTTCGCCGCGCCGTCCAGCTTCTCGATCTTCGAGCCGTCGTCGCTCTTCAGCTTCCACGCGCCGGTGTCGTCGTCGCGCACCAGCTCGCCGCCGCCGCCGTTGAGCACCATCGTGGCGTTGCTGGTCGACCAGCACTGATCGCCGGTCTTCGGCTTCACCCCGTCGTCGGCGCACGACTTGTACTTGCGCTCGATGTAGCCGGGCCAGAAGTCGAAGCCCTCCCCGGCCCAGCTCGTCTGGTTGTTGGTCGAGGCCGTCCGCCCGTCGATGCCTCCGGAGGAGTACGACAGCTCCACCTGCGGCGCCGGCCCGCCGGTCGACGGCGGCATGCGCAACGGATAGTTCCAGGTGAAGTCGCCAGTCTGCGCGCTGACCTGCCAGATGGCCGACGGAGACAGCGACGTCGCGGAGTAGCTGCCCGTGCTGCCGCCGGGCGCGGCGGTCACCGCGAACACGCCGTCGGTGGTGCTTCTCGCCGCCGGCCCCACGTCCGCGGCGAGCGTGGAGGTGGCCGGGTTGTTCCGGGTGGGAACCGGGGTGCCGGTACGGCAGGCCGCCTGCTCAGGCGTGGTCAGGAAGCAGCCTGGGTAGGCGACCACGCGCAGCCGCGCGGCCCAGTCGCCGCCGTAGGCGTGCCGGAAACCGGAGTAGTCCAGGTCGATCCGGGCCGCGGCGGCCTGCCGTACCTTGATCAGAAGGCCGTCGACGCCCGCGCGCTGCGTTGTCGCGCGGTCGGCCACCTCCACAGTGGCCTGCTGGGCCCCCGGCGCGGTGACCCACACCGGCAGCGCGCCCGCGCGGGCCCGCCCGGCGGCGCCGGGTCGCGCGTCGCCCGTGCCGGCGGGCCAGGTGACCTGGGGAGAAGTGGTGACCGCCGCCTGCATGGCGGGATCCTTGGGTAACTGCTTGACCGGCACCTTCTCGCCGGGGACGGATCGTTCCTGCTGCACGCCCGGCCGCCGGTCGGCGGCGGCGACCCCGGCCGCGGCCGGGAGCGCCTGGAAGTGCGTGAGCAGCAGGACGGCCGCGGCGGAGAAGGTGGCCAGACGCGAACGTCGGGACATCGTGAACTCCTGTCAGCTGTCGTGGGCGAGCTGGAAGACCTCGTCGTCGCTCAGCTCGCCCTGGTAGATGCGGACGTCGGCGAGGGCGCCGAGGAAGTGGCTGTACGCGGTGCCGTTCTTGAAGGTGCGGCCGAGGCTGACCGGGCCGGTGGCCTTCCAGGCGCCGGGCGCGTCCGCGCTGCCCTTGAGCACGCCGTTGACGTAGATCCGGGTCTGGCGGGCGGCGTGGTCGTAGACGCCGGTGAAGTGCGTCCAGACGCCGAGGCCCGGCGCGCCCTTGGCCTGGGCCTCGCCCCAAGAGGACGGCTCGGTCACGTCGGAGGCGGGCTTCATGATCCGCATCGCGCCGTCGTCGCCGCTCCACGCCAGGTAGAGGCCGCACAACGCGCTCGCCTGCTGGCACAGCACGGTTCTGTGGCCCGCCTGGTCGTCCTGCCTGACCCAGGCCGAGACGGTCAGGCTCCGGTCGGTCTGCGCGACCGGCCCCGTCGTGACCGCGCGGTCGTCCTCGCCGTCCAGGAGCAGCGCGGTGCCGTCCGCTCCGGTCGGCCCGCGGCCCCAGGTCGCCCCGCCCGCCAGCGTGGCGGTGTGGCCGCGGCCGCTGCTGTCGCCCACGACGCCGCCGCGGCCCTCGTCCAGCTTCCAGCGCGCGGCCTGCCGGGGAGCGTGCTCGGCCAGCGCGCGCAGCTCGTGCTCCGGCACGATCTCCTGCCAGACGCGCACGTCGTCGATCAGGCCCTTCCAGCTGCCGGTGCCGAACTCGCCGCCGATCCGCAGGGCGCCGGTGGCGTTCCAGCCGGCCGTGGCCCTGGTGGCGATGCCGGCCAGTTCTCCGTCCACGTACAGGCGTTGCTGCCTGGCGGGCGCGTCGTAGACGGCGCTCACGTGCGTCCACGCGCCGGCGGCGGGCTTCTGCAGCGAGACGGCCTTGGTGACCGCGGCCGCGTCGGTGTCGGCGGCGGTGGTGGCGAAGGCCCAGCCCGTCGCGGAGTGCCGCACGGCGAAGCCGGTCGAGTGGGCGCCGTCCTGGCTGAGCACCGTCCCGGCGCTCTGGGGGTCGGCGGGCTTGGCCCACGCCGAGACGGTGAAGCTCTGGTCGGTGCGCAGGGCTGGGCCCTCGGTGGCCGCGTGCCCGGCGGCGTCGAGCGACAGCGCGGTGCCCGACTCGGGGGTCCTGGAGGTCTCCCACGCGGTGGCGTCCCGGAGCGTGGCGGGCCGCCCGTTCCCGGACAGGTCTGCCGTCACGGCGCCGGCGCCCTCGTCGAAGGCCCAGTGTCCCGACGGCTTCGGGCGCGTGGCGGCGAGGGCGGCGATCTCCTCCTGGCCGAGCACCCGCTGCCAGGCGCCGGCCTCGTCGACCGCGCCCGCCCAGGCCGGGCCGATCTCCATGGGTCCGGCGAGCGCGGGGACCGTCGCGGCCGTGGCCGCTCCTGCCAGCACGCCGTCGACGTAGAGGCGCCGCTCGCCGGTCACCGGGTCGTACACGCCCGCGAGATGCGTCCACGCGCGCTGCAGCGCGGGCTGGGCCGAGGTGACGGCCGTAGCGGCGGTGAAGGCCCACTTGCCGTCGATGTCCCTGCCGAGGCTCACGCCGTCCTGCCGCAGCGCCGCCCTGGTCGCCTTGTCGGTGGCCAGGACCCAGGCCGCCAGCGTGAAGCCCTTCCCGGCGGACAGGACCGGGCCGCTCGTGGCCGCCTTGCCCGTGGTGAAGGTGACCGCTTCGCCCTCCCTGCCGTCGCTCCAGGCGGTCTCACCCGAGAGCGCCGCCGGGTGGCCGTTGCCCGAGGAGTCGGCCAGCTCGCCGCCCGCGCCCTCGTCGAGTGCCCACTGCCCGGCCGGTCCCGTTCCCTGATGGGCGAAGAAGACGTAGGTGCGGATCGGCCCCGGATTGCCCGCCCGGTCGGCGGTGCGGACGCTGAAGCGGTTGATCCCGTAGCGCGTGGGCGTGATCCGCACCGCCGCCCCCTCGCCGGGAGCGGTCACGCGCAGCCGCGTGGACGGCGGGTCCTCGTTGACGCCGTACACGTACTCCACCACGTCGTCCACGCCACCCGAGGTGAGCTGGAACGTTCCCGGCTCGCCGAGCCTGCCGCCCCACCCGTCCTCGGGGAAGTCGCCCGAGCCGACGCCGGGAACCGCGTGCGGCAACGTGGTGTCCACCGTGAACTCGCACCACGGGCTCCACCCGCTGGAGTCCACGCCGTCCTCAGCGCGCACCCGCCACTTGTAGGTGCCGCCGTCCACCAGCGCACCGGCTGGGATGGCGGCCTGCCGTACCAGGCCCGAGGTCGACTGCGAGGTTTGCGAGCTGCCGATCTTCGCGGTGCCGTCGAGCGCCCACCACTCGAAGTCGGCGCGCACGCTGTTGTCGCCGTCGCGCACGCGCGCCTTCAGCGTCGGCGTCGTCACTCCGATGTACGGCCGCGCCGCGCCCGTGGCGCAGTCCACGTCGGGAACCGTCGCGATCTGGTCCGGCGCCGACGGGACCGTGTTGTAGGTGATCTCCAGGGTCGGGTTGTTCTTGAACCGCTTCCATCCCTTGGTGTCGCCCTCGTCGCGGGCCCGCAGGCCCAGCGTCAGGTTGCCCCAGCCCTTGCCGGCCGCCTCCACGACCGCCGAGGTCGCGTCGAAGTCGACGCCACCGTCCGGGCAGGTGGAGCTGTAGCCCTTGGCGACGTCCTTGCCATCCAGGCGCCGATGCCAGGTGGGCTGGTCGCTCCATTTCGTCCCGGAGTCGATGGCCCCGGTCAGCCACAGGTCCACGGTGCGGCCGTCACAGGACCACGAGTGGTTCTCCCACGTACGGAACGTCGCCTTGATGATGTGCTTGCCGTTGACGTTGTCGGTGTCCATGCGGAAGAACGATCGCTTGGTGTCCACCGTGGGGAAGGACGACGGGTCGTTGTAATAGCCGGACGGCGCCGACTCGCTGGAGTTCCAGTACGACTGGCCGGAGAAGTGCTTGGAGACGTAGGTCCAGGCGGTCCTGGCCGCGCCGTACGACGGGTCGATGTGGACCGGGAAACGGGTCGCCGGATCCTTCAGCATCGCCTGGTCGGGCACCAGGACCAGCCCGCCGTCCGTCTTCTCCACACGCATCACCTGGCGCCGCCCGCCGATCGCGGTGCCGGCGGCCAGCGCCCGGAGGTCGGCCGGCTCGCCGGTGGCGTGGGAGGAGTCCCACATCTCGGGAGCGGGCGCGTGCACCACGACCTCGCCGCCGGCGTCGCGCGCGTCGACGTTCCCGGCCGCGTCCGTGGTGACCGACAGGCCCTGGGCGGAGGTGGTGAGCGTGATCCGGCGCAGCGCCTCCTGGGCGGCGGCCGCGCGCGTCTTGACGACCAGCACCTCGGAGAACCCGGTGGCGTTCGCGGTGACCTTGAGGTCCACGCCCGGCAGGACCTCGGGGTAGACGGCCGTGGAGCCGTCCAGCACCGGCGCGGGCAGCGGGCGCGGCCAGCCGAGCGCCAGCGAGCCGCCGTCGCGCCCGATCCTGGCCAGCGGGACCGTGCTGCCGCCGCCGGAGAAGGCCAGGTCGACGGCGGCCGCGCGGGGCGCGACCGTTCCGTCGGCGCGGGCCACGAGTGTGGTGTCGATCGGCACCCAGCCGGCGGCGGCGCGTACCTGAATGGGGGAGGCGTGCTGCTCCCGGGTGAACGTGCCGTCGGGGTTGGCGAACAGCCTGCCGGTCTCGGTGCGCTCGCCGATCACCTCCACGCGCCGGCCGGTGGCCTGGGCGGTCCCGGACTCGTCCGGCCGCACCCGCTCCTCCGGCGACCCCATCGCCGGAGGCTCCGGCGGCTCTCCCGGCCCGGCGGCGGCCGCCGGATGTCCCCACCACACGGCCGCCACAGCGGCCAGTACCGCCGCCGACCGGCGTAAACCTGAGCTCATGTCGTCCTCGCACGTCGCTTATGTTCACCTGACGCGCCGGACGGTAAAGTATTTGGCTTTTGATCCGCTTTCGATGCTCCGCGGGCCGTCTGACCGCGGGGCGCGCGAGAGGCCCGGACGGGATCGCGTTCCCGTCCGGGCCTCGGACCATCGGCTGGTCCTGGGTCCACTTCCCGTAGCCGGGCGGGTTCACGCTGCCCCTCGTCGCCCGGACGTCCTTACCGCTCTTCTCGTCGTAGAGCGTCTCCTTGTCCGTCGCGCTGCGGATGGTGTTGTTCTCGATGTACCAGTTCCGGTTGACCAGCTTGGAGGAGTACTTCTCGGTGATGATCCCGTTGGTGCCGGTGTGCCGGAACTCCAGGAACCGTCCGGTCGCCTTGTTCTTCAGGAAGTACCAGCGCTGGTAGTCCCTGGAGTCGCACGCGATGGAGTAGGCGTCGCCGGCCTTGTTGCTGTCGAGGCAGTGGTCGCTGCCGAAGTTGATGAACTTGTACGGCCCGGCGGTGCCGACGCGGCCGAGACCGGAGCGTTGCCGGCCACGGACAGTCCGGCGGCGAGTACGGCGGCCTTCGTGATTCTCAGCATGGGCCAGACGGTAGAACGCACCGATATCGATTGGCTTTCGATCGTTTGTCCGGTAATGGCGGCAGGTGGGGGGTTGATCAGGTTGGGGGTTCGTGACACATTGCGGATGTTTTTCGTCAATAGTCACGGAGGACACGCGTGCCACAATTATCCCCAGCCATCGCCGCGATCGCCGTCACCCTGGCGCTCGCCACCCCCGCCCAGGCCACGGCCGATCCGGCCGTAACCGTGGCGGACGGCCGGACCCAGCCGGTCTTCTCCTACGCCGACGCCGTACGCGAGCACGTCTACGTCGAGTCGCCGCTCGACAGCGACGGAGACCGTCGGCTCGACCGGGTGCGGGTGGACATCATCCGGCCCAAGGAGTCCGGCCCGGGGCTGAAGGTTCCGGTCATCATCGATGAGAGTCCCTACTACGACAATTCCGGGCGAGGCAACGAGGGCGAGCGGAAGGTTTACGACGCCGCCGGGAACGTGGTCAAGTTCCCCCTCTTCTACGACAACTACTTCGTGCCGCGCGGCTACGCCGTACTGAACGTCGACATGCTCGGCACCACCCGCTCCGACGGCTGCCCCGACATCGGCGGGCGGGCCGACGTGCTCGGCGGCAAGGCCGTCATCGACTGGCTGAACGGCCGCGCCAAGGCCTACCGCGCCGATGGCAGCCCCGCCCTCGCCGACTGGACGAACGGCAAGTCCGCGATGATCGGCAAGTCCTACGACGGCACCCTGGCCAACGCCGTCGCGGCCACCGGCGTCGAGGGGCTCAAGACCATCGTCCCGATCTCGGCGATCAGCTCGTGGTACAAGTACCAGCGCTCCAACGGCGTGGTCTACAACTACGACTACGCCTCCTGGCTGGCCAACTACGTGGACACCGATCCCGAGCCGAAGTGCAAGGCCGTACGCGACAGGATGGACGCCGAAGACGGCGACGCCACGGGCAACTACAACGCGTTCTGGGCCCTGCGTGACTACATCGCCGGGCTGCAGGGCGACGTGTCCAAGGTCAAGGCGAGCGTCTTCGTCGCCCACACCAGCAACGACCTCAACGTCAAGCCGGACAACTTCTCCATCTGGTGGAAGAAGCTGGCCGAGCGCAACGTCCCGCGCAAGATCTGGGTCGGCCACTACCAGCACGTCGACCCGTTCGACTTCGAGGGCCGCCGCGACCTGTGGGTGGACACGTTGCACCGCTGGTTCGACTACTGGCTGCACGACGTGCGCAACGGGATCATGAACGAGCCCAGGGCCGACGTCCAGCTCTCGCCCACCCAGTGGATCACCCAGCGCGACTGGCCCGCGCCGAACGCCGCCCAGGTGAGCCTGCGGCCCGGCGCCGACGGCTCGCTCGGCCTGAAGCCGGCCAGGCGCGGCACGACGGCGACGTTCACCGACACCAGGCTGAGCGAGGAGCAGATGGTCGCCGACGTCGGCACCCCGCAGCCGGGCCGCGTGGCCTTCACCACCGGCGAGCTCGCGCTCAACATGCGTCTGTCCGGTACGCCGAACGTGGACCTGCGGGTGTCGCTGGACAAGTCCACGTCCAACCTGACCGCCCTGCTCGTCGACTTCGGCGAGGACACCCGCGTCGACTGGCGGCGCGGCCTCGGCATCACCACGCTGACCGAGGAGAGCTGTCACGGCGAGAGCACGGCCCAGGACGACGCCTGCTACAAGAAGACGATCACCAACGTGGCCACGCGCCCGCTGGAGATCGTCGCCCGCGGCTGGATCGACGTGCAGAACCGCGACTCGTCGCTGGTCTCGCAGCCGGTGCCGCCCGGAACGTCGGTGAAGGTGGCGTGGGACACGCTGCCCCACGACTACACGTTCAAGAAGGGTCACCGGATCGGCCTGGTGATCGCCGGCACCGACGCCGACTACAGCGGTGAGGTGGGCACCGGCGCGAAGGTCACCGTGGACCTGGCCAAGAGCCAGGTGCGCGTGCCGTTCGTGCTCGGCAGCCCGCTGGCGGACGTGCCGCAGGACAGGACGGCGTTCCGCGGTCCGGCGCTGCTCGACCTGCCGGAGCCGGAGAACACGTTCTTCTGATCGGACCCTGGCCCGGGGCTTGGCGGCCCCGGGCCTCTTTTTGTCGATTTTTCGCGTTATGGGGAGTCAAAGGCAATGACACACCCGTACGACGCCGGACGGCACCGCGACGCCGACCCCGGCCAGCAGGACCCACCCTGGCCCGACCCCGACCCCGGCCACCCCGCCCAGCAGGCCCCACCGGAACCCGGCACTTCCCGCTCCAACGCCCTCGGCCGGCCCGACACACTCCCCTCAGAGGCGGGATCCGACCCTCTGCGGTCTGACACCCCGCGGTCTGACCCCCCGCGGCCTGACAGCCCGCGGTCTGACCCTCTGCGGTCTGACGCCCTCTGGTCTGACACTCCGCGGTCTGACCCTCTGCGGTCTGACGCCCTCTGGTCTGACCCTCTGCGGTCTGACACTCCGCGGTCTGACCCTCTGCGGTCTGGCGCCGGGTTTGGTGGGCCGGACACGCCTTGGACCGAGGCCGGGGCCGGCGGGGTGGGCGCGTCCGGGGGCGGGCAGGGCGACGGGTCGGGGCCCGATGTCTGGGAGAGCCGGCCGCGTACCCGGTGGCCGGGGGAGCCGGAGCCCGACGTGCTGGACGACTGGCCGGGGCGCGGGCACCTCAGGATGCGGGCGGTGGTGCCCGTCGCCGCCGGGATGGTGGTGCTGGCGGGGCTCGGCGCCTGGCTTGGACTGAGCGGGGGCGATCCGGACGAACGGCCCGCCGTGGCCACGCCCAAGGTCAGTCTCATGGAGGTGCCGGGGGAGGTGGTCTTCACGCCGCTGCCGAGCCGTACCCCCGAGGGGCCCGAGACGAGCGGGCCCGCACGGGAGCCGAGCGCCGAGCCCACGGCCGGCGCGCGCGAACCGACCACCAAACCCCCAGCCCAGCCGAGCGCTAAGCCCTCCACGAAGCCGAGCGCCCGGCCGAGTACGAAACCGTCGGCCAAGCCGAGTGCGAAACCGAGCACCAAACCGAGCACCAAACCGAGCATCAAACCGAGTGCGAAACCGAGCGCCAAGCCGTCCGCGAAACCGTCCGCGAAACCGTCGGGCAAGCCGTCGGCCCAGCCGTCCGCCAAGCCCACCCAGGCGCCCACCCAGAAGCCCAGCTCGCCCCCGCCGGGCGGGGAGCCCGAGCCCACCTGCGACAACTGGGTGGATTGTCATGATCTGCCGCCGGACATGTGACTCACACCAGCACGAAGATCTCGCTGACGCCCTTGGCCAGCGCCTGGATGTCCGCGCTCACGCTCACCTCCGGGTTGCCCGGATCGAACAGCACCGACAGCCGCTCCCGCATGCCCTTGCCGATCAGGGCCTGCCACACCGCGTTCGGCGCCAGGCCGGCGTCGAGGATGCGGCGGTGGTCGGCGTCGTAGCTGATCCGGTGGCCCCACAGGGTGACGGTCTGCGCGCCGAGTCCGATCGCGTTGCCGACCCTGGCGTCGACCTCGGCCTGCGCGCGTTCCTTGTCCCAGGGGGAGCTCTGGCCGGCGTGGGTCAGGCCGTACTCGCGCGAGCCGATCTGTACCACGGCGTCCCATCCGAGTGCCTTGACCGCCATCCACTGGGCCTGCGCGGCGATGGCCGGGGTGATCGCGCTCTCCTGTCCGTCCAGGGTGACCTTGAAGCCGCCGTACGACTTGCCGAACAGGCCGGAGGCCACGTACACACGGTCCACCCCGGAGGTGCGGATGTAGTCGTCCACCCGCGAGCGCGTCACCAGCGGATAGCGCGAGCGCATGTCCGCGACGCACTGCTCGGCCTGGCCGCAGCCGAGCTCGGGCACCACGACGCCCATGGCCAGCCGCTTGCCTGGCAGCTTCGCCCGCAGCGCCTTCGTCGCCTCGGAGACGAACTGCTTGACCTGCGCCGCCGAGGTGAAGTCACGGAAGCCCAGGTAGTCGGCGAACTTCACGCCCACCACGCCCGGCCGCTTCGCCGCCGCCACGAGCTTGGCCACCGCCGCCCTGAACTGCGCGTCACCGGCGCGGAAGTCGTCGGCCAGGTCGTTCTCCACCCAGATCCGCAGCCCGGCCTTGCTCGCGGCCGTGATCGCGGTGGCGACGGGCGCGGCGGAACGCACGGTGGGCCCGGGTCCGAGCTCGTCGGAGGGAGCCGGCGAGGGTACGGCGGGCCCCCCCGTCTCACCGGTGTCACCCGTGCCGGGATCCGTCGTGCCGGAGTCTGTCGTACCGGGGTCGGTCGTCCTGGAGTCGGTCGTACCCGGGTCTGTCGTACCGGAGTCGGTCGTCCTGGAGTCGGTCGTACCCGGGTCTGTCCTACCGGGGTTGGTCGTGCCGGAGTCTGTCGTTCCAGAGTCGGACCTGCCGGAGTCGGTCGTGCCGGAGTCTGACGGGGCGCGGTCGGTGCCGTCGGGGTCGGCGGGGGTCATGGCGTCGGGCGGCGGGCTGGTCAGGACCTGCTTCTTGCCGTTCACGTACTTCTCGTAGGTGACCTGGTTGTTCACCATGTTGATGCACTTGTACCAGCCGCTCGGCAGCTCCTCGCAGAACGTCTGCCCGCCCCGGCAGTTCGGCTCCTTCGACAGGTCCGTCTTCTGGTTGCAGCGCACGTAGTTCTGCGGCAACGGCCGTGCCTTCTCGAAGTTGGCCCCGCCGTCCGCCGCCCAGAACGCCGCCACCTTCGCCGCGTCCTGCGGCGGCGTCAGCCATTCGCACACCACGTACGACGGGGTGTCGGCGGGCAGCACGTCCTTGCACGAGTCGCCCTGCTTCACGTCGAGCGCCTTCTCCTGGGCCGACGACGGGCGCGTACCGGACGGTCCGGAGCCCGGGATGCTGCCCGGATCCGCCATCGCCAGGAACGGCATGAAGAACACCAGCGCGATCACGATCCCGGCGACGGCGAACTGCTTCTCGCGCCGGGAGATGCCGGTGAAGAACCCTTTCATCAGATCTCCTGCCTCAGTAGTCGGCGCTGTTCGGGCTGCAGTTGCTCCAGTAGCCGCCGCCCTTCATGTCGGGCACGAACGTGCCCTTGTCCTTGGCGACCGTCCACGACACGCTCATCGTCAGCGTGCCGTCGCCGCTGGTGGTTCCGGCGGTGGTGGTGCCGTCACCGGTTCTGGTGCCCGACCACGAGACGGTGATCGTGCCGGACTCGGTGGTGGGGGCTCCCGGACAGCCTGGACGGCTGGTGGGCGCGCTGACCGTGTAGGAGGAGCCGGAGACGCTGATGCCGTTCGAGCCGGAGGCCGAGGTGATCTGGCAGGAGCCCTCGCAGTCGAGCGAGAACGAACCCATCCGGCCCGAGCCCAGCGACGCCGACGCGTTCGACAGCCGCGCGCTGGGCGGCGGCGGCTTCGGCAGCTCGACCTTCTTGGCCATCGGCGCCGCCGACTCCTTCGCCGGATCCCTGTCGGGTGCCCTCGTGGGCTGCTTCGTCGGCTGTTTGGTCGGCTGCTTCGTCGGTTGTCTCGTCGGCTGGCGGGTGGGGGCCGTGGTGGGCTCCCGCGGCGGATCGGGTGAGTCGTCGGAGCTTCTCGTGTCTGACGGCTTCTTCGTGGTGGCGTCCTTCGGCTCCGCGGGGTTCGTGGTGGGGGAGGTGCTCGGCGGCGGCGTTCTTCCCGGTATGAGCTGTTCTGGGTTGGTCGTCCCCGGGTTCTCCTGCGGCGGTACCTCCACCTCGGGGTCGGAGCCCGGCTCGTTCAGGGTGATCACGGGCCGGGGTTGCGGGGCCGCGGCCTCGCTGACCGTGGTGGGACGCGGGCGGGCGTGGATGCCCGACCACGCCAGGCCGGCCACCAGCACCCCGGCGCCGACCAGCAGCCCGACCCTCGCCACCGAACGTACCGAGATGCGCGCCTCGGGATCGGCCTCGTCGGGACGGTCCTTCCAGAACTCGTCCCACTTGCCGCCCCGCCGTTCCCACGCCCGGAACTCGTCCTCGGCCAGCGGCTCCTCGGGGGTGGCCGCGGTGTAGGGGAGGGCGTAGGGATCACGCTCGGCGAAGTCGCCCCCGTCCCCGTGCGAGGGCCGGGTGTCCCCTTGCGGGGGCCGGGTGTCCTTGTGCGCGGGCCGGGTGTCTCCGTGCGTGGGGCTTATGTCCTCATGAGGTACGGCGTCGCCTCGCGAGAACGTGGTGTCGGCCCGAGAGGGGCCCGTGTCCCCGCCAGGGTGAGCGGCGTCCTCGTGAAAGGGGGTGGCCTCGCCATGGGAGGTGACGGCGCCGCGAGGGTCCGTCTCCTGGAAGTCCGCTCCCCGGGAGGCGGCGAAGTCCGCTCCACGGGAGGCGGCGGCGGGTTCGTGGGTGGTGGGCGGCTCGTCGGGTTCCGCGCCGTAGACGGGGGCCGCGTAGATGGTCGTCGAGTAGGTGGGCGTCGTGTAGGTGGGCGTCGTGTAGGTGGGCGTCGCGTACGGGTGACCGCGGCCGGGCTGCCCCGCATGGGACGACCCGCCGGGCCGGGCCGGGCCGCCGAACCCCAGGGGCGGCCCGGCCATCGGTCCGACGGAGGGATCGGTGGCCTCGGCATCCGGCGCGGCGGTCCTGCGATCGGCTCCGAAGGCGATCAGCGCGTCCAGATACCCGGACCCGGAGGCTTCTCCGGGCGTGTCACCGGAAGCACGCCCGGAGAAGGTGTGGTCGGCCGAGACCCCCTCGGACGAGGCGCCGGAACCCCGGCCGGACGACGCGCCCCCGGTGAGGGAAAGGCCGGGTGACGCGCCGGTGGCCCCCGGGCCGGATAACGCACTGGTGCCCCCAAGGCCCGGGGGCGCACTGGTGGTGGGCACGGGGCCGCCGGGTGGCGTGCTGGTGTCCCCAAGATCCCGTGGCGCGCCGGTGGTCCCACGGCCCGGTGGCGTGCTGGTGGGCACGGGGCCGCCGGGTGGCGCGGTGGTGTCCCCAAGACCCCGTGGCGTGCCGGTGGCTCCACGGCCAGGTGGCGCGCCGGTGGGTGCCGGGTCCGGTGGTGCGCCGGCGGGTCCCAGGGTGGGTGGCGCGTCGGGGGAGAGGCTGGGGAACGTGTCCGTCGCGGTGAAGTCCGGGCCGGAAGGGAGGGGAATCCGGCCGGGGGCAGCCGCGCCCGCCCCCGGTCGGACCCCGGCCCCGGTCGCCGTCGTGGGGTCGGCGACCGGGGTGTTCAGGGGATCGGCCGCCCGCGCGTCGGCGTACGCCGCGTGCGTGGCGGTGAGGGCGCCCGGCGGCGTCGTGGCCAGGGCGGCGCCGTCGGCCAGGCGCGCGTGCGGGACGCCGCCAAGCCCGTGTGACTGCACGGGAAACCCGTCGGCCCGCCACCCCACCGCGTCCGGGGCCAGCGGCGAGGCGAGCGGCAGCAGGTCCGACAGGGGCCCGCGCGGCGCCGCGATCGGCAGCTGGGTGAGCAGGGTGGCGGCGGGCATCCCCTTGGGCGCGGCCAGGCACGACACGCAGCCGTACAGGTGACGCCCCAGCCGGGCGCGGGTGCTGCGGCTGGGCGCGGCGGCCCACTCCGCCACCCGCCCGGCCAGCTGGGCGCACCCGTGGGCGGCCCGTGCCGCGGTCACCGCCGCCAGCCAGGTCTCCAGCCGCCACGCCGCCTCCCTGACCGTGGCGTCGATCAGGGACTCAGGCACGTCGAACAGCAGGGCGATCTCGGCGTGCGGCAGGCCGTGCCGTACCGAAAGATCGAGCAGTTCCCGGTACGGGCCGTCGAGCGCGATCAGCGCCTCGGGCAGCAGGCCGGACATGCGGCCGGAACGCGCCCACGACCCGGTGCTCGCCGGGTGTGACGCGGCCCGCGCGGCGCGGTGCGCGCGGGCCAGCGCGTACAGCCAGGGGCGCGACGCGGCCGGGTCGGTGACCTGGCCCGCGCGCGCCGACGCGGTCAGCAACGTGCCCGCGGCGGCCAGCTCGGCGTCGGACTCGCCAAGCTCCGTCCTGCAGTAGTCGTACAGGTGAGGCCCGTAGTGCTCACACAGTTCGCGGGACACGTCTTCTCCTCCGGAGGGGCTAGCGGTGCAGTCGCTGGGCGACCTCGGTGGCCCAGTACGTGATGACGATCCGGGCGCCGGCCCGGCGGATCGCGGTGAGGCTCTCCTCGATGGCCCGTTCGCGCTGCAGCCAGCCGTGCCCGGCGGCGGCCTCCAGCGCGGCGTACTCCCCGGACACCTGGTAGGCGGCGACGGGGACGTCGACCGCGTCGGCGACCCTGCGCACCACGTCGAGGTAGAGCCCGGCCGGTTTGACCATCACCAGGTCGGCGCCCTCCTCGACGTCGAGCTCGACCTCGCGCATCGACTCGCGGAGGTTGGCCGGGTCCTGCTGGTGGGTGGAGCGGGTGCCGACCAGCGACGACTCCACGGCGGTGCGGAAGGGCCCGTAGAAGGCGGAGTCGTACTTGGCGGCGTAGGCCAGGATGGGCACCCGCTGGTAGCCGGCGGCGTCGAGCCCGGCGCGGATGGCGGCGACCTGGCCGTCCATCATGCCGCTGGGCGCCACGATGGTCGCGCCGGCGGCGGCCTGCGCGACGGCGACCCTGGAGTAGGCGCTCAGCGTCGCGTCGTTGTCGACGTCGCCGTCCGGGCCGAGCAGGCCGACGTGCCCGTGGTCGGTGTACTCGTCCAGGTTGATGTCGCCGATCACGACGGTGGCCTCGCCGACCTCGGCGGCGACGTCGGCGAGGGCGAGCTGGGCGATGCCCTCGGGGTCCCAGGCGCCGCGCCCGTCGGCGTGCTTGGCCGCGGGGACACCGAAGAGCATGATCCCGCCCACGCCGGCCTGCGCCGCGGCGGCGGCGGCCTTGCGCAGGCTCTCGCGCGTGTGCTGGACCTGGCCCGGCATGGAGGGGATGGGCCGGGGCTCTTCGATGCCCTCGCGGACGAACAGGGGCTGCACGAGGTCCGACGGGTGCAGCCTGGTCTCGGCGACGAGCGCGCGCAACGCCGCGGTACGGCGCAGCCGCCGCGGCCGGTCGGACGGGTAACTCATGGCCGTGCCCCCAGGATCCGCTCGGCGTGCTCCAGGACGACCGCGGGCGGGCGCCGGTTCCAGTACCCGGCGTCGGCGCGGGCGGTGATGCCGAGGTCGCGCAGCCGTACGAGATGCTCGGCGGTCTTGACGGCCAGGCCGCCGGGGTCGATCACCGGCAGCCCGTGCAGGTCGCGGATGCCGAGGTGGACCAAGATCTCGTTGGGTATGCCCTCGGCGGGCACCAGCCATTGCGCGCCGGCCCTGGCCGCCCGCCGCGCGGCCGCCGTGTACGCGCGGACGAACGGGTCGAAGTCCTGGGCCAGCGCCCTGGTGACCACCGCCGCCCCGTCGTCGATCACCTCGTAGGCGGCCAGGGTGGCGCCGGCGGCCCGGATGTTGTCGGTGATCGGCTCGGCCAGGTGCGGGATGAAGCCGATCAGGCCCAGCCGGTGGCGCTCGTGGCGGGCGGCGTGCCAGGTGGCGTCGCCGTACCCGATGACGGGGATGGTCGCGCGCACGCGCGCGGCGGCGAGTCCGGGGTCCTGGCCGGCGCCGCTGATCCAGGCGGCGCAGCCGTCGCGCTCGGCGGCGGTGGCCGTGCGCGCGAAGTAGTCGCCGAACAGCAGGCCGAGCGGTCCGAAGCCGACCAGTTCCTCGGGCAGTTCGGCGGCGTAGGTCTGCGGCGGCAGGGTGTGGATCTCGATGGTGGTGCCGGGTCCGGCCACCTTGGACAGATGCTCCGCGTAAAGCTTGTCGAGCAGCGGCGAGCGGCCCTCGACGGCGTGCTTCTGGAACCAGATTCGCATGTCAGGTGTGCCTCACGGGAAGGGGGACGGTGTCGAGCATGGAGGCCTTGGCCAGGTAGGCCCGGGTGGCCTCGCCGTCGGCGGCGATCGCGCGCAGCGCGGCCATGGCGGCGGGCAGCCGGGCGGCGTCGCCGTCCTGCACCCCCGCGACCCTGGCCTCGCTGGCCGGGATGACGTGGTCGACGAGGACGGCGCGGCGGCGGCGCGCCCAGCTCTCCAGCGCGGCAGGCGGCTGGTGTCCCCCGAGTACGCCGGCGAGTGTTCTGCCGAGGTCGACCGCGTCGTGGATGCCGGCGTTCATGTTGAGGCCGCCGGCGGTGGAGGTGACGTGCGCGGCGTCACCGGCGAACAGCACCCGGCCGTGACGGAAGGAGGCGAGCACACCACTGGCCAGGTCGTAGCGGTGCGTGCCGAGGATGTTCAGGTCGGTGAGGGCCAGACCCGCCACCCGGCCGGGAATGGCCTCCCGGGGCGCGAGCCTGAGGATGATCCGCCAGTGGTCGGGCAGGCGGAGCAGGCTGCACGACTGGGCAGGATCGCGTACGTAGGTGAGCGGGGCCAGGCCCGGCAGCATCTCCTCCAGGCGCGAGCCCGTGAAGACGCGCAGCGCCTGGGTGGGGTAGCCGGACTGGGGGAACGGCAGGCCGAGCAGGGATCTGACGGTGCTGTGCGCCCCGTCGGCGCCGATCAGGTAGCGGGCGCGCTCCCAGCCGCCCCCGGTCCTGACCCGTACGGCGGTGCCCGTGAGAGCCACCGCCTCGACCGGCGCCCCGAACCGGACCTCGGCATGCGCGTACGCGCCGAGCTCGCCCAGCAGCAACGGCGTGAGCGCCGCCTGCTCGGCGTGCAGGCGGAACGGATGCGCGGTAAGCCCGGCCAGGCCCGCCATCCGCATCTCCGCCAGCACCGCGCCGGAAAGGTCGCGCCACTGCACCCGGTCCACGACCACGCCGCGCGCGACGAGACCGGCCGCGACACCGAGCTCGTCCAGCAGGTCGAGCGTGGCCGGATGGATGGTGGAGGCGCGCGAACGGGTGCCGAGCGCCGGTTCGCGTTCCAGCACGAGCACCGGCACCTCCGCCCTCGCCAGGGTGAGCGCCGCGGCCAGCCCGACCGGGCCGGCTCCGGCCACGATCACGGCGCTCACGTCGGCACCCGCTCGCCGTCACGGTGTTTCCTGCGGCCGAGCATGACCTGCTGGCCCGCGCTGGTCAGCGCCCACCACGCGCCGCACAGGTTGGAGGTCAGCACGACCCGTTCGTTGCCCTCGGCCAGCTTGCCGATCGCGCGGAGCGTGGGCATGCCGGTGCCGGTCAGCAGCAGTACCGCGTCGGGCGCCGCCCTGGCCTGCTCGATCTGGCCGACGAGCTCTTCCGTGGTCACCTCGTACGGCGCGAAGCGCTCGCCCGCCTTGACCGGGATCACCCTGGACACCCGCACCCCGGCCGCCGACCAGAACCGGTCGGCATGGTCGGTCAGCCACGGCTGGTACGGCGAGACCAGCGTGATCTCCCGCGTGCCCAGGTGTTCCAGCGCCCGCCGGGTGGCCTCGGTGGCCGAGGCGACCGGCAGGCCGAACTCGGCGCTGAGCTCTTCGCAGCGGCGCCGGTCGAGCTCGGGGCCGAGCAGGTAGCGCGAGCCGCTGCAGGCCATGACCAGGGCGTCAAGCGGCAGGCCGCCGAACGAGCGGATCATGGCGGGCAGCGCCTCGTTGTAGGCGTCCAGGCGTTCGGCCAGTTGCAGGCCGGGCCGTACGGGGAAGCGGGTGACGTGCAGGTCCGCCCGCGCGCCCAGCAGGCGCGCGAACTCCGGCTCCACCGCCGGATTGGCGGGCGGAACCACGACACCCACTCTGGTCACGATCTGCCTCCCGGGGGGTCGAGTGAGAAGAGCACGCGCAGCGCCTCCGCCAGGCCCGCGTCATGGGCCACGCGCCGGCCGAGGTCGCCGCCGAAGAAGGCGTCCACCACCCGCTGGACGGTCCGGCCCACCTCGTCGCGGGCACGGGCGTCCAGTTCCGGGACGCGGGCGGACAGGCGGCGCAGCTCCGCGTCGCAGACCACGGCCGCCCGGTCGCGCAGTGCCATGACGAGCACCGTGCTGCCCCAGGAGGGCACCGGAGCGGTCCGGGGTAACAGCGTCGGGGCGGTCATCAGCAGCCCGACCACGACGCGGCGCGGATCGCCGCCTCGCGACGGGCACGGGCGTCCATCGGGGGCTCGGCGTCCACTTCGACCCGGGCGCCGCGGCCGAGCACCTCGCGGGCCGCGCCGCCGATCCGCGCGGCCAGCTCGTCCTGCTGCTCGCCGGTGAAACCCGGCTCCACCGTGACGGTGAGCTTGCGGCGGGCGCTCACGACGCGCGCTCCAGAGCCTGGTCGATCACGTTGATGGCCAGGTCGGACACCTGTCGGATGTGGCGCAGCCGGTGGACGGTGCGCGCGGTCGCCGCCGACAGCGCGGGCATGCCGTCGGTGGGCGTCTCGTCGGGGTTCTGGTAGGGGTGCTGGTACGGCCGGCGGGGTTCGTCGTCGTCGTGCATGAAGTGCTCCTACGGGGGGTTCAGCGCTGGTCAGAGGGTTGCCGCTGCCCGGGTACGCCAGGTGGCCAGCCAACCCGGACTCCGGACGGATCGTGGATGCCGAACCTGGCCAGCTCCTCCTCGGCCTCGGCACGGACCTGGATGAAGCTGGCGCGCAGCTCGGCGAGCAGGTGGCGCAGCATCGCCACTTCCTCTTCGAGGGCGAGCACTCCGGGCATGGAAGTCCGGCCGGCCCCGCGGGCGACCCGCACCAGCGCGGCCGTCCCGATGATCGCCGTGATCCCGAGGCAGGTGGTGAAGACGGAGGCGAACCCCGGGGCGGGCCCGCTCAGGAACGGGTGCTCGATCAGCACGGAGGCGGCGGCCACGCCGATGGCGCCGCCGAGCATCCTGGCCGTGTTGATCGCGCCGACCGCCGCCGCGTACTGGGTCGGTTCGGCGGCGATCGTGCCCGCTGTGAACGTTCCAGTCGACAGCAGGCCGAAGCCGCTGCCGAGCAGGACCGCGCCCAGCAGGCTCCACATCGTGGGCGACGGCTGGGCCAGCAGCAGCGCGCAGCCGCCGCCGAGGATCAGCGCGCCCAGGTAGATGACGCCGTTGAGGCTGAGCCGGCGGCTGGCCAGCGTGGCCATCGGGCTGGCCACGATCATCGCGATCGAGATCGGCGTCAGCCACCAGCCGATCTGTATCGTGTCGAACCCGCTTTCGCGCAGGTAGAGCGGACCTGTCGCGAGCACGATGAACGACAGCGCGCCGTAGAGGAACGACGCGCTGCCGCCCCACAGGAACCCGGGCCGCCGCCACAACCCCATGTCGATCGCCCCGGCGGGGTGCCGCCACGAGGTGGCCAGTGCCGCGCCGAGCAGCACCACCGCCGCTCCGGCGCAGATCAGTGTCCGGTCGGAGGTCCAGCCCCACACGTCGCCGCGGGAGACGGCGATCACCGCGCTGGCGATGGCGCCGACGAGGGCGAAGGCGCCGAGGATGTCCGGGATGCGGCGATTGCTGCCGCGGGAACGTGGCAGGCGGATGGTGAGGCACAGCAGCAGGCCCGCCAGGATCGCCCCGGGCAGGTACAGGCCGCGCCAGCCGTACGCCTCCATGAGCCAGCCACCCCCGCCCTGCAGGGCGAGCGCGCCGATCCCGGAGGACGCGCCCCACAGCGCGACCGCCCCGGCACGGCGCGCGGGAGGGAGCTCGCCGAGCAGCAGCCCCAGCGACGCGGGGAACATCATCGCGGCGCCCAGGCCCTCTGCGAGCCGCCCGGCGAGCAGAATGTGCCAGGCGGGCGCCAGGATCACCGCGGTGGCGCCGAGGCCGTAGATCAGGAGGCCGAGCGCGAGAACGCTGCGCCGGCCGAGCAGGTCGGCGAAGCGGCCCGCCGTCGCCAGCAGCGCGGCGACCGCCGCGAAATTCCCCGTGCTCACCCATGTGATCTCGGCGAGGGGCAGCCCCGCCGTCATGGGGTCGGCGCTCAGCAGCGGTACGGCCAGCGTCGTCGCCGTGCTGTCCGCCATGATCGCCACGACCGCCCCGGCGGCGACCAGGCGCAGCAGGACGTAACCACGGCGGGCGCGGTGGCGGTGCGGGCGCCGCCGCTTCTTGGGCTTCTTCCCGGCGGCCTTCTTGGCCGCCGGCGGGAGCGTGACGTGCTCACGGATGGGCGTGAGCGTCATTGGGGACTCCGATTGGGAACGGTCGCAGCGACCAGGCGCTCCGCGGTGCCCACCAGGCGGGTCTCGGGTTGCGGTTCCGGTGGCGGGGCGGTGAGTCCCGCGAGGGTGCGGATGGCGCGTAAGGCGATGTCCAGGTGTTCGGCGCAGCGCCGGCGCACGCGTTCCTCGAGGCCGGTCACCTGGGCGAGCCTGATCCTGAGCGGCTCGACGGTGGAGGTGCGTTCCAGCTCTCCGAGTACGGCGAGCCTGGCCGGCCAGCGCAGGTCCCGCGCCACGCGGTCCAAGGTCTGCGCGGCGATGTCGGCCGGGTCGGCGCCCGGGTGGCACAGCAGCCGGGCGGCGGTCCTGAGCGCCAGAGAGGCGGTCCTTTCGTGGTCGTTGAGCCGGTGTTCGAGCGCGTTGCGCAGCACGCGGGCGCGGTGGTCGAGGGCGGGCGCGCTCCAGCCGAGCACGAGCAGCCGGTCGGAGCCGACCTCGGTATGCCATCCGGCCAGGCCGATCTCGCGGGCCATCCGGTGGTGGACGGCCCAGAGCCGGTCATGAGCGCACGAATCAGGCTCCGCCCACACCTGGACGCCGCCCAAGGGCAGGTCGGCGGTGCGTATCCGGGCTTCAGGACCGGCTATCCGAACGCAGATCTGCTGGATGGCGAGGGCCTGCGCGCCCTGTCCGGTCTGGTCTCTGACGAACCACGAGCTGCCCTGGATCACGACCCGGCCACCTCTCGTTGTTAAGTGGCAGTTATCAGATACGGTTTTGATAGTGCTCAGATGTGTTCTAGCGTGTCAACTGTCACTTTCGTCATGGGAAGATTGCGCAGGTCAGGGGGCCTTCCTTTACGCTGTGGTCAGTCCGCTCCCGACGGGAGGTTTGGTGGCAAATTTCGCTGAGCGACTCGATCACGCGCTGAGCAAGCGCGGATATACGGGTGCTCAGGTGGCCGCCGCCCTGACGACCGCCGGCATCCCGATCACCCGGGCCTACGTCAGCCAGCTGCGCACGGGCAAGCAGACCAACCCGACGCTGCAGGTGCTCCAGGCCCTGGCCAGTTACCTTCAGGTGAGTGTCGGGTGGCTCCTCGGTGAGGACTATCTGGAGTCCGGGGCCATGCAGGACCTGCAGCTGCGCGCCGCCGCGATCGGCGCCTCCGCCTCGGGCCTGTCCGAGGGCTCGCTCGACCTGCTGCGCGACGTCGTCGACATCGCCCGCCGCGCCGAGGGCCTGCCCGCCAGGACCGCGACCAACGACCTGCCCGACGCCGCCCGGCTCAGCGACATCGCCGTGACCGCGCTCGCCGACCGCCTGCGCGGCCTGCGGGTGGCCGCCCGCATGTCGCCGGCCGACGTGGAGTTCGCGCTCGGCCGCGGCGTGGCCGCCGTCGCCGCGATCGAGGAGGGCAAGCTCGCGCCCGCGCCCGCGACCGTCGCCCGCATGCTCTCCCTGTACGGCGTGGCCGCCCCGCACCTGCGCGAGCACCTGATGACGCTGGCCAGAGGCGAACGCGAGCCGTCCTGGTACGACGCCAGCACCGTCTCGCCGCTCGCGGCCACCGCCTACGCGCTGGAGGAGCGGGCCTCGGTCATCAGGACCTACCAGACCCAGATCGTCCCGCCCCTGCTGCAGACCGAGCTCTACGCCAGGGCCGCCATCCAGGTGGCCGGGCTGGCCACGCCCGGCCTGACCTCCGTCGACGACGCCGTCCAGGTGCTGCTGACCCGCCAGGCCCTGCTGACCAGGCCCGACGGGCCCGTCTTCTGGGCCGTGGTCGACGAGAGCGCCCTCATGCGCTCGATCGCCGGGGAGGACATCCAGGCGGCGCAGCTCGACGCGCTGATCCAGCACGCCAAGCGGCCCAACGTGTCGATCCACATCGCGCCGATCACCGACCCGGCGTACCTGCCGCGGACCGGGCCGTTCACGTTGTGGCGGTTCGCCGAGCCGTACGAGCCGGATCTGGCCTGCGCCCACTGGATCGAGTCCGACGAGCTGGTCACCGACACGACCTCGATCGAGGTCTACCACCAGGCGTTCGCCAAGCTCTCGGTGATCACCACGACCCGCGACGAGACGCTCGACCTGCTCTACGCCCACCGCCGGCGCCTCGGTCCCTGATCACGCTGTGTGCATCGGCGCACCGGGTTTCGGGCAGGGGGTCCGCCGGGGCGCCGGAGGGGGCCGCCGGGCTTGTCCGGTGCGGGGCCCGCGTAAACAGGCCTGTCCGGTATGGGCGCGGCCCGCGCCGGGAGGGCTTCCACCAGGGGTTTTCCGAGGCCCCTCCGGGCGCCCAAATAAAAAAGAAGTATTTCCCGAAATAGCTATTGCCAGACCACGGCGATTATGGATCATTATTGACTTCGGTCACCGCGTGGGGTCAGGTGCCAACTTTCCCGTGATTGTTTGTGGCGAGGGGAAAGGGCCCACACTCAATGCGTCAACGCGCCATCCGAAACCTGGCCAATCTCGTAACAGAGAAAGCCACGCCGACCCGAGTCCTAGACGCGGCAGCCGGAGGGAAGAACAACTTCTTCGCCGACCGGGAC
Organism: Nonomuraea sp. NPDC050394; assembly: GCF_044459065.1. NCBI lineage: Bacteria > Bacillati > Actinomycetota > Actinomycetes > Streptosporangiales > Streptosporangiaceae > Nonomuraea > Nonomuraea sp. NPDC050394. The sequence goes on along the minus strand of NZ_JBITIO010000007.1, from coordinate 179,851 downwards.
GCCGTCCGCCGCTACGACAGCGCCGCAGCCGTGAGCGCGACCGCCGCCAGGGAAGTCCACGCCTTCCTGGCCCGAGTCATCCGTTATCTGTCGTCGGTGGGAACCGACCAGCACCTGGTGATCGGCAGTGGGGTCCCCGGCGGCCTGCCGGCCGGACGCCTCCTCCACGACGTCGCCCGGGCGCATCCGCTCACCCCCAGCGCTCGCGTGGTCTACGCCGAATCCGACCCGATGATCCTGGCCAACGCGCACGCGACTATCGAACCGATCACCGACCTGGTGCGCGTCGTCGAAGGAGAGGCCCGGGAGATCGACGCGTTGCTCGGCGACCGGATCGTGAACACGTTCATCGACTGGGATCGGCCGGTGGGCATCCTGATCGTCTCAGGACACAGCATCCTGGACGACGAGGAGTTCAGATATGTGCTCAAACGCCTCGGACAGGCCGGGCTACCCGGCAGCCATCTGGGGCTCCTCCAGGCCACCCTTGACGGCATCCCCGCCGAGTTGTTGCCCGCCGTCTACGACCTGATCGCCATGACCCTGCCCGGCTACGCGACCCGCGACCGCGAACGCCTGGCAGCCGTCCTGGACGGCCTCGACCTGGTCGACCCCGGCCTGGCGTGGGTCTCGCAATGGCGTCCTGACGACCATTGCGGCCCCATTCCACCGGAGTCCTCGGGCAACTACGGAGCGCTGGCCGTCCTGCACTGAACAACGGCCCGGGGGTACGGCGCCGCCGTACCCCCCGAGGCCGGGAAGCACGAAGGAGGAGAGGCCCCTGGGGTCAGTCCCACCAGAACGACCAGGCATGGCCGCCGACCAGCTGCTCCGCGTAGCCGATCAGGTCGCCGGCCCCCTGCACCACGTTGTCCGGGCAGAACGTCCAGTGCTCGGCCGCCACGTGCAGGGCATGCTCGACGTCCCCGGGCGGCGCGGCCACGCTGAGTTCGAGGGTGTTGAAGCCCAAGCTCACCACGCGGGCGCCGAAGCGGTCCTCCCAGCTGCGGATCACGGCGGCCAGCGGGACCATCCACTCGTTGTGGTGCAGCGCGCCCTGCCAGCCCATGACGGCCAGCGCGTCGGCGCCCCGGTCGACCGCGGCCAGGCCCATCGGCATGCCGCGCACCGCCAGCCGGCCCGCGTGCCAGTCGGCGACCGCGCCGGGCTCGGCCACCAGCACGCCGGGCGGCGCCAGCCCCGGGCAGAGCGCCCCGAAGGGCTCCAGCTCGCTCAGCGCCTCGGCCGGCATCTGCGCCACCCACTCCTGCCAGACCTCGGCCATGAAGCCCTCGGCGGTGAAGTGCTCGATCTGGCCGGCGTCGTCGGGCACCACCTGGCCGGCCGCCCACGCCTGGGCCGACTCGTCGAGCAGAACCGGCCATAACCCGCTGCGGGCGTGCTCGGCGCGGAAGGCCGACCACAGCGCGCCGCCGACGGGCTCCTCGCTCATCCAGAACGCCGGCCTGGCCGCCTTCTGCGCGAACCCCGGATCGGGCCAGACCAGCTCGCCCGCGGGCATGCCGACGGCCAGGGTGCGCCCCATGCCGCCGTCGGTGAACAGCTGGCGCAGCTCCTGTGGCAGCCGCAGATCATTCACGCCCATCGACGGAGATGGTAGTGCCGAACGCCGACATCGCTTCGAGCGGCAGGACATTTGTCCTGGGCGATCCTGGATCGACGTTCCTTCCGGCGCAGGGGCGGAGATCGGCACCGTTGGGTACATGAAGATTCTGCTCGCGGCAGCCGTACTGCTGACCGGATGCGCCGACGCGCGCACGGCGGCCGCCACCGACCCGGTCTCGACCGGCACGGTCGTCACCACCGACCCGGCCTCGACCGGCACGGTCGTCACCACCGACCCGGCCTCGACCGGCACGGTCGTCACCACCGACAAGGGCGCGGTACGCGGGAGGGAGGACGGGCGGCACCGCCTGTTCGAGGGCATCCGCTACGCCACCGCGCCCCGCTGGGACTCCCCGAGACCCACCGCGGCCTGGAAGGGCGTCCAGGACGCCACCAAACCGGGCAGCCCGTGCCCGCAGGTCGGGTCCGACTACGCCAAGATCACCAGCGAGAACGAGGACTGCCTGTTCCTGAACGTCACCACCCCGGCCGGGAAGGGCGCCAAGCGGCCGGTCATGGTGTGGATCCACGGCGACGGCGCGCTCGGCGCCGGGCACTATTCCAACGCCAGGGCGATCGCCGCCGCCGGGGACGCGGTCGTGGTCACGATCAACTACCGGCTCGGGGTGTTCAGCGGGTTCGGCTACCCGGGCCTGCGCGACAGCGGCACCTACGGCCTGCAGGACCAGCAGGAGGCGCTGCGCTGGGTACGCCGCAACGCGGCGGCCTTCGGCGGCGACCCCGGCAACGTCACGGTGTTCGGCATCTCGTTCGGCGCGCTGGCCATCGGCGGCCATCTCACCTCGCCGGGCGCCAAGGGCCTGTTCCAGCGGGCCGCCATGCAGAGCGGCGAGACCATGATGGACATGCCGGCGGGCAGCATGATCCCCGGCCTGGAGGCCCAGCCGTCCTACGCCTGGCGCCCGGCGGCCCAGATCGAGGCGGTCGGCCAGATCTACGCCAAGCAGCTCGGCTGCGCCGACCTGGCCTGCCTCAAGGGGTTGCCGGTCAAGAAGATCCTCGCCGTCCCCCAGATCATGAACGTCTTCCAGTCCTATGCCTACGGCAACGCCGTCCTGCCCGAGATCCCCTCCAAGGCCATCGAGAAGGGCCGCTTCCACCGCGTACCCGTGCTGGCCGGTGCCACCAAGGACGAGCACCGCATCTTCGCCGCCATGCGCGGCAAGATCGCCTACCCGGAGGCGCTGAAGGAGACGTTCGGCGAGCACACGGCCGAGGTCGCCAAGGAATACCCGCTCAAGAGGTACGGCAAGCCCGCCGTGGCCTGGGCCGCCGTCATGACCGACCGCGTGTGGGCCCGCGGCACCCACGCCCAGAACACCCTGCTGGCCAGGCGGACCCCTGTCTACGGCTTCGAGTTCGCCGACCGGGACGCCCCGATGTTCCTGCCCATCAAAGCCGATTTCGACCTGGGCGCCTATCACGCGGGCGACCTGCCGTACCTCTTCCCCGAGAAGGGCGCGAAGCTGAGCCCGGCCCAGAAGAAGCTCTCCGGCCAGATGCTCGCCTACTGGACGAACTTCGCCCGCACCGGCGACCCGAACGGCGCGGGACTGCCCGCCTGGCCCAAGCTCAAGGGCGGCACCCTGTCGCTGGAGCCGGGCAGGATCCGCCCCATCGACTACGCCGCCGAACACCGGCTGGCTTTCTGGAACTAGCGTGGACCCATGACCGTGCGCGTGCTGATCGCCGAGGACCAGGGCATGATGCGCGACGCCCTGGCGCTCCTGCTCGGCCTGGAGGACGACCTGGAGATCGTGGCCCAGGTGCCGACGGGCCCGGAGATCGTCGCGGCGGCCCTGGAGCACGCGCCGGACGTGGCGCTGCTGGACATCGAGCTGCCCGGCCGCAGCGGGCTGGAGGTCCTGCCGGAGCTGCGGGCGGCACTGCCCGGCTGCGCGGTGCTGGTCCTGACCACCTTCGCCCGGCCCGGGTACCTGCGCAGGGCGATGGAGGCGGGCGCCGCCGGCTTCCTGGTCAAGGACGGCCCGGTGGAAGAACTGGCCGCGGCGATCAGGCGGGCGGTGGCGGGGGAGCGGATCGTCGACCCGGCGCTGGCCGCCGCCGCCCTGCACGCCGGGCCGAGCCCGCTCACCGACCGCGAGCGCGACGTGCTGGCCGCCGCGCTCGACGGCGCCACCATCGCCGACGTGGCCGCCCGGCTGCACCTGTCGGAGAGCACGGTACGCAACCACCTGTCCTCGGCCATCGGCAAGACCCACACCAGGAACCGGATCGAAGCGGCCCAGCTGGCACGGCACAATGGTTGGTTGTGACGACCTTTGACGCGGTACTGAGCGACCTCGATGGAGTCCTCCGGATCTTCGACGACGCCGCCCAGGCCGACATCGAGGCCCGCTACGGCCTGCCCCTGATCACGACCGCGTTCCGGTCCGACCTCATCCTGCCCGCCACGCTGGGCCAGATCACCGAGCGGCAGTGGGTCGAGGCGGTCGCGGCCGAGCTGGGCGGTCACGAGAGGGCCAGGCAGGCCGTGGAGGAGTTCGCCGAGGTGCCGTTCTGGGTCGACGAGGAGGTCAGGGCGGTGCTGGCCAAGGTCCAGGAGCGGATGCCGCTGATCATCGTCACCAACGCCATGGACAGCCTCGACGCCCACCTCGACCGGCTCGGCCTCACCTACTTCGCCGACGCCGTGGTCAGCAGCGCCAAGGTCGGCCACGCCAAGCCCGGCCGGCGCATCTACGAGATCGCCGCCGAACAGGCCGGGGTGGCGCCCGAGCGCTGCCTGTTCATCGACGACCGGCTGGAGAACGTCGAGGGCGCCCGGGCGATCGGCATGACCGGCATCCACTACCGGGGCATCGCGGACCTGGCGCCGCTCACGCGCTAGCCATGTCGAAGAAGCGCCGTTCCAGGGAGACGGCCCGCCGGAAGACCGCGAGCACCTCGTCCCTGCGCCCCTCACCGAGCTCGGGACCGAGCCGGTCGAGCTCCCCGCGCAGGAACCCCACCCAGGCGCGGAAGTCCGCTCCTTCGTGCAGCTCGATCCACTCCCGGTGCACGAACCCCTCCGGCAACGGCTCCTTCGCCCGCGCCGCCCAGTCGAGATAGCTCCACTCCGCCACGCACAGCACCGCCACGATCAGCGGGTAGTCCTGCGCGGTCCTGACCTCGTCCATCAGCGCGCGGAACTCGGCCGTGACCGGCTCCGGCGCCGCGTCCGTGCTGCCGTTCAGCTCCGCCAGCGCCCGGTGGAAATACGTCTTCTCCTCCGTGGTGGCGACCTGTCCCAGGAACTTCCCGTACGGCACGCGGGCCGCGAACGTGTCCGCGCTCGCGACGGCCGCCCCGAGCAGGGCGGTGAAGGAGTCGACGAACAGGAAGTCCTGCTCCAGGTAGTGCCGCATGTCAGCGGTGCCGTTCGTGATGGCGGCGGCGAACGGGTGCCCGGCCACCGCCTCCCATTCCCCGGCGCACTGGGCGCGCAGCCACGTACTGAAGGCTTCATCACTCATGCCGCGACTCTAGACACTCCGTCCGCGCGGAAGTCCAGGGGGAGGCGCGAACCCCGCCGCGGCCGGGGCCGGCCGGGCGGGGTGTGCGGCGCGTGCAGAACTCCATACCAGAGGAGATCACCGCCGCGGCGCGGGCCGCGCCGCCCGCGCCGGGCTGAAGTAGGGCCTAGTAACCACCTCCCGTCGTCTTCGTCGGCTTCGGGGTGGGATCGCCGGCGGGCGCGGGTGTGGCGGGGCGAGAGCCCGCCGGCCGGAGAAGTCCGATCAGGCCGTGCTTGGCGCCGTCGATGCCCGCCGCGAACCACACGGCGTTCGTGCCGCCCGTGGCCGCGGTGCCGGGCTCCAGGTCCCACAGGCCGGGCAGGACGACCGGCCGGCCGTTCGCGCCGCGCAGCGCGCCGAGGTGGCGGCCGCTCCTGAAGGCGTGGACGGTGCCGTCGCCGAAGTTGCCGACCAGCAGCGATCCGGCGAGGGCGCCGAAGCCGCGCGGGGCCGTGGTGATCGCCCACGGGGCGTTGAGCGGGCCGCGCCCGATGCGGCCGGTGAGCCTGCCGTCGGGGCTGAACCGGCTCAGGAAGCCCTTGCCGCGCCCGGGGACCGCCTTGCCGGTCTGGGGGTCGCGCAGCACCGAGGCGACCCACACCGAGCCGTTGGCGACCGCCACGTTGAACGGGTGGTAGTTCCGGGGCAGGGCCCGGTCGCGGAACTGCGAGCGGCCGAGCCGTACCCGCTCGAAGTCCTCGTTGAAGGCGTGGATACGGCCACCGGCGAAGTCGGCGGCCAGCAGGAACGAGCCGTCGTCGCCGTCGAGCATGGCCAGGCCCTTGTAGTCGGCGCCCCGGGTGAACGCCGCGATGATCGCGTTGGCGGGGTCGGCCTCGGCGTTCCAGCCGGTGATGGCGCCGCTCGGGCTGGCGAAGATGAACGTGGCGGGCTTGCCCTTGACGGTGAAGCCCTCGCCGGTGTTGACGACCTGGCCGGTGGGCGCGCCGCCGGGGACGGTGACCTCGGTCTTCTCCTTGGTGCCGTTGCCCGAGTAGACGGTGGCGGTGCCGGTCCCGGTGTTGGACACCCACAGGGTCTTGCCCATGGCCAGGCCCCAGGGGTTGACGACCTTGGGATCGGTGACGGCGGCCTTGCCACGGACGTCGGAGACGAGGTTGACGACGTCGAAGCGGTTGCGGGGGGTGGTGGATTGCGCCGGGGTGGTGAGGGTAGCTCCCAGCACGACCGCGACAGCACCGAGCGTGATGATGCCGCGTCTATGGGGGTGCCGCATCCGTGCCTCCTTGATATGCGCTTGTGACGCGAGATACGCGGGTGGCGGGAGACTGGTTCATCGCTCGCTATGACCGGGAATGGGACAGACATGGAAGTTTTGGGCATTGATATCGGTGGCTCGGGGATCAAAGGCGCACCGGTGGACGTCACCGCCGGGCGGCTCACGAAGGAGCGCCTGCGCATCCCCACGCCGCAGCCCGCCAAGCCCGCCGCCGTGGCCGAGACCGTGGCCGAGATCGTCGGGCACTTCGCCTGGACCGGTCCGGTCGGCGTGACCTTCCCCGGCGTGGTGATGGACGGCGTGGTCAAGACCGCCGCGAACGTCCACCACTCGTGGGTCGGCGTCAACGCCTCGGAGTTGTTCGACGGCGCCCGGGTGATCAACGACGCCGACGCCGCCGGCCTGGCGGAACTCGCCTTCGGAGAGGGCAGGGGACGGAAGGGGACCGTCCTGATGCTGACGTTCGGCACGGGGATCGGCAGTGCCCTGTTCATCGACGGCACGCTCGTGCCCAACACCGAACTGGGCCACCTCGAACTGCACGGCAAGGACGCCGAGCACCGCGCGTCCGACCGCGCCCGCGAGGAGCACGACCTCGGCTGGAAGGACTGGGCGGAACGCGTCGAGACCTATCTGAAGCACGTGGAGATGTTGTTCTCGCCCTCGTTGTTCATCATCGGCGGCGGCGTCAGCAAGAAGGCCGACAGGTTCCTGCCGCACGTGAAGATCGACACCCCGATCGTGCCCGCCGCGCTGCAGAACGAGGCGGGCATCATCGGCGCCGCCCTCACCTGCGCAGGCGGGCCGCACGCTCCCGCGTGAGCGGATGGCCCGGCGCCAGCAGCAGGGCCGTCTCCATGGCGGCCGCCGCGTCCTCGTGCCGTCCGAGACCCGCGAGGGCCAGCGCCCGCGCCGAGTGGGCGTCCGCCTCGTCCTCCGGGCTCAGGCCGAGCGCGAGCGCGCGGTCGAGGTCGTCGAGCGCTCTGGCGTACAGGCGCAGATCGACGCGGACCTGACCGCGGCCGGACAGCGCGCGGGCGGTCGCGGCCGGCTCGGCGCCGGGGCGCGCCGTGATCGCCTGCGCGAACTCCGCCTCCGCGTCCGCCGGCGAGCCCAGCCGCCACAGCGCGAAGCCGAGGCCGGTCCTGGCCTCGACGTCGGTGCGGTTGATCTCCACTGCCTGCCGGTAGAGGTCCGCCGCCGCCCGATGGTCGCCGCTGGTGGCCACGACGTTGGCCAGCGCCGACAGCGACCGCGCCGTGGAGACCCGGTCGGCCAGCGACTCGAAGCCGTTGAGCGCGCTCCTGAAGCTCTCCCTGGCCGCGGTCAGGTCGCCCTCGACCAGCGCGATCTCGCCGTGCAGCGCCATGGCCTGTGCCTGCCTGCGGGTGTCGCCCTCCAGCTGGTAGCGGCTGGCGGCGACGGAGGCCAGACGGCGGGCGCCGGTGAAGTTGCCCTCCCCGAAGGCCGCCTCGGCGGCCTCGGTGAAGACACCGGCGTCGGCGGGTGTCCGGGCCGGCCCCGCCCCGGCGAAGCCGTCGTCGCCGGCCCGCCGCACGACCTCGATCATCTGGTCCTGCCCGAGCTGGTACCACGTGCCGCGCAGGCGCGTCGTCGCGGTCAGCAGGTGCCGGGCGACCAGGGCGTCGGCGAGCTCGTTGCGCATGTCGGCGGTTCTGGTCAGTCCGCGGAGCTTGGTGTCGCGGGTGCCGTACTCGGTGATGAACGCCGACTCCATCCACGCGCGCACCTCCGCCACGGGGACGCCGGTCTCCAGGCCCGCCTCCTCGGTGGCCCGCCGGTAGAAGGCGCTCAGCGCCTGGGCGACGCCGGGGATGCCGGTCAGGCCGGGGTCGGCCCAGCTCTCTGCGCAGACGATCTGCAGGTGCAGCGGCTCGACCAGCGGATGGACCACGCTCGCGGCGTTGCCCAGGAGGTCGGTGTGGGTGCTGGTGCGCAGCCGGTCGACGAGCGCGCGCGTCTCCTCGTCGGGCAGCTCCCTGCCGGTCCCACGCCTTGGTCCCTGTACGGCCTCCGCCGCGGCCCGCTCGTCGAGCCCGTCGAGCCGCCGGTAGTTCATGGGCACCCCGAGCAGGGCCTCGCCGGCCTTGACCGAGGCGAGATGGTCGTCGCGCACGACCAGCAGAAGGTTGAGGGAGGGGATCTCGGCCAGCGCCCCGGCGAGCTGGCGCAGCAGGCCCTCGCGTTCGGCCACCCGGGTCGGGAAGGCGCTGTAGACCTCCTCGAACTGGTCGATGGCGGCCAGCAACCGCCCGCTCGGCGGCATCCGGGTGACCCGCCCGGCCAGGAACTCCGCGACGGTGGTGCCGGGCGTGGCCGGCGCGCCCCAGTCGCTGAGCACCGAGTAGACGAAGGCGTTGTGCCCGGCGGCGACGGCACGCGGTGGCGCGGGCGGGGCGAGGCGGCTCGGACGCAGCGTGACGACGTTCGGCTCCTGCTCCAGGAGCGGAAGGATGCCCGCCTGCAGCAGTGAGGTCTTGCCCACCGCGGGCGGCCCGTGCAGCACGGTGACGCGGTCGGCCAGCCAGTCGAGGGAGAGGTTGCGGGCCTGGACCCGGCGGCCGAAGAAGAGGCTCGCCTCGGAGCGCAGGAACGGGCGTGGACCGACATAGGGGGAGTCGTTCATCACGTCCCTCTCAGCCGCGAGTCGAGCATGGCGGTGAAGTCCTCCAGTGACATCCAGAAGATCTCGATCTGCTGCCGGCCCAGCCGCTTGTCTAGGTATTCGCGCACCGCGGCCCTTCGTTTCACCCGCGGATCGAGCTGGAGGCACACGTGGCTGCTGCGCTGGCCGTCGGGCATGGCGATCATGAGCGACTTGAAGAGCGTCCAGAAGGTCGAGTCGCGCAGGCTGTAGCCGAGGAAGAGCAGGGGCGCGCGGCGTAACCGGGTGCGGACGTAGGACGGCACGATGGCCGCCCGGTCGCCCTCCGGGGTCAGGCTCTTGTCCCGCCCGTCGCGGGCGTGACGGACGTGGAAGTCGATGTAGTCGTCCTCGGTCAGCACCATCGAATGCGGGATCGAGTGGTGGCCGTGCAGGTGGAAGACGAGAGGACGCTCGGCCGTGGGATCGTCGGCGGGCAGGGGAGGCCGCCGGTCGTCGTCATCGTCCATCCCGGAGGAATACCACGGACTCACATTCCAGGTCGGTCTTTTACCAGCTCGTTGCAGCGCCTCCACCATGAAATCGTCGTAGTTCGTCGTCAGATAGAGAGGAAGATCGCAACGTGCCAAGATGTGGTGGATATCAAGCTGATCGGTAGTTAACGCGACTTGCGAGAAAACTGTCCGGTGGAGTGCCCGTTTGAGTTGGTTTGCATCGTGATTGAACGCCATCACAACTGCATACTGCATGACGCTGGACAGGTTGTCGGTGTCATGGTACGGATAGCGAACTCGTTCGGCCCAGTCCTTGGCCAGTGCCGCGCCCGTGGGCAGGCCCTGGCTCGCGCCCGCACCCAAGAAAGGGACACACTCTTTCTCCTTAATTGACTTAACCAGATTCTCCCAGCCTCTAGTGCTCTGCACGTTCCCTGCCGTTCTGGTCCAGGTGGAATCTTCAGTAATCCGGATGGAACGGCGTGAGTCAACGGCCAGGAAAAACGCCATATCTCCTCGGCGGCGGGCAGTCTGGAAGCAAGAAGTCCTCGCCTACCATTGAAGCTTGACAAGGTGAGGCGTTCAATGCGTACAAATCCCCATTCGTGGGACATATCTCCAGTTTGAATATGGGCCCAGTTTGAATATGAGCAGGGAGCGATCGGCGTGACACTAGGGGCGTCCGAGGGTGGAGCGAGATCCCGCGTCACCGCGTGGGGCAAGGAGATCCCTTTCCGTAACCCCAACTTCACCGGGCGTATCGCCGAGATCGAGGAACTGAGACGCGGCCTGGCCCGGGAGAGCGCCGCCGTGATCGACCAGCCGCCCCAGGCCCTGTTCGGCCTCGGCGGCGTCGGCAAGACCGAGATCGCGGCCGAGTACGCCCACCGCCACCGCGGCGACTACGACCTCGTCTGGTGGATCAGGTCGGAGCAGGAGAGCGCCGTGGTCAACGGCCTGGTCGCGCTCGGCCGCCGGATGCAGCCCCCCGGCTTCCGCGCCGAGGAGCGCGACTACTCGGCCCAGCTGGTGATCGAGGCCCTGGAGAAGGGCGAGCCGTACGGCGACTGGCTGATCATCTTCGACAACGCGAACAACGCCGGGATGATCTCGGAGTACATCCCGCGGGGGCGCGGACACGTGATCATCACCTCGCGCGACTCCCACTGGCGCAAGGCGCTGGGAGTCGCGGGAATCGAGGTGGGGGAGTTCACCCCCGACGAGACGGTGGAGTTCCTGAGCAAGCGGGTGCCCGCCCTCGCCGGCCGCGGGGCCGAGGCCGCCACGCTGGCCGCCGAACTCGGGCACCTTCCGCTGGCCGCCGAGCACGCCGCCGCGTACATGAACGAGACCGGGACCTCCGCCGCCGAGTACCTGACCAAGCTGCGCGACAACGCGCACGAGCTGCTGGCGCGGGAGGTCGACATCCCCTACCCGCTCGCCGTGGCCGCCACCTGGGGCGTCTCGCGCGACGCCATCTCGCCGGAGGCCGACACGCTCTTCCAGGTCATGGCGTTCTTCGCGCCGGAGCCGATCGCCGAGGAACTGCTGGCGCAGCCCGCCAAGGCCGGTGACCTGCCCGGCGAGCTCAGCCGGGTGCTCGGGGACGTCGGCGAACTCCGGCAGGCCGCGCGCCAGCTCGCCCGCTTCTCCCTGGCCAAGATCGACGGCGTGCTCAACGCCGTGCAGATGCACCGCGTGGTCCAGGCCGTGACCCGGAGCCGCCTGATGCGCGAGGACCCGGAGCAGGCCGAGCGGTTCCGCCATGCCGTACACCTGCTGCTGGCCGGATCCGATCCCGGCGCGCCCGGACTCGACGAGAGCGATCCCCTCTACGAGCGCTCGCGCAGCCACATCGTGCCGTCGGGCGCCGTCGAGAGCGCCGACGCCACCGTCCGGCAGCTGATCATCAACCAGGTGCGCCGCCTGCACCGCCGCGGCGGCTTCTTCGAGAGCCTCTCGTTCGGTGAGCTGGCACTGGACGAATGGAAGCTCCGCTTCGGGGAGAACGACCGGCACACGCTCGCGCTGGCCATCGAGGTCGGCAAGGCCACCCGGCTGAGCGGCCACTGGGAGCGCGCCTACGCGCTCAACCTCGACACTCTCGAACGGCTGCGCACCTTCGGCGAGGACGACCAGACCTACCTGGCCTGCGCCCTCAGCCACGGCGTCGACCTGTGCATGATGGGCCGCTACCAGCAGGCGCTCGACAATGACCTCGATCTCCTGCCGCGCTACGAGCGGGTCTTCCGCCCCGAGCACGAGTTCACGCTCCAGGTGCGCAACAACATCGCGATCAGCCTGCGCTGCCTGGGCCGCTTCGAGGAGGCCCTGGAGCACGACCGGATCGCGCTGACCATGCGCGAGAACATGTTCGGGCCCCAGGAGGACCAGACCCTGACCTCCCGCTTCGCCGTCGCCCGCGACCTGCGCCGGATGGGCAACTACGAGCAGGGCCTGGACATGATCAGGGACGTCGACCAGCTGCTCGTGCGCATGAACGCGCCCTGGGACGCGCTGCGCGTGTTCACCGCGCTCGACCTGGCGATCGCCCTGCGCCGCGTGGGCTACCACCAGCAGGCCGCCGCCCAGGCCGAGGAGACTCTCACGACGCAGATCGCGTCCAAGGGACCCGACCACAGGATGACGCTGCTGGTGTCCACGAACGTCATCAACGACCGCCGGTTGATCGACGACCTGGCCGGTGCCCAGGCGCTCGGCGAGCAGACCGTCGCGGGCTGGGTGAAGGCGGCGGGCGAGGACCACCCCAACACGCTGTCCGCCCGCGCCAACCTCGCGGTCGTGATGCGGGTACGCGGCAACCCGCGCGCCGCCCGCGAACTGAACGAGCAGGCCCTGGAGGGGTTCCGCCGCCACTTCGGCGACGACCACACCAGCACGCTGGTCGTCATGCACAACCTCGCCAGCGACCTGGCCATGATGGGCGCGGTGCGCCAGGCTCGTGAGCTGGGCGAGGCCGCCTACGAGGGCCACCGGCGGGTACGCGGCGGGTTCCACCCCTGCACGCTGGCCACCGGGGCCAACCTCTCGGTGGACCGGCTGGCCGACGGCGACGAGGAGGGCGCCGCGCGGCTGCGCGAGGAGATCCTGGCGGCCTACGCCGAGACGTTGTCCAACGAGCACCCCGAGGCCCGCCTGGCCGCCCAGCAGGGCCGGATCAACCTCGACGTGGAACCGATGATGAGCTGAACCCGCCGGCGCTTCGCGGTGCTCGGGCGGTTCGCGCGTTCGGGCCGGTCGCGGTGCGCAGGTGGTTCGCGTTCGGGCCGGTCGCGGTGTTCGGGCGGTGTGGCGCGTTCAGGCCAGGGCGGCCTCGGCCGCGCGGGCGGCCGGGGCGGGGACCGGTTCGGCCAGCGCGGCGCGGATGCGGGCCTCCAGCGGCCCGGCCAGTGCGGCCCCCGCCGGCGTCAGCGCCCCCGACCGGCCGAGCTGCTCCATGGCCCGGCCGGTCGCCAGCCGCCACAGGGCGAAGGCCGCCGCGTGGCCGGGCCGGTCCGCCCGTGGCCCGGCCAGCCACTCGGCCCGGTGGAACTCCACCACGGCCACGTGCGCGAAGATGCCCTGCAGGGTGGCGCCGGCGTCGCGCTCGCCGTCGCGCCAGTGCACCGCGAACCGGCCCGGATGTCCCGGCACGGTCAGCGCGACGATCTCCTCGGCCGCCCCGAGCACCTGGTGCTGGAGTTCGTGGGTGAACGTGGCGGCCAGTTCCGCGGCGTCGGCGGGAGCGGAGAGCGCCACCGCGCCGAAGGCCGCGCCGGAGGTGGCGCTGAAGGTCTCGGGCGGGGCCGGCGGGACGACCGGAACGACGGTGGTGACCAGCTCGGCCATCGCGGCGGCCACGCGCGGGTGCCGCGCGCGCAGCAGCCGGTACGCCTGGCGGCACAACTCCGTCCAGTCCACCGGCCCGAGCCGGTCGGCGACGGCGAGGCCGAAGTGCCCGCGCAGCGGCTCACCGGTCTCGAACCGGAGCCTGAGCGGCCTCGGGCCGTCGAGCGCGACCGGCCCCTGCTCACGCTCCAGGGCGGCCAGCAGTACGCCGGTGTCGCCGCTCCCGTAGCGCAGGGCGTCGTCGGCCCAGGCGCCGAGCTGGGGCGAGATCAGGACGTCCAGCGCGTGGCCCGGATGGGCGCCGAGGCGCCGCCAGAGGTCGTCGATGGCGGCCGAGCCGGACAGCCGCCGGACCGATTCGAGCAGGGCGATGTTCCTGCTGGCGATCGCCCGCTTGAGCGTGTCGGCCAGCGCGGGCGGGAGCTCGCCCGCGCCCAGCCCGGCCAGGTCGGCGGGCGACAGCGTATGCCGGGCGTAGCCGCCGGTCACCGATCTCGCGGGCCAGGTTGATCGGGCTGCGGGCAGGCCTTGTCGCTCTTGTTCCATCGCCGGCTGGCGGGGTCGGTCGCCATGTGGCGGGCCAGAGACTCGCGCAGGACCTCATCCGGCACCGTTGCCAGGCGGTCGAACGGGATATGGGTCAGATCGACGAGCATGGACTCGCCCATAGAACCCCCTGCGGCCATGTGGTGTCCCTTTCTCAGTCGCTATTCACCGTGTTGTCGGCTAAGCACTCTTGAAGAGTCCCAAATCCTCTCGAACTGCTCAATCCAGTAGTGGTACCAGTACCCATGCGCGCGCCGGGTCAATTCCAGGTGCATACGGTTGTCGGTGGCCCGGTTGCCGGCGCCGTGGAGTTCCACGATCACACTGCCGTTGCCGCCCGCCGGATTGACGGCGAGAATGCTGAATCCCGGATTGTAGGAGAAAGTGGCGTACTCCACCCGGCCCGCCACGTGCCAGTCCGTCATCGCGGCCAGCCGGTCGAGCGCGGTCGCGATGCTCGCCGGCAGGTTCTGCAAGGGGAACTCCAGCCCGGCGTCGAGCTGGCGGGTGGCGAGGTCGACGGCGTGCAGCTCCTCCGGGTCCAGGAGCACGACGCGGAAGACGCCGTCGGAACGGCTCAGCACGGTCCGCCGGATGACCTCGCAGTTGGCCTCGGACAGCAGGTTGATGCCGGAAGGGGCGAACAGCCACACCTCCTTCGCGTCCGTGAGCCGGTCGCGTAGAGGATGCGTCTCGAAGTCGGCCCGGTCGCCCAGCGGCAGGCGCGAGCGGTCGGGCACGGTGATCCGGTGGAGCAGCACGCCCATCCCGGCCAGGATCGCCGCCCACCGGTACTGCTCGGCCACGGCCTCCCCGACCAGCGTCAGCACGGCGAAGACGATCGCCACGACCGCGATCACGTAGGCGTCGAGGTTCCTGCGCTCACGCACGTCGCGCAGGATGCGGCGGGCTGGACGTCGCATGGCACCTCCGCCTCGATCGTGTCATCGGTCAGGAGGCGCGTCCATATGGCCAGAAATCCTTCGGGATCATGCAACCCTTCAGGCGTCTCAGGAGTCTCACTAGTGTCCGTGATCGACCGTGGTGAACTCTGGGGAGAGTGCTGACACACCGCGGCCGGTCACGGACGCCGCCGATATTGGGATGCGATCCACGGCGCGGTCAGGCACGATGGACCGTTGGCACCCGGCACGCGGGGCTCAAATATCCTGAAAGCAGTATGGGAACCTCGTCGTTGTCTTCTCCACTCACCGAGCTCCAGAGCCGCCTGTCCGAGCTCATGCCGCGCGACCAGCGGCGGCTCCGGCGCAGGCTCGACGGCGTGCGCCGGGTGCGCTCGCGCGAGGCACGGGACAAGATCACCGCGGAGATCCTGGCGGACGTGGAACGCGCCGAGCAGCGCCTGGCCCGCCGCCGCGAAGCCGTACCCGTGGTGAGCTATCCGCAAGAGCTGCCCGTCTCCCAGCGCAAGGACGACATCCTCGCGGCCATCCGCGACCACCAGGTCGTGATCATCGCGGGGGAGACCGGATCGGGAAAGACCACGCAGATCCCCAAGATCTGCCTCGAACTCGGCCGGGGCGTGCGCGGCCTCATCGGGCACACCCAGCCCCGCCGCATCGCCGCGCGCACCGTCGCCGAGCGCATCGCCGAGGAGCTCGGCACCGAGCTCGGCCAGGCCGTCGGCTACAAGGTCCGCTTCACCGACCAGGGCAGTGACCGTACCCTGGTCAAGCTCATGACCGACGGCATCCTGCTGGCCGAGCTGCAGAACGACCGGCTGCTGGAGCAGTACGACACGCTGATCATCGACGAGGCCCACGAGCGCAGCCTCAACATCGACTTCATCCTCGGCTACCTCAAACAGCTGTTGCCCCAGCGCCCCGACCTCAAGATCATCATCACCAGCGCCACCATCGACCCCGAGCGCTTCTCCCGCCATTTCGGCGACGCCCCGATCGTCGAGGTCTCCGGCCGCACCTACCCCGTCGAGGTCCGCTACCGGCCGCTCAACGAGGACGACGACCAGACGCAGGGCATCGTGGACGCCTGCAAGGAACTGGTCCTGGAAGGACCGGGCGACATCCTGGTCTTCCTCAGCGGCGAGCGGGAGATCCGCGACGCCGCCGACGCGCTGTCCAAGGCCGAGTTCCGCAACACCGAGATCCTCCCCCTGTACGCCCGGCTGAGCGCCGCCGAGCAGCACCGCGTCTTCCAGCGCCACACCGGGCGGCGCGTCGTGCTGGCCACCAACGTGGCCGAGACGTCGCTGACCGTGCCCGGCATCAAGTACGTCGTGGACCCGGGCTTCGCCCGCATCTCCCGCTACAGCCACCGCACCAAGGTGCAGCGCCTGCCCATCGAGGCCATCTCGCAGGCCAGCGCCAACCAGCGCAAAGGGCGGTCCGGGCGTACCTCCGACGGCATCTGCGTCCGGCTGTACGAGGAGGAGGACTTCCTCAACCGGCCCGAGTTCACCGACCCGGAGATCCTGCGCACCAACCTCGCCAGCGTCATCCTGCAGATGACCTCGATCGGGCTGGGCGACATCGAGGCGTTCCCGTTCGTCGAGCCGCCGGACAAGCGGCAGGTACGCGACGGCGTCAACCTGCTGGTCGAACTCGGAGCCTTCGACGCCCAGGGCAAGCTCACCGGCGTCGGCCGCAAGCTCGCCGGGCTGCCGGTCGACCCGCGCCTGGCGCGCATGGTGCTGGAGGCCGACAAGAACGGCTGCCTGCGCGAGGTCATGGTCATCGCCGCCGCGTTGTCGATCCAGGACCCGCGCGAGCGCCCCGCCGACAAGCAGCAGCACGCCGACGAGAAGCACCGGCGCTTCGCCGACCCCGAGTCCGACTTCCTCACCTATCTCAACCTCTGGAACTACCTCAAGGACAAGCAGAAGGAGCTGTCCTCCAGCGCCTTCCGCCGCCTGTGCAAGTCCGAGTTCCTCAACTACCTGCGGGTACGCGAGTGGCAGGACATCTACAGCCAGATCCGGCAGACACTCGGGGTCCAGCCGAACAGCGCGCCGGCCGCGCCGTACCAGATCCACTCCTCGCTCCTCGTCGGGCTGCTGTCGCACATCGGCGTCAAGGACGTCGTGGACAAGCAGCGCGGGCAGGACGGGCGGCGGCCGATCCAGGAGTACGTCGGCGCGCGCAACGCGCGCTTCGCGATCTTCCCCGGCTCAGCGCTGGCCAGGAAGCAGCCGCAGTGGCTGATGTCGGCCGAGCTCGTCGAGACCTCGCGCCTGTGGGCCCGGGTCAACGCCAAGATCGAGCCCGACTGGGTGGAGCCGCTCGCGCAGCACCTCGTCAAGCGCAACTACTCCGAGCCGCACTGGGAGAAGAACCAGGGCGCGGTCATCGCGCTGGAGAAGGTCACGCTGTACGGCGTGCCGCTCGTCGTCGGCCGCAAGGTCAACTACGGGCGCATCGACCCGGAGCTGTCACGGGAGCTGTTCATCCGGCACGCCCTGGTCGAGGGCGACTGGGACAGCCACCACGCGTTCCTGCGCGAGAACCGCAAGCTGCTCGGCGAGGTCGAGGAGCTGGAGGCGCGGGCCAGGCGGCGCGACATCATGGTCGACGACGAGGCGCTGTTCGACTTCTACGACCAGCGCGTACCGGCGGACGTCGTCTCCGCGCGGCACTTCGACTCCTGGTGGAAGACGGTCTCCGACAAGGGCGTGCTGACGTTCACGCCGGAGATGCTGGTCAACGAGAACGCCGACGTCAGCGCCCAGGACTACCCCGACACCTGGCGGCAGCTGGGCCAGCGGATGAAGCTGACCTACCAGTTCGAGCCGGGCGCCGACGCCGACGGCGTCACCGTGCACGTGCCGCTGCAGGTGCTCAACCAGGTCAACGGCGACGGCTTCGACTGGCAGATCCCCGGGCTGCGCGAGGAGCTGATCACCGCGCTGATCCGCGTGCTGCCCAAGCACCTGCGCCGCAACTTCGTGCCCGCGCCCAACTACGCCAAGCAGGTGCTCGCGGGCGTCAAGCCGACCGGCGAGCCGCTGCTGGACGCGGTCGAGCGCGAACTGCTGCGGCTGACCGGCGTACGCGTCCCGCGCGACGCCTGGCAGCTCGACCAGGTGCCCGACCATCTGCGCGTCACCTACCGGGTGATCGACGAGCGCAAGCGCACGATCGCCGAGGGCAAGGACCTGGACGGGCTGAAGAAGCAGCTCGCCCCGCGCCTGCGCAAGACGCTGTCGGCCGCCGGCGACGACGTCGAGCGCACCGGGCTCCACACGTGGAGTTTCGGCACGCTGCCCAAGGTGTTCGAGCAGGGCCGGATGAAGGGCTATCCGGCGCTGGTGGACGAGGGTTCCAGCGTCGGCGTCAAGATCTACGAGACGCAGGCCGAGCAGCGCCGTTCCATGTGGACCGGCACGCGGCGCCTGCTGCTGCTCAACGTCACCAACCCGGCCAGGTCGCTGCTCGGCGGCCTGTCCAACCAGGCCAAGCTGGCGTTGTCACGCAGCCCGCACGGCGGCGCGGTGGCGTTGTTCGACGACGTGGTCAACGCGGCGGTGGACCAGCTGATGGCCGACGTGGGCGGGCCCGCCTGGGACCCGGTCTCCTTCGACCGCCTCTATCAGCACGTACGGGCCGACCTGTACGACACCGCCCGGGACGTTCTGGGCAAGGTGGAGCAGATCCTGAGCACCTGGCACACGATCGGCACCCAGCTGTCCGGCCTGCGCCGGAGCGCCTCCACGGACGACGCCCGCGACCAGCTCGGCAAGCTCGTCTACGCGGGCTTCGTGACCGGGACCGGAGTGAAACGCCTCCCCGACATTTCCCGCTACCTCCGGGCCCTTGAGCGCCGCCTGACCAAGCTGCCCGAGGAGCCGTGGCGGGATGAGGAGTGGATGGACCGGGTCCACAAGGTCGAGGACGACTACCAGGACCTGCTCGACCGCCTCGCCCCGGCCCGCCGTACCGACCCGGACGTGCGGGAGATCCGCTGGATGATCGAGGAACTCCGCGTCAGCTTCTTCGCCCAGACCCTGGGCACCCCAACCCCGGTCTCGGAGAAGCGCATCGCCAAGGCGATGGAGAAGCTCACTCCTTGAACACGGTGGTCTCCAGGTCGAAGTCGACGGGCTCGGGCAGGTGCAGGGTCTCGCCCAGCACACATGCGTCCTTGGTCTGGTAGGTGCCGTCGGCGATGTTGCTGTAGACGGTCGCCGTCCGCTCAAGCGGGTCGAGCAGAAGGTAGACGGGGACGCCGCCGGTCGCGTAGAGGCCGACCTTCGTGACACGATCGTCGTGCTTGCTGCTGGGCGAGACGACCTCGGCCACCATGATCAGGCCCGATGAGCGCATCTCGCGCTCTCCCCATCGGGGGCAGCCGGGCGGGAGGAGAACGTAGTCGGGCACGACCGGCTCACGCGGACCCTCGATGCACACGTCCAGGCCGCCGGGATATCCCTTCCAGCCTCGCTCCTTTCTGACCGGAAAGAGCAGATCGTGAAGATCTGCGAAGGCACCCTGGTGTTCCGGGGATCCAACGGGGCTCACGTGCAGGTTCCCTTCGATGACCTCGACCCGGAGACCGGGGAGGGGGGGTAGGGCATCGAACAGCTCCCGCACCGTGATGGGCAGTTCGGCGGACGGAGCCTCGTAGGGTCTCACTTGACGCGAAGCAGCGACCATGGAACCTGTCCCTTCGTGTCTGGGCGGGTACGCTCAGTATTGCATCATGCCCCGACATCCCGCCGGTAAAAGACCGCCAGCCCGCCGCCGACGGCCAGGGCGACGAAGGCGGTGTAGAGGGCGAAGCCGCCGAGGTGGCCGTCCGGCGACAGGATGGACAGGCCCGCGACCGTGGGCCAGATCTGGGCCACCCATTCCGGCAGCAGCCGGAGGATCGCGATCACCAGGACCGTGGCCGAGACGACGATGATGACGCCGCCCGCCGTCGAACGGACCAGGAACCCCATCGCCAGCCCGAACAGCCCCAGCATGCCCAGGTAAAGGCCCGCGCCCAGGACCGCGCGCAGCGCCCCCGGGTCGCCCAGGGCGGCGTGCGGCAGGCCGGAGGTGGCGAAGACGTGCTGGCCGATCAGGAAGGAGGCCACGGCGGTCAGGAGCCCGGCGGTCGTGCCCAGCGCCGCC
Organism: Nonomuraea sp. NPDC050394; assembly: GCF_044459065.1. Taxonomy (NCBI): domain Bacteria; kingdom Bacillati; phylum Actinomycetota; class Actinomycetes; order Streptosporangiales; family Streptosporangiaceae; genus Nonomuraea; species Nonomuraea sp. NPDC050394. Next base: position 159,839 of record NZ_JBITIO010000007.1, on the reverse strand, counting down.
ACCACGGCGCACTTGGCGGCGAACAGGCGGCTCCGGCCCGGGACGGCCATCACGCTGGCCCTGATGGTGCCGCCGGCGTACTCGGAGGTGACGGCGAGCACGCCCAGTACGCCGATCGCGACCTGGCCGAACAGCAGGCCGCCCTGAAGACTGGCGGCCACCGGCTCCAGGCGCTCGCCCTCGTGCGCCGCCTCCGCCGCGGCGCCGGCCATGATCACACCGAGCCCCGCCGTGAGTACGGCGAGCGCGGCCAGGCACCACCAGGTCGAGTGGAGCGTCCGCAGCTTGATCCATTCCGCTCTCATGATCCGAACTCCACGCTGTCGGCGGTCAGGGCGAGGTAGGCGTCCTCCAGGGAGCCGGTCACACTGGTCATCGGCGTGTCGGCCAGCAGGCGGCCCCGGCCGATGACGATCAGGTGGTCGGCGGTCTGCTCCATCTCGGCGAGCAGGTGACTGGAGACCAGGACCGTACGGCCCTCGGCGGCCAGCCCGCGCATCAGGCCGCGGATCCAGCGGATGCCGCCCGGGTCCAGCCCGTTCACCGGCTCGTCGAAGATCAGCACGCCCGGATCTCCCAGGAGCGCCGCCGCGATGCCGAGCCGCTGGGACATGCCCAGCGAGAACGTCCCGGCCCGCCGGTCCGCGACGCCGTCCAGGCCCACCAGCTCCAGGACGGCGGTGACACGCGTGTCGCGGATGCGGTTGCTCGCGGCGAGCATGCGCAGGTGGTCGCGGGCGCTTCTGCGCGGGTGCGCGGCCCGCCCGTCCAGCAGGACGCCGACCTCGCGCAGCGGCGCGGGCAGCCCGTGGTACGGCCGCCCGCCGACGGCCGCCCGCCCCGAGCTGGGACGGTCGAGGCCGACGATCATCCGGATCGTCGTGCTCTTGCCCGCGCCGTTCGGGCCGAGGAAGCCGGTGACGACTCCGGGGTGGACGGCGCAGGTCAGGCCGTCCACGGCGGTGGCGCGGCCGTACCTCTTGGTGAGTCCTTCCAGGGTGATTGTCTGGTTCATGGGAGAGATTCCAGCGTCGCGGGGCCGTCGGGCAGAAGCTCGGAAAGTGGTGACACCCGCGACTTTCGTAGGGTCCGGCGCGGGCGGTGGCGGCCTAGGGTGAGGGCGTGCTGATGCGCGTCGTGATGACCCTCGCCGCCCTGATGCTCTCGCTCCACGTCGTGGGCACGATCGGCCCGCCCTGGCCGGTGGCCGTCGCGCTGGTCGCGTCCGGGCCGGTTCTGCTGGTCCGCTCGCCCCTCGTGGTCGCCTGGGCGACGGTGGGGGCGGCCCTCGTCCACCTGTTCGCGCCGCCGGTGCACCTGGAGATGATCCTCTGGGCGCCGCCGGCCGCTCCGTTCGCCGCCTACCTGGCGCTGCGGCACGCGCCCCGCAGCCCGGCGGCGGTGGTGCCCGTCGTGCTGTTCACCGCGCTGGCGGCCTGGTGGGGGCCGACGTCGGAGTTCGGGATCCGCACCGTGCTGCTGACCACGGCCGCGGCCGTGCTCGGCCTGTACCTGTCCACGCGCGCCAACCTGCTGCGGGCGCTCACCGACCGCGCCGAGCGGGCCGAGCGCGAGCAGCACCTGCTCGCCGAGCAGGCCAGGGGAGAGGAGCGGGTACGGCTCGCCGCCGAGATCCACGACCTCGTCACCCACCGGGTCAGCCTCATGGTGCTCCAGGCGGGCGCCCTGGGCCTGACCGCCGCCGACCGCCCGGCCAGGGAGGCGGCCGAGACGCTGCGCGCCACCGGCTGCCAGGCGCTGGAGGAACTGCGCGAACTGGTCGGCGTACTGCGCGCCCCGTCCGCGCCGGTACGTGGCCAGCCCGAGGTTCCGCTCCTGCCCGCGCTGGCGGAACTGGTCGAGGGCTCGGGCCTGCGCGTCGGGTTCGAGGCCGACGACGCGCTGGTCTCGCCGGTGGTCCTGCGTACGGCGGAGCGCGCCCTGCAGGAGGCGCTGACGAACGTGCGCAAGCACGCGCCCGGCGCCGAGACCACGGTACGGCTGCGCCGCAGCGGCGACCGGGTGCGCATCACGGTGGCGAACTCCGCCCCCGCCGGCCCCGGCGACCCCGAGCTGGCGGCGGCCGGCTCCGGCACCGGCCTGCTCGGCCTGCGCGAGCGCGTGGAACTGGTGGACGGGACGCTGGCGGCGGGCCCGTCGGAGGCAGGAGGCTTCGTGGTGGACCTCACCTTGCCGGTGGCGTCGTGATCAGCGTCGTGGTGGTGGACGACGAGCCGATGGTCTGCGCCCACCTGCGCGCGATCCTCGGATCGTCGGGCGAGATCACCGTGGTGGACGAGGCGCACGACGGCGCCGCCGGGGTCGAGGCGGTGGTGCGCCACCGGCCGGACCTGGTGCTCATGGACCTGCGGATGCCCGGCGTGGACGGCCTGGCGGCCATCGCGCGCATCGCCAGGCTGCCCGCGCCGCCCGTGGTGCTGGTGCTGACCACGTTCGACGCCGACCATTACGTGCTGCGCGCGCTCACCTCCGGGGCGGGCGGGTACCTGCTGAAGTCGACGCCGCCCGCCGACCTGATCAACCTGGTGAAGGCGGCGGCGGGCGGCCACACGGTGCTGTCGGGTCCTGCGGCGTCCCGGCTGCTGGACGGCGCGGTCCGCCGCCAGGCGGCCCGGCGCAGGCTGGAGGCGCTGACCGGGCGCGAACGGGACGTACTGGCCGGTCTGGGCGCGGGGCGCAGCAACGCGGAGATCGCCGGAGAGCTGTTCCTGACCGAGGCGACGGTCAAGGGGCACGTCTCACGCATCCTGATCAAGCTCCGCTGCTCGAACCGGACCCAGGCGGGGCTGCTGGCGTTCGAGGCCGGGCTGCCCGATTGAAACTATACCGGCCGACCGGTACAGTTTCGAGGCGTGCCCAGACCCAGTTCCAAGGAGCGGCTGCTCGATGCCGCCGCCGACGTCCTGCTCGCCGACGGGGCCGAGTCGCTCACGCTCGAAGCCGTCGCCAAGCGGGCCGGAGTCTCCAAAGGGGGGCTCTTCTACCACTTCCCGACCAAGCAGGCGCTGGTCGCCGGCATGGTCGAACGCCTGACCGCCGCCTTCGACGACGCCCTGGCCGAGGCCGGCGGGCGGCCCGGCGACTACCTGCGCGCCTACATCGAGGCCACCATTCCTGAACGGCCCGCCGTCGCGGCGCCCGCCGACCGGGTCACCGTCGCCCTGCTGGCCGGGGTGCTGGTCGATCCCGCCGGGCTGGAGCCGCTCAGGCAGCGCTACGCCGCCTGGCAGGAACGGCTGACCGACGACGGGATCGACCCGGCGGCCGCGACCGCCGTACGCCTGGCCGTGGACGGATGGTGGGCGGCGCGGCTGCTCGGACTCGGCGAGCCAGGACCCGACCTGCACGAGAGCACCCGCCTCTACCTCCTGGAGATGATCGACCGTGCTGCGCGCGACTAAGGCCCTGATGCTCGGCACCGACGTCGGGTTCGTCGTCTACTTCAGCGTGACGGGCCTCGGGCTGATCCCGCCCGAGTGGGCCTTCGCCGACTACGCCAACCCGCTCATGGCCGACTGGAACTGGTCGTTCCTCTGGATCGACATGCTGGCCAGCGCGACCGGCCTGACGAGCCTGTGGCTGCTGCGGGGGAACGTGCCCCGGCCGGGCGGCCCGCCGCTCATGCTGGTCTCGCTGGTGCTGACCATGGCCTCGGGGCTGATGGCGATCGCGTTCTGGACGCTGCGCGGCGATTTCTCCCTGGCCTGGTGGATCCCCAACCTCTACCTGCTGCTCTTCCCGATCCCCGCCATCGCCTGCCTGGTCGCCACGAGGACCCCGGAACCCACCACATAGGATCAAGACATGACGGAGCGCAAACCTCTGGGCATGCCCTTCGAGTCATGGATCGACCGGCAGATCCGTGAGGCCGCCGAGCGCGGTGAGTTCGACGATCTGCCGGGCGCGGGCAAGCCGATCCCCGGGGCGGGCCGCCCCCAGGACGACAACTGGTGGATCAAGAACAAACTCGCGGAAGAAGGCCTGTCGATGCCGCTGCCGCCCAGCCTCGCGCTGCGCAAGGAGGCCGACGAGGTGCTCGAACTGGCGTTGAACGCGGGCTCCGAGGGCGAAGTGCGCACCCTCGTCCAGGGGATCAACGAGAAGATCAACAAGGCGATCAAGCGGGGTGCGTCAGGTCCGCCGGTCGACCTGTTCCCCTTCAACGTCGAGCGCGTGGTGGAGCGCTGGCGCGAGGCCCGGCCATAGGTCTCGTACCCTGGGGTGCGTCCGCGCACGAGGGAAGAGGCAGATGATCAAGGCGCTGGTGTTCGACGTCGGTGAGACGCTCATCGACGAGACCCGCATCTGGAGCCGCTGGGCCGACCGGCTCGGGGTGACGCGGCTGACGTTCATGGGTGTGCTCGGGGGCGTGGCCGCCCTCGACCGCTCCCACCGCGACGCCTTCCAGATCGTACGGCCCGGCCTCGACGTGGACGCCGAGATCGCCGCCTGGCGGCGCGACGACCCGGACGGGCTGCGCAACAACTTCGACGCCGGCGACCTCTACCCGGACGTACGGCCCGCGCTCCACGCCCTGCGCGCCGCCGGCTACCAGGTGGTGATCGCCGGCAACCAGCCCGTCGAGGCCTACGACGCCCTCGTGGCCATGGACCTGCCCGCCGACTCCATCCACACCTCCGACGGGTGGGGCGTGGCCAAGCCGGCGCCCGAGTTCTTCGCCAAGGTCGCCTCCGTGGCCGGGCGCGAACCCGCCGAGATCCTGTACGTCGGCGACCGCCTCGACAACGACGTACGCCCGGCGCGCGCGGCGGGCATGCGCACCGCCCTGCTGCGCCGCGGCCCGTGGGGGCACCTGCACGCCGACCGCCCCGAGGCGGCCGACGTGGCCGACCTCGTCGTGAACGACCTCCAGGCGCTGCTGCCCGCCCTCGCTCAGCGGTCGGGCTCGATGTGAACGGCACGCTCCTCGGCTGACAGATCCTCGCCGGCGTCGCTGCCCCAGTCCTCACCCACCTCCTCGCCGTCGACGTCGGGCCCGAGCCCTTCGTCGGGGGCGGTGAGGCGGTGGTCGGCGCGTGGTTCACGGCCGGGGCCGTCGGGCAGTTCCCGCCGGAGCCGCTCCTCGAGCGTGTCACCGCGCCCCGGGTCGTCCTCCCGGATCTCGTGGTCGCGGCCGAGGTCGTCGTTCCACTCCTCGACCTCTATGCCCTGCTCGTCGCTGTATCCGTAGCGGTCCGGTGTTTCGGTCATACGCGCTCCCTACCCACGCAACCTCCGGAAACCCTACGACTTGGCCCCCCAAAGCCCCGCGGACAACCCATCCTTGCCCATCCACCACCCCCCACCCCTCACCCAACATCCCGCACCCTCGCGCCACACCCGCACCCGGCAGCTCGCTCCACGCCTTGCACCCCGCCCGCCACACCCCACTCCCGGCACCTCGCGTCCCGGGCCCCCACACATCGCGCCCCGCACCTCGCGCGATACACCCCCCGATGCCCGCCCCTCGGCGCTGCGTGTTCTCTGCGCCGCGTCCCCCGTTTCCGCGCGGTCAGCGGCCGATGGCGGCGCCGATCCTTGAGCGGGGGTCGGCGGCTCCGGCGAGTATCCCGTCGGGCCGCACGTCGATGAGGTGCGCGTGGCCGAAGCCGGTCCCGTACGGCCGTTCCACCACGGGATGGCCCAGGGCGGCCAGCCCGTCGCCCCACGCGGTGCCCGCCTCCACCTCCACCGCCATCTCGTCAGGCGCGTCCCACGTGTCGAACCCGGTGGTCCCGCCGAGCTTCCAGCGCGGTGCCGAGATGGCCGTGCCCGGCGCCTCGCCGTACCGGAGCAGGCGGGTGATGACCTGCAGCAGGATCTGCGGCTGCGCGTCGCCGCCCATGGTGCCCACGACCGTGCGCAGCGATCCGTCGGGGCGGGTGACGAGGGCGGGCGTGAGGGTGTGGGGCGGGCGGCGGCCGGGCGCGTACTCGGCCGGATGCCCCGGCGTCAGCGAGAACCCGATGCCCCGGTTGTGGAGGTTGATCCGGGTACGGGGTTCGAAGACCATGCTGCCGAACCCCGAGGCGTTCGACTGGATGAGCGAGACGCCCATGCCGTCGCCGTCCACCGCGCACAGGTAGGTGGTGTCGCCGTCCGCGGCGGGGACGCGCACCTTGCGGCGCGCCGCCGGGTCCACCAGCGCCCGCCGCCGCGCGATCTCGTGCTCGCCGACCAGGTCCTTGGCGTCCTCGTGCAGTACGGCGAGGCGGTCGTGGCCGGCCGCCCGCGCCGCCTCCGCCAGCAGGTGCGCCCATACCGAGCGGGCAGGGGCGGACGGCAGGTCCAGGCCGTCGGCGATGCCGAGGGCGAGCAGCAGCAGGTAGCCCTGGGAGTTGGGCGGGGCGGACCAGACGTCGTGCCCGAAGGCCCGCACGCGCAGGGGGTCCACCCAGTCGGCGTTGACCCGTTCGAAGTCGGCCGCGGTGTATTCGCCGGCGCCCAGCTCCAGCAGGCCCTGTCCGAACTCGCCGAGGTAGAAGCCGTCCCTGCCCGAGCCGGCGACCGCCTCCAGCGCGCGGCCCACGCCGGGCCTGCGTACCAGGTCGCCCTCGGCGGTGACGCCGGCGAAGTCGCCGCCGCCCGGACGCGTGGCCGCGGCCCTGGCCCCCTGCAGCATCAGCGGCGAGGCGGGGAAGCCGTCCTTCGCCAGCCGGATCGCCGGGGCGAGCACGTCGGCCAGCGGCAGCCTGCCGTACCTGCCGTGCAGGGCGATCCACCCGTCCACACAGCCCGGCACGGGCACGGACCTGACGTCGTGCAGGTGCGGCATCCTCGTGTGCCCCTCGGCGCGCAGCCGTCCGGCGTCGGCGCCGGATCCGGCGCGGCCGGAGGCGTTCAGCGCGCTCACCCGCCCGTCGTGGACGAGCGCGAACAGGTCGCCGCCCATGCCGCACATGTGAGGCGCGGTGACGGTCAGGACGGCGTTGGTGGCGATGGCGGCGTCGGCCGCGGAACCACCCCGGTCGAGCATGGCGATCCCCGCCGCGGAGGCGAGGTGGTCCACGCTGCACACCATGCCGGAGCGGGCATATCTGGTGTTCTGCACGCATAGAGGGTACGCCCGTGCGGGGTGCCGCCGGGGAAGGAGCTCCAGCTCATGGGCGGTCAGATGAGGGTGAGCGGGAGATCCCGGGCGACCAGGGCGGCGTAGTGGCCGTCGGCGGCGAGCAGTTCGTCGTGGGTGCCGAGTTCGGCGACGCGGCCGTGGTCGAGGACGGCGATCTGGTCGGCGTGGCGGACCGTGGAGAGGCGGTGGGCGATGGTGATCGTGGTACGGCCCTCGGTCAGCGTGTCCAGGGCTTCTTGGACGGCGCGCTCGGTCTGGGTGTCGAGGGCGCTCGTGGCCTCGTCGAGGATGAGGACGGGCGGGTTGCGCAGCAGCGTGCGGGCGATGGCCAGGCGCTGCTTCTCGCCGCCGGAGAAGCGGTAGCCACGCTCGCCGACGACCGTGTCGTACCCCTCGGGCAGGTCGGCGATGTAGTCGTGGATGCGGGCCGCGCGGGCGACGGCGACGAGCTCCTCGTCCGTCGCGTCCGGCTTGGCGAAGCGCAGGTTGTCGGCGATGGAGGAGTGGAACAGGTAGGTCTCCTGCGACACCACGCCGACGGTGGCGGCCAGCGTCTCGAAGGAGAGTTCGCGCACGTCCACGCCGTCGATGGTGACGCGGCCCGAGCTCACGTCGTACAGGCGCGGCAGCAGGTAGCTCAGCGTCGTCTTGCCCGAGCCGGTCTCGCCGACGACGGCCAGGCTGGTGCCCGCGGGGATGGTCAGGTCGATGCCGGTCAGGGTGGGGGCGTCGCCGTACGAGAAGGAGACGTGCTCGAGACGCACGTCGCCGCGCGGACGCTCCAGCGTGCGGGTGCCGGGGGTGATGTCGACGGGCAGGTCCAGGTACTCGAAGATGCGGCCGAACAGCGCGAGGGAGCTCTGCACCTCCACGCCCGTGCGCATCAGCGAGAGGGCGGGGCGGAACAGTCCCGCCTGAAGCGTGGTGAAGGCCACGACGGTGCCGATGGAGACGGCTGACGTCATCCCGGACACCCAGTAGATGACCGCGGGCATCGCGGCCATGACGATCTGGATGGTGGACTGCCGCCAGCGCCCGGCCATACTCGACTGCACGCCGAGGTCGGCCAGCTCGTCGGAGGCGCGGGTGAAGCGGCCGGTGAGCTCGGGCGACTGGCCCATGGTGCGGCCGAGCAGGATGCCGCTCACCGACAGCGACTCCTGCACCATCGACGACATCGTGGCGAGCTTGCGCTGGCGCTGCGCGGTGATGCGCTTGCGCTCCTCGCCGACCTTGCGGCTGATCCACACGAACAGCGGCAGCAGGACGAGCGAGGCGGCCGTCAGCCGCCAGTCGAGTACGAGCATCGCGACGAAGCTGGCCACGACGGTGGTGAGGTTGGAGACGATCGACGTCGCGGTGCTGGTGACGACCGCCTGCATGCCGCCGATGTCGTTGGCCAGCCGTGACTGCACCTCGCCGGTGCGGGTGCGGGTGAAGAAGGCCAGCGACATGCGCTGCAGGTGGGAGTAGACGGTGGTGCGCAGGTCGTGCATGACGCGCTGGCCGACGCGGGTGGAGATGAGCGTCTGCACCACGTCGAACATGCTCGTCGCGACGGCCACGGCCAGCATGCCCAGCACGAGCAGGGACAGCAGCCCGAGCTCGCGCGAGGGGATCGCCGCGTCGAGAACCTCGCGCAGCAGGAACGGCGAGGCCAGCGACACCAGCGAGGAAAGGAAGATGAGGCCGAGCACGACGCTCAGCTGCCCCCGGTAGGGGCGGAAGAGTCGGATGATGCGCCGCAGGGGCGCGCGGGGTTCCTCTGTCATAGGGCTCCTTTTCAGATGTTCACTCAAACGGAGGTTACCTCATATTCATTCCAGCGAACAGTGAGATAAGCTCAGCGGGGTGAAGGACGCCACCGAACTGCTGGAACTCGTGCACCGGATCAGCCACCGCTTCCGGCGCGGCTACCGGACCGGCCTGGAGCCGCTCGGCCTGAGTCCCAGTCAGGCGCGCGCCCTGAAGGTCCTCATGGAGGCCGGGCAGCCGCTGCGGATGGTGCAACTCGCCGAGGCCCTGCGCATCGCGCCCCGCTCGGTCACGCCGGTCGTCGACGCGCTGGAGGAGGCGGGGCTGCTGCGCCGCGAGGTCGACCCGGCCAACCGCCGCTCGACACTGGTCGTCCTCACCGAGGAGGGGCGCGGGGCCTTCGTACGTGTGCAACTGGTGCGCGCCGCGGTCGCGGCCGACCTGTTCACGCCGCTGTCGGCCGAGCAACGCGAAACCCTCCGCGACCTGCTCACCCTCGTCGACGAACCCTAGCCACCCCGCCCCCCCACGCCCGCCTTCCCCCACCCCGCCCCGCCAACGCCACAGCCGCACCGCCACCCCCGCAATGCCCACAGCCGCCACGCCATAGTCCGCCGGGCTGCAGACCTCCACCCTGCGGACTGCCACGCTGCGGACTGCCACGCTGCGGACCGCCGAGCTGCGGACCGCGACGCTGCGGACCGTTGGGCTGTGGACCGCGACGCTGCGGACCGCCGGGCTGCCGGCCGCCACGCCATAGTCCGCCACGCTTCAGTCCGCGATGTCGTCGCACGTGCCGTCGCACGTGGGGTCTCCCGTCCGCAGCATCGCGGCCACCTCGCCGACGCCGTCGTAAGGGGGTTGCCGAAGGCGGTTCATGTCCACGGGCGTGACGATGGTTCATGTCCGCAGGCGTGAGGATGTCGCGTCTGCGGGCGTGAGGATGTCGCGTCTGCGGGCGTGGGGATGTCGCGTCTGCGGGCGTGGGGATGTCGCGTCTGCGGGCGTGGGGATGTCGCGTCCGCGGGCGTGGGGATGGTCCGTGCCTGTGGCATGGGGCGGTGCGGGTCAGTCCGGGTGGCGCGGTCCAGGAGGATCAGGGGGACTGTGGCCACGGCCAGGGCGGCGCCGATCCATACGACCGAGGTGAGCCCCGATCCCGCGTTGAGCGCGACCCCGGCCAGTGCGGGTACGAGGCTGATGCCGAGCTGGAAGGCCGAGACCGTGGTGGCTCCGGCCAGCGTGGGAGCCTTGGCGGCCAGGGTGAACACCCGGCCGTAGATCGCGGGGTTCAAGATGAATCCGGCGATCCCGAGCACAAGGACGAGTGCCACCACGGCCACCATGTTGCGGGACAGGAGCGCGAGCAGGGCGGAGGCGGCGGCGATCCCCACCGCTCCGGCCAGCAACGCCCGCGTGGGCTTGCGGTCGGCGATTCTGCCGCCCACCGACAGGCCGGCGAACGCGCCCACGCCGAACAGGGTGAGGATCGCCGGGACCCACACGGCCGGTACGCCGGTGATGCCGGTCAGGAACGCCGCCAGGTAGTTGAACGAGATCATGTAGGCGGCGGTGCTCAGCAGCGTGATGGCGAAGACCACCCACAGCTGGGGGCGCCGCATGGTGCGCAGTTCCGCCCGCACACTGGGTACGCCGCTCGCGCTCGTCGCCGGTAGCGCCACCATGGTCAGGACCGCGGCCGCGATGGTCAGGGCGGCCACGGCCCAGAAGCCGCCCCGCCAGCCGGTGAAGTAGCTGAGCAGCGCGCCCGCCGGGCCTCCGGCGATCATCGCGATGCTGAGCCCGCTGACCACGACGCCGGAGGCGCGGGCGGTGCGGTCGGGTGTGACCAGACTGATCGCCGTCACCGCCGCGACCGCCCAGTACCCGGCGTAGGCCAGCCCGCAGACGAAGCGCGTCACCACGATCACCGCGTAGTCGTCGGTGACGAGCCCGATCGCCAGGCAGACGGCGAAGACGGCCTGGGTGGCCACCAGCGTGGTCCGGCGCGGCCAGCGCAGGGTCAGGATGGCCAGCGGCGGACCGCCCACCACGACCCCGGCGGCGAACGCCGAGATCAGCCCGCCCGCCGCCGACAGCGAGATGTCGAGGTCCGCGGCGATCGCCGGCAGCACTCCCGCGAGCAGGAACTCCGCGCTGCCCATCGCGAACAGGCTGAACGCCAGCAGGTACACCCCGAGCGGCAACCGTCCCCGGACGGGCGGCGCCTGGGTCTCGACGCTCATCGCACGGGCCGTTCAGCAGATGTGGCGGTCGTGGGCTGTCCGGCGGTGGAGGCGGGGGTGGGTGTGAACGCGGGCCGTTCGGCAGATGTGGCGGTCGTGGGCTGTCCGGCGGTGGAGGCGGGGGTGGGTGTGAACGCGGGCCGTTCAACAGCGGCGGCGGAGGGCGTGAAGGCGCGAGGGGGCGTGAGCGCGGGGCGTTCGGCGGAGGACGTGAACGTGACAGACGAAGCGAACTCCGGCCGTTCGGGAGGAGGTGTGGGTGCGGGTTGCTGGAGAGGGGACGTGAGGGTGGGCATGCGGAAGTTCTCCTTCGGCGTGAGAGACGCCGGCCCCGCGAAGAGGGCGGGCCGGGGATCGGCGTCGCCTGGCGGCGATCACCTCTGGCCCGATGGTGCGGCCCTCACCAGCCGCCTGGCAACTTTCGTTGCTGTTTCCGGGACGGCCCCGCTCAGGCCGCGATGACGGTGGCCAGGCAGGGCGGGCCGGAAAGGAGGGCGGAGTACGGGTAACGCCCGCGGGCGTCGAAGACGGCGAAGTCGGCGCGGGCGCCCGGGGCGAGGATGCCCAGGCGGCCGGGGCCCGTGTGCATGCCCATCGCCCGGGCGCCGCCCAGCGTGGCGGCCTCGACCAGGCGCTGGTCCAGGCCGGGCGGGCGCTGGCCGCGGCCGCGGACGTGGTCGCGGATGGCGCGGGCCTGGTCGAGCGGGGAGCCTTCGCCGCGGGTGCCCAGGGCGAGCAGGTTGCCCTCGTCGAGGAGGGCGAGGGCGTCCTCGGGGCGTTCGCGCAGCAGCGACGGGCAGACGGCGGCCACGCTTCTGCGCAGGCGCAGCAGTTTGCGCTCGCCGGGATCGAGCGCTCCGGCGCAGGCGACGTGGCAGTGCGGGCCCAGGATGCCGGACTCGTCCAGCGCGGCGGCGCTGTGGCGGCCGAGGTCGACGAGCACCCGCAGGCCGAAGGTTCTGGCGAGCACCGCGAGGTCCTCCAGGACCAGCGGGTCGCCGGTGTGCGCGGCCATCCCGACCGGGAAGGCCACCTCGCGGATCGCGGTGATGAGCGCGTCGCGGCCGGTGTCCTCCCAGGCCTGTTCCGACTCCGTCTTCACCGCGAGGTAGGTGACGCCGCGCAGCGCGGGTACGGCGGCCGGGTCGGCCAGGGCGGTGACGACGGTGGCGCGGGCGGTGACGCCGGGAGGCGGGGCGATGGCGGGGGAGCAGGCGTCCACCAGGCCGGGCGTGATCATGCCCTTCCAGCGGACCTCTTCGACGGCGGGGTGGGCGGCGAGCACCGACGGTCGCGGCCCCACCTGGAGCACCCGGTCGCGACGGACCGCGACGGCGCCGTCGCGGATCGGCTCCGCGCAGATGGGCAGCACCAGGGGCGCGGAATGCACGACCACAGGCGCCGGCGCGCGGCTGCGAAGGACTCTTGCGGCACGCGCTCCTGCCGGCATCAACTCTCCCGTCGGATCTTCTCCTTTTGGCATTAAACGGCAGCTTGGGCTGCGTATGCAATTAGACACGAGGACGATATCTGCCAGATAATCGGGCCAGTTTTAGGCCAAGATGCAGGGCGAGCCGTTCGCCGCCGTCCTTGAGGTCGGTCTGGGCGAGTTCCTCGACGCGCTGGAGCCGGTAGTACAGGGAAGTCCGGTGCAGCCGCAGCGCGCGCGAGGTGGCCACGGCGCTGCCGGCCAGGTCCAGATAGGTCTCCAGCGTCTCCAGCAGCGGCAGGTGCTGGGGGTCGGCCAGCAGGTGTTCCAGGCCGGGGTGCAGCTCGTGGTCGGGCAGGCCGGTCAGCAGCCGGTAGACGCCCAGCCGCGCCCATTCGGCCGAGGGGCCCAGGCCGGGGACGCGGGCGGCGGTCTCGGCCGCGTGCAGGGCCTCGGTGTAGGAGCCCGCCGCGTCGGCGAGCGCGGGCCGCGTACGCCCGACCCCCACCACCACCGGTACGGCCAGCGCCGCGTGCACATCTTCGGCCGGGACCGCGGGCCCGGCCACGAGCAGCACGCCGTGGTCGTAGCGGACCAGGTGCAGCGGATGGTGCCCGGACAGCCGGCGGCGCAGGGTCAGCAGCCCCTGCTCCAGCGCCATCCGCAGCGGTTCGTCGGGTTCGGCGGCCACGGGCCTGGCCACCAGCGCGGTCACCGGCTGCCCCTGCGGGAAGGCGCCGGCCTCGATGAGCTGGCGGGCCGCGTCGCGCTCGCCGAGCAGGACGCCGGTGACCGCCTCCAGTTCGCGGTGTGAGGCGAGCCCGGAGGCCAGGCTCTCGTGGAACAACGCCAGGGCCAGCAGGGGAGCTGAGGCGGCGGCCAGGGCGATGTCGGCGTCGGGCATCTCGGGCTCGGCGTCGATGAACCAGAGGAAGCCGAGCAGGGCGCTGCCGTGCCGTACCGGGACGCAGACGCGCGGCAGCAGGCCGAGCGGGGGCGCGCCCGGGGTGCGCAGCGGGGCGCTCGCGTCGTGGATGCCGGCGGCGCGCAGCCAGGAGCGGACCTCGGGGGTCGTGTGCCGGCGCAGGATGGAGTCGCGGCGGATGTCGTCCATCGCGCCGCTCTGCTCGCTGTAGGCGACCACCCGCTGCAGGCGGTCCTCCAGGAGGAGGGGCCGGTCGAGGCGGGCGGCGAGGTCGTCCACGATGCGTTGAAGATCAGCCACCGGTCACCAGGCGATTTCGACATTTGTCGGATAGGAAGTGATGGCTCTTCCCTACAACTGATCGGTGATCTCCGTCAATAACGTATATACCGTCCAATCCGTGAATCTCCCGAAGAAGCTGCTTAAAGGCCTTTTAGCGGGCATCGTGCTCGTCCCGCTGGTCTGGACAGCCACCCCCGCTTCCGCAGCACCTCCCACCGACCCCGAGCACCCCTGGCGCCAGGACCACTGGCCGCAGACGCAGCCCTGGCAGCGCGACGAGCCGGAAGGGGCGCAGGCGCTCCGCTCGCGTCCCGGCGACGGCCCGCTCAAGCCGATCGACCCGCAGAACTGGGAGAACCCGGACCACATGACGTGGGCCGACTACAAGAAGCCTCCCGGCACCAAGTGGAACGACCCGAACGTCAAGGGCTCCAAGCGCACGTTCAAGGGCGCGCTGGTGCTGCTGGACTACCCCAACCAGCCGTTCGTGGTGACCCAGCCGAAGGGCTCGACGGTCTACAAGAACCCCAGCGCCGAGGCGCACGACGTGCCGCGTGGCCAGGTCGCCAAGTTCTACCAGGACTTCCTCAACACCCCGAACGCCCTCAACAAGGGGCACACCATCCACGAGTACTGGATGGAGGACTCCGGTGGCCGGATCGGGGTCGAGCTGACCGGCTTCGGCCCGTACACGCTGACCGGCAAGGACCACGAGTACGCGATGGAGTTCCAGGGCGGCACCGGCTGCCCGGCGGGCGACAACTGTAACAAGAACCTGCGCACCGAGGGCAACGCGCTCTGGATCGGCGACATCGGGCCGGAGGAGGCCGCGAAGTTCGACTTCATCTTCTACCTGAGCGCCGGGCAGGACGAATCGGCCACCTGGCAAGAGTTCGGAATGATGAAATTTCCGACCAAGGAGGACGTGACCGAGGAGTTCGGGCCTGACGACCCCAGCCTTCCCAACTGGGTCAGGACCCGCTACGTCGAGTGGACCTCCTGGCAGGCCGGCTCCAACTTCTGGCCCAACGCCCGCTTCGGCGTCGACTCCGTCCAGGCCGAGAGCTCCGGCATGGCCGTCTACGCCCACGAGCTGAGCCACATCTTCGGCATCGCCGACAACTACAACAACCCGTACGGCGTGCCGCCCAGAAGGGCGTACACCGGCATCTGGGAGATGCTCAGCCGGGGCAGCTTCAACGGACCGGGCGGCCCGCACAGCCGCTGGCTGATCCCGCCGACCTCCGGCGCGTCCATGGGCGCCCAGCACATGCTCCGCAACAAGATCAAGCTGGAGATGGTCGACGAGGCCAACGTGCTGCGCCTGTCGCGCGAGGCGCTCGACGACTCCGGCCTGGTCACCGCGAAGATCACCGCCCGCGCGGTCCAGCCGGGCCCGGCCGGCCTGTCGGGCGTCAACCTGCAGTTCGACACCGGCGACAAGTCGCCCGCCTGCGACCCCGCCCAGAACCCGATGTGCGACGGCGGCGGCTACGAGAACTACACCGTCGAGGTCGTCGACAGGATGGGCACCGACTCCTTCACCCCCGACTCCGGCGTGCTCCTGGCCAAGACCAAGAACGAGGACCGCGCGCCGTTCGAGTGGGTGGTCGACGCCAACCCGCAGGACATCGGCATGACCGACTACGTCCTGCCCGACGGCACCAAGGTCCCGATCACGATCGGCGACTACCGGCAGCTGTCCGACGCCCTCTTCCACGCCGGGACCGACTCCGGCAGCGAGTACGAGTTCGTCGACCAGGCCAACCGCCTGCACTTCTACGTCACCGACGTCAAGCGCGACCGCAAGGGCGTGCTGTCCTACACGGTCGCCATCCGCTCCCTCGACGGCTCCGGCCCGCAGAAGCGCGGCGTCAAGGTCCTGCCCGCCCTCGGCCTGCCCTCCGGCAAGGGCGTGTCCACCTGTAAGTTCCCGCTGTTCAACACCGGCAGGGCCGCCCCGGCCGCCGGGCAGCACCCCGAGGACGTCAGCGCCTACCTCAACGGCGACGTCTACCGCCTGAAGGCCGAGGTCCAGGGCCGCGGCTGGAGCACCCAGGTGCCCAACGCCCTGGCCGCCGTCGACTTCGGCAAGAACGAGCTCGTCACCGTCAACGCCGTGCGCGGTGACGGAGGCAGCCGCCTGGCCAAGGTCAAGCTCACCGCCACCTCGGAGAGCGACCCCGCCAAGACCGTGACCGCCACCTGCCAGGTGATCGGTCTCTGACCTGTGATGGGGTACGGCCTGCCCCGGCCGTACCCCATCGGCATCGGTGGGACCTCTGGCGCCGGCCGTACAGAATCAGCTTGAATCAGCCCCGAAGGGGGTGTTTCTTGACCGGCCCGCTGCGTCTGCCCGACGAGCCGATGCCCGAGCCCAAGCCGAGAAGGCGCAGGGTCCCGCTGGCCGCGCCCGTCGCGGCGGGGGTCGCGGCGGCGGCGGCGAGCATCCTGGCGGCCTCTCTTGAATGGGAGATCCCGCCGATAGCCAAGATCGGTGTCACGGCGACCGCCGCGCTTCTGGTGGGCCTGACCACGTGGGCCACCACCGAGGGCGGCGTGCGGCCGCGGCGGCAGCGTCTGACCGCCCCGGAAGCGCCCGGCCGCGCGCCCGACCAGTGGCCGCCGGTGCCCGAGCACTTCACCGGGCGCGCCGAGTCCCTCAACGAGCTGCGCTCGGTCTTCGCCGGGCGCAGGAGGCCGAGCGAGCTCGCGCCGCCGCTGGTCGCCTCCGTGTACGGCAGGGGCGGCGTCGGCAAGTCGGCGCTGATGGCCAGGTTCGGGCACGAGGTCGCCGGCGGCTTCCCCGACGGCAGGCTCTACGCCGACTTACGCGGAGTGGGCCCGGAGGAGGTGCTGATCGG
The DNA here is from genome assembly GCF_044459065.1 of Nonomuraea sp. NPDC050394. Taxonomy (NCBI): domain Bacteria; kingdom Bacillati; phylum Actinomycetota; class Actinomycetes; order Streptosporangiales; family Streptosporangiaceae; genus Nonomuraea; species Nonomuraea sp. NPDC050394. The sequence goes on along the minus strand of NZ_JBITIO010000007.1, from coordinate 143,245 downwards.
GTTCCTGCGCGCGCTCGGCGTCCGTCTCACCACCGACCCGGGCGGCATGGAGGAGCTGCGCAAGCTCTGGCTCACCTGGACGAAGGGCCGGCGCATCCTCATCGGCCTGGACAACGCCGACGACGGCGAGCAGGTCAAGCCGCTGCTGCCGGCCGACCCGGGCTGCGCCGTCATCGTCACCTCGCGCCACCCGCTGTTCCTGATGAACGCGATCGACTTCCAGCTTCCGGTCTTCAGCGAGGCCCAGAGCGTCGAGCTGCTGGCCCGCCTGGCCGGCGGCGCCAGGGTCGTGGACGACCTGGAGTCGGCCAAGAAGATCGTCGGCATCTGCGACCACCTGCCGCTGGCGATCAGCATCTGCGGCGCCCGGCTGGCCACCCGCTCCACCTGGTCCTTACGCGAGCTGGCCGGCCGCCTGGCCGACGAGCGCCGCCGCCTGGACCAGCTCGAACTCGCGCCGCGGGTGGACAAGAGCGTGCGCGCCTCGGTGCAGCTGAGCTACGAGGACTGCACCGGCATCCAGCGCCGCCTGCTGCGCATGCTCTCCGGCCTGACGGCTCCCGACGTACCCGGCTGGGTGGCCGGCGCCCTGCTGGACACCTCGGAGCTCGACGGCGGCGACCAGCTTGAGGCGCTGATCGACGCCCAGCTCGCCGAGTGCTCCGGCACCGACGCGTCCGGCGTGATGCGTTACCGCCTGCACGACCTGGTCCGCCTGTTCGCCGCCGAACTGCCGGAGGAGCGCCGCGGGCCGGCGGTGGAGCGGGTGCTGAGCGGCTACCGCCACCGCGCGGAGGCCGCCGCCCAGGACCGCTGGCCGCAGGACTGGAGCAGGGGCGGGCGGCGGTCAGGCGCCGAGGGGCAGTCGCAGGCGGCCGACTGGCTCAACGCCGAGCGGCTCAGCATGATCGCGATGATCCACCACGCCCGCGGGCTGGAGCTGTGGGAGCAGACCTGGGCGCTGGCCAGGGCGTTCTGCTCGCTGTGCCACTCCCTGCGCGCCTACTGGGCCGACTGGCGGGCGGTCGCCGACATCGGCCACGAGGCGGCGCTGCGTACCGGCGACCGGCGTACGCTCGGCATCGCGCTGCTCGACCGCGCCGCGGTGGCCGGCGGCGGCAGCACCGCCGACGCCGAGACGGCCCTGGAGATCTTCACCGAGCTCGGCGAATCCTGGTGGTCGGCCCGCTGCCGCAGGACCATCGGCATGATCCTGTACACCGGCGGTAACCTCGACCGGGCCCAGGACTACCTGCTCGAAGCGATCGCCGGCTTCCGCGACGTGGACGACCTCTGGTGGATGGCCCGCACCCAGCGCAACCTGGCCGAGCTCCGCCTCGCCGAGCGCCGCACCGCGGAGGCGCGCGAGCTGCTGGAGGACGCGCTGGAGGTCTTCGAGCGCGAGGGCAACCGCTACTCCGAGGCACAGACACTCCGCGTGTACGGCGAGGCCCTCGCCGCCCAGGCCCGCGGCCTGCGCAGGGAGGGCGAGGCCAAGGCGGCGGCCGAGCACTTCACCAGGGCGGGACTCAGCCTGGACCGGGCCACCGAGATGTTCAAGCAGCGCGGCGAGCTGTGGGAGGTGGCCCGCTGCCTGCGCTCGGCCGGAGAGGTGGGCAACCCGGCCAACGGCCTGGTCGAGCTGGACCACGTCCGCGAGTCCGGCGACATCCTGGCCGCGCTCGGCGACTCCTGGGGCGTTGCGCGCAGCGCCCAGTCGGCCGGACGCGTCCTCGGCCGCATGGGCCGGGTCCGCGAGGCCCAGGACGAGCTGCGCCGCGCCTACGCCGCCTTCGAGGAGCTGGGCGAGCGCTGGCGGATGGCCCAGTGCCTGCGCTATCTGGGCGAGGCGCACCTGGACGCGGCCGAGCGCGAGGCCGCGGTCGAGCCGCTGGAGCGGGCCAGGGAGATCTACCGCAGCCTCGGCAACGAGGCGGGCACGCGCAGAACGCTGGAACTGCTCAGGCGAGCGGCGTCCTGAGCAGTTCCCCCGCGGTCTGCCTGGCCTCGTCGATGCTCTGCTCGAAGAGCTTGCGCACCTGCGCGGCCTGCGCGGCCAGCTCCCTGATGTGCGCGCGGGCCAGGTCGTCGCGGACCGTGTCGGCGATCAGCGCCTGGTAGTCGGGCGTCCTGGCGGCCAGCGCCTCCAGCCGCAGGTGCGCGTGGTAGACCTCGTCGGCCTTGCGTACCTGCAGGGCGTACTCCTCCAGGCGGCGTACCCGCTTCGACAGCGACGTCCAGGCGGCGTCCAGGGCGCTGCTGTAGGGCTTGAACGCGTCCTCCAGCGCCGAGGGCATCAGCTGGGGCACGATCTGGCCGTGCTCGGCGTGCATGGACGAGAGCTTCGCCAGCCGGGTGCCGATCTGCCAGACCTCCTCCGGCAGGGAGACCCGGTTGTTGACGGAGTCGAGCAGCCCGGCCCGTTGCACGTCGGCGGCGAGAATCGTGTCCACGGCGTCCTGGGCCCGGCGCAGCAGCCGCGAGCACGGGTAGTCCAGGTCATGGGGGAGCACGTAGTGGGCCGAGTACTCGTGGGCCAGCCTCAGGCGCCGCCGGGCCGTGTTGTTGGAGACGCCCGTGGCCGCCCAGCGCAGCAGGGCGATCAACCCCATGCCGACGCCGGCCACGATCATCCCCACGGTGCTGGTCAGCACCCAGATCAGCATCAGGAAGGCGGGCAGCACGATGAGCAGGGCCGGGTTGAACGTCCGCTCCATCCGCCGCCCGCGGCGAGCCATGTGGAGCAGGTGCGGGCTGGCCCGGAGCTCGACCGAGATCTCGGCTGGCAGAGAGGGGTCGATGACCAGCCGCGGGGGATGAGCGCGCGGATCCATACGTTCATGTTGCGTTATGAACCGGGAATTCGCTCACATGTAGGTTAATCAGATGAACAGCTGGATTGAGCTACAAGGCGCAGTCAACGCTCGTGACCTGGGCGGGTTGCCGACGAAGGATGGCCGGACCACCCGCTCCGGAAGGATTTACCGCTCCGACAACCTGCAGGGTCTCACGGAACGTGACGTCTCCTATCTCGTGGGTGAGCTCAAGATCCGGCACGTGGTGGATCTGCGCTCGCACGCCGAGGTCGCGCTGGAGGGTCCCGGCCCGCTGATCCGTGTGGCCGAGGTCACGCATCACAATCTGAGCTTCTTCGCCGAGGGCGGCAGGCACACCGACGTCGAGGCGGACTCCATCGACGCCGACAAGGTGCTGCCCTGGCAGGAGCGCCAGCTGGACGAGGAACTGCGTGTCACCGGCTTCTACTTCGGCTACCTGCGCGACCGGCCGGACTCGGTGCTCGGGGCGCTGCGCGCGCTGTCACTGGACGACGGCGCGGCCATCGTGCACTGCGCGGCCGGCAAGGACCGCACCGGCGTGGTCTCCGCGCTGGCGCTGGAGGTGGCCGGGGTGACCAGGGAGGCGATCGTGGCCGACTACACCGCCACGGGCGAGCGGATGGACCGGGTGCTGGCGCGGCTGCGCGCCAGCTCCACCTACCGCGACGACCTGGACTCGCGCCCGGCCGACGACCACATGCCGCGCGCGCCCTACCTTGAGCAGTTCCTCGGGGTGCTTGACGACCGCTTCGGCGGGCCGCAGGAGTGGCTGCGCTCGCACGGCTGGACGCAGGACGACACCGCCGCCCTGCGGGCCCGCCTGCTCTAGGTTCAGCCGAGGTGGGTGAGCATGCCCTGGAGGGAGGACAGGCGCGCGGCCTCGATCACCTTCAGGGCATCGACCACGTCCGCCGGGTCCACCGGGGCCGGGCCGCCGTCCCTGAGCGCGGACTCCACGCCCCGGTAGAAGGCGAGATAGGCGCCGGGCGCCGTGGGCAGCGGGCGGGCCGCGTCGTCGGTGCCGAGCAGCCCCCAGCGATCCTGCGGCTCGTCGCCGAAGCCGGGCCGGTCCGGGGTGGCTCCGGCGCGCAGCCGGTCCTCCTGGACGTCCAGGCCGTACTTGACGTAGGCGCCGGTCGAGCCCAGCACGCGGAAGCGCGGGCCCAGCCGTCCGGTCACGGCGCTCATCCACAGGTGCGAGCGCACGCCGCTGTCGTGGGTGAGCGCGACGAAGGTGTCGTCGTCGGAGCCGACGCCCTCGCGCCTGGCGTCGCTCTCGGCGTAGACCGTGCGGACCGGGCCGAACAGCTGGAGCGCCTGGTCGACCAGGTGGCTGCCGAGGTCGTAGAGCAGGCCGCCGATCTCCTGGGCGCCGCCGGACTCGCGCCAGCCGCCCTTGGGCCGGGGCCGCCAGCGCTCGAAGCGCGACTCGAACCTGGCCACCCGGCCGAGCACGCCGTCCTCCAGCAGGGCGCGCAGGGTGAGGAAGTCGCCGTCCCAACGCCGGTTCTGGAAGACCGTCAGCAGCAGATTCCGCTCCTTGGCCAGCGCGAGCAGCCTGGCGGCCTCTTCGGCGGTCGCGGCCAGGGGCTTGTCCACGACGACCGGCAGGCCCGAGGCCAGCGCCTCGGTGGCCAGCGGGACGTGGGTGCGGTTGGGCGAGGCGACCACGACGAGGTCACAGCGGGGAAAGAGCGTCTCGGCGTCGGGTACGGCCGCCGCGCCGTACTTGTGCTCCACCTCGGCCGCGCGCTCCGGGTTGCGCGTGACCACGGCGGCCAGGCGCAGACCCGGGGTGGCGTGGACCAGCGGCGCGTGGAAGAACTGCCCGGCGGGGCCGTAGCCGATCAGGCCAACCTGGATGTCGTCCATGGCCCCAGGTTACTTAGAGATCTTCGTCGCGCTCGGCCAGGAATCGCTCGAACTGCGCCGCGAGTTCGTCGCCGGTCGGCATCGACGACGGCTCGGCCAGCAGGCTCTCCTTGTCGGACCCGGCGGCGAAGGCGTCGTACTGCTGCTCCAGGCCCTCGATCGCGGTGGACAGCTCGGCCGAGCCGCGGATCTGCTCCTCGATCTCCACGTTGGTCCGCTCGGCGGCGTCGCGCAGCCCGTCCATCGGGAAGACCAGCCCGGTGCCGCGGGTGACGGCCTCCAGGGCGGTGACGGCCGCGTGGGGGTACTCGGCCTGTGAGAGGTAGTGGGGCACGTGGACGGCGTAGCCCACCGCGTCGTGGCCCTGGCCGCCCAGCCGGAACTCCAGGAGCGCCGCCATGCTGCCGGGCACCTGGACCCGGCCGAAGTTGCTGCTCTGGGGCCCGATGAGCTCGGGACGGCTGGCGTGCATGGTGATGCCGAGCGGCCGGGTGTGGGGCACGGCCATGGGAATGCCGTGCAGGGTCACGATCTTGCTCACCTTGAGCTCGTCGAGCAGCGCGGCCACGGCCTTGGCGAACAGCTCCCACTCGCGGTCCGGCTCGGGGCCGCTGAGCACGAGGAACGGCGTGCCGGTGGCGTCGGCGGTGGAGTAGACGGCCAGCTCGGGACTCTCGCAGTCCACCCACTTGTCGGTGTCGAAGGTCATGATGGGCCGGCGGGAGCGGTAGTCGAGGAGGCGGTCCACGTCGAACGTGGCCACGACCCGGTGCTCCAGCTCGGCCAGGAGGTGGCCCAGCGCCAGTCGTCCGGCGCCGCCCGCATCGACAAATCCATCGAAGTGGTACAACAGCACCGGATCGGTCAGCTCGGGCACATCTTCGGCGAGCTCGTAGAGATCCGTCGGGTCGAACACGGTTGGACAGCCTTTCCCTAGGTACTCTCCACAGCAACCTACGGCGAGCCGGAACGATTCCGTGCAGGGCACCCTATCGAGGCAGAATGGGCGTCATGGACGGGGAGCAGGAGCTCGAGGAGTTCGCCACGAGGATGTTCGATCTGGCCAGGGCCGGGGACACCGAGACGCTGCGCGCGTACGTGGAGGCCGGGGTGCCGGCCAATCTGACCAACGGCAAGGGCGACACCCTGCTGATGCTCGCGGCCTATCACGGGCACGCGCCGACCGTGCGGGTGCTCGCCGAGCTGGGCGCCGACCCCGGGCGGCCGAACGACCGCGGGCAGACGCCGCTGGCGGGGGCGGTGTTCAAGAAAGAGCCCGAAGTGGTCAAAGCGCTGCTGGAAGCGGGTGCGGACCCCAAAACGGGCAACCCATCGGCTATCGACACAGCCCGCATGTTCGGGGTCGAGGATTGGTTGACATAGCCCCCGAGGGCAGAAAATTCGCTATTAATGCGATATGGCCACCCTCCAAGATCATTGCGATCATGAGGTCATGGCTAGAACCTCTGCGCAAGCCACAACCAACCCATCCCTCCGCATCCCCATCCTGCAGTGCCCGTTCGAAAGCGAGGTGAACCCCTACGTCGTGGAGGCCAGCGAAGACAGCTTCGCCTGGCTCCTCGAGTCAGGCATGCTGAACGAGCCTGACATGCTGGAACGTTACAAGAGCGCCAGGTTCGGATGGCTCACCGCCCGAGCCTACCCCCTGGTCGACCGCGACATGCTCAAGCTCCTCATGGACTGGTGCATCTGGCTGTTCGCCTTCGACGACGGCTTCTGCGAGTCGGAGAACCTCAGCCGCCACACCGCACTCATCGCCAGAGCCCTCCCGGAGATGTTCCGGGTCCTGCACGACATCGAATCCGACGAACCCGTCACCAACGTGTTCGCCAAGTCACTGCAGGGGCTCAAGGAACGCATCGCCGAGCACGCCGAGCGCGACCAGCTCGACCGCTGGTCCACGGCCACGAAGGAGTACATCTTCGCCCAGGTCTGGGAGGCCGCCAACCGCGAGTCCAACGTGGTCCCCAGCCCGGAGGACTACGTGTTCATGCGCCGCCGCACCGGTGCCATGTACCCGGTCTACGCCCTGATCGACATCGCGGGTGGCCGGCGGCTCACCCCCGACGAATGGCACCATCCCGACATCAGGGCCCTCACCGAGCACGCCAACGACCTCGTGGTCTGGGACAACGACCTCTTCTCCTACGCCAAGGAGAAGAAGCACGACAAGGCCCGGCACAACCTCGTCAACGTGCTCATCACGCATCGGGGCTACTCCCTGCAGGAGGCGCTCGACGAGGTCGCGACCATGCATGATCGCGCCGTCGCCGAGATGGTCCGCCTGCGCCGGTCGGTCGACACCTGGGGCACCCGCGCCGTCCGCGCGTACGTGCAGGGGCTGGAGCACTGGGTTCGCGGCCACATCGAGTACTCGCTGGGCAGCGCGAGGTACGTGCACGCCTGGCCGACGGGCACCGAATGGGCCCAGGCCGTCTGAGTCAGGACGGGGCGTCCAGTTCGCCCAGCGCGAGCGCGGACGCCTCGTCCAGGTCAAGCTTGGCCCCGAACTCCGACGCCTGCTTGTACGCCACCTCGCCCAGCGCCTTCTGGCACTCCTTGACCAGCTTGTCGTGGTCGTCGGTGAGCCACGGAGCGCCGAGCATCGGCAGGCCCGCGGTCTTCCAGTTCTGCTGCAGCGCGCCGAGCAGGCGGGCCGACAGCAACGGCTGCTCCAGCGCCGTGTAGATGCGCGCGGTGGTCTCCAGCGCGATCAGCGTGCCCAGCGTGTCGTGGAAGTGCCGCTTGATCCGCAGCCCCTCCTGGGCGTCCTGCAGCGCGTCGTCGGCCCTGCCGGTGGCCAGCCGGGTGAGCGCCAGCGCCCAGTACGCGTAGGAGCTGACGAACAGCTCGCCACGCTCCTTGCACACCTGCAGGCAGTCGACCAGCAGCGACTCGGCCTCGTACAGCTCGCCCTGCGAGGTGAGCACGATCGACAGCTCGACGATGGCGGGCAGCAGGCCCGGGTTGAGTTCCTTGTTGTCGGTGTTGAACTCGATCGCCACGCCCAGCAGCGCGCTGGCCTTCTGCAGGTCGCCCTGGAGCAGCGCGGCGGTGCCCTGCATCTTGGAGGCCAGGATGACCGCCTTGGAGTCGCCGACCCTGACCGCTTCGGTGCTGCACTGCTCGGCCGCCGACAGGGCGCCGGTGCTGTCGCCCTGGGCGCTGCGCACGTACGACAGCACCCACAGCGCCTTGCAGCGTTCCTTGCTGGGAGTGGGGTTGGCCTGCAGCGCCCGCTCCAGGTAGAGGCGGCCCTCGCGGGTGAAGCCACAGCAGATCCACATGAACCACAGCGACGACAACAGCTTCAGCGCCAGTACGGCCTCGCCCGCCGTGTGCAGCGCGTGCTCCAGTGCCACCCGGACGTTGTCATGCTCCTGGCGCATGCGCACGAACCAGTAGATCTGCCGCGGGCCGGACCAGGCGTCCTCGCTGCGCTGGGCCAGGCTCAGGTAGTACTGCAGGTGCTTGTGGCGCATCTGCTGGCTCTCGCCGAGCTTGTCCAGCCACTCCTCGCCGTACTCGGCCAGGGTGTCGATCAGCTTGTAGCGTACGCCCGCGTGGTTGCTGCGGATCAGCAGGATCGACTTCTCCACCAGGCCGGTGACCAGGTCGGTGATGTCCTCCGTGCGCAACCGGTCGTCGGCGCAGACGAAGCGGGCGGCGTCGAGCTCGAAGTCCCCGGCGAAGACGGAAAGCCGCGCCCACAGCAGCCGCTCGGCCGGCTCGCACAGCTCGTGGCTCCAGCCGATGGCCGCCCGCAGCGTCTGGTGACGGGGCAGCGCGGTGCGGCTGGCCCCGGCCAGCAGGCTGAACCGGTCGGCGAGCAGGGCCAGGATCTGGTCCACCGACAGCGCCCGCAGCCGCACCGCGGCCAGCTCGATCGCCAGCGGGATGCCGTCCAGGCGGCGGCACAGCTCGGCCACCGAGCCGATGTTGTGCTCGTCCAGCACGAACTCCGGCATCACCGACCCGGCGCGGTCCGCGAACAACTGCACGGACTCGTTGGTGAACAGGCTCTCGGTCAGGTCCTCGCCCGGCACCTGCAGCGGCGGAACCGGCACCACCCGCTCGTACGGCAGGTGCAGCGACTGCCGGCTGGTGGCCAGGATGCGCAGGCTCGGGTTGGCCGCCAGCAGCTCCTCGACCAGCTCGGCGCAGCCCTGGACCAGGTGCTCGCAGGTGTCGATGATGAGCAGCATGTGCCGCCCGCCGACCCACTCCGTCAGCGACTCCGTGGCCTCGCGCGAGGACTGGTCGGCGATGCCGAGCGCCGAGGCGATCGTGTGCTTGACCATGCCCGTGTCCTGCAGCCGGGCCAGGTCGGCGAACCAGACGCCGTCCTCGAACTGGGAACGGACCTGGTGGGCCAGGCGCAGCACCGTGCGCGACTTGCCCACGCCACCGATGCCGGTGACCGTGACCAGGCGTGACTCACCCAGGTGGCGTTTGAGATTGGCGAGCAGGCGGTTGCGGCCCACGAAGCTCGTCAGCTCCGCCGGCAGATTGCCTTCTCGCCGCCAACCTGTAGGGGTGGCCATGGGCAGCCTCACGGGGGGTTAGGCGACACCTGCACAGGCATCGTACCCCCGGTCAAACCTGATGTCCTTGGGGCGGCGGACGGCGCGGGGTCGGGTTTGTTCGTCTCGGTAGCATGTATTCCGTGAGCGAATATCTCCCGGAGCAGACCGCCGACGACACCGACGTGGCGTGGGGCGACTGGCGCGAGGCCGACGACGACACTTTCTACCTGGAGAACAAGCCGCCCCACTGGGGTTAGGACACGAGATTTTACGACACGAGATTCACGACACGACGTCCTTGCGCCGGAAGCGGCGGAAGGTGAAGGCCAGCAGCAGCGCCGCGTACGTCACCGAGATCGAGGCGCCCTTGGCCATGCCGCCCCAGTCGATCGTCGGCGCGAGCGCGTCCAGCCAGGCGGTGTTCCAGAACGTCGGCAGAAACTCCCGCAACGTCCCCAGAGCCTCGACCGCCTGCAGGATCGTGCAGACGATCCACAGCCCCACCGCGCCGCCGACCGCGCCCAGCGGCGAGTCGGTGACCGTGGAGATCAGGAACGCCAGCGCCGCCACCACGAGCTGGCTGACCAGCGCGTAACCGATCACGATGCCGAAGCGCGGCAGCACGTCCAGGGCCGGGATGACCTCGCCGGTGCCCGGCACCTGGATGTCGTCCCAGCCGAAGGCGACCGTCCCGGCCAGCAGCGCCATCAGCGGCAGCGCGACGACGGCGGCGGCGGAGAAGCCCAGGGCCACGATCAGTTTCTGGCGCAGCAGGCGGTCGCGCGGCACCGGCGCGGCCAGCAGGTAACGCAGCGACGACCAGTTCGCCTCGCTGGCCACCGTGTCGCCGCAGAACAGCGCCACCGCCACCACCAGCAGGAAGCTGGCCGAGACCGACAGCGCGAAGGCGGCGAAGTTCAGGCCGCTGGCCGTGGCCAGGTCGGAGATGCGCAGCCCGGCCTGCTGCCCGCTGGGCTGCTGGGGGCCGAACTGGAAGGCGATGACCAGGATCCACGGCAGCGCGAGCAGCAGCCCGAACATGACCATGGTCCGGCGCCGCTTGAACTGCCGGACGATCTCCACCCGAAGCGGCAACGTCCGCCCTGGCGCGTAACCCTCCGCGCGGTTCATGGGTCGCTCACCCTCCTCATTCGCTGCGCGGAGTCCCTCCTCCGTCGGGCCTCCACTCCGCTCACTCCGTCGGGTTCGCTCCCGGCTCACGAGTTCTCTCCGATCAGGTCCAGGAAGACGTCCTCCAGGCGCGGGCCGTGGCCGTTGGAGCTGGCCAGCAGGGCGGCCACCGGGCCGGTGGTGATCAGGCGGCCGCGGTGCATGACGACCACGTGGGTGCAGGTCTGCTCCACCTCGGCCAGCAGGTGACTGGAGACGATCACCGTGCGGCCGTCGCGGGCATAGCGCTTCAGCACCTCGCGCATCTCCCTGATCTGGGGCGGGTCGAGACCGTTGGTGGGCTCGTCGAGCACCAGCAGGTCGGGCAGGCCCAGCATCGCCTGGGCGATCGCGAGCCGCTGCCGCATGCCCTGCGAGTACGTGCGCACGGCACGTTCCAGCGCCGCGCCGAGCCCGGCGATCTCCAGCGCCTCCTCCATGTGCGCCTCGGCCGCGGGCCTGCCGGTCGCCGCCCAGTACAGCTCGATGTTCTCCCGGCCCGACAGATGCGGCAGAAAGCCCGGCCCCTCCACGAACGAGCCCAGCCGCGACAGCACGGGCGCGCCCGGCGTCACCCGCTCGCCGAAGATGCGGATCTCGCCGGCGTCCGGGTGGATGAGGCCCATCATCATCCGCATCGTGGTGGTCTTGCCCGCTCCGTTCGGACCGAGCAGGCCGAGCACCTGGCCCTCCTCGACGCGGAACGACAGCTCGTCCACGGCCTTCTCGCCGTTGCGGTAGGCCTTGGTCAGCCCGCTGATCTCCAGCGGCGCCGGGTCCTCCTCGCCGGTACGGCCCGCCGTACCCCTGCGTGCCCTGCCCGTGGCCAGCAGGACGGCGGCCAGCACGATCGCGGCCAGCGGCATGGCCCACACCCACCACGCGACGCCGCTCGGCGGGGCGCTCAGCGTCGCCACGGTCGGCACGCTCAGGACGGGCGCGGCGAGCGCGACCCGGTAGGAGGCCGGCTCGGCCGGGGTGGCGAAGCCCATGTCCGTGGTGGTGACGGTCAGCCGGAGCCGGTGGCCCACGGCGAACCGGTGGTCGAGCGCGGGCAGGGCGACCGTCACGTCGGCACTCCGCGCCCCGTCGGGGATCTTCACGCGCAGCGGCGCGACCAGCCCGGCGGGCAGGGTGGGCGGCTGGATGGCGTCGGGGACGTCGTACAGCTTGGCGAACAGCGTCACCTCGCCCTTGCCGTGGACGCGCAGCTTCACCGACGGCGAGCCGGTCAGCTGGAGCGGGGTGGTCAGCGGGGCCGACTCGAAGCTCGCGGCCTGGCCGGGCATGTCGAGGGAGACGCTCAGGTTGTTCTGGGCGCCTCCGCCGCCGAGCAGGCCGCTGACGCCGGGCACCGTGGAGATGGAGGCGGGGTTGCCGCCGGGCGGGTTGACGATGTTCTGCTCGGGGCCCGACAGCGTGACGTCCGTGGTCGTGGTGCCGGACAGGCCCGGGTACGCGCCGGTCTCGGGGTGCAGGCGGATGCGCTGGCGGGTGCCGGGGTCGCGGCCGCCGTCCCTGGTGACGGTGAACGCCTGGACCGGGGCCGCAGCGGTGTCGCCCTTGAGGTAGCGGGCCAGCCAGGCGGAGGTCTGGGCGTAGAGCCAGTCGGCCTCGCCGTTGCCGCCGTCATGGCCGCCGTCGAACCACATGACGCTCACCGGCGTGCCCGGCGCGATCGCCTTCGCGTTGGCGTCGGCGTGGCCCAGCGGGAACAGCGAGTCGCGCTGGCCCTGGATGAGCAGCGTGGGCGCCTTGACGCGGCCCTGGACGGAGCTGGGGCTGACCTTGCGCAGGAGTTCGATCGCCTGGGGCGTGGCCCTGCCGGTCGTGGCGACCTGCTGGTAGATCGCGCAGATCTCCGGCAGGAAGCGGCCGCAGCGCGCCTCGTCGGCGGTCATCGGCGCCGGCCGGCGGGTGAGCGCCTGAAGGCCCTGGGCCGAGGGGGCGCCCCTGCCGAAGAAGAAGCCCGCCCACAGGCTCTTGAACACACCGCTCTGCGGGCCCTGGCCGGTGGCGTCGGGGAAGAGGGCGTCGGCCAGGTCGTACCAGGTGATCTGGGGGACGATCGCGTCCACCCGCGCGTCGTGGGCGGCGGTCATCAGCGCGATGGCCCCGCCGTACGAGCCGCCGGCGATGCCCACGCGCGGGTCGCCCGCCTTGTCCAGGACGACCTCGGGGCGCTTGGCGAGCCAGTCGATCAGCTGCTTGACGTCCTTGACCTCGTAGTCGGGGGAGTTCAGCGCGATCTGGCCGGTCGAGCGGCCGAACCCGCGGGCCGACCAGGTGAGGACGGCGTAGCCGTCCCGCGCCAGCCGTAGCGCGTCGTCGCGGACGCTCTGCTTGCTGCCGCCGAAGCCGTGCGCGAGCAGGACCGCGGGCGCCTTCCCGCCGCCGGCGGGCGGGAAGAACGTCGTGTCGAGCTCCACCCGCTGGTCGTCGGCGGGCCCGTCGGTGACGGCGAGGCGGTTCTCTTGACCGCGCACCTCCGGACCCGACGGCCACACCAGCCACGCCACCGCCCCGATCAGGGCAAGTACCGCGACCAGCGCGGACACTCTTCTCATGGAGCCGGAGCATACTTACCGATTCTGAGAGATCACTGAGATCCGCAGGTGGAGGGCGGCGGGCGGTGCCGATCAGGGCCGACTACTTCTTCCCCGTCTTCGCCGCCTTCCGCGCGATGGCGATGGTCGCGCTGGACGAGCGTGAGGGCACGCGCGAGCTGTACGACGCGCTGCTCCCGCACGCCGGCGGGCCGCCGGGTGCCGTGAAGGGGGTCAGGCCAGGATGGCGTAGACGGTGCTCGCGTGGGCGGCCGGGTCGGTGGCGCCGTCGGGGGTGAGGGTGACGTCGGAGAACGCCAGCGTCCTGCCCAGCTTGGTGATCCGCACGTGCACCAGCACGTCCTTGCCCGTCACCGGCCGCTGGAACGTCGTGGACTGCTGCACCGTCGTCATCGGCACGAAGCCGCCTCTGGCCGAGGAGATCGCGATCACCGTGGCCGTGTCGGCGGCGGCCATCATGGCCTGCCCGCACAGGCCGCCGCCCTGCCTGGCCAGCGCGTCGGACCACGGCAGCCGGACCACCGCGTGGCGTTCACCGACCTCTTCCACGCGCAGCCCGAGGTCCTGGATCCAGGGGGCGAAGTAGTCCCGGAGAATCGCGTCGCCTTCTTCAGGTGTCACGGGCTCATCATGCACGCTGGGGACCATGGGTGTGGAGACCGTCTTTCTGCCGTCGACGTACGAGAGTGGTGTGCCCTACGAGCTGTTCGCCCGGTTGCGGGATGAGGCGCCGGTGCACTGGATCCCGGAGCCCGCGGTGGGGCCGTGGCAGGCAGGGCCAGGATATTTCGGGGTATTTCGGCATAAAGAGGTCAAGCACGTGCTGCGTACACCCGAGGATTTCTCCTCCCATCGCGGCGCCACCCAGATCCGTGATCCCGCGACGCCGGCCGATCTCGCGTTCGTGCGGGCCATGATGCTCAACACCGACCCGCCTGACCACTCCAGGCTGCGCGGGATCGTGGCGGCGGCGTTCTCGCCCCGGGCCGTGCGGCTGCTGGAGCGCACGATCGCCGGGCGGGCGGCGGCGCTGTTCGCGGCGGGTGAGTGCGACTTCGTGGAGGTGGCGGCCGACCTGCCGGTCTGGACGCTCGCGCACGTGATGGGCGTGCCGGACGGCGACCGGCGGCTGCTGCACGACTGGGCCTCGCGGGTGATCGGCTACCAGGACGCCGACTACGCGGGCCTGTCCACGGCCGACGCGCGGCGGCTGAGCCCCATGGGACGGCTGGCGCTGGCGGCCCGCCCGGAGCTCGAACCCGGCGTGAACCCTCGCTCGAAGGCCGCCCTGGCCGACATGTTCGCCTACGCACAGGCATTGGCCGCCACCCCGACCGACGAGACATCCGTGATGTCGGCCATGCTCAAGGGCGGCCTGACCGAGGCCGAGTTCCAGAACATGTTCTTCCTGTTCGCCGTCGCCGGCAACGAGACCCTGCGCAACGGCATTCCCGGCGGCCTGCTCACCCTCCTGCGCCATCCCGCCGAGCACGCCCGCCTGCGCGCCGGTCCCGCGCTCCTGCCGTCGGCGATCGAGGAGATGCTGCGCTTCTGGCCGCCCGTCATGAACTTCCGCCGTACGGCCACGCGCGACCTCACCCTAGCCGGCCAGGAGATCAAGGAGGGTGACAAGGTCGTCGTCTACCACGCCTCCGCCAACCGCGACCCGGTCGCCTTCGCCGACCCTGACCGCTTCGACGCCGGCCGTACCCCCAACGACCACGTCAGCTTCGGCTTCGGCCCGCACTTCTGCCTGGGCGCGCATCTGGCCAGGGTGCAGATGCGCGCCGTGTTCACCGAATTGCTGCGCTGGGAGGTCACGCTCACCGGGGAGCCGGTCCGCCTCACCTCCAACTTCCAGAACGGCCTCAAGCACCTTCCCGTACGGCTGCGCCCGGCCTGATCTGCGCTTTGTGTCCGATTGCGATGTGGGTAAAGGCCGGGCAAGATTTCGTGCCGTGAAACGAGCAGTAATGATCAAGGACTGGGCTCTGCCGTACTGGACCAGAGGCCAGGCGGGGCGCGAGACGCCACCGGACCTCTTCCGGGTTCTCTACTACGGTTGGCTGGCGGCGTTCTCACTCAAGCTGCTCGGCTCGGCCTGGGACGTCTCCTGGCACTTCAAGTGGCTGCGCGACGATCTTGCCCCGCCGCACCTGCTGAACTCGGCCGGCACGGTCCTCGCCCTGGCCCTCACCATCGTCCACGGCTACACCGGTTACGGCGTCGACAGGACGGCGCTGCGGCTCATCCAGTGGGGGACCGGGATCTTCCTGGTGGCGGTCCCGCTCGACCTGATCAACCACCGCGTCAACGGCCTCGACATCACCTCGTGGAGCCCGTCGCACATCCTGCTGTACGTGGGCACGTTCTTCATGATCGCCGGGGTGATCCGGGGCTGGTTCACCGGGGCGCCGCCCGGCCGGGAGCGGACCGTGGTGCTGGGCGCGTTCTTCGCGTTCTTCCTGGAGAACGTGCACTTCCCCGAGCAGCACCAGGAGTACGGCGTGCTGTCCATCGGCGCCTGGGACAACAACTCCGCCTACGCCGAGCCGATCCTTCTGCAGTTCGCCGCCGACCAGATGGGGCGGGAGATCGACCGGACCACCATGGTCGGCTTCTCGCTGCCGGTGCCGGACGCGCTCTATCCCGTCTACGCCGTCGTCATCGGCATGACCGTGCTGGCCGTCGCCCGGCTGATGATCGGCCGCTTCGGCAGCGCCACGCTGGTCGCACTCGCGTACGTGGGGTTCAGGACGCTCGTGTGGCCGATGCTGACCGCCACCGGGTTCCCGCCGTCGGCGGTGCCGTTCTTCCTGGTCGCCGGGGCGATCGCGGTGGACCTGGCGTTCGCGATCAGGATGCCGGTGGTGCGCGCCGTCGCCGGGACCGTCCTCGCGACCGCGGCCGTCTACGGAGGGCTGATCGCGCAGAGCGCGCTCATGGGTGGCGTGTACGGCACGCTCAACGGCATGGAAGGCCTCCTGGGCGCCCCGCCTCTGGCCACGGCGTCGGCGATCTGGGCGGGAGCGGGCCTGCTGGCCGCCTGGCTGGCCTGCGAATGGTTCGTCAACCGCTTCGCACTCCACCCCCTCGGACGCCGCGACGCCGTACCCGCCTGAGCGCGGCGGCGGGCCGCGCGCCCGCCCCCATGCCCAGCCTGCCGCGCGGGGTTGCGCTCGGCTGGGCTTTCCGCTGGGCCCTGCGGGGTTTGTGTCCGCGCGGGTGTTTCGTGGGCCCTGCGGGGTTTGTGTCCGCGTAAGTCTTTCGTGGGTCGTGCGGGGTTGTGTCTGTCTGGGTGCTCAGCCGATCGAGGCTCGGGTGATGGCGACGGCGACGCCGTAGGCCAGGCCCATCACGGCCACCTCCGCGCTCGCCCAGCCGACCACGGAGGTGGCCTTTCCCGCGGCGATGCCGGGCAGCAGGCGCCACCTGATGTGCGCGGCCAGCGGAACCAGCAGCGCGGTCAGGGCGACCTTGGTGACGACGAGCAGGCCGTACTCGGTGGTCAGGATCGCGCCCGGCAGCTCCACACCCGGCGTCAGCGCCAGCGTGCCGAGGCCGCTGACCAGTCCGGACGCCGCCACCAGCACCAACGCGAGCGTCGCCAGCCGGGAGAACCTGGGCAGCGCCGTCGCCAGCAGGTCGCGGCGCGGCGCCAGGAACACCACGGTGGCCAGCAGCCCGCCGGTCCAGGCGGCGGCGCCGATCACGTGCAGCTCCATCGAGATCATGATCGGGTCGTGCCAGACGGAGTCGACCGCGTGCCCGGTCACCGGGATCGGCAGCAGCCCGAACGCCGCCACCACGATCCGCAGCTCCGCCGGCACCTTCTCGCCGAACCGCACGGCCATCAGCCCGATCCCCGCCGCCGCCAGCGCGCACGCGGCGCTGAACAGCAGCCCCTGGCCGGTGCCCACACCGTTCACGTAGGCGGTGATCATGCCGAGGGTGGGGACGCCGCCCGGGTTGAGCTCGGCGGCCTGGAAGACGATGGTGACCAGCGCGCAGATCGCCCACGCCCAGGCGGCGGTGACGGCCAGCGGGCGCACCCGGCGCAGGACCGGCTCGGTGCGCTCCGGCTCGTCGAACCCGAGCAGCTTGGGCAGCAGGCTCAGCCCGACCGTCGCCACGGCGGCCACGTCGAGCAGCACCCGCACGACCGGCAGCCCGAAGGCCACCACCGGCCCCGGCAGCACGATGCCCGGCACCGCCTCCTGGGCGGTCACCGTGCTCGCCACCACCGCCGAGGCGACGGCGGCCAGCACGAACACCCCGGCCATCCCCCGCACCCCGGCCGCCCCGGCCGCCTCACGCATCCCGGCCCCGGCCGTCTCACGCACCTCGGCCGTCTCATGCACCTCGGCCGTCTCATGCACCTCGGCCGTCTCACGCATCTCGGCCGGACCGTGCTCGGTGTCCGTAGCGCTCTTGCGCCCCGGTGTGGCGCTCATACCCGTGTGCCCTTGTCGCCCGGTGCCGGTGCCGGTGCCGGTGCCCGGGTCTCGGGTGAGGCGGGCTGGGTGCTTCGGCGCAGGGCGATCACGGTTCCGGCCGCGAGCAGCAGCAGGGCGCCGACGATCCAGACGACCGCCATCCCGGCCCCGCCGTTGGCCGCCGCCTCCGCCGCCCGCGCGCTGAGGTCGGCCCCCGTCACCGCGGCGGCTCCGGGCCGCCCATCGCCGGGCGGCGCCTCACCCCCGGGGGCGGACAGCTTGAGGGTGAAACGCACCTGCCCGGTCACCGGGTGCCCGTCCGAGGACAGGATCCGGTAGCCGACCACGTACGCGCCGTCCGCGGTCAGCGCCTTCAGCGGTACGCTCACCCGCTCCTTGGCCACCACCGTCGCGCCCGCGGTCAGCGCCTCGCCACCCGGCCCGGTCAGGCCGATCTGCGCGTAGCCCTGCCGTACCGGCTGGTCGAAGACGAGTGTGACCCGCTGCGGCGCGGCGGTGAGCACCGCGTCCGCACGGGGATCGCTGGAGACCAGCACGTTGTGCGCCTGCGCTGGAGCGATCCAGCCGCCGACCGCCGCACAGGCGAGCAGCAGGACCGTGAGAAGCCGCCTCACCGATCTTGACCTTCCCTCGAACACCTCGAAACCCGTCTATGGTCCCACCTATGGATGACCTGTTCGGCGGTGCCGCCCCCTATTACGCCAGACACCGCGCCGACCACGGCGACGCGGCGATCGGCCGGCTGGCCGCGGCGTTCGGTCCGCGGGCCACCGTGCTCGATCTGGGCTGCGGCCCCGGCACGGTGGCGATCCCGCTGTCGGGGCAGGTGGCGGGGGTGCTGGCGGTCGATCCGGCGGAGGAGATGCTGGCCGAGGGGCGCAGGCTCGGCGCCGGGCGGGCGAACATCCGGTGGCTGGCCGGCGATTCGACCACGTTGCGGGAACTGCCGGGCTTCGGCCACGTGGTGATGGGCCGCTCCTTTCATTGGATGGACCGGCGGACGGTCCTCGCCGACCTGGACGACCTGCTGCCGCCGGACGGGATCGTCGCGCTGGTGGGCCCGACGCGCGACCACGAGAACCTGCCGTGGGAGCCGGTGACGCGGCGGGTGCGGGAGGAGTTCGGGGTGAACGGGCTGACCGCCCGCGACTCCTTTCAGGCCAGCGGCAAGCACCACGACGAGGTGCTGGCCGACTCGCCGTTCGGGGATCTGGAGTCGGAGGTTTTCACCTGGCGGCGCGACCGGGACCAGGACGACGTGATCGGCCTGCAGCTGTCCTACTCCTACTCGGCGCCCGCCCGCCTCGGCGAGCGCCGGGACGCCTTCGTCGGCGCGCTGCGCGCCGCCCTGGCCGCGGCGAACCCGTCGGGCCGCTGGGTGGAGGAGGTCCGCACGCAGGTCCTGCTCGCCCGCCGTCCCTGAGCACAAATGCTCTAAAGTACGGCGAAGCAAACCGCTATCGGCAAAAAGGAACCGGCGATGAAGGTGCTCAGCGGAGCCATGCACTACTTCCGGACGCTGCCCCGTCAGTGGCCGGACCGGCTGGGCAAGCTGCGGGCGATGGGTGTGGACACGGTCGAGACGTACGTGCCGTGGAACCTGCACGAGCCGCGCCCCGGCCGCTTCGACTTCACCGGCCTGGCCGACGTGGAGGGCTTCTTCCTGGCGGCGGGGGAGGCCGGGCTGAAGGTCATCGTGCGGCCGGGGCCGTACATCTGCGCCGAGTGGGAGAACGGCGGGCTGCCGTCATGGCTGCCCGGCCCCTACCGCTGCCACGATCCGCGCTTCCTGGAACCGGTCGACCGCTTCTTCGACGAGCTGATCCCGCGCATCGCCGCCCACCAGGCGACCAGGGGCGGCAACGTCGTCATGGTGCAGGTGGAGAACGAGTACGGCTCCTACGGCACCGATCCCGTCTACCTGCGCCACCTGGCCGACGGCCTGGTACGGCGCGGCATCGACGTCCCGTTGTTCACCTCCGACGGCGCCACGGACCTGATGCTGACCGGCGGCACACTGCCCGGAGTCCTGGCCACGGCCAACTTCGGCAGCGGGGCCGAGCGGCAGTTCGAGGCGCTTGCGCGGCACCGGCCGGACGACGACCCGTTCTGCATGGAGTTCTGGAACGGCTGGTTCGACCACTACGGCGAGCAGCACCACACGCGCGACCCGCGGGACGCCGCCCAGGCCCTGGAGGAGATCCTGGAGCGCGGTTCTGTCAACTTCTACATGGCCGTCGGCGGCACCAACTTCGGCTTCTGGGCCGGGGCCAACACCGACGGCGACACCTACCAGCCGACCGTCACCTCCTACGACTACGACGCGCCGATCTCGGAGAGCGGGGCGCTGACGCCGAAGTTCTGGGCCTACCGGGAGGCGCTGGGCCGTCACGCCGACCTGCCGCCGGTGCCCGAGAGCGTCCGGGAGACGTTGCCGCCGCACCGGGTGGAACTGGGCGGACGGCTGGCGCTGCTCGACTGCCTGGACGTGCTCTCGGCCGGGACCGTGCGCAGCGCGGCCACGCGTACGTTCGAGGAGCTCGGCCAGGACTACGGCCTGGCCGTCTACCGCACCCGGATCCCCGGGCCGCGCGGCGACGCGCTGCGGGTGCGCGTCAGGGGGCTGCGCGACCGGGCGAACGTGCTCGTGGACGGCGCCGTCGCCGGGGTGCTGGAGCGCGACGGGGACTCGGCCGTGGAGGTCAAGACGCCCGCGGAGGGCGCGGAGCTGACGCTGGTGGTCGAGGCGATGGGCCGCGTCAACTACGGCCCGCTGGTGGGTGAGCGCAAGGGCGTCCTGGACGGCGTTCAGCACGACCAGCAGTACCTGTTCGGCTGGGAGATCGACCCCGTGCCGCTGTCCGACGTCTCGGCGCTGCCGTGGGGGCGCGCGTCCGCTTCGGAGGGCCCGGCCTTCCACCGCGGCACCCTCCACGTCGAACGGCCGGCGGACGGCTTCCTCGCGCTGCCCGGCTGGGTCAAGGGGCACGTGTGGGTCAACGGCTTCCACCTCGGCCGCTACTGGGACAAGGGCCCGCAGGTCACCCTGTACCTGCCGTGGCCGCTGTTGCATGAGGGCGCCAACGAGATCGTCGTGCTGGAGATGGACGGCGCGCCCGGGGACGCCCGCGTCGAACTGCGGCCGGAGCCCCAGCTCTAGCCTGCGTACCGGTCCCGGGCTGGAGGGCCCGGGACCGGCCTCTCGGTTCCACCCCCACGTGACGCGCGGCCGCTCGGGGTGCCGGCCGCGCCGCTCGTTGGAACCGGAGGCGCCCCCAGGTGGGCGGTGGGGGCGCCCCGGCGTTCCCTAGGTGGCGGCCTAGGGCGTCCAGGTCAGCTCTTGGTGCCGCCGCGCTGGCCGCGGCGCAGGGGAAGGGACTGCTTGGCCAGCCGCCGCGAGAGTGCGCCGCCCGACGCGGTGCGTTCCGTGGTTCCCCGCGAGGCCGCCCTGACCTTCGCGAAGAGTTTCGGCGTCTCCACCTCCGACCGCCGGCCGGTACTGTCCTCGTGCTGCTCGCGCGACTGGCGCGACTTGGAACTCACACGGAACACCTCCCCCGATTTATGGCTATATGTCCGTTTTGTCGGGAAGTGAAACGTTGCCGGGAGGGGAAACGCGCAGACGTCGCACGGCCAGCGCCGCCGCCCGCACGGCGCCCGCCGGGAACATCCTGGCCCCGCGCCACGCCATCCGCCCCGAGGCCGGAGCCACGATGAGCGCCCGGTCGCGCGCCACCCCGCGCAGGATGTCGCGCGACAGCGCGTCCACCGAGTACAGCCGCCCCTGGGCCCGCACCGCCGCGCTCCTGGCTCGCCGGCCCATCTCGGTCTCCGGCAGTCCCGGGTTGGCGTGGTCGAGCAGCGGCGTGTCGGTGAACCCCGGGCACACCACGCTCACCCGCACGCCCCGCGCCGCCGCCTCCGCCCGCAACGCCAGCGACAGCCCGACCACCGCGTGCTTGGTGGTGGTGTACGGCAGCATGAACGGCGCCGGCACCAGCCCCGCCATCGACGCGGTGTTGACCAGATGCCCGAACCCCTGTTCCAGCATGATCGGGTACGCCGCGTGCACCCCGTGGACCACGCCGCGCAGGTTCACGTCGACGGCCTTGTCCCAGTGCGCCAGGGACAGTTCCTCGGTGGCGCCCCCGATGGCGATGCCCGCGTTGTTGAACACGAAGTCGAGCCGCCCGCGCTCCTGCCGTACCCGATGGAAGAGGGCGGCCACGGCCTCGGCGTCGGTGACGTCGAGCGGGGCGAAGTCCAGCCCGAACTCCGCCGCCACCCGCTTGCCCGCCGCCTCGTCGAGATCGGCGATCGTCACCGCCACGCCCCGCCGGGACAGGTCACGGGCGAGCGCCCGCCCGATTCCGGACGCGCCTCCGGTGACGATCGCGCACGTGACCCGCCCGGCGGGCAAGGGGCTCACGCGCTCTTCCCGCTCGGCGCCCAGATGCCCATGACCTGCCAGATCCGCCGGGTGAGCGGGTTGACCAGGCCGACGTCCACGCAGAGCTCGCGGGTCTTGCCGACCGAGTCGCGGATCTCCGCGGCCGCGGCCTGGCTGTCGGTGTAGACCTCCCTGACCACGTGCGGCGGGACGTTGAAGCGCTTGATCATCGGGCCGGGCGGGGCCAGCATGATCCGGGCCATGATGCCCAGGATGATCGGCGAGATGATCCCCAGCAGCAGCCTGCGGTGGCGGGGCATGCGCGGCACCCGGTTGCGCAGGTAGTGCCGGGCGAAGGAGATGTGCCTGGCCTCCTCCGCGATGTGGATGCGCATGATCGTCTCTTCCAGCGGGTGGTGTTTCCTGCCGTCCTTGAGCATCTTGCGCTGCACGTGGTCGATGGGGTCCTCGCCGCCGAGCACGAAGATGAAGAACAGCTCGGTGGAGATCAGCGGGATCCACGGCGCCACCTGGGCGATGAGGCTGAGCGGCCCCGGCATGCCGCGTACCGGCATCTTCGTGCGGTTCACGAACTCCTGGAACATCATCCCGTGATGTCCCTCTTCGATGGTCTCGTGGTAGACGTAGCGGAACTCGGGCGCGCCGTTGGGCAGGCGGTAGGCGTAGTTGAGCAGGCCCCGCTTGAGCAGGTTCTCGAACTGCAGCCCGATCTTCATCGCGGTGGCCACCCTGAACAGCCCGATCCGCGCCCTGACCTCGGGGGAGCGGGAGCGGTACCAGGCGTGCGCGCCCAGCTTGTCGACCTCGGGCAGTTCCCAGCGCGGGTCGTCCTGTTCGATCAGGAACTCGGGGTCGTCCCAGGGGATGTCCTTGTACGGCTCCCAATGCTTGTCGACCGAGGCCTTCGAGAGGCGATGGATGACCGTCTCGTAGGCACTGCGGTCGGCGACCGTCTCATCGGATTCCCGTGCGGCGGTAGAGCTCGGTGCGGCTGTCATCGCAGGCACTCCTCTCCTCGCCACGTAATTGTACGGAGCATCCAATAGCGAGGGAAGAGTGACCCGGCTCACACGTCGTCGACCGTCAGGCCCACCTCCATCGCGGCAGCCGTACGGACGAGCTGGAGGACCTTTCGGCGGGAGATGAGCTTGTCGTGCACGTGCAGCTGTACGGCGAGGCCGTCGATCATCGCGAAGATCCGCCAGCTGGAGGCCTCGGGATCGGCACAGGTGAACTCGCCGCACTCGACCCCGGCCGCGATGATCTCCTTGAGCACGGTCCTGCCGTGCACGTCCATGCGGCGGGTGGTGGCCTCAAGCTCGGGGTTGCGCATCGACTCCGACCAGGCGTCGATCCAGATGCGCCAGCCCGCGGCCGAGGTGCCCGGCGAGCTCAGCCTGATCAGCGCGCGCAGCCGCTCCTTCGGCGGGTGCGGCGAGCGCTCGATCTTGCCGATCGCGTTCAGATGTTGCCTGGCCGCGTAGGCGAAGGCCTCGGCGATCAGCTGTTCCTTCGTCTCGAAGTGGTAGAACAGCAACGCCTGGCTCACGCCCGCCGCGCGGGCGATGTCGAGGGTCCGGGTATGCCCGAACCCACGGGCCGCAATCACCTCGCAGGCCGTCTTGAGGAGATCCTCACGTCGTAATCGGCTGAAACCCCGTGTCACAGCCGAGAACTCTATTACCCTCGGTAACCATCAGCGAGTGGGATCCGCAGGACAAACCGGGCACCGTGGGTCGAATCCTCGATCGTGAGCGTCCCGTCGTGGCTCGTGGCGATCTCCCGGGCGATCGGCAGACCCAGTCCCGTGCCGCCCGCGTCGCGGTTGCGGGAGGCGTCCAACCGGGTGAAACGCCGGAAGACCACCTCGCGCTGATCGGGCGCGATGCCGTCCCCGTCGTCCAGCACCTCCAGTACGGCCTGCCCGCCCTCGGCCCGAACCGTGATCGTTATCGACTCGTCGGCATGGCGCTCGGCGTTGTCGACGAGATTCGTCAGCAGGCGGGCCAGCCGTACCCGGTCGCCCATGACCGTCGCGCCCGGCTCCAGCGAGGTGGCCACCTGCTTCGACCTGGGCCGCCCCGACTCGGCCGCCACCAGTTCACCCAGGTCCACCCGCTCGGTACGGCCCGGTGCCCCCGCCTCCAGCCTGGCCAGCGTGAGCAGGTCGCCGACGATGGCCTGCAGACGGTCCAGGCTGGTCAGCACCTCCCTGGCCGTCCGCGGCCAGTCGGTCTCGTCCGGGTAGAGCAGCGCCTCCTCGACCTGGGCGCGCATGGCGGTGATCGGGCTGCGCAGGTCGTGGGAGGCGTCGGAGGCGAACCTGCGCTGCTGCTCCACCGCCACCTCCAGCCGGTCGAGGGTGTCGTTGACGGTCTCGGCCAGGTCGTCCAGCTCGTCGCGGCGCGGCGAGCGCGGCACCCGGCGGCCCAGGTCGGTCGCGGTGATCTCGGCCAGCTCGGTCTTGATGTCCTTGACCGGCCGCAGGGCGTTGCCGACCGCCGCCCACGCCACCACCGAGCTGGGCACGGTGAGCACGAGCGCGCCGGCCAGCAGGCCGAGGGCGTAGAGCGGGCTGATGTACCACGGGATGTCGGGGCCGAAGGCGTAGGCCATCCAGTAGTTGCCGTCCACGCTGACGCGGAAGCCCACGGTGGTCAGGCAGGGATTGCCGGGCAGCAGCCTGGTGCAGGTGGTGGTCGCCACCCGGCCGTCGTCCTCGGTGGGCTTCAGGTTGGTCAGCGGCGGCAGGCCGAGGAGCCGCTTGCTGGCCTGCCGTACCTTGGCCTCGTTGTCGACGACCTGCAGGGCGTCGATCTCCTCGGTGGGCGTGACGGACTTGAGTTCGCCGACGGGCGCGAAGCGCTCGACGTTGAAGGCGACGCGGCGGGCCGCCTTGGCCACCCGCTCGGTAACGTAGTCGCTGATCACCACGTGCACCAGCGGCGTGACGAGGATGGCCACGACGAGGTTGAGCACGAGCGCGTTGCCCGCCGCGATCGCCGTCATCCGGCTTCTCACCGACCATCGGGTGAACACCTGGTCACGGCTCCCTGAGTGGCAGTGAGAGCACGAAGCGGGCGCCGCGCGCGGAATCGCCGATGGTGAGCGTGCCGTGGTGGCTGGAGGCGATCTCCCGGGCGATCGG
Organism: Nonomuraea sp. NPDC050394; assembly: GCF_044459065.1. NCBI lineage: Bacteria > Bacillati > Actinomycetota > Actinomycetes > Streptosporangiales > Streptosporangiaceae > Nonomuraea > Nonomuraea sp. NPDC050394. Next base: position 118,236 of record NZ_JBITIO010000007.1, on the reverse strand, counting down.
CAGGCCGAGACCGGTGCCGCCGGCGTCGCGGTTGCGGGAGGCGTCCAGCCGGGTGAAGCGCCGGAAGACGATGTCGCGCTGGTCGCGCGCGATGCCCGCGCCGTCGTCCAGGATCTCCAGTACGGCCCGGCCGTCCTGCTCGCGCACGGTGATGGTGATGGTGTGGTCGGCGTGCCGCTCGGCGTTGTCGATGAGGTTGGTCAGCAGGCGGGCCAGCCGTAGCCGGTCGCCGGTGACGACCACGCCCGGGTCCAGGGAGGTGACGACCTTCTTGACCCTCGGCCGGATGGTCTCGGAAACGACGAGGTCGGCCAGGTCGACCGGCTCCTTGGCCCCGGAGGCGCCGGCGTCGAGCTTGGCCAGCGTGAGCAGGTCGGTGACGATGGCCTGCAGCCGGTCCAGGCTGCCGACGATCGCCTCGGCGGTGCGCGGCCAGTCGGCGCTGTCGGGGTAGAGCAGCGCCTCCTCGACCTGGGCGCGCATGGCGGTGATCGGGCTGCGCAGGTCGTGGGAGGCGTCGGAGGCGAACCTGCGCTGCTGCTCGACGGCGGTCTGCAGGCGGTCCAGCGTCTCGTTGGCGGTGAGGGCGAGGGCGCGGATCTCGTCGTGCGTGATCGGCACCGGCACCCGCTGGCCCAGGTCGGTGGCGGTGATGTCGGACAGCTTGGAGCGGATGGCGTCCACCGGCGCCAGCGTGTTGGCCACGACCTTCCACGTGCCGAACGCCACCAGCACGGTCAGCGCGATCGAGATGCCGATGAGGAAGGCGAGCACGCTCAGGTGCACGTACCAGGGCACGACGGGGCCGACCGTGTAGACGTACCAGTCTCCGTCCGGCTCGTACACCCGGAAGGTCGACACCACCATGCACTGGCCGGGGTAGGCGGACAGGTCGCATTCCACGCTGATGTTGGCGGAGTTGTCGGCGGTGGGCGTGGTGCCGGAGACGCGCGGCTTGCCCTTGAGGTTGGGCGAGGAGGCGACCACTTTCCCGTCGCTGTTGAGCACCTGCAGGGCGCCGCCGGGCTCGGGCGCCATGGTGGTCGGCAGCGTGCCCCGCTTGATCAGGTGGACCACGCGCAGCGCGGCGCCGACGACCTCGTTGGCCCGGTACTCCTCGGCGGTCTCCCTGATGGCGACCAGCACGAACGTGTTGACCACGAGGCACAGCAAAGCGATGGTGAAGCTCGCGAAGAGCGTCAACCTTCCCCGTACCGAACCCCGAAAGCGCGCTATCACGTCCTCCCCCGTGATCAGGTGATCACACTAGGTGCCCTCATCTCTAATCAACGGAGATTCATCGATAAATCCGGACAAAACGACGCCAGAGCAATGCTCTATGAATGCGACTTCGGGCTAGTTAGAGTAAGTGAGCACTGATGCCAAGGAGACGATGTGAACCTTGATGAGTATCGGCGCGAGGCCCGTGCCTGGCTGGCGGAGAACGCCCGGGAGGACGATCCGAAGGCCTTCATGGCCAGGCTCCACGACGCCGGATACTCCGGCATCACCTGGCCGGAGCAGTGGGGCGGGCAGGGCCTGACCCAGGCGGAGGAACGCGCCTTCGCCGCCGAGGCCCGCCACCACAACCTGCCCACCTACGTCTTCTCGATCGGCCTGGGCATGTGCGGCCCGACCATCCTCGACCGCGGCAGCGACGAGCAGCGCGCCCGCTTCCTGCGCCCGCTGCTGCGCGGCGAGCACGTGTGGTGCCAGCTCTTCTCCGAGCCCGGCGCCGGCAGCGACGTGGCCAGCCTCCAGACCAAGGCCGAGCGCGACGGCGACGGCTGGGTCGTCAACGGCCAGAAGGTCTGGACCTCGGTGGCCCAGCACGCCGACTGGGGCCTGCTGCTGGCCAGGACCGACGTGGACGTGCCCAAGCACAAGGGCCTGACCATGTTCGCCGTCGACATGCACCACCCCGGCGTCACCGTCAAGCCGCTCAAGGACATGACCGGCCACGCCCGGTTCAACGAGATCTTCTTCGACGACGTGACCATCCCCGACGCCGACCGCATCGGCGAGGTCAACGACGGCTGGGGCGTCGCCGTCACCACCCTCCTGCACGAGCGCCTGTCGATCTCCGCCGGCGTCGGCATGAGCGGCCAGCGCGACAACCCCGTCTCCTTCGAGGCCCTGCGCGACAAACTCGACACCGGCGACCCCTACGTCCGTGACCAGCTCGTCGAGCTGCACATCCGCTCCCGCGCGCTGTCGCTGTTCAACCAGCGCCTGTCGCAGGAGACCAGGGCCGGCGTCTTCCCCGGCGCCCGCGGCAGCGCCGCCAAGCTGCTGCTGGCCGAGCTGACCATGTTCCAGGCCGACCTCGCCACCTCCCTCGCCGGACCCGGCGCGGTCACCGACGACGGCCTGTCCCAGGCGATCGCGCTGGCGCCCGCGCTGGCCCTCGGCGGCGGCACCAACGAGATCATGCGCAACATCGTCGGCGACCGGGTGCTCGGGCTGCCGCCGGAGCCGCGCGTGGACAAGACCGTGCCGTTCAAGGACCTGAAGGTGGGGACCCAGTCGTGAAGCTCGTGCTCAGCCAGGAGCAGCAGGACCTGCGCGCCGCCGTACGGTCCTTCCTCGCCGCCGCCTCGCCGCTCGCGCGGGTGCGTCGCGACATGGAGTCGCCAGAGGGGTACTCCCGCGAGGTCTACGCGCGCCTTTCCGGCGAGCTCGGGCTCACCGGCCTGATCGTCCCCGAGGAGTACGGCGGAGCCGGCGCCGGCCACGCCGAGCTCGCGGTCGTCCTGGAGGAGACCGGCGCCGCCCTGCTGCCCGGCCCCTTCCTGGCCACCACCTTCGCCGCCATCGCGCTGACCCGGGCGGGCGACAAGGAACTGCTGCCCGCCATCGCCGACGGCAGCCTCGTCGCCACCTACGCCGCCGACGCCGGCCACGTGCCCAACGGCATGGAGGCCGGCCTCATCCTGCTGGACGGCGGGGGCGAGCTGCGGGCCGTACCGGCTGAGGAGACCAGCAGGGAGCCGCTGGAGACGCTCGACCTCACGCGGCGCCAGGCGCGGGTCACCGCGCCGCCCGGCAGGCTGGTCACCGACGACCCCGAGACGCTGGCCGCCATCCGCGACCTGCAGGCCGTCGCCCTCGCGGCCGAGCAGCTCGGCGTGATCAGGGCCGCGCTGGAGGCCATCGTCGCCTACGCCAAGGTCCGCGTCGCCTTCGGCCGCTACATCGGCTCCTACCAGGGCGTGAAGCACAAGCTGGCCGACATGCACGGCAAGCTCGAACAGGCCGAGTCGATCGTCCGCTACGCCGCCTGGGCCGGCGACGAGTCGCCCGCCGACCTGCCGGAGGCCGCCGCGCTCGCCCAGGCCTACGTCGGCCGGGCCTGCTTCGAGGTGGCCCGCGACCACCTGCTGCTGCACGGCGGCATCGGCTTCACCTGGGAGCACGACGCCCACCTGTACTACAAGCGCGCCAAGGCCGACGAGGTCCTGCTCGGCCCGCCCCGCCGCCACCGCACCCGTCTCGCCGAGCTGCTGGAGCTGTGATGGACCTCAGCCAGACCCCGGGGTTCTACGCCATCGCGGCGGCCGACCCCGGCCGCACCGCCGTGATCGACGTGGACGGCGCCGCCACCAGCTACGGCGACCTGCTCACCCGCGTCAACCAGGTCTCCCACGGCCTGCGCGCCCGCGGCCTGGGCAACGGGGACGTGGTCGCCGGCATCCTGCGCAACGGCATCGACGCGGTCGTCATGCTCATGGCCACCGGCCAGATCGGGCTGTACTACGTGCCGATCAACTGGCACCTGACCGAGCCCGAGGCCGACTACATCATCCAGGACTGCGACGCCAAGGTCGTGGTGACCGGCCCCGCGGACGTGGCGAGCCTGGCCGAGGGCCGCCCCGGCACCGCCCCGCAGGACCGCACCTCGGGCGCCGTCATGTGGTACACCTCCGGCACCACCGGCTTCCCCAAGGGCGTGCAGCGCCCGCTGCCCGGCGCGGAGCCGGAGGCGATCGTCCCGCTGTACGTATGGTTCCTGGGCGAGGTGTGCGACCTGCTGCCGGGCGACGGCGTGCACCTGGTGACCTCGCCCATGTACCACTCCTCGCCGTGCGCCCACACCCAGTTCGCCCTCCACCTCGGCCACACCGTCGTCATCGCCCCGCGCTTCGAGCCGGAGCCGATCCTGGCCCTGGTCGAGCGGTACCGGGTCACCAACGCGATGATGGTGCCGACCATGTTCCACCGGATGCTCCAGCTCCCTGACGAGGTCAGGAAGCGCTACGACCTCAGCTCGCTGGGCCAGGTCATCCACACCGCCGCCGCCTGCCCGGTCGCCGTCAAGAAGGGCATCCTCGACTGGTGGGGCCCGGTCCTCTACGAGTACTACGGCTCGACGGAGTCCGCGATCGCCTTCTCCGTCAAGCCGCACGACTGGCTGGCCCGGCCGGGCACGGTGGGCCGCCCCGCCCCCACGTTCGAGGCCAAGATCCTCGACGAGGAGGGCGGGGAGCTCCCGCCCGGCGAGCCCGGCATGATCTACGTCAAGTCGACCCTCGGCACGTTCGAGTACCGCAAGGACCCGGCCAAGACCGCCGCCAGCATGCGCGGCGAGTGGTACACCCCCGGCGACATCGGCTACTTCGACGAGGACGGCTTCCTGTTCCTGTGCGACCGCCGCACAGACCTCATCGTCTCCGGCGGCGTCAACATCTACCCCGCCGAGATCGAGGCGGCGATCCTGGAGCACCCGGCCGTGGCCGACGTCGCGGTCATCGGCGTGCCGGACGAGGAGTGGGGGCACAACGTCGTCGCCCTCGTCCAGCCGCACGCCCCCATCACCGCCGACGCCCTCCTGACCCATCTGGAGCCGCGCCTGGCCCGCTTCAAGCACCCGAAGGTGATCGAGTTCCGCGAACAACTGCCCCGCACGCCGACCGGCAAGCTGTCCAGGAGCAAGGTCAGGGAGGAGTACCTGGCCGCCCGCTGATCAGCTCGCCGCCGCCGGGCTGAAGCTCCGCTCGGCGTGCCGTACCGCCGTCACGGCGCCGAAGGCCAGCAGCCGGACCAGGCTCGCGTCGGTGTGCGGCCACGCCGCCACGTCCCCCTCGGTGATCCGGTACGGCGCCAGCGCCGCCAGCAGGGCCAGCCGCGTGGGCGCCACCTCGGCGGCGGGCAGCCCGGACAGGGCGTCGGCCAGCCAGGAGCCGCCCATGGGCGGATGGCCGCCGTCCCAGCGGGTCACGGCCTGCGCCACGCGCTCCGGGTACGTCAGGAGGGCGCCGCCCTGCCCGGCGACCTCGGTCAGCGCGGCGTAGGCCGTACCGGCGGGGGAGCCGTGCGCCCAGGCGGGCGCGGCGGCGCGGAGTTCGTCCGGGGATCGGGGCGCGGCGGTGTGCGGTGGCTCCAGGAGCCGCAGGCTCTCGCCGGGCGGCAGCAGCCGCCGGGCGGGCCGGGCCAGAGTACGGCCCGCCGCCCTGCGCACCAGCCGGGTCTTCTGCAGTCCCCCGGGCAGCACGTCGGGCGTGTGCAGGGCGGTGACCATGCGGTTGATGAAGTGGAAGACCAGCGCCGTCCCCAGCAGCTCCGGCGCGTCCGGGGCGTCGCGGGTCTCGCCCGTCGCCCAGGCGTACAAGGCCGCCTGGCGCGGCTCGGCCGGTCTGCCGCCCGCCAGCAGGGTCTCGGCCAGGGCGTGGTCGCCGGTCGCGTGCAGGAACAGGGTGTGGGCGCCCACGCAGTACGGGCACCGGTTGGCCGTCGACACGCCCAGCGCGACGACCTCCCGCTCCGTCCTGGACAGCGGTCCCGCCATCAGCGACTCCCTGAGCAGCGACCAGGTGGCGGCCAGCAGGGCGGGCACGGACGACAGGGCCATCAACGCGGGCATGCGGGTCAGTCCCACGTCGGCGGCCTGCCGGCGGTAGACCTCGGCGACCAGGCCCGTGGCGGCCTTCGGCTCGACCGGGCTGATGTGCAGGAATCCCATGCTCACTCCGTCTCGATCAGATGGCTCGGGCGCAGCACGCCCTCCGGGTCCCAGGCCTTCTTCAGCTCGCGCAGGCGGGCGTAGACGGCCGGGGTGAAGGCGTCGGCGGTCCTGGAGGTGTCGGTCAGGAAGTTGAGGAACGCCCCGCCGGTCGCGTGCGGGACCTCGATCGGCTCACCGGCCATCACCGAGAACGGCACGTCGCGATGCCCCGCCGGGCCGCCCGGCGCCGCCATGGCACCGCCCCACCGGCGGATCTCGATGCCGCCCACCGGCGACTCCAGGAGCGCGGCGATCAGGTCGTCGGGCAGGCCGCGCACGAACTCGAAGCCGTTGCCCAGCGGCATCGGCCCGTGAGGAGGCGCCAGCACCCGCACGGCCCGCTCGTAGGGCAGTTCGGCGTACTCGCCGCTCAGCGGCTCGCCGGCCGCCGGCAGCAGCGGGGCGAGCGCGGACTCCGGCTCGCCCACCGCCACGACGCGCACGCCCAGCATCCGCGTGCCGTCGGGCATCCTGACGACGAAGACGGCGGCGTTGACCGTGTCCGGCTGCTCCCAGTCGCGGAAGGCGGCCAGCGTCTCGCCGGCGCGCTCGAAGGCGTGCATGGTCATGCCGGCCACCATCCGCGCCACCGGGAACAGGCGGAACTCCAGCCGGGTGACGACGCCGAAGTTGCCGCTGCCGCCGCGCAACGCCCAGAACAGGTCGGGGTGCTGCTCCTCGTCGGCCTCCAGGATCCGGCCGTCGGCGGTGACGACCTCGGCGCTGACCACGTTGTCGGCGGCGAGGCCGTACAGGCGGGACAGCCAGCCCGCGCCGCCGCCGAGCGTGTAGCCGGTGACGCCGACCGACGGCACGCCCGCCAGCGGGGCCAGGCCGTGGGCGGCCGCCGCCGACAGCACGTCCTCCCACACCGCGCCCGGCTCCACGACCGCCACGCGGCGCACCGGGTCGACCTCCACGCCGGCCATCCGGGTGGTCTTCAGCAGCAGGCCGCCGTCGGCCGGCACCAGCGTGCCGTGGCCGGTCGCCTGCACGGACAGGGGAAGGCCGCGTTCGCGGGCGGCCAGCAGCGCGGCCCGCACGTCCTCGGCGCCCAGTGCCTCGGCGACGATCGCGGGCCGCTGGTCGACCGCCTGGTTCCAGGTCCAGCGGCCGCCGTCGTAGCCGGGGTCGCCGGGCAGGTGGATCGGGCCGGAGAAGGAATCGATTCGCATGCCATTGACGATCGCCGCCGGATCGCCGCAGGTCGTCGTACCAGCGAACGCACTTGCCTACTCTCCGGGGAGTAGCACCCCCGGACGACGCGCTGTGGCGATATATGGCGTAGTTTGCCGCCATGAGCAGGCCCGATCTCCTGGTGGCGCCCATCGTGGCGGCCGTAATGGTGGCCAACGCCGCCCTCACCGGCAAAGCAGGCCCGATCGGCTACGCGCTGCTGCTGGCCGCCGCGGCCGTCATGCACTTCCACCGGCGCGCGCCGATACCGGTGCTGGCCGCCACCACCGGGCTCGCGCTCGTCTACTTCCTGACCGTCGAACCCGAGATCGCGGCGAGCGTGCCCGCCCTCATCGCGCTGACCAGCGTGGTCAGGATCAAAGGCCGGCCGTACGCGCTCGCCTCGGCGCTCACGCTGATCCTCGGCATGATCGCGGCGAACCTCCTGGCCGGTCAGCCTCCGGTGCCCGCGATCAAGGGCGGATTCCTCGTCATGGGCTGGTACGTGGCGGCGATGGCGATGGGCGTGGCGCTCCTGCAGGCCGACGAGCGGGCCGCCGAGGCCGAGCGCACCCGGGAGGAGGCCCTGCTGCGCCGGGCCGAGCAGGAGCGGCTCTACATCGCCAGGGAACTGCACGACACCCTCACCCATGCGATCTCGGTCATCAAGGTGCAGGCGGGCGTGGCCGTACACCTGGCGAAGAAGCGCGGCGAGGAGGTGCCCGCGTCGCTGCTGACGATCCAGGAGGCCAGCGGCGACGCGATGCGTGAGCTGCGCGCGACGCTGGAGGCATTGCGCGACGAGACGGTGGCGCTGGCGCGGCTGCCCGGACTGGTCGAGCGGACCAGGGCGGGCGGCCAGGACGTGCGGCTGACCGTCGGCGGCTCGCCCCGCCCGCTGCCCGAGGAGGTCGAACAGGCCGCCTACCGGATCGTGCAGGAGGCGCTGACCAACGTCACCAAGCACGCGGGCGGCGCGGCCGCGGCCGACGTGGTCGTCAACTACGGCAACGCCGAGCTGGTCCTTCAGGTGGACGACGACGGGCACGGCCAGGCGGCGGGTACGCCGGGGGTCGGGCTGACCGGCATGCGCGAGCGGGTCGCCGCGCTGGGCGGCACGCTGGCGGTGGGGCCGCGGCCGGAGGGCGGGTTCAGCGTGCGGGCGGAGCTGCCCGCATGATCCGTGTCCTGCTGGCCGACGACCAGAAGCTCATCAGGGCGGGCTTTCGCGCGCTGCTGGACGCCGAGGAGAACGTCGACGTCGTCGGCGAGGCGGCCAACGGGCAGGAAGCGATCGAGCTGGCGCGGGAACTCCTGCCCGACGTGGTCCTGCTCGACATCCAGATGCCGGTCATGGACGGCATCGAGGCCACCGCCGCCATCGCCGCCGACCCGGCGCTGGCCGGCGTCCACGTGGTGATCCTCACCAACTTCGGCCTCGACGAGTACGTCTTCTCCGCGCTGCGCGCCGGCGCGGCCGGGTTCCTGCTGAAGGACACCGACCCCGGCGACCTCGTGCACGCGGTCGGCGTGGTCATGCGCGGCGACGCGCTGCTGTCGCCCGGCATCACCCGCAGGCTGATCAGCGAGTTCGTGACCCGGCCGCCGCTGACGCTGCCGCCGGGGGAGGCCAACCTGCTGACCGCGCGCGAGCGCGAGGCCGTCGCGCTGGTGGCCCGCGGGCTGACCAACGCCGAGATCGCCCAGAGCATGGTGGTCAGCCCGTTCACCGCCAAGACCCACGTGAGCAGGGCCATGACGAAGCTGGGCGCGCGCGACCGCGCCCAGCTCGTGGTGTTCGCCTACGAGTCCGGCCTGGTCAGGGCGAAGGGCTGAAGACCACCTCGGGGGAGTGGCCGCGGCCCTCGCCCAGGTAGAAGCGGACCGTCATCGTGCGCTCGGCGGTGTCGAGGAACGAGTTGTACAGCGTCCGCATCGACGGGTCCCCGGTCTGCGCCACCTCCAGCAGGCTCGCGCGCAGGTCCGCCGGGCCCATGACCGCGTCCTGGCTGCGCTCGTGCAGGGTACGCAGGCGGGCGTAGGAGGCGAAGGACTCCGGGGTGTCCGCCGGCAGCGCCTTGGGGTCGGGGTGGCGGTGCAGCAGGTGGTTGGTCACGCACAGCGCGCCGTCACCGGCCTCGGTCACGTGGCCGGGCCCCTCCCACACGAACGCCTGCCCCCGCGCGTCGGCGATCAGGTAGTGCAGCGGCATGCCGAAGTCGTACGACGTGACCTCCCGCAGCGCCGCCCTGGCCTCCTCGGCCGTCTCACAGGTGTCCAGCAGGAAACGGGGCAACTGCACCGAGTTCACGCCGGCCTGCGGGGAGAAGTCCTCCGGCGGCTCGGCGCTCTCGAAGTCGGCGATCAGCAGCACCACGGCGAGACCGGCCTCGTTGACGCCGTCCATGCAGCCGTCGAACTCCGTCATCGTCAGCACCGTGGTCGCCAGGCCGTCGGCGGGCCGGGTGGTGATCACATGCGGGCGCGAGGCCATCGGCAGCTCGTCCGGCACCGGCGGGGTACCCATGAGCTCGCTCGTGGTCATCGTGAAGAAGTCGTAGTTGCGGCCGATCCTGCCGTGCCCGTCCGTGGCCGCCGAGGGCGGCACCCACAGCGCCGAGCAGGCCTGCGGCAGCGCGGTCAGCCCGTCGAGCGTGACCTCGTCCTGGCCGGGGTCGAGGCCGAGCGCGGCGGCGGCGCCGTTCATGCGGGCCAGATGCTGCGGCCAGTGGCGCGCGAACCACTCCCTGCGCGCCCGGTTGACCTCGGGATCGGCGGGGGCGGGCTGCCAGCCGATCCGGCGCGCCTCCTGCGCGAGCTGCCGGCCGATCTCCTCCTGCGAGCCGGCGACGGTGATGTGGCGGACGAGCTGGAAGTCGTCCCTGCTGCCTGCGACCTGGGTGATATCCATGCCCCAGACGATGCCGCCGGCCTCTGACCGCGGGCTTACCGGTCGCTGACCGCCCTGCCGTACCGGCCGGCCAGCGCCTTGACCGCGGCGGCCAGTTCCGGCGGGTCCAGCACCTCGAAGTCCACGTCGAGGAAGCCGATCCAGACGGCGATGCCGGTGAGGTTGTCGCCGCCCACCCGCATCAGGCAACGCTCCTCGCCGTCCGGCTCGATCTCCAGGCCGAGCCCCAGCTTCCGCATCCGCTCCGCCGGCGCGTGCAGCAGCACCGTTCCGGTGTGCTCCCACATCGCGGTGCTGATCCCCTTCTCCACGTACGCCGCCACGTCGCCGGGCAGTTCCCGCGGCACGAACCGCGGCCCGGTGGCGGGCACCTTCAGCGTGATCCGGTCCACCCTGAACGTGCGCCAGTCGGCCCGCTCGACGTCCCACGCCATCAGATACCAGCGCCCCCTGCGGTGCACCAGCCGGTACGGCTCCGCGTCCCGCCTGCTGACCGCCCCGCCGTGCCCCACGTAGTCGAAGCGCAGGCGCTCATGGTCACGGGCGGCGTTGGCGATCGTGGTCAGCACCTCGGGCGGCACCGACGGCGCCTCGCCGGGGATGTGCACCGTGTGGGTGTTGAGCGCGCTGACCCGGCGGCGCAACCGCGAGGGCAGCACCTGCTCCAGCTTGGCCAGCGCGCGTACCGAGGTCTCCTCGATCCCGGCCACGCCTCCGCCGGCCGCCCGTCCCAGGCCGACCGCGACCGCCACGGCCTCCTCGTCATCGAGCAGCAGCGGCGGCAGCGCCGCCCCGGCGCCGAGCCGGTAGCCGCCGGCGACGCCCGGGGTGGCGTGGACCGGGTAGCCGAGGGTGCGCAGGCGCTCGACGTCGTTCCTGACCGTCCGGGTGGAGACCTGGAGCCGGTCGGCCAGTTCGGGTCCCGACCACTCTTTGTGGGCCTGGAGCAGGGACAGGAGCTTGAGCAGGCGGGCCGAGGTTTCCAGCATGTGGCCCAGTGTGCCCGCTAACGAGGAACGTTCGCTTCCGCATTGACCACGATCTTGCCGAGGAAGTGGCCATGCTCGCTGAGCCGGTGGGCGTCCGACGCCTGTTCGAGGGGGAACTCGGCGGCGATGGGGAGGCGGGTGGCGGCGATTTCCCCCGAAATTTCGCGAAGTTTGATGGGGTTGGATGATCCGCTGGAGAAGCGAACCCCGTGGCTGCCCGCACCGGGATCGGCAATGCTGACCACCTTGTCCGGATCGCCGGTCAGCCGGACCGACATCGCCACCACATCCCTGCCCGAGGCGTCCAGCACCAGGTCCACCGGCTCCCCGATCCGCTCCTCCAGTCCCTCGCCGTAGGTCACCGGGTGCACGCCCAGGTCTTTCAGGTAGGGGTGGTGGGGTTCGCTGGCCGTACCGACCACCCGAAGCCCCGCCCGGATCGCCAGTTGAGCGGCGGCCAGCCCGACGCCGCCCGCGACGGCATGGATGAGCAGCGTCCGCCCTTCCTCCAGCCCGAGCAGCCCCAGCGCCCGCGTCGCCGTCTCCACCGCCACCGGCAACGCCGCCGCCTCGGCATGGGTGAGCCCGTCAGGCTTGGCAACCAGGTCATCCGGTACGGCCAGCACATAGTCGGCCAGCGCCCCGCCATGCCGCCCCACCACCTCCTGCCCGACCCGCAACGGCTCCCCGCTCACACCCACGCCAACTCCAGCACCCGCACCCGCACCCGCGCCCGCGCCCGCACCCGCGCCACCCGCGCCAGCGCCACTCGCGTCCGTTCTGGTCGCGTCCGGCCCGGCTGCGTCCTGCCCGTCCGGGCCCTTGCCGTCCGCGCTCGTGCCGTCCACGTCTGGTCCGATCGCGTCGATGACGCCCGAGAACTCCAGCCCCGTGCCCGTGGGCCCGTCCAGGGGGATGCCGAAGGCGCCGCCGCGGATCTTCCAGTCCACGGCGTTGACCCCGGCCGCCCGGACCGCCACCCGCACCTGACCGGGGCCGGGCACCGGGATCGGCACCTCGTCCACCCGCAGCACCTCGGCGCCGCCGTGCTCGGAGTAGCGCACCGCCCGCCCGTGGGTCACCAGCACCGCCTTGCCGACGACCTCGCGCGCCTCCAGAGCCGCGTGGGCACGATGCGCCTGGTCCAGCGGCACCGCCAGCCCGATCGTCGGCGTGATGCCGGCGGCCAGCGTACGCACCGCCAACCGGTGCAGCGCCTCCGGCGTGAACTGCACCTGCTCGATCCCCACCATCCGCACCCCACGCCGCTCCGCCTCTTCGGGACCGGCGTCCGCGAACCCGCCACTGAGCACCCCGTACCCGAAGAACACCCCACCCGGGACGGTCAGCGCGAAGGCGTCGGCCCCCACCTGCCCGCCCACCCCGTCGAAGACGGCGTCGAACTCCATGCCACCGGAGGCCAGGGCCGGGTAGTCCACCACGGACGAGGCGCCCAGCGAGAGGGCACGGGCCCGCTTGGCCGGACCCCGGGCGGCGCCGACCACATGGGCGCCCGCCCGGGCCGCCAACTCCACGAGCACCAGCCCGAGCGCCCCGCCCGCCCCGGTCACCAGCACCCGCGCACCCGGCTTGAGCTCGGCGGCGTCGAGAAGGCTGAGCGCCGCCGGCCCCACCTGGAGCAGCGCGGCGGCCGAGATGAGCGGGACGTGATCCGGCACCTCCACAAGGGCGGACAAGGGCGCGGCCACCTGCTCGGCATACCCGCCACCGGGCAGAAGCGCGGCGACCCGCCGCCCTTCCCACGAGCCGGCCCGCGGAGCCGACCGGACCACCCCGGCCACGGCCGTCCCGGGTACGTAGGGCGGCCGGGTGCCGAACCACTCCCGCCCCCAGCCGGTGCGCAACTGCACCTCGATCGACAACACATCGGCCGCGCGCACCTCGATCACCACCTCCCCGGGCCCGGCGGTCACCGGGGAGGACTGGCGGACGCGCAGGACTTCGGGACCACCGAACCGGGTCACTTCGACAATGTTCATGCCGGGCAGTGTGGTACCTCAACCAACGTTGAGGTCAAGCGGGCGCCGTGACGGCGGGGACCACGTCCGACGTGAGAAGCGATCCCCCCGATCGGCGCCCGCCCGGGTCGGCGGGTGGCGTGGGGGTGGCGGGAGCCGTAACGGAGAACCAGCGCGCGGAAACGTCAGAGGAGAAAGGCCCGGCAACCGCCGCGCCGTCAGAAGAGTTTGCCCGCCTGCTGGACGAGGGTGAGGATCGTCAGGGAGCCGAAGAACGCGACGGACCAGAACAGGGCCGCCAGCCGGTACGAGCGGACCTTGATCGCGTCAGGCAGCGACCGCCGGTTGAGGACGATGAGCAGGATCGAGTACACGAACATCATCACCGCCGCGAAACTCGCCGAGAACACCAGCAGGATCAGCGGCTGGTCGAAGCCCAGCAACAGGATCGCGATCCCCAGCACCGTCATCGTCCACACCGTGAGGAAGTAGACGCGGTTGACCGTGATGTCGCGGTTGCGGAGGTAGACGGTCTTGATGACGTCCGAGGCCAGCCGCGAGGTGTAGTCCACGATGCCCATCGCCGAGGCGAACAGCGACAGCGCGCCGATCACCCAGAACAGCACGCCGAACCACGGCCCCACCACGCTCTGCAGCGTCTCGCCCTCGACCTTGAGGAAGGTGATGCTGTTGGCCAGCCCCTCCTTCCCGAACACCGTCGAGTACGCCAGCATCGACATCAGCGCGATCGTCAAGAACGAGACCACCGCGAACGTGGACCCCTGCTCGATGTTGGCGAAACGCCACCACTGCCGCCAGTGGGCGAGGTTCTCCTTGGTCGGGGCGAACTGGAACCCCGTGGACGCCGCCGCCTCCTCGTGCCCGGTGACCGGGCTGACCAGTCGCGGCACGTACGCGCCCATGCCGAAGCCCTTGTCGCGGATCCAGTTGCTCTGGCACAGGTTCTGCCCGCCGCCCGCCCCGGCGTAGGCGATGGCGCCCATGAGCACCGCGAACTCCAGCGGCGGCACCGGGAAGCTCGCCCCGACGGTCAGGCCCTTGCCCAGTTCCACCCAGGCGTCGGCGTTGATCGCGAACAGGATCGCGACCACCGCGAGCGTCAGCACGAGGGCGATCTTCACGAAGATCACCCGCTCCAGGACGGTGTAGATGACCGGGGCGAGCGTCAGCCCCAGCGCGATGATCAGCAGCATGCCGATCGCGATGTAGCGGACGCTGGGCTGGCCGCCGCCGGTCAGGTACGTGACCATCGTGGCCGAGGTCGTCACCCAGCCCGGCCACAGGTTCGAGCAGAGCGTCATCAGCACGAAGACCAGGCCCCAGTGCTTCCACATGCGGCTGAACCCGGTCAGCGCGGTCTCGCCGGTGGCCAGCGTGTACCGCTCGATCTCCATGTTGAGGAACCACTGCGTGACGATGCCGATCAGCGCGCCCCAGATGAAGACCAGGCCGACCTGGGAGGCGATGTAGGGCCAGAGGATGAACTCGCCGGAGGCCAGTCCCACGCCCGCGCCCACCAGGCCGGGCCCGATGATGCGCCAGGTGGTGCGCGGTGGCTCTGGCAGGTCCCTCACGGTGACCGGGGGGAGAACACGGTGCGGGACGGTGGGGGTGAATTCCGTCATGCACCGACGTTAACCAGGCTGTTCGCCCTCTGACAGCTTTAGTACATATTCTCCACGGTCTGTGAAATCCACGACCCGCGCGCCCCGGCCCATCAGCCCGCCCAGGACCTCGCGCAGCGCCATCCGCCACGCCCTGCCCGCCTCGGGGTTCTCCCGCCGCAGCGTCTCGATGTCGCGCGGCGTCGCCACGAGCACGACCGGCCCGTCCACCGGCCCCACGACGGGCATCCCGTCCCGCTCCGCCACGCCGGTCGTGGCGTTCCCGATCGGGTACGGCACCGCCGTCTCGTCCAGCCGCCACACCGCCAGCAGCCGGTCGGACCGGTCGCCCTCGTTGATGGCGTCGACCATGACCCCGTAGAAGTCCTCCAGGTACTCCTCCGGCCGCGCGCCCAGCTTCACCAGGTTGAAGCGGGCGTTACGCCGTACCAGCGGGTCGAACGTCCAGCTGATCTTCGTGATCCCCCTGGCCAGCGCCCAGTCGCGCTGGTGCCGCTTGAGCGGCAGCCCGATGCCCTGACCGGGCAGCGCGCCGGTCACGTGCGAGTGCAGGGTGCCGCCCGCGGCCAGGATCCCCACCGATCCGCCGACCAGTTCCCCGTCACGGTAGGCCCCGGCCACGTAGCCGCCCGTGTGCGAGAACACCTTCATCAGCTCCACGGTCACCGGCGGGTTGCCCGGTTCCGGCTGCCAGATGTCGTCGAACAGGCGGTGCAGTTCGACGAACTCCCGCCGGTCGTGGAGCTCGCGGATCTCGAGGTCGCTCACGTGTCCCTCACTCACCCGCCAGGACCGCCGACACCAGCGCGCGCAGGAGCTCCGTGCGGCGCGGCATCTCGGCGACGATCACGTGTTCGTGGTCGGCGTGCGCGCCGCCGCCCACGCCGCCCAGCCCGTCGAGGGTGCGGCAGCCGACGCCGGCGGTGAAGTTGCCGTCGGAGGCGCCGCCCACGTGCGCGCTGGTCAGGGGTTCCGGGCTGAGGCGCTGGGCCAGCGCGAACAGCTCCGCCGACATGGCCTCCTCCAGCGGCGGCCGGTTCGGTCCGCCGCTGATCTCGATCCTGGTGCCGGGGGTCGTGGGGGACAGGGCGCGGATGAGCTCGTCCACGCGGGTCTGCGCGGCCACCGAAGACACCCGTACGTCCACGCCGACCCGGGCGTGCGCGGGCACGGTGTTGACGGTCGAGCCGCCGGACAGCACGGTCGGCGTGACCGTGGTGGCCTTGGCCCGGGGCAGTTCGCCGCCGTCGGCGATCCGGGCCAGCTCGTCGATGGCGAGGATCTGGCGGGCCAGTTCGACGCCCGCGTTGGCGCCGTTCCACGGTTCGAGTCCGGCGTGGGCGGCCTTGCCGTACACCTCGACCCGATAGTCGGAGGTGCCCTTGCGCGCGGTCTTCAGCGCGCCGCCGTCGGCGCTGGCCTCCAGCACGAACGTGGCGGCCAGCCCGCGCGCGGTCTCCTCGATCAGCCCGCTGGACGTCGTCGAGCCGACCTCCTCGTCACCGGTGATCAGCACGCTGACCCCGTCGAGGCTCGGCAGCCCCGCCAGCGCGTGGAACGTCTGCACGATCCCGGCCTTCATGTCGAAGACGCCCGGCCCGCGCGCCACGCCGTCCACCACCGACCACGGGTGGGTGCGCAGCGTGCCCATCGGCCAGACGGTGTCGTGGTGGCCGAGCAGGAGCACGCGCGGCTCGCCGAACGTCCAGCGCAGATGGGTGACGCCGTCCACGACGACGAACTCGGGTTCGGCGCCGAGGTGCCGCGCGCCCATCGCGCCCACGACCTTGGCGCTGCGCGCGACCGCCTCCAGATCGCTGGAGAACGACTCACACGTGACCAGCTCTTCGAGTTCCGCGATCATACGAGCAGCTCCCCCAGGAAACGGTGGACGTTCCCACCGATGATCTTCACGACGTCTTCTTCCGGCACCCCGCGCTGGAGCAGCCCCTCGGTGACCATCGGCAGCCCCGCCGGGCCCTCCAGCCCGGGGATCGCCTGCAGCGGGTCCACGCCGCGCAGGTTGACGTCCTCGCAGCAGGGCGGCGTGAGCTCCTTCAGCACCTCGTACACGAAGTCCGGGCCCAGCCCCACATGGTCGATCCCGGCCACGGCGGCGATGTGCTCGATGTGGTCGAGCAGGTTGTCGAGCTGCGCCTTCGAGCCGTCCTCCAGCAGGAACGGGGCGAAGAAGTTCACGCACACCACGCCGCCGCCCGCCGCCACGGCGCGCAACTGGTCGTCGGTGAGGTTGCGGTGGTGGTCGCGCAGCGCGCGGGCGCTCGAATGCGTCGCCAGGACCGGCCTGGCCGCCAACTCCAGCACGTGCGCCACTCCCGAGGCGCCCAGGTGCGAGATGTCGAACACCATCCCCAGCCGCTCCATCTCCCGCAGCGCCGCCACGCCGTGGGAGGTCAGGCCGCTGCCGGTGGCGTCCTCGCCGCTGCCGTCGGCCAGCGGGGTGCGCCCCCAGTGCGCGATCGAGGCGACCCGCACGCCCAGCCGGTGAAGGGTGGAGATCAGCTCCACGCTCGCGTCGAGGCCCGGCATGCTCTCCATCGCCAGGACGAGCGCGATCTTCCCGTCCGCGAGCGCCGCGTCGATCTCCGCTCCGGTACGGCACAGCGCCACGGCGCCGGAGTTGCCCTCGGCGATCACGTGGGCACACTCGATCATGCGCAACGTCTGCCGGAGCGCGCCCTCCGGGCGGTACTGGTCGTCGATGAACACTGGCAGCACCTGCAGGTTCACCCCGCCGGCCTGAAGCTGGGGCAGCCAGCGCTCGCGGAAGAACGAAGCCCAGATCTCCGCCGGTCGCGCCGAGACCGCCATCAGCAGGTCGTTGTGCGTGTCGGCCACGACCGAACGCTGGTGGAGGGGTGTTGTCATGCCAACGACGTTATCGCGCCGGATGGTCGTGATCGCTCGTACCCCAGGCCAAATCCACCCATGGTGGATGGGACCGTGCGACAAACGGTGGCCCGCTCCGCTAGCCGAACCGGTAGGCGGGTAGCGGTGGCAGTGCGGTCAGCTTGCGGTAGAGGGGCGTGGGGCCCGGCCAGTTGTTGGTGACGCGGCCCTCCGCGGTCTTGTACCAGCTCCGGCAGCCGTTTCCCCACACCATGCGCGTCATGGCCACGTCCAGTTGCCTGCTCCACGCCGCCATCGCCTCGGGCCTGACCTCCATCGGCCCCCGGTCCGAGAGGTGCGGCAGGCAGTTCATGATGTGGTTCACCTGGCATTCGATCATGAAGATGATCGAGTTGTGGCCCAGGTTGGTGTTGGGGCCGTACAGCAGGAACAGGTTCGGGAAGTCCGGCACCGAGATGCCCAGGTACGCCTCCGCCCCCTGCTTCCAGCGTTCGTCCAGCCGCTGCCCGCCGCGGCCCGTGAACGCGATCGGCGCGAGGAACTCGGTGCTCTTGAACCCCGTCCCATAGATGATCGTGTCCGCCGCACGCAGCCCCCGCGTCGTCTCGACCCCCTTGGCGGTGATGCGGACGATCCGGTCGGTCACCACGTCCACGTTGGGCCGGGTGAGCGCGGGATAGAACTTGCTGTCGATGACCACCCGCTTGCAGCCCGGCGGGTAGCCGGGCGTGAGCTTCGCGCGCAGCCCGGGGTCGGTCACCTGCGCGCGCAGGTGACCGAGGGCCCGCTTCCTGAGCAGCCCCTCGCTCCACCCGCGGGCCAGCGCCGGGTAGAGCGTGCCCTCGGCGTAGCGGTAGATCCATTCGCGGTACGCGCGCTGTAACCCGGGCACGAAGTGCAGCGCCAGCCGGGTCAGCGGTCCGAAGGCGGCGTCGGGCTTGGGGATGACCCAGTTCGGGGTGCGCTGGAACACGTCCAGATGCCCCGCTCTGCCCGCCACCGGCGGGATGAACTGCGCGGCCGACGACCCGGTGCCGATGACGGCCACCCGGCGGCCGCTGAGGTCGTGGTCGTGGTTCCAGCGAGCGGAGTGGAAGGAGACTCCCTCGAAGTCCGCCATGCCCGGGATGTCGGGCATCAAGGGCCGGTTCAGCTGCCCGACCCCGGCCACCACGACATCGAACTCCTCGATCCGCACACCCCCCACCCCGGGCACCGGCCGGTCATCCCGGGGTCCGTCGGGCTGGGCGCATTCGGCCGTACCGGAGGGGAGGGGACGGGTGGTGAGGTGCCAGTGGCCGCCGTCGAAGGCCGCCGCCGAGACCTCGGTGTGAAAGCGGATCTTCCCCCTGACGCCGTATTTGTCGGCGCAATGGGCGAGATAGCCCAGGATCTCGGGCTGGCCGGGGTAGCGGCGGGTCCACGAGGCGTACTTCTCGAAGGAGAAGGAGTACAGATGGGAAGGGATGTCGCAGCCCGCGCCCGGATAGCTGTTGTCGCGCCACGTGCCGCCGACCTCGCCCGCCTTCTCGAAGACGGTGTAGGAGGTGATGCCCGCGCGTTCGAGCTGGATCGCCATGCAGAGCCCACCGAATCCCGCACCGATGATCGCGATCCTTGGTGACATAACGCCCTCCGCGTCAGGATCCACTTACATTACGCCGAACCCTGTTCGGACGACACCCCCGCCACAACACGCCTGACGCCCCGGTCCGGGCCGGTAGTCTGCGCAGCGTGACGCTGGCAGAAGTGATCGGAACGCTCGAAACGGCCTACCCGCCCGCCACCGCCGAATCCTGGGACGCGGTCGGCCTGGTCTGCGGCGACCCCGCGCTTGAGGTGCGGAAAGTCCTGTTCGCGGTGGATCCGGTGGCGGTGGTCGCGGAGGAGGCCATCGCGTGGGGAGCCGATCTGATCGTCACCCACCACCCTCTCTACCTGCGCGGCACCACGAGCGTGGCCGCCACCACCCCCAAGGGTCGCCTGGTCCATACCCTCATCAAGCACGACATAGCCCTCTACACCGCTCACACCAATGCCGACATCGCCAACCCCGGCGTATCCGACGCGCTGGCCCGAGCCGTGGGCCTCACCGGCGACCTCGTGCCGCTGAGCCCTCTCCCCGACGACCCCTGGCGCGGCCTGGGCAGGATCGGCACGCTGCCGTCCCCCGTCACGCTGGGCGACTTCGCCGAGCGGGCGGCCGAGGGCCTGCCCAAGACGTCCTGGGGTATCCGGGTGGCGGGGGATCTGTCCCGTCCGGTCTCGCGCGTCGCCGTCAGCGGGGGCGCGGGCGACTCCCTCCTCGGTACGGCCCGCGCCGCCGGAGCCGACGTCTTCCTGACCGCCGATCTGCGGCACCACCCGGCCAGCGAGTTCATGGAGGCCGGCGGCCCGGCGCTCATCGACGCCGCCCACTGGGCCACCGAATGGCCATGGCTGGACAGCGCCGCGTCCATCCTGGCCTCGAGTGGCGTTAACGTTGAGACGCGTGTCTCCGCCACGGTCACCGATGCTTGGACAAGAGGATATTGATCATGAAAGCAGCCCCTGAAGCGCAGAAGCGACTGCTCGACCTGGCAGAGCTCGACTCCGCGGCCGACCGGCTGGCCCACCGCCGCCGTACCCTGCCCGAGCTGGCCGAGATCGACGAGCAGACCAAGCGGTTCGCCAAGCTCTCGACCGAGGTGATCGAGGCCGAGACCGAGGCGGGCGACCTGGCGCGCGAGCAGGCCAAGGCCGAAGCGGACGTCGACACCGTGCGCACCCGATCGGAACGCGACCAGAAGCGCCTCGACTCCGGCGCCGTGACCTCTCCCAAGGACCTGGCCAGCCTGCAGTCCGAGATCACCTCGTTGCACCGCCGCCAGGGTGACCTGGAAGAGGTCGTCCTGGAGATCATGGAACGCCGCGAGGCCGCCGACGCCAAGGCCGTCGACCTGGTCGCCCAGCGCGACGCCCTCGCCTCCACCAGGGCCGTCGCCGAGGACCGCCGCGACGCCGCGCTCGCCGAGATCGACAAGGACGCCGCCGACGTGCAGCAGCGCCGCGGCGACGTCGTCGCGGACATCCCCGCCGACCTGATGACCCTCTACACCAAGCTCAAGGGTCAGTACGGCGTCGCCGCCGCCATGCTCTACCGGGGCCAGTGCCAGGGCTGCAAGGTGTCGCTGTCCATCGCCGAGATGAACCGCATCAAGGCCGCGCCCCACGACGAGGTCCTGCGCTGCGACGAGTGCCGCAGGATCCTGGTCCGCACGCCAGAGTCGGGCCTGTGACCTCGTACATCATCGAAGCCGACGGCGGCTCACGTGGCAACCCGGGCCCCGCGGGTTACGGCGCCGTCGTCCTCGACGCCGCCGACCGGCAGGTGCTGGCCGAGACCGCGGAGGCGATCGGCGTCGCCACCAACAACGTGGCCGAGTACCGCGGCCTGATCGCCGGCCTGACCGAGGTGCTGCGACTGGGCGGCGAGGGCGCCGCGGTGGTGGTGCGCATGGACTCCAAGCTGGTCGTCGAGCAGATGGCCGGAAACTGGAAGATCAAGAACGAGGGCTTGCGCCCGCTCGCCCTGGAGGCCAACCGGCTGGCCGGGCGGCTACGGGTGACCGAGTGGACCTGGATCCCCCGGGAACGCAACAAACACGCCGACCGCCTGGCCAACGAGGCCATGGACGCCGCGGCCAAGGGCCTCGCGTGGCAGGCGGGCGACCAGCCCGACCCCGGATCCCCAGCAGGCGCGGACCATGGCGGACCCAGCCGGCCAGGCGACCTACCGGCACCCTCCGCAGACCACCGCGGCCCCAGCGAACCGGGCACCGGGAGCGGATCCGGCAAGCCGGGCACCGGGAACGGATCAGCCCAGCCGGGTACTGGGAACAGGTCCGGCAAGCCGGGCGCAGGGAACGGGTCCGGCAAGCCGGGCGCAGGGGGCGGAGCCGGTGAGGCGGGCACTGGGGGCGGAGCCGGTGAGGCGGGCGCGTCCGATGCCAGCCGAGACGCTGCCGGGCAGACGGAGCTTTTCGTGGGTGGCGGTGCTTCGGCCGGAGTGGTGGCGCGCAAGACGCCGCCTCCCGGCGCGGATCTGTCGGCGCCCTCCGCCTCCACCGCCGCGCGGCAGACCAGGGCCAAGGGGTCGGGATGGGGTGATGCCACCCGCGTCGCCACCTCCCTGCTGCTGCTGCGGCACGGCGAGACCCCGCTGTCGGTGGAGCGGCGGTTCTCCGGTCTCGGGGACGCCGAGCTCACAGCCAACGGACTGGCCCAGGCCGCGGCGGCCGCGGAGAGGTTGTCGCGGGAGCCGTACCGGCTGGATGTGATCGTGAGCTCGCCGCTCAAGCGCGCCCGGCAGACCGCGGAGGCGGTCGCGGCCCGCGCGGGGCTCGGCGTGGAGGTGGACGAAGACCTCAGGGAGACCGATTTCGGGGCGTGGGAGGGACACACGTTCACCGAGATCCAGCGGCGCTGGCCAGAGGAACTGGCCGCGTGGCTGGCCGAGCCGTCGGTGGCCCCACCCGACGGCGAGAGCTTCGCCGAAGCCGCCCGCCGGGTGCAGCGCGTCAGGGACCGCCTGGTCGAGCAGTATCTGGGCAAGACGGTCCTGGTCGTGTCACATGTGACGCCGATCAAGATGCTGCTGCGGTTCGCGCTGATGGCGCCGCCGGCGGCGTTGTACCGGATGCATCTCGACCTGGCCTGCCTGAGCCTGGTCGACTACTACGCGGACGGCAACGCCGTGGTGAAGGCGTTCAACGACACCGCGCACCTGCGCTGAATCCCCGGTTGCCCAGGAGTGATAACCTCGCTGCCAGACGAGCCGGCCGGGCGGCCGCGTCGGGCCCGCGAGGGTCCGCCGAGGAAGGTCCGGGCTCCACAGGGCAGGGTGGTCGGTAACGCCGACCCGGGGTGACCCGCGGGACAGTGCCACAGAAAACAGACCGCCTCCCCTTTTCGGGGAGGTAAGGGTGAAACGGTGGTGTAAGAGACCACCAGCGCCCACGGTGACGTGGGCGGCTCGGTAAACCCCACCTGGAGCAAGGTCAAGAAGGGCGTCTCGCGAGAGGCGCCCGCGCACGGCGTTCGAGGGCTGCCCGCCCGAGCCGCGCGGGTAGACCGCTTGAGGCCGCCGGCAACGGCGGCCCTAGATGGATGGTCGCCCCCTCACCAGAGGGACAGAACCCGGCCTACAGGCCGGCTCGTCACCATAGTCTGGCTGGAACGTTCCCCTTTTCGTGTCTACGGTCCGCATATGGCCGACAGGCGGCAGCACGTGAAGGGGCACTACCGGCGACGTCCGGAGGCGGTCGGACCTGGGTACGACCGCACACTCGCGTGGGCCGGGTCGCCGGAGCCTCGGTGGGGGTCTTCGCCCTGCTGCTGGGCATCTGGCTCGTGGCTGGTGCGTTGGGAGGCGGCGCGGAACCGGTCCCGCGCCCGCCCCTGCCCGCGAGCGGACCGCCCCCACCCGCCCCACCCACCGAACCCCCGCCGCCGGAGCCGCCCACTGAGCCGCCTCCTCCGGACCCGCCCACGGGTGGATAAGGGGCTCGGTTAATCTGAGGCACATGATTCGACCCGCGACCCCCGACGACGTCTCCGAGATCCTGGCCATGGTCGCCGAGCTGGCCGACTACGAGAAGGTGCCGCACGAGGCCAGGGCGACCGAGGAGCAGTTGCGTACGGCCCTGTTCGGGGAACGGCCCGCCGCCTTCGCGCATGTGGCCGAGCACGAGGGGCGGCTCGCCGGGTTCGCGTTGTGGTTTCTGAGCTTCTCGACGTGGCGCGGCGTACACGGGATCTATCTCGAAGACCTCTACGTGCGGCCGCAGCACCGAGGCGGCGGGTACGGCAGGGCGCTGCTGGCCGAACTGGCCAAGATCTGTGTGGACCGGGGCTACCAGCGCCTGGAATGGTCGGTTCTTGACTGGAACGCGCCCGCCATCGGCTTCTACAAGAAGCTCGGCGCGATCCCCATGGACGAGTGGACCGTGTACCGCCTCACCGACGAGCCGCTGCGGGCCTTGGCGGAGTGAGAGGCGGAGGCATCGGCAACTCCGCCCCTCACTCACGTCCCTGGGAGTCGGGACGCTTGCCACGCTAGAACCGGAGAATGGCCCCGTCTGCGGAAGATTACGCAGAACGGGCGGCCCAGGCGGCCAGGATGGCCTGTTCCTTCTCGGGCGCCATGCCGTGTTTGTGCTTCTTGCCGTAGACCCGCTCGTCCTCGGGGATCCGCCGCAGCCACTCCCAGGTGTCGCGCACGGTGTCGGCCACGGGACGGCTGCGCAGCCCCGCCGCCTCGGCCTTGGCGGTCGAGACGGTCCAGAAGTTGGCCATGTCGGGCTGGGCGGGAGCCCACAGCGGCAGTTCCATCCACACGCCGGCCTCGTGCTCGATCAGGAAGTCATCGGCGACCCACACGAACTCCGCGTCCGACCCGGTCTCCCGCCTGCACATCCCCAGCCACTCACCGTAGGTGGCGTTGCCCCGCGGCCCGGTCACGATGAACCGGTCGGCCACTCCCTTCTCGGCCTGGTCCAGCGTGAAGACGGCGATGTCGCGGGCGTCGATGAGCTGCATGGGCTGCGCCGGGTCGCCGGGGGCCAGCACCTTCCCGCCCTTCGACACCCTGGTCAGCCACCACGGCAGGCGGGCGACGTTCTCGTACGGGCCGAGGATGAGGCCGGGCTGGATGATCAGGGCGTTGCCCGCGAAGCCCTGCTCGACGGCCCGCTCGCAGCCCGCCTTGAGCACGCCGTAGTCACCGGCGTCGGGACCGGCGTCCGGCGCGCACTCCCAGAGCGCGCTGTCCTCGGAGGTCTGCTCGGCGGGAAAGTTCTTGAAGGCCGAGATGGTGGAGATGAAGGCGTACGTCGCCGCCCGCCCGGACAGCACCCGCACCGCCTCACCCACCACCTTCGGCACATAACCGGAGGAGTCGACCACCAGGTCCCAGGTGCGCCCGTCGACCAGCCGCTCCAGGTCCGCGGTGACCTCGCGGTCCCCGTGCACCGCCTCGACACCGGGCAGGTCGGGCCCGCTCTGACCCCTGTTGAACGTCGTGACCTCATGTCCTCTGTCGAGCGCTTCCTGCACGATCGCGCGGCCGAGGAACGCGGAACCTCCGATGACCAGAACTCTCATAACTGCATTCTTCGCGTACGGCCCGCCAAATCCGTCACGTCTTCACCGAGAGCGTAGAAGGCAGCTGCGGCAGCATGTGCACCCGAGCCGACCCGATGTCGAAGTAGAGCCCGACCAGCTCCAGCTCCCCGGCCTTCACCTGCTCATCCACCCGCCGGTACGTGCGCAGGTTGAGCAACTGCTGCTGCACATTGACCCGGCACAGCCGATCCAGCGGCCCGCTGTCGCTCCCGTCGCTCTCGGATTCGATGAACCGGGCCAGGCTGTGGTTGCCGTGCCGCAGCCAGCGCCGCAGCCCCGGCAGGCTGCCCGCCTGGACCCCTCCGCTGAGCAGCCCGGTCATCGCGCCGCAGCCCGAGTGCCCGCACACCGTGATCGTGCGCACGCCCAGCACCTGGGTGGCGAACTCGATCGCGGCCACGACCGAGTCGTCGTGCGGCTCGCTGCCGCGCCGGGGCACGAGATTGCCGATGTTGCGCACGGTGAACAGGTCCCCGGGGCCGCTCGCGGTGATCAGGCTCGGCACCACCCGCGAGTCGGCGCAGGTGATGAACAGGTGCGAAGGCGTCTGCCGGCGGGCCAGCTCGGTGAAGATGGGACGGACCAGCGGAGCCGTACGCCGGTGGAACTCACGCGCGCCCGCCGTCAGCTGGCACTCGACCTCGACCGGTCCGACCTGCTGCGGCACCAGCGACGGACGGACGGTGCGCCGTCTGCGGTGCGCCCACGGCAGCCACCAGCGGTCCGGCGCGCGCGGCGGCGTCTTGGCGGGGAACATGCGCGAGCCCGCCGCCGCCATCGCGTACCACTCGTCGTGGATGTCGTCGATGTCCACGTGGCCGCCCATCCGCTCGTGGTCCACCCGCCACGAGTGGATCGCCTCGAACGCGGCGTTGTCCATGAAGTCGATGTTGAGGTCGAGGTCGACGCTGGCGCCCTCGGGGATCGAGCGCAGCTCGTGGGTCAGCCGGGGCACGCCGAGGAAGGTGAGCGAGCCGGAGATCGTCGCGTGGTAGTGGCCGTCCTCCTCCGGGCGTACGTTCACCGTCACCCAGGTCAACCGGCGCAGGGCCAGCAGCGCGGCCAGCCCCAGCCCGGCCACCACGCCCTCGGCCAGCCCGAGCACCACGACGCCGGCCAGGGTCACGATGTAGACGGGCACCTCGCCGTGGCCGTGCACCTTCCTGACATGGCCCAGGTTGACCATCTGCACGCCGATGAAGACCAGCAGCGCGGCCAGCGCCTCCATCGGGATCAGCTGGATCGACCAGCCGAAGCCCAGCGCGAACAGCAGCATCCAGACGCCGTGCAGCACCGTCGACCAGCGGCTGCGCGCGCCCGCCTTGACGTTGGCTGTGCTGCGCACGATCGCCCCCGCCACCGGCACCCCGCCGAGCGCCCCGGTCACCATGTTGGCCACGCCCTGGCCGGTCAGCTCGGTGTCGAGGTCGGAGCGCGGGCCCTTGTGCGTGCCGTCGACCGCGACCGAGCACAGCAGCGACTCCACGCTGGCCAGCAGCGCGACGAGAAGCACCGCGACGACGATACGGTGCCCGTCGCCCTGCGGCAGCACCGGGAAGGCCCAGTCGGTGAAGCTGCCGGACAGGTCGACCCGTGTCACGTTCCAGCCGAACGCCCACGCCGTCACGGCGGCGGCCAGCAGCGCGGCCAGCGGTGCGGGCACGGCCCTGACCGGTTTCGGGAGTCTCGACCAGATCGCCAGCACCGCGATCGTCAGCACGCCGACCGCGAAGCCGTGGTCGTGGTGGGCGGCGATCTGCGCGGGCAACTCGATGATGTTGGCGATGGCCGAGGTCTGCGGGCTGCCGCCGAGCACGACGTGCAGCTGCGACAGGGCGATGACCACGCCCACCCCGGCCAGGGTGCCGTGGATGACGGCGGGCGAGACGGCCAGGGTGGCCCGTGCCGCGCGGAAGAGGCCGAGGACGATCTGCACGGCGCCGGCCAGCAGGGTGATCATGCAGGTGGCGCGCCAGCCGTACGTGTGCACCAGGTCAACCACGACGAGCGACAGACCGGCGGCGGGCCCGCTCACCTGTACGGCGGAGCCGCCCAGCGCCCCCGCCACGATGCCGCCCACCACGCCCGAGATCAGGCCCGCGGCGAGCGGCGCCCCGGAGGCCATGGCGATGCCCAAGGACAGGGGCACCGCGACGAGGAACACCACCAGCGAGGCGGGCAGGTCGTATCGGAGCGTGCGGATCACGCTACTCTGTGTGTCCCTGATCATGCGAGCAACTCTAGTGCCCTACTGACCAGGGATTACGCCTAACCCGGGCTTTTGATGATCACCGGTAGTGGTCGGGATAGTCCTGCTGCTCGGGTGCCCGGCGGCGGCCGCCCTGGCGGGCCGGCTGCTGCTCCTGGCCGTTGGGGTACATCTCGCCGTAGCTCGGCCAGCCGGGGCCGCTCGCGGGCGGCTCCGGCCAGGCGGCGCCGGGAGCGGCGGCATTGGCGGGGGCGTAGTCGCCCGTCTCGTAGGCGGGATAGGGGGCGGGCTGGGGCGCGGGCTGCGCGGTGGGCGCGGCCAGCACGTCGTCATAGGCGGAGACCGCGCGGGCGGGCGCCGTGGGGGTGCCGGAAGCGGGCGTGGGGCCGGTGACCTCACTGTCATCGGCGACGGCCCAGCCGGCGCGGACCTCGTAGGAGTTCGGGAAGTCGTTGGCGGGCGGAGCGGCGTACGCGCCCTCGAAGGCCGGCCAGGAGTCCGCCGGTCCCGGCGTCACGGGCGTCGGGTCGTCGAGCACGTCGCGCACCGGCGTCGCCGGCCACGAGCCGGAGGCGGTGGGAGCCGGGGAGACCGGGCTCTGCCACGTCTCGGCGTTGTTGACGTAGGCGGGGAAGGGATCGCTGGTCGGCGCGCCGTGCAGGGAGCCGCTGGGGATCGCGGTGAACGAGCCGCTGCTGGTGGGGGTGAACGACGGCGAGGGCGGCGGGGCGGTGGGGGTCGCGGGGAAGGTGCCGCTGTTGCGGGCGGGCTCCTGGCGGGACGGCGGCGGCACCGGCTGGGCGCCGGCACCCAGGATGCTCATGACGTCCGAGGTCGGGGCGGCGAAGGTCACGGTGCGCTGGTCGGCCAGGTCGGCGGTGGACGGGGCGGGAGCGGGGGCGGCCGCCTTCTTGGCCCGCCGCGACGAGCGCGTGGGCGGGGCGGGGGCCTCGCTCGGGACCGCTTCCATGTGCTGCGTCGGCTCGACCAGGCCAGCCAGGTTCGCCTTGGCCGCCGCGGGGGCGGGAGTGGGAGTGCGCTGAGGCAGCGGCTGCTGGACGGTGGTGGCGTTGGGGTCGGGTTCCGCGGCGGCGCCCACCGGCTGCTCCGGCTTCACCGGGCGCGGGGCGCCCATGGGACGGTCGACGTTCACCGGGCGGGAGGCGCCCTTGCGGGCCGCGACCGTGCCGCCGGCGCCGAAGCCGCCTTCCTCCGCATCGCTGCGGATGTTCGCCCAGAACTCCTCGTCCTCGTCATCGGAGCTCGGGTTGCCCCACTCGTCGACGCCGCGTTTGCCACGCTGGCCGGTGCGTACCGGCCGGGGCTGCTTCACCTCGTCGATCGGGCTGAAGTCCGGGCTGAAGTTGTTCATCCGGGGCTCGTGCGCCGCGAACTCGTCGGTCGAACGCGCTGTCCTCATCTCTTCCCGGTCGGCCATCTCCTTCAGCCGCTCCGGAGGCAGGGAACTCTCCCTCTTGTTCATCGAACGCATGCCCAGTGCCACGACGACGAGCACGAGGAGCACGACAGCGACCAAGCTGACTACGACCGCGATCATTGCACCACCCTCAAAGCCATGGCCTCCCAGTGGCGCCGGTGAGATCGCGCGGCCATCGACGCGACCTGCCCCCATTGATCACCGACGTCTAACAATTGGATCTGATTCTGTCGGACCACTATGAGCGTTGTCACACCCTAAGTGAAGAATTGGTAACCATTACTACCTGCGGTGTTCGACCTCTCACTCGATGTGGACCACCGTCAGTCGCCCCCGGGCGATGGTCCGGTCCGCGATGTTCTTCAGGACCTTGGGGAGAGAGGCGCCCCCCTCGACCGTCACCGGCTCGTCCAGCGCGTAGACGCTGAACCGATAGGTGGCCTTGTCGTCGCAGGGTGGCTCATAGCCTTCCTTGCCACTCGTCACCTTGGCCTGGCCGGTGTCGTCGTCCGGCAGTGCCTCGGTGGCGTTGGGGCCGAGCTCGGTCCAATCTGGCGGAATGTTGTAAACAACCCAGTTGACCGCGGGATTCGTGCCGGTGTGGGTGTCGAGCACGATCGCGATCGACTTGGCCCCGGGCAACGGCTCACCCGACCAGCGCAGCGGCGGACTGCCCTGGTTGCCCTTGCAGGAATATTCACGGGGCAATGGCTTGCCCTCGCGCAGTTCTGGACTCGTGACGTTGAGCTGGCCGATGTCCTTGGCCATCGACCGGCCCGGAAGGAGCGCGCACCCCGACGACGCGAGCGCCAGCGCGACCGCCGCCGCGAGGACGACGGCCCGTCGCACGCGTGTCGCCGTGTAACGCAGCCCCATGCCGGATGATGCTACGCGGCTCACGGCGGTGCGCCGACCGTTTCGCGAGGGTCGGTGGCGAGGGAAGGGCCGGAAATCATCCAGAATCGTGGGATGGAGAAGGTGAGCTTGGACACAAGCATGACCTTCGCCATTCTCGGCCCGCTCGAGGTTCGCCGGGACGGCGAGGTCGTGGAGATCGCAGGTCAGAGGCTACGCACCCTCCTTGGCCTGCTGGTTGTCGAAGCGGGCAGGACCGTTCCCCTGGCGACGCTGATCGCCGGGGTGTGGGCGGACCGGCCGCCTGACGGGGTCGCCAACGCCCTTCAGGCGCTGGTTTCCCGGCTTCGGGCGGCACTCGGCAAAAACCCGGTGCGCCAGCTCATCGTCGCGGAACCGGCCGGGTACCGGCTGGTCGCCGGTCCTGACCAGGTGGACGCGCACCGCTTCGCCGTACTGGCCGGGGAAGGGCAGGCACGGCTCGCGGAAGGGGACGCCGCGACGGCGGCCGGGTTACTGCGGGAGGCGCTGGCGCTGTGGCGCGGTCCCGCGCTCGCCGACCTCGCCGACCTGGACGTGGTCGCCGCCTACATCGCCCGTCTCGACCATCTCCGGCTGGCCGCGGCGGAGGACCGGATCGAGGCCGACCTGCGGCTCGGGCGGCCTGCCGACGCGCTCGACGGGCTGGCCGGGCTGCTGGCCGTCCACCCGCTGCGCGAGCGGCTGCACGGCCTGCGCATGCGCGCACTCCATGGCGCGGGCCGCCGTGTGGAGGCGCTGGCCGCCTACGAGAGCGCCCGCCGTGCCTTCCGCGACACCCTGGGCGCCGATCCTTCTCCCGAACTGGCCCGGATCCACCTGAACCTGCTCCGCGACGAGCCCGTGGTCCGGACGGAGGACTCCCGCGAGCGGCGGGCGGGAAATCTGCGGGCCAGGCTGACGAGCTTCGTCGGCCGTGATCGTGATGTTGCTCACATCGGTGATCTTCTGGGCCGGCACCGTCTCGTCACCGTGCTCGGACCCGGCGGCGCCGGCAAGACCCGGCTCGCCGTCGAGGCCGCCGCCGCGCTCGCGCCGCCCGGCGGGGCCTGGCTGGTGGAACTGGCCGGGGCCGCGGACGTCGCGCAGGCCGTGTCCGCCGCCCTGGAACTGCGTGACGGCACCCGCGTCCCGGGTCCCGAACTTCCGATCGAGCGGCTCGTGCGGCTCATCGGCGACCGCGAGCCGCTGATCGTCCTGGACAACTGCGAGCACGTGATCGACGACGCCGCCGAGCTGGCCGAGCGGGTGCTCGCCGACTGCCCCGGGGTACGCGTGCTGGCCACCAGCCGCGAACCGCTCGCGGTCACGGGCGAGGTGAGCTGGGTCGTGCCGCCGCTGGAGCTGCCCCCGCCCGGCGCCGGCGATCCGCGCGAGTACGCGGCCGTGCGGCTGTTCGCCGACCGGGCGGCCGCGGTCCGCCCCGGCTACGCGCCGGACGCCGCCGAGGCCGCCGCGGTCGCGCGGATCTGCCGGGCGCTGGACGGGCTGCCGCTGGCCATCGAGCTGGCCGCCGCGCGGATGCGCTCGCTCGGCGCGGGCGAGGTGGCCGCCCGCCTGGGCGACCGGTTCTCGTTGCTGACGAGCGGCAGCCGTACGGCCCAGCCGCGCCACCAGACGCTCCGGGCGGTGGTGTCGTGGAGCTGGGACCTGCTGCCCGGACCCGAGCGCGAGCTGGCCGCCCGGATGTCCGTCTTCGCGGGCGGGGCCACGCTGGAGGCCGTGGAGCAGGTATGCGCCGCCGACCTGGAGCCCCTGACCCGCCTGGTGGACAAATCCCTCGTCGTCTTCGAGTCCGGGCGCTACCGCATGCTGGAAACCATCCGCGCCTTCGCCGCCGAACACCTGACCGGGGGAGACCGGATCCGGCGCGCGCACGCCGCGTACCATCTCCGCTTCGCCGAGGAGGCCGAGCCCGGCCTGCGCGCGGCCGGTCAGCTGCGGAACCTCGCCGCGCTCACCGCCGAGCATGACAACCTCGACGCCGCGCTCCGCTGGTGCGTGACGGCCGCGGCGGCCGATCCCGAGGCGGGGGAGATGGCGTTGCGGCTGGTGGGGGCGCTCGGGTGGTACTGGTGGCTGCGGGGCAGCAGGCTCGAAGGCGCCCAGCGTTCGGCCGAGGCGCTGGCCGCGGCGCCGGCGGCTCCGGCGCACCTGCGTGCCCTGGGACTGGCCGTACACGGGATCAACGCCGTCGGCGCGGCGCTGCCGTGGGAGGAGGCGCGCGCCGCGCTCGCGCAGGCCCGCCGTCTCGGCGGGCCCGGCCACCCGCTGGTCGCGCTCGCCATGCCCATGTTCATCCTGTACGGCGGCGCCCAGCGGCTTTCCCGGGAAACCGGCGACCCCCTGGCCGGCGACCTGCTGAACCACACCGACCCGTGGGTCGTCGCCTCCGGCCACCTCACGACCGGCCTGCTCAGCTACTACAGCGGCCGGATCGGCGGCTGTGAGGCCGATCTGCGGGCGGCGCTCGCCGGCTACCGCGCGGTGGGCGACAGATGGGGCATCAGCTCCGCCCTCGCCGCCGTGGCCGACCTCCACGTGCTGCGCGGTGAGATCCGGCAGGGCATCGAGGTCATGGGCGAAGCCCTGGAGGTCATGCGGACGCTCGGCGCCGTCGAGGACATCCCCTACCTGCGCGCCCGCCTCGCGATCGCGCTCAACCTGGCCGGCGACCGAGCGCGGGCGGAGCGCCACCTGGCCGAGATAGCCGATCTGGTCGTCCGCTTCGGCGACCGGGTGGGCGAGGCCGGGGTCACCGCCGCCCAGGGCGACCTGGCCCGCCACGACGGCGACCTGGCCACGGCGCTGGCCTGTTACGGGCGGGCGATGGCCATCATGGAGTCCTCCGACGGAGTGCCCAAGCCGATGATCGCCGCCGTCAACACCTCGCTCGCCCTGATCGCCCTGGACAAGGGGCGCCAGCCCGACGCCCGCCGCCATCTCACGCTGGCCCTGGAGCAGGCGGCCACCTCGGGCGACGCGCAGCTGACCGGTCTGGCCGTGGTCGGCTGCGCCGCGCACGCGCTGGCCGTCGGCGACGCCACCCGCGCGGCCGTCCTGCTGGGCGCGGCCGCCGCGGTCAAGGGCCTCACCACGGTCGTGGACCCCGACCACGCCCGGATCACCCACGACACCCGCTCCGCTCTGCCAGCCGGCTCCTTCGACGTCCACTTCGCCCAGGGTCAGACCCTCGACCGGCCCGCCGCCCTGGCCCTGGCCGGTTCGTTCACACGCGGGTCCTGAAGACCCTGATGGCCAGCGGCGCGAACACCGCCACGAACCCCGCCGCCCACAGCAGTGAGACCAGCGCCGGCGTCGCCACCTCGCCGCCGATGAGCAGCCCCCGGATCGCGTCGGCCAGGTAGGAGACCGGGTTGACCTCCGACCAGGCCCGCAGCCAGGCCGGGAACGTCGCCGGATCGACCAGCGCGCTGCTCGTGAAGGTCAGCGGCATCATGGCGGAGAACGCGATCATCTGCACCTTCTCCGGGCTCGACGCCCTGAGCCCGATCAGCACCGACATCCACGACATGGCCAGCGCGACCACCACCAGCAGCGCCAGCGCCCCGAGCACCCCGGCCACGCCCGTCTGGACCCGGAACCCCAGCACCATCCCGAGCCCCATCAGCAGCGCGAACGCCCACACCTGCTTGAACGTGTCCGCGACGATCCGCCCCGCCAGCGGCGCGGTGCGCGCGATGGGCAGGCTCCGCAGCCGGTCGAACACGCCCTTGCTGATGTCGGTGTTGAGCCCGATCGCCGTGGACAGCGTGTAGAACAGCGCGTTCTGCACCACCAGGCCGGGCAGCGCGAACTGCAGGTAGTCCCCGGTGGAGCCGGAGATCGCGCCGCCGAACACATACGTGAACAGCAGCAGGAACATGATCGGCTGGATGCTCAGGTCGAGCAGGTCCCAGGGATTGTGCTTGACCTGCACCAGGCTCCGCCAGGCCAGCGTGGCCGTCTGCCGGACGGTCGCCCCCGCCCCGGCCCGCCGCTCCACGCGCACAGCAGTCGCCGCCACCTAGACCACCACCTTGGGATCGGCACGGTGGCCGGTCAGAGAAAGGAACACCTCGTCCAGGCTGGACTTGCGCAGGGCGAGCTCGGAGGCCACCACCCCCAGCTCGTCCAGCCGCCGCACCACCGCGGGCACCACCCGCGGATCGTGCACCGGCGCCGTCACCTTCCCGTTGGCGACCTCGGGCGGCGTCTCCACCACGGCCCCCACCACCTCGGCCACCAGGTCGAGCTGGTCGGGGCGCAGCGGGCTCACCTCCAGCACCTGCGCGCCCGTCATGGACTTGAGCTGGTCGGAGGTCCCGGAGGCGATCACCCTGCCGTGGTCGAACACCACGATGTCGTCGGCCAGCTGGTCGGCCTCCTCCAGATATTGGGTGGTCAGCAGCACGGTCACGCCGTCGGCCATCAACCCCCGCACCACCCCCCACAGGTCGGTACGGCTGCGCGGATCCAGCCCGGTCGTCGGCTCGTCGAGGAACAGCACCTGAGGCCGCCCCACCAGGCTCGCCGCCAGGTCGAGGCGCCTGCGCATGCCGCCGGAGAAGGTCTTGGCGGCCCGGCCGCCCGCGTCGGCCAGGTCGAAGCGGTCGAGCAGCTGCCCCGCCCGCGCCCGCGACTCCGGTCTGGACAGGCCGAGCAGACGGCCGATCATGAGCAGGTTCTCGACGCCGGTCAGCATCTCGTCGACCGCCGCGTACTGCCCGGTCAGGCCGATCAGCGAGCGCACCTGATGGGCGTGGCGCACCACGTCGAATCCGCCCACCGACGCCCGGCCCGCGTCGGGGGCGAGCAGGGTGGCGAGGATCCTGACGGCGGTGGTCTTGCCCGCCCCGTTGGGGCCCAGCACGCCGAGCAGCCTTCCCGGCGGGACCTCCAGGTCGACACCGGCCAGCGCGGTGGTCTCGCCGTAGCGCTTGGCGAGGCCCTCGGCCTCGATCGCGTATCGCATGGACCCCACTGTGGCCCACGTCACTGACAGTTCTCTGACCCCGCGCGCGGGCCGCTGAGATAACGCTGACGCGAGCCGCGCCTAAGCTGGGCGGTGTGAGTGAATCCGAGTCCCGAGCGGGGACGCTGCGTGACCCGGCGCACCGCGTCTCGCCCAAGGCCAGGCAGCTGTGGATGCTGGAGTCGTTGATCGGCTTCGTTCTCCTGGTGGGCGGGGCGGTCGTGGTGGCGCGTGTGGTGGGCGGCAGCGGGTGGGGCTGGGTGCCCGGGTGGCTGTCGGCCGACTCGTGGCTGCTGCCGGTGGGGGTGGGCGTGGTGGCCACGCCGTTCCTGGTGGCGGAGCCGTTCGTGCGCTTCGCCGTCCATCGCTGGGAGCTGTCGGGAGACGTCGTGTACGCCCGCTCCGGCTTCCTCACCCGGGAATGGGTGTTCGTGCCGGTGAGCCGGATCCAGACGGTGGACAAGGCGCAGGGATGGCTGGAGCGGCTGTTCGGGCTGGCCACGCTGGAGATCCGCACCGCGTCGCACGCCGGTTCCTCCACGATCAAGGGTCTGGAGTACGGCGTGGCCGCCGGGCTGGCCGACCAGCTCGCCCATCGGGCCGAGCACCTCAGGGACGACGCCACATGACCCCCGACCCCCACCACCTCGACCACCAGGCACAGCCACCCGCGCCGGAAGGCCCGCCCGAGGTGGAAGGCCCGCCCGGGACGGAAGGTCTGCCCGGGGCGGAAGGTCCGTCCGGGGCGGAAGGTCCGTCCGGGGCGGAACACCCGTCTGGGACGGAAGGCCCGTCCGGGGTGGAAGGCGCGCCCGCGGCAGGACCCGCCCATCCCGGGGCGGAAGTGCCCGCGCGCCCTGATTCCCCCGGGCCGCCGGAGGGCTGGGCGGTGCCGGTGCGGCTCAGCCCCAAGGTGCTGCTCATCGACCCGGTCCGCATGCTGCCCTCGCTGCTGCTGCCGCTGGTCGGCGTGCTGTTCGTGGGCGGGTTCTCGCCGCGCTCGTTCCTGTGGGCGGCGCTGGGCGTGGCCGGGACGGTGGTGTTCGCGGTGGTGCGCTGGGCGACGTTCAGCTACCAGATCGCGGGCGACCGTCTGGAGATCAAGCGGTCGCTGATCAGCCGTTCCGTCCGGACCATCCCGCTTGAGCGCATCCGCGGGGTGGACGTCTCCACGCCGCCCATGCACCGGTTGCTCGGCCTCGCCGTACTCAAGCTCGACACCGGAGCCAGCGGCGGCAGCGAGCAGGAGGGCGAGCTCGACGGCGTCACCCTCGCCGAGGCGGAACGCCTCAAGGCGGTGCTCCTGCACGCCCGCGCCCAGGAGCGGCGGCAACCGGCTCCCGACGCCCCTCCGCAGCCGCGGGAGAATGAGCGGATCATCATGCGCGTGCCCCGCGCCTGGCTGCTCTACGGGCCGTTGTCGGGGGCGTACCTGCTGACGCCGTTCGCGCTGGCCGGTGGCGCCATCGGCCTCGCCTTCCAGTGGGGCGACCAGCTCGGCTTCGGCCGCGACGCCGCCTGGGACGCCGGGCAGTGGCTCTGGGACCGTCCCTACCTGCTGCTGGTCGCCGTCGTCCTGCTGGTGGTCGCGATGCCGGTGGTGGGCGGGGTCATGTACGCGGTGTTCAACTGGAACTTCACGCTCAAGGAACGCGACGGCTACCTCGTCGCCGAGCGCGGGCTGATCAACCGCAGGAGCGTCTCCCTGGAATCCCGGCGCGTACGCGGCTATGAGATCGCCGACGCCCTCGCCGAACGCTGGGCCGGAGTCGTACGCGTCTGGGCCATCGTCACCGGTCTCGGCGACTCCCAGGCCCGCGGCCAGCTCCTGCCCGACGTGCCCCGCGCCGCCGCCCACCAGGTCACCGGCGCCGCGATCGGCCCCTTCACCGCCGAACTGCGCCCGCACCCGCCGGTGGCGCGCAACCGCCGTCTGTTCCGCGCGATCGCCCCCTGGGCGGCGCTGGCCGCCCTCGCGCTGGCCGCCGCGCTCATGACCGCCGCCACGGCCTGGTGGGTCCTCGCCGTCGCCACCCTCATCCTGGCCGCGCTGGGCGTCCCGCTGGGCCTCGACCGCTACAGGTCGCTGGGCCACGGGTACGACGGGATCCGGCTGTCGGTGCGTTCCGGGTCGCTGCGCCGTTCTCAGGCGGTGTTCGAACGCCGGGCGGTGGTGGGGTGGCGGATCCGCCAGACGTGGTTCCAGCGCCGCGCGGGCGTCATGACGCTCGTGGCGGGGGTGGGCGCGGGCGAGGGCGGCTACTCGGCCGTGGACGTCTCGGAAACCCAGGCGGTCACCTTTCCCACCGAGGTGACGCCCGACTGGCTTGCCCACTTCATCCGACCTTGACCGCGCGCTCCGGCTGAGGTCCATGCTCTTCTCTTACGGCAAACCACGCCTTTTCTCTTACGGCAAGCCAGGCAGGCGCCCCCCGCCGCCGTGTGCCGGGCCCGGTCGTCAGGCGCCCGGCGGTCGCACGCACGGCCCGCCGTGACGACGCACGGCCGGCCACTTACCGTGGCCGGCCGTACCCAGAGCCTCAGTCCTGCTTGCGGGCACCGAACATGATCTCGTCCCAGGTCGGGACGGAGGCGCGCCGGCCCTTGGAACCCTTGCGCGGCTGCCGGGCCGCGGGTGCGGGCGGCGGCGACGGGACCGGCACCGTCGACGGGTCCTTCGGCTTGGGCTTCGGCTTGGCGATCGGCTCGTCCTTGCCGTCCCTGGCCGCCGGCACAGCCGCCTCCTCGCCCTTGCCCGCCTCGTCCTCCCGAACCGTCTCGACCTCGGCCTCCTTGACAGGAGGCTTCTCGGCAACCGCCTCTTCCGCCTTGGCAGGTTCCACCTTGGCCACCTCAACCGGCGGCGCCACAGGCTTCGGCACCGCAGCCTCGGGAGCCTCGGCCTTCGGTGCCTCAGGCTTGGGTGCTTCGGCCTTGGGCGCTTCAGGCTTGGGCGTTTCGAGCTTGGGTGCAACGGGCTCGTGTGTCTCGGCGTCGGGCGTCCCGGCGTCGGGCGTCTCGGCCTTGGGCGGCTCGATCGGCTGGGCGTCGGCCTTCGGCTCGGGGGCCGGCTCAGGCGCGGCAGGCTCTACCACGACGGCCTCGACCGGAACGGCCTCCACGGGCGCCGCCTCGACCGGCTCGACCACCGGCTCGGAGGCCACGGGCTCCTCGGCGACCGGTTCCGCCGTGAGCTCCTCCACGGCGGACGCAGGCTCGGCGACGGGCTCCACGACCGCGGCCTCTTGCACGACAGCGGGCGCCTCCGGCACAGGTGTGACGGCAGGCGGTTCCTCGGCAGGCGTGACGGCCGGAGCCATGGGCTCGGCGGTCTCCGGCTCCCGGACATCCGGCGCGGCAACCGCCGCCTCCTCCACGACCGGCGCGGCAGAGGCGACGACCTCATCGACGACCGGCTCAGCCGCCGCGGGCTCCTGGACAGCCGGCTCGGCGGCCGGCTCGGGGGCAGATGGCTCCTGGACGGCCGGGGCTGAGGGCACCTCAATGACAGGGGCCGCGGGCACCTGGACGACGGGTGCCGAGGGCTCCTGGGTGACCGCTTCGGGTGACGTGGGCTCCTGAAGAGCGGGGGGTGTGGGCTCCTGGAAGACAGGGGGCGTGGGCTCATGGGCGGCCGGCTCATGGGTGGCCGGCTCCGGGGCTGTGGGCTCCTGGGGGCGGGGTGCGGGGGCCGGGTCGGGGGTGCGGGGGGCCGGGGCGTAGATGGGGTCGGTGTCGCGGGCCTGCGGGCGTTCCGGGCGGTTGGTGGCGAAGTCCGGGTGCCAGGCCGCCGGTGCCCGGCGCACGCCCTCTCCACCCCGCCCGTCGAAGTCGGATGTCTCGTCCTCGAACGGGTACCCGCGCTCGGCCTCCCTGGAGGGGGTCTCGGGCGGGCGGGCGTAGGCGCCTTCGCCGCGGGCCGGTGAGTACGCGTCCCGGTTCGGCGGGAACCCGTCGCGGCCGGTGCCCTCCTTGCCCTGCGCGTACCCCTCACGTCCAGGCGCGAAGCCTTCCCGGGCGGGCGGGAAGGACTCGCGTCCGGGCGGGAAGGCATCGCGTCCGGGAGGGAAGCCGTCACGGCCGGGCGGGTAGGCGACGGCCGAGCCGTCGCCGGGTCTGACCACGGCGGGCGGCTCGTGCCGGATCACCGACGGCAGCGGAGGCACCGGCTGCAGCTTGGCGGCGCGCGGCGCGAACGGCGTGACGGTGGTGTCCTCGGCGGGCGGGTTCGGGTCGAAGTCGGCCGCCGACAGTCTCATGGACTCGTCGTCATGCGGCGTGACGTGCCGCTTGCGCGGGTCGAACAGCCACTCCGCGTGCCGGGTGTGACCGTTCCAGACGTAGCCGAGCTTGACCCGCCACAGGCCGTCGTCGCGTTTGGCGGAGTCCCAGTCGATCTCGTCGGTGGGCACGCCACGGCGGGTGAGGCGCTCGGCGACGAGGTCGCCGAGCGTGGGTCCCGGCGCGGACTCTCCAGGCATGCGAACGGCGACGCGCTGCGCCTGCTGGGCGACGTACTCCCGCTCTTGGAGCACGGGACCCTCGAACCAGCGGACACGCTCGACCGGGATTCCCGCGGTCGCGGCGATCTCTTCCGCGGTCTCTCCAGCGCGAATGCGTGCCTGGATCTCCTTGGGGCGCAACGGACTCTCCACTTCGATCTCGTACTGGCCGAGACGGGAGAAGTTTCCGCGGACGGCAGCGCGGAGCCGGTCGTCCACGGGGAGCGTGAACCGCGTACCCCGCCCGGCTGTCGCCAGGACGAGATAGGTGCCGTCCTCACTCACCGCGACGAGTCGGAGCTCCTGCATGCGAGTCCCTTCGTCAGCGCGCTCATTCTTCCCCCGGACCCTTGAGTCTCTCGCGTGTGCCGGTTGCCTGCCAGCACCGTACCCGGCATGTCCGAACATCGCCTGCCTGGGATACTCCCCAAGCGTTGTGACGCCGGTCACATTTGTCGATTCCATCCTTTATAGCCCGCCGGAGTGCAGCAGGAGGTTAGGGGTCCTCGACGGATTCTGGCGAATCACGCCACGGGTCGCCGTGGACTTGAGCCAAGACGCGAGAGTTGACGGGCTGGAGCCGCGATGGGACTCCAGGTAGAGGGCGGCGACTCCGGACACGTGCGGGGCGGCCATCGAAGTGCCGCTCTCCTCGCGCGTGGCCCCCGCCAGCCAGGCGGAACGCACGTCGACGCCCGGCGCGTAAAGATCGACACAAGGGCCGTGGCCCGAGAACGGCGCCCGCCGGTCCGCCGCGTCGCTGGCCGCCACCGCGAACGCCCGGCGGGCCGGTGACACCGAGCAGGCGCTCTCGCCGGAGTTGCCCGCGGCGGCCACGACCAGGACGCCCGCCCGGGTGAGGTTGCTCACGGCGGCGTCCAGCGCGGGGGAGGGCTCGGCGCCGATCGACATGTTGGCCACGGCGGGGCCGCGGGCGTGCCTGCGTACCCAGTCGGCTCCGGCCAGCACGTCCGACATCGAACCGAAGCCGCAGCCCAGCACCTTCACCGAGGCGATCCTGGCCTGCGGGGCCACGCCGTACGTGCGGCCCGCGGCGACGCCCGCCACCTGCGTGCCGTGACCGCTGCAGTCGGCGCCGCGCCCGCCGGTGGCGTCGAAGGCGCGCCAGGCGCGGTCGCCGAACTCGCGGTGGCCGACGTCCACGCCGCTGTCGAGCACGTAGACGGTGACGCCCCGGCCGGTCGCCGTGGAGCGGTGGCGGCCGTCGAGGGGGAGCTCGCGCTCGCCGAGCCGGTCCAGTGCCCAGCCGTCCATGGGGTGGACCTGCCGGTCGGGTTCGAGCGAGCGTACCCGCGCGTCGGCCCGCAGTTCGGCCACCTCCCTGTCGCTCAGCCACGTCGCGAATCCGGGCAGGACGGCCGTGTAGTAGCGGCGTACCCGCCAGCGCGCCTCGCTGACCAGGTCCCGCGCGTCGCCGCGCGTGTGCGCGGTCACGATGTACGGGCGGGTGGGCTCCGTCACCACCGGCCGCGCGGACAGTCCTGAGGCGGGCTCGGTCACGGCGAGCGGGGCGACGGTCGTGACGGCCGTGGCCACGGCCGCGGCGGCATAGACGGAGGGCAGTCCGAATCGGCGGGGCACGGCCCTTGAGCCTTCCTGTCGCGCAGGTCACAGGAACAACAGGACACGCACTCGCGTCTATTCACGAGGAAGCTCTTTACCTGTCGGATGACAAGAGGGGACTGATCTGGAGGATGAGCGGCGAGCAGCGGAGGTTCGAGCTGAGCGTGCCGCAGGTCCTCGGTGGAGCCCTGGCCGCGGTGACCGCCGCGGTGGCGGCGTCGTATCTCGGCGTGGCGGGGACGGTGATCGGCGCGGCCGTGGCCAGTGTGGCCAGCACGGTCGGCAGCGCGATCTACACGCACTACCTGAAGCGGACCGGCGAGAAGGTCAAGGAACACACGGTGCTCGCGTGGCGCGAGCACGAGGACGGCGAGGAGGTGCCGCCGCACCGCGACGGCGAGGGAGAGCTGGCCACCGCGGCACAGGCGACCCTCCGCGACGAGCCGCCGCCGGAGCCGGGCGCGGCGGAGGCGACCCTGGTCATGGCGGCGGTGGAGAAGCCGGAACGGCGCCGCCCGCTGCCGTGGCTGAAGCTCGGGTTCGCCGCCGCGCTGGTCTTCGCGATCAGCATGGGCGCGATCCTCATCTACCAGGCGGCCAGCGGCTCGGCGATCCCCGACCAGCTGCCCGGCAAGCGCCCGGCCTCGGTCAGGGAGGAGCCCAAGGGACCGGTCCAGGAGGACGAGCACACCACGCCGCCCACCGAGACCCCGGCCACCCGGGAGGAACCGGAGTCCACGCCGACCCCGACGCCCACTCCGACACCCAAGCCGACCAAGACCAGGACGCCGACGCCCACCCCGACGCCGACCGGGAGCGATGAGGTGGAGCCGTCGGGCGAGCCGACCACGGACCCGCCCGAGGAGACCGGCCGGCCCGAGGAAGAGGCCACCCCACCCCCGGACGACGCACCCGCCGACCAGGACCGCGCCCCCATCCCCTGACAAACCCCCTCCCATCCCGTACGGCCACGCCCTCACCAGGCCGGCATCCGGTACGGCCACGCCCCGCGAAGACCGGCACCCGGTACAGCCCCACCCTCGCAAGGCCGGCATCCGGTTACCGCCGAGCCCCACAAGACCAAGATCCGGTACGGCCGGAGCCTCAGGAGGCCGGTGGGAGGACGGCCTCCAGCCTGGTGGGACCGCCCTCCGGGCTGGACAGGGTGAGGACGCCGTCGTGCGACTCCACGCGCCGCCTGATCCCGGCCAGTCCCGAGCCTCCGCCGGTGCCCTCGCCGGCGCCGCCCCTGCCGTCGTCCTCCACGGTGATCCGCAGCGCCTCGCCGTACAGGATGACCTCGACGTCGACCCGGGTGGCGCCGCTGTGGCGGGCGACGTTGGTGAGGGCCTCGGCGACGGTGAAGTACGCGGTGGCCTCGACCGACAGCGGGAGCGGACCGAGTTCGCCCACGCTCAGGCCGCACGGGACGGCCGACCCGGCGGCCAGCGCCGACAGCGCGCCGGACAGGCCCTTGTCCTCCAGTACCGGTGGCAGGATGCCGCGTACGACGCCGCGCAGTTCGGCGAGGGCCTGCTCGGCGGCGGTCTGGGCGCGTTCGAGCGCGGGGTCGGCGGCTTCGGGGTTCCTGGAGAGGGCGCGCCTGGCGGCGGCGACGGTGACGACGACGGCGACCAGCCTGTTCTGGGCGCCGTCGTGCAGGGAGCGCTCGATCCTGCGCAGTTCGGCGGCATGAGCGCGCAGGGCGGCGGCCCGGGTCGCGGTCAGCCGCGCGACCCGCGCGGACAGGTCCACCGAGGCGTGCGGCGACAGCAGCCTGCGGCCGGGCAGGTTCTGGAGAACGGCCAGCCTCGGCCCCAGCACGAGGGCCAGCCCCAGCCAGAGCAGCCCGGACAGGCCCACGGCCAGGACCGCGGGCCACGTCTCCGCGCGTACGCCGAGCGAGGAGCCCGCCTCGCCCGCGGGCAGGAGCCGCCACCACAGCGGGTACGTCACGTCGCGCAGCCCCATGATCGGCAGCGCGAGCCCGGCCAGCCCGAGCACCAGCCCCATGGTGGCGTGGATGGCCACCCACGCCAGGTCGCGCCGGACGGAGGGCTCGTGCCAGGCCGCCTTCATCTGCTCGGCCCAGTTGCCCTCCGCCGGTTCGCCGTAGGGGGAGATGACCGGCTCACCGCGGCGGCCCAGGCGGGCGCGTTCCCGCTCGGCCACGGACCTGGTCAGCCCGATCATGCCGGGCAGCGCCAGCAGGCCGACGCCGATGAGACAGCTCACCAGCGTCACCGACCACGCCATCGCGAGGAATAGGGCGAGTACGGCAGTGCCGAGCCCGCCCGCGAGGCGGTCCAGAGCCTCGAGGGCGTCACGCATCATGCGTCAAGGGTATGGACGGCCAGGCACTGCGGCACTCCAGCCAGCTGTACGACTCAGCCGAGGACGGTGTCCAGATAGGGGTTGGTGAAGACGCGGCCGGGGTCGAGGCGGTCGCGCAGCGCCACGAAGTCGGGCAGGCGCGGGTAGACGGTCGCGAGGTAGGCGGCGTCGCGGGTGTGCATCTTGCCCCAGTGGGGGCGTCCCCGCAGCCTGGTCATGATCTCCTCGACGCCTTCGAAGTAGGCGGGGTTGGGGGTGGGGCGGTAGATGTGGCAGGCGATGTAGGCGGAGTCCCGGCCGTACGCGGTGGACAGCCAGGCGTCGCTCGGCGGCGTCACCCGTACCTCGATCGGGAAGGTGATCTTCCAGTCCATGCGCTCGACCAGGTCGCGGGTCTCGCGTAGTGCCTGGGCCAGGTGCTCGCGCGGCACGGCGTACTCCATCTCCAGGAAGCGCACGTCGCGCCGCGCGGTGAAGATCTTGTAGGAGGTGTCCACGGACTCGGAGTCGCCGAGCGCGGCGGCGCTGACGCCGTTGACGCGGGGGATCAGCCCGGGGAAGCGGGCGCCGAGCGCGCAGGCCGCGCCGAAGAGCGTGTTCTCCAGGAAGACCGCGTCGAGCCAGTGCTTGAACGCGCTCGGCGGCCGGGCCGGGCCCGGGTTCCTGTTGTTGGTCTTGACCAGGCAGGCGTCGGTGTGCGGCACCCAGAAGAAGTCGAGGTGCTCGTTGGCCGAGGTCATGGTGTCGAGCGAGGACAGGATCTCGGTGAGGGGGAGACGGCGGCGCCGGTTGTGCAGCAGGAACGCGGGCTCGACCTTGAAGGTCACCGCGGTCAGGACGCCGAGCGCGCCGAGCCCGACCCGGGCGGCGTCGAAGAGGTCTTCGCCCGGCTTGACCGTGGCCACGGAGCCGTCGGCGAGCACGAGCTCCAGCTCGACGACCTGGTCGGCCAGGCCGCCCGTGTCGCGGCCGGTGCCGTGGGTGCCGGTCTGGATGGCGCCGGAGACGGTCTGCTCGGTGATGTCGCCCATGTTGGCGAGCGCGAGGCCGCGCCGGTCGAGCAGTTCGTTGAGGTGGCTGAGCGGGGTGCCGGCGAGGACGGTCACCCGGTCCTCCGCCCACGTCCTGACGCCGGTGAGGCCGGTGGGGCGGAGCATGATGCCGTCGGTGAGGGCCACTCCGGTGAAGGAGTGGCCCGTTCCGACCATGCGCAGGCGCCGTCCGGTGCGCGCGGCGTCCCGCACGGCGCCCGCCACGTCTTCGACCGAGGTGGGCGTACGCACCTCGGCGGGGGTGCCCGACTGGTTGCCGGCCCAGTTGGTGA
Organism: Nonomuraea sp. NPDC050394; assembly: GCF_044459065.1. Lineage (NCBI taxonomy): Bacteria > Bacillati > Actinomycetota > Actinomycetes > Streptosporangiales > Streptosporangiaceae > Nonomuraea > Nonomuraea sp. NPDC050394. The sequence continues at coordinate 74,239 of NZ_JBITIO010000007.1, read as the reverse complement.
AGACCATGACGCGCCCCCTGGAAAAGGATCGTTCCGTTAAACGTGAACGATACTCACCTCTCCCAGCCTTCGGGAACAGGGTAGATGTCGCCGGGCTGAAGGTTCTGGTTCTTGAGCAGTGTGGAAACGGTCACCAGCGTGTAGCCGCGGCTTTGGAGCAGCTTGACCAGGCTCGGCATCACGTCGACCGTCTGCTTGACCCAGTCGTGCATCAGGATGATGCCGTCGCGCTGGGCGACCGCCAAGGTCTGCTTCTTGATCTCGTCGGCGTTCTTGGTGGCCCAGTCACGCGAGCCCGCGGTCCACAGCACGATCGGCATGTCGAACTCCGCCGCCACGTCCGACACCTGGATGTCGGCCATGCCGTACGGCGGGCGCAGGAGCTTGGGCGTGACCCCGGTCGTCTTGTAGATGATGTCCTGGGTCTTCTTGACCTCGTTCCGGATGGCCCCCGGCTCGAGATCGGTGAAGTTGGGGTGCTTGTAGCTGTGGTTGCCGAGCTCGTGGCCCTCCTTGGCCATGCGCTTGGCGAAGGCGGGCCGCGTCTTGACGTACTGGCCCTCCAGGAAGAACGTCGCCTTCGCGTTGGCCTTCTTCAACGTGTCGAGGAGCTTGTCAGCGTACTTGCCCGGCCCGTCGTCGAAGGTCAGCGCGAGGCATTTGACCTGCGTGCAGTCGACTTCGGGCGCGGCCGACGCCGGCGCTGGGGCCAGAGTGACGGTGACAGCGGCGATGGCTAGAAGTGAAGCAATTTGTCGGGACATTACGGAGCTTTCGTGAGTTGAGGGTGTTGCTTGAGGGATCTCCCGACCGTAGCGGATCAGCTCTTCGCCGGTGAAGGCGCTTCGGGAATCCTCAGCAAACCCGAACCTGACACCCCGACGATGGCCGCGAACAGCGCGCACGCCAGCGAGAAGGCGTAGGCGTTGGAGGCGCCGAACGCCTCGGTGAGCCGCCCGCCCGCCCACGCGCCGAGCGCGACGCCGAACCCGATCGAGGTCGAGATCCAGGCCATTCCCTCGGTCAGCAGCGAGGGCGGCACCAGGCGCTCGGTCAGCGAGAAGCCCGTGATGAGCGTCGGCGAGATGGCCAGGCCCGCGACGAACAGCGCGAGCGCCATGATCCGCGTGTCACCCACGAACATGATCGGCAGCAGGCCGACGACGAACACCCCGAGCGCCCGCACGAAGCGCCCGCGCATCGGGATCCGCCAGTGCCGCGAGCCGAACCACAGGCCCGAGACCATCGAGCCGCCGGCGAAGCTGGCCAGCAGGAACCCCGCGGCTCCCTTGGCTCCGTGCTCCTCGGCGAAGGCCACGGTGATCAGGTCGACCGAGCCGAACACCGCGCCCAGCCCCACATACACACCCGACAGCAGGGCGACGCCCGGGATCAGGATCGGCGTGCCGCCGGCGGAGCGCACCGCCACGATCGGCGGCTGCGTACGCCGCTGCGCCGCCAGCGCCAGCGACCCGCCCAGCATCGCCGCCACGGCGACCACCAGCCCCGCGTACGGGTTGACATAGGTGGCCAGCAGCGTCACCGCCGCCGGCCCGGTCACGAAGATGACCTCGTCGGCCACCGACTCGAACGCGAAGGCGGTGTGCAGCTTGCCCGATCCGCCGTGCAGGGTCGACCACCGCGCGCGCACCATCGAGCCCAGCGAGAGCGAGGTCGCGCCGACGAGCAGGCCCGAGGCGTAGAGCGTCCATTCGGGCAGCCGGAACCCGGCGCTGAGGATGAGCGAGACCAGGGCCACCGCGTTGACGACGGAGAAGGGGACGATCACCCGGTTCTGGCCGAAGCGGTCGGCCAGCCGTCCGGAGAACGGCGCCGCGATCGCATAGGAGACGTTGACCACGGCCGCGACGGCTCCCGCTGTGGCGTAGGACTCGGTCAGCGCGGAGATCAGAAGGACGATCCCGATCCCCAGCATCGACATGGGGAAACGCCCCACGAATCCGGCCAGGACGAAACCCTTTACCCCGGGCGCGTTGAAAAGTCCCCGATACGGCCCGACCACAAAATCCCCCTATCGCCGCGTGACACCCTTCTGCAGACCCTCGCGGAAGCGCAACTGATTTTGGGTAACGTGTCCCGCGTGTCCGCTCTTCCCTCGATCCGCTCCGCGGTGCTGCTCGTGGCCGCGGTCGCCGTGGTCACCGTGACGAGCGGCGGCGTGGTCTTCCTCGTGCGCGACGATCTTTTCACCGGTACGGCCCGGCCCCAGGAGACCCGCCGCGCCCCCGAACCGCGGACCAGGCCGGAACCCCTGGAAAGCATGGTCCCCGAACAGGTGAAGGACTTCGGAAGAGGCGGCCCCGGCATCACCCCCACCCCGCCCAGGGTGTTGGCGATCGCCCGCGCCACCGTGCCCAAGCAGGCCCGCCACGCGCTCGGCCGGCTCAAGCACGTGCAGAAGGTGGCGGTCGTGGACGCGGGCGCCATCAAGATCGCCGGCACCGGCCTGAACGTGCTGGCCGTCACCCCGGCCGACTTCCGCGCCTGGACCCCGAAAGCGGTCGCCGACGAGCCGGCCGTCTGGAGCGCGCTGAGCCGCGGCGAACTGGTCGCCGACACCGCCGCCACGCGCCGCCTCGGCATGGTGCTGGGCGCGGACTACCAGGTGGACGGCGGGCCCAGGCTCCGGCTGGCCGCCTCGGCGGGGCTCGGGCTCAAGGGCATCGACGGCATCGTCAGCGCCGAGACCGGCAAGGCGCTCGGCGTCGCCCCGGGCGTGGCCGTGCTGCTGCACGGCAAGGAGGGCAAGGTGGGCACCGCCGGGGTCGCCGAGCTCCTCGGCAAGGGGGCCCAGGTGATCGGGCTGGGCGGCAGCCGTACCCCGGCGCCGCAGGAACAGCGGGTGGCGTCGGTGGGACGGCCGGGCAGCTACCTCGACCTCTACAAGCAGGCGGCCACCCGCTGCCCCGGGCTGTCGTGGACGGTGCTGGCCGCCATCGGGCAGGTCGAGAGCGGGCACGGACGCAACAACGGGCCGTCGAGCGCGGGCGCGCTGGGACCGATGCAGTTCATGCCCGCCACGTGGCGGGCCTACGGCGTGGACGGCGACGCCGACGGCAAGAAGGACATCTGGAGCCCGTACGACGCGGTGCCCGGCGCAGCCAACTACCTGTGCGCCAACGGCGCCGGCAAGGGCGGCGAGAAGCTCCGCAAGGCGATCTGGTTCTACAACCACTCGTGGGACTACGTGAACAAGGTCATGGGCTACGCCGAGGCCTACGCCCGCGCCTACACCTGAGGACACGTCTCCGTCGAGCACGGCACCGGCTCAGGACCGGCCATCAGCTCGCCCACCAGGCGCACGAACGCCGGGTGCGTGCCGACCGTGGCCGCCCGCGCCATCGGCAGCCCCCGTTCCCCGGCCACCTCCACGGCCTCGGTGTCGAGGTCGTAGACGACCTCCATGTGGTCGGAGACGAACCCGATCGGCGCCAGCACCACCGGGCCGTCCAGCGTGCGCAGGTGGTCGCAGACGTCCGGCTCCAGCCACGGCACCTGCGGCGGGCCGCTGCGCGACTGCCACACGAGGTCCCAGTCCTGTGTACGGCCCAGCGCCTGGTTGACCAGCTCGGCGCTGCGCCGCAGCTCGCTCTCGTAGGCGCTCTTCGCGTGGGCCAGCGGGATGCTGTGGGCGGTGAAGACGAGCCTGGCGTCGGGCCGGCCGAGCCCGGCCAGCGCGTCACGGACCCGGTCGGCCATCGCCGTCACGAACCCCGGGTGGTCGCCGTAGTGGGGCAGCTTGACCAGCTCGGGCCCGTCGGGCAGCGAGATGCGCGCGATGTCCTCGTAGTACTGCCGGCACGAGGAGTAGCCGGCGAAGGCCGAGGTGGCGAAGACCGCCGCCCTGCGCACGCCGTCCGCGCGCATCTGGCGCACGGTGTCCTCGCCGTAGGGCGCCCAGTTGCGGTTGCCCCAGTAGACGGGCACGTCGAGCGTGGGCCGCACGGCCTCGATCAGGTCGCGGTTCTGCTGGTTGATCGGGCTGATCCCGCCGAAGTGGTAGTAGTGCTCGGCGACCTCCTTGAGCCGCTCGCGCGGCACGTTACGGCCGCGCACGACGTTCTCCAGGAAGGGCATGACGTCGCCGGGACCTTCAGGTCCGCCGAAGGACAGGATCAGCAGTGCGTCGTAGTTTCCCACGTAGGCAAGCCTAGGGGGCGCTGAGGTAGGTTCGATCGGGTGAGCGCATTCAACGACATTCGCGACTATGTGGCTATCCCTCGGGTTCTCTCGCTCAAGCTGTCCCCGGACGGCTCGCGGCTGGTGTCGGTGGTCCAGTCGCTCAATCCGGACGGCAAATCCTTCGGCACCGCGCTCTGGGCGATCCCCGTCGACGACGCCCCCTACCGGCTGACCCGCTCGGCCAAGGGAGAGAGCTCGGCCGACTTCACCGCCGCCGGCGACGTGCTGTTCACCTCCGCCCGCCCCGACCCGACAGTCAAGGACGGCGAGGAGGAGGTCCCGGCGCTGTGGCTGCTGCCGCGCGAGGGCGGCGAGGCCCGCCAGATCGCCGCCAGGCCCGGCGGCATCGGCGCCTTCAAGACCGCCGGCGACGTGGTCGTCTTCTCCGCCGACGTGCTCACCGGCGAGGAGTCCACCGAGGAGGAGCGGCGCAAGGCCCGCAAGGACGCCGGCATCAGCGCGATCCTGCACGAGGGCTACCCGGTCCGCTACTGGGACCACGACCTCGGCCCCGGCGGCCCGCGGCTGTTCGCCGGCCGGCTGAGCGGCGACCGCCTGGCGGAGGTGCGCGACCTGACGCCGGACGCCGGACGGGCGCTGACCAACGCCTCGTTCGACCTCACCCCCGACGGCGCCGCCGTGGTCAGCACCTGGACCACGTACCTGCCCGGCGGGCAGCAGCGCACCGACCTGGTCGCGATCGACGTGGCCACGGGGGAACGGCGCACCGTCGTCACCGAGGAAGGCCAGGACTTCACCGGCCCGCTGGCCGTCTCGCCCGACGGCGGCAAGGTCGCCGCCGCCCGCGACCGGCACACCGCGCTCGACCTGTCGGCCCGCACCGAGCTGTGGATCGGCGACCTGGCCACCGGCCAGGGCCAGGCCCACGCCCCCGACCTGTTCCCGATGGACGTGGCCTGGGCGCCCGACTCCGCGTCCGTCTTCATCGTGGCCGACCACCAGGGCCGCCGCCCGGCGTTCGTGGTGCCGATCGGCGGCGCGGCCTCCCGGCTCACCCGCGACGACGACGCCTACCTCGCGCTCAATCCCGCCGCCGACGGCAGCTCCGTCTACGCGCTGCGCAGCTCCGTGTCCTTCCCCGCCGGGCCCGCCCGCATCGACCTGCCCGGCGGCCAGGTCACCGACCTGCCCTCGCCGGCCGAGCGGCCCGAGGTCAAGGGCACGCTCACCGAGATCTCCGCCACCGCCGACGACGGCGCGACCATCCGCGGGTGGCTGGTGCTGCCCGAGGGCGCCTCGGCCGACGACCCCGCGCCGTTCCTGCTCTGGATCCACGGCGGCCCGGTCGCCTCCTGGAACGACTGGCAGTGGCGCTGGAACCCGTGGATCATGGCCGAGCACGGCTACGCCGTACTGCTGCCCGATCCGTGCCTTTCCACCGGCTACGGCCAGCCGATGATCGACCGCGGCTGGGGCGACTGGGGCCCGCGCACGCTCGCCGACCTCGACGCGATCGTGGACGTCGCCCTCGCCCGCCCCGACGTGGACGGCGAGCGCGCCGGCGCGATGGGCGGCTCCTACGGCGGCTACATGGCCAACTGGGTCGCCGGCCACAGCGACCGCTACAAGGCCGTCGTCACCCACGCCTCGCTGTGGAACCTCGACCAGTTCGCCGGCACCACCGACGCCGCCATGTACTGGCAGCGCGAGTTCGGCGAGCCCGGCTCCGAGCGCTACGCCAAGCTCTCCCCGCACCACGGCCTCAAGGACATCCGCACCCCGATGCTCGTCATCCACGGCGACAAGGACTACCGGGTGCCGATCGGCGAGGCCCTGCGCCTGTGGTGGGACCTGCAGCGCAGCGAGGTCGAGTCGAAGTTCCTGTACTTCCCCGACGAGAACCACTGGATCCTCAAGCCCGGCAACGCCGTCGCCTGGTACGAGACCGTCCTGGCCTTCCTCGCCCAGCACGTCCTCGGCCAGGAGTGGAAGCGCCCGGACTCGGTCGCATGACGGTGACCTCCAGCCCGCGCCCGGACTCGCTCTCATGACCGATTTCCTCAAGCTCGCCGAAGACATCGCCAGGGAGGCGGGCGCCATGTTGCTCGCCGAGCGGCCCACGATGTCCGCGGCGGTCGAGACCAAGTCCAGCCCCACCGACGTCGTCACGGCGCTGGACAAGGCCTCGGAGGAGCTCATCAGGGCCCGCATCCTGGCCGCCCGTCCCGACGACATGATCCTCGGGGAGGAGGGTGGCGCCACCCCCGGCTCCAGCGGCGTGCGCTGGGTCGTCGACCCCATCGACGGCACCGTGAACTTCCTGTACGGCCTGGCCGACTGGGCCGTATCCATCGCGGTCGAGGTGGACGGCGAGATCGTCGCCGGGGTCGTCAACGTGGTGCCGAGGGGCGAGGTGTTCACCGCCGCGCTCGGCGAGGGCGCCTGGCTGGGCGGCTCCCGGCTCGCCTGCAACCAGGACGTGCCGCTGTCCAGGGCGCTGGTCGCCACCGGGTTCGGATACTCGCCGGAGCGGCGGGCCGTACAGGGGGAGGTGCTCGCGGCGGTGCTGCCCAGGGTGCGCGACATCCGGCGGGGCGGCTCCTGCGCCACGGACCTGTGCTCGGTGGCCGCCGGCCGCGTCGACGCCTACTACGAGCGCGGCGTCAACTACTGGGACTGGGCGGCGGCCGGGCTCGTCGCCGCCGAGTCCGGCGCCAGGATCGGCGGCCTGCGCGGCAAGGCCCCCAACACCGAGCTGACGCTGTGCGCGCCCCCCGGCCTGTTCGAGGACCTGCACGGCCTGCTCACGCCCCTGGACCCGGAGCGGGACGCCTGACGCACACGTGAAACGGCCGGAGCCCCGCTGATGGGCTCCGGCCGTTTCGTGCTTTCGGTGGTCAGCGAGGCAATGGCACCCCGTGGTCGTCCGCCAGGCGGCGAAGGTCCTCGATCTCGGCGTTGAGGGTGTCGGCGAGGTAGTCGTCGCCGGAGCACTTGGCCTCCTTCAGGCCACGATATGCCTGGTCGAGGCGGCGTTCGATCGTAGTGGTGAACTCGCCCATCTCACCTTCTCTCTCAGGGGGGTCGCAAAGAGCGCGCGAAAACCCGCGAGCACACGTCAGCGGGTGGTCCCGACGGCATACCCCGGACCCTCCGTTCCCGAAACATGGATTTGGCCGCGGCTTGCGGGCCGCGTGCCCACACATGCCTTACCGTGCGCTTATCGTCGTGTGCGGAGAATGTGAGCCGGGACCGGAGAGAGGTGTGCACACCGTGCGAGTGCTGGTGGTCGAAGATGAGCGGGTGCTCGCCGACGCGATCGCGACCGGGCTGCGCCGCGAGGCCATGGCCGTCGACGTGGCCTACGACGGGGGCGGAGCGCTGGAGCGTACCTCCTACATCGACTATGACGTGATCGTGCTCGACCGTGACCTTCCGGTCGTCCACGGGGACGAGGTGTGCCGCCGTCTGGTGGCGCAGCGCACCGCGTCGCGCATCCTGATGCTGACCGCCTCGGGCGACGTGGACGACAAGGTCGAAGGGCTCGGGCTGGGCGCCGACGACTATCTCGCCAAGCCGTTCGTGTTCGTGGAGCTCGTGGCGAGGGTACGGGCCCTGGGCCGGCGCTCCGCGCCGGCGCTGCCGCCGGTCCTTGAGCGGGGCGGCATCCGCCTGGACCCGGGCAAGCGGCTGGTGGAGCGAGACGGCAAGGAGGTCGTGCTCACCAAGAAGGAGTTCGCGGTGCTCGAAGAGCTGATGCGGGCCGAGGGCGCCGTCGTCTCTCAGGAAGACCTACTGGACAAGGCATGGGACGAGAACATCGACCCGTTCACCAACGTCGTGCGGGTCACCATGATGACGTTGCGCAAGAAGCTGGGAGAGCCGCAGGTGATCGAGACCGTACCCGGGGTGGGATACAAGCTGTGAGCGAACCGGTGCCGACCCACCCGATGATCAGCCCGCACTCGGAGCGGGCCGAGGGCACGCAGATGCCCCCGCGCGGCGGGGCGCCCGCGTGGGACGGCCCGCCCCCTCCCGAGTACCTCGGTTCGGCACCACAGGGGTCCGTCTGGGACCTGCCCGGCAAGGTCAGCGTCCGCTGGCGCCTTACGCTCGCCTACAGCGGGATGTTCTTCGTGGCCGCCGCCGTCGTGGTGATGTCGCTGTACACGATCGCCGGTTCCACGGTCGACACGGAGTGGCCCAACCTGAACCTGCGGGGCGTGGCGCCCATCGAGGCGACCATCGCCGAGGCACAGTGGCGGGCGGTCCAGACCCAGACCAGGCAGAACATCCAGGAGGCGATGCTGCGCAGCAGCATCATGGCCCTGGTCGGCGTCGGCATCTTCGCCATCATCATCGGCTACTTCGTGGCCGACCGGGCGCTGCGGCCGGTCAGCAAGATGACCGCCACCGCCCGCAAGCTCTCTGACGGCAACCTCAGCCACCAGCGCATCGCCCTGCAGGGCCCCGACGACGAGCTCAAGGAGATGGCCGACACCTTCGACGACATGCTCACCCGCCTCAACGTCGCCTTCGACACCCAGCGGCGCTTCGTGGCCAACGCCTCCCACGAGCTGCGCACGCCGCTCACCATCAACAGGACGGTCCTGGAGATCGCCCTGGGCGACCCGGGGGCCTCGGAGGATCTGAAGGCGCTGGGCCGTACCCTCCTGGAAGTCAACGCGCGCAACGAGAAGCTCATCGAGGGGCTGCTGCTGCTCGCCAGGAGCGAACGCGAGCTGGCCGTGCGCAAGCCGCTCGACATCAAGGACGTGGCGCGGACCGCGGTGGAGCAGGTGACGCCCTTCGCCGAGGAACACGGTGTGACGGTCACCACAGAACTGAGTCCGGCGGGCACCGTGGGGGATCCGGTGTTGCTGGAGCGGTGCGTGAGCAATCTGCTCGAGAACGCGGTCAAGTACAACCTTCCCGATAACGGAAAAGTCTGGATCCGAACGGGAATGGCGGACGGGGCCTTGGTTGTTCAGGTGGCCAACACCGGGCAGCACGTCCCGGCGTACGAGGTGAACAGCCTGTTCGAGCCGTTCAGGAGGCTCCATGCGGACCGTGTGGATTCGGCGAAGGGATCGGGACTCGGGCTTTCGATCGTCCGCGCTGTGGTGCAGGCGCACGGCGGAAACGTCGCCGCTGTTCCACGTGATGGTGGGGGACTTGTCGTGACCATTCGGCTTCCTGGTCGTTGATCCCGGCGTGTTGATCCACCGCGGGCGTCTCGTTCGCGCCGTACATGTGGTTGGATGTGCCGTCGAACACGGTGGCGCAAGACGCCAAGGCTGTGGGTTTAGCCATATTTGGCTAACCATTGCCGTCGGCGGCGCGTCATGACGTGTTGGGAGGTTCGTCGACCTCTTCTCGCGGGTATCCGATGCAAAATCTCCCGCGAGGAACGGGCACAAGATGAACGTCCCGGACGTTAGACCACGCGCGACGAGCGCGAAGACATATAGATGAGGGGGATGGAGTAAGCACAATGGCTACCGACTACGACAGCCCGCGCAAGACCGATGACGACCTGGGGGAGGACAGCCTCCAGGAACTCCAGGCGCGGCGCACGGACAAGTCGTCCGGCAGCATCGACATCGACGAGACCGATCTCGCCGAGTCGCTCGAGCTGCCCGGTGCCGACCTGTCCAACGAGGAGCTCTCCCTGCGCGTGATACCGCGCCAGGCCGACGAGTTCACGTGTTCGCGTTGCTTCCTGGTGCACCACCGCAGCCAGCTGGCCTCCGAGCGGAACGGCCAGCAGGTCTGCCGGGAGTGCGCCGCCTAGTTGGGAGGCACCGTGGCAGCACCTGACAAGGAGAACGCCGAGCCCGACAGGGAAATCGGCGAGATCGTGGGCAAGCTCTCCCAACCCGGTGAGCTGGAGCCGGCCGAGCGGCGCAAGCTGCTCGGCCGACTAGCCCAATCTCTCGCGGCAGGCGCGAGGAAGGCACGCAGGAGCGGCGAGAGCCGAGGCCGATGGCTCGCCGACGTGTTCCTCAGCATCGCGCCCCGCATCCCCATCAGGGACCTGCAGACACTTTCCGAGCACCATCACGGCCTCACTGGTGAGCAACTCGCCGACGACCTGGTGCGCACCGCCCAGAAGGCCACCATGACCGTCGGCGCCATCGGCGGGGCACTGGCCGCCGCCGAGTTCGCCGCTCCACCCCTCCTGCTCTCCGCGCCGGCCCAGCTGGTCGCCGAGACGATCGTCGTGGCCGCCATCGAAGTCAAACTTCTGGCCGAGCTGCACGAGGTCTACGGCGTCCGCGTCGAGGGCACCGGCACCCAGCGTGCCGTCGCCTTCACCGCGGCCTGGGCCAGGCAGCGCGGAATCGACCCCTTCGCACCGGCCACGGTGACGCTCGCGATCGGCGCCGCCACCAAGACCGCACTGCGCAACCGGCTGCTCAAGGTCCTGGGACGCCACCTGACCACGCTCGGGCCCTTCCTCACCGGCGCCGTCGCCGGAGGCGCGCTCAACCGGGCCGCCACCAAGCGGCTGGGCGAGGCGATCCGCAACGACCTGCGGGGCAAGCAGGCGCTGCCGACGCCCGGCAAGCGGGCCCTCGACGCCGATTCCGCCCCCGGGCGGCTCGACCCCTGAGCCGCGCTCAGACGCGCAGGCCGTCGAACGTCATCTTCAGCACCGCGTCGGCCAGTTCGTCGGCCGTGCCGCCCCTGCCGGGCTGGTACCACTCGGTGATGGAGTTCACCGTCCCGAACAACAGCCGCGTCACCAGCGCCGGGTCCAGGTCGGGCCTGATCTGGCCGTCGGCCGCCGCCTCCTTCACCAGGTGCGCGATGAACCGGTCGAACTCGCGCCGCCGGTCCAGCGCCTGCTGCTCGGTCGCGCTGTTGCCGCGCACCCGCAGCAGCAGTGTCACGTACGGCAGGCGGTCCACCAGGATGCGGACGCTCTGCCGTACCACCCACTGGAGCCGCTCGATCGCGGGACCGGTACTGGCCCGCTCGTCGGCCACCACCTCGAACAGCCCGTTCAGCGCCCGGTCCAGCGCCCGCGCGAGGAGCTGTTCCTTGCCGGGCACGTGGTAGTAGATGGCCGACTTGGTGACGCCGAGCGCGCGGGCCAGGTCCTCCATGCTGGTCCCGTCGAAGCCGCGCTCGTTGAAGACGCCCACGGCGATGGACAGCACGGACTCGGGGTCGTGTCCGCGCTTCCGCTGACGGGATGTGGTGGCCATATGGTCAATTATCCCGTCTGTCGATGACCCGTTTGAGCTTGCCGACGGATCGCTCCAACGTCTCCGGCTCCACGATCTCCACCTCGACGCTCACCCCGACCGTGTCCTTGACCGCCCCGCGCAACGCGGCGGCGGCCTCGCCGCGGCCCTCGAAGCCCGGCCTGGCCTCGACCTTGACGGTCATCACGTCCAGCCGCTCCGGCCGGGTCAGGTGCACCTGGAAGTGCGGCGACAGGCCGGGCGTGCGCAGCACAATCTCCTCGATCTGGGTGGGGAAGACGTTCACGCCGCGCAGGATGATCATGTCGTCGGTGCGTCCGGTCACCTTCTCCATGCGCCGGAACGCCGGCCGCGCGGTCCCGGGCAGCAACCGGGTCAGGTCACGGGTGCGGTAGCGGATGATCGGCAGCGCCTGCTTGGTCAGCGAGGTGAAGACCAGCTCGCCCGCCTCGGCGACCTCGCCGGTGAACGGGTCGACCGTCTCCGGGTAGAAGTGGTCCTCCCAGACGTGCAGGCCGTCCTTGGTCTCCACGCACTCCTGCGCGACGCCGGGGCCCATCACTTCCGACAGGCCGTAGATGTCGACCGCGTGCAGGTCGAAGCGCTCCTCGATCTCCTTGCGCATCTCCTCGGTCCAGGGCTCGGCGCCGAAGATCCCGACCTTGAGCGAACTGGCGCGCGGGTCGAGGCCCTGCGACTCGAACTCGTCGAGAAGCGCCAGCATGTACGACGGGGTCACCATGATGACCTCGGGCCGGAAGTCGTTGATGAGCTGGACCTGCCGGGGCGTCATGCCGCCGGAGACCGGCACGACCGTGCAGCCGAGCCGCTCGGCGCCGTAGTGGGCCCCGAGGCCGCCGGTGAACAGGCCGTAGCCGTAGGCGACGTGCACGATGTGGCCGGGGCGGCCGCCGGCGGCGCGGATGGAGCGGGCCATGACGCCGGACCAGGTGTCGATGTCGTGCCGCGTGTAGCCGACGACGGTGGGCTTGCCGGTGGTGCCGCTGGAGGCGTGGATCCGGACGACCTGCTCGCGGGGGACGGCGAACATGCCGAAGGGGTAGGTGTCGCGCAGATCCTGCTTGGTGGTGAAGGGGAAGCGCGCGAGGTCGGCGAGTTCTTTGCAGTCGTGGGGGTGGACGCCTAGTTCGTCGAATTTATGACGATAAAACGGGACGTTTTGGTATGCGTGGTTGAGCGTCCACCGCAGGCGCTCCAGCTGCAACGCGGCCAGCTCGTCACGCGAAAGCCGTTCCGCGGGATCTAGGTCCTCCGGCGCGGGCGCTCCGGCCGTGTTCACGGGACGGTCCGTGGGTCGGTCCATGGGTGTGTTCATGGGACGGTCCGTGGGTCGGTCCATGGGTGTGTTCATGGGACGGTCCGTGCGTCGGTCCATGGGTGGCTTCACCGCATCTCCCTGCTTCTGCCGCGGAACTCCGCGACCACCTGGCCGCCGGAACCCGTCACCGTGATGTCGTAGATTCCGCTGCGTCCGTAACGCGTGCGCTCGGCCGCGGCGGCGGTCAGCACGTCGTCCTCCCGGGCGGGGGCGACGAAGGTGATCTCCGCCCCGGCCGCGACCGTCACCGGGCCGTAGGTGTTGCACGCGCAGGCGAAGGCGGTGTCGGCCAGGAGGAAGACGTATCCGCCGTGGCACAGGCCGTGCCCGTTGACCATCTCCCCGGTCACCCGCATCCGGCAGGTCGCCCGGCCCTCGGCCAGATCGAGCAGCTCGATGCCCAGAGCCTTGGAGGCCGTGTCGGCGGCGAGCATACGACGCGCGCTTTCCAACGGAAGTCTCCCTTGTCAACTGACCGAATGTTCGGTAAACACTTCACGTCCGGCGGATCCCTGTCAAGAGAGGGACAACATGTTCGAGCAGAACCGCGAGACCCTGGACCAGGCGCTCTCCGCGATCTCGGAACGGGGCTACTGGAGCGCCTATCCCGAGTCGCCGAGCCCCCGCGTCTACGGAGAGGGCGCCGCCGAGCGGGGCAAGGAAGCGTTCGAGGCCTATCTGGGCAGACCCTTCCCCACCGACCAGCCGTCCTCCGGTGACCCGGCCGGGGCCGAACGCTCGCCGTACGGGATCGAACTCGGCGTCACCTACCCGCGGCCGGACGTCGCGGACCTCATCGCCGCGGCCAAGGCGGCGCTGCCCGCCTGGCGCGACGCCGGGCCCGAGGCGCGCGCTCTCGCCTGCGTCGAGATCGTCAACCGGATCAACAAGCGCTCCTTCGAGATCGCCAACGCCGTGCAGCACACCAGCGGGCAGGCGTTCGTCATGGCCTTCCAGGCCGGCGGCCCGCACGCCCAGGACCGCGCGCTCGAAGCCATCGCGTACGGCTACGCCGCCATGACCGCCTCCGGCACCGCGGCGCGCTGGGAGAAGCCGGCCAAGGGCGATCCGCTGGTGATGGAGAAGAAGTTCACCGTCGTGCCGCGGGGCATCGGGCTCGTCATCGGCTGCAACACCTTCCCGACCTGGAACTCCTACCCGGGCCTGTTCGCCTCGCTCGTCACCGGCAACCCCGTCATCGTCAAGCCCCACCCGCGCGCCATCCTGCCGCTGGCCATCTCCGTCCAGATCGCCCGCGAGGTGCTGGCCGAGGCGGGCTTCGACCCCGCCCTCGTGCAACTGGCCGTGGAAGAGGGCGTGGGCCTGGCCACCGACCTGGCCGTCCATCCCGACGTACGCATCGTCGACTTCACCGGCTCCACCACCTACGGCGACTGGCTGGAGGCGAACGCCCGCCAGGCGCTCGTCCACACCGAGAAGGCCGGGCTCAACACCGTCGTCCTCGACTCCACCGACGCCTACAAGGGCATGCTCGGCAACCTCGCGTTCTCCCTGTCGCTCTACAGCGGTCAGATGTGCACCGCGCCGCAGAACATCCTCATCCCGGCCGCCGGCATCGACACCGACGAAGGACACAAGAGCTTCGACGAGGTCGCCGCCGGGATCGCCGCCGCGGTCGGCAAACTCCTCGGCGACGACGCCCGCGCGGTGGAACTGACCGGGGCGCTGGCCAACCCCGACGTGCTGGCCCGCGTCGACAACGCGCCCGCGCTGGGCGAGGTGATCCTGGAATCACGGGCGCTCAAGCACCCGACCTTCCCGGAGGCGACCGTCAGGACGCCCGTCATCGTGCGCGTCGACCCCGCGCGATCCGACGTCTACACCAGCGAGCACTTCGGTCCCATCTCCTTCGTCATCCCGGTGGAGTCGACCGAGGCGGCGCTGAACCTGCTCGGCGAGACCGTCTCGGCGCACGGGGCGCTGACGGCGGCCGTGTACTCGACCTCGCCCGATGTGCTGGACCGGGCGGAGAAGGCGGCCTTGGAGGCCGGGGTCAACCTCTCCTGCAACCTGACCGGCGGCATCTTCGTCAACCAGTCGGCGGCGTTCAGCGACTTCCACGGCTCCGGCGCCAACCCCGCCGCGACGGCCTCCCTCACTGATCCGGGCTATGTGGCGGGCCGCTTCCACATCGTCCAATCCCGCCGCCCGGCCTGACACCCGGTTCCCGTGCCGTGTGGTGCCGAGGGGCCGGGCGAGGAAGCGGTCCACCCGCTCCGGCCCCGGGGCTCCGGTCCGGCCCTTGCCATCCGGTCCGGGGAACGGGCCGCCTGGTCCCTGCCAACCGGTCCGGGGAACGGGGCGCGCGGTCCGGTCCCTGTCAAGCGGCTCGGAACAGGCCGCCTGGTCCGGCCCTTGCCCTCCGGTCCGGGGAACGGGCCATCCGGTCCCGGCAATCCGGTCCAGGGAACGGGCCATCTGGTCCCTGCCTTCCGGTCCGGGGAACGGGTCACCCGGTCCCTGCCATCCGGTCCAGGGAACGGGTCACCCGGTCCCTGCCATCCGGTCCGGCCCCGGGGATCGCGCCGCAGCACCCGGTGCAGTCCAACCACCACCGGGCCCGTTCGCGCATCCCTCCCGGCCCTGTCGTCCGCGTCCCCAATGGCGGCCGCATCGTCCCCCTTCGGCACACGGCCCTTGTCGTCGCTGCCCGACCGACGCCTCTGCCCGTGCCGCGAACCGTGAGGAACCCGCATGACTGACATCCACCCGGCCGCCGGGGATCGACGGTGAACACCCTGCTCGTGGAGGAGAAGCCGGACCGGCTCGTGGTGCGGCTCCACCGGCCCGAGGCCCGCAACGCGATCAACGCCGAGATGGTCGGCGACCTCCACGCGGTCTGCGGCCTCCTGGAAAGCAACCCCAGGCCGCTGATGCTGACCGGCGGCAACGGGTTCTTCGCCGCCGGGGCCGACATCGCCGAACTGCTCGAACGCGGCCGTGACCAGGCACTCCAGGGCATCAACAGCACGCTGTTCGAGCGCATCCGCCGCCTGCCGATGCCGACGGTGGCCGCGGTCGACGGTTACGCGCTGGGCGGCGGCGCGGAGCTGGCGTACGCCTGCGACATCAGGGTGGCCAGCACCCAGGCGAAGTTCGGCAACCCCGAGCCCAATCTGGGCATCATCGCCGGCGCCGGAGCGTGCTGGCGGCTGAAGGAACTGGTCGGGGATCCGCTGGCCAAGCTGGTACTGCTGGCCGGGCACACCATCGACGCCCAGGAAGCGCTGTCGTCGCGCCTCGTCGCCTCCGTGCACGAGCAAGGGTCCCTGGAGGCCGCGGCCCACGCCCTGATCGACCGTATGGCGAACATGTCACCCGCCGCACTCCGCCTGACCAAGCTCGTCCTGGACGCCCCGCCGGCCGCCCACCCCGTCACCGACCACCTGGCCCAGGCCGTGCTGTTCGAGGACCCCGACAAGCACGCCCGGATGCGGAAATTCCTGGACCGGAACAGGAAGGACAACCGATGACCGACGCACCCCGAGCCGCAGAACCAGAACCGGGGCCAGCCGAGGAACCCGCAGGACCAGAACCGGGGCCAGCCAAGGAACCCCGCCGCCTGCGGGTGGCCGTCATCGGCGGCGGCCGGATGGGCGCCGGCATAGCCCAGGTCTTCCTTACGGCCGGAGCCGAAGTAACCGTCCAGGAACCGGAAGCCGCAGCCGCCCACGCCCGCATTGCCAAGGGCCTGGCCATAGCCGAATCCAAATCCACCCCCATCGGCCAACCCCCCACCCCACCACCCAGCCCCGAGCCCGCCAACCCCACCCCGGTCAACCCCACCCCGGTCAACCCCACCCCGGTCAACCCCGGGTCCGTCGGTCCCGGGTCCGTCGGTCCCGGGTCTGTCGGTCCCGGGTCTGTCGGTCCCGGGTCTGTCGGTCCCGGGTCTGTCGCCCCTGGGTGGGACACTCCGGGATCTGCCGGTCCGGGGTCTGTCAGCCCGAGGTCGGACACCCCGGGATCGGTCGGTCTCGGGTCGGTCGGTCTCGGGTCGGTCGGCCCCGCGTCTGTCGGTCCGGGGGTTGTCGGCTCTGGAGGTGGTCGGGTCAGTGCGGCGGAGGCGTTGGCTCGGTTGGTGATGGGGCCGGTGCCGCATGGTGTGGATCTGGTGATCGAGGCGGTGCCGGAGGATCCCAAGCTCAAGGTCGAGGTTCTGGCCGAGGCTGAGGCGCGGGCGGGGGAGCGGGCCGTACTGGCGAGCAATACGAGTTCGCTGTCGATCGGAGAGCTGGCGGCGGGGCTTGATCGGCCCGAGCGGCTGATCGGGCTGCACTTCTTCAATCCGGTGCCGGTGCAGAAGCTGGTCGAGATCGTTGTGACGCCCGGTACCCCGGATGAGGTGCTTGGGCGGGCCCAAAGCTGGGTGGAGCTGATCGGGAAGACGGGAGTGGTGGTCAACGACTCGCCGGGGTTCGCGTCCAGTCGGCTGGGCGTGCTGCTGGGGCTGGAGGCCATGCGGATGGTCGAGGAGGGCGTCGCCTCGCCCGAGGACATCGACACCGCCATGGAACTCGGCTACCGGCACCCGATGGGGCCGATCAAGCTCGGGGACCTCGTGGGGCTGGATGTGCGGCTGGCCATCGCCGAGTACCTGCACCAGAAGCTCGGTGAACGGTTCGAGCCGCCCCGGATCCTGCGGGAGAAGGTCGCCGCGGGGGAGCTGGGGCGTAAGTCGGGGAAAGGGTTCTATACGTGGGAGGAGGATCGATGAGCGGGATATTTCAGGAAGTCATCGACGCGGACGAGCGCATCGAACCACGCGACGACATGCCCGACGCCTACCGCAAGACGCTGATCCGGCAGATCGCCCAGCACGCGCACTCCGAGATCATCGGCATGCAGCCGGAAGGCAGCTGGATCACCCGGGCGCCCTCGCTCAAGCGCAAGGCGA
Organism: Nonomuraea sp. NPDC050394; assembly: GCF_044459065.1. Lineage (NCBI taxonomy): Bacteria > Bacillati > Actinomycetota > Actinomycetes > Streptosporangiales > Streptosporangiaceae > Nonomuraea > Nonomuraea sp. NPDC050394. Next base: position 56,604 of record NZ_JBITIO010000007.1, on the reverse strand, counting down.
TCCTGCTGGCCAAGGTTCAGGACGAGGCGGGGCACGGGCTCTACCTCTACAGCGCCGCCGAGACGCTCGGCGTCCACCGCGACGAACTGCTCGACGCCCTCCACGAGGGCCGTCAGCGCTACTCCTCGATCTTCAACTATCCGACCCCCACCTGGGCGGACATGGGTGCGATCGGGTGGCTCGTGGACGGCGCCGCCATCGTCAACCAGGTGCCGCTGTGCCGGTGCTCGTACGGGCCGTACGCGCGGGCGATGGTGCGGATCTGCAAGGAGGAGAGCTTCCACCAGCGGCAGGGCTACGAGCTCCTCTACACGCTCGCCCACGGCACGCCCGCCCAGAGGCGCATGGCCCAGGACGCGGTGGACCGCTGGTACTGGCCGTCGCTGATGATGTTCGGCCCGCCGGACACCGAGTCGACCCATTCCGCGCAGTCGATGGCCTGGAAGATCAAGCGCCACTCCAACGACGAGCTGCGGCAGCGGTTCATCGACATGCTGGTACCGCAGGCCGAGATCCTGGGCCTCACCCTCCCCGACCCCGACCTGAGCTGGAACCCCGCGCGCGGCCACTATGACCACGGCGAGATCGACTGGTCGGAGTTCAAGCGCGTGCTGGCGGGCGACGGGCCCCTGAACGCCGAACGCATGGCCCACCGCCGCCGTGCCCACGAGGAGGGCGCCTGGGTCCGCGAAGCCGCCACCGCCTACGCCACCCGCCCCACTCCCCACCCACCCACCTCTGGGGCCTCGGGTGCCAGTCCACCGGACCATGAGGCGCTGCCCTCCGAGGAGTCAGCCGCCGGGATGTCAGCCGCCAGGTCGTCGGACCCCAGGTCGTCAGCCCCCGGGATGTCAGCCGCCAGGTCGTCGGACCCCAGGTCGTCAGCCCCCGGGATGTCAGCCGCCAGGCCGTCGGACCCCAGGTCGTCAGCCCCCGGGATGTCAGCCGCCAGGCCGTCGGACCCCAGGTCGTCAGCCCCCGGGTTGTCGGCCGCAAGGTCGTCGGACCAGGGATTGTCAGACCACGGGTTGTCAGACCCTGGGTCGTCGGACCACGGGTTGTCAGAGCGTGGGTCGGCGGAGCGGGAGCTGCCGGGGGATGGGGTGGGGCCGCGGGAAGGTGGTTCCGGGGCTGGGGAGGTGGGGTGATGTTGTGGGAGGTGTTCGTGCGGCCCAAGCGTGGGTTGTCGCACGTGCACGCCGGCAGCCTGCATGCCGAGGACGCCGAGCTGGCGTTGCGGCATGCCAGGGACCTGTACACCCGCCGCCAGGAGGGTGTGAGCATCTGGGTCGTCCCGGCCGCCAAGATCACCGCCTCGTCGCCGGATGAGAAGGACGCGTTCTTCGATCCGGCGGGGGACAAGCCGTACCGGCATCCGACGTTCTACGACCTGCCCGAGGGGGTGAAGCACCTGTGAACTCCCTGGAGATCGGTGACGACTGCCTCGTGCTGTCGCAGCGGCTGGCCGAGTGGGTGACGCGGGCGCCCACCCTTGAGGAGGACGTCGCTCTGGCCAACCTCTCGCTCGACCTTCTCGGGCAGGCCCGCTCCCTGTTGTCGCGGGTCGGGGATGAGGATGAGCTGGCGTATCTGCGCGGGCCCGGGGAGTTCCGCAACTGCCTGCTCGTGGAGCAGCCCAACGGGGACTTCGCGCACACGGTGGTGCGGCATCTGCTGTACGCGAGCTTCCTGTTCGAGGTGTACGGCGCGCATCCCGAGGACGGGGTGGCCGCCAAGGGCGTCAAGGAGATCGCCTACCACCGCGACTACGCCGCCCTCTGGACCAGGCGCCTCGGCCTGGGCACCGACGAGAGTCACCGCCGCATGACGGCCGCCCTGGACGCGCTCTGGCCGTTCACGGGGGAGCTCTTCGCCCACGACCCCCAAGATGCCCACGACCCCCAAGATGCCCACGACGCCCAAGATGCCCTAGATGCCCGGGACGCTGTGCTCAGGGAGCCATGGGCGGGGTACGTGGGGGCGGTGCTGGAGGAGTCGGGGCTGGTTGTGCCGGAAGGTGTCGAGCAGCGGTACGGGGGGCGCAGAGGTGCGCATACCGAGCACCTGGGTGTCCTGCTGGACGAGATGCAGGCGCTGCACCGCGAGCACCAGGGGGCCACATGGTGACGCTCGCGCAGGCCAGAGCGGTGGTCGCGGCGGTGCCGGATCCTGAGCTGCCCGTGCTCACCCTTGGTGACCTGGGCATCGTCAGGGAGGTCAGGCAGGGGGCGGACGGTGGGTTCGAGGTGGTGGTGACGCCCACGTACTCGGGCTGCCCGGCCATGGACGCCATCCGCGAGGACATCGGGCGGGCGCTGCCCGGCGCGGTGGTCACGACGGTGCTGTCGCCGCCCTGGAGCACGGACTGGATCACCGACGAGGGCAGGCAGAAGCTGCGGGAGCACGGGATCTCGCCGCCGGGCCACCTGCGCGACCGGGGGCCGGTGGCGCTGGAGCTGAGCGCGCGGTGCCCTCGGTGCGGGTCGCCGCGGACGCGCCTGGTCAGCCGGTACGGCTCGACCGCGTGCAAGGCGCTCTACACGTGCCGCGTGTGCCTGGAGCCGTTCGACCACTTCAAGGAGATCTGACGTGAGCCGCTTCCGGCCACTCACGGTCGCGGCCGTGGAACGGCTGACCGACGACGCGGTGGCGGTGACGTTCGAGGAGCGGCTGCCGTTCACGCAGGGGCAGCATCTCACCGTGCGCGTCTTCCTCGACGGCCTTGAGGTACGGCGCAGCTACTCCATCTGCTCCCCGGCGGGCGGCCCCCTCAGGATCGGGGTCAAGCGGCTCCCGGGCGGGGCGTTCTCCGAATGGGCCAACTCCATGCTCAAGCCGGGCGACGTGGTGGAGGCGATGCCGCCACTCGGCCGGTTCACCACCCCGCTATATCCGGAAAAATCGCGGCATCATCTGGCCATCGCCGCCGGATCCGGCATCACCCCCGTCATCTCCCTGCTGACCACCACGCTGGAAGTCGAGCCGCTCAGCCGCTTCACCCTCGTGTACGGCAACAGAACCGCCAGAGAGGTCATGTTCGCCGAGGAACTGGCCGACCTGAAGGACATCTACGGCAGCCGACTCAACCTCCTCCACGTCCTCAGCCAGGAGCCCCAGGAGGCGCCGATCGCCAGCGGCCGCATCGACGCGGACAAGATGCGCACCCTGCTGCCCCTGCTGGGCGAGGCCGACGAGTACTACCTGTGCGGCCCGATCGGCCTGGTCGAGACGGTCAGGGGGATGCTGGGAGGCAGGCGGGTCCACTACGAGCTGTTCTACGCGGGGGAGCCGGTCGCGAGGGCGCACGCCGTACCGGATGGGGCGGTTTTCGACTTCACGCTCGACGGCCGCACCACGCGCGTGAACCTGCGCGACGACGAGAGCCTGCTCGGCGCCGCGCTGAGGGTGCGCGCGGACGCGCCCTACGCGTGCAGGGGCGGCGTCTGCGGCACCTGCCGCGTCCGGCTGAGCCGCGGTGAGGTCACGATGGACCAGAACTACGCGCTGGAGCCCGGAGAACTGGCGGCCGGCTACAGGCTGGCCTGCCAGAGCCACCCCGTCACCGGTCACGTCACAGCGGACTTCGACGCCTGAGAACGCCCAAAAACCCGAGAACCCCAGAACGCCCGAACGCCCGAACGCCCGAGGGCCTGAGAAACGCCTGAACGCCTGAGAAACGCCTGAACGCTTGAGGAACGCCTGAACGCCTGAGAAACGCCTGTCGTGAAGGAGTGGAAGAAGATGGCCAAGCCGTTCGCCTCATCGGAGGATCTGGGCGAGAAGCGGCAGACGCTGCACGTCCTGGCCGAGGGCGTCTACGCGCTCACCGCCGAAGGCGACCCCAACGTGGGCGCGGTCGAGGGCGAGGATTTCGTGGTGTGCTTCGAGGCGCTGGCCACCCCGGTCGCCGCCCGCGAGTGGCTGGCGAAGCTGCGTGAGCACACGGACAAACCGGTGCGCTACCTGGTCCTGTCCCACTACCACGCGGTGCGGGTCCTGGGCGCCTCGGCGTTCGGCGCGGACGTGATCGTGGCGCACGAGAAGACCCGCGAGCTCATCGCCGAGCGCGGCGAGCAGGACTGGGCCAGCGAGTACGGCAGGATGCCGCGCCTGTTCAAGGAACCCGCCTCGATCCCCGGCCTGACCTGGCCCACCGCCACGTTCAGCGACCGCTTCACCATCGAGCTCGGCGGTGACAGGGGCGAGCTGGTTCTGCACTACTGCGGGCGCGGCCACACCGAGGGCGACCTGGTGATGTGGCTGCCGAAGCACCGGATCATGTTCGCCGGAGACCTCGTGGAGTCGCAGGCCGCCCTGTACACCGGCGACGCCTTCCACCGCGACTGGGCGTCGGGCACGCTCGACCGGGTGGCGGCGTTCGGTGCCGAGACGCTGGTCGGCGGCAGGGGCGCGGTGGCGACGGGCAAGGACGGGGTCGAGGCGGCCATCGCGCAGACCCGCGAGTTCCTGGACGTGATGATCAGGGAGGTGGGCGGCAGCCGTACGCTCAAGGAGGCCTTCGAACGCACCCACGCGGCGCTCGCGCCCCGCTACGGACGCTGGCCGATCTTCGAGCACTGCCTGCCGTTCGACGTCTCGCGGTTGTGGGACGAACTGCACGGGATCGAGCGCCCGGTCATCTGGACCGCCGAGAGGGACAGGGACGTATGGGCGGCTCTGCAGTCATAGTGGTCGGCGCGGGCCCGGTCGGTCAGACGGCGGCGCTGCTGCTGGCCCGCTGGGGGCTGCCGGTGCTGGTCCTGGACCGCAGGCCGGCGCGCGACCTGGAGGGCTCGCGTTCGATCTGCCAGCAGCGCGACGTGCTCGACCTCTGGTCGTGGCTGGGCGTGCCGCAGGTGGCCGAGGAGGGTTTGACCTGGACCACCGCGCGCACCTACTACCGCGACCGCGAGCTGTTCTCGTGGAGCTTCGGCGCGCAGGGCCCGCTGCCGCCGTTCGTCAACATCTCGCAGGCCCGCACCGAGGAACTGCTCGACGCGGCCATCGCCGCGGAGCCGCTGATCGAGGTGCGCTGGGACCACGAGGTGACCGGCCTGGAACAGGACGGCGAGGGGGTGACGGTCCGCTGCGGCGATCGGGTGACGCGCGCGCCCTATGTGCTGGCCTGCGCGGGCGCCCGCGCCCACGGGGTACGGCAGGCGCTCGGCGTCACCTTCGACGGGCACTCCTTCGACGACCAGTTCCTCATCTGCGACATCCGGGCCGATCTGCCGGGCTGGGAGCAGGAGCGCCGCTTCTACTTCGACCCGGAGTGGAACCCCGGCCGCCAGGTCCTCATCCACCCGTGTCCCGGCTCGACGTATCGGATCGACTGGCAGGTCCCGCCCGGCTACCTCGCAACATCAGATGATATTTCGCGAAAAATCAGGCAAATCATTGGTGATCGGCCGTATGAGCTCGTCTGGCAGTCGGTCTACCGCTTCCACTCCCGGATCGCCTCCCGGATGCGCGTGGGACGGGTCCTGCTGGCCGGGGACTGCGCCCACCTCGTGGCCCCCTTCGGCGCCCGCGGGCTCAACTCCGGCGTGCCCGACGCCGAGAACGCCGCCTGGAAGCTGGCCGCCGTCCTGCGTGGCTGGGCTCCGGAGGAACTGCTGGAGACCTACCACGACGAACGGCACGCCGCCGCCCGGGAGAACCTGGAGGTCACCACGGCCACCATGCGCTTCCTGGTGCCCACGGACGAGGCCGGGCGGGCGCACCGGCGCGACGTGCTGGAGCGGGGCGCGATCGAGGAGGTCGACTCCGGGCGCTTCGCCGAGCCGTACTGGTATGTGGACTCCCCGCTGACCACGCCGGGCCGACCCTTCGCCGGGCGCCCGCCCAGGGGACAGGCCCCGGCCCCGGCGCCCGGGGTGATCCTTCCGGACTGTCCCGTGCCGGGCGGACGGCTGCGCGAGATGTGCAGAAGCGGTTTCCTGCTACTCCTGGGTGAAATGTGTGATTCGGGTTTGTTTGCCCAGATCCCGGGGAAGGTGACTACGGCGCCGCTCGCCGTTCGCGAGCTCGCGGAGATCGATGGGACCGGAGCCCTGGCCGAGACTCTCGGTGCGGCGCCGGATGAGGCATGGCTCGTCAGGCCCGACGCCCACATCGCCGCGATGATCCCCCATGCGGGGACCGAAGAGGTGGCGGCCGCCGTGAGCCGTGCCTTGCGGCTTGCGTACAGTGAGTCGTAGGAGGGAATCCTTGGTGACCAGCCGTAGCTCGTTCCTGATCGTGGCGAACCGCCTGCCGGTGGACCGCACGGTGGGGCCTGACGGAACGGCATCGTGGCGTCGAAGCCCCGGAGGACTGGTCACCGCCATCGCCCCGGTCATGCAACGCCGCAAAGGCGCCTGGCTCGGCTGGCACGGCGCCGCCGACGAACTCCTGGAGCCGTTCGAGAACGACGGCATGGACCTCATCCCGGTCCCGCTGACCTCGGAAGAGGTCGAGCTCTACTACGAGGGCTTCTCCAACTCGACCCTCTGGCCGCTCTACCACGACGTGGTCGCGCCGCCGGTGTTCGAACGCGAGATGTGGGAGTCCTACCGCACCGTCAACGAGCGCTTCGCGCAGGCCGCCGCCGAGGTCGCCGAGCAGGGCGCGGTGGTGTGGGTGCAGGACTACCAGCTGCAGCTGGTTCCGGCCATGCTCCGTGAGATGCGGCCGGACCTGCGCATCGGGTTCTTCCTGCACATCCCGTTCCCGCCCGTCGAGCTGTTCTGGCGGCTGCCGTGGCGGCGCGAGCTGGTCGAAGGGCTGCTCGGGGCGGACCTGGTCGGCTTCCAGCTGCCGGGCGGGGCGGCCAACTTCCGGATGCTGTGCAGGCGGCTGCTCGGCCTGCCGTACAAGAGCAACGAGATCTTCCTGGAGGACCGGGTCGTCACCACCCAGGCCTTCCCGATCTCCGTCGACTTCTCCGAGCTGGACACGCTCGTGCGCGAGCCGCACATCATGCACCGGGCCAAGGAGATCCGGGTCGAGCTTGGCGACCCCGAGCACGTGCTGCTCGGCGTCGACCGGCTCGACTACACCAAGGGCATCGGCCAGCGGCTCGAAGCCTTCGGGGAGCTGCTGCGCGATGAGAGCCTGGCTCCGGGTGAGGCGGTGTTCGTGCAGATCGCGACGCCCAGCAGGGAGCGGGTCGAGGAGTACCGGCGGCTGCGCGACGACATCGAGCTGCAGGTCGGCCGGATCAACGGCGAGCACTCGGTGCTGGGGGCCCAGCCGGTGCAGTACTTCCACCAGTCCTATGACCGGGAGGAACTGGCCGCGCTCTACCTGGCCGCCGACATCATGGTCGTGACGCCGCTGCGCGACGGGATGAACCTCGTGGCCAAGGAGTACGTCTCCTGCCATCACGATCTGCAGGGCGCGCTGGTGCTGAGCGAGTTCGCCGGGGCCGCCTCCGAGCTGCGCTCGGCGTACCTGGTCAATCCGTACGACGTGGAGGGACTCAAACGGGAGATGATGGCCGCCATGAACGCCTCGCCGCACGAGCTGGCCCGGCGCATGCGCACGATGCGGCGCCGGGTGGCCACCTACGACGTCGACCGCTGGGCCAGCGAGTTTCTCACGGCTTTGGAGTCTTGAGCGCCTTCCAGGCGTCATAGCGCTTCTTCGCGGTCTTGTTGACCACGATCTGCGCCACCGACATGCCGACGCCCATCACGACCGCGTAGCCGATGGCCTCACCCATGCTGACCTCGGGGGACTCCGAGTCGATCGGGGGCTCCTTGCCCGTCGCCTTGACCCAGACGAACCCGAGCAGCTTCTTGGCCGCCCAGGCGGTCGCCAGACCCACCAGGCCGCCGATCACCCGCCATGCGACATCCGGCTTGTCGTCCGCCATTCTGATCACTCCTTCGCCTATGTAACGAACACTAGTCTCTAGCTTCTGCGAGCCGTGCGAAGCCGTACCATACGGAGGCATGACTCAACAGCGACTACGCCATGCCGCCATGCCGGAGAAACCGACTCTCGACGGCCTGGAGCAGGTATGGGTAGCGCGCTGGGAAGAGGAAGGCGTCTACCGCTTCGACCGTACCCGTGAGCGGCCCGAGATCTTCTCGGTCGACACCCCGCCGCCCACCGTCTCCGGCTCGCTGCACGTCGGACACGTCTTCTCCTACACCCACACCGACATCATGGCCCGCTACAAGCGGATGGCGGGCTACGAGGTCTTCTACCCGATCGGCTGGGACGACAACGGCCTGCCCACCGAACGCCGGGTGCAGAACGTCTACGGCGTGCGCGGCGACGCCTCCCTGCCCTACGATCCGGAGTTCGCTCCACCGGACAAGCCGGGCAAGCGGGAGATCCCCATCTCGCGGCGCAACTTCGTCGAGCTGTGTCACAAGCTGACCGCCATCGACGAACGGGCCTTCGAGGAGGTCTGGCGGCGCGTCGGCCTGTCGGTCGACTGGTCGCTGCTCTACACCACGATCGGCGACGACTCCCGCGCGGTGTCGCAGCGCGCCTTCCTGCGCAACCTCGCGCGCGGCGAGGCCTACCTCGCCGAGGCGCCGACGCTCTGGGACGTCACCTTCCGCACCGCCGTCGCCCAGGCGGAGCTGGAGGATCGCGAGTGGCCGGGCGCCTTCCACCGGATCTCCTTCTACGGCGACCAGGGGCCGGTCTTCATCGAGACCACCCGCCCCGAGCTCATCCCCGCCTGCGTGGCGCTGGTGGCCCACCCCGACGACGAGCGCTACAAGCCGCTGTTCGGCACGAGCGTGCTCACGCCGCTGTTCGGCGTCGAGGTGCCGATCGTGGCCCACCGCCTGGCCGAGATGGACAAGGGCTCCGGCATCGCGATGATCTGCACCTTCGGCGACGTCACCGACGTCACCTGGTGGCGCGAGCTGGGGCTGGCCACGCGCTCCGTCATCGGCTGGGACGGGCGCCTGCTGCCCGAGCCGCCGGAGGGCGTGGACGGCGAGCCGTACAAGGAACTGGCCGGCAAGACCGTCCACAGCGCCCGCGAGCGGATCGTGGAGATGCTGCGCGAGTCCGGCGACCTCGACGGCGAGCCCAAGCCCGTCCAGCGCACGGTGAAGTTCTACGAGCGCGGCGACAAGCCGCTGGAGATCGTCACCACCCGCCAGTGGTACATCCGCAACGGCGGGCGCGACCAGGCGCTGCGCGAGCGGCTGCTGGAGCGCGGGCGGGAGCTGAAGTGGCATCCGCCGCACATGCGGGTGCGCTACGACAACTGGGTCGAAGGGCTCAACGGCGACTGGCTCATCTCCAGGCAGCGCTTCTTCGGCGTGCCGTTCCCCGTCTGGTACAAGCTCGACGGCTCCGGCAACCGGCTGCACGACGAGCCGATCCTGCCGCCGGAGGAGATGCTGCCGATCGACCCGTCCTCCGACGTGCCGCCCGGCTACACCGAGGACCAGCGCGGCGTGCCCGGCGGCTTCGCCGGTGACACCGACGTCATGGACACCTGGGCCACGTCGTCGCTGACGCCGCAGATCGCCGGTCGCTGGGAGACCGACGACGACCTGTTCCGCCGGGTCTTCCCCATGGACCTGCGCTCGCAGTCGCACGAGATCATCCGCACCTGGCTGTTCGCCACGGTGACCCGCTCGCACCTGGAGTTCGGCGGCCTGCCGTGGAGCGACGCGGCGGTGTCGGGGTGGATCCTCGACCCCGACCGCAAGAAGATGTCCAAGTCCAAGGGGAACGTCGTCACCCCGATGGCGCTGCTGGAGCAGTACGGCTCCGACGCCGTGCGCTACTGGGCCGCCAACGGCCGCTACGGCGTGGACACCGCCTTCGACCCCGGCCAGCTCAAGGTCGGCCGCAGGCTGGCCATCAAGATCCTCAACGCCTCGAAGTTCGTCCTCGGCTTCGGCGACGTCGGCGGCGAGGTGACCGAGGCGCTGGACCTGTCCATGCTGGCCGCGCTGGACGAGGCCGTCGGCGAGGCGGGCCGGGCCTTCGAGTCCTACGACCACACCAGGGCCCTGGAGGTCGCCGAGCGGTTCTTCTGGTCGTTCTGCGACGACTATCTGGAGCTGGTCAAGGCGCGGGCGTACGAGGGGGACGCCTCGGCGGTCGTGGCGCTGCGGCGGGCGCTGGAGACACAGCTGCGGCTGTTCGCGCCGTTCCTGCCGTTCGTCACCGAAGAGGTCTGGTCGTGGTGGCGCGAGGGCTCGGTCCACCGCGCCGCGTGGCCGCAGTCCGCCCCCGGCGCGGGCGACCCCGCCGTGCTGACCGTGGCCTCGGAGATCCTGCGCCGGGTGCGCAAGGCCAAGTCCGAGGCCAAGCAGTCGATGCGGGCCGAGGTGTCCAGGCTGACCGTCACCGGCCCCGAGGTGGCGCTGGTACGGCTGGCCCAGGACGACCTCTGCGGCGCCGGCAACGTCGAGGAGTTCGTCCTGGAACCGGGAGAGTCGCTCACCGTCGAGGTGGAGCTCGGCTAGTAGTCGCACACCCCCGCCGGGAAGACCGCGTCCAGGCGGGCGCGCTCGGCGGGGGCCGGCGTCCACGTGCCGTACAGGCCGCGGGCGATCGCCTTGGCGACCGGCTGCAGCCGGCACTTGAAGACCCCGCCCTCGATCGGGCCGCCCGCCACGATCCGGCTCGTCGAGTACAGCGGGAACGCCTTCGTGCAGGCGCCCGGCTCACGGCGGTCGAGGATGCCGTTCCACACGCCGCGACCGGCCGCGATCTGCGTGCCGTCGGTGGCGAAGCAGCGGTCCACCGCCAGCGGCGGCTTGTTGCCCGGCACCCCGCGCCACGGGCGCTCGCGGATGTTGGCCATCCACGCGTCGATGACCTCCAGCGCCTGCGGTGTCTGGTCGAAGCGTGGCCCGTCCGGCCGGGCGTCGGTGAACCAGATCACCTGGTTGCCGGCGTCGCCGTCATGGTCGAGCATCCGCTGCCGCGAGGCGAACGACTGGTGGCTGTTGTGCATGTCGAGCTGGTCTTCCAGGTAGTGGCGCCAGTCGATGACCGGGATGTCGATGTCGCCCCTGAAGACCAGGCCGCTGCGCTCGACGTTGCGGATCGCGACCGGGTCGCCGGTCCTGCGGCCGGTGGCGACGTTGCGGGCGCTCCACGGGTCCCAGCCGGCCGGGCAGGCGGCCGGGACGAACGGGCAGCCCTCCTGGACCATGTCGCGTGACTCCTTCCACGAGCCCGCCTTCTCGTTGACGTCCAGGAACTCCTCGGGGGTGATGGCGCCGTCACGCAGGGCCTTCAGGCCGTACTGCACGCCGACGTTGTCCCAGGGGGAGCGGGCGTAGCCGTCGGGGCCGACGCCGTAGACGTTCCTGAGGTCTTCCCAGTGGGTCCAGTGGACGGTGTCCTTGACGCCAGGCGGGTCCATCTTGGCCCACTCGGGGTCGTTGTCGTCGGTCCACTTCGGGTTCATGGCCAGCGGGGTCAGGCCGCGCCAGCCGATCACGCACTCGCTGGCGCCCGGCTGCCTCGTGTAGGGGTTGGCGACGGTGTCGCTGGCGTTCAGGCCGATCAGGGCGGTCCTGGAGTCCCAGTTCGCCCAGCGCGGGGTGGCGTCCATGTAGCGTTCGAGCAGCTCGCAGTCGCCGATGTGGATGGTCTGGGTGACCATGTCGGGATAGGAGTACTGGGGGATGGCGGCGTCGATGATCCGGTCGCCGTGGTTCTGGCCGTAGATGTATTGCTGGATGGCGCCGCCGGAACCGCCCACGCCCACGGTGTAGAGCGGCCTGCCGTACAGCTCGATGAAGCGTTCCTTGACCATCAGCGCGGTCTCGCCGCCGACGATCAGGTTGTAGTGGGTCGAGGTACGCGTGCCGGAGGAGTGCAGGATCGCGTAGCCCAGGCCCAGGCCGTGCGGGTCGAGGGCGCTGCCGCCGAGCGTGCCCTGGTCGCGGCCGATCGCGACGCCGCCGTCGAAGCGGTACATGGCCCGCTGGTTCCAGCCGCCCTCCACGACCGCGATCGAGTAGAGGAAGCGGTTGATGACGCCGCGCTCGCGTTTGACCACGAAGTCGACGGTGCGGCCGTCGAGCAGCTTCGTCGTGGACATGTCGGCCGGGCGCTCGGCGGGCATCGGCTTCCACTGGCCGCCGGTCGAGCGGTAGATCCGGTCGGTGACCGAGGGCGCGAAGCAGTCCTTGCTCCAGCCGCCCTCGACCCGGTAGCCCTGCCGGGCCTGGTTGTCGGCCACGGGCGGGCCGAGGCCCGTGCGCTCGGTCTTGCAGACGAACGGGTACTGCTGCGGTCCCGAGAAGATCGGTCCCGAGATCGGGTGGTTGCGCAGCCGCAGCACGTCCCGGTACGGCCGCGCCGTCGCGGTGACCAGGTTCTCGCCCGAGCGCAGGCCGGTCACCAGGCCGGTCGCCGTCCTGCCGCCCGGGTCGGGGACGAAGGCCGAGGTCACGTCCTCGCCGTTGCGCAGCACTTTCAGCCGCGGGGCGAGCCGTACCCTCAGCAGGGCATCGCCGCCGCTCACCTGGTCGGCGCGGCTGGAGAGCACCTCCAGCGCGAGGCCGCCGCCCGCGTGGGCGGGTAAGGCGGTGAGACCGGACAGCGCCATGAGGAGCGCCACTAAGATCGGGACAGCCTTCATGCGTCGAACGTGACATGGGCCGCTGACGTTGCACAGGCCCGAATATGTGCGCGCATCTGTCGGTGGGACGTGCCAGTCTTGAACACGTGTTCTCCGACCGACTGACGAAACTCGTGCCGCCCTTCCTGGCCCGGATGGCGGCGTGGAGTGCCTGCCTGATCCTCGTCGGCGTGGTCGTCTACGTCTTCGCGCAGGTCATCGCCCGGCTCAGCTTCGTGGCGCTGCCGGTGGCGATCGCGCTGCTGCTGGCCGCTCTGCTCTATCCGCTGACGCGCTTCTTCCGCGGCGTCGGGCTGCGCCCGATCTACGCCACCTGGCTGACGATGCTGGTGGCGCTGGCCATCCTGGGCGGCACCGGCTGGCTGGTGGGCGCGCGGGCCAGCGAGGAGTTCCCCCAGCTGACCAAGCAGATCACCGCGACGATCAACAACGTGCGCGACTGGCTGCTGATGGGCCCGCTGCACCTCAGCGAGGCCGAGCTCAGCAACTGGACCGGGCAGATCACGAACTGGATCAGCCAGCAGCAGGCGGCGCTGACCAGCACGGCGCTGGCCGCCGGTCAGGTCTTCGTGGAGATCCTGGCCTCGATCGTGCTGCTGCTGTTCGTCACGTTCTTCCTGCTCAAGGATGGCGACCGGATCTGGGGCTGGTTCCTGAAAGGGTTCGGCGGCATGGCGCCGCGGGTCGACAGGGCCGGCACCGCCGCGTGGGTCACGATCTCCCACTATGTCCAGGGCACGGTCGCGGTCGCCGCGGTGCACGGCGTGATCATGGGCATCGTGCTGGCCGGGCTGGGGGTGCCGCTCTGGGCGGCGCTGGCCGTACTGATCTTCCTGGCGAGCTTCATCCCCATCGTCGGCATCTTCTTCGCCGGCACCGTGGCCACGCTGGTCACGCTCGGCTCGGTCGAGCCGTGGAAGGCGCTGGTCTTCCTCATCGTGCTCATCGTCGAGCAGCAGCTGGAGAACCACGTGCTGCAGCCTCTGATCGTCGGGCGGGCGCTCAACTTCCACCCGCTGGCGATCATCCTGGTGCTGGCGGTCGGCGGCATCATGGGCGGCATCGCGGGCGCCGTGGTGGCGGTCCCGGTGGCCGCCGTCATCTACCGCGCGCTGCCCGAACTGCGCCACGATCCGCCGCAGGAGCTCCCGGCCGCGAACCCGTCCACGCCGCAGGAGCTCCCGGCCGCGAACCCGTCCACGCCGCAGGCCCCCGAGAAGCCCGCACCCGGCAAGCCCGGCGTCCCCCCGCCGGAAGCGGCCGCCGAGGACGTGGCGGCCTCCGGCAAGGAGTAACCTCGTCACCCGTGACACGTTCCTCCCTGACCACGCCTCCCGAGGGCGCGGACCAGCCGAAGGCGCACCTCAACGCGCCCCCGCCGGGTTCGGCGCTCGGCTCCCACTACAGCCGGTGCTTCGGCTGCGGCGCCGACCACCCGACCGGCCTCCACCTCGCCGCCCGCACGCCCGACGGGGCCACGGTCGAGGCGGAGTTCACCGTCGGCACGGCCCACCAGGGAGCGCCGGGGCTGGCGCACGGCGGCGTGCTCGCCGCCGCGATGGACGAAGTCATCGGAATGTCCATCTGGCTGTTCCACAAGCCGTATGTCACGGCCCGCCTGGAGACCGACTACCTCCTCCCGGTTCCCGTGGGCACGACACTCCACCTGCGTGCCTGGTGCACCGGTATGGCGGGGCGGAAGGCGTACCTTGAGGCTGAGGGGCGCGTCGGCGCCCCGGACGGCCCGGTCGCCGTCCGCGCCGCGGCGCTGTTCGTAGAGGTGAACATGGAGCACTTCGCGCAGCACGGCGACGCCGAGGCCATGGCGGCCGAACATCACGAGTACGAGGTGAACCCGTGAGCGGGAGTGAGTCCGGCGCAGTGGGCGGAGCGGACGGGCGGCGTGCGAGCCTCGCGCGCCCGACGGACACAGAGGTCCTGATCCAGCGGCTCGACCGCGAGCTGCCGCCGCCGTCCTATGCCCATCCGGGCGACGCGGGTGCCGACCTCTACGCCGCCGAGGACGTCGAACTGCTGCCCGGCGAGCGCGCGATGGTCGGCACCGGCCTGGCGATCGCGCTGCCCGACGGCTACGCCGCGTTCGTGCACCCGCGCTCGGGCCTGGCCGCCAAACACGGCGTGACCCTCGTCAACGCCCCCGGCACCGTCGATGCCGGATACCGTGGCGAGATCAAGGTGACGCTGATCAACACCGACACCAAGAACGCCTTCCGCCTGCGCCGCGGCGACCGGGTCGCCCAGCTGGTCATCCAGCGTGTGGAGCGCGCCGCCTTCGCCGAGGTCGAGCGCCTGCCCGGATCGGCACGCGGCAACGGCGGCTTTGGTTCTACCGGACGTTAAGGAGTGAGGAACGTGTTCCGACGCAAGCGTCGCGAGCAGGACCCGGTCGCCGAGGAATCGGCGGCACGCGAGCCCGGCCGCGAGTCGGGTCCCTGGGACGCCGACGAGACGCACCCGGAGTCAGACCGGATCGACCTGGGTGGCCTGCGGGTCCCGCACCACCCGGCCTTCGACATCCGCCTGGCCGCCATGGGCGACCAGCACGTCAGCGTGATCGCCCTCTATGAGGAGAGCACGCTGCAGGTCCAGGCGATGGCCGCGCCCAAGTCCTCCGGCCTGTGGGACGAGGTACGCACCAAGATCACCAGCACCGCGAGCGGCCTGTCCGTCAGCGAGGGCCCGCTGGGCCCCGAACTGAGAGGCGAGGTCGAGTCCGACGGCGAACGCCGCCAGATCCGCTACCTCGGCGTCGACGGCCCGCGCTGGCTGCTGCTGGCCATCATCAGCGGCAGGGCCGCCCTCGACGAGAAGGTCGCGGAGGAGTTCCTCGACTTCGTCAGGGACATCGTCGTGGTGCGCGGCAGCGACCCGATGGCCAGGGAAGAGGCGATCCCGCTTCGCCGTCCCAACGAGAACACCCCCGAGCAGGAAGCGTCCGACCCCGGGCTCAACCCCTTCCAGCGAGGACCCGAAATCAGTGAGATTCGCTGACGCCTCTCATCACATAAGCTGAGTCATCATGACGAGTACGGCAGAGCCCCACAAACGCGGGGGATTGCGCGGCTTCTTCAGCCGGCTTGCCTCCCCGCAGTCCGAGATCGAAGCTCAGGAACTGCGGGAGGACGCCGACCAGGCCGGCGCCACTCCCATCGTCAGGTGCGGCGGCCGACGCCGCTTCTGCGTAGCCGGTACGCTACGTACCGTGACGCTGCGTCCCCGTGGTGGGGCGCCCGCGCTGGAGGCCGAGCTCTACGACGGGTCCGACGTGATCGACCTCGTCTGGCTCGGCCGCCGCAGGATCGCGGGCATCGAACCCGGTCGCATCGTCAAGGCCGAGGGCCTGGTCAGCATGCAGGACGGGCGCAAGGTGATGTTCAATCCACGATACGAACTGCGTCCAGGGAGCTGATCAGGTGAGCGCCGAGGCCGAGGAAGTCGCCCACGACACCGTCGAGTCGGCGGTGCGCGCCCAGCTCGGCAAGGCACTGGGCGGCGTGCGTGGCATGATCGAGGCCGCGGTGCCCACGATCGCCTTCACCGTCACGTGGATCACCACGGAGCAGCTGAAAACCTCGCTCATCGTCAGCATCGCGCTGGCGGTGCTGCTGCTCCTGGCGCGCCTCGTGCAGCGTTCCACGCCACAGTTCGTGATCAACAGCCTCATCGGCATCGCCATCGGCGCCTTCTTCGCCAGCCGCTCGGGTGACGCGAAGGCGTACTTCCTGCCCGGAATCCTCTGGAACGCCGGCTACTCGGTGGCGATGCTCATCTCGATCGTCACCCGCTGGCCGGTGGTGGGCTTCCTCATCGGCTCGGTCACGGGCGATCCGACGGCGTGGCACAAGGACCCGGGGATCGTGCGGCTGTGCACGCGGCTGACGTGGCTGCTGATGCTGCCGTGCGTGGTGCGGGTGGCGGTGCAGCTGCCCGTCTACCTGTACGGAGGAGACGAGGCGGTGGCGGCGCTGGGCATCACCAAGATCCTGATGGGCTGGCCCCTCCAGGTCGCCGCGCTCGCCGCCATGCTCTGGCTCCTGGGCCGCGGCCGCACGCCCATCAAGCCGTCGGTGGCGTGATTCTCTTCTTCTGATGGCTGCGTGCGGCTAGGGGTTTCCGGCCCTCTTTACGTTACGGCCCGCCCCAGCCACCCCCACCCGCCGCACAGGGCCGGGCCCCGTCCAGGGGCACGGCCGTCCAGCGTGCATGGCGGGCCGCCGCTACGACCGCCCCGCCGGCCACCCGACGCTGCCGCTGGAAACCCGGGCATGCGTGCTTTTCAGCGGTAGCCGGGTCCGGGGCGGGCGTTATGGCGGCCCGCCCCGCACGCTGGACGGCCGTTTCCCTGGACAGAGGCCGACCACGTGCGGCGGGTGGGGGTGGCTGATGCCGGCCGTAACGGATGGTGCTCGTGACGATGGCTTGCCGTGACGGATGGTGTTCGTGACGATGGCTTGCCGTGACGGATGGTGGGGCTTGGACGGAAAGTCAGTGGGAGGACAGCAGGTGTGCGAGATCCTGCTCGACTTCCTGGTTGGCGACGAAGAGGAGCTCGTCGCCCGCCTCAAGGGGGTCGTCGGCGGTGGGGACCAGGACGCGGCCCTCGCGGAGGATGGCGACCAGGGCCGAGTCCGTGGGCCAGGGGACCGAGCCGGCGCGCTGGCCCACCACGGGGGCGTCGTCGGCCAGCGTGAGCTCCACCAGGTTCGCCTGGCCCTGGCGGAACGTCATCAACCTCACCAGGTCGCCCACGCTCACCGCCTCCTCCACCAGCGCGGACAGCAGGCGCGGCGTGGAGACGGCGACGTCCACGCCCCAGGACTCGTTGAACAGCCACTCGTTCGACGGGTGGTTGATGCGGGCCACGACGCGCGGGACGCCGTACTCGGTCTTGGCCAGCAGCGAGACCACGAGGTTGACCTTGTCGTCTCCGGAGGAGGCGACGACGACGTGGCAGTTGTTGAGCCCGGCCTCGTCGAGGGAGGAAATCTCGCAGGCGTCGGCGAGCAGCCATTCGGCGCGCGGCACCGTGTCGATCTTGATGGCTTTGGGGTCGATGTCGATGAGCAGGACCTCGTGGCCGTTCTCCAGGAGTTCGGCGGCGATGGAGCGGCCGACGGCCCCGGCGCCGGCGATGGCGACGCGCATCAGTGGTCCTGTTCCGGCGCCGCGGCGAGCACCTTGTTGATCCGGTCCATGTCGTTTTCTGCGGCGATGACGTGCAGGATGTCGCCTTCCTGGACCATGGTCTCGCGCTTGATGACCAGGGCCTCGCCCATGCGGTTGACGAACGCGATCCGGGCCCCGGCCTGCTCTTCGAGGTCGACGACGCGGGTGCCGACCCAGGCGGCGTTCACCGTGACCTCGGCCAGGATGACGGTGCCGGTGGGGTCGCGCCAGAGAGGTTCCGCGCCCTCGGGCAGGACGCGGCGCAGGATCTGGTCGGCGGTCCAGCGCACGGTGGCGACCGTGGGGATGCCGAGCCGCTGGTAGATCTCGGCCCGGCGGGAGTCGTAGATGCGGGCGACGACGTTGTCGACACCGAACGTCTCGCGGGCGACGCGGGCGGAGATGATGTTGGAGTTGTCGCCACTGGAGACCGCCACGTAGGCGGCGGCCGACTCGATGCCGGCCTCGATGAGGACGTCGCGGTCGAAGCCGACGCCGGTGACGCGGCGGCCGCGGAATCCGGCGCGCAGGCGGCGGAACGCCTGCGGGTCCCGGTCGATGATCGCGACCGAGTGGCCGTTGTCCTCAAGGATGTGGGCGATGGTCGATCCCACCCGGCCACAGCCCATGATCACTATATGCATACTCTCCGCCGTCCGCGGTTTGGCAGGTCTCGTGTATCAGTATGGCCTGATAAGGGAGCGCCGTAACTGCCGGGCGGGAGGAGAGGGCTAGCATCGGTTTACGTGGCGAAGGTAACGGATCTCCTGAAACGCGTCCTGGTCGGCAGGGCGCTGCGCAGCGGCCAGCTGCATGAACAGCTGCTTCCCAAACGCATCGCACTCCCCGTGTTCGCGAGTGACGCACTGTCCTCGGTGGCCTACGCGCCACAGGAGATTCTGGTCATCCTTTCGCTGGCGGGTGTGTCGTTCTACCACTTCAGCCCCTGGGTGGCCATCGCCGTCATCGTCGTGATGCTCACGGTGGTCGCCTCCTACCGGCAGAACGTCCACGCCTACCCCAGCGGCGGCGGCGACTACGAGGTCGCCACCACGAACCTCGGCAAGAACGCCGGCCTGACCGTGGCCAGCGCGCTCATGGTGGACTACGTGCTGACGGTGGCCGTCTCGGTCGCCAACGGCGTCGACTACGTGGGCGCGACGGTGCCGTTCGTGGCCGAGCACAAGCCCACCGTCGCCATCGTCATCGTCATTCTGCTCACGGTCGTCAACCTGCGTGGCATCAGGGAGTCGGGCGCCGCCTTCGCCATCCCGACCTACGCGTTCATGGCCGCGGTCATCGGCATGATCGTCTGGGGCGGCATCCGGCTGCTGGTCCTCGACGACGACCTCAAGGCTCCCACCGCCGACTACGGGATCGTCGCCGAGCAGACGAACCTCACCTCCTTCGCCGCCGCCTTCCTGATCCTGCGTGCCTTCTCCTCCGGCTGCGCCGCCCTCACGGGCGTCGAGGCCATCAGCAACGGCGTGCCCGCCTTCCGCAAGCCCAAGAGCAGGAACGCCGCCACCACGCTGCTCATGATGGGCCTGGTCGCGATCACGATGTTCGGCGGCATCATCGCGCTCGGCCTGGCCTCCGGCGTGAAGGTCTCGGAGCACCCGGCGCTGGACATCCTCATCGACGGCAGGCCGGCGGGCGAGAGCTACTACCAGCAGCCGATCATCTCCCAGGTGGCCGACGCGGTCTTCGGCAGCGGCTCGTTGCTGTTCGTGGTGATCTCGGCGGTGACCGCGCTGATCCTGTTCCTGGCGGCCAACACCGCCTTCAACGGCTTCCCGGTGCTCGGCTCGATCCTGGCCCAGGACCGCTACCTGCCGCGCCAGCTGCACACCCGCGGCGACCGGCTGGCCTTCTCCAACGGCATCGTCATCCTGGCGCTGGGCGCCTGCCTGCTGCTGTGGGGGTTCCAGGCCGACGTGAGCCGCCTGCTCAACCTGTACATCGTGGGCGTCTTCGTCTCGTTCACGCTCAGCCAGACCGGCATGGTCATCCACTGGACGCGCCACCTGAAGACCGAGACCGATCCTCGGGTACGCCACCAGATGCACCGCTCGCGGACGATCAACTTCTTCGGCGGCATCATGACCGGCCTGGTGCTGATCGTGGTGCTGCTGACGAAGTTCCTGGTCGGCGCGTGGATCGTGTGCATCGCGATGCCGATCCTGTTCCTGATGATGAAGGCGATCCGCCGCCACTACGACAACGTCGCCGCCGAGCTGGAGATCACCGAGGAGTACGACCCGTCGATGCTCCCGGCCCGCAACCACGCGATCGTGCTCGTCTCCAAGGTGCACAAACCGACCATGCGCGCCCTCGCCTACGCCCGCGCCACCCGCCCGTCCACGCTGGAGGCCATCACCGTCGGCGTCGAGGGCGACGAGGCCCGCCGCCTGCAGGAGGAGTGGGAACGGCGGGGCATCCCGGTCCCGCTGAAGATGCTCGACTCGCCCTACCGGGAGATCACGCAGCCCGTCCTCGACTACGTCAAGACGCTGCGCCGCCGCTCGCCCCGCGACGTCATCACCGTCTTCATCCCCGAGTACGTCGTCGGCCACTGGTGGGAGCACCTGCTCCACAACCAGAGCGCGCTGCGGCTCAAGGCGCGCCTGCTGTTCAAGCCGGGCGTGATGGTGACCAGCGTCCCGTGGCAGCTGCACTCCTCCGACCGGCTCAAGGGCCGTCCCGAGCCGTTCGCGCCGGGTTCCGTGCGCCGTCCCTGGCACCAGGTCATCAAGGACGAGCAGCTCACGGGGAAGAACGAGCGCTGACCAGCGCGTGAAGGCGGGCGGTGTCGGCGGCGCTCCAGCCGTCCGGCGCGGCGATGGCCGCCCAGCCTTCCACCACGTTCGCGCCGTAGACGTGTCCGTGCCCGGCCGGGACGTTCAGCGCGACCGACATGTCCCCCAGCACCTGCCAGAACGTCACCAGCGGGAACCAGTTCATCTGCGGGTTGACGTCCGGCCCGCGCGGCGCGGTCAGCCACTCCGGCTTGGCGTAGATGAGGTCGGTCGACCACCACACGACCGGGTCGGAGGCGTTCTGCAGGTACACCACGCGCGGCCGCGCCCACGGCCCCGGCGGCCAGGACAGGTCATCCGGATACTGCCCGAAGCGCACCGTCCTGCCCTGCTCGTACACCGGCCGCCACACCGGGCTGTCGGGCTCGCGCCCCGCGCTCACCGTCCGCCAGATCGGGTTGGCGTCCGGCGGCCCCACGAACAACGCCCCGTCGGCCCTGCCCACCAGGTCCGGCAGGTCGCGGAAGGCGCCTTCGAGCTCGAAGCTGCCCAGGCTCTCCCCTGACAGGACCAGCAGCGGCCGCTCGCCCGGCGGCAGCCGTTCCCACCGCGCGCGCACCGCGTCGAACAGCGCCTTGCCCGCCCGCGCCGCCTTGCCGCGGTCCACCAGGAACGACACCCAGCTCGGCAGGTAGGAGTACTGCAGGGCGACCATCGCGGTGTCGCCGTTGTACATGTACTCCAGGCTGTCGGCGATCTGCTCGTCCACCCACCCGGTGCCCGTCGTCCCCAGCACCGCGAGCACGGGACGCGCGAACGCGCCCGTCCTTTCCAGCTCCCGTACGGCCAGCGCCGCCTGGGCCGCCGGCGTGGGAGCCGCCTGCAGGCCCACGTAGACCCGGATCGGCTCGGCGGGCCGCTTCCCGGAGAAGGCGCGCAGCCGGGACGTCGCGATCGCGCTCCCGGTGAAGTTGCGGCCCTCGCGCCCCAGGGCGGACCAGCCCACCAGCGAACCCGCGCCGCCGGACACCTTCGCCGAACCCGGCCGCCGCACCCCGGGATCGGTGGTGCCGTTGGCGACCGACGAGGCGTCGTTGACCGCGTTGACGAACCCCGAGAACAGCACGTCGTTGGCCAGGATCCCGACGACGGCGGTCACGATGACGATTCCGGTGGCCTGGGCGATGGGCACCGGGACGAAACGGTCCAGCCAGGTGATCAGTTTGCGGCCGCCGAGCCGTACCGACCGGGCCAGGAGCAGGAAGAGTGCGAACAGCGCGACGCTCAGCGCCAGGATCGCCGGCGGGAACCAGGTGATCCGCCTGGTCATCCCCATGAGCGCGCGCAGGTCGTCCTGCCAGCCGAGGCTGTACCACAGCGTCACGCCCGCCAGCGCGGCGCACACCGCGATCAGCACCCGCCAGGCCAGCACCCGCCCGCGCTCGGGCAGCCGGTAGCCGATCAGCGCCCGTCCCGCCGCGCCCGCGCTCGCGCCCACGGCGTAGCCGATGATGCCGGTGACCCCGCCCATCGCGCCCTGCATGACCCACGGCCTGGGCAGCAGCGTCGGCGTGAGCGAGGCGCAGAAGAACAGCGTGGCGGCCAGCGTGCCCCCGAACCCGAGCCGCCGCCGAACCACCCGCCCCTCACGCATGGTTACATAGCGTAGTTAAGGCAGTGCTCGGTGGAGTCGGCCGGGTGAGGGCCTAGGCTGTATTGCTGTGGAACAGGCAACTCTCGAGCTGACGGTAGGCCCGGTCGCGCATGGCGGCTGGTGCGTGGCACGCCATGAGGGGCGGGTGGTGTTCGTACGCCACGCACTGCCCGGAGAGCGAGTCCGTGCCCGGGTCACCGAGGAGACGACCCGGTTCCTGCGCGCCGACGCCGTCGAGATCCTCCAGGCCTCGCCCGACCGGGTCGTGCCGCCGTGCCCGTACGCCGGCCCCGGCCGGTGCGGCGGGTGCGACTGGCAGCACGTCACGCTGGAGGCGCAGCGGGCCATGAAGGCCGACGTGGTCGCCGAGCAGTTGCGCCGCCTGGCCGGGATCGACCGCGAGATCGTGGTGGAGGAGGTTCCGGGGGCCAAGGACGGGCTCGGGTGGCGTACCCGCGTCCAGTTCGCCGCCACGCCCGGCGGCGAGCTCGGCTTCCGCCACCACCGCTCCCACGACATCGAGGTCGTCGACGCCTGCCTCATCGCCCACCCCGAGGTGGAGGCGGTGGGCGCCGAGGCGCGCAACTGGAAGGGCGCCGCCGGGGTGGAGGTCATCGCGTCGTCGAGCGGCGAACGCAACGTCGTCATCGCGCCCCGCCCGCGCCGCACCGTCGCCGTCCCCGACCTGGAGGCGCCCGCCTCCATCCTCGTCAACCAGGGCAAAGGCCGCAGCGACGCCCGCCACGGCTCCGGCAACCTCCACGAGCGGGCGGACGACCGCGAGTTCCGGGTGACGGGCAGCGGCTTCTGGCAGGTACACCCCGGCGCCGCGGAAACCCTCCTGGACGCCGTCCTCACCTATGGCCAGCCCGAACCCGGCGAATGGGCGCTGGACCTGTACTGCGGCGTGGGCCTGTTCGCCGCCGCGCTGGCCGAGCGGGTGGGCGACGAGGGCGCCGTCTTCGGCCTCGAATCGGAGGCCGCCGCCGTCCGCGACGCCCGCGCCAACCTCCGCGACCTCCCCCAGGCCAGGGTGGAAAGAGGCCGGGTGGAGGAGGCCCTCGACCGCTTCCAGATCGAACGCGCCGACCTGGTGGTCGTCGACCCGCCCCGCTCGGGCCTGGGTCGCGAGGTGGTGGACCGCATCGCCTCGCTGGAGGCCGCCAGGATCGTCTACGTCTCCTGCGACCCGGCGACCCTGGCCCGCGACCTGGCCTGGCTGGACGAACGCGGCTACCCCCTCACCGACCTCCGCGCCTTCGACGCCTTCCCGATGACCCACCACGTGGAGTGCGTGGCCCTCCTGGTCAAGGCTTAGAAACGGGCTCCGACCAGCGGCGGGACAACGGAACATGTCTCTGGAGGTCTCCGGGTGTCTCCCGATATCTCAAGATCATGACGCATGAGCGACGCACGATCATGAAACGCCCCGTCCCTCGTTCTGGTGACGGGGCGTAGTCAGCGACAAGATCAGTCGTCGTCCGGCTCGGGACCGACGAAGCTCCCGAGATTCGGCCTGGTGTACACCAGCCGCCGCTCGCGCAGGCCGGCCATCGCCTTCCGCGCGGTCACCTTGGCGACCGCGAACTCTTCGATAAGGGCCCGCTCGGTGATCAGATAGCCACGACCGTACTCGCCGGTGTCGATCCGCTTCGCGATCACCCGCACGATTTGCTCCCAGCGCGGGAGATCAGCCCGCCAATCGATCATGAACCGCAGCGTAGGGGCACGCCCGACCGCATCCGTACGCAAGAGTACGCACGCGGGGGGATAGGTACCTATAGACCGGGGTGACCTGCGTCATCTACCGTGGGAAGTCCCCTGGTCGTCGCCTGCGATTAGCCCTCGCCGCGGCGACCAGGGCTCCAGTTCGACAACTCCATAACGAAGAAGGCCCCCACCCGGCGCCAACCAGGTGGGGGTTCTTCCAGCTCAGACGCCAACTAGACCTTGGAGTCCGAACCATGGCACACGATATTGCCATGCCCCCAGCGGCACCAGCCCCGGCCGCGCAGGAGCCCAACACCCAGCCGCCGGCGAGCCCGCCCGGCCGCATCTGGGCCATCGGCGTCCTCGTCCTCTCGGCCGCCGTGTCCATGTCGATGAACACCTGGCACGCCCTCACCGCCACGCGACTGCCCGTCGCCCTGGCAGTGCTGTACGGCGTCGCGCCGGTCGCGCTGGCCGCGATGCAGTCCCACGCCGTCGCACTGCGGGCCCTGCGCCGGGAGAAGGTGGGCACGTTCCGTCGTCTGCTCACGTTCGGCCTGGTGCTCGGCGGGCTCGGGCTGAGCTTCCTCGGGATCTACGACCTGTTGAGGCATGCCGTACCTGACCCGATCCCGGCTGTACCTCTCCACGAGCCCGCGGTGTTCTTCAGCATCGTGCTGGACGTGATGGCGTTGGCTGCTCTACACGAGCTGCTGCGCGAATCTCCTGCGTTCGCGACCGCTGCCCTGGCGACCATCCCGGCTGTACCTGCACGCGTGGAGCAGAGCCCCACACGTGAATCCGAAGGGGGCACCGAGACCACCTCAACGGTGGGAACAGTTGTCTCCATTCCGGGGTCCGGCACCGCTGCCGACGGCGCTGTACCTGAACCGATCTCGGGTGTACCTGCGCAGGTCGCAGCCTCGCCGGAGGACGTCGACCACTCTCCTGTCGAGGACGGCCAGGCGGTGTCCGGCATCGACCAGGTACAGCCCGAGATAGCCGCCGACGTGGACGCACCTTTCCGCCCGGTTGCGGTGGCGCAGTTCCTCGCCGAGGTGGCCCAGGGCGAACCGCCGTCCGTCCGGACGATCAAGGACCGGATGGGCGTAGGTACGGACCGGGCCCGCCGCCTGCAGTCGTACCTCGGCCAGCTGGTGGAGGCGGCGCAGTGACCACCGACACCTTCACCCGTCCGCAGACGCCGCCCGACTTCTGGACCAAGCCGCCCAGCCGAACCCGCCGCGTCGTCCACGCGCTCCGGCAGGGCAAGTACGGGCGGCGCACGGCGAAGTTCACCTACCGGGCTGCTCTCGCCCCGTTCGCGGGTACGGGCGTGGTGACGAAGATGGCCTGGCGCTGGATCCGGGCCGACGACTACGCGGGCACCGAGGACTACGTGTTCCGCGAGAAGGTGCGTACCCGGCGTCGCCGTACCGCGTGGGCGACGGGGATCGTGTCGCTGGCAGGGACGGCGGCGGCGACCGCGGTGTGGAGCCCGGCCGCGCCGTACCTCGCACTCGGCGCCGTAGCCACCGTGACGACCGCCGTCGAGGTGCGCAAGCGGATCGTGGAACGTCCTGTGCCGTTCAAGTTGCCAGGCCGCAAGGGCGGCACCCCGCAGGAGAACCAGGTCGTCCGCGCGGCGATCGACGCCAAGCTCGGCCGCTCCGAGGGCATGAAGCTGGCGACGCCGGTGCTGACGGAGGACGGCGGCTGGTCGACGATCCTGCAACTGCCGCCCGGCCAGCGCGCCCGCGCTGCCCTCGGTAAGGAGGCAGACTTCGCGTCCGCGCTCGGCGTGGGGGAGACGCAGGTGGTGTTCGAGCTCATCCCCGAGCACGCCGGCCGCCTGGCCATCTACGTGAGCAAGGCGGACCCGTTCCTCAAGCTGTACCCGTCGCCGCTCGTCGGCCAGGCCGAACCGCTCGACTTCTGGGCGGGTATCCCGGCCGGGGTGAACGGCCGCGGCCGAGGCGAGATGCTGCGCCTGGTCGACGCCTGCCTCCTGGTGGCGGGGGAGCCGCGCGCGGGTAAGTCTGCGGCGGTGAACGGGATCATCGGTGCCGCCGCCCTCGCTGTCACCCCCAAGATTCACCTGTTCGATGGCAAGGGCGCCGGTGACCACCGGCCGTGGCGGTGCATCGCCCACACGGCGGAGAAGCGCAACGCCAAGGGCCTCCTGGAGCACCTGCGGCTGATGCAGGCCCAGATGGAGCGCATCTTCGACATGCTCGACCGGGCGGGCGGCGCGTCCAAGCTGAACCCGGAGCTGTGCCGCCAGTTCGGGGTCGACGTCGAGCTGACGATCGTGGACGAGATGCGCTACTACGTCACTTCCCCGCAGGGCGCGGAGATCGTGGCGATCGCCGCCGACATCGCGAGTAGGGGCCCGGCAGCCGGGGTGCTGCTCGTGCTCGCGACGCAGCGGATGACCAAGGACGCGCTCCCGCCCGAGCTGAAGGGGGTGTGTTCGCTGCGGTGGGCGATGCGCTGCCCCGACGTCATCGCCTCCAACGCGGTGCTCGGCCCGGGGGCGGCGGGCGCCGGTTATGACGCCTCCGAGATCCCCCGCAGCCACCGCGGCGTCGGCATCTTGGACGCGGACGGCGCGGACCCGATCCGGCTGCGCTCCTACTTCCTCGACGACGACGGGCTCGCCGCCGTCGCGGCGACCGCGTACGCGCTGCGCGAGGCAGCCGGGATGCTGCCACCGGCCGAGCAGGCGACCGCCGTCGATCCGATCGAGGAGATCCTGGCCGCGATGGGGGAGGGCGACCGGATGCACACCGCGGACCTCCTGGAGGCGCTCGGCCCGGGGTGGTCTTCTGGCCGGGTCGCCGAGGTGCTCAAGCCCTACGGGGTCACTCCGGGCCAGGTCGTGATCGGCGGCGTCAACCGGAACGGCTACCGCCGCCAGGACCTCGAAAGCGCTCTTGGCACCTGCCTGAACCGGGTCTACCTGGGCTCTACCGCCTCGGGAGGGTCTACCTCGCCTCTACCACCGCTGGCCTGCGCGGTAGGGGCGGTAGACCCTCCCGGGCGCATCCCTTCACACATCCCCACAGCCGGCCCTGCCCGGCAGAACGGGAAGGAAACGCCATGCTGCTCGCCCTCGTCCTGCTCACTCTGCTCATGATCTGGTTGTGGTGGGACTGGGCCCGCCACCCGCGCAAGTCCTGCTCCTCCTGCCAGGGCACCGGCCGGAAGCCGTCCGGCTGGAACCGGCGCGCATACGGCGAGCGCCGCCAGTGCCGCGGCAAAGGCGACCTGCCCCGATAGCGAGGGCATAAGAGTGGCCCCGTCTCCTGTGGCCCTCCTGAGGGGAGGGGAGACGGGGCCACCCTGCCCCACACCCGCATGGCCCTCCAGCCAGCGGTGTGAGGTAACCCGGCCGCACGGCGAGTACGTGGGAAGCCGGGGGTTGATCGCCCGCCCCCTGCACGGGTGTGGTCCGGCAGAGGGCGGGTCGTCTACGGATTCTTCTTCGGGGTGTCGCGGCTGCTGAGGATCTCGCCTGCCACGATCGGGTACTGCTGAATCAGGTCGCGGAGTATCTCGTGCTGCTCCTCTGGAGAGCGAAGGCTGAGCCACGTCTTGCCGTGGAGCTCGTGTGCGAAGGCGCGCTGCCAGTTATCGGTCGTCCACGCCCTGGCCAGGCCTTCCCAGCTGCCTCCGCAGCTGGCGAGGATGTTGCGGGTCGCGGTCTTGAGCTCTTCCTGGTCTTCCTTGTTCGTGCGCTTGGCGAGGGCCTCCTCGTAGGCGGCCTTGATCTGGGCAGCGGTGACGTCGCCGTGCATGAGTTCCCAGTTCGCCATGTCCTCGGAATCCGTCATGCCGCGCGCTCCTCGCGTAGGACCGTCTCGGCTCGGCGGCTCCAGTAGGCGGTGCAGGCGTCGAGCTTCACCCGGGTGGACGCTGTGATGGTGAACGTCCACGACCTGCCTGCCTGGTCCGGCTGGCCGGTGTCCCAGAACGTCAGGTGGTAGCCCCGCGGGGGGCGGCGCAGCCGGGCGCGCTCGACCTCGGCCGAGGTGAGCCGGCCGTCCCAGATGGCGCAGTACTCGGCGCGGATCTGAAAGCCGGTCATGCCGCGCGCCGGAGGATGTGGGCCACGCGCAGGATGGCGGCCTTGATGTGCGCCTGTTCTTCGTTGACAGCGGTCGCCTGATCGCCGGAGGTCTTGTGCTGGAGGTGGATGACGCCATCGGCGTCCTGGACGTGGCAGTTGGGGATGCGGAGGGCCATGTCTCCGAATGTCCAACGCAGCAGGTCACACGCTCAACGAGGTTTCTCGAAGTTTCTTAAAGATCTTCGCTGGCCTTGGCGATCATCTCCTCCGCCCGGCGACCGTAACCGGCCAACCGGACCAGCCCCTTGAAGTGCCGCTCGTACAGCGCGATCTCGTGCGGCTGCGTCAAGCTGATCCCCGCCGTCACCGTCTCCGTCATCACGACCCGCGCATCGAAGATCCAATAGCCAGCGTGCGGGCCCAACTCGTAATCGGCCTCCCGAGGCACCACGCCGACCCTCAGCCGCGGCAGAGCGGCCATCTCGGCCAGCAGGTGACCCAACTGCTCACGCATCACCCCAGCGCCCCCCACACGCGTATACAGGGCCTGCTCGGCGAGCACCACGTGGAAGTGTCGAGTCCCCATGCGCAGGATCGACTGCCGGCCGATGCGAGCCGCGACCGCGGCATCCAGGTCGTCAGCCGGCACCTCGTAAAACGCCATCGACCTGGCCATGATGGCGCGGGCATACGCCCGGGTCTGAACGAACCCCGGGATGTGGAACGGCTCCCAGATCCGCCACCGCGTCGTCGACAGGTCCTCGGTACTCAAGGCCCGCTGCACCCGGCGCTGGCCAGCACGCATCTGGCGGCGCCACTCCACATACTGCTGCTCGATCGCCCGCGCGGTCGCGATCAACTCCGGTACCTGGTCCTCGGCGCCGCAAATCCGGCACCAGACGCGAATGTCCTCCGCGCTCGGCGCCTGCCACCCGCCCTCCAACTTCGACACCCGTGGAGGACGCCATCCGGCCCGCGTGGCCAGCTCCCGCCCGGTGAGCTCCGCATCACGGCGGATCTCACGGAGCCGAGAACCCAGGGCCTCGCGGGCCGGGTCAGTAGGCGCAGGCACGAGTGCGGCTGCGATCAGACAGGCTGCATGTACTCGGAACGCACATACTCGGCATGCGGGATAGCCCGGTCCCAGACGAGATCACGTGCGACACGGTAGCGGCTGATCAGGGCGGGGTCCGTCTCGGACGCGAATGCACCCTGCCGGCCGTCACCCGGGAACACGCTGAGGACGAGCTTGTCATCGTCGAACAGCCAGCAGTCCTCCACCGGGAAGTCGACGTCCTCGGCGAGGTGGCGCGGCAGGTAGCGGATATCGTCGCCAGCCGCGACGTTATCGCCTGCGATCTCCAACAGCCAGCGGGTGTAGGTGGAGTGCGGCACGGTCACCACGCGCACGCGCTGGATGACGCATCCGGCGCCCGTCCGCTCGCGCAGGAAGCCCTGCCACGGTCGGCGCCACGCGTGATCGTCGTACTCGCCCGCCTGCCACTTCCGCAGCGGTTCCGCCTCGGAGTCGACGTGGTAGGCGTCCTTGAGCTCCAGGTGGAAGGCGCGTACGCCCGGCTGGAAGTGCTCGCGGAAGGCGTCGCCGCTGATCAGGTTCACCCGTCGCCCTTCGGCAGGTGGCCCATGAGCGCCGTCGGGACCCTGAGCACGAGCTCGCCCGCGGGGACGGTGCCGATCGCGGCCAGGCTGCCCGGGTCGGTGACCTCCCAGCCCTGGAGGACGTACTCGTCGCGTTCGTCGTCGAGCCACAGGGTCGGCGAGTTGCCGCCGTCCGTTTCCTTGCCGAGGAAGTGCAGGGCCATCAGATCTCCCGTAAGTGTTTCTCGGAGTTTCCCGACTAGCGGATCGTCTCCGGATGCATCCTGGTCGTCAAGGAGAGAAGAGTGTGGCCGCGGCCGTCCGCACTACGCGTCCGGGTGCCCGCCCAGGCGCTGGACGAGGGTGCGGGCGCGGGCCACCTCCGCGGCCAGGGCATCGAGCGCGCGTTCGGCCTCAGCGAGGTCGGGTGCGAGGGCGTCGCCCTTGGCGATCCAGATCTGTTCGTTGATGGCCTCGGCCGCGTGCCTCACGGGGTGGAGCACGGAGACGAGGGCGACGCGGTCGAGCTCGTTCATGCAGGCGAGCGTACACCGCGACTCGAAACTCTGTTCGGTCGAATGTCCACATCTGGCCATACCGGTCACGCATGCAACGCCAACCACATACGCATCTAGAGCGTCCCAACGCCTATCCTCTTGCGCGTCTCAACGGCCACGGAGGCCCTGATGTCCTACCAGCCCTACGGCCAGCAGCCCACTCACGCCGGCCCGACTCCGCAGCCGTACCCGCCGCAGTACAACGGCTACGCCTACGGCATGCCACCTCCAGCGCCGCCTAAGAAGAGCAACCGCGCCTTCCTGCTCTTCTGCATCGGCGCCGCCGTGGTCGTTCTGGGCGTCCTTGGCGCGGCGGTCGTCGTGGCCAGCAACGGGCCAGCGGCGAAGCAGGCAGGCATCGGCGAAGCAGTGAGGGACGGCGATCTCAGCATGGTCGTGGCCAAGGTCGAGCGGAGAGACCGTGTCGGCAGTGTCAGATTCGGCAAGGACGCCCAAGGCGAATTCGTGCTCGTCCACCTCTCGGTTCAGAACAACGGCTCGCGATCCGCAACGTTCGCCGCAGCGTCTCAGAAGCTGCTGGCCGGGGGCGCCGAGTACAAGGCGGACGGTGCGGCCGGCGTCTACCTCCGCGAATCGAACCTTCTGTTCGAGCGGATCAATCCGGGCAACATGGTGATGGGCGTCATTGTCTTCGATGTGCCCCGCGGTACCCAGATCGACAGCATTGAGTTGCATGATTCGGTGTTTTCACGTGGTGCCAAGGTGTCGCTCCAGTGAACGCGTCCTCAGCACCGTGGATCACATCGGCGGCGATAATTGCAGCCTGCGCTCTGGCCTTTACGCTGGTGTCGTTCTGGTGGCTTCATGTGCGGCAAGGACGGCTCAAGTCGTTCGAGCCCACCACTTTCGGGGCGATGACCGAGCGAACGCGTGCTCATATCCGGCTTCCAGTGGTTCTATTCAACAGTGGCCCGAAGCCGATCATTGTTCGTGATCTACAGCTTCGGCTGGCTAGCGGCAGCGGGAAGGCTCACATCCTCCCTTGGCACACCAGCAGGACCCGGCTGAAGCCCTCCGAGGATGACTTCCTCGATTTCCCGGCGGTTTTCTCGATAGAAGGCTGGAAAGGGCAACAGATCTTCGTCCAGTTCGGCATGAACGACGGATTCGACGGCCCCCTAGCCGCGCAGGACTACCAGGCATCGGTGGAAGCGAAAGTAGGCCATAAGGAGGGATGGGTTCCACTTCTGGCGTTTACTCTCCGAGGTGGCAATATTCGGCACCCGAGCAACTTCATCACCTACAGCAACGCTTTGAAGGCTCCTGAACCGACAGGGCACCCGTAGCACCAAGAAAACGCCCCCGCCCTCCCGAAGGAGAGCGGGGGCGATCGCATGCCTGGGCTGTTAGGGGCGCTCGGCCCAGCCCTGGATGACGAGCTGCCGGCCGCGGTCGTCGCGCGGGTCGGCGACCGGGGTCACCTTGCGCTGGCTGGTGAACCAGGCCCAGGCGAACAGGGCCGCGTCGAAGAGCTGCTCGACGCCGTTCTCGGTGAGTTCCCACTCGGGCGGGAGCCAGCCGAGAGCGATGCCGAGGCGGGCGAGGCCCATGAGGACCAGGGCGAGCGCGCCCCGGACGAGCAGCGGGTAGCGGACGGCGAATGGGGTCTTGGGGGCAGGATGCATTGCCTCCTCCTTCGGGAGACGACGAAGCCCCGGCCAGCAGGCTCGGAGCGGGGCGACCGAGGACGGTCAGGAGGTGGGGGTCGGCGTCGGGCTGGGGGTGGGCCGGGCGCACGCGTAGGCGGGGACGCCGACGGCGGCGTCGGTACCGCGGGTGCAGATCGCGGTGACGCCCTCGAAGGTGAAGTGCATCTTGGCGGGCATCTTGAACGCCGGGGGCACGCCGTCGATGGACGGCACGAGGACTTTGCGCTCGCCGCTCTTGCACTTGCCGTGACGGCTCTTCGGAAGATTCTTGGCTTCCAGGACGCGCACGGCGCCCTTCGGGCTGATGCACAGGCCGTATGTCTTGGCGGGCTCCTTCGCCGTGACGGAGGCGGCGGCCAGGCCGGTCCCGCCGGCGAGGATGAGGGCGAGGGCGGCGATGGGTGCGATCTTCTTGAACACGGAGTTCTCCTGTGCTCGGGGACATGAAATGGCCCAGGCACACGGGCCTGGGACGACTGGAAATCTCAACAGGAGATTCGCCCCTTTTGGGCCTTGTTGAGACATGGCATGATCGCGGTCGTGAGTGAGCCTGAAGAGCCGAAAACGCCCGTGTCAGCTAAGGCGTCAGGCCGTTCGGACGAATTCGACTATCTGCGACAGTTCGGTACGACCACGGTTGTCGCTGCGCTCGTGATCGCCTGCGCCGCACTCGTGATGGAAGGCGGCGATCCGCCGCTGCCGTTGATCGGTGGTTGCCTGATGGGCGCGCTGGTGGGCGTGGGTTTGCGGATCGAAGCGGCCATCCGGAGCCGCACCCCCAGCTGAAGGCGGCGGCTACCAGCCAGCGCGCCAGGTGTTCGGGCCGACGATGCCGTCGACGGCAAGGTCCTCGCGGCGTTGGAGCTTGCGCGTGTTCGCCGCGGTGGTCTTGCCGTACCAGCCGTCGACCATGGTCTTGAACCCAGCCTGGGTGAGCGCGGCCTGCCAGGCGCGCACGTCCGCGCCGTGCATCATCGGGCGGCCGGTGAGGTATTTGAGGAGGCGTCCCGGCCACGCGGGCGGCTGGTCGTCGTCGGGGGTGCCCGCGATGATGCGCTTCGCGCGGACGATGATCTCCCGCTTCTGCGCGATGATCCGCGGCCCCGGGCAGCTCGTGTGTCCGCCCCATGCCTGCCCGCCCATGGAATGGTGGCCGAGGCCGCGCCCGTTCGGGTCGCTGGTGCTCTGGAGGGGCACGTCGTGGACGCGGTGGGCCCAGGCGAGGACCTCGGCGCAGCGGTCGAGCTGGGCGTCGGTGAGCTCGTCGCCGCCGCGGCCCTCGTTCTCGATGCTGATCCAGCGCGAGTTGCCGTCGCCCTGCGTCCACGCCTTGTCGCGGGTATCGACCCACTGGCGCAGCTGCCCGGACCGGCCAGTGCCGAAATGCGAGCTGGCCTGAGCCTGCCGGTTGCGGAACCACGAATCGGTGCCGCCGAGGGTGCCGGCCATGATGTGCAGCACCACGCCGCGCACCTCGCGCTGGCCGCCTAGCGTGTAATTGACGGTGATCGGCATCCAGGTGGCGCCGGGCATGCGGGCCATGGTCAGCCTCCTCGGACGAGGGCGATGAGGGTGAGCACCAGCGAGGCGAGCGCGATGAGGGCGGCCAAGGAGGGGAGTGGCCACCGGCCCCTCTCCAGGGTGCGGATGCGGGATTCGTGGTCGGAGAGGTCCTTGGCCAGCTCGCCATGCGCCTGGGCGACCTGCTCGACCTTGCCGTCGATCTTGTCGAGTTTGCGGTCGGTCTGGAGGAGCTGGTCGTAGATCTCCCGCGCTCCGATCTGGACGGGGCCGAGGGGGTCGGGCTGCGTCACGAGGGCTCCGTTCAGGTGTTGATGATGTTGCCGTCGCGCAGCGAGATCAGGAGCGCCTTCAGGTCGAAGAACAGGAAGGCGATGCCGTTGGACTGCGCCTGCGCGTACGCCTGGTTGTACGAGGCGGGGGCGCTGCCGAGGTCGAAGTCCGTCTGCGACACCGCCGCCCCCTTCGGGAAGTCGATGGTCAGGCCGGGCCGCACCCGGGCGTCGGCTTCCAGCTTCTGCAGGCGCCGCTCCATGTCGCGCAGGATGCGTTCCAGATCGGACCCGTACTGGTCGGTCACGGCACCTCCACAGCTTCGAGAGTGAGAGTGACTTCTTCGCGACCCCGGCCTTTGCCGGTCGGTCGCACTTCGATGCCGATGATGCGCTCGGAGATGTCGAGGCCGGCGCCGCCGTCTTCGCGCTCATGCCACACGTCTGTGATCAACAACCTCGCGTAGTCGCCGAGGCTGTTCATGGTGAGGGTCGAGCGCTTCGCGGGCAGGACGGTGACGGTGCGCACCCACAGGGCGCCGCCCGCCACGTCGGCGTAGTAGGCGGCGAGCGTGTCCAGCTCGTCCTGGTCGAGCGACTGGGTGGGGTGGTCGACGAGGTGGTCGATGCGGGGCCAGCCTGCTGCCCGGTGGGCGGTGGTGACGAGCTCGGACATGAGCGGCACTGCGGTCTCTTGGGCCTCTACCTGTGGTGTGCCGCCGCGGACCTGCCAGTCTGTACCGCCGCGCAACGCGTCCATGTCGAGGCCGTAGGAGTCGATGTCGCCGCCGTGCGGGCTGGTCGAGAACACGTGCTGGATGGACGTGCTGATCTTGGGCGCGCCCCACACCCACGTCGAAACGACGTCGCCGGACTCGTCGACGGTCTCGGCGAGGAAGTACTCGAAGCCGTTGCCGGTCTTGGAGAACTCGGCCACGACCCGGCCGTAGCTGGTCGCGTCAGTCGACTTGATCAGGAGCGGCCGAACCTCGCCCGTGCCGCCAGGCTGGTAGACGATGCCGAGATCCCCGCCGAGCTTGGTGAGCCCGTGAGCCAGCACAAACCTTGCGTTGTCGATCTGCTCGTCGTCACTGCCGTCGAGGGTCTCGGTGACGCGCAACGAGAACCAGACGGCGTCCAAGGTGCTGGCGCGAAGCTCGATCGCGATCTTCCCGTCCTGGCCGCGTGAGAGGCGGGCGCCGGTGAGCAAGTACCGGCCGCGCAGCTCGCCGTCTCGCCAGATGCGGATCTGGACCCGGCCGGGGCCGGCGGTCAGGTCGGTCCGGAGTTTGGGGATGATCCGCCGTACGGCGGCGGCCACCCTCGTGTTCGGGATGGGGAGCGAGCAGGAGAAGCGGCCGGGCTCGCGAAGACGCTTGGAATAGACGGGATCGCGCGGGTAGATGTCGTCGATGTACTGCCCGGAGAGCAGGTCGTGCGCGGTGTAGCGGTAGAGGGCGCGGCCCTTGACCGCGTAGGCGGGCACCGGCGGCGGCTCCGGGGTGTAGTCGCCCGGGGCGACGATGAGCGTCCACGCCTCCCACGCGGCGACGACCGCCAATCCGGGGTCGATGTGGCGGACCGGCAGCGCGGCGCTGGACAAGCTCGTGCGGGCGCCCAGGAAGGCGCTGGTGTTGCCACCGTCGTGCGCCTGGTCCTCGACGGCCATGCCCTCCGGAGCGAACGTGATGGGCACGATGGGGTTACCCGCGATGCAGTAGCGGACCTCGACGCCCGCGGCCACCCCCGGCGAGGCTGCCGGGCACGGGACCCCGGCCTCGGGGGCAATGCCTCCGGAGTCGGTGACGGCCAGGATGCCGGACAGGGTGGCGCCGCGCAGGTGGAGGAGGCCGACGAGGCCGCGGTCGCCGTCACCGAGCTCGACCGCGTACGAACCCGGATTGTCGGGGCTGGTCACGCTCGCGTACAGGCGGGTGCCCTCGAACTCGGCCTGGATGGTCCAGGGCTGGCCGCCGGTGATGTCGACATCGTCGAGGCTCCCGTTGGTGGTGACGAAGGCGAGGACTGTGTCACCGGCCATCACCCCGGCCGGGGCGTCGACGAGGTCGAACGGTCCGGTGACGGGGGTGACGGTCGCGGCGCGCGGCGTGGCGGTTCCCGGCACGACTCCACCCCCTTAGCTGATGGCGTGGCGCCAGAACGTCTCCATACCGGCCGTCCCGCCGGTGTCGCACGTGAAGAGCAGCGTGTTCGCGCCGGGGTCGAACACGAAGTCCTTGACCGAGGTGGAACCCGGTACGAGGTCGTTGAGGTGATCCGTCTCGCCGATGAAGACCCTGCCGTCCGTCACCTCGACGACCAGGGTTTGCCCCTCGGCGATGACGGTGTCGAAGGCGATCACCCGGTCGTTGGTCAGGTTCTCGACCTGGACGCCGGTGGCCGGGCCGGGGAAGCGCAACTCTCCCGGCGTCGAGTCGTTACCGTCGTTGAGGATGCTGGTATGCACGTCCTTGGCGATGGTCAGCGAGGAGCGGACCGGGTCATACCGGCGGGGGTCGCTCGCGGTCCATTGGAGGCCGCCGTGCATCAGGCCGAGCCGTGCGCGGCGGTCGATCGGACCGGGCTTGCGGTCGGACAGGAAGGCGCGTACTAGCCGCGGTTGGAGGTCGTCGAAATCCCACACCACCAAGTAGCCCTCATCCTCGGTCTGGGCGGGCCCGGTGGCGAGCACCAGGTCGTGGACGACCTGGCCGATCTGGTCGCGCGGGGCCTTGATGAGCATGCCCCAGTTGATGATGCGTTCCCCGCTGTACGGCTGGCCCGGATAGCTTCCGGATGAGTCGGGCCTGTCGACGTTGCCGCTGATCCACGGTGCGGAGTCGATCCAGCCTTCGAGCCGCTGCCACGAGTACGGGGTGAGCGACCCGAGGAGGGTTCCGTTCCATTCGATCTGACCCGGCCGCGTGATCGCGTCCCCTGGCAGGACCGGGACGGTCGCCATGATCGCGGGTACGGCGGCGGCCACCGCGACCGGCGCGAGGGTGACGTGCGCGTCTGCCTGGATGGCGGGCGCGTACAGGGCGACCACTGCGGCGATGGAGGCGAGGGTGGCGTTGGAGCTGACGGCCAGTTGCGGCGCCGGGACGTCTGCGGTCGCGGCGATGGTGGTGGGTGAGACGACCTCGGTGTTCTCCGTCGTCACCGACGGGTCGGGGATGCTGGTGGTGGCAGGGACGGTGCCGAGGACGGTGCTGGAGCTCGCCGACACAGCGGCCGTAGGCACGGTCGTGGTGGCGGCCACGGTGGCCGGGGTGGGGGAGGCGGACACGGTTGCCGTCGCCCCGGGTACGGCTGCTGTCGCGGCGACGGGGCCGATGGTGACTGACGCGTCCGTGTTCAGCGCCCCCGGCTCCGTCGAGGTGCCGGTCCCGCCTGACAGGGTTTGCCCGTTGCCGCTGTCGTCGGTGGTGCCCGCGGTGGTGAACCGGTAGAACGCGAACAGGTTCGACGTGCGAACGGGGCTGTTCGCTGTGTACTCGGCTTCCAGCTCGGCGCCGGATAGTGCGGCCGTCCAGATGCGTACGTGGGACAGGCAGCCGTTCAGCCACTCGGCTCCGTACACGGATTCCCGAGCCGTAGCCGGGTGATGTCCGTCGTCCCGGATCCGAGCGGGGGCGTGAACGAGGTGAACGAGCCGGCGCCTTGCGCGCGGAGCCGCACGATGGTGGTGGAGGCGTTGACGCTGACGCCGACGAAGTACCAGGTACCGACCGTGAGCGCGGTGAGGTCCTCTGCGGCGGCTTCCGTGGATATGAACAGGGTGGTGCCGTCGCTGCTTGCCCCGATGACCAGCAGGTCGCTGGTGCTGTCGTCGTCGAGGCAGAGGAAGGTGGAGTAGTTGTTGCGGTCAACGGACAACTTCGCCCAGAAGCACAGGGAGAACGTCGACGTGGATCCGATGGTGACGGTGCGGACGTAGTCCTCGCCGTCGGCGTCGAAACGGACTGCCATGCCCGCCCACCTCCTTCACTGTCAGCGGGGACGGGCGGGGGCGCCGGCTACGGCGGGGTGAGGTCGAACGTCACCAGCCCGTTGGAGTGCGGCGTGACGAGTAGGGTCCCGTCGGCCGTGTTATAGGCAGTGACGAGGTCGACGCCGAACATGAGTGGGTCACCGGCGACGGCGGCGGCGAAGAAGTCGATGAACCTGACGCCCGACAACGTGCTGCCGGTCCACTGGAATGCGTTCGACGAGAACTTCGATACGCCCGCGCCGGGCCGGGTGAAAGCCGTACCGAGGACGACGACGCCCTCAGCCGTGTAGCCCGTCCCGCTGATCTCGTTCGTCGCGCTGTAGGCGGTGTCGCTGTTGTAGTTGACCGCGCCCGCCTTGGTCGCGTTGTAGAGCGCTGCCTTGTGGTCCTCCGCGTCCCAGACGAGGCCCAGCGCGGTGGCGTCGAGGATGTCCTCGAATGTCGGTAGGTACACACCGGATGCCATCAGCTGTCCTTCCTGGCAGTGGCGCGAGCACGCGACTTCACGGTGATGCTCGGCGCGGTCACGTCTGCGCTGCCGGGCGGCAGATCCGGCGGCACCGGATCACCAACCACGACCCCGCCCAGCGCCGCCAGCTCGCGCCGAAGTGGTACGGCGAGCGCGTTCAGCGCCTCCAGCTCCGCGTGGGCGGCGACGAGCGTGAGCTCCACCTCGGCGCGGGCCTGCGGATCCTCCCGGGCGTCGTTCTTGCCCGTCTTGACCAGCATCGGCCCGGCGAGGATCTCCTCCAGGCGCGGGATCGTGCGGGTCTGGAGTTTGTCGATCTCGGCTTCCCGGCGCAGCCAGGTGCGCGTCTCCTCCATGCGGGTGGCCGCCTCCACCTTGGCGGCCTTCGCAGCCCGGATGGCGCCCACGTCGCCGCCCTCGACGGCCTCCCAGTACGCCTCCTTCGCCTGGTAGAGGGCCTCCTCGATGGGCTCCAGCGCGTCTTCCAGTGCGCGCACCGCCTGCCGGGCCTTCTGGCCGTGACGGACGATCCTCTTCATCCTCGGTACTCCTTGCTGATCGTGACGCCCGTCCACGGGTTGATGCTGAGGTGAGGCAGGACGACACGCGCGTCCTGACCCGACCAGCGCATGCGGATCTTGTTGCCGTGCTGGTCCGTGGTGACCTTGATCCAGTGGCCGGTCACGATGTCCCGGTATTCGCGGACGACCGGCCGGATCTGGTGTGACCAGCCGCGCGGCCGGGCCGCCACGGACCGGAGCCGCCGTAGGTCGGCCTCGCTGTATCCCTGCACGCTCATGCTGACCTCCTAGACCAGGCCGGATGCGACGACGTTGAAGCCCACCGTCTTGCCGATCTTGTCGATATCGGGCTCCTCACGAACCGTCGACCCGGACATGTCGACGTTGACCGTCACTCCGGACCCAGGCGCGGGCGGCGGGCCCTGGGAGACGCCGTCCAGACCAGTACCAGCCGACCCGCCGACACGGCCGCCCGCAGTGGCCACGGACGCGTCTGCGGGCCCGCCGGGCTGCATCCCGGCGACCATGCGGCCGAGACTCCCGGCCGCCTGAGTGGCGATCTGGTTGGCGACGCCGGTGATCGCGGAGATCGCCTGCGGTCCGCCGGTGGTGATGCCGAGGGCGAGGCCGGCCATGGTGTCGAGGCCGACGTCGGCCATCACCTGACTGGGACTCTTGATCTTGAGCTCGCGCTTGATTGCCGACACCAGAGCCTTGACGATCTTCGTCATTGCGGCGTCGATCTTCTTCAGCGAGTCCTGGAGGCCCTTCAGGTAGCCGTCCCCGGCCTTCTTGCCCACGTCGTACAGCGCGTCGGCACCGCTCTTGCCCAACTTCTTGGACATGTTGTCGATCTGCTTCTGGGCCTTGTTGATCGCCTTGATCTCCGACCCGTCCGCGCCGACCAGCATCTCCGCGATGGACGCGCCGCCGTCGACTCCGGCCTCGATGATCTGCCGCAACGTCTCTTTGTTCAGGCCGCGCTTGGCCAGGGTCTGGATGTCGTTGGCGAAGTCCTTGATCGACTGCGCTCTCGACTTGAGCGCTCCCGAGAAGTCCCCAGCCTGGAGCTCCTCCTCGTTGAGCCCGGTGATGCTGGCCCATTCCTTCGCATCGCCCGCAATGGTCTTCGCCATCTCCTTCGCCGCGGCCAGCTGCTGGACGAGTTCGTCACGCTGCTTGGCGAGCTTCGCCAGGCTGTCGTTGCCCTTGGTCACGAAAGCGATGAGGCCGTCGGCGACGTCAGGCTGGGACTTGAAGGCGTCCTTGATCTTGGCCACCATCTGCTGGACGGCGGCGACCGCCTGGCCCTCCTCCTCGGTGAGGCCCTGGATGAGACCGCGTACGGTCCATCGGCCGACCTCGGCCATTACGGTGCTGGGGCTCTTGATGCCGAGGAAGTCCTTCGCGCCTTTGAGTGCGCTGGCGGCCAGGTCCTTGGCCGCTTGGACGGCCGAGCCGATCATGGATCGGATTCCGGCGATCAGGCCGCCGCCGAGGTCCGCGCCGGCCTTGGTCGCATCGCCCTTCAGGCTGCCTAGCTTGCTGGTGACCTTGCCGACTTCGGTCTGTGCCTGCTTGGAGTCGGCGTCGATCTTGATGTCTTTGTTCGGTGGGATCTTGGTGACGGTCTTCCCGAACTCATCAACGATCTTGATGCCCGTCTTCGTCCGCTCCACTGTGTAGCCGAGAGACTCGGCCAGCCCGACCAATGCCTGACCGCCCAGATCTGAGCTTCCGGCCAGCTTGGCCAGCGCGCCCGCGTTCTTCTCGAACGCCGCCGACGACTTCTCGGTCTCGCCCGTCGCAACCTTTTCAGTCTCCGCCGCAGCTGCGAGCTTGCCGAGCATCTCCTCCAGCATCTGGCCGCGCTCGCGACCCTTGATCGTCCCCTTCTCCATGCCGTCCGTCAGCTCGGCGATCGCGTCCTTCAGGTTGTTGCTGGCACCGAGCGCGGCCTGGGCCGGATTGAACAGCTCATCCAGCGACGTCTTGAAGTTACGGACGCCAGCAGCGGCCGAATCCGACTCGCCGCCGACGTCGCCGATCGTCTTCTTGATCCGCTCGAACGCCGCGTTGGTGTCGTCGATCTTGGTGTCGAACAGGTTGAGCACGCCCACGGTTGGGTCGATGTCCAGCAGGTCGCCGGCGCCCTGAATCTCGGTGATGCCTTCCCAGATGTCGGCCAAGACGGAGACCACATCGGCGCCTGTGTCGATCACCTTGGTCATGCCGACCACGAGGTCGCCGAACTCGTCGGCGTGATCGCTCGCGGTGCCTGCTAGGGTGTCGATCGCGCTGTTGAGGTTGGTGAAGATCTCCGGGCTGCGGGTGGCTAGCTCGTCGAGGATGTCGCCGAAGCCTGCACCTAGATTTTCGAGACTGGGGCCCATGGAGGCGATCCCGTCGCCCCACGCGTCGATGAAGCGGTCGACGTCGGGGACGAGGTCCTCGAAGGTGCGGCGCAGGGACGGCTTGAGCCGGGCGAACACCCGCTCGGCGACGTCTGCGGCGCGGAGGACGCTGCCTTCCATCGGCTGCGCGACGTCGGCCAGCTCGTCGCGCAGTTCGCGGCCGAGCCGCGTCCACCGCTGCTGTACGGCGTCGCCCTGGGCGACCGACATGACGCCCACCGCGACCAGCGCGCCGCCCAGGGCGAGGGTGATGCCCGCGGCCGCGACAGTAGCGACGGCGGGCAATCCGGCGATGGCTGCCCCCGCGAGCCCCACATTCGCGGGCCCCGCCTTGCCGACCAGGTCGAACGCCCCGCCGAGTGCCGATGAGATCCGGCCTCCGGAGCGCTCGGCCCCGTCGCCGAGGCCGTCGAAGAGGTTCTTGCCCTCGGCCACGAACCGGCCGCGCCCGTCACGCAGCCTGCCATCCGCGCCGCGCACGAACGCGTCACCCGCCCGCTCGCCAGCGGCCCGTGCCGCAGGCTCCGCCGAACTGAGGCTCTGCTCGATCCCGGCGACGAGCCTGGACAGGTCCTTGAGCGCGTCGTCCGGGTCCATGCCGTCGCTGATCGACTGCGCCACCCGGGCGAAGCCACGTTCGACCGTGGACTCGATCCGATCGGTCGTGGAGGTGGTGACCGCGTCCAGCCGCTGGAGGCGGCGCTCCGCCTGATCGAGGCCGCTGTCGAAACCGCGGTCGTCGGCGTCGATGATGGCGACGAGTTCGCCGACGGTCATGCTCACGAGAGACCACCGCCTCTCGCGCTACGTGCTACAGGGTGTCGATGAAGTCGGCCGCGCGGTCGCCGCTCAACTCCAGCGGTGCGTTGGCCGTGATGTGGCGGTACAGCGACCGGGTGGAGAGGCCATACAGGTAGACCTTGAACTGGCGCCAGGTCAGTGCGGCGATGTCTTCCGGCGTGAAGCCGTACTCCCTCTTGAAGTCGGCTTGGATGACGAGCCAGTACCGCCTGATCCGCTGCTCGTCCGGGCCGAGCCAGTTTCTTTTCCCGAGCCGGACCGCGCCTGCTGGGCCTGCGCCATCTCGTGCGCCTTGCGGAAGGAAGTGGGGATGCCCTTGCCGTTCGCGTACCCCCACGCGAACACGACCCGGAACTCCTCCTCCTTCATGCCATTCGCGATCCACGCGTCGAGTGCGTCGGCGCCGAAGAGCGCGGCCACGAGCCCCTTGAAGTCGTCGGCGCCTTTGACCTTGTCGAGGGTGCGCTCGAACATCAACGGCAGATCGTGCGGCACCTGCACCTCGACGCCGCGGATGATTCGGGTGGTCGGCCCGCCCAGCTCGGCGGCCTTCTTGCGTTCGACCTCGTCCCAGTACGCGTCCCACTCCTCGAACTCGTCCTCTTCATCTTCGGGGAGGTCTTCGTACGCGTCGTCGACTGGCTCGGTCGCCGACATCAGGCCACCGCCGCCGTGGTGGTGAGCCCGCTCTTGGTGATCGTGGCGGCCCAGGCTCCGACGGCGTTCGTATCGCCGCCCTTCTCACCCAGCACGGTCGTGGCCTCCCAAATCTTCCACGTGGTGTGGCGGGGGTGGCGGAACCGATACCTCGCGATCGAGTCTTCGCCGAGCTTGTCCTCGCCGGCGTTCTCTTCGACCTGGGCGCGGCCGGGCTTGGGCAGGCCGGTGGCGGAGTCGTTC
Organism: Nonomuraea sp. NPDC050394; assembly: GCF_044459065.1. Lineage (NCBI taxonomy): Bacteria > Bacillati > Actinomycetota > Actinomycetes > Streptosporangiales > Streptosporangiaceae > Nonomuraea > Nonomuraea sp. NPDC050394. The sequence continues at coordinate 13,933 of NZ_JBITIO010000007.1, read as the reverse complement.
TCCTCCTGCCCGGACAACACCATCGAGGCGCCGCGCTGCATGATCCACTCTTCGTAGGCGCCCTGCGAGTCGAAGTCGGTGCGCACGGCGCGTTCAACGTTCTCGCCGGGGTTGATGGTGAGGGTGGCGAGGTTTTCGACGCGGAGCCAGGTGCCCGGCGTGGAGGTTTCGGCCTCCACGATCATGTCGCGGGCCTTGATCTTCACGGACGCCATTAGTTCTCCCTATTCGTGCTGGTCCGGCTGATCTCGCAGCGGACGTTGACGGTGTACTCGTCGCGCTTGTTCGCGTCTTGGCCGATGTAGACGGGGCCGCCGTTGAGGCCGACCATGAGCGACAGTCGGGTGCCGCCGACCAGCATGAGGTCCTGGAGGCCGTTCAGCGCGTCGTAGATCGTTTCGGCGTCGTGTTCGGCTATCCGGGGGTCGGCGGCCGGGCCGCGGCAGCGGAATTGGATCCGGGGCTCGTCGTAGTTGTCGGCCAGCCGCGACTCGGCGCCGCCGTACCGGGCGACTGCGACCGCGCGGTCAGGAGCGGCGGGCATCTTCGTGGCGAAGTGAGGTCCGAGGTCGAGGTCGAGCTGGTCGAGCAGCGCGAGCAGCTCCTCCAGGAGCGTCATAGCTACCCCCGGTCTTAGAGTGCTGGCATGCCAGAAGGACGCCCCGCAATCCCCGCCGAACTGAGACGGGCATTGCTCGTTGAAGCGGGCCACCGATGCGCGATTCCAACGTGTCGTGTGATCGGCCCGCTGGAATTCGAGCACATCGACGATTGGTCGAAGGTGCGAGCCCATGAGTTCATCAACATGATCGTTCTCTGCGCGAATTGTCATGGACGAAAAGGCGACGGTCCGGGCCAGATAGACCGTAGATCTCTACGCCAGTACAAGGCCAACCTCAGCATCCTGAACAGCCGATACAAGGGAGTCGAGCTACAGCTCTTGGAATGGCTGGTAGAGAATCCCGATCAAGAAGGAGCCGCCATATCGCGCGGGATGCACTGGGCGGTCTACGGTCTCATCCGAGATGGAGTCGTCCGGCATATCCAAGTGCACCCTGCTCCCGGCGTGCAGATGGGGTATGCCCTTCTCGTGGACGGCCTCATTCTCACAGACGCAGGGAAAGTGCTGGTCGGCAAGATTAGAGAAGGCCGTCCAATGAATGATCTACCGGAGTGATCGTCGGATCTGAGCGGCGATCAGCTCCCACATGGTGCCCGCCTCGTCGTTGAGCGGCTGCTCCAGGTACTTGGCCTGCCGGCCCGGGTCATGCCGCCAGGTCAGCTCTTCGTGCTGGCGGACGGCGTACACGGTGTCGTAGGAGACGGCGGCGCGGAGCGCGCCGTCGTCGACGCTGGCAACCGCGCTGTTGATCAGCGTGGACTCCTCGATCGGCGCGACCGCCGTCGACCGCTCCAGCAGGTGCTCGGCGGCCTTGTGCAGGCCGCGCACCGCGCCCGCACGCTGGCGTGCGCGGATCTGCTTGGTGTTGAGCTTGAGTCGGGCGCGCGTCATTGGAGAGCCACCTCCAGATGATCGGGCGTCGGGAGACCGCCGCCATCCCGGCGGAGCGCGGCGAGGACCTGCGCCTGGCGGCCGTTGACGGTGACGCGGGAGCCGACCGGGCACGTGGTGTCGAGGGGCATGTAGATGACGGTGCGGGCCACGATCTCCTCGCCGGTGTTGTCGAGGATCTTCTGCAGCTTGTCGTCGACGAAGCACTTCACCTCGACAGCGGCGCCGTACTCGGGGCCGAAGGGGCCTTCGCCCTCGTGCGGCTCGACCTCGACGGTGTGGCGGAGGAGCCAGGCCGGGATGCTACCCATCCGCCACCCTGGCGCAGCGGTAGGTGTACGGCTCATGGCCGGTCAGCCCGGCCTGCTGGAGGACCTGCCAGGCTTGTGGTGCGAGGCGGGCGGCGGCCGAGCCTCCACCACCCGCCCCGGCCTGCGAGCCGCGCCCCCGCCTCGCCAACCGGAGGGAGCCGAGCTGCACGTCATCCCACTTGCCCGACACGCCGGTGCCCGATTCGCCCTCCTCCACCCACGCGGCCACCTGCTCGCACGTCGCCTCCATGAGCGCGGTCATGTGCGCGGCCTCGGTGGGCATCCCGTCCTCGTCGACGGGGTAGACGGCGGAGAGCAGCGCGGTGTCCACCTCGCGGGAGGCCCGGGTCAGGAGGAGCGTGATGCCGTCGGGCGGTGTCTGGCCGGTGTACGTCTGGTAGTCGCTGCTGGTCGCATACGCCATGGGCACCTCCCAGGTGGTCGCGGGCGGGACGCAGCACCCTCAGCCATCGCCCGCCCGCGGGTTCGACCGGTCAGGCGTCGAAGACGGCGACCGTGACGTTGGTCGGGGTCGTCCCGGCGTAGTTGACCCACACCGACCCGTCCGGCTGCCGGTACGACGCGTCGAACGGGCCGTACGGCCGCCACTTGCCCGCGGCGACCGCATTCCCCGGCAGGTCGGCGACGGCCAGCGAGGACGGCCCCACGACGCTCGGGTTGACGAACGTAGGCGTCAGCGCGGCGTCGTCGCCGTTGAGGACCACGAAGATCCGGTGCGGCGCCCACTGGAACGAGTTGCCGTCGGTCAGCTCGGCCGCGGTGTCGACGGCCTCGGGGTCGATGCCGGCCTCGGTGAGCTTGGTGGCGGTGAGAGCAGTACGCGCCATGTCAGCTCACCACCGCGATCGGGCACTTGGCCACGGCCGTCTGGCTGCCGGTGGTCGCCGGGAACACGCCGTCCAGCCCGCTGCCGAAGGTGAAGCCGGGCGACTTGCCGCCGACGGCCGCGGCCGCAGTGACGATCGGCGCGCACCCGATCAGCGTGTTCACGGTCGTGGTCGCCGTGGTGGTGGTGGCGACGATGTAGAAGCCGTCCTTCTTGATGACCTGCGGCGTGGCCAAGGCGAGCTTCTTGGCGGTGTTGACCGCCCACGCCGCGGTGAGGATGTCCGCGGTCTGCGCGAGCAGCGCCCCGTCCGGGTCATACAGGGCGTGCGCCGGTGAGTCGGGGTGTTCTCCGCGGTGTTGCCCGCGACGAAGGCAATGCTGGTGATCAGGTCGCCCTTGCGGAGCCAGATGCGGGTGCCGATCGCCACCCCCGACGAGGTCGCGGCCAGGTCGGACGTGCACGCCCACGCGGGGATGTTGCTCCTCACGAAGGCGGACTGGTCCTGCCCGGGCAGGGCGTTGAACGGCAGGTCGAGCGCGGCGGCGTCCGCCAGCACGCCCTCGTAGTAGCGGCCGAGCGTGGTCATCTACTCGCCCTCCTTCTTCTCGGGGTTCTCGCCCTGCTTCTGCTCGGGCTCCTTGGGGGTCTGCTTGGCCGGGGCACGCCGCGCCTTAGGCTTCTCCTCGATCTCGGGCAGCGGCTGGCCGGACGCGTCGGTCTCGACCACCTGGTAGCCGGGCCGGCGCTGGGCGAACAGGACGGCGGACCGGCCGGTCTGCACCATCGGGTAGTCGGCCTCGCACTCACCTGACTCGCCGCGGGCGTCGTCGAAGGACACGCGGGCGACGCCGTCGGCGAAGGAGATGGCGCCGACGCGGCCGGTGAAGTCCGGCCGCGGGCTGTGGATCTCGAAGTACCTCATCACGGTGGCCTCCTACTTGACCTTGATGTTGCGGAAGACACCGCACGAGCGTGCGTGCTTGAGCACCAGCGTCGCCGGACCCATTTCGAGTTCGCCCGTCTTGACCGCGCCAGCCGTGTCCCAGTCCGGGTCCCAGGTCCGCATCAGCTCGCGGCCCGCCACGCTGGCGCCGTGCAGAGCGTCCATCCCGAACCGGACCGCGTACAGGTCGGTCAGGTTAGTGATGTTGCCGCCGCCTCCGCCGCCGTCCGGGTCCCGAGTCTCGATCGGCACGATGTAGCTGTTGCCGGTGAAGTCGTCGTTCTTCGTGCCGAGGTCGACGAGGACGGCGTTGCCGTACCGCTCGATGACGCGGCCGAGGTCGTCGGACTCCTTGGTGTACAGGCCTGCGCGCTTGGCGATGGCCTTGATGCGGGTCATGAGGACCCGGTTGCCGAGCAGCGCGGTCGGCTGGTCGTTCATCAGGCTGAGGAACTCGTCCAGCTGGTCGGAGACGGTGATGGACTTCTCGGCGGTGTCGACGGTGGCCGCAGACCAGTCCACGTAGTAGGTGCTGGTGTTCTGAAAGTGCTCGGTGACCGACCCGGTCAACGCCACGTCGAGGCCGTCGAACCCGAGCGCGTTGCTGGCGTGGTCGCCGTTGACGAGCTGGTCGGCGAAGGTGACACGGCAGCCCTTGATCAGCTCCGACGTCTGGAAGGCCATCTCGTCGGTGCGAGCCTGACCCAGGTGGGCCAGGACTCGGTCCAGGTTGTAGGCGCCGCCGAACGGGTACAGCGAGCTGCTGATCTGGACGCGGCCGGCCTGTGCGGGCGTGTACTCGGTGTTGTAGGCGCGGAAGGCGCCGCCGCGGGTCTGGGTGAGCCGCGAGTAGGTGTAGGCGAGGGTGCCACCACCGGTGGGGTTCGCGGTGTCGTCGAACGTGATCTGGTCCAGCAGCCACGACGTACGCCGGGTTTCGTCGATCACTGCGTAATCGACGTCGCTGCTGGCGTTGCGCATGGCGTCCGCCAGGGTGATGGCCATTACTCACACTCCGTGTAGAGGAATTACTTGTTTGTGCGGGCGTATGCCTCGCGGAGGTTCTTCGGCCGCTCGCTGGTGCCGGCGGAGCCGTTGCCGCCGCCGAAGTCACCGCCCGAGGGCGGCGGGGTCTTGGGGGCGAGCTTGGCCAGCCGGTCGACGGCCTTCTTGATCGCGGCCTCGTCGACATCGCCCTTGTCGTCGACGAACTTGCCGACGTCGATGTACTCGGCGGCGTCGCCCAGGTCGAGGTTCTTGCGCGCGAGCGCGGTCTCGAACTTGGCCTCGGCCAGCTTCCGGCCGGCGGCCACCAGCGCGGTGGTCTCGCCTTCCTTGCGGGCCTTCTCGACGGCCTTCTCGGTCTCCGTCATGGAGGCCTTCTTGACCTTGTCGAGCTCGTCGGCCGCTGTGCTGTTCTCCTTGGCGCGTTTCTCCCACTTGCGGGCCTCGGCCTTCCAGTCCGTCCCGTCGCCATCCTGTGCAGGAGGGGCTGGTGGGCTCTCGGGAGGCTTGGTGTCGTCGGCGGGCGGTGCGCCGCCCTCGGGTGCGCCTTCGCTGCCGCCTGCCTGGAGGCGGATGGGGCGGCCGTTCTTGCGGTAGCCGATGATGGCGCCGGGGGCGTGGAACAGGTGCTGCATGGTGTCTCCCGTGCGGGATGGTGGGGTGGCCCGTGCGGGCCTGGCCGCCACGGAGGTGTGGCGGAAGTCGTTAGCGGGCGCGGCCGATCTGCTCGCGGTACGGCAAGCGCTTGAGGCCGTGCTCGTCGATGTGGGCGCGCAAGACGGCTTGCCACTCGCGCACCTTCGCGTCGGCCTTGCGCTTGGCGACCGGGTCGAGGGCGCCAGCGGAGCGTCGTTTCCAGCGGCGGATGTGGCGTTCGATGGCGCGCTGGCGCTGCTTGGCCTCGTAGCCGTCGGGGTCGCTCACGGCGTTATCGACCTTGGTGACACCCGGCAGGAACAGCGACGTCGAGTGCGTGCACTGGGGGTGAAAGAGCCCGGCCGCGCGCGCGACCGCGATGGGGACGACGTTCACGGCGATGATGCGGTCGTCGACGATCTCGTCCTCGCGCAGCACCCGCCCGGACTGGCCGGAGAGGGATAGGACGCGGCGTTCCCACGGGCGGCAGAGTTCGCACTCGCGCGGGCTGTCGGAGACGATGACGAGGTCCTCGCCAGCGTCGGTGAGGCGGTCGGCGTGGCCTTGTCGCATGGCCTGGTGGGTGCCGGTGCGTACGGCCATCTCGACGTAGGAGGCGAGCTCCCACCTGCGGCCGGACACGTCGGTGAAGCCCGTGACGCCACGGTCGAGGAAGCTCTCCCACGCGCGCTGTGCCGCCTGCCGTCGCGTCTGCACCCCGAGCAGTACCTCAGGGAGCGCGGCGCGGGCGATCACCTCACGGTAGACGTCGAGCGCCCACCTGAGGATTTGGGTGTGCGTGCTGCGCAGGGTGAGCGCCAGCTCGCGCGCGAGCCGTACCAGCGCGCCGAGGCCGGGGAGCGCCTCCAGCGCGTTCACGAGGTCGGGCAGGGGGGCGTCGGCCTGGATCTGGAGTTCGCGCAGGGCTTGCTGGCCGCCGCGCTGCGCCGCGAGGGCGATGGCCTGCCGTACCCGGTTGTCGGAGTCAGTGCCGAGTTTGTCGAGGATGACCTCGATGCGGCGCCGCAGCGTGGTGAGTTCGCGGAGCTTGTCGGCCGCCCAGTCCGGGCTGTCGATGCCCGCGCGCAGCGAGGTGGCGATGTCGCGGGCCAGCCGCTGCTCGACGCCCGTGTACAGGTCGAGCAGTGTGCGAACGAGGTCGTCGACGGTCGGGGTGGCCAACGTGACCACCCCCACGTGTTACTCCTTGCGGCCTCGTCGGGCAAACGTGGCCGTGCGTGACCTCCAGCCGTTCGGCATGTCGACCGCTGGCCCGTTCGTTGGTCCGGGGAGAGGTATGCGCAGAAGCTCGTACATGAACTCCAAGAGCTGCTTTCTGTCTTGGGCCTCGACAATCCTGAGCATGATGCCAAGAGTAAACGAATAGGTTACGCATCATCATTGCTCGGCATTTGTCAGTTCGTCCTCGCCTTCGCTGTTCTCAGCGGGCAGTTGGCCGAACGCGCCGAGGTCGGCGAGCGGATCCGGCCGCGCGTCCCCGATGAGTTTGACCTCGTCCTTCACCTGCTTGTCGTCCCAGTCCGGATGCAACATCTGGACGAGGGTCTCGTCAGAGGCGGCTTCGGCGCGCCGCCACAGTTCGGCGACCTGGGCTAGCTGCAGCATGTCCGGGGACACGCTGTCTGCGAGCACGAAGGTCGGCCGCTCGGGCGTGACGCCACTCCCGAAGAGCTCGGCTTCCAGAGCGAGGTGCATCTCGACCATGAACGCGATCTCGGGAACGGAGTACAGGCCCTTCACGCCGCGCGTCGTCAGGCTGCGGCGTTCCTTCGCCGACACTTCGGTTGCGGTCACTGCGACCTCACCCCGCAACCCGAACGACTGGGCCGAGTAGCCGGACGATCGGAGGATCGCCTCCAGGAGTTCGGCCTGGGTCTCCTTGTGCTCGGCTACCCGGATCTCGAACTGCGTCGCGGTGATCTCCATGCGGTCGTCGCCGCCGAGGACGTTCATTGCCTCGTAGATCTCGCGGTTCGGGTCGAAGTAGGCGCCCTGGCCGGGGCCGAGGTTCTGGAGGTAGGAGGAGGGGACGTGGATGCGGCCCAGCCCGTTGCGGATGTCACGCATCCACGACGTCCAGGTCTGGTCGAGCTGATCCATCAGCCCCATGATCGGGCCGTCGAAGTCGGAGCGGCCGAGCGGGGCGCCGGCCGGGTAGTTCCGCCACATGCGTTGCGGGCGCATGTTCGGGACGTGGACAGCCGTACAGCGCGGCAGGTTCGTCGAGGTGGAGGGCGGGAGCTTGGCGGTCTCGGGATGGGCGGTGAGCGAGATCTGGTCGCCCAGGTTGCCGGGGCCGCCGCGGTAGAGGCCGTTGAGGATGTAGCCCGGCTCGTGCCGCTCCAGATGGATGAGACAGTCGTTGTCGTCCTGCTCGACGATCCGCCAGAACGTCGCCGCGTAGAGGCGGCCGTGCCGCCACTCGGGCACGGCCGCGTCGGCGTGGACGGCGGCGATCCACGGCTTCTCGGCGACGCTGCTGTCCCACACGCTGCGCAGGTAGTGGGAGCCGAGAGCGCCGCCAACCTCCGCGCCTTCCAACAGGGTCGCCTGCAGCTGAGGGAGCATCTCGTCGATTCGCGCCTGCGTCTGCGGGTTCTCGCAGGTGATGGTGGGGGGTTCGGAGTAGAGGAGGGTCGCGCCCATGGTGGCCAGGTCGGAGGCGGCAGGGAGGTGGACCTTGGCGCGTTTCTGGCCTGAGGGGGTGGGTTCGCCCCAGAACCAGCGGGCGACGGCGCCGACGACGCCGCCGCGGTGCTGGGAGGGCCTGTTGGTGGGGAGGCCGGCGGCGGTGGGGTCGCCGTAGAGGGCGGCGAGGCGGTCGGCGTCGCCCACGTACCAGGCGTCGAGCGTGTTGTAGTGCTGGTAGATGGGCTGGAGGTGTCGGGGCGGCCAGACGCCGCCGGTGGGGAGACCCATCGGACCCCTTCAGAAAGTTGTCGCCGCTCTGTATGTGCACCATTCGCGTAGCTCATGCCCGCGCCAGTGCTTATGTGAGTTCCGAGCCTGTCTGTCGGCAGGAGGACGAATTGGGGGCTAGGTTGCCAATAGGGCAAACTGTGAAGTTTGCCGCGTTTGCGCAACCAGGAAGGTAAGCCTTCTGTGGCTACGCGGTGTAATCAAGCAAGCGGCTGCCATGGTATGTATATAAAGGTCAAGTGAGACATTCTGAGAGATGTCTGGGGATAGGGGCATCCCGAATGTTTTGCTTTCACCAGCCTAGTGCCATGGGAGGGAAATGGCTGGCATTCGAAAGCTCCTCGCGCCGACGGGAGGGGCGGTGCTGCTGCTCGCGCTCTTCGTAAACCCCGCAGGCGCTGCAGCTAAGCCCTTGTGTGATCCCGTAACGCCTGTATTCCTCGGGAGCCACTTCAACATCAAAGCCCAGGCGATGACCACATCCTTGCCGTGGGTGAACGGCGAAGCGAAGGTCGATTCGTTCACGGCTCCCTGTGGGACCATGGCCCAGATCGAGATCCAGCGCAAGGTATGTGGGTTCTGGGGATGTAATCCTAGAACGCGGGTAACTAGCGATTGGGTCGAGGTTCCGCAACGAGGGAATATTACGGTCTCGGCGCGAACATCCTGCAAAGAGGGTACGCACTCGTATCGCGTCTACGCGACATTGCGCTATCCGCGTATATCTGACGAGGGGCCCACGGGCTGGAAAATTGATGTGGGGCCTTGGCACAAGGTTACATGCACCTAGGAGGGAGAGTCTGCAGGTTGGGGGTGACATCCTCATCCCTACCTGCAGTATGTTCATTTCTGAAATCTCCTGCTCGATTAAATAGCGATACTAAACCACCATTCTAGTATGCGTCTATTGTTGGCTTGCATAGCTGGTGGCGCCAGATCTGCCGGGTGGTGTGGATGCCGTACCGGATCATGTCGAGGCCATGGTCGGCGACCTTGACGGGGACGTCCTCGCCCTGCTCGGCCTTGTCCTCGTCCCAGGAGTAGCCCGGGAACTCGTTGATGATCTCCGGGCAGGACGCGGCGATCTTCAGGCGGTCCGTGGCCAGCAGCGACGCGACGGTCATGATGCCCGGCAGGACCTCGTTGTCGCCGAGCGTCGATGTGAGCCCGTCCTCGTGAAGCTGCGCCCGGAAGCTGGCCGCGCTCGGGTCGATGACGGTGTACGGCGGCCGGCCGCCCGTCGCGTCCAGCCAGGCCCGGAACCGCGACGAGTACTCGACGTCGGTGAGCTGCCGGTACTCGCGCTTGCTGTCGTAGCGCCATTCGTGCGTGAGGTACAGCCGCTGATCGGCGCCCAGGCCCAGGCGCCCGGCATGGAACGGGTTCGTCGTCCCGTAGTCGGCCGCCGCACTGATCCACTGGGTGATGGGCGGCACCTCGCGCACAACGTGCTTGGCCGGGTCCCACATGTCGTAGATCGCCCCGGCCGCCAGACACCATTCGCCCTCGATGAACCGGCGCCGCCACAGGCCGACGTACTGGGCCATGAGCAGGTCGATGTACGACTGCTCCAACGACGGGTTGTCGCGGAGGGTGAAGTGCCAGCTCCTCACGCCGACTGCGGTGCCGCGGAGGAGGAAGTCGGTGCGGAGCCAGTGCGCCGGCCCGTCCGGGTTCGTCGTCGCCAGCAGCTTTGCCCCGGGCACGCGCAGGCGCGAGAGCAGCATCATCCAGAAGCCCTGCGGCAGCAGCGTCGCCTCGTCCACGTACGCGAGCGCGATCGTCGCACCCCGGATCCTGCCCTCAGCCTTCGCATCGGAGGCGCCGACGAGGTGGACGGTGCGGCCGAGGATGACCGCCGTGGTGGAGCCCTGGGTGTGGTGGACCTGGCCGGCCAGGAAGCCGAACAGCACGCTGGCCTGGAGAGGGTCGATGATGTTGCGCTCGATCGTCTGCAGGGTGCGGCCCACGATGACGATGAGGCCGTGGTCGGGGGCGCGGATGACCGCGATCAGGAACGCGAGCAGGCTGGCGATGGTCTTCCCGCTCGACACGGCGCCGGCCCACAGGGCGATCTGAGGCGTGGCCAGCGCGCCCACGATCGAACGGAGCTGCTTGGGGGAGAGTACGCGGCCGAGGGCGTCGAGGTTCACGCCTCCTCGTCCGGCAGGTTGGCTGCGGCGACTTCCAGCGCCTCGGCGATCGCGCTGAGCATCGAGCGCGCCTCGCTGGCACCGCTGTTGGCGTCGTAGTCGGTCAGCCTCAGGGCCTTCTCGACGGCCACGCCGACGGTGGACATGATGTCGCGCTTGTCGCGGAACGGCGGCTCGTCGACGGGGTGCTCGTTGTACACGTTGTCCCGGCCGCCGAACGAGTGGATGGTGCAGGGCTCCCAGAGCTGCTTGCGGAGGCGTGCGGCGTCGGCGAGGAGGTCGGAGGCGAGCTGGGCGCGCCTGGCGGCGTTGTCGGCGGCGCGGGCTTCGGTAGCCTGCCGGGTCTGCTTGCGGTCGAAGGTGATGCCCATGGCGGCGGCGGCGCGGCTGATGGTGGAGCGGTCGCGGCCGAGCTGCTTGGCGATGGCGTTGCAGCCGAGGTCCTGGGCGTGCAGCTGGCGGATCTGGGTGCGTTCGTCGTCGGTGAGGGGCGGGGAGGACATGAGCACCACCCCCGGGATCGCGCGAAAGCCCCGCTCTGTGGCCAGGCTGGCTCATATTGACCTGGCCTTCAGCGCAACATGGGTCTGATCGTCGGAGATATGCCTCATAGGCGACCGAGGAGGACCCAGGATGCCTGGATGGCTTGACCTGGAATGGGGCCGAGTGCCGGAGTACATAGGCTCCGTGATGGCTGGCACATCTGCCGTGGTTGCTGCTCTGGTCTACCGACGTAGCGTTCTTGAGAGGGAGCGGGACCAAGCGAGCCGCGTGGCAGCGTGGGTGGAGGAAGCCGACGAGGGTCGGCAGAAGCTATATGTGGCCAATCGGAGTGACGCCAGCATCTTTGAGATTGCCGTTAGGGTCTCCGAGGGCGACGGGCCGCTGGCTCTGCGAGAACTCCCCGCAGCGACGACCGCGGAAGCGATGGTTAAAGGTGCGCCAGTGTCAAGGACCTTTACGCGCGGGCTGGAGTTCTCGCCTGGCCTCATGTCGTCTATGGAGCTCCACTGGGTCACGGAGCTGACAGGATTGCCAGAGTTGACTTTTAGGGATGCCTTGGGGCGCCGTTGGGTTCGGGATCACTATGGTCGGCTTCGACGCATTCGTGCGGTGCGCAGAGAGCTTTCGAGTCTGAAAGCGGAGTACTCCTTGTTGGGGCTTTTGCGAGTCAGTCTCCAGCAGGACAAGCAGTTTCCCTCGGGGAAGCTGGATGTTGGCCGCCGCCGGCCGTCGGATCAGCCTGACGGTGAGGCGTAACTGTGATCAGATCCGCCTCTGGCCGTTTCAGGGATGGTGATGGTTGATCCCGGTCACGGCCAGGTTGGTGGTGGGGGGCATGGTCATCCGCTACGAACGCGAGAAGCCCCGCACTCAGGCGGGGCTTGCCAGGTCTTCGGGCATGCGGAAGACGCCTCGATCATGGGTTATCCACAGGTCGTGTGTCAAGCCAGGTCAGAGGCGAGGTGCGAGGACCTGCTCTGCAGCCTTCGGACCCATCTCGAACCAGTTACTCCAGATGATTCGTCCATTGGCCAGTTCCGCACCAATTCGGCCCCGGCTGCCTTGGGCCGGATCAGCGGGTTCCTCGGTTCCGCTAGTGCGCCACCGCTCCTGAGAAATGCCCTTTAGCGTGTGTGGAAGATCGCCGAATAGGCCGATTTCGCGCACGGGGTTCAAGCTGTCGTCGCCGTGGAACCCCACGACCTGCACTTCGCCCGCGCGGTGGTTGCTCACGATCACGTTCACGTACGTCTTGCGGATGAAACCGGGCTCCGGGTATTTCTCCAGGTCCTCAACGGAAACCGACGCCTTCACCTTGATCTTGTATCCGCCTCGCCTGAACGTCCGCCAGGTGAGGAGCTGTCCGATCACTGACACTGCTAGACCTGCAGCTCCTAGGCCGCGTGCGAACCAATCGGGCTCGGAAGCTGCGGTGGCCAAAACGCTCATGCACCAATGATCTCGTTCTGTCCCGTGTGCTACAGGAGTTTCGCCAACTTCTCCCAGTCCCTCAGCGGCCAGCACGGCTGACCGCCCCACCATGTGCCGACCTCGCGTAGCGGGGGCTCGCACACGCCCGTGCAGATGATGGCGACCTGGCCACCGGGCAGTTCGACGACGCGCCACGTCCACGCGCCGCCGGCCGGATGCTCGACGTCGACGCCGTGGCACCAGGGGCAGACGACGCGGACGGTCTGGCCGGTGTAGAGCATGGCCAGGCAGCGGGCGACCTGCTCGTACATGCGGGTCAGCGTGGGTTCGGCGAGGGCTGCCCAGGGGCCGGGCTCGTCCTCGAGGTCGCGCTGTTCCTCGAGTAGGAGGGCGCGAATGTGCTCGAGGTACGGCCGGGCGTCGAGCTGGCCGTGGGCGGGCGGGGCCGGCGGCGGGGCGATGGACCACTCGGTGAGTTCGGCGGCGAGGTCGTCGGCGCGCACCATGACATCCAGGGCGGTCTGGAGGACGCTGACGTCGACGGGCGCGGGTGACTGGCCGAGGCCGAAGGTGCTGCGCTCGATCCGCTCTACGCGGGCTTGGGCGTCACGCTCGGCGCGCACGGTGGCGGACACCTCGCTCTGCTGCCAGGGGCGTGGTGTGGCCATGGGGAGGCGGGCGTCGAGGAGGTCGGGCCAGTAGGCGATGAGCCAGTCGAGGGTCTCGACGACGTTGGTCACGGGGCAGCTCCGAGAGGGTGGTCAGGCGGTGGTGAGGTCGAACAGCGGCACCAGCTCGTAACGCGGTACGGCTGGCGCCGGCTGAGGGCAGGCGCAGGGACACGACCAGCGGCATACGCGGTCCGCGAGCCACACCTGGGCGACTGGTGTCGGCCGCGGTGGGCCGTCGATGGTGACGTGCTGGTACGGCTGGGCGAAGCATGCGGGGTGGACGCCGGTCCGGTCGGCGATCATCCCCTCGCGCGATTGGCGGGGGCCGCGGGTGCATCGGTTGTGCTGGTTGTGGGTGCAGGGGTGGCAGGCAGGCCGGTGGCAGGCGCATTGGGTGTAGTGGCCGGGCCAGGTGGTGGTTTCGACGTTGCGCATGCGGTCGGTCCAGGCGTGTTCGCGGACCCATGCGGCCTGTTCGGGGGTCATGAGGCGATCCGGATGCGGGTCTTGAGGCAGGTCGGGCAGCGTTGGGTGAGGACGCGGCCGACGGCTTCGATGGTGATCCACTGGTGACGGTGGAAGAGGCGCATCACGGCTCCCTGCCCAGGATGGCGCGAAGCTCGCGGAGGGTCCGGCCGACCGCGCCGAACCCCATCTCGATCAGCTCATCGAGGCGGGCGCGAGCGCGGGCGTTGGCGGCCTCGGCCTGGTCGGCACGCGCCTGGGCTGCGGCGAGCTGCTCGGCGGCCTGCGCCTCCGCGTGGACGGCCTCCACGGTGGCCGTGAGCACGTCATGCTGCGCGGTCTCCAGCTCGGTGTCGCGTACGTCGAGGGCGGCGTCGACGAGCCGGTTGAGGGCGCCGGCGGTGCCGAACGGGCCCCAGATGCAGCGGTCGGCGAGGGTGTCGCAGGCTGTGCATCGGCCGAGGGCGGCGGCGAGGGCGTCGTGGAGGCGCTGGCGGAGGGTGTCAGCCAC